>NZ_FZOQ01000007.1 GCF_900188175.1 Pontibacter ummariensis | reverse complement strand
CCTCTTCCCATCCCGAACAGAGAAGTTAAGCCCGGACGCGCCGATGGTACTGGTGTCACAGCCGGGAGAGTAGGTGGCCGCCAACCCCAACAACCAGCACCCCCTCCGCCAATGCGGCAGGGGGTGTTTGCTTTTATAGCCACCTGGAAAGGACCGGTACCCGCACTGGGAGAGGATACAAACGGACGCTTGTGCTAATAGCTGTATTTTGCAAGCCGTTTATACCGAGATCTAAAGATATTTTTAAAAAGCCAAGTTTGTATTGTCCACAGCTTCGTGTGCTCTTTTCGGCTCGTGCCATATGATTGTTGGAGATGATAAAGGAGCAGTAGACAAAAGCAGGAAAAGTTCGGCTTAAAATAAGGGGTTGCTATAACAAGTGCCAAGTACGTGGTTGCCCGCTTCGCATAAAAACAACTGCAGCACGTTTATAGTATAGGTAAAGCGCAACTTGCTTTTCCTTTCCACACTCTATACATTGTGCTATGGCTCTACTGTACCCTTCTTTCCTGTATGCTCTTGCTGCTGTGGCAGTACCTGTTGTACTTCATCTGGTGCAGTTAAGAAGGGCTAAGCGGGTAATGTTTAGTAACGTTAGGTTTATTCAGGCCTCCAAAGATCTTACAGCTAGCCAACGTAACTTAAAGCAACTACTCATTCTCCTGTGCCGGGTATTGTTTATTATATTCCTTGTCTTAGCCTTTGCACAACCTTTTTTACCTGCTGCCGAGTCAACTGCACCTGTTGATGCTTCTAATGTGGCCATTGCTGTGGATAACTCTTTTAGCATGCAGAATGTGCATGAAGGGCAGGACATTCCATTGGTAAGCGCCGCCTCAGACCGTGCGAAAGGAGTTGTAGAACTGTTTCCTGCCTCTACCTCATATACTTTATTTACAGACGGTACAGCGAAGGGAGCCGCTCAAGCCACTGAGGCAAAAGCGTACCTGGATGAATATGCCTTTTCTTCTCGCTCAGATGTCTTACCGTCTGGATCAAGAGATAAAGCATCACACCTTTTTTTACTTTCTGATTTTCAGAAGAGCACCTTTAAGCCTTCAAAATTAAAACAATACGACAGTAGCACTCAAATTCACTTACTACCGTTGGCTGCAGCTGGTACAGCTAACATAGCCGTAGACTCTGTGTATTTGGAAGATGAGTTTATTCGTCCTTCTGGTGATAATATCCTACACGTACGCGTCACAAATACGGGAACAACGGCTGTGGATAATGTTCCGGTAAAGTTATTTATAGAAGATCAGCAGGTAGCGGTCCTGAGTCTGGACTTACCACCACAGCAGCAGACAGAAGCAGTCCTTAACTTTAAGTTTAATGGTACAGAAACAAAGAGGGCGTATGTGTCAGTAGAAGACTACCCAGTCGAGTTTGATAATACCTATTTTTTTGTTTTATCTCCCTCTGCTCCTATCTCTATAACTGAAATTACCGATGCGGTTCATGCCAGTCCCTTGCAGCGCCTGTATCAGAACGAGCCCCTCTTTTATTATACAGCTTATTCCACGGATAATATCAACTTTGCAGAGGCAGCGGCATCTGACATCCTCATATTAAACGGAGTAACAGACTTCAATGCGGCCTTAGCCACTACAGTGTCTAATTTTGTACAAGATGGAGGCACGGTGGCCCTGATACCACCTGGAACTGGAGACAAAGGAGGATACGCTACGCTATTCCAGAACCTAAGCATTTCAGGAAGATTTACGGGAGGTGGTAGCAAAACAAACATAAGTGCACCAGATCCTAACAGTCCTTTTTTCAGAACGATTTTTTCCGACTATGATCCCCAAATGCGAATGCCAGAGGCTTCCCGCGCATTGGCCTGGAGCAGGGCCTCAGAAGACATACTAGAGTTTAGAGGGGGGGCGCCGTTTCTATCACGGTTTGATAGAGGGCGGGGAAGCATTTATGTGCTAGCCTCTCCCTTAGAAGAAGAATACAGCTCTCTGGCAAACCACGCGTTGTTTGTTCCCATCATGTATAAAATGGCGATCAGTAGTTACAAGCAGGAGCAAGCCTTGGCTTATTCTATTGCCGATAATACCATTCAAGTGCCTGCTTTGGGCAACAAGCGCAAAGAGGGGGTGTATAAGTTGCAGAAAGACAGCCTGGCATTAATACCAGAGCAGCAGGTTAGAGGAGGTAAGCTCTATTTCAGTCCTCCTGCCAGCATGCAGGAAGCAGGCTTTTATACTTTGCAGTTGCGCGACTCTGCCTTAACAACGTTGGCCTTTAATTACGGAAAAGAGGAGTCGTACCTGGAGCAGTTTTCGCCGGATGAGTTACGAGAGCTGATAGGCGAGGGCCACTCTAATGTGCATGTGTACGACTATGGAGACAGCTTTTCTGTGAAAGGAGAATTTGAAAAAAGATATTTTGGCGTAAAGCTTTGGAAATATTGCCTAATATTGTGTCTGTTTTTCCTGATGGCCGAAATAGCACTTATTAGATTCCTCTAACATGAAAGTACTTCTCCGAGCAGCAACTATCTATAACCCCCAATCAAAGTTTCACTTACAACAGCAAAACATCCTTATAGACAAAGGCTTCATTGCCTACATAGGACCAGACGAGCAGGAAGCCGATAAAGTCATTGCGGCGGAGGGCTTATGTGTATCTGCCGGTTGGGTGGACTTGCATGCCTTTGTGGGCGAGCCTGGTTTAGAGTTTAAAGAAGACTTTGAAACTGTAGCTGCTGCTGCGGCGGCTGGTGGCTTTACCGGAATTGTTTGTTTACCGAACACAGAACCTGTGGTGCAAACAAAGGGAGCCGTTAATTTTATCAGAAACAGATCACAGCAACTGCCTGTCACTTTATTGCCCACAGCAGCTATCACAGTGGATGCACATGGCAAGGACCTGACCGAAATGATAGACCTGCAGCAGGCAGGAGCTGTTGCCTTTACGGATGGTACCAACCCCCTGCAGGGGGCAGACGTTTTGCTGAAGGCCCTGCAATATGTGCAAATGTTTGATGGCTTGCTCATGAACAGACCGGAGCATACCCGCCTGACAGAGAACGGACAAATGCACGAGGGGGAAGCAAGTACACGCCTTGGCCTAAAGGGCATTCCCTCATTGGCAGAAGAGGTAATGGTAACCAGAGACCTGCAGCTGCTGCGGTATACGGGTGGCAGGCTACACTTCTCTTTGATATCTACAGCACCAGCCATTGAAGCTATTCGGCAGGCCAAGGCAGAAGGTTTGCAGGTGACCTGTGATGTAGCCAGCTATCAGGCAGCGGTGACAGACGAAACAATCGTGCCTTTCGACACCAATTATAAAGTGACTCCTCCTTTTAGAAGCGAGGTGGATGCGGATGCTATCAAAAAGGGCCTTCAGGACGGTACAATTGATGCGCTGGTATCGGCCCACATGCCACAGGACGTAGAGGCCAAAAAACTCGAGTTTGACCTGGCGGACTTTGGCATCATTAACCTGGAAACAGCTTTTGCAGTGGCCTGCACTACCTTAGCGCTGAGTACTGAACAGCTCGTGGAGAAGTTCTCTACCAACCCCCGCCGTATCCTGCGTTTAGAGGAACCCCGCATTGAAGAGGGACAATTGGCCAACCTGACGCTTTTTAACCCGTCGCAAACCTGGGTGCCTACTGCAGAAGAAAGCAAGTCGAAGTCTAAAAACAGCCCATTCCTGGGGCAGGAGCTGAAGGGGCGTGTGCTTGGCACGATTCATAAAGGGCAGGTCGTACTGCATTAATCTTTTTTATATATTTAGATAGAGGGGAGGCAGAGGCCAGAAAGGAACTGCGCTTTCCATGAGAGGTAATAATGTTTAACCAAACTATCATAAGGGTAGGCGTACGCTATGGCGTATTGTGCGGCATAGCTTGTTTTGTATTAGTACTGGCGCTGTACTTTATAGACATGAATCCGTTTGGGGATATAGGCCGCATCACCTACCTGCCAATCCCTGTTTTTATATTCCTGGCCATCCGGTATTTCAAGCTTTTTAACGAAGGCGACTTGAGCTTTGGTAAAGGCTTCCGGGTAGGGCTATCTGTGGCTTTTTATACGGCCTTATGCACAGGCATGCTCGTGTTCCTCTTTATCCTGCTGGCAGGGCCGCAAGTGATACAGAACCACGTGGCCGAAATGAAGGCACTCCTGGATGAAACGCGGGAAGAGCAGGTAAAAGTAATAGGAGAAGCCTTCTTTGAGCAAGGATATAAAGCGTTGGATTCCATCACGCCCAGTATGCTGGCAGCCGATGATTTTGTGAGACGAGTGGTAGTGGGAGGGGTGTTTGCGTTAGTGGCGGCGGTGTTCTTCCGTAAGTAGTACACGTAAAACTTATAAAACCAATACCATGACTGAGAAAGAACCTTCTGTTGTTTCCGTTGCCTTTAAGTATGGCTTTATATTTGCCCTGGTAGGCGTGATCTACTCCCTTATTCTGATGGTGTCGGATTTGGGGGATAACCGCTGGCTGAGTAGTCTGGCCTACCTGATCCTCATTGCTGGCATTGTGGTGGCCATGAAGAGCTATCGAGAAGATAACCATGGCTACATGTCTTATGGGCAGGGGCTGGGCATAGGCACTATTGTGGCGGCCGTGTTTGGCTTCCTGAGCGGGCTCTTTACCTGGCTTTACACGGAGTTTGTGGATACGGAGTATATGGCCCGCATGATGGAAAAGCAGCGGGTGCAGATGCTGGAGCAGGGGTTGAGCGATGAGCAGATCGACGCCGGGATGGCCATGGCCGAGAACTTTCAGGGCCCGCTGACCATGATCCTGGGGGCTACGTTTGTTACGTTAATAATTGGTTTTATCCTGTCGCTGGTTATTTCTGGTATTATGAAGAACAGCCGGCCGGAGTTTGAATAGAAGATGCAATATCAATATGATATCTCGGTAGTGATTCCCCTCTTTAACGAGGAGGAGTCGTTGCCGGAGCTTGTGCGCTGGATAAAGCGGGTCATGCATGCGCATGAGTTCTCCTACGAAGTGATACTTGTTGACGACGGCAGCACCGACCACTCTTGGGAGGTAGTGACAGCCCTTGGCGCCGAAGACAATACCGTGAAAGGCATTAGTTTTAACCGAAACTATGGGAAGTCTGCCGCCCTGAATGAGGGCTTCCGCCGCTGTTCAGGGGAGGTGGTGATTACCATGGATGCCGACCTGCAGGACAGCCCGGAGGAAATCCCCGGCCTGTATGACATGATCAAGCGCCAGAAATATGACCTGGTAAGCGGCTGGAAGAAAAAGCGTTTCGATCCGCTGAGCAAAACGATTCCTACGAAGTTTTTTAATGCTGCTACCCGCAAACTGTCCGGCATACAACTACACGACTTTAACTGTGGTCTGAAAGCCTATCGCCAGCTGGTGGTAAAGAGCATCGAAGTACACGGGGAGATGCACCGCTATATCCCGGTGATTGCCAAATGGCATGGCTTTACCCGCATAGGCGAGAAAGTAGTACAACACCAGGAGCGGAAGTACGGCTCCACAAAGTTTGGCCTGGAGCGCTTTGTTTACGGCTTCCTGGACCTGCTCTCCATTACCTTTGTCAGCCGCTTTAAAAAACGCCCCATGCACTTCTTCGGCACCATGGGCACAATCATGTTTGTAGTGGGCTTAGGCATTACCATTTGGATCATCCTGCAGAAAATGATTGGGATATATCAGGGAGTGCGGGTACGCGATGTGGTAGACCAGCCCATGTTCTTCCTGGCACTCGTAACCGTGGTTCTGGGAGTACAACTGTTTCTGGCAGGCTTCCTGGCCGAGATGATTGCCATTGCCTCCAACAAACGAAACGAATACCTGATCCGGGACAAAGTAGGCCACTTAAGAAGGTAATGGGACGACGGGTCATCATCGTCGGACCGGCATACCCACTGCGCGGAGGAGGCATGGCCACCTTCAACGAGCGCCTGGCTTATGCCTTTCAGGAAGCCGGCGATGAGGTAGAGATTGTTACCTTTAGCCTGCAGTACCCGTCCTTTTTGTTCCCTGGCAAAAGCCAGTATTCAGAAGAACCAGCCCCTGAAGGTCTCCGCATTAAGGTGCTGATCAACTCTGTGAACCCCATCAGCTGGTGGCGCACGGGCAACTATATCCGCAAGCAAACCCCTGACCTGGTTATTTTCCGCTACTGGCTGCCCTTTATGGGACCTGCACTGGGTACTATTGCACGCATCGTCCGTCAGAACGGGGGCAGCCGTGTTTTGGCCATCACCGATAATGTAGTACCGCACGAGCAGCGCCCCGGCGATGTGCCTTTCACCAGATATTTTCTGGGGGCTTGCCATGGCTTTATTACGATGTCTAAAGCCGTGCAGCAGGACTTAAAGCAGTTTGCTCCCCAGAAGCCAAGCTTGTACCTATTCCATCCCCTGTATGATAACTTTGGGGAGGCCGAGACAAAGCGAGCAGCCTGTAAAGCCCTTCACTTAGATCCACGCTATAACTACATCCTGTTCTTTGGCTTTATACGTGCTTATAAAGGCCTGGACCTGTTGCTGCAGGCCATGGCAAGTCCGCTGCTGCAAGAGCGTAAAGACTTGAAGCTCATTATTGCCGGGGAGTTCTACGAGGACGAAGCCCCTTACCGCCAGCTAATAAACCAGCTGCGCTTACATGACCGCCTGGTGCTTCGGACGGATTTTATTCCGAATGCCGAAGTGCGCCACTACTTCTGTGCAGCCGACCTGGTGGTGCAGCCTTATAAACATGCTACGCAGAGCGGGGTAACACAAGTGGCCTATCATTTTAACAAGCCCATGGTGGTAACGAATGTTGGCGGACTAGCCGAACTGGTGCCTGATGGGGAGGTAGGGTATGTGGTAACGCCTGAACCGGAGGATATTGCCAATGCCATCTCACGGTTTTATCATGCTGATGCGGCAGGCAATTTTTCTCAAAATATAGCCACTTACAAGCAGCGCTTTAGCTGGGCACACTTCGTGAGGGCTATCTGGGACCTGGCAAGCCAGGTGTGAGTTCTTTCAGGCTCTACTCCTTCAGTGGGCTTCCTAAAATATCTTTAAATTGTTTTGTTTAAACTTTTTGTTTGTTGGTGTCAATCCGCTACCTTACTAATTGTTTAAACACTATGTCTGAATATGTTTCAGGCAAAAACACCCTTACATGAAGATCAGGATACTCCTCGGTTTGTTGTCCTTGTGCAGCGGCTTGTCTATAGCGCCATCCTTCGCACAGGCTGTAGAGCCAGACACCGCTTTTTTGCGCAGTGCTGTTAAGAATGCGGTTGCTCTATACCGGCAGTCCATCGGCAAGCAGGCTCATTTGTATAATGGGTTAGAGTATGTCGATCATCGGAAACACTACTTTGAGGGGCATCAGTTCTTAGATTCAAACGAGTTTAGCCAGGGTGCCGTGTTTTATGAGGGGGGATGGTATGAGCAGGTGCCCATGCTGTATGATCTGGTGACAGACGAGATAGTCATTAAGCATGAGGACAGTGGCCTGAAGCAGCGGCTGATTTCAGAGAAAGTGGATACCTTCAGTCTCTACGGGCACACCTTTGTACGCCTGGGCAAAGACAAGTCAAGTAGCACTTCCTTACCACCAGGCTTTTATGATCTCATCCACAGTAATAAAACAAAGGTGTTGGTGAAAAGAACCAAGAGCCCGCAGCAGAAGGCAACCAGCACCGGGATGGAGGGATGGTTTGACGCAGGGGAGAAGTATTATGTATGGAAAGAGGGCACCTACACACAGGTGTCAAGAAAAGGGTCTGTCTTAAAGGTATTTGAGGACAGGAAGAAAGCGTTACAGAAGCACCTGAGAGCGCAGAAAATAAAGTATCGGAAGAATCGGGAAGAGGCGATCCGCGAGTTGGCAAGCTTCTACGACGGCCTGGAGGCGCAAACATCTGCGGAGTAACTGTTTCCTGGTACATCTCTTCATTACTCATTCTAAGCTATTGCATCATTTTACCCTGCCTATATGCCCCATTTTTACCGACGTTTCCTTTTTCTGATAGCTTTCCTTGGTTGCTGCCTGCAGGCGCATGCCCAACAGGCACCCTTGGTGATTAGCGGAAATTTCACGCATGTTTCCTTCGATGCCTTTGTGCAGACAGTGGAGGACCAGACAAGCTACCGTTTCTTTTACGACCCTGCAACAGTAGACAGCCTGGAAGTAAACCTGCAGGTACAGAAGCAGCCCCTAGAAAAAGTGCTGCAGCAGGTGCTGGCTGGGACAGCGCTAAAGTTTGCCATTAGTGGCACAAACCAGGTGTTTATAACAAAGGGCAGCCCGATACAGGTGGCTTTGCCGGACGGGTTCTTTGAGAGAAGGGCACCAGAGGCCGTGCAGTATGTAGCCCCACCGTTAGCCCAGGCAGGCAAGCAGAGCAAGAAAAAAGCAGCCTCTGAGTTAAAGCTTTACGAGATAGGGGTAAGGCGGGAGAACCCTACTGGCAAGGCAAGCTTAGCGGGTTACCTGCGGGATGCCAAAACAGGGGAAGCCCTGATTGGCGCATCGGTATACATTGAGTCTCCCCTGATTGGTACCACCTCAGACCAGTATGGATATTATGCCCTCACTTTGCCGGTGGGCCGGCACCAGCTGAACATCAAGGGCATCGGCCTGAAAAATACCCGCCGCCAGATTATGCTGTATTCTGACGGAAAGCTGGACATTGATATAGAGGAAGACGTGCGCTCCCTGAAAGAGGTGCTGGTTGAGGCAGAGAAGGATAAAAACGTGTCGGGCCTGCAAATGGGCGTGGAGAAGCTGGATATCCGTACCATCAAACAAGTGCCAACGGCCTTCGGTGAGGCCGATATCCTGCGGGTAGTGCTCACCTTGCCCGGAGTAAAGTCAGTAGGAGAGGGAAGTACCGGTATGAACGTACGGGGTGGCTCCACAGACCAAAACCTGATCCTGTTTAACGATGCCACTATTTACAACCCCTCGCACTTGTTCGGCTTTTTCTCTGCTTTTAACCCCGACGTGCTAAAGACGGTAGAGCTGTATAAAAGCGCGGTGCCAGCCAAGTATGGCGGGCGCCTGTCATCGGTGCTGGAAGTGACTACCCGAGAGGGTAACAAAAAGCAGCTGACTGGTTCCGGCGGCATTGGTCTCTTAACAAGCAGGCTGACCCTGGAGGGCCCTATCGTGAAGGACAAGACTTCGTTTATTATCGGTGGCCGTTCCACGTACTCCAACTGGCTCCTGAAGCAGTTGCCGAACAAGTCCTATAATAAAAGCTCAGCCTCTTTTTATGACCTGAACGGGCAGGTGACGCATGAGATAGACAGTAAAAACACCCTCTACCTGTCAGGCTACCTGAGTAAAGATAAGTTTAAGCTAAGCGCTGACACGCTGTACCAGTTCTCGAACCGGAATGCGAGCATTAAGTGGAAACACAACTTCCATAACAAGCTGTATGGTGTACTGACCGGTGCGTACAGTCATTACGATTATGCCGTGACCAGTGAGAAGAACCCGGTAAATGCTTCTGAACTAACGTATGGTCTCAACCAGGCCAACCTGCAGGCCGACTTCAGTTACTTCCATAACGCAAAGCATACCGTAGACTTTGGGGCAAGCTCCATCTTATACAACATTGCGCCGGGTAGCTTAAAGCCTTACAGCGATGAATCGCTGATCGCCGCTGATGCCCTACAAAGGGAAAGGGCCGTAGAAAGCGCCCTCTATGTTTCAGACCGCATCGACTTTAGCCGTCGCTTATCGTTATCGCTTGGTCTGCGCTACTCATTCTTTAACGCCATGGGCCCACGGGAGGTATTTGCCTACGCCCCGGGCGCCCCACGGTCAGAGGGCTCTGTGCAGGACACCCTCTCTTATAAAGCAGGGGATTCCTTTGCCTCTTACCACGGGCCGGAGTATCGCCTGTCAGCAAGACTGGGGCTAACCGATAACTCCTCTGTGAAGCTTAGCTTTAACAGGCTGCGGCAGTACATCCACATGCTGTCTAACACTACCTCCGTGTCTCCAACAGACATCTGGAAGCTGAGCGACTCCAACATCAGGCCGCAGGTAGGGAACCAGGTAGCCCTGGGCTATTACCAGAACTTTAGAGCGAATACCATCGAGTTCTCTGTAGAGGGCTATTACAAGACCATGCAGGACTTTCTCGATTATAAGAGCGGGGCTACGCTGGTAATGAATCACCATATCGAAACAGACGTGGTAAATGCAGAGGGTAAAGCCTACGGGGTAGAGCTGATGCTGCGTAAAATGACGGGTAAACTAAATGGCTGGGCAAGCTATACCTATTCGCGCACCTTGGTGCGGGTAAACAACCCCGAAGCAGCTGAGGTCATCAACAATGGCGAGTACTATCCAAGTAACTTCGATAAGCCGCATGACTTTACCATGGTGAGCAACTATCGCTTTAGCCAGCGTTTCAGCACGTCCCTGAACTTTACCTATAGCACGGGCAGGCCTATTACCTTGCCACTGGCGAAGTACTATGATGGCAATGTGCAGCGTATCCTTTACTCTGACAGAAACGCGTATAGGGTGCCGGACTATTACCGCGTAGACTTTGCCATGAACATCGAGGGGAACCACAAGGTGCGGAAGCTGGCGCACAGCTCCTGGACCCTGGCCGTTTATAACCTGACGGGCCGCAGAAATCCTTACTCCATTTACTTTAAATCAGAGGACGGAAAGGTGAAAGGGTACAAGCTCTCTATTTTTGGCAACCCTATCCCTACTGTTACCTACAACTTCAAATTCTAATGAGCATGATTATCCTGAACTGGAGAAAGAGCGTTTTTTGGGTCCTGATGTTACTGTTAAGCAGCTGTGTGGAGCCCTATGAGCCAGAGGTGATACAAGCCAGGAACAGCTTTTTGGTGGTGAGCGGCTTCCTGAACGTGAACGGGCCGACAACTATTCAGCTGTCGCGCACACAAAATCTGTCGGACCAAAGCATGCCCATTTTTGAGGAAAGAGCGAGCGTTTTTATCGAAGAGGAGCAAGGGGGGCAACACAGGCTGTGGGAGCTGGGGAGTGGTACCTACACAATTAGCGGTTTAGACCTTAACGTTGGCAGCAAGTACCGCCTCTTTATCCGGACGGCCGCTGGTAAAGAATATGCATCAGACTACGTAGCCGTAAAGCAGACACCGGCTATAGACGAGGTGAGCTGGGAGGCAGGCAGTGAGGGACTGGAGATATTTGTCAGCACACACGACCCTAAAAACGATACCTGGTACTACCGGTGGGAATACGAAGATACCTGGGAGTACACCTCTGCCTACGATACCAACCTGAAGTTTGTGAACGGGGAGGTTGTCTACAGAGAGTATGGGGAACTGGGCATCTACCGCTGCTGGCGAACAGAAGCGTCTAAGACAATCAAGCTGGGTACTTCTACCAAACTGAGCCAGGATGTGATCCATGCCTATCCACTGCTGTCCGTGCCTTCCAACTCTTCCAAACTGTTGTATAAGTACAGTGTGTTGGTAAAGCAGTATGCGCTCACGCGGGAGGCCTACCAGTACTGGGAAACGCTGAAGAAAAACACGGAGAGCATCGGCACCTTGTTTGATCCTTTGCCATCGCAGCTGACGGGTAATATTCATAGCCTTAGCGATCCCTCAGAACTTGTAGTGGGCTACATTGCGGCTTCTTCGGTTCAGGAGAAAAGGCTTTTCGTTAGCAATGACGAGCTTCCGAAAAATTGGAGGGGAACATACCCTACCTGCGTGCTGGATACCATTCCGGTAGCGGAAGCTCCGGACTATTTTGAGACGGGCTATAACATGCCGGTGGGAGAGATTATGCCGCCTATGGGAACCGTGGTGACGGACTATACCTACGCCAAAAAAGAGTGCGTAGACTGCCGCTTGTTCGGCACTAATATCAAGCCTGATTTTTGGGAGTAATAAAGCCTGCCTTGTGAGAAGAACTAATATACCAAAAGAAAGAGCAAGTACCCGTGCAGCCTGTGTACGGATGGTCAGCTGTTTTATCTTAGGCCTCGCCAGCACCGTGCAGGTGTTTGCCCAAGACGGTGCTATAAAAGGCATCCGCCAGAGCTTTGACTCCTACCGCAAACACGCCTTGCAGGAAAAGCTGTACCTGCATATCGACAGACCTGCCTATGTGTGCGGAGAGACCATGCGGTTTAAGGTATACAACGTAGACGGTACCCTGCATCAGCCGTTGAGCATGAGCAAAGTGGTGTATGTGGAGGTGCTCGACGCCGCTCAACAGCCCGTACTCCAGGGGAAGGTAGCGATGGAAGAAGGGACGGGCAACGGCTCTTTTGTACTGCCCGTTAGCTTAAACTCCGGCAACTATACGGTAAGGGCCTATACTAATTGGATGAAAAACTTCAGCCCGGAGTTTTACTTTCAGAGCCCGGTAACGATTGTGAACACATTCCGAAACCAGGAACAGGAGCGGCATGTTGCACAAAAGCCTGGCACTTATGCTTTGCAGCTTTTCCCGGAAGGCGGTAACCTGGTGGCGGGAGTGTCTGGGAAAGTGGCTTTTAAAGGGGTAGACACGCGCACAGGGGAAGGAACAAGCTTCGAGGGAGAACTGCGGGACCAGGATGGAAATTTGATCATTACCTTCCAGCCACTGAAGTTTGGCATCGGACATTTTACATTTACGCCGGAGCGGGATCAGGTGTACACGGCTTTACTGAAGATAGACGGGAAGCAAGTGGCCGCACAAAAATTGCCCCAGGTGTATGTGCAGGGCTATGGCCTACAGGTAGAGGACCTGAACGACAGGCAGCTAAAAATAACCCTGGCTGCCCCAGCCTTGCCAGCTGAACAGGTCTACCTGCTGGGCCATGCCCGGCAAATGATCGCCACCAGTGCCTCCGGAACGCTAACGCCTGCAACTCCCGCTACCTTTCTCGTGGACAAAAGTGCGCTGGCAGATGGGATCACACATTTTACGGTGTTTAACAGTCAGAAACAGCCAGTCGCGGAGCGCCTGTACTTTAAGCGCCCCACAAAGGAGCTACACCTAAAGGCGAGTACAGAAAAGAGCAGCTACGCCACCCGTGAGAAAGTAAGCCTGGAGCTGATGTCAGAAGCAGTTCCGGAGCATCCGGCCTCTGCTAACTTGTCGCTTGCCGTTTACCGGCTCGACTCCCTAGCCACGGTGCCCCCAGCAGCTATAGATGCTTACCTGTGGCTGAGTTCTGATCTGAAAGGGATCATCGAAAACCCCTCATATTACTTTGATACGCAGAACCCGGATGCAGACGAGGCACTGGACAACCTGATGCTTACCCACGGGTGGAGCCGTTTCCGTTGGGAGGATATCCTAAATGGTAAAGAACCTGCCTATGAGTATGTGCCGGAGTATGCCGGTCATTTAGTGCGGGGCAAGGTAACAGATAATGAGACAGGGGCTATCGCAAGCGGGATAAAAGCTTACCTGGCAGCGCCAGGTAAGCACATCCGGATGTACAACGCGACCAGCGACGAGAAAGGGCGGATACAGTTTGAACTGAAAGACTTCTACGGTCCTAAGGAAATTGTGGTCCAGACCAATACCCAGAGAGACAGTACCTACCATCTGGAGATCTTCAATCCTTTTTCGGTGCAGTACAGCCCACTGGAGCTGAAAGAGCTAGACCTGACGGAGCGTTTGCGGCAGGCCTTAACAGAACGGCACCTGGCGGTCCAGGTGCAGCATGCTTATCAGGAGAAGTACCTGAACCTGTTCAGAAACCCGGGTGTGGACAGCGTGGCATTTTATGGGAAGCCCAACGAGCAGTACAAGCTGGACGACTATACCCGCTTTAAGGTAATGGAAGAAGTGATGCGCGAGTACGTGCCGGGGGTACAGGTGCGCAAGCGCAAAGACGGCTTTCACTTTATGGTAAAAGACAGCCCGAATGGCAACCTGTTCTATGATAATCCGATGGTGCTGCTGGACGGCGTGCCTGTTTTCGATATTGATAAAATCATGGCCTTTGATCCTCTGAAAGTGAAACGGCTGGATGTGATGACGGGGAAATACTTCAACGGCCCCCTCACATACAGCGGGCTTGTGAGTTATGCCACTTATAACGGCGACCTGGCTGGCTTTCAGCTTGATCCACGTTCCTTGCTGCAGGAGTACGAGGGGCTGCAGTTAGAGCGCGAGTTTTATGCGCCTGTTTATGAGGAAGCGCTGCAACAGCAAAGCCGCCTGGCCGATTTCCGGAACCTGCTGTATTGGGCACCGGACATTCGCCTGCAGGCAAACAGTGGTGAGAAGTTAAGCTTTTATACCTCGGATCAACCGGGCACTTATGTGGTGGTGGTACAGGGTGTTTCTAAAGACGGGCGTACTGGTAGCAAGACCTTTACCTTTAAAGTAAACCAACAGCCCCTCTAAGCCCGGCAATAGACGCTTCTGCCCCCTATAGGCATCGTCCAAGACAAAAAAGGGGCTACTATACATAGCTAAAACAAGGCAGGTCCTGGTAATTCTACCAGGACCTGCCTTGTTTTTAGGCGCACTTTTATCAACTTCGCGCTTCATTACAATAGAGATGATCAGGATTTACAGGCAGGAAGAACTGGGGCAGCAGCTAAAGACCAGTTTGCAACACCAAATAACAGAAGCCTTCGGACAGGTCCCTTTCGTGCAGGAGCGTGTGTGGGCCGAGCCGGATTGGGTGATGGTGAAACATGAGCAGGATGCTGTGGCTACTTTTTATGGGGTGGTGGTACGGGAGGTAAGCATGGACGGGCAGAGCTACAGGATTGCCGGCATCAGTAACCTGATTACACCACACGCTTTCCGGGGCAAGGGTTATGCCTCTGAGCTGCTTTCTGAAACACGCGACTTTCTCTTTAAAGAGTTAGGCTGTGTTTACGGATTACTGCTTTGTGCCGACGCCCTGCTTCCTTTCTACAGCCGGTTGGGTTGGTACAAGCTGGAGGCAAGACTGTACTACGACCAGCCTTCCGGCAAGCAGCTTTATGACTCCAATGTCCTGCTGTTAGCACCGTCTACTCAGGCGGCGGGCTATCCGCAGCACATCGACCTGAATGGATTGCCCTGGTAATTGCTTTGTGTCGTGCCCACCTTGCTTCCTGTCTGTAGGAGAGCTAACCGTACCTGACGATTCCCTTACTTGCCTCCTCTAACGCTCAAAGCACAAAGAAACGATGACCCAGGATAACTATACGCTGGTAATGGGAGCCTCCGGAAACATTGGGGGCAAAATAGCACAGGAACTGCTGGCACTAAAAGCAAGCATTGGGGTGGTAGGCCGTCATGAGGCACGACTAAAGCAGTTTGAGGCACAGGCCGATCTGTGGGTAGGGGAGTTTGGAGATGATGCCTTTTTGCAACATGCTTTGAGCAAAGCAAGCAGCCTTTTCCTGACAGTGCCTGATGAGTTCCTGATAGACCCTGCCACGACTGCTCAACGCCTGGGGCGCTTGCTGAAAGACTCACCTGTTACGCACATCGTGAACATCAGTAACTGTGTTGTCCAAAAAGGGGGAGTAGCTACTCGCCTGGTTGCCCTGGAGGAAGAGCTGAATAAGCTGAAAGGCCTAAACCTGATACACCTGCGGAGCGGGAACTTCTTTGAGAACCTGAACTGGGGCTTGCATACCCCTTATCGGCCTGATTTACAGCTACCCTATATCTCCTCTTATGAAGTAGCCCACATAGCGGCGTATCACTTGTATAAACGGGACTTTGAGGGGCAGGTGGTAGAGGTACTCGCCGGGGAGCGGGACTACTCAATGCAGGAGTTGGCCGCCGCCGCAGGGATAGCCTACCAGCAGTTGCCGTACACGCCAGAGAACATATCTTTCTACAAGCCCTTTAATGAGGGCGACTTTGAGGTAGCGGCCAGAACGGGGAGAGGCACAGCTGCTTCTCTAAATGAAAAGTTTACCCTGGCGTACTTTCTGCAGCATGACCTGCGGTTAAACTAAACCAGCTTAGCTTCCAGGAGTAGGAAAAGGAGTGGCAACTTCTAAGCAGGCCAGGTAAAGAAAAAGGTGCTGCCCCGGCCCAAGTCAGAGTCGATCCAGATGCGACCTCCCTTGTCTTCCACTATTTTCTTTACGGTGGCCAGGCCAATACCGGATCCTTTGGTGCTGTTGGCATCGCGGAGCAGGCGCTCATACATGCCAAAGACTTTTTCGTGGTGCCGTGGCGCAATGCCAGGGCCATCGTCCCGTACCTGGAACGTATAGGTGTTTTCTTGTTTCGCTGCCTGCACCCAAAGATTTCCCTTGCCTGTGTGGTGGTACTTAAAGGCATTGGAGATGAGGTTAGCAAACACCTGTTGCAGGAGCACTTTCTCCGTCTGCAGGGTTGGTAAATCCGGGGCCAGGTGCACGTGGAAGCCCTGAGAGCCACTGTGGTTCTCCAGGATTCCCTGTAACAGTCTCTGTACGTTTACTTCCTCTTTCGGCAGGTCCTGTACCTGTGCGAAGGCATACTGTAGTAAACCCTCTATGATATCCTGCATGGCGTCTGTCCGCTCTTTAATCAATTGCAGGTTGTCACTCAGGCCCGAATAGTCCTGCGCTTCTAAGTCGTCCTGAAGCCACTCTGTGACGGAACTGATGTTCATCACGGGCTCTTTAAGGTCGTGCGAGACCATGTGCACAAACTGGTCTAACTTTTTATTTGCTTCTTTCAGCTGTTGCTTCTCCTTCTCTAGTTCCTGCTGCTTCAGGCGCAACTCAAAGTTTGCCACTACCTGCTTGGCAAGTACGCTCAAGGCGTACTTCTGCTCTTCTGTAAGTGTCTTAGGTACTGTATCAATTACGCACAGTGTACCTAGTTTATGCCCGTTAGAGGCAACGAGTTGGGAGCCTGCATAGAACCTGATGTTTGGAGAGCCTGTTACTAGCGGGTTATCCTGAAAACGCGTATCGGTCATGGCATCTTTTACCTCAAAGATCTCATCCTCCAGGATTGCATGCTGGCAGAAGGAGATAGAGCGGGGCGTTTCAGGTACGTCAACACCTGTCCTGGATTTAAACCATTGCCTGTCGTGGGTAATGAGGGTAATCAGTGAGATGGGCGTACCACAAATGAGGGAGGCAAGCGTGGTGAGCTCATCAAACTCCTGTTCAGTAGGGGTGTCTAGGATGTTATAGGCTGCTAAGGTCTTTAACCTCTCCTGTTCTTGTATGTCGCTTGGCTGCACTTTGTCCTCATTAACCATTTCTTAATTTCACCTCTTCTTTTAGCTACAAGCATATAGCAAGCTAGAATAGTACTACTTATAAGTAGAAACGCATGGGATGGTTGCATTAGTATATACGCCAAAGGGCAGGTAAAGGGGCAAACGTGGGCACAGGAGTTAGGAAAGGCCTTTGAAAAAAGTGACAACACAGACAGGAGCTATTCTTTATGCTTTATAAAAAGCAAAGGTCCCTGGAAATTCGTTTCCCAGGGACCTTTGTTACATGGAGCTCTTTGTTATACCAGGTCTACCCCCGTGTAGTTGAAAGGTGTAATGTTCTTTAGCTCCTGCTTTACCTCCTCATTCACCTCCAACGTATCGATAAAGCTGTGGATGCTTTGTTCGGTCATTTTCTCATTCTTGCGCGTCAGGGCCTTCAGAGCCTCATACGGCTGTGGGTACCCTTCACGGCGCAATACCGTCTGGATGCCTTCTGCCACCACGGCCCAGTTATCCTCCAGGTGCCGCTGCAAGGCCGCTTCGTTTAGTTCGAGCTTGCCGATTCCTCTTTCCAATGATTTTAAGGCCACCACAATGTGGGCCAGCGGTACGCCCACGTTGCGCAGCACAGTAGAGTCCGTCAGGTCGCGCTGCAGGCGCGATACCGGAAGCTTGGCCGAGAGGTGCTCCAGCACCGCATTGGCGATGCCCAAATTGCCTTCTGCGTTCTCAAAGTCAATGGGGTTCACCTTGTGGGGCATGGCGGAGGAGCCGACCTCGCCGGCTTTGATCTTCTGTTTAAAGTACCCCATGGAGATGTACTGCCACACATCGCGCGAAAAGTCCAGCAGAATGGTGTTCAGGCGTTTTAGGCCATCAAAGTAGGCTGCCAGGTTATCGTAGTGCTCAATCTGCGTGGTGTACTGGCTGCGTTGCAGGCCCAGGGCTTGCTGTACAAAGCGGTTACCGAAATCCGGCCAGTTAACTTGTGGGTATGCTACATGGTGGGCATTGAAGTTACCCGTAGCACCGCCGAATTTGGCTGAGAAGGGCACCAGGCCCACTTGCTGCAATTGTACCTCCAGGCGCTCCGCGAAAACCATAAACTCCTTGCCCAGGCGGGTAGGGGAGGCGGGTTGCCCATGCGTGTGGGCCAGCATCGGGATATCCTTCCAGGTCTTAGCCAGTTGTACGAGCATATTGTGTAGCTGCCGGTAAGCTGGTAGTAATACCTTACTGTTTGCCTGTAACAGAGACAGCGGTATAGCAGTGTTATTCACGTCCTGCGAGGTAAGGCCAAAGTGGATAAACTCCTTTGACTCGCTCAGGCCCAGGGCTTCAAATCTTTCTTTCAGGAAGTACTCTACCGCCTTCACGTCATGGTTCGTCACTTTCTCCGTCTCTTTGATTTCTAGGGCGTCTTCCTCGGAGAACTGTTCGTAAATGGCCCGCAGCTGTGGGAAAAGAGCCTTGTCTACCTGCTCTAGTTGCGGCAGGGGCAGCTCGCACAGGGCGATAAAGTATTCCACCTCTACCAGGACACGGTAGCGGATCAGGCCAAATTCAGAGAAATAACCGGCTAGCTCAGTGGTGTGGCGGCGGTAGCGGCCATCCACTGGCGATATAGCAGTAAGCGTTGTTAAGTTCATGGTGAGGGTGATTAAAGGGCAAAGATACAGAGGTTTGCCACAGGAAGCCAAAAGGGACAGCCAGTTTTACGACACAGCCGTCTAGAACAGGAATTTAGGTCACCTGATGAACTACAAGAGGTTGGTTTATAGTTGTTTGCTAACAAGAAGGGAGCAGAAGCCCTTTCGGGAGTTTGGCACCATGCTTGTATAAAAGTATACCCAAATAGGTATACTGCCGTAATAGGGGTGGTATGTCAAAAAAATTACTGACCCGTTTTGTGACGCTGGCTTTAGATATGTTTGCGTCACGTTTTTAGATACAAATCTTATTAGTTAATTCGCACCGGAATATTTTGGATAAGCGTTTGAGAAATAGAATCCTTGCCTGGTTTGGCGGCCTGATAGCTTTTTTCCTGCTACTTGTAGTGCTGCTTTATGTATTTAGGAGCAGGGTATTGGACTATACCATTGAGCGGGTGATCGCGAAGGTGGAAAATAAGTATCCGGTTGATTTTAGTATTGGCAGTGCGGAGTTCGTGGACTGGAATACCGTGCAACTGACGGATATTGCCCTGGTACCGCACGGGCTTGACACCTTATTTACCACCGGAAGTGTGCAGGCGAGGGTGAGCGTGGGTTCCATTTTCAGAGGGCGCATTCTGTTTCAGCGTCTGGAAGTGATCAATGGCTACCTGACTGCGGTGAAAAGGGACGATGTGACCAACTTCGGCTTTTTGTTTAAAGACGAAAACGAGGCGGCAGCAGAGCCCGTGGATACCACCGAGGGACGCAATTACGGAAAGCTACTGAACCGTGTCATCGAAACGGCCTTTGAAAACGTGCCGGACCAGGTGGATTTCAAAAATCTGAATGCCTCTTACGTTTCCAACAACCGGGAAATAGATGTGAAGATGCCCTACCTGCTGATGGACGACGGGCACATCGACACAGAACTTTCCATCCGTGCCGATTCTATTGTTAATAACATGCGGGTAACCGGCACCATTGACCCGGACAATTATAGAATAGCCACGAGCCTGTATGGCTTTGACGATAATGGCATTCAATTACCCTACATCAAGGAGAAACTGGATGGGGAGGTGGCTTTTGATACGCTGCACCTGAGCCTGGAGGATAAAGAGTTCAGGAATAACAAACTGACAGTGCGAGGCAGCGCCATGGTCGATGATCTCATCATAAACCACCCGAAGCTCGCGACAGAGGATATACATGTAACAGAAAGTGCTGTTGACTATGTTGTTACGCTTGGGCCGGATCTCTATGTTATAGACAGCCTCACAGAGGTGCGGGTAAATAAAGCAAAAGCTAACCTGTACGCCTCTTACCAGAACAAAGACGCTAAGATCATTGACCTGAAGGTGAAGACGGAGCAAGTGGCGGCAAACGACTTCTTCGAGTCGCTTCCACAAGGCCTGTTCGAGAACCTGGAGGGCATCAGGGCGCAGGGGCAGTTACAGTATGACCTGAATTTCCACGTGAACATGGACAGCCTGGAGCAGGTTGTGTTTAACTCGGACCTGGATGCCTCGGAAGACTTTAAGATACTGGAATGGGGCAATACGGATATAGAGAAGATCAACCGCTCCTTTAGCCATACCGTGTATGAGTACGGAGAGCCGGTGCGTACCTTCACTGTCGGGCCTTCCAACAACTTCTACAGCCCTATCCACGAGATATCCCCTTACCTGCGCAATGCCGTACTGACCGCCGAGGATGCTGGTTTCTACAGCCATTCTGGCTTTCATGAGGAAGCATTCCGGCAGGCCATCATCAAGAACCTGAAAGAGGGAGAGTTTGCCCGCGGGGGTAGTACGATTTCTATGCAGCTGGTCAAGAACGTGTTTCTTACCCGCAAAAAGACGATTGCCCGCAAGGTGGAAGAGGCCATTATTGTGTGGATGATCGAGAACCTGGACCTGGTATCGAAGAACCGTATGTTCGAGGTCTACCTCAACATCATTGAGTGGGGGCCGGACGTGTACGGTGCCAAGGATGCTTCCCGTTTCTATTTCGGAAAGCAGCCGTCTGAACTAAACCTGGCAGAAGCCATCTTCCTGACAAGTATTATCCCAAGCCCGAAGCGGTACCGTGCCTCTTTTGACAGCCAGGGAAACCTGCGTAGCCATAAGAGTGGGTACTACCGCCTGATTGGCGGGAACATGCGCCGGCGCGGCCTTATTTCGCAGGAGGAGTATGAAAACCTGTACCCGAACGTAACCCTCTACGGGCGTGCCCGTGATTTGATCGTCACTGATCCGGATACGGCAACTTATATAGAGGAGGATACCAGTCAGTACGAGATGGAAACTATAGATCTGCTAAACTTCTAAGTATTAGAAAGACATAGAAAAGACAAGGGGCCCTGTAAGATTTACTTGCAGGGCCCCTTGTCTTTCCTCGGAAGCAGAGATAATACTTAATTTGCATGATGGAAGATAAGCGGAATAGAGAACAAGAGCCAGCCCGGAAAGCTGTTGGGCTAGTGCCACGGATAGGAGCCCTGGCAGCACGCACCGGGCTCGACTGGTTCCTGTTGGCCCTGATCGGTATGATTGTGCTGGCCTATTTGTGGCCGCAGGGAGGGCTGGACTACAAGCCCCTTTCTTTAGGGGATATTGCCAGCTACGGTGTTTCTGTTATTTTCTTCTTTTACGGGCTGCGGCTGAGCCCCGAAAAGCTAAAGGCCGGGCTAAGTAGCTGGCGCCTGCACCTGGTGGTGCAGTTCAGCACTTTTATCCTCTTCCCGCTGCTCATATGGCCCCTGCATACTTTTTTTGAAGGTACACAGGAAGAGCTACTGTGGTTGGGCACCTTTTACCTGGCGGCATTGCCCTCAACGGTGTCTTCATCGGTTGTGATGGTTTCGATTGCCGGGGGCAATATTCCGGCAGCCATCTTTAATGCAAGCATCTCCAGCCTGCTCGGTATTTTTATAACGCCCCTCTGGATGGGGCTCTTTCTGACGGCCAGCAACGAGGGTTTTGATCTGGGGAGTATTATGGGGAAACTCATGGTGCAGGTGCTCCTGCCGGTCGTGTTAGGCATCCTGCTACACCGTTTCTGGGGCAGCTTTGCCGAGCGCCATAAACAAAAGCTGCGGCTTTTCGATCAAAGCATTATCCTGCTGATCGTTTACACTTCCTTCTGTGAGTCCTTTGCCCGGGAAATGTTCAGTGGCTTTAGTATTACCAGTGTTCTTGTACTGGGGGTAGCCATGATGGGGCTGTTTTTCCTGGTGTATGGGATCATCACCGGTGTTAGCAAGCTCTTAGGCTTTAAACAGGAGGACAGGATTACAGCGGTCTTTTGCGGCTCCAAGAAGTCCCTGGTGCACGGAACGGTTATGTCGAAAGTGCTTTTCCCGGATGCCAACATGGTCGGCATTATCCTGCTTCCCATTATGATGTATCATGCCCTGCAACTCTTAGCAGCCAGTATCATTGCGCAGGCAGCGGCGCGTAAAGCAAGGATTGCTGAAGAGTAACGCCTTGTAACTTTATAATGCAAATAGCAAAGCCCGTTGAGCTACCTTACTCAACGGGCTTTGCTGTGAATAAAATATTAGAACGGTTTGCTAGGCTACTTGCTTTTGGCCCTTCGGTTTCACTTCTTCTTCGCGTAGTAGCTTTTTATCTAGGATAAACGGGCCAAAGGGCAGGAGTGAGGCGATCACACCGGCTGCTACTTTAGCAACAGACCAGCGGTGCACCAGTGTTACCTGCAGCAAGGCCACCATATACAGTATAAACAGTACGCCATGCGCCCAGCCCACATATTTCACTACTTCCGGTATGCCTAGCATGTACTTTAGCGGCATGCCAATGCCTAGCAGAAGCAGGTAAGAGATTCCTTCGTAAATGCCAACCGTGCGGAGGCGGGAAATAGGAGTTTTCATGAGAGATAATTAAATGCTTTCTTGATGCTGTTATGCAACAGCACAAAGGTAGAAAACGTGCCTTTCCGGCCCCAACTAAATGGGACTTAATCTGCTACAAAGGCTTGCTGTTTACTTTACAGCTTCCTTCTTAACTGAAGCAGGCGTATTCATGACCTCGTTCTGCACGCCGATAGAGTGTTGGTGGATAGCATCTAGAATGGCTCTGATAAAACTCTCATCCACACCAATCTCATTCGCCAGTCTCAGCCTGTCTTCTACTACCTCGCTCCAGCGGCCTGCCTGAAAAATGTCCAGGGCGTTGGCGCGCTTGTACTCTCCGATCCGCTTCGATACATCGGAACGCAGGAACAACAGGTTGATCAGGTCGTGGTCCAGGCGGTCAATCAGGGTACGCAGATCCTGTAGTTGTTCTTTACTTGCCACATGCTCATGATCCAGGTCCAGGGCATCCAGCAATTTAGTAAGCCCCGCTGGCGTTACCTGCTGTGAGGCATCGCTCAGGGCCACATCCGGATTGATGTGCGACTCGATCATCAAACCATCCACGCCTAAGTGCAGGGCCTGCTGGCTCACAGTTTCCAACAGGTCACGACGACCGGCAATGTGGCTTGGGTCGCAGAACAGCGGAATGCCAGGGGCCAGGCTACGAATCTGCTGAATGGTCTCCCATTTCGGATGGTTGCGGTAAGGCTTATTGTTCGGCGTAGAGAAGCCCCTGTGTATTAAACCTAAGTCCGTAATGCCGGCCCGGTTCAGGCGCTCCAGGGCGCCTAACCACAACTGGATGTCCGGGTTCACCGGGTTTTTCACCAGTACTGGAATATCAACACCCTGTAGGGCATCGGCTACTTCCTGCACTGAGAAGGGGTTTACCGTCGTGCGGGCACCCACCCACAGAATATCAACGCCATACTCCAGTGCCTCTTCCACGTGTTTTGTGTTAGCGACCTCTACTGCAGTAGGCAAGCCTGTTTCCTGCTTTACAGTACGCAGCCACTCTAATCCAACTCTGCCCACCCCTTCGAACAAACCCGGACGTGTGCGTGGCTTCCAGATACCCGCTCTGAAAATATGCACCCGGTGGTCGTTGATCAGCCCGCGGGCTGTCTGAAGCATTTGTTCTTCACTCTCGGCGCTGCAAGGGCCGCTGATAAGTGTCGGTATTGAAGTGCTCTTCAATATTTTTGAATTGGAGGTTAGGTTTAAGTTATTTGAGCTCATGGCTAACGGTAAGTATAGTATGTTGTTTAATTCTTTGGATGGCTTCTTCTAGTTGGGGCGCTGATACACAAAGCGATACGCGCAAGTATCGTTCCCCCTGTGTGCCGAAAATTTTGCCGGGTGTGATAAAAACCCCTGCTTCGTAAAGGATCTCGTCCAGGTAAGCTTCCACGTCTGTGATCGCATCCGGTACCCGGGCCCAGACGAACATACCCACGCTGTGCGCCTGGTAATGGCACTCCAGCATATCCAGCAGTTGGTGCACGAGCACCTTGCGCCGGGCATACTCTTCGTTGCGGGCAGCGTGCCATTCACTGTCATTTTGCAGCGCCTCGATGGCCGCTTGCTGTACAGGCAGGAACATGCCGGAGTCCATGTTACTCTTCACTGCCAGGATGGTAGCGAGGTACTCGGTGTGGCCCAGCACCATGCCAACGCGCCAGCCCGCCATGTTATGCGACTTGCTCAGGGAGTTCAGTTCCAGGCAGCATTCCTTCGCACCTGCTACGTGAAGCAAACTCAGCGGCGACTGGTTCGGCAGTACCAGGCTGTAAGGGTTATCGTTGATGAGCAGAATCCGGTGCTTCCTGGCGAAGGCTACTAACCCTTCAAACAGTTCGGCTGTGGCCTCTGTGCCGGTAGGCATGTGCGGGTAGTTGATCCACATCAGCTTTACGCCTCCTTGCGCTATAAGCTGAAGCAACTCTTGCTCCTGTGGCTGCCAGCCGTTTGCTTCGTCTAGCGTATAGGCAAGGGGTTCGGCACCAGCCAGGCGGGCAGCGGAGGAATAAGCCGGGTAACCGGGGTTGGGCACCAACACCCTATCGCCCGGGTTCAGGAAGGCCATGGAAATGTGGGCAATGCCTTCCTTGGAACCCATCAACGGGAGTACTTCTGCCTCTGTCAGGGCTACCCCATAGGCCTGGCCATACCAGGTGGCAATAGCCTCGCGGAGCGATACAATGCCGTTGTAGGACTGGTACCCATGGCTCTGTGGTGCTTCTGCGCTGTTCGTGAGTGCCGCCACGGTTGCCGCAGAAGGCAGCTGATCGGGGTTGCCGATGCCCAGATTAATAATCTGCTTTCCTTTGGCGGCAAGTGCCCGTACCTCGGCCAGTTTCCTGGCGAAGTAGTACTCCTGCACGTTCTGCAAGCGGTCTGCTTTTGGTATAATCATGGTCTAATGCTGTAAAGCGTTTACCTTTTTCTTTGGGTTCGGATGCTCCGGATACTTTGTCTTCTGATAAAGTCCCAGGAGCCGCTGATACTCAACTAATGGTTCCAGTTTCGTAATGGTCTCCTGCAGGTTATGGCTGTTTTCTCCCTCCAGCTCGATCACCATGTAATGGGCATGGCTGCGGGCTGTGGCCGGGAGTGTCTGGATCAAGGCCACGTGTATATCGTGTATATGCAGTTGCATAAACACATCCGCCAAAGACCTTTCGTGCGACACTTGCAGGAGGAGGGTGGCTTTGTTGGCCGCCTTATTTTCCGGTGCTTGTTCCTGGCCCACTACCAGAAAGCGGGTGAAGTTATCGCGTCTGTCTTCGATATTCTCTGCCAGCATCTCGAGGCCGTACAGGGCGGCTGCCTGCTTACTGGCAATAGCGGCTACCCCTTTCAGGTTTTTCGCTCTTATCTCTTTTGCGCTGTCGGCCGTGTCGTGGCTCTCCTGTAGCTGTAGTTGCGGTTGCTGTGTCAGAAACTCCATGCACTGGTTCAGCGCCATGGGGTGCGTCACAACCTTTGTCAGGTCCTGCAGTTGCTGGCCGGGTAGCGCCATCAGGTTTTGCTCGATCGGTAGCCAGAGCTCTCCTGTCACGAACAGGTTGAACTGGTGTAGCAAATTATAGTTAGGCAATATACTGCCGGCGAGCGTGTTTTCAACGGCCATAACGCCCTGGTCGGCCTCGCCTTGCTGTAGTACTTCGCATAATTGTCTAAAGGACTGGCAGGGCACACTGTCTACGTCATACCCCGGGAAGTACTGCTGGGCGGCCACTTCGTGGAATGAGGCCGGTCCTCCCTGAATTGCTACTTTTAATTTTTGTACCATAGCGTACCATAAAGAAAAAGCCCCGCTGTAGGCGGGGCTTTCAGGTTTATACTTCGATGCACTTACACAACAGCATACCTCTGGAGCCCCGGCGGAGTACCAAAAAAGTAATAGCTAAAGTAAAATGTGTTGTGCTGAATCATTGTCTTATGTAAAGCTAATAACCAAACGTAAGGAAGAATTTCTGATATGTCAAGAAATAAGCTTAAAATTTTTCGCAATGCTAAAATAAGATGGCGCTGCTGCACGAGAAGAAGTATTTATCCGGGGCAGGCGAGACGTACTGTTTCCCTGCACCAGACAGACGTTTAGGCACGGAAGCGGTAGGTGTGGGCATAATGCTCCCGCACTACCTGGAACATGTTCTGCACGAAATCCTTGTCTACCCCTACCTCGTTGGCCTCCTTCATCAGGTTCTCAAACACATGCTCCCAGCTTACGCTTTCCGGGGCACCCTTTATGTTTGTCTTCTGATAAATTCCCAGTTTAGCAGAGACCTCGGTACGGCGTAATAGCAGCTCCAGCAAGGCGTCGTCCAGGCTGTCCATCTGCTGGCTCAGCTCGTCCAACTGCTTTACTAACTCATTCGTGCCTTCTAACTCAACTTTTGTCTCGATGGCGTTTACCAGCAAATCCAGCTCCTGCGGCATCAGCTGCTGCTGAGGGCTGCTCATTGCCCGGGCCGGGTTGTGATGGGACTCAAACAGCAAGCCGTCCACGCCTAAGTCCACGGCCTTCTGGCTCACCGGGTACAGCAGGCTTCTTCGGCCTGCAATATGGGCAGCATCGCAGAGGATAGGCAGCTCCGGGAAGAGTTCCTTCAGCTGTAGCATGTGGTCCCAGCGTGGGTGGTTGCGGTAGATGTACTGCTCATCGGCCGTGTAGCCCCTGTTAATCACCCCCAGGTCTGTGATCTCTGCCTGTTGCATCCGCTCGATGGCCCCGATCCACAGATGCAGGTCGGGGTATACCGGGTTGTTCAGCAACACAGACGTGTTTGTCCCTTTTAAAACGGCGGCAATTTCCTCCAGGGCAAAGGGGTTCACCGTTGCCCGGCCGCTGACGGTCAGGATGTCTACACTGTGTTTCAGGGCTTCTTCGGCATGCTGGGCATTGGCTATCTCGCAGGCGGTGTGCAAACCAGTTTCCTTTTTTACCATTTCAAGCCACTGTAGCCCCATGGTGCCCACGCCTTTAAAGCTGTTTGGGCGTGTGCGCGATTTCCAGATGCCCGCCCGGAAAACGGAGATCCCCTTCAGGTTCTTAAGCTGTTGGGCGGTCTTCAGCATCTGTTCCTCACTTTCGGCGCTACACGGTCCAGCAATAAGCACATGCTTGCCGTCTGTGCGGCGGAAGCTGGACTGTGGTGCTACATTGATGGTTGTTCTACTTGCTTTCATGGTTAATTCATTAAAATGCTAGTGTTCCTGGTTTTGCTAGATCTTTTGGTTTAACATAAGTGGTAAAAACAAAAAAGCCCCGCTGTTCGCGAGGCCCCTCTGGTTTCTTTATTTGCAAAATTCACGCAATATCCTACCACAGGAGCCTCGGGTAAAGGACCTTCTTGGAGTTTGTAAAAATATTCGCGAGAATTCTGGGCATGGTCTTGTTTATTTGTTCGTAAATTAAGTTTTAATTTATTAAAAAAGCAAACCTAAGGCAATAATTTTATCAATACTATAAGGCATTGCAGGGAGCCTGCTGTTATTGCGCTCCTTTATAAGGCTGGCTTACTTCTGTACAGGCGGCTGAGGAAGTTCGCTTTCTTTCTTCGGGAACAGTAGCGAGAGGATAACAGACACAGTCAGGATCACCCCTACCACACCCAGGGCATAGCGCATGTCAATTTCGATAACGTCACTCAGGAGCAGCTTGGCCCCAATAAACACCAGTATAAGCGACAAGCCATAATGCAGGTAGTGGAACAGCTGCATGATGCCGGCCAGCGCAAAGTACAGGGCCCGCAGCCCCAGCAGGGCAAACACGTTGGATGTGTATACAATGAAGGGGTCTTTCGAGATGGCCAAAATGGCAGGGATAGAGTCCGCAGCGAAAACCACATCTGTGCTCTCCACCATGATCAGTACCAGGAACAGGGGAGTAGCGTACAGCTTGCCATTCTGTTTGGTGAAGAACTTGCCTCCCTCGGGTGTTTTGGTGATGCGCATGTGGCGGCTGACCCATTTCACCAGCGGGTTGTTTTCAGGGTGCACTTCCTCATCGCTGTGCGAAAATGCCATTTTGATCCCCGTGTACACCAGGAACAGCCCCAGAATGTAGATGATGAAGTGGAACTTGGCAATAAGGGCCACCCCGACGAGTATAAAAATGCCGCGTAGCACCAGTGCCCCAATAATGCCCCAGAAGAGGATCTTGTGCTGAAACTTGAGGGGCACCTTAAAGTAGCTGAAGATCATGATGAACACGAACAGGTTATCCACGCTCAGTGACTTTTCAATCAGGTAGCCTGTCAGGAATTCCAGGGCAGGGCCAGGGCCTTGCCAGTAGTAGATCAGAGCGTTAAAGGCCAGGGAAAGGACGATCCAGAAGAGGCTCCAGAGCAGGGCCTCCTTTATCTTTACCTCATGCTCCTTCCTGTGAAACACAAACAAATCCAGCCCCAGCAGCAGGAGTACAAAGGCGTTAAAAATAATCCAGAAGAGAATACTATCCATATAAGAATGCGCTTGGCGCAGTGCGGTGAATAATGCGCCGCAAATGTAATCGGAAAAGATTACAGTTGGTGCTCACAGTACCTTTAGGCGGACGCTTATTTTTTTGGAAAAGGGCTGTCAGCAGAAAGGCTGTGCCGAGGGGGCAAGGCGTAGCCGCTTGCTTTCGCTTAGCTGAAAGAAAAAAGGTTAATACCTGTCGAAGTGGCGAAAATAGCTGGATACTTTCATCTGAAGTACGCCCAGCACTGCCTCTTTAAAAATACCGGATGACATTTTCGACACGCCTTTGGTGCGGTCTGTGAAAATGATAGGCACTTCCTTTATTTTGAAGCCATATTTGTAAGCCAGGAACTTCATCTCGATCTGGAAGGCATAGCCGACAAACCGGATTTTGTTCAGCTGTATCGTTTCGAGCACTTTCCGGCGGTAACATTTAAAACCTGCCGTGGTATCGGCGATAGGCATGCCCGTGACCACGCGCACATAGGAGCTGGCGAAGTAAGACATCAGCACCCGGCTCATAGGCCAGTTTACCACGTTTACTCCCTGTATGTAGCGGCTGCCAATGGCAACATCATACCCCTCAATGGCGCAGGCCTCGTACAACCGCACCAGGTCCTGGGGGTTGTGCGAGAAATCGGCGTCCATTTCAAATATATACTCGTAACCATGCTTCAGGGCATACTTAAAGCCGTGAATGTAGGCGGTGCCGAGGCCAAGCTTGCCTTGGCGAGATTCCAGGTGCAACCTACCGGTGTAAACTTGCTGCAAGGCCCTGACAATGTCTGCAGTGCCGTCTGGTGATCCGTCATCCACGATTAAAAGGTCAAAGGGGTGACTAAGAGAAAGCACCTTCTTGACCATTGCCTCAATGTTCTCTCGCTCGTTATATGTTGGGATGATCACCAACGAATCTTTCATGCTTCAAATATAGTTGTTCAGCTATTCAGGACCTGAGGACGCTTTAAAATAATTTTGTAGGCCAGTTCTTTGGCATAGTGAATACAGGTGGGTACTGATACCCCCGAATGCCAGTTAGCGGCGACAAAAAGGCCCTCCTGTTCCAGGCTCTTCGCAATTTCATGGGCATCCTCAATATACAGGTCATACTGCGGCAGGGAATGCTCCCAGAGGTGTACATATTGGAAAATTGGCTTGTCGGCGGAGATCATGTGGAGGGCTTTCAGCTCTTTATGCACCTGCTCCTGTAGCAGGGGCGGGGCAGTAAGGGCATGTTGCGCACATTGGCTACCGCCAATAAAAGAGGTAAAGAGCACCTCGTGGGGGCGGCAGCGCCCCTCAAAGATGGAACTGCTCCAGACAGCACCGCAGGCGAAAGGATGCTCTACCTGCGGGTGCATGGCACCTAACCCGTGCAAGGGGTGAGCCACCTCCTTTTTGTAGTAAACAGAATGCACCACCGCGAGGGGCGGGTACTGTATGTTTTGTAAGGCCGCCGCCATGCCCGGGAAAGTAAAATGCAGTAAGTCCGCCGCTTGGTGGGCAGGTAGCGCCAATACTAACAGGTCATACTCTTCGGTGTCGTAGTCGCCAGAGGAGGTGCAGGAAACAACATACTTGCCTTGGTTCCGGGTGATCATCTCCACGCGATGCTCTGTATGGAGCGACACCAGCTTGCCGGCGATAGCCTTGGGCAGCGTGCTCATGCCGTTTACAAAGGAAAAGGCTTTTGCCCGTGACACACTCCCCGGGTGCCGTGCCAGTCCCTTCAGGACAGAGCCGTGTTTCAGTTCCAGCTCTTTGAGTTTCGGCAGCGCCTTTTTCACCAGCAGCTTTTCAGGGTCTCCGGCAAAGAGACCTGTCATGTAGGGGCTTACACCGTAGTCGATAACGCCTTTGCCAAAGCGCCGCTCAAAGAACTGGCTAACCGTTTCGTAGGCAATATCAGCAGGTGGCACATCTCTTTCTTTCAGAATCCGGAACTTTGTTTTCCAGGAAAAGAAATTGTTGGCGAGCAGGGAAAAGGGAGTGTCCGGTAGTTTGTGGTAGTCCCCGTCCCGTAACACATACTTGTCTTCGTGGGCATGGGAGGCCTGCATTACCTGCGGGCCAAGCTTCAGCTCCTTTATCAGATCATCCAGTTCAGGGGACGGCTGCAGAAAATTAGGGCCCAGCTCTAGCAGGTAATCCTGTACGCGGACAGTCTGGATATTACCGCCCACGCGGGGACTTGCCTCGAAGAGGTCATAGGCAATGCCCAGCTTTTGTAAGTAATAGGCCAAGGCCAGCCCCGAAATACCTGCTCCTATAATCGCTACTCTCATCGCTATGCTCCTCTGTCGCCCCCGCTACTGTTTATTTACGGAGCCGGGGGCGTTTAAAGGTGTTGTTTTCACCTAAGCAAAACGCATAAATTTTTAATTTAGCGCCCAAAGCCAAAGCCATGCAAAAGCAAAAGTGCGTTTTTCTGGACCGCGACGGGGTATTGAACCGTGAGCGCGGCGACTATACCTTTCGTTTAGAGGACTTTGAGGTGCTGCCCAAGGTGCCGGAGGCGCTGGCTCTGCTAAAGCAAAAGGGCTTCCTGCTGATCGTAATCACGAACCAGGCCGGGGTAGCCAAGGGCCTATACCAAAGAACCGATGTATTGGCCTGCCATCAGAAACTGCAGGATGCCTGCGGGAGCCTGATCGATGCCATTTATTACGCGCCCGGGCACCCCAGTTCTTCCGAGTCTCTCTCCCGAAAGCCGGACAGCCTGATGCTGGAGAGGGCAATAGCAAGGTATAACATCGACCCCGGTGCCTCCTGGATGGTGGGAGACTCTATGCGCGACTTAGAGGCTGCCGCTAAAGTAGGGGTAAAGGGTATTCTGGTGGGGGAGAAGTACGGGGCAGGAGCGCACAGTGTACAGGTAAAAGATTTGCGGGAGGCTACTGAAAAGATCATACAGGAAACAAAAAAGCCGGCGTAGGGCCGGCTTTTTATATGTGTAGGTGCTCTGTCCTGTTCCTGTAGAATTAGCTCTTCGCCAGATCAACTGTCTCATCAGCTACGGCTGCGGCTGTTACTTTTGCTTTTACCGGGGCCTCAACGTTTGCATAGTTGTAAGCAGGGCAATACGTCTTGCAGGACGCCATGCCAAGCGCCAGGATAAATGTGCCCATCAAAATTACCTTCTTCATAACAGTATCTTTTTTGGAGGATTTCAGAATTAAAAATAGTCTTATTACTTGAAAAGTAAAAGATCGTTGTTTAAAATTTAAATTAAACCGTTTTACACTTCATAACCTAACGTTCGAAGCATCGATTCTGGTGTCTGCTCCGGTGCGAACTGCCACGTCTTCAGGTCACCGTTCTCATCCTTGTCAATCAGGATGTGTTGCGGCGACGGAATGAGGCAATGCTTGATGCCGCCGTAACCGCTTAGCTGCTCCTGGTAAGCCCCTGTATGGAAGAAGCCAATGTACAGCGGCTCATTCTTCGGGATCTTCGGCAGGAACACCTGGAAGGAGTGCATTTCCGAGTTATAGTAGTCCTGGCTGTCGCAGGTCATGCCGCCTATCTGTATCTTCCGGTATTCCTTATCCCAGTGGTTTACAGCTAACAGCGGCCAGCGCTGGTTCAGGGCCCAGGCATCCGGCAGGTTCGTGATGAAGGAACCGTCGATCATGTACCAGAGCTCCTTGTCGTTCTGCAGTTTTTCGTCCAGGATGGAGTAGATGTTAGCTGCGCTTTCGCCCACTGTAAAGATGCCGAACTCCGTAAAAATGTTCGGTTCCGGTACACCTTCTTCTTTACAGATACGCTGAACAGTACGCAGGATCTCCTCCGTCATGTACTGATAATCGTAGTCTGCCTGAATAGAGGTTTTGATCGGGAAGCCACCGCCGATATCGATCGTATCCAGCTCCGGGCACACTTTTTTCACCTCGGCGTATTTGTGCACAAAGCGGCTAAGTTCCGACCAGTAATAGGAGGTGTCCTTGATGCCGGTGTTAATAAAGTAGTGCAGCATCTTCAGCTCAAATCTTTCATCAGGCTTAATCTGCTGCTCGTACAGGTCTATCACGTCGTTGTAGCGTACTCCCAGGCGCGAGGTATAGAACTCAAACTTAGGCTCCTCGTCGGAAGCCAGGCGTATGCCTACCTTGGTCTTTACCTTAATGTGCTCTTTGTAGTAATCTATCTCGCCCAGGTGGTCGAGTATGGGCATGCAGTTAACAAAGCCCTCGTTCACAAACTCAGAGATCCACTGGCGGTAGCGCTCACGCTTAAAGCCATTGCAGATAATGAAAACGTTCTTGTCTATTTTGCCTTTCTTGTACAGCGCCTTTACGATCTGCATGTCGTAGCCCGATGACGTTTCGATGTGAATGTCATTTTTCAGTGCCTCCTCCATAACAAAGGAGAAATGCGAGGCCTTGGTGCAGTAGCAGTATGTATAAGTGCCCTGGTAGTCCAGCTTTTCCATGGCCTGCTTAAAAAAGCCCTTGGCGCGCTGAATTTGAGAACTGATCTTCGGTAAATATGTTAATTTAAGAGGAGTACCGTACTGCTTGATGATGTCCATCAGCGGAATACCGTTAAAGTACAGTTCGTTATTTTCGACGGTGAACTCCTCCGTAGGGAAATCGAATGTTTGGTGGATGAGATCTGTGTATTTATCCATTTATGGTGTTGGTATTAAGAAAACATGCAATATTGTTCGTTATTTACCATCTTTGCAAAAACTTTGTTCAGATTATAAGTGCCCTGCCTCGTTTTACTTAAAAGAGGCTAAAAAAACTTAGTAAAAGCACAGGGCCACAGCGCGATAACTACAATTAATACTACATGAAGAAAATTAAACTGATAGAAGTGAGGTCTGAGTTGGGAGCCGGTACACGCGGCGCCAGCATGGGTATTGAAGCCCTGAAAGTAGCCTGTTGGGATAAAGGGTCTGACTACTTTAAGCGCTTCAACTCTGTCAGCGTTCCGGACTTAAACTATACTTTGTTTGATCCGGATGTGTTTCCGAATGCCCACCGCATCGATAGCATCCTGACGGTGCAGAAGAACATTGCCAGAGCCGTAGAGCAGACCATCGACATGGATATGTTCCCCTTGGTACTGGCCGGGGATCATTCCAACGCACACGGTACCATAGCTGGCATAAAAGCCGCTTACCCGGACAAGACCTTGGGCGTGATCTGGATAGACGCGCACGCCGACATCCATTCCCCCTATACCTCACCATCGGGCAACGTGCACGGTATGCCGTTGGCGATGGCCCTGAATATTGATAACCTGGACCGCCAGATCAACGATCCGGCGCCGGAGACTGTTTTCTTCTGGAACTCCTTGAAAAAGCTGGGCTATGATGGCCCTAAGCTGAAACCGGAGCACCTGGTCTACATCGTGGTGCGCGATACCGAAGAACCCGAGGACTATTTTATCCAGAAAAACGGTATCAAGAACTTTACCTATGCCGAGTTTACTCAAAAAGGTGCAGAGAAAGTAGCGGAAGAGGCACTGGAGCGTCTGAAAGACTGTGATATCCTGTATGTGTCCTTCGACGTAGACAGCCTCGACTCTAAGTTCTCAAAAGGCACAGGCACTCCGGTAGAGGTAGGCCTGACGGTAGAGGAAGCTAAGCAGCTGAATTACTGCCTGCTCCAGGACCCGCGCGTGGTTTGCTACGAAATGACCGAGATCAACCCTACACTGGACAGCGAAAATACCATGGCGGAAAATGCCTTCGAGATACTGGAAACAGCCACAAACGCCATTTTGCACCGAGAATCTAAAAGTACAGAACCAAAAAGTACAGCCCTAATTTAATGCAACTTCAAAACGCCATTAGCCAAAGCATCAGCCAAGCCCTGCAGGCTGTGTTCGGAATAACTGTTGACGCCGCTCAGGTAGCCCTGCAACCTACCCGCAAAGAGTTTGCCGGTTCCTTTACCTTTGTTACCTTCCCGTATACCAAGCAGGTAGGCAAGGGACCGGAGCAGATCGGGCAGGCCCTGGGGGAGTACCTAAAGGAGCATGCGGAGGAAATCCGTGACTTTAACGTGGTGAAGGGCTTCCTGAACCTGGAGGTAGAGGAGCAGGTGTGGCTGCGCCTGTTTCGGAACCTGATGCAGGACCAAAGCTATGGACAGGGCGAACCAAGCGGCCGGAACGTGATGGTGGAGTACTCTTCGCCTAACACCAACAAGCCGCTGCACCTGGGGCACCTGCGGAATAACTTCCTGGGCTACTCAGTGGCAGAGATCCTGAAGGCCAATGGACATGAGGTGATGAAGGTGAACCTGGTAAATGACCGGGGCATCCATATCTGTAAGTCGATGCTGGCCTATGAGAAAATGGGCAACGGCGAAACGCCCGAGAGCAGCGGCATTAAAGGCGACCACCTGGTGGGTAAGTACTACGTGCTGTTCGACAAGGCCTACAAAGAGCAGGTAGACGAACTGGCGGGGCAGGGCATGGACAAAGAAGAGGCCAAGAAAAAGGCCCCGCTCATGCAGGAGGCACAGGAGATGCTGCTGAAGTGGGAGCAGGGCGACGAGCATGTTGTAAACCTCTGGAAGAAGATGAACGGCTGGGTGTACGCCGGCTTTGAGGAGACCTACCGCAACATCGGCGTTGACTTTGATAAGTATTACTACGAGTCTCAGACCTATACTTTAGGCAAGGCACGGGTAGAGGAAGGCCTGCAAAAGGAGGTGTTTTTCAAGAAAGACAATGGCTCGGTGTGGGTAGACCTGACCGAGGAAGGCCTGGACGAAAAGCTGTTATTGCGTGCTGACGGTACTTCGGTATACATTACCCAGGACTTGGGCACGGCTGAACTCAAGTATAACGATTTCCCCTATGACCAGTCGGTGTACGTGGTGGCCGATGAGCAGAACTACCACTTCCAGGTACTGAAAGCAACCCTGAAGAAGCTGGGCAAAGCCTACGCCGATGGTATTTACCACTTATCGTACGGCATGGTGGACCTGCCTTCCGGTAAAATGAAATCTCGTGAGGGTACCGTGGTGGATGCGGACGAGCTGGTGCAGGAGATGATTGACACGGCACGTCAGCAGACAGAAGAGTTGGGCAAGATTGAGGGCTTTACCCAGGAGGAGGCAGCGCAGTTGTACCATACGCTGGCAATGGGCGCCCTGAAGTACTTCCTGCTAAAAGTAGACCCTAAGAAGCGGATGCTGTTTAACCCGCAGGAGTCCATCGATTTCCGGGGCAATACAGGGCCGTTTATCCAATACACGCATGCCCGTATTTCGGCTATCCTGCGCAAGGCGGCAGAAATGGGACTAGCGGTAGACGTAACTTCTTTTGACCAGGTAGGAAACCTGCATGAAGCCGAGCAGGAGGTGATTACGCAACTGGTCAATTATCCGGCTGTCGTGAAAGAGGCGGGTAACCTGTATGCCCCTTCGGTTATCGCCAATTATGCCTACGAGCTGGCCAAAGCCTATAACCGTTTCTACCAGGAAATCTCTATCTTTAACGAGACGGACGAGCAGGCACGTAACTTCCGTATTGCCCTGTCGGCCATGGTGGCGCGTTTTGTGCGTGAAAGCATGAAGCTGCTGGGCATACAGGTGCCGGAGCGCATGTAAGACCTTGTCGAGGAATTTTTGCCAGTTTAAAACCAAAACGTCCACTAGCTGTTGTCAGCTTGTATTTTGTTTATCTTGTTCGTTGTAATTGTAACCAGCGGTATATGCTGAAGTATAACCTGTAGTAACATGCGTCAAAACATTACTTTATTAGGTGTGGCCGCTGCGATGGCGTTTGCCTCCTGCTCTAAAACAAACCAGGCCACTGATAACCCGGAAACGATGACTATGGCAACAGAAACCACTACAAACGACAACACACAGACAAGTGACTTTTACAACTTCACCGTGAAATCACTTGATGGAAAAGACGTAGATTTTTCGCAGTACAAAGGCAAAAAGGTGCTGCTTGTAAATACTGCCTCTGAATGTGGCTATACGCCACAGTACGCTGACCTACAGAAACTGCACGAAACACATGGCAACGAGGTAGTGGTGCTCGGTTTCCCTGCCAACAACTTCGGCGGACAGGAGCCAGGTAGCAACGAGCAAATAGCTAGCTTCTGCCAGAAGAACTATGGTGTCACTTTCCAGCTGTTTGAGAAAGTGTCGGTGGTAGGGGACGACAAGCACCCGCTGTTTGTGTGGCTGCAGCAGCATGCGCCGAACAATGAGGAACCAAGCTGGAACTTCTCGAAATACCTGGTAGATGAGAACGGACAGGTAGTGGCCTTTTACCCATCTAAGGTAAAGCCAATGGACCAGGAGATATTGGCAGCTATTAAGGAATAACAATTTAATTGACTTTTCACTGGCGCAAGCGTCCGCTTGTGCCAATAAGGAAGCGCCATCAAAGCACAAGCGGACGCTTGCGCCAGTGAGTAGCATATTCTAAAAAGTTGAATACCACCGAACATACTTCTCCGAATCCAAGTCTTGTGAAGGCTTGGATTTCGGCTTTTAGGCCCCGCACGCTTCCTTTAGCGCTTTCCTGTATCGGCATGGGCGGCTTTATCGCGGCGGCCAACGGTGCCTTCGATGGCACCATTGTAGCCCTTTGTGTGCTCACTACCCTCTTTCTGCAGATACTCTCGAACCTGGCCAACGACTATGGAGACTCCAGGCACGGGGCCGACAGTGTGCACCGCGAGGGGCCTATGCGGGCGGTACAGGCCGGGCATATCAAAGCAGAGCACATGAAGAAGGGCATGGCAGTCTTTAGCCTGCTCTCACTGGTATCTGGCCTATTACTGCTGTGGGTGTCATTCGGGACAGAAGGGCTTCTGCTGTTTCTCGTGTTTCTGGCCCTCGGCCTGGCCTCGATCTGGGCAGCCATCAACTACACAGCAGGCGACAAGCCCTACGGCTACGCCGGTTTGGGAGACATCTTCGTTTTCATATTCTTCGGCCTGGTCGGGGTGTTGGGTACCTATTACCTGCAGGTGCAGGAGCTAGAGGCAAGTGTCGTGCTGCCCGCCTTAGTGTGTGGGTTCTTCTCTACAGCGGTACTAAACGTAAACAACATTCGCGACATTCATTCTGATCTGCTGGCAGGCAAGCAGTCTATTCCGGTGCGCATCGGGCCAAAGCCGGCCCGCGTGTATCACCTGTGCCTGTTAGCTGGAGGGGTTTTAAGTGCCATCCTATATGTCTTACTGAATTATAAGAGCATTTGGCAGTGGCTGTTCTTGCTGGCACTGCCCCTTGTGATAGTGAATGGCGTAAGCGTCTGGAAAAAGCAGACGTCTAAAGAACTGGACCCTTACCTAAAGCAGATGGCCCTGACGACTCTGGTGTTTGTGCTGCTGTTTGGCATCGGACAGGTGCTGTAAGGAACGCTGTTATAAACTAAAAAGGCCTCTAGTACTGTTAGCGTACTGGAGGCCTTTTTAGTTTGTAACGAACTGGCATAGCAAGTTGCAAAGTGTAGCCGAGCATAAAGGCTAAACTGTTTGGGAGAACGTTATGATTCCCTAACGAAATTCAGGCTTTTGATGTCCCTATAGTCCTGTTCAGGTACAGTTATCAGAATCCTTTTCCCTGTTCCACAGCCACAAGACTCACACAGTGAACCTAACTTCGATCTGTTGTCAAACTTTACATTTAATACACTGACTCCTTTGTCTTCCAGGTATTTAGTGACTGCAAGAATTGTTTCCGTGTTAGTGTTGTTTTCACCTGTTCCCCAAGGGTCTGAACATTTTGTTTGTTCCCAATAAAATTGAGTAGAGCTTTCTTCTTTTTCACAGGAGGCTGCCAGGACTGCAACTACCAGAAAAGTCGCTGTACAAATGCAGTTATTCAAATAAGTTTTCATTTATAATTTATCAAATTATGTAATCCAACTATGGCATAACAAGAGGCCTACTCCTGCTAGCTGTACTATGGTTATTCAACAAAGTAAGTTAGATAAACAAGTATTAATAACATAGCCCCGCTACTTGAAGAGGTAACGGGGCTATGTTGTTCATAACTAGCCTTTAGTTCCCGTTCCCGCCGCTGCTATTGCTGTCTCCCCCGCTTTTCAAGTCATCATTCTTGATACCGCGTCTGGTACGCTTAATGTCTTCTTTCAGCTTGCCGAACTTGTAGTTGACGCCGATGCTGATCCGGCGACGTATGTTCCGGTTTTCGCTGCGTTGGTAAAAATCAGGTCCATTCAGCTCATTGTAATAGGTAAAGTACTTGTTGAGCGGGCTCTGCACAGATAGGCTTACGCTGGCTTTCTGGTCCTTCAGGAAGCTCTTGCTCACCGAAACACCGTTCCAGAACTGCCCCGACGACTTGCCCTGGAGCAGCACACGCGGTGCATAATAGCCCAGGTTCACACTGGCGCGCCAGTTTTTCTCGAAACGGTAGCTGGCATAGCTGTACATATAGCCGCTGATGCCGCTGTTCTGTAAGTCCTGACCACTTATGTTCCCGCTCAAATCGCTGTAGGAAAGGGAGCCGTTCAGGCTTAGGCTTAGCTTTTTAAACGCTGTAGCGTTGCCGCTGAGCGAAAGCGTTGTGGTGCTGTTTTTGCCGATGTTGCCATAAGTGCTGCTACTTACCGAGTCGGCAGAGTTATAGGTCGTGTAGTTTTGGATGGCGTTGTTGGTAAAGGCGTGCGTCAGGGTGGTGTTTAAGGAGTTGCTACCTTTAAAGAAGCTATGGGCCAGGCTAAACACATGGCTGGTCGCCGCTACCAGGTTTGGATTACCGTAGGAGATGCTTTTTTCGTTTATCCTGTTTACGTAGGGGTTGAGGTAGTACAGGCTAGGCCGCTCAATCCGCTGCGTGTATGAGGCCTTTAAGCTAGCCATGTTCTTTAAGGTGCGGGTAAGGGTCAGGCTCGGGATCAGGTTTACGTAGTCCTGTTCTGCCACGGATCCCGATGACTTGAAGTTCGCATCCACCACGGTCTGTTCCAGGCGCGTGCCCGCCCGTAGTCCCCATTTCTCAAAGCGAAGGCTGGCAGATGTATACGCTGCGTAGATGTCCTGGCTATAGTCGAACTCATTGCTTAGCCCCGGCACTTCCTCATACGTGTCGCTTTCCGGGTTATAGTTGCGGTAGAAGTAATCACTGCCATTGTCCCGGAGGATGGTTTTAACTCCTATCTCCAGGGTATGCTTCTTAAAAGGGTGCACGTAGTCGGCCTGGTAGGTCTGCTCCATCGATTGGCCATCGTTGAGCGTCCGGGTTTCCAGGGGCCCCCGGTAATTCAGGACGCTGTTAAACAGCAGGTCAGATTCGCTGCCGTTCTGTTCGTTGCCAAGCTTGTAAGAGAGCGTCAGCAGTTGATTTTTGTTGCGCTTAAAAGTATGCTGGTAGTCGAGGCCTGCTTCATAATTATACCAATGGCCTGCGCTAGGCGTAATGCGCTCGTAGCCCAAGGTGGGCACGCCTGCTCCGTTTAGCTCCTCTAATAGCTGTATGCCCTCAGACGCGTAATCGCTCCCGTTCAGGCTGAACTTGGCAGAGAACAAATTCAGGGTATCCAGTTCGTAACTCATCTCCGCATCCACATAGTTAAAGCGGCTCTCGTTATCGCCGCTACCTGTTTGCGCTACTCTTGCCCCTGTGTTCTTGTTAAGGCGCTCGAAAGTGGAGGTATAGCGAGGGCTGACAAACTTATTCGTGCCGCCATAAGCCGACAGCCCGAACTTGCCTACTTTCGCCGTAACGTTGGCAGACCCGTACCGGCTGTTGGGGGTGCTTTGCGAGAGGTACACGCTGCCATTGTAGCCATTCTTAGGCTCGTTGTGTGTAATCACGTTGATAATACCGCCTATTCCCTCGGCGTCGTACTTAGCAGGCGGGTCTGTAATAACTTCGATACGCTTAATGGTATTGGCAGGCATGCTCCGGAACACATCCTTCGGATTGCGGGCAAAGAGGGTCGAGGCCTTGCCGTTTACCAGTACTTTAAAACTGCCGCTGCCGTTTAGCTTGATGTTCTCTTCAGAGTCGAGGCTGAGCATGGGCACTTTGCGCAGCATATCGAGGGCGGTGATCGTTTTGCTTTCCGGGTCAAACTCTACATTGTAGCTGATCTTATCGATGTCCTGGGTAATGAGCATCTTTTCGGCCGTTACCTCTACTTCCTGTAGCTGTTTGGCAGAAGGGGCAATGCGGATCTGCCCCAAGTCTGCCACTGTTCGGCCTGCCTCTAGGGCTGGTACCTGCATAGAAAAGGGCTTATAGCCCACATAGGTAAGGATAAGCTTGTAGGTTGCCAGTGGCAAACCGGTGATTTCAAACGTGCCCTTGTCCTGGGTAAAGGTAGTTTTAATAGGTTCATCTTTATCTGGCAGGCTGGCGACGACAGTTACGTAACCGAGGGGCTTCTGGCTGACAGAATCGACCACCGTGCCTTTGATGGTGCCGCTTGCTGGGCTTTGCGCCCAGGCTAAAGAGTGGATTACCAGGCATAAAGCCAGTAACAGAGTTTGTTTCATGCGTATAGGTAGTTTTAGTGAGCACGCTAAATATTCTGTTGCGTGTAGTCTGTGCCAACACGCTCACTTTCAGGTCTCACACTTCTCCTTTACACATCAGGCAGGTTTGCCCGGCTTTGTCCTAAAAGCACTAGTAAATTGGGAACTAAGAGAATTTTAATGTTCCTCTGCAAAGACAATATATAAGAATATGTCGACTAAAACTATAGGTGACGGTTATTTATTGGTTAAACAACAAAAAAGTATGGTCAGGAAACAGGCTGGCTTACAAAGAACAAGATCAAATGCCCGCAGGGCTGTTCGGGAAGCAACAGAAAAAGCCGATCCTGTTGTAGGCCGGCTTTCGTTTTTATGGTGTCTGTGCTTATGTTAGCAAAGAGGAGCTCTGGATAATACTGCCCCCCCTGCTGCTAAAATCTGCTTTGGCCGCTTCAAAGCCCTTCGCGCTTATGGCCCTTGTTGCATCCTCTAGGTAATAGGTCTCGAAGCCCTCCGTCAGGGCGTCTTTGGCAGTATAGTACACGCAGTAATCTGCAGCCAGGCCGGCAACATACACCTGCGTTATTTGTCTGCCCCGTAGGTAGTTGGCCAGGCCGGTCGACTTCAGCCTCCCGTTGTCATAAAAGCCACTATAGCTGTCTATCTCGGGGTTAGTGCCTTTCCTGAAAACTGCTTCTACCTTCCTGGTGTCCAGGTCTGCTGCGAGGGCCGCTCCAGGGGTTCCCTGCACGCAGTGGTCGGGCCACAGCACCTGCTCTAAGTGGTGCAGTTCTATCACATCAAACGGCTTTTTACCGGCATGGCTCGAGGCAAAACTCTTGTGCCCCGCCGGGTGCCAGTCCTGTGTCGCCACAACCAGGTCAAAGTGCTCCTGTAGCCGGTTGACGGTGGGGAGAATGGCATCTCCCTCAGGAACCGCCAGGGCGCCGCCCGGCAGAAAATCGTTTTGTATATCAATTAGTAGTAAAGCTTTCATAAGGTACAATTTGTGTGGTCTTTTGCTCAATCAGGTTGCAGCTGCTAAAAAGCAGAACTTATTTTTCTACGGTGTAAACATCTGTCCCTCTGTCTTGGGGCACCTGCTCTCCATTTACAAGAAAAGACTCCAGAGGGTGAGAAGTGCAGCAGTCGCTGGACTTTGCAACAGTTTTTACATATAAGGTATCCGTGTCGTTTTGGTTTAGGTACAAATAAAAAGTATGTGCATCGGAGAGACTGAGCCAGGAAAGGTCGGAGCTGTGTATTACAGGGCCAAGGCCCGCATAGGGCATCACCTTGAACGGTACTTTCACCTGCCTAGAATCCTTTACATAAAACAGCTGTACAGAATCCGGGTGATACGGGGCGGCATTCAGCAGGTTGTCACCCGTCTGTGCAGCTATAAGTGCTATTTTAAGAGGCTGAGGAGGACTAAAGCATGCCCCGCAATCCTGTTTATGACAGGAGACAAAAAGCAGGGCTGTGCCCAAGGCACCGATTCCAGATAATAATGTCCGCTTCATGTGTTTCTGGTTTGGTGGGTGTCGGATTGTCGTAATAGCGCTTCTGAAGATACTTGCAGTAATTCTGCACTGCAGCCGTTGCTGGGCTGAGCCCCTTAACAGCGAAAGCCGCTTTTTAGCGGCTTTCCTTCTGGTGTCGTTTCTTGTTAAGAAGCCGGCTGTTGGTTTTCTCCCTGTGGTCGCTGCCCCTGGGCACCGTTGCGGTTACTGTTCCTGTTTCGATTGTTGCGTTTACGCTTTCTGTTGGCATTCCCTTCACCCGCCGCAGCACTACTTTGCCCCTCGGGGCGCGGGCCTTGGTTCGCCGCTTTAATAGGTCTGTCGTTGCCCTCCTCGTGGCGCTGCCCGGGTGGCTTTCTGTTTCTGTGGTGCTTGCTGCGGTGGTTTTTGTTGCTGCCTCCGGAGCCAGGTTTGTTACCGCCCCGGTGGCGATGGCTGCCCATGTCGTGGCGCTTGCCTGGTTCATAGGCCGGTCCTGCCCCAAAGCCGTCTGGTAAAGGCAGTTTCGGCAACTCACGCTCGATCAGGCGCTCCACCTTCTGCACACGGTACATGTCCTTCTCGTTCACGAAGGTGATCGCCATACCGGTAGAGGCAGCACGGGCTGTACGGCCTACACGGTGTACGTAGTCCTCCGCATCCTGTGGCATGTCAAAGTTCACCACGTGGCTCAGACTGTCGATGTCGATGCCCCTGGAAAGGATATCGGTCGCTACCACGATCTGGTACTGCTTGTTTTTAAAGCCCTGCAAAGCCCGCTCACGCTCGTCCTGCGTCATATCCGATTGGATACCCTCGGCAGTAAAACCCATTTTCTGCAAAGAGCGCACGATCTGGTTCACGTTTGACTTACGGGAGGTAAAGATGATCATGCTCTGCACGTCCAGTTCCCGTAGTAGGTGCTCCAGCAGGGGCAGCTTCTGGTTGTCGTAGGTCAGGTAGATGCGTTGGTCGATGCCTTCGGCTGGCTTAGAGATGGCCAGGTTTATCTCCTCCGGGTTCTGAAGGATCTGCTGTGCCAGGTCCCGGATCTTGCGCGGCATGGTAGCTGAGAACAGCAGGGTCTGGCGCTCCTTTGGCAGCTGGTTAATGATCTTGAGGAGGTCGTCCATAAAGCCCATGTCCAGCATCTTGTCTGCCTCGTCGAGCACCAGGTGGTTGAGCTGGTCCAGCTTCACATAGCCCATGGCCATGTGTGATATAAGGCGACCAGGCGTGGCAATGATAATATCGGCACCGGTGGTGAGGGCTCGCTTCTGCTGTTCCCAGTCATCCCCCTTGTTGCCACCATAGATGGCAATGGAGCTAACAGAGGCGAAATAGCCAAAGCCCTCTACCTGCTCATCTATTTGCTTGGCCAACTCGCGGGTAGGCACCAAGATAAGGGTACTGGTATGCTCGTAGCCCTCATGCGAAATACGGTCGATAAGAGGCAGAAGGTAAGCTGCTGTTTTGCCGGTTCCTGTCTGCGCGCAGGCAATCATGTCTTTGCGCTCCAGGATAAGGGGGATGGCTTGCTCCTGCACTGGTGTGGGATTATTATAGCCCATGGAGCTGATCCCGGTAAGTACGTCGTCGTGTAGGTTAAAAGAACTGAAGTCCAAATTCAAGAAGTTTAGTGTTGTACTAGTAGCCTAACGAACTGTAAGGCTATAAAGCTTTCCAAAGTAAATATACTATAAAAATGTTGTTTATACAGTGGCCTGCAACTTAACGCAACATTTAATCCCTAGGCTGTCAGGTAATAAACACCTGTACGTACGGTTAGCGGGCTTTCACGACCATAAAACGGAGAGCCCTGATCAGAGGGGCGCCCGGCAGCCTCAGTAACAATAGCATCTCTTGGTGCTACCGAAGCTCGCGACTATATATGACAACTTGTATGTGTTAATATTTATGAAAATAATCCTAAACAGCAACATCGTAAAACCACAAGCGTATGAATTTACAGGGAAAAGAAGCCCGAACGAAATCCTAAATACTTCTTTATTATATGTTTATACAGTTTAAAAGATGAAAAAACTAATACTAAGCTGGCCGAACTTCTTCTTGTTGTTGGGCCTGAACATTATAAATGCGATCTTCATGCTACTGTAGCGTAGCATCAGAAACAGAGATAAATAGTTTTTACAGGAGCAGCCTTACGAGCCGGTAAGGCTGCTCTTTTTATGTTATTTCAGGAATTTTTGAGTTATTTTGTCCTGTTACTTCTTTGATAGTATTCCGTCTTTTGCATTAAAAAACAGTATAATTTTATGTCAGGACACAGCAAGTGGTCAACCATAAAGCGAAAAAAAGGAGCCCTGGATGCGAAGCGCTCCAAGATCTTTACAAAGCTGATAAAAGAGATAACAGTAGCCGTAAAAGAGGGAGGCGGCCCTGACCCTGACGGTAACCCCCGCCTTCGCCTGGCTATACAGGCCAGTAAAGCGGCCAACATGCCCAAGGATAACATTGAGCGGGCCATTAAGAAAGGGGAAGGCGGGGATGCCGGTGATTATACAGAGGTGACATACGAGGGCTATGCGCCGCATGGAGTTGCTGTGTTTGTGGAGTGTTTGACGGATAACATTAACCGGACAGTACAAAATCTGCGCACCATCTTTAACAAGAATAACGGCAGCCTGGGTACCAATGGCTCGGTCGACTTTCTTTTCGACCGGAAGGGCGTGTTTGTGGTAAAGCGCGACCCCGAGAAACCCCTGAACGATGAAGAACTGATGCTGGAGTTGATCGACGCGGGGGCTGAGGAAATTGAGTTTGAGGAGGAGTATGTTACTATCTACAGTGCCATGGAAGACTTTGGGGCCCTGCAGAAAAAAGTAGAGGCGTTGGACTTGGAGCTGGAGAACGCAGAGCTGCAGCGCATCCCGCAGACGACTGTGAAGGTGGAAGACCCGGATGCTGTCAGGAGCGTGCTGAAGCTAATCGACGCGATGGAGGATGATGACGATGTGCAGAAGGTATACCACAACCTGGAGCTGAGCGACGAGGTGATGGCAGAATTGGAAAGCTAGGCTAAGCTTAACAGGAAAGAAGTAAGGGAGCCGCAGACTTTGGTTTGCGGCTCTCTTATTTGAAATGCTTTCCCTTTTTATTGCTTTGAAGGGTAGCAGCTATTGTCGTAATAAGGTGCCGAAAGTACTTTTATCCATAAATGAAGGATTACAGAAAGAATGCAAGATCCTATATTCAAGAACATGCTTGTGTTGGAGCTGGCGAGTGTGCTGGCAGGGCCTAGTGTGGGGCAGTTCTTTGCCGAACTGGGGGCGCAGGTTATTAAAGTGGAGAACGCCGCCACAGGCGGCGACGTGACCAGAACCTGGAAGCTTCCTACGGAACCGGCTGATACCGATACTCCTGCTTATTTCTGCGCTGCTAACTGGGGGAAAGAGTCTTTCGCCTTAGACCTGCTGCAGGAGGAGGATCTGGCGGAACTGTATGCTTTGGTAAAGCTGGCCGATATAGTCATCGCCAGCTATAAACCGGGTGACGCGGAGAAATTGCAGGTAGACTACGATACGCTTAAAAGCATAAATCCGCACCTGATCTACGGGCACATCACAGGCTATGGCCCTGGCGACGCCCGGGCAGGATACGATGCGGTGGTACAGGCAGAGAGCGGCTTCATGTACCTGAACGGCGAACCAGACGGGCCGCCTACAAAAATGCCTGTTGCGCTGATGGATCTCCTGACTGCCCACCAGTTAAAGGAGGGGTTGCTGGTAGCCCTGTTGCAACGGGAGCGGACGGGGCAGGGCAGCCTCGTGCAGGTGTCCCTGCTGGAATCGGCTATCTCGGCACTGGCAAACCAGGGAACCAACTATCTGGTAGCAGGTTATCCACCAAAGCGCATGGGTTCCGAGCACCCGACAATCGTACCTTATGGCAGCGTGTACACTACCCAGGACGGAAAGCAGCTGGTGCTGGCGGTTGGCGACGACAGGCAGTTCCGGAGGCTTTGCAGGGTGTTGGGCGTGGAGGACTTTGCGCTGGACGAGCGCTACAGCACGAATTACAACCGGGTACGGCACCGGGAGGAAGTGAACGAGCAGCTACGGCCACTGATTCTGCAATGGGAACGCAACACCCTGTTACAGCACCTGCACGCATTGCACGTACCTGCCGGCGCTGTCAATACTGTGCCCGATGTGTTCCAGCTGCCGCAGGCTCAGAGCATGTTACTGCAGAGGGAAGGGGTAAAGCCGGGAATCCGGCAGGTCGCCTTTAAGCTGGCATGGCAGGAGCACACAGAAGTTAGTCCGCCGCCCTCGTATAAGGATAAAAGAAACAGCGAACAGGGGTAACCGATACATAGTGGCTATGGCATTCCATGCCCTTTCTTAAACAAAGTGCTTATTTCAACGGTAAACACTTAGCAATAGCACCAACCGACCTTATAGACTATGGAAGACAGATTAAACGATATAATCAACGGACTACACCAGAAATCAATCACCAAAGAGACGATCTACCGCAACACGCAAAAGACTTTCGTGCGGATGAAGGAAATTTCCCAGGAGTTGGTGTCAGAGCTGACCGAACGCATGAACAACATGGATACTGGGGTTATGATTGAGTACCGCAACATTAGTGAGCACGAGTTCCAGATCCGGTTCTCCAACGACCTCCTGGTATTTGTGATGCACACAAATGTGGTTACTTTCCCCGACGATTACGAGATCATGCGGAACCAGTACGTAGACGAAGACTTCAGAAGGCGGTTCTTTGGTCATATCATGGCTTACAATTTTATGGCGGACACCATTAAGTACAACCGCCTCGATGACCCGGGTTACCTGATAGGGCGTATGCTGGTGAACATCGACATGCATTTCTGTATTGAGGGCGTAAAGCAGCTAGACCTGCCCATGGACAAGCTTGCCAACATCGCAAAGAATAAAATATCAGACAAAGCCTTGCGCGTTATTGTGGAGAGCGCCATGATTGCCTCTGTGAACAATGATTTGATGGGGCAGGACGTGAGTGATATTGAGCGCATCAGTCTAAAGCAGAAACTGGAAAACAGCCACCTGATCAGGCCGCGCAAGCTAGGCTTCCAGATCAGCCACGACTTAACAAATTAGCAGAAACAAAAGCTAACAATACACAAAGCCCAGGCCTAAACAGCCTGGGCTTTGTGTATCTAGGAAACTGGCGTTAACTCCTCCCGAAGCTTTTGAATGGCCTGCGCTACCTGTGGCAGGCTGTGCAATAGTTGGTCAAAGCTCTCAATGCAGAAGTACTGGCTCTGGTAAGTCTCTTTGATGTAAGGCGTGTCCAGGATGTGCTGCACATCAAAACCATGCTTCACACTTTGTGCAGAAACCGACAGGTTGCTTTCCCCCACAGAAGAGAGGATGCCTGCCCCATAGATCCTGGCCGCTTCACCCGGTTTCCGGAATAGGCCAAACTCGATTGTGTACCAGTAAATGCGTGTCAGGCGGTCGATGATATCCGGGCGGTCCAGGTACTCAAGGGCCATGGCCGACAGCGCTGCCAGGAACTCGCAGTACACCGGAATGGTGAGTAGGGGCACGTGCCCGAACACATCGTGAAACATATCGGGCTCCTCCAGGTAGTCTAGCTGCTCCATCTTCCGGATCCAAACAGTGGCAGGGAACTTCTTGTCGGCAATTAGGCCAAAGAACAGGGCATCATCCACAATACCGGGGGCGGGTACTACCTCAAAGCCGGTTAAGGGCTTCAGGCGTTCATTTACCTCTGCAAAGTTGGGGATGCGGTCAGGCTTAAAGCCTACCTTCTGCAGGCCTTTCATAAACTCTGGTACCGCTTTATCCGGCAAGTTCTTTATCTGCCTGTCGAATAAAATAGACCATACCTGGTGGTTCTCTTCTGTATAGGTGCTGTAGTTCTGCGTTAAGTGCATGGTTGTAGTATTGTTGGAAAACTGAAATCGATCTAAAATGAAAAAAGCAGGGGCTTGCGCCGCTGCTTTGGCAGGTTCACCTGTGGGGAGAAGCTTCTCCGGGTACTAACTAGTCAGTGGGTTTGGTGATTGCCTTAGCTGCGGTTGCGGTAATAGCGATAATAATAGCTGTAATAGCTATACACGCTCAGGCAATAGGAATAGAGAGCACGAAGCAGCCCTGTGCCAAGGGGGCTTGGCAGGGAACGTGACGTTGCTATGGCTGCTGATTGGTGCATTTGCGCACAATATTACGAGAAATTGGGTAAAACGCAAAGCCAGCCGGAAGGTTCCAGGCGCTGCAGCAGAGAAGCTGTTTATTGCACAAGTCTCATGTTACAGAAGCCTCTTGAAGAATGCCATTAAAAATTTGTATTTCGTATAAGGTAATATGATGCGTTAAGGTAAGAGGCTATGCAGACACCCCTGCTTTTAATACAGAAAAACAGAAAAGCTTCCCAAAGGCTTTTGCTGTGCTATACGTTTGCCTTATCCGCTTTTTTCCTCCTGTCTTCCTTTCACCTCTCCTCTCCTGGAAAGAAAGAGAAGCCGTGGCGCACCAAAAACGTGATCATTGTGGTGATAGACGGGCCCCGGTATTCAGAAACTTGGGCGACTGTGCCCGGCCTAATTCCGAATATGTATGCTAAGCTGCGCCCGAAAGGTGTTTTCTTCAGTAATTTCCAGAATGAGGGGGAAACATACACCAACGCCGGGCACACGGCCATTACGACGGGCGTGAACCAGCCCATTGATAATTATGGAAATGAGCTGCCCGCTAATCCTTCATTTTTTCAGTACTGGCTAAAGCAAACAGGTAAACCGGCGACAGCCGCCTGGATTGTGGCTAGTAAGGACAAGCTGCACATACTGGGCAATACACAGCAGCCCGGTTGGGAGGGCCAGTATATGCCCTCTCTTAACTGTGGTGTAAGCGGACCGGGGAGTGGCTACAGGATGGACTCTCTGACACTTGTAGAGGCCAAGCGCGTTTTAACGACGCATAAACCTAACCTGATGCTGATCAACTTTATGGAGCCGGACGGGTACGCCCATGCCGGAAACTGGGACTACTACCTGCGGGGAATCTCCAGGTCCGACAGGTATGTAAAGCAGCTTTGGGACTTTCTCAGAAAAGACAAGAACTACCGCAAGAACACCACGCTCCTGATCACGAACGACCACGGCCGCCATTTAGACAGTGTAGCCGGCGGGTGGGTCGACCATGGGGATGGCTGTGAGGGATGCCGGCACGTCAGCCTGCTGGCTTTAGGACCGGACTTTAAAAAAGGGAAGACAGTGCAAGCCGCATATTCCTTGGTTGATGTTGCGCCGACGGTGGCTCTTTTGATGGGGCTTGGGTTTGAGCAGGGGGAGGGGCGTGTCATAGAAGACCTGTTCCGCAAGAAAAAGCGCAGGGCTTTAACTTTATGAGAAGAGGCAAGCTTTCCTGAGCACACACAAGAGGCTCCAACTGTGCCGACTGGCTTGCTGTCAGTTTTGTCTATAAATCATATAGCACCCTAAAGGATGGCAACAAGTAAGACCACTACCGGGATATTCTACAGGATTATCTACTGTGCTTCTTTTGTGCTCCTAGTCCACCTGCCCTTGCGCGTGCAGGCGCAGGAAAGCAGCACCTCTGATTCTGTGTTTGCCAGCCATAGTCTTTCCGCTGAGAAGAAAGCGGGCGACGTAGTTTCCCTGTTCACCAAAGATGAGGTGCTTCACTTTAAGCTGGTAACCAACTACCAGGAGTTGCTGAAAGACCGGGGAGAGGAGCGGGCGTACCATGAGGCGACTCTGTCCTATACAGACCCACGTGGCGGCATAATATCGACTGCCCTGAAAGTGAGGGTAAGGGGTAACCGCCGGCGTGATCCTACGGTTTGTGACTTCCCTCCCTTACTGCTGAACTTTCCCCGGAAAAAGATGCAGCACACCCTATTTGAGGGAGTAAACAAGCTAAAACTCGTGACCCACTGTGTGGGCGAGGACTATGTGCTGCGGGAGTACCTGGTTTACAGGCTGTATAATGTCACCACAGAAAACAGCTTTCGGGTAAGGCTCTGCCGGGTGGACTATGAAGACCTCGTTGGTAAAAGGAAAACGGAAACCAGGTACGCTTTCCTGATTGAGGACGACGAGGACATGGCGCTGCGAAACAAGGGCAGACTGGTTTCGGAGGACATTAAGCTGCGCATGGACTGGACAGACTCGCTTGCCATGGCCCGGGTAGCCCTTTTTCAGTACATGATCGGTAACACAGACTGGTCGTTGCCCTACTGGCACAACATAAAGCTGTTGTCCCGGGACTCCTTAACAGCTCCGATACCCGTGCCATATGATTTTGACTATGCAGGTATCGTTACCGCGCCCTACGCGGTACCTCCCCCAGAATTAGGAATTACCTCTGTGCGTCAGCGCCTGTTCAGGGGCTATCACTTCAGTGACAGGACTTATGCCGCGGCAGTTAGCGCCTTTAATAAGCACAAGCCTGCTATCTATGGGGTGTACCAGAACTTTAGCCTGATAGATAAAAGTTACCTCAAGCGCACGCTTAAGTACCTGGACGACTTCTATGAAACAATCAATGATCCGAAGGACTTTAACAACAAAATCGTGCGGGTAGGGCAGCAGAACCAGCGAAAGGTTGTAACAGTGAAGGGACTGAAGTGAAAGGACCAGCTTTACGTAACCACCTGATTCGCTTTAAAAAAAGGCCCATAACTTGAACTGGTTAAGGGCCTTTCTATATTAAAAAAAATGGTTTACATCAGCTCTGCCAACTCCAGCCAACGGAACTCCTTCTCTTCCAGCTGCTCGTTTATGCTTTCAAGCTCCCTTGCCAGGGCCGTCAGCTCTTCGTGGTTAGTGGTGGAGGCACTGTTCATCATCTCCACAATCTCCGCTTTGCGGGTCTCCATCTGCCCAATTTCCTTCTCTAGCTGCTCGTACTCCTTTTTCTCGTTAAAGGTAGCTTTGCGTTTGGCATTGGGCTGCTCTGTCTTTTTCTCTGCGGCAGGTGCCGGGGCAGTGGCCTTTGCCTCTTCCTGCTCCTGTTTCTCCTGCTCTTTCTGCCACTCCCGGTAGTCGGTGTAGTTGCCCGGGAAGTTCCGGATCTTGCCCTCCCCCTCAAACACGAACAGGTGCTCTACCAACCTGTCCATAAAATAGCGGTCGTGCGACACGATGAGCAGGCAGCCGCCAAAGTTCAGCAGGAAGTCCTCCAGAATGTTCAGTGTGATGATATCCAGGTCATTGGTAGGCTCGTCGAGAATCAGGAAGTTCGGGTTTTTGATGAGCACGCGCAGCAACTGCAGGCGCCGTTTCTCGCCACCGCTTAGCTTGCTCACATAGGTGTACTGCTGTGGCGGAGCAAACTGAAAGTGCTGCAGAAACTGGCTGGCCGTGATCACCTCGCCATTGGCCATCTCTACCACCTCGGCAATCTCCTTCACAATATCAATCACGCGCTGATCTTCCTTGTACGACAGCTCGTCCTGGGTATAATAGCCAAAAACAGTGGTTTGCCCGGCATCAATGGTACCGGCATCTGGTGCGAGCTTACCTGTCAGCATGTTCAGGAAGGTAGACTTACCCGCTCCGTTAGGGCCAGTGATACCAATACGGTCCTTCTTTTTGAAAACATAGGAGAAATCGTTTACGATTTTCTTCTCTCCAAAGGACTTCGAGATATGGTCTACTTCGATGATCTTGCCTCCCTGCCGTGTCGTTTTTACGGATAGCTCCAGCTGTGGGCCGGCCGTTTTCTTGGCCGCTTTCTCCTTTAACTCCTCAAAGGCGTCTACCCGGTACTTTGCTTTCGTGCCACGGGCCTTGGGCATGCGCCGGATCCACTCCAGTTCTTTGCGCATCAGGTTACGGGCCTTTTCTGTCTCGGCTACGGCAGCTTCCTCACGCTCTGCTTTCTTCTCTATGAAATAGCCGTAGTTGCCTTTGTAGCTATAAAGCTCCCCATTGTCGAGCTCCACGATCTCGTTAGCCACTTTGTCCAGAAAGTACCGGTCGTGCGTTACCATCAGCAGCGTTGTGTTCTGAGTAGAGAGCAGCCCTTCGAGCCACTCGATCGTGTCCAGGTCCAGATGGTTGGTCGGTTCGTCCATGATCAGCATGTCCGGCTCCTCGATCAGTACACGCGCCATGGCCACACGCTTACGCTGCCCTCCCGAGAGGTGCTTGATCTTGGCGTCCAGGTTATGGATGCCAAGCTTCGAGAGGATCTGCTTTACTTTTACCTCAAAGTCCCAGGCCTGCAGCTCGTCCATGCGCACCATCAGTTGCTGCATTTTGTCTGCACCCGTGTTAGGGTTTGCAATTGCTGCCTCATATTCCTGGATCAGGTCCAGCGTTTCATTCTGCATGGCAAAAATATTCTGCTGCACGGTCAGTTCTTCCTCAAAGGAAGGGTTTTGCCCCAGGTAACCTATGCTGATTTCCTTTCTGACGCTCACGCTGCCTTCGTCCGGGGGCAGGTTGCCGGCTAATATATTCAGGAGCGTACTCTTGCCCGAGCCGTTTATGCCCACCAAAACAACGCGTTGCCCCTGGCTGATACCAAAGTTCAGGTTCTTGAACAGCCAGCGGTCGCCAAAGCTTTTGGCTATATTTTCTGCAGATAGGTAATTCATAAAGCAAATTTAACTAATTATTGGCACAGGAGAGGATAAAAGAAAACAGGCTGACCAACGGCCAGCCTGTTTTTTGCATATGTTTCTTTTACTTACCGTGCTCTTTCAGCCGATGTATGCCTTGTTCTATACGACTCGCTAGGGATACGGTGTGTCGTTAGTGCGCCTAGCACCAGGTAAACACCACCAATCAGGTGTGGCAACATCACCCACTCTGCGAAGTTAAACATCCAGGGCGATACAGCTAGGATGACGCCCAGTCCAAAGTCAAGCAGCAGGTGTGTTTGCATGGGTATCTTATGCACCATCCCCACCTCGAAGTCTGTCATCACCGCCTGAAGCAGAACAATCACGCCGGCTGCTACCATCGTCCAAGTAGCATAACTTACATCTGAAAAGCCGAAGATCCAGGGAGCGATAATAAAAACCAGCCCCACGATGTAGTCTAGAATCCCGTGGAAACGGGTTGGAATAAATCTCATAATAGTCCTCCTTTCAGTTTGTTTTCAATTCGTTTCCGAATAAGTTTATACGAATCACGAACTGAATGGAGGGAAAAAAGTGCAATTATTTAGGGAATGGTTATTCTGTTACCACAACCGTTCGGGCGATGTAGTCATGCAACGTTTGACTGCGCCGGGTGGTTAAAATGAGTAGTAAGCCCAGGCAAAGCGGTGCGACGGAAAGCAGTTTCGAAAAGTACCGGAGGTTAGCCTGTGCAAAACTAATGCGCTTGCCCCGGAGGTCTGTGACCTTTAGCCCCAGCGTAAACTTTCCTATCGTGGCCTGTTTGGGGGAAGACTCCAGGAACGTGAAATACAACCAATGAAACAAGGGCAGGTACAAGAGAAGGGGCAGCATCTCTCCGATAGCCAGCACATCACTGAAGTTTATGCCATCGTGGAGTAGGTGCTTCCAAGAGTAAAGTGGCTGAGAGGTGTTGCTCATGCTATACAGGACCAGGGAATAAGAGAAAACGAGCAGCGTGGTATCTACCAGAGAGGCCACAAAGCGAATGGTGGGGCTTCCGTATAGGTCTGACCGTTTAACGGTAGGTGCTGGTAAGGTATAGGCAGTATTCATAGCAAAGGGCGTTTTTATTACTTGTAAGTCTAACAGTAAGCTAGTAAGTAAAGCGTAATATCAGTAGTGAAGGAGTCAGCCCTAACAGGCTGCCGCAGAGCTAAAAGCCCTTGTCTAAGTCAACAGTATAAAGTTAGCTTATTGGTTTAAACCTGCAAATATTTTGACATAATTAATTTAAAAATTGATTTTATATGAAACTTGTTATATATGTTAAAACAATATTTATATAGACGGCCGCCGTCTATTGGATTCTTTGGTGAACAGACTTATTTTATGGGTAAACGTTCGTTTTGCCCGGTTTTTGGCTAATTTCGCTCATCATGTTACAGGATAAAAAAGAGAGACCGATCGGGATTTTTGACAGTGGTATTGGCGGACTTACTGTGGCTCAGGCAATTATTAACGTGCTGCCAAACGAGCGGATCGTTTATTTCGGCGACACGGCGCACCTGCCTTATGGGGACAAGTCTACGGCAGCCATACAGGCGTACGCAGTTAAGATTTGCGACCTGCTGATCCGCCAGAACTGCAAAGTGATTCTGATTGCCTGTAACTCTGCCTCAGCGGCTGCTTACGACCTGGTAAAAGAGTATGTGGGCAGCAAAGCGAAGGTGCTGAACGTGATCGACCCGATCGTGCAACACATTGGCAAAACGTACCAGCACAAGACCATCGGCCTGATTGGCACCAAGCAGACGGTCAACTCGAATGTGTACCGCAAGAAAGTGGATGAGCTGGACCTGGGCATAGAATTAAAGTCTCATGCCACGCCACTCTTAGCCGCTATGATAGAGGAAGGCTTCTTTAACGACTCGATTTCAGAGAGTGTCATACACGCCTACCTCTCAGACCCGGACCTAAAGGGTATCGAGGCGCTTATACTGGGTTGTACGCATTACCCGCTTATCAAGCGGCAGATCGAGGGGTACTACAAGGGAGAGGTAGATGTGCTGGATGCCAGCCAGATCGTGGCGCAGCACGTGAAGGCGTATTTGGAGGAAAATAACCTTGCTGCCGATAAGCTGGTAGGGGACCATACCTTTTACGTGTCGGACTTTACCCGATCTTTTGAAGAGAGCACGCGCATTTTCTTTAAGCGGCAGGTACACCTGGAGCACTACCCCTTATGGGAGTAGAAGAAAGCGGCATCTGGCGGCTCCGCTTCTACCGCTATCCTTTCTTTCGCGTAAAAAGATTACCTTTAGCTACACCTCAGACAAGCACATGAAAAAAAGATACCTCTCCATTGGGGATTTCAAGCGTAATGCCTTTATCGTGGCGGCTGCTGCCTGCATGGGCCTGACCGCCTGTGACAGTGGTTCCCGTCAGGACGAGTGGAATGCCGACAGTGAAGTAGCCGTGCCGGACGGCATCATTACCGAAGTAACGGAGCAGGCCCCTGACGAATGGAAAATAACCGATGAGCGTACCACCGTGCCCGGGCAGAGCATGGCCATCCTGAAATACAACGACGGGCGGGTAGACACCCTGCGGGGCGTAGCGTTACAGAACCGTTTGCAGGAACTGTCGGGGAATCAGGAAACTTACCGGCACGGGGGCTTTGGGCTGGGAAGCGTATTGTGGTGGAGCGGGCTTGGTTTTATGGCTGGCCGTATGTCTTCTCCACAGCCAGCCTATTATGCCAATCCCAACCTAATCAATCGTACCGATGCCTGGCGGCAGAACGTGCAGACCTACCGCCAACGCGCCACAGCGCCTGGCTCGGGGCGGAGTGGTTTTTTCAGAGGCCGAAGCGGAGGGGCTGGAGCCTGATATAAAGCCAGAGAAGAACGTATGCAGAAAGGAAACGGAACTGTCCGCCTGACCTCTCATACCGGCGATGTGGAAACAGCCGTACGCGGCCTTGGCTGGGACTGGTGCGTAGAGGAGGGATGTACGAATTATGTGCCCGGCGAGGCAGTGGTGCTAACCATGAAAGAGGCCGACGCCCTTTTAGATGCCGCCAGTACCCTGTATGACATGTTGGTGCAGGCTGTGCCAGACGACCTGCCCGAGGCTTTCCTGAAGGTGTTGGGCATCCCGGAAAACCTATGGCCCCTGGTGCGGCAGTCGTGGAACGATGAGCGGCACTGGCACCTGTACGGGCGCTTTGATTTGGCACAGACGACGGACGGCCTGAAACTGCTGGAGTTTAACGCTGATACCGCTACCTCTATACCCGAAACAGCGGTCGTGCAGTGGGCAAGCCTGGCTGCTGCCGGCAAGCACGATGCAAAGCAGTACTCTGGCTTATACGAAGCCCTGGTAGAGCAGTTGAAAACATGGCGCATGCTCAACGACGACCTACCACCCGCTTTACTGCTAACTTACTTAGGTGCCAGTGCCGAAGACGAAACGAACTGTGCCGTGATAGCCCAGGCTGCCCGAGAAGCTGGCTTTGAAGCGCACCTTTGCCCGATTGAGGAGCTTAGTATATCGACAGAGGGGGCTGAAAAGGGCGTTTGGGCACAAGTGGGAGCAGAGCAGTGGCAGCAATTCCCCTTCCTGTTCAAATTATTGCCGTGGGAGCAAATTGCCTGGGAAGAGCCGGAGCTCCTCGAGAGCCTTACTTTCCTGTCCCGCATCCGCAATGTGGTGATTGCCAACCCAGCCTATACCTTGCTTTTTCAAAGCAAAGGCATGCTGGCCTGGCTCTGGAAAGCGTTTCCGTACCACCCCCTGCTGTTGGAGGCTGACCTGGAGCCTCTTAACAACAAGTATATTCGGAAGCCTTACTTCGGGCGGGAGGGGCAGAGCGTGGAGATAGTGGACAAGGGGCGGATCACCAAAATAGAAGGGGAGTACGACGACCAACAGCAGGTATACCAGCGCTGGTGTGACCTGCCCGAAGACAAAGCCGGTTATCAGTACCAGGCAGGGGTATTCTGGGCAGGGGAGGGCTGTGCCATCGGCTTCCGCAGGGAGAAAGGTATTATCAGTAACCTGTCGCAGTTTGTGCCGCACCTGGTGGAAGGATAGCAATAGTTGAAATAGCTTTGACAGAAAAGGCTCTCCTTTCGGAAGGGCCTTTTCTGTTTATGGCTGACAGGAGGATCTGCGGGCATAAACAGAAAAGCAGTGCTATCAGGTGAACAGAAGGAAGCTTTTTCTCAGTGCTGTCTCCCAATTAGCCCCTTCTTGTATTGGTACATTCCGCCATTAAGCCCTACCTTTGCCTGCTTAAACAATTGCCCTACCTATGCTTGCTTTTCTGCTGACACTTATGCTCTTACTAGGGATAGTGATTGTGCTGGCCTATGCTGAGCGGAAGGTGGCGGCTTTCATGCAGGACCGCATGGGCCCAACAGAGGCCGGACCGTATGGCTCCTTGCAGGCGGTGCTGGATGTGCTCAAGCTCTTACAGAAAGAAGACATTGTGCCGGCCGCGGCTGATAAGAAGCTCTTTAAGCTGGCGCCCATCCTTATTTTTGCTGCCGTGTTTGCAGGCTTTGCCGTTATCCCCTTTGCCCCCTCCATAGTGCCTGCGGGTATCGGGATCGGTGTTTTTTACCTGTTGGCAATTATTTCCCTGGATGTGGTCGGCTTGCTCATGGCGGGTTGGGGCTCTAACAACAAGTATGCAATGCTCGGGGCTATGCGCTCGGTGGCGCAGATTGTGTCTTATGAGATTCCGGCTGGTTTGGCAATACTATCGGCTGTGATGATCTGCCAATCACTGGACTTTCAGGAGATCAGCTATCAGCAAGGGGCACTCATGAATCAGTTTCCGGGGATGGAGTATGACATGAACTGGCTGTTCGGCATACGGGAGTTAGGCATCAATACCACCACCATCGGAGGCATCACTACCTGGAATATTTTCCGGGCCCCTATGCTACTCGTAGCTTTTGTAATTTACTTTATCGCCTCTTTGGCCGAGAGTAACCGGGCTCCTTTCGATATCCCGGAAGCGGAATCGGAGTTGGTGGCTGGTTTCCACGTGGAATATTCGGGCTTCCGGTTTGCCGTGTTGTTTCTGGCCGAGTACAGTATGATGGTGCTGGTGAGCCTGGTAGCCGTGGTGCTGTTTCTGGGTAGCTGGAACACGCCTTTACCAAACATTGGCCCGGTAAGCCTGGCCTACTGGACTACCGGAACGGTTGGGGAACTATCCGGCATTCTTTGGGGTGTTTTCTGGTTGCTGAGCAAGACATTTGTGCTGTTGTTTTTACAGCTACAGGTCCGCTGGACATACCCGCGCCTGCGCGTGGACCAGCTCATGCATCTTTGTTGGAAAGTGCTGACACCGATTGCCTTGGGCGTTGTACTGTTAGCGGGCCTGTGGCGTTTATTGATGATTTAATGTAGACGTAAGACGAAAGACTTGTTCTTAATGGAGGGCAAGCAGTAGTAGGGAAAGTCCTTTGTCTTATATCTTATGTCCTTTTAAAATGGAGAGAACTGCTGTAAAACATAAAACAGGCTTCTGGGATGTCGTGAAGTCGCTGGGGAGCGGACTGAGCCTGACATGGAGCCATTTTCTCAAAGCCGGAAACCGACGCACGCCGGAGTACGTGTCGGATGAGAATTATTTTAAGCAAAAGGATGGCCTTGTTACGCTTAAATACCCCTATGAGGCTATTCCTGTACCGGATAATGGCCGCTACCGGCTGCATAATGAGATCGATGACTGCATTGTCTGCGACCTTTGTGCGAAGGTGTGTCCTGTGAACTGTATTACCATTGAGTCCGTGAAGGCAACAGAGGATATCGGTACCACCTCAGACGGAACGAAGAAGCGCCTTTATGCGCCAACCTTTGATATCGACATGGCCAAGTGCTGCTACTGCGGCCTCTGCACAACAGTTTGCCCTACTGATTGCCTGACGATGACGCCCGTGTATGATTTTAGCGAAGTAGACATCAAAAACATGGTGTACCACTTCACGGACCTAACGCCGGAACAGGCAGAGGAAAAGAAGCAAATGTTTGCCAAACAGCAGGAAGAAATGGCAGCGGCAAAAGCGGCTGCACTGGCGGCCCGAAAGAGTAACAAGTAGGGTGCAGGCTGCAAAGATCATACTTTCATTACTCGTTATAGCCTTGGGTTGGCTTCTCTTGGGTTATGGCTACGGCACCACGCTTGGCCACCCAATTTCCTCTGTTCTTTTCTTTGGAGGGCTAGTGTTATCCTTGGGAGGAGTAATGGGGGTTATTGGAGGGGGCAGAAGTAAAGGTTAAGCCAAAGCTTATGAAACGAACCGCCGGCGTCCTTCAAGTTGTCATGTTCTATGCGCTGGAAATATTGTTTATTCTCTTCTCTATCAGCCATGGGTGGGACGCCTTAGAGGCGAACACAAGTCACCAATATGTGCTGGCCGCTTTCTTTAGTGCATCCATTCTGTGGTTGCTGTACGAACTGTATCGGCTTATTAGCGACACGGAAGGCCTGTATCCCTTGCTGATTCACCTTGTGGGACTAGGTTTGTGTGTGGGCTATCTGATGAGGATGGAAGAGGGAAGTGCAAAGCCCAAAGTAACTCAGCCACAAGATATTGATACGGTTACTGTTTCGGGAGATACACTTGTGGCGGTTCAAAAAGGCGATACAATTTATTATAGAATCGGAGACAGAGTGCTCATCGATAAAAAAGGCATAGATAAAAGATAAACATATGCTCTTCTACCTCTTCGCCGCTTTGGCGGTGCTTTCCGGAGCTTACATGGTGCTGACGCGCAACCTACTGTATGCCGGCTTTTCACTGCTAGTCACGTTACTAAGCATAGCTGGCATTTACGTGCTCCTGTACGCTGACTTTGTGGCCGTGACACAGCTGATGGTGTACGTAGGCGGGGTACTGGTGCTGATTCTGTTTGGGATCATGCTCAGTAGCCGGGTGCAGGACAAGTCCGTACGGTCGGAGAGTGTAAACAAAATATGGGGAACTTTAGTGGCCGGACTAGTAGGGGTAGGACTTTGCTACACCATATTAAAAGCTAACATCAGTTCCTTGCCCTGGCTACTCGCAGCTGAAACTGATGTGCTGGGCTGGCAAAAAAGCACAGTGCAAATGATAGGCATCAAACTCATGACAGACGTTGTGGTGCCCTTTGAGGTAGTCTCCCTGTTATTACTGATCGCCCTGATGGGGGCCGCCTATATTGCCACAGATAAACAAGAGTTGTAGCGATGGAACAGATTCCGTTAGAGCATATTCTGCTGCTTAGTGCCCTTCTTTTTAGTATCGGGGTGTTTGCCGTCATCAGCAAGCGCCATGCGGTCGTCGTGCTGATGGGCATAGAACTTATCTTTAACGCAGCCAACCTGAACCTGGTAGCCTTTAGCCGCCATGACCCCGCGTTGTTGCAAGGGCAGCTATTTTCACTTTTTGTGATCGTAGTGGCTGCGGCGGAGGCTGCGGTGGCCTTGGCCATTGTGCTGCGCGTGTATCAGTACTTTAAAACAGCCCACGTGAATGAGGTGGTGAGTGCTGATAACAAGTAGTACTGTTATCTTCTTGTCTTTGCGAAATGAGGGCCTGTGTTATCCTAATAGTGTAAAAACTAAACCTTTCTCCTTAACTTTGGCTGCTGGTAAATAGCCTTACACTTCTAAACCGAAACGAACAACGCCTTGGAGCTATCCGATTTGTTACAGCCTTTGGCAGGCACTCCCCAAACTACAACCGCATTAGTTGTGTTGTTGCTGCCGCTACTGGGCTTTCTGGTGTTGTTCCTGGCAGGCAAGCACCTGCCTCGTAAGGGGGATTGGTTCGGAATAAGTATTACTGCGCTGGCTTTTGCCCTTTCCGTTTGGCTGTTCACCGAAACCTGGAACACCGCCACCTATCATAGCCGCGTTACCTGGTTTAGCTTACCTACGCTTACTGGTACGGTCACAAATTTCACGGCTGGTATCCTGCTGGACAACCTGACGGTGCTGATGCTAGTGATCGTGACCTTTATCTCTATGCTGGTGCAGCTGTTTTCTGTAGGCTACATGCACGGCGACGAAGGCTATAGCCGCTATTTCGCCTATCTGGGGCTATTTACCTTTAGCATGCTGGGCATTGTGCTGGTGGATAACCTCCTGCTGCTTTTCATGTTCTGGGAACTGGTAGGCTTTTCTTCTTACTTGTTAATTGGTTTCTGGTACGAGAAGCCTGCTGCCGTAGCAGCCAATAAAAAAGCATTTCTGGTAAACAGGGTAGGAGACATAGGCCTGCTCCTGGGGCTTTTCACTTTTTACACCTATTTCCGCACGTTTGACTTGGAAGCCTTACGCGCCCTGATCAGCATGGGGAGCTGGACGAGCGGTGACTTCGTAGTGAGTTATCTGTTCAACGGCCAACCATGGCTGGTGGCTTTAAGCCCACTACTGCTGACCTTGGCAGGCCTCGGGCTGTTTATGGGTTGTGTGGGAAAATCAGCGCAGTTCCCGCTGCAGGTCTGGTTGCCGGATGCTATGCAGGGCCCCACACCTGTGTCGTCGCTAATACATGCCGCCACGATGGTGGCGGCCGGCGTCTACTTGCTAGCCCGGTGCTATGCCTTCTTTACCGTTGATGCCCTTACTATTATTGCTATCATTGGAGCTGTAACCGCCTTGCTTGGTGCTTTGGCAGCCCTTACCCAGTACGATGTGAAGGCGGTACTTGCTTTCTCTACCATCTCCCAGCTAGGGTACATGGTAATGGGCATGGGGGTAGGAGCCTATGATGCTTCTCTCTTTCACCTGACCACCCATGCTTTCTTTAAAGCGGCCCTCTTCCTGAACGCCGGCATTATCATTCACGCCATGCACCGGGGGCTGCACCATACGCATCAACCGGAGCATATCGACGCGCAGGACATCCGCTATATGGGTGGGCTCCGAAAAGCCTTACCGCTGACCTTTTATACCTATCTGGTTGCAGCGGCTGCACTGATCGGTCTGCCCTTTTTCTCGGGCTTTTTATCGAAAGACGCTATCCTGTCGGGGAGTTGGGCCTGGGCGCAGACGATGAGCGCAACTGGGAGCAGCCTTTATTTTATTGTACCCATTCTTGGGTTTACGGTGGTGTTACTCACGGCTTTTTACATGGCCCGGCACATGTGGTTCATCTTCTTCGGGAGTTTCAGGTTGCCATTCGATGTGAAGGCACTGCGCCTGAAGGCGGGGAAGGAACTGGAAACTGTGATGGCGCTGCCTGTTGTAGTGTTGGGTATCCTTTCCTTAGGTGTCTTTTTCTCGCTTAACCCCTTGAGCTTTGGCGATAGCTGGTTAATGGATGGAATCAATTTAGAAACGGGCAATGCATACGCTGTGTTCCTGGCATCTGGCCTGCTGCAGGCGATCGCCTTGCAGGACGAGACCAACCACACCGTACACCTTGTTATTGGTGTAACATCAGCAGTGCTGGGAGTGGCAGGTATTGCGCTTGCGGTAAGTAAGTACAGGAAAAAGAGCAGTGAGGCGCTGTTACAGGAGCAAGCGGATAGCAGGCTGGAAAAGTTCTCTTATCATCACTTCTATCTGGATGAGGTCTCCCAATCTTTCTTCGTGATGCCAGCACTGGCACTAGCCAGGGGCTTGTATCGGGTAGATAAACGGGTAATTGACTATACCTTGAACAACGGCAGCAAAGCCCTCGTGGTCTTTTCGAAGGTGGTGGCCTGGTTTGACCGCTGGGCAGTGGATGGTGTCGTCTGGCTGCTGGGAGCCCTTTCTAAATTGCTGGGTAGCTTCGGTCGCCTGCTACAGAATGGGAAGGTGCAGTCTTATTATGCATACTCTCTTTTCGGATTTATTTTGATTATACTATACATCGTCCTGTTTTGATATTAAGTTTGCAATTCAAATTTTAAAGGCCTCAAACAGGAGACCTGAAATCGGAATCTTGCGCAGGAGCGACAGTGGTCTTTCCTACACTTGATGACAAAGCGGAAGGCTTCGTGTCTGACAACACTAGATGAACCTGATCTTAACTAGTTTAATCTTTACACCCTTGCTTGCGGCACTCGTAGTGCTGCTCCTGCCTACGCGCCTTGAGAGGCCAGCTAAGACAGTTGCCTTACTAGGGGCACTGGCGCAGTTGATCCTGGCGGTGGTGCTGTATATACAGTTTAACGGCAGTGCTTTTGCGAACGGGCAGGAGGGCTACCAGTTTGTCGAGAAGCTCGACTGGATCAGTTTCTCCCTGGGTAGCCTGGGGCACTTTCAGGTGCAGTATTTTCTGGGGGTAGATGGTGTCAGCGTGAGTATGGTACTGCTAACAGGGATTGTAGGTGTTATCGGCGTGATTTCCTCCTGGACAATTACCCGGAACGTAAAAGGCTACTTTCTGCTTTACCTCCTGCTGCTTACCAGCGTTATGGGTTGTTTCCTGGCCCTCGACTTCTTCCTGTTTTACCTTTTCTTCGAGTTCATGCTCCTGCCGATGTACTTTCTGATCGGTATCTGGGGTGGTCCGAACAGGGAATACGCGGCGATCAAGTTCTTTATCTATACCCTGGTGGGCTCTCTTTTCATCCTGGTCGTGATGATCGGGCTGTATGCCTCTGTGATAGACCCGCTGGCCACAGCCTGGCAGATGGGCTTAGTAGAGCGTGGAGTTGCCAGTGCCGAAGTGGTGCAACAGGTACAGCAAATGCTCCAGCAGAAGGTCATAAACCCTGCTGATCTGGTTCGTACCTTTAGTATTCCTGCCATGATGGAGCCTGCGAACTTTATACCGGACAGCCTGCTACACGTGCTGTCTGGCGCAGAACTGTGGGATTTGCCGGTTCGCTTTATCGCCTTTTTACTGCTCTTTGCCGGCTTTGCGATCAAAGTACCTGCAGTGCCCGTACATACCTGGCTTCCGGATGCGCACGTGGAGGCCCCTACGCCTGTCTCTGTACTGCTGGCTGCTGTGCTCTTGAAGGTTGGGGGCTACGGACTGATTCGTATTGTGTATCCTGTTTTCCCTGATGCAGGAACGTATTTCTCTGTATTGGTAGGAGGTTTGGGCGTGTTGTCAATCATTTACGGTGCTCTGAATGCGCTAGCCATGAATGACCTGAAGAAGCTGATCGCCTACTCCTCGGTATCGCATATGGGCTTTGTGCTGCTGGGCTTAGCCTCCCTTACAACCGAGGGGGTAAACGGAGCCATTTACATGATGTTCAGCCACGGCATCATTTCCGCCATGCTCTTCCTCGTGGTGGGCGTTATTTACGACAGGGCCCACAACCGCATGATCCAGAACTTTAGGGGACTAGCCAGAGTAATGCCTGCCTATACCACCTTTGTGGTAATCGCTTTCTTTGCCTCCCTTGGCCTGCCGGGCTTCTCTGGCTTTATTGCCGAATTACTTGTGCTGGTCGGAGGTTTTAGCGCCCCGGACCTGACCGGTATGCTGCCGCGCTGGCTGACAATTGTGGCCATCCTGGGTTTATTATTGGCCGCTGCTTACTATCTGTGGGCTTTGCAGCGCATGTTCTTTGGCAAATACTGGATCTTTCCAGAACTGCGGGAGCAGGCAGTTATTAAAGACCTGACTGTCCGGGAGTACCTGATGTTGGTGCCCCTGGCTGTGCTGGCCCTGCTTTTCGGCATTTTCCCGCACCTCTTGCTGGATAAGGTCGGGGTGGCGGCTACTGGTTTTTCAGAGTTAGTGCTACAGCAAGGGCAGGAGCAGCTGAGGCTTGTTTTATCATCCATGATTCGTTAGGTGAACGAGCAGGTAGCATACTTATCCCAAACAATTGAGGCTATCGTAGCAGGGGCAGGTAATCTGCTGCCGGAACTGCTGCTGGCCACCTTCTTCCTGCTGCTGGTTACCCTCGATCTGTTCAGGTCTCCACTTATTAAGAGCCTGCTGCCCTGGCTGGCACTGACGGGCTTGTTTGCAGCCCTGCTGATTCAGGTGCTTGGCGGTTATACTTTTCAGCAAGGTTTTTTCCTGGACTTACTGCTGTCTGACGGAATTGCCCGCTATACAGGTATACTTTTTTGTGCGGCAGGAATCTTTACCCTCTTATTATCACTCCTGAACAGGTCACTCGAGAAGCTTCGGTATGGCCACGGAGAGTACTACGGGCTTATCCTGGTGCTGGTCTTAGGACTTCACCTCATGGCAAAGTCGGTGAACCTGCTCATGGTATTTGTCGCTATCGAAGTCGTGTCTATTGCCTCTTATATCTTAACCCTCACCTTTAAGACAGAGGAAAGAGCGGTGGAGGCTGGTCTGAAATACATCCTCTACGGTGCTCTATCGGCAGGCGTAATGCTGTATGGCATGTCCTTTTTCTATGGCCTCACAGGGTCGCTGAACTATGCCGTAGAGGGCTTTGGCGCTGCTTTACTGCAAGCTGATACCTTACTGGTTACAGTGGCGGCTGTGCTGGTGTTTGCTGGTTTCTTTTTTAAGATTGCCGCCGCTCCCTTTCATTTCTGGGTGGCCGATGTGTACCAGGGCGCTCCCTTGCCAGTGGTTGCCCTGTTCTCTACCGGGCCCAAGATTGCGGGTATCGTCGTTATCCTACGGTTTGTGGGCACTTTTGCGGACCCGCTTTTCTTTGCCGATGTGCAATTTTTCTTAGGCATTGCGGCCATCGCAACACTAGCAATTGGTAATTTTACAGCACTTTGGCAAAAGACACCGCGCAGGCTGCTGGCCTTTTCTTCTGTGTCGCATGCCGGCTTCCTGTTGGTAGGCTTGTTGGCTTTCGGGGCAGATTATACGCAGAGTATCTTGTTTTACCTGACTGTGCTGTTGTGCATGAACTTCGGTATTTTCCTGTTCCTGCAAATTTCAGAGGAGGCCTTTGGGGTAGCAAAGCTGGATGGCTTTGCCGGCTTGGGGCGGGCCTATCCCTTTATTGGAGTGATGGCAGTACTATATTTGCTCTCGCTTACCGGCCTGCCGCCATTGGCCGGTTTTATGGGTAAGCTGCTCATCTTTAGCAACGTGTGGGAGGCCTATTCCCTTAGCGGAAACAACCTGTTGCTCGTGTTGTTAGCGACTGGTATTCTGCTCACAGCGGTGGCTCTATTTTATTATATCAAGATACCGTACAACCTTTTCTTTAAAAGGAATTTTAGAGAAGAAAATTTAGTTATTTCACTGTCGAATAAATTGTTATTGGTACTGTTCGCCTTGCCGCTGCTGGTCTTTTTCTTTAAACCCGACCTGCTGCTAAACTGGATCGAACAACTGCTGGCCCAGATAAATTAATATAATAGCACCCATGAGCGACGCTATAAAACATGAATGCGGTATCGCCTTAATCAGGCTTAGAAAACCGATCAGCTATTACGTAGAAAAGTATGGCACCCCCATGTACGGTGTCAACAAGCTGTACCTGCTGATGCAGAAGCAGCACAACCGGGGCCAGGACGGGGCCGGGGTTGCCAGTATCAAGATCAACGCGCTGCCCGGCATCGATTATATCAGCCGCTTCCGTTCGGTGAAGACAAGAGCCATTGACAGCATCTTCGGCAAAATCGGCAAAGAGTACAAGCGCCTGAAGGAGAACCAGCCGGAGCTGACGGACGATACGGAGTGGGTGTGGGAAAATATGCCTTTCCTGGGCGATGTGTACCTGGGGCACCTGCGTTATGGCACGCACGGTATAAATAGCGTGGATAGCTGCCATCCGATGGTGCGCGAGAACAACTGGCGCAGCCGCAGCCTGGCGGTGGCCGGTAACTTTAACATGACTAACGTGGATGAGCAGTTCCAAAAGCTTTTGGAATTGGGCCAGCATCCGAAGCATAAGTCAGACACCATTACGGTGCTGGAAAAAATCGGACATTTCCTGGACGAGGAAAACCAGGCGCTGTTCGATGAGTTTAAAAAAGGCAACTATACCAACAAAGAGATCACGCAGCTGATCGAAAGCGAGTTGGACCTGCAGCGCGTACTCAAGCGCGCCTGTAAAGATTTTGACGGCGGTTATGCCATGGTTGGCCTGACGGGATATGGTGCCTCTTTTGTGGTGCGCGACCCGAACGGCATTCGCCCGGCCTATTACTATGCGGATGACGAGATAGTAGTGGTAGCTTCCGAGAAGCCGGCCATCAAGACGGCCTTTGACATCGATTACAGCGAGATCAAGCCAATCACACCAGGACACGCCCTGATCATTGATAAAGCGGGTAATCCAGAGATGAAAGAGATTCTGCCGCAAGGGGAAAAGCTTTCCTGTAGCTTCGAGCGTATCTACTTCTCGAGAGGCAATGACCCGGAGATCTATGAGGAGCGTAAGAACATGGGCCGCCTGCTGTGCCCACAGATTCTGGAAGCAATTAACTACGACCTGAAGAATACGGTTTTCTCCTACATTCCGAACACAGCAGAGACTTCCTGGCTGGGCATGATGAAGGGCATTGAGCAGCACCTGCGTGAGTACCGTAAGAAAGCCATTCTGAACCAGCAACTGACAGAGGAGCAGCTGGATGAGATCCTGCAGTTTAAGCCGCGTGCTGAAAAGCTGGTAATTAAAGACGCGAAGCTGCGTACCTTTATTAGCGATAATGACAGCCGTGATGACCTGGTAACGCACGTATATGACACAACCTATGAGGTAGTAAAGAAGGGAGTGGATACGTTGGTGGTGCTGGATGACTCTATTGTGCGTGGAACTACGCTGGAGAAAAGCATCATCAAGATGCTGGATAAGCTGGAGCCAAAGAAGATCATCATCGTTTCCTGCGCACCGCAGATCCGTTACCCGGATTGCTATGGCATTGACATGTCGCGTATGAAAGAGTTCGTCGCTTTTAGAGCCTTGTTGGAGCTCTTGAAGGACAGAGGCCTTTACTTTAAAGTGGAGGAAGTGTATGATAAGTGCGTTGCTCTGGCCGGCACACCGGCTTTTAAAGAGCAGAACTATGTGCAGGAACTGTATGATCTCTTTACAGCAGAAGAAATATCCGCGAAGGTATCGGAGATTGTAAAGGCTCCAGGTGTTAATGCAGAGGTAGAGGTGATTTACCAGCGCATCGAAGATCTGCACCAGGCTTGTCCAAATCACAAAGGCGACTGGTACTTTACAGGTAACTACCCAACGCCTGGGGGAACAGGGGTCGTAAACAGAGCCTTTATGAACTTCATGGAGAATAAATTGGCGAGGGCCTACTAAGTAATAAAGCAGAACTGTGTAGAAAAAGCACAGCAAGACAGGAAAGCGTCTGGCCTCGAAGGCCAGACGCTTTCTTTTTTGTTGCCAAGCGCTTAAATCTGTTCCTTTTCATGTGGAACTGCTTGTGTTCTTTTCCCCGATTGGTTTAGAAGGAGAGGGGAAACTATAAAGCTTTAAAACAAAAAGGCTCTGCATAACTGCAGAGCCTTTTTGTTTAGGAATTAAAGAAGCCTTTATACAGAGAAGCTATCGCCGCAACCGCAGGTTCTGGTAGCATTTGGGTTGTTGAAGAAAAAGCCTTTGCCGTTCAGGCCGTCGGAGAAATCTAATTCTGTTCCGGCCAGGTACAGGAAGCTCTTCATGTCCACCACCACTTTTACGCCTTTGTCCTCAAACTCCTGGTCCATGGGCTTCACCTCATCGTCGAAGTCCAGCTGATAGGAAAGACCGGAGCAACCACCACCTGCAACAGAAGCACGTAAACGGAACGTATCGTCCAGCTGCGCATCTTGCTTTAGCTTTATTACCTTCTCTTTTGCTTTATCTGAAACTGTGATCATAATCGGGTGTTTTTAAGGAAGCAAGTAAAAGTTATTTCTCGTTTACTGCCTCACATCGTTAACACAAACGCAAGCAGGCTTGTTCCTGATCGCGCTAGTGATGGTCTTTCTTAGTGGTGAGACTTAGGCAGCTCCAGTGCCGGCAAGCCGTTCTTCACTCTATAGTCGTTGATGGCAGACTTGATCGCGTCTTCTGCCAGTACAGAGCAGTGGATCTTAACCGGTGGCAGGGCCAGCTCTTCTACAATAGCCATGTTATCGATAGCCAGTGCCTCGTCTACTGTTTTGCCCTTCAGCCATTCTGTTGCCAGGGAAGAAGAAGCGATCGCCGAGCCACAACCGAATGTTTTGAACTTTGCGTCGGTGATTACCTGGTTCTCGTCTACTTCAATCTGAAGGCGCATCACGTCGCCGCACTCAGGGGCTCCTACAAGGCCAGTGCCAACGCTTGCTTTTGATTTGTCCAGCGTACCTACATTACGTGGATTGGTGTAATGGTCAATTACTTTATCTGAATAAGCCATAGCTCAAGTGTTAATTACAAATGGTGTATAAAAGGAGTGGTGTCAGATATTAATGTTCTGCCCACTCAATAGAGTTCAGGTCGATCCCTTCTTTGAACATCTCCCATAGCGGAGACAGCTCGCGTAATTTGGCGACAGCCTCTTTCACGTGGTTGATGGCAAAGTCGATCTCCTCATCTGTTGTGAAGCGGCTCAGGCCGAAACGCAAAGAAGAGTGCGCCAGGTCATCGCTCAGGCCCAAGGCCTTCAGCACGTAAGATGGCTCCAGAGAGGCAGAGGTACAGGCAGACCCGGAAGAAACAGCCAGGTCTTTCACGCCCATCATCAGTCCTTCGCCTTCTACATACTTAAAAGAGATGTTGGAAACATGCGGCAAACGGTGCTCGGTAGAACCGTTTACATAAGATTCCTCAATGGTAATCAACTCTTTCTCCAGGCGGTCGCGCATAGCAGCGATACGAGCGGTATCGGCTTCCATGTCCTGCTTAGCAATTTCAGCGGCTTTACCCAGGCCAACAATACCAGGCACATTCAGTGTACCGGAACGCATGCCGCGCTCGTGTCCGCCACCGTCCATCTGGGCAGTAACTTTCACACGCGGGTTCTTGCGGCGCACGTACAGTGCACCAACGCCTTTCGGGCCGTACATTTTGTGCGCGGAGAAAGCCATCAGGTCAATGCCATCTGCTTCTACGTCTACCGGTATCTTGCCCACTGCCTGCGTGGCATCTGTAAAGAACAGGATACCGTGCTTTTTTGCAAGGGCAGAGATTTCGCGGATTGGCTGGATAACACCTACCTCGTTGTTGGCATACATCACCGAGATCAGGATGGTCTTATCTGTGATCGCCTCCTCCAGTTGCTTCAGGTCGATCAGGCCTTTTTCATCCACGGTCAGGTAGGTTACCTTACCGCCTACTTTCTCGATGTGCTTGCAGGTATCAAGCACTGCTTTGTGCTCTGTTGTAACCGTAATAATGTGGTTCCCTTTAGACGCATACATTTCGAACACGCCTTTGATCGCGAGGTTATCAGACTCGGTAGCGCCGGAAGTAAAGATGATTTCTTTAGGAGAACAGTTAATAAGAGAGGCGATCTGCTCGCGGGCATAATCCACTGCCTCTTCTGCCTGCCAGCCAAAGGCGTGGTTACGAGAAGCAGCGTTGCCGAACATCTTGGTCATGTAAGGCAGCATGGCATCCAACACACGCGGGTCTAACGGCGTAGTGGCATTGTTATCCAGGTATATAGGGAGTGTTAGCATATAACTTTCAGGTTTCTGTTCTGCACTGTTCCACGAACAGTCCGAAGAAATGATTAGTTTTGATACGCTGCGAAATTAGAAAAAAAACCTTACTTAGACTAATTACAAATTTAAAATGCGGAACGTAGAACATATAGGCATTGCTGTTAAAAACTTTGCGGAGGCAAATGCTTTATACTTTAAATTATTGGGCGTAGAACCCTATAAAACAGAGCATGTTGCGTCGGAGGGGGTTAACACTTCCTTCTTTAAAGTAGGCGAGACAAAGATAGAATTACTGGAAGGTACCAACCCTGAGAGTGCGATCAGCAAGTTCATCGAAAAGCGCGGGGAGGGCATTCACCACATCGCCTTTGAAGTAGAGGACATTCTGGCTGAGATGGACCGTTTAAAGGGGGAGGGCTTTACGTTACTGAACGACACGCCGAAGAAAGGGGCCGACAACAAGTTGGTGTGCTTTGTGCACCCTAAAAGTGCGAATGGGGTTCTGGTTGAGTTGACGCAGGAGATAAGATAAAGGACTTAGTCCCTAAATGGTTGCTCGGAAGGGACAATCCCTCCGGAGAGTGCAACCATTTAGCCATGCAACCTTCAATAATAAGAAAGACATGAGCCAGTTTTTGAAAGAGGTACAGGCTGCAGAAGAGGAACTGCTAGTGGGTAACGTTATTCTTTACCCTACAGACACAGTATGGGGTATTGGCTGCGATGCAGAGAACACAGCCGCTGTGCGCAAAATATTCAAGATAAAGGAGCGGGAGGAGTCGAAGGCTATGATCCTGTTGGTGGCAGATCAGCAAATGCTGCTGCACTATGTGCGAAAGTTACCTGCTGACTTTGAGCAACTGGCCAAGCAGCAGGAACGCCCTACAACCTATGTTTTTTCGGAGCCGCAGAACCTGCCGAAAGAGTTATTGGCTGAGGACGGTACGGTGGCTATCCGTATTGCGCAGGATGAATTCTGCCACCGTTTGATCCGGCAGATCGGGCGGCCTATTGTTTCAACTTCTGCCAACGTGAGCGGGGAGCCCTCTCCCAAAACCTTTGCGGACGTATCAAACATCATAAAAGAGCGGGTGGACTTTGTCGTTCGGTGGCGGCAGGGCGATCCCATGGATTCCAAGCCCTCGCGTATTGTGAAGATAAACCCGGACGGAAGTCAGCAGGTATTGCGCGACTAGCTGGGCAAAGGGCAAGCCACCAGGGGGGATAATAAAATGAGAGGAGGTTTAAATGCTCATCTTTTGTCCCTCTACACCTGGCCCTTTGTCCAACAGATGTCCGGCAGCCCTGTATTTTTAATTTATTAGCTTAATTTTGTACCTCAGGTAAAGCAGTTGCAGCCTTAGGTTTTAATTCTTGAAATGGACAAAGTACAATTACCCGAGCACCCGATTTTTGATGTTGTATCCAAAGCGGCCTCTGAGTTAGGCACCGATGCTTATGTAATTGGCGGTTTTGTGCGGGACCTGGTGCTAAAGCGAACATCCAAGGACATCGATGTGGTATGCGTGGGAGATGGCATTGCGCTGGCGTCTATGGTGGCTCTTAAGCTGCCTCACCGACCGAAAGTTTCCATTTTCAAAAACTTTGGCACTGCCATGCTGCGGGCCGATGAATGGGAGGTAGAGTTCGTGGGGGCCCGCAAGGAGTCGTACCGGGAGCATTCCCGCAAGCCAGAGGTAGAGCAGGGCACCTTGGATGACGACCTGAAGCGTCGTGACTTTACCATCAATGCCTTAGGCATCAGCCTGAACAAGCAGAACTACGGAGCGTTGATCGACGAGTTCAATGGGCTGAAAGACATGAAACGCAAGGTTATCCGGACGCCCCTGGAGCCTGGGATAACCTTCTCCGATGATCCCTTGCGCATGATGCGCGCTATTCGCTTTGCTACCCAGCTTGGCTTTGATATTGACCCGGATACCTTTGATGCCATCACGGAAAATAAGGAGCGCATCAAAATTGTATCGCAAGAGCGCATTACAGATGAACTGAACAAGATCATCTTGTCTCCAACTCCCAGCTATGGCTTTAAACTGCTGTTTGTCTCGGGGCTTTTGCACCTGATCTTCCCGAAAATGGTGGAACTGCAGGGGGTGGAAACGAAGAACGGCAACTCGCACAAAGACAATTTTTACCACACGTTGCAGGTGCTTGATAATGTGGCGGAGGTGTCGGATGACCTGTGGCTGCGCTGGGCGGCTATCATGCACGACATCGCCAAGCCCGACACGAAGCGCTACTCTCCCAAAGTGGGCTGGACTTTCCACGGGCACGAAGACCGTGGGGCCCGCATGGTGCCCAAGTTGTTCCGGGACCTGAAACTGCCCCTGAACGAGCACATGAAGTTTGTGCAGAAGCTGGTGAAGCTGCACCTGCGCCCGATTGCCCTGGTCAAGGAAACAGTGACCGACTCGGCCATACGCCGGCTTCTGTTTGAAGCAGGGGATGATGTGGATGCATTAATGACCCTTTGTCGCGCCGACATTACCTCTAAAAGCGAAAATAAGGTAAAGCGCTACCTGCAAAACTTCGATAAGGTGGAGCAGCGCCTGGTGGAGGTAGAGGAAAGTGACAAGCTGCGTAACTTCCAGCCGGTGATAACCGGGGAGGTGATCATGGAAACCTTCGGCCTGAAACCTTCTAAAACAGTAGGAGAGCTGAAAGAGGTCCTTACGGAGGCAATTCTGGAAGGAAAAGTAAGAAACGAGTTTGATGAGGCGTATGCTTTCCTTTTAGAAAAAGGAAAGGAGATGGAGCTACCTGTTGTAAAAACATTGGCTTCAAATGAAAAAGGGGAGTAGTGTAAAAGCAGCTCCCCTTTTGATATGATCACTTATTGCAGGGTGCAGCGGATTGCCTCTGCTTGCATGGGTACGTGGTTGCGCCCAACTACCGCAAAAACCCTTTCGCCGCGCAGTACTGCATCAGTCAATAGCCGGTACATGTGCAGATTCCGAAACTCGCTGCTGTGCCGGTTGATGGCATTGGTGAATTTGCCTCCCGTTTCTTCTCCATTGCCTCCGGGCGTGAACCATTCTGTAGGAGCTTCCCACCAGTTGGCTGGTGCCGACCAGTATTTCGCGTAAGCAGGCTGTAAGGATGCTATATCGGGCAGCACAGCCGCAAGAGCGGGAAGCACCTTGTTTGCTTTATCCATCAGTTGTCCTATTGCCTCCTTGGTTTGCTCTACGCTCATGTTCTTGCGCTCCCGAAGCCTGTTGGCTTCCCGGAGAATGTAAAACAGTTTGATCTGCTCGGGAGTAAACTCTTTTAAAGAAAGTAAGTAATTCACCTCCTCCTGTGGCCGGGGCTCCAAGGTTTGTGTTGGAACTCCCGCTAACCCGGCCATGTACCGCACGAAGCCAGACTCTCCTAAGCGTTTTATCGTTTCAGTTCCTGAATCTGCTGTACCCCGGTCCGGGCCTTCGAAAAAGGCAAGGGTGGGGCTCTGATCTTTCCACGCCTGGCGTATAAGCTCAAACTGCGGATGCGTGGCGTCGTCGGAGTGGGACGCTCCAATGTACTGCAGGCTTCCGCCGTCCGGCCTTGTGAGCTGCAGTGACCATTCCGTGTGCGGGGTCTCTTCCCAGTTTAGGTAAGAGATCAGCTTGCTGTCGCAAGAGGTCTGTGGCTGCCCCTGACCTTGTACTGTTTGCCTGCTTGCTACAACAATAGCAGTGCTCGCAAACACGAGAAGCATTGTGTTCTTAAACATAGTTTTATGGTTTTGGTGGTATAGTCGCTTAGTGGGATTATGCCCGAAAAAAGCGGTACTACTGGGGAGGGTTATGCCGCGTAAAGCTTTAGCAAGTAGAAATGAGTTTGACGAAGCCTTCGCCTTTCTGTTGGAAAAAGGAAAGGAGATGGGGCTCCGCCAAATTCATTCGTCAAACAACAACTAAACAAATACTTGTTATGCTATTAGAACGACGTAATCCGGTTTTAGTATAGTTTTATTTTGTACTGATGGCGGTTTTTATGCTAGCCTGTAAAACATGCAGCTTAAGCGGTTTCCGGGCTTCGTTCAGCGGCGCTTTACGCTACTGGGGCCAGAGGTATCGATAATGGTATTGCTTGGGTTGCCGCTGTAGGTGATACGGCTGGTGCCGGAGGCATCGGCGCGGAGGCTGGAGGTAGCGTTCACCTCGGCTACGCTTGCTCCGGTTACATCCACATCTACTGCTTTTGCCCTTAAGTCTTCCGCATCTACTCCTACAGCACCCGTAGCGTTCAGTTCAAACCGTTCTGCCTGTCCTCTGAACTTACTGATGGAAGCCCCTGCTATGTCTACTTTCAGGTCACGGACGTTTAAGTCAGCAACAGACTTGGTTGCCCCGGACATGCTGATATCCAGGTTGTCAGAAGTAATCCTTCCTATATCGGCTTTAATAGCACCACTGAGGTCTATGTTTCGGATATTGGGCGCTGTAATTTGTACCAGTGTGGGCTTCCTGTCATCGAACAGGTTAAAATTCTTATCCTCCGAGTTGATGATAAGCTGGTTGCCCTGCTTGTCAAACCTCATACGGTCAATGCCTTCCTGCTCTCCGCGCACGCGCACGCGATAATCATTTCCTTGCTGGATCTGTACGTGGTAAGGGCCGCTAACGGAGATTTGTTCAAAGTCACTGTAAGTGAAAGTACGGCTGTTGCTGCTGTACTGGTTCTCATCCAGGAGCACACTGCCGCTTATGCCAATGTCTCCCCTTTCCAGGTCAATGTCTACGTCAAAGGCACCATCGCTGAAGGAGGCGTTCTCTACAAAGCTTTCCGAGTCCAGGGTATCGGTGGCGCAGGTCAGGCATTCCAGTTGGTCGCCTCTTACCTGCCATAGGTTACGCACGATCTTGTCTGTGCTGTAGTCTTCAGTAAAGGTGGCGCTGGGAAGTAAGTGGACAAACTCCCGGGTCAGGCGCAGGGGCTTGTTTGGAGGCAACTGCAACACCACGGCCAACTCCTGGTCCCGGAACTTTGCTCCCTCCTTAAACTCATAGCTGTTATCAAACCGAATTGTGGAGTCCCGCTGAACAACCCGATAAGTGATCATGCGCGCATTTTCCTTCGCTTCTTCTTCTGTTTTGCCTTTTGCCTCTGCCCGCTGGATGATTTCGACGTTCTGTCCAGGCGCAGTCTGTACATCGATGTAGAGGTTGTCATAGTCTAAGTGCGTGTCATAGGCATCCAGGATAAGGGTGCCAAAGCCCGATGCGGGTATTGTTTTCGTTGTGATGACTTCGCCGCTTCGGCGGAAGTTGTTCGTATACATCACGATGGAGGTGATCATAACGAAAAGTGCTACCAGCCACACCCCGAACATAGACCAGCCTGCAATGGGGCGCATAATCGTGCGCTTCAGCAAGAGGCTGATCGCCAATACCATCAAGAGCAGAAGCGGGATAAGACCTACAAGAAAACCTGCCACCAGTCCGGGCCTGGGAAAGCCCCCGAGCAGGACGGAGGCCGGAAAATCACCTAAAACGATGTACTGAGAGTCTTCTATCCAACCTAAGGCAACAAAAAGCGCGGAAAGCAAGCCAATTGTAAGCCCTATCGAAACAACCAGCAGTATAATGCCGGCACCAATGCGTATCAAGGCAACCAGAAAGCCCAGAATTGGCCCCAAGGCCCTGCCCAACCAGTTAAAGATTTGGGAAACCAAGCGGATCGGGAGTAGTATGATCTTAGCCAACGTGCTTTCCTCACCGTTGCTGTCCCGCATGTTCAGGTTGTCTTTCAAGGTTCGCTCAATGCCGCTCAGGGTAACGGGGTCTCCTTGCATTTGCATGCGTTCTGTTAGCGTCACGGCCTCAGGCATGGCGATCCACAGGACAATGTAGAGGATCACCCCGAAGCCGCCGAGGAAGATAGAGACCAGGAACAGGATGCGAATCACCGCAACGTCTACCCCAAAATACTTGGCAATGCCGCTGGCCACGCCCCCGAGTTTCTTGTCTTCGGGGTCGCGGAAAAGCTTTTTAACAGAGGTTTCCGGTAGCTGGTCGCTTTGGGGCATGGCAATCCACAACACTAGGTAAAGGATAATGCCAGTTGCCGTAGAAACGCCGGCGGAGATAACACCCAACAGCACAAACAGCACAAAGAAGAGCCTTACCCACAACGTGTCGATGTTAAGGTAGTTGGCTATACCAGCCGATACCCCGGCTATTACTTTGCGGTTTATGTCGCGGTACAGCTTTCTGGAACCAGCCGTGCCCGTAGTACCTGTCGTGTCAGACGTATAGGCGTATTCTGCCTCCGGGCCCGGGTTAGGGATCTCCGCTTCGATAGGCTCCTCTACCTCAAAGTCCGTAACATTGCCCATGCGGCCTATCAGGTACTGCACATCCTCCTGGGTGATCACCTGTTTTCCGGGAGTCAGCCGGCCCGCAAATATTTCAGCAATTCGGGCCTCTATGTCCGCAACAATCTCTTCGTGCCCCTCATAATTCGAGAAGTAGGTTCTGATCGAGGCTAAATATCTGCTAAGTTGCTCATACCCATCCTCCTCTATGTGGAAGATGACGCCCTGCAAGTTTACGTTTATATTCTTTTTCATAGTTACTGCGCTTTCTTGTTGTGGATAATGTATTCTGTGGAGGCCACCAGCTCAAACCAGGTTTCCCGGAGCTGTTCCAGGAACTCTCGTCCTGTTTCGGTGAGCTTATAGTACTTGCGAGGCGGCCCAGAGGTGGATTCTACCCAATTGTAGTCGAGAAGTGACGCGTTCTTGAGGCGGGTGAGCAAAGGGTAGAGGGTACCCTCCACAACGATCATTTTGGCCGCTGTCAGCTCTTCCAACATATCGGACGCATATACTTCACCACGAGAGATTATCTCCAGGATGCAGAATTCGAGAATTCCCTTCCTCATCTGCACTTGTGTGTTTTCTACTTTCATGATGATTCCGTTATAATGTTGAAGCAAAGATATAATAAGGTACTATGTAAAGCAAGGTACTGTATATAAATCTTTACGCTAGTTTTTTTTAATGGTTATTCAGTCTGTATAATTATCATTATAATTCAGTAAGTTTGGATTAAATCTAATTGAGCAGATGGTTTCCTGAATGCTGTCTTTATATCAAAACCCTGGTATGCAGTGTTGTAACGGCTTAAGTGGCTGTATTGCCAAAAGGCTAAGAGGGCTGTTGAGGAACTAAGAATTTACGCTTCGTGAATAGTATGATCAGATCTACCTTTTGCTGCCTATTGGTGATGCTGCTTGTTATTTCGTGGTCTGTTGCCACAGCACAGGTATCGACTCCTAAATACAGCAATGAGTTTTTAAATGTAGGGGTGGGCGGGCGTGCCTTAAGTATGGGCAACGTGCAGACAGCCATTGCAAATGACGCGACTGCCGGTTACTGGAATCCGGCAGGCCTGCTACGGCTAAAGGACAAGTACAACATCACCCTGATGCATTCGGAACTCTTTGCCGGCATCGCGAAAAATGATTTTGCCAGTTTCGCCATGCCATTGGATAGCAGTAGTGCTTTGGCAATCTCTGTGATCCGTCTTGGAGTGGATAACATTGCAGATACCCGTCGGCTGCAAAATGAGTACGGTTATATTCAGTACGACAGCATCCGGTTCTTTTCTGTGGCCGACTATGCGATGCTTTTGTCGTATGCCCGCCAGAGTAACCTGATCGAGGGGCTGCAGTTAGGGACCAGCGCCAAGATCATCTACAGAAACGTTGGCGAGTTCGCCAATGCTTACGGCTTCGGTGTGGATGTAGGGGCGCAGTTGCAGCGGGGGGACTGGCAGTTTGGATTAATGGCCAAAGATGTGACGACGACCTTTACGGCCTGGACGCATAACGTGGAGGAGCTGGAGGAGGCCTACCAGCAAACAGGCAATGACCTGCCTGAGAACCATGCAGAGCTGACCCTTCCAAGGCTGGTCATCGGAGTGGCGCGGTTCTTCCAATTCAATGAAAAGCTCTCGGGGCTGCTCGCTACTGATCTTGACTTTACTTTTGACGGCAGACGAAACGTACTGCTGAGTTCTGAGCCTGTATCCCTTGATCCTCACATAGGCTTGGAGCTAGCATATGCCAATACGGTTTATGTTCGTGGAGGAATTAACAACTATCAGGAAACAGTTAACTTTGATGGGGGCACGGCAAAGAGCATGCAACCTAACTTTGGCGTTGGAGTTAAAACCAATGGCTTGAGCTTAGACTTGGCTTTATCCCGTGTCAGCTACTCCGAAGCAAACACGGTAGGAGGAGCCAACACATCCTCAGTTGTTATTTCCTTGAGCTACTCTGGTAATTAAAGCACCAATGTTTCAGCAATCACCCATGCTTAAAGTTACTGAAATGAAGAAAGCTTTTATCGTACTTGTACTGCTGATAGCAGGCCTTATGGCAGGTTCTGCACAGGCACAGGAAGTGTATGGCAACGAGTGGATAGACTATTCCAAGACTTACTATAAGATCAAAGTCGTTAACACGGGCCTGCATCGCCTTAGCTATGGCTTTTTAGATAGTTTGGGCCTAAGAGGGGTTAATCCGAAACACCTGCAGCTATTTAGGAGAGGCAAAGAAGTGTCTATCTATGTGGCCGGGGAGAACGATGGCAAGCTGGACCCGCAGGACTATGTGGAGTTTTATGGCGAACGTAATGACGGAGCTTTAGACCGGGAACTATACAAGAACCCGGCGCACCAGGTGCACCAATTTTATAGCCTCTACACCGACACAGCTGCTTATTTCCTGACCTTAGCACCTACAGGCGGGAAGCGCATGCGGGAAGTAAACCCTTCCATTGCAGGACGAACGCCCGAGCCGTACCATTTGCAGAAAGCGGTATATGTTAATACAGACCGGTTTAATTATGGCAAGGCTTACGACAGTTTTGCCAGGATGCCATGGCTAGATGAAGGGGAAGGCTATTTTTCTCACTATTCTGTAAATCCTCGGACATACGCAATTTCAGGTATAACGAATGTAGAAACAACAGGCCCAGCTCCAAGGGTAAGATATGCAACAGTAGGAGTTGGGAATGAAAATCACAAAATTGATATAAATGTTCAAGTACCTAGTGGAGGCTTTAGAAAGCTAGGGACGTATCAATATGGGATAAACGGACACGCATATGATACACAGCCTGTCTTATTTAGTGATATAAGTCCACAAGGAAATCTAACATTACAAGTCTACCCTGCCGCTACACAGAAGCAACAGAACTCTGTGAGTTTTGCATACGGGATATTAACCTATCCGCAAAAGACAGTTTTTGCAGGTACTTCAATGAGTTTTTATACTGATTCAACCAGAGGTAGTAATCCTTACTTTGAGTTTAGCAGTGCCCCGCCTTCTGCAGTTGCCTTTGATGTAACAGATTCCTTTAACGTTGTAAGAATTGCTGGACAAGTAACAGGATCTAAAAAAGGCTTTGTGATAGAAAGTCAGGATAATAAGACACACAAATTGTTGTTAGCAGACACTGCCAAACCTTTAAAGCCTGCTCAGCAGCGTCAAGCTAGTCTTAGATTCCGAAAGATTAACCCGAATGATCATAACTACATTCTATTGACAAACAAAAGGTTAATGAAGCCTGCTGGAGGAACTAATGCACCAGTACCTGTTGAGTATGCGAAGTACAGGGCTTCGGTAGCAGGGGGAGGCTACGATACCCTTTTGTTTACGATGGAGCAAGTCGTGAACCAATTCCATTACGGAGAGTTCTCGTCTAATGCCATTCGCCGTATGTTGCGGTTTATGGCCACGGCGAGTCACCCGACACAGCTCTTTATTATTGGTAAGGGCGTGGAGTACGCTTCACAGGACTACTATTTTACTTTCTATCCCGGTAAGTTTAGCTACTATCAAGTAGGAGCGCGACACCCAAAGGTACATGAGCTTGATCTGGTGCCGACTGGTATTTTCCCGGCATCAGACCTGTTCTTCTCTACTGATTACCGGAATAGCTCTTATGTGCCTGCCATTCCTGTAGGAAGAGTTACCGCAACAACATCAGAAGAGGTCTTATATTATCTTAATAAAGTAAAAGAGTATGAGGCTGCAAAAGAGGGCGAAGCTTGGCGTAAGAACATTTTACAGTTAAGTGGAGGAACATCAGCATCTCTTATTCGTCTGTTTGCTACTTGGATGAAAGAATATGCCAGCATAGTTAGGGGACCATTGCTGGGTGCAAACGTCATTGAAAAGTATAGGCAGAATATTAGTGAATATGTGGAAACTTTAAACGTGACAGAGGAAGTAAACAGGGGGGTGTCCCTCATAACTTTTTTTGGACATGGATCACCAACGACTACTGACCTTAATATTGGTTTTGCGTCTGTTTCAGTAAACGGTTATAATAATAAAGGGAAGTACCCCATCATGTTGATGAATGGGTGCGGAGGCGCGAATGCTTTTCTGCCAAACAATGTCTCTTTTGGTGATGATTGGCTTTTAACGCCAAATAAAGGGGCTGTCGCGTGGATTGCGCACTCAGACACAGGTGCCGATTATCCGTTAAACTTGTATAGCAATAACTTCTATAAAGTAGCTTTTCAGGATCCTGAATTTTATGGTAAAACCTTGGGAGAGGTGCAAAAGGAGACGATCAGGCGTGTTATGCGGGTTAATGATCCCGGATGGGATACCAACTGGAACATAGCGATGGTGTTGGAAACAGTATTGCAAGGGGACCCCGCGCTTAAACTATACAGCCCGGGCAAGCCTGATTACTTGTTTAAGGGGAACGGGGCAGTGCAGGGCATCGGAGGAGAACAGATGACAGCGGCTATTGATACTTTTACCGTCACAGTTGATGTAGAGAATCTAGGGAAAGCCATTACGGATCCTCTTTATGTTTCTGTCAAGAGAACGTTGGCAGACAACACAGTGCTTTTAACTGATTCTGTGCTCATCGAGCCTGTTATTCAAGGTAGGCAAGTTAAGCTTGGGCTCTCAAACGAAGGAGTGGCCGCTGCGGGTATGAATACCTTCGAGGTCATGTTGGACAGCCCCAACGCCGTAGAAGAGCTACGGGAGGACAACAACGTCCTGTCTTTTCAGCACTACTTTCCTGTCAGTGGTCTAGCTGTGGTTAGCCCCGCAAAGTATAGCATAGTCGGGACAAACAGGGTAAAGCTTGCTGTGCAGGCGACCACGAAAACTGACAAACAAGGCTTTTACTTTGAGTTAGATACCGCCGCGACATTTAATAGCCCTTTGCGGCAGATGCAAACCATGACTGCGGCGGCTTTACCAACATGGGAAGTTACTTTGCCGGGTGCCAACAGTGATAGTACCGTATATTATTGGCGGGCTCGTTTTAGCCATTATGAAGCAGAGGAAGACACTTTATGGGCTAGCAGCTCTTTCCGCCATATCGCCGGGGCGAAGGGAGGTTGGTCGCAGAGCCACTATGCCCAGCTACAGGATGTAACCCTGGAGGGCCTGGAGAACCTAAAGGCGGACAAGCGAACATGGGAGTTTAATCCGACCCGCATGTTCATCGACATTAAAACCGTGGGGGGAGACAAACGGTTTACAATTCCCCCCTATGGACTGTTTATCGACGGGCTGCAGGAAGTGCATGTGTATTGTGGCAACCCCGCCGGTTCTTCCACCTCGCGCATCTTCTTTGTTGTGGTTGACAACAGAAGCCTGGAGAAGGTGACCAGCTTATCAGGACCAACGTTTTGTTCTGCTATCCCCTATGTGTATGACACAGGCGATCTGAATAATCCTTCTAATGTTGCAAAAATCAAAAGCTTTTTAGATGCTGTTCCGGCAGGCTTTTATGTAGCGGCTGTAAGTATCAATAAAGTCCCGTTCAGCAATTTCTCTTCAGATGTAAAAGCAGCTTTCAGGAGTATAGGCTCGAACCTGATCGATAAGCTGGTAACGGGTGCTCCTTTTGCTATCGTTGGGCAAAAAGGAACTCAGCCAGGGGCGGCACATGAAGCAACAGCTTCTTCTGATGATCCTACGCCTGTTACTTCGCAGGAGGTGGTGTTAACCAAGACCTTGCTTTCAAACAACGTGGCAGGCACCATTACTTCCGTTGAGATTGGGCCAGCCTTACGCTGGGAGACCTTGCACCACAATGTGGAGCGCTACAAAGCGGGTAATGACAAGTACACGTTAAGCCTGATTGGCATAGACCCATCCGGGAGGCAGCAAGTGCTGGAGCCTAAAGTAGCCTCAAAGGTGATGGACCTGACGGGTATTGATGCAAAACAATATCCTAACCTAAAGCTGTCGCTCTTCGTGTCCGACTCTACTGACCGAACGGCACCGCAGTTAAAAGAGTGGTTTGTGTTATATGAAGAAGTGCCGGAGGGGGTCATACGGCCTGACTTAGTGAAGGCAGACAGCGAGGTGCTATCAGAGTTGGCAAATCGTGGCAGCATGAAGGTGCCCATGGCCTTTCAGAATGTCTCTGGAACGGCTTTCCGCGACTCCTTAGCAGTAGAAGTGACGGTATCCGGAGACAACCTGGAGCCCACAACATCCCGTTTCAAAATAAAACCGGTAGGGGCAAACGAGACAGTTTATTTTGATTACACTGTGCCTACCCTGGCATTGGAGGGAAGCTATAAGCTTAGCTTGTACGTGAACCCTCGCCTACAGCCAGAGCAGCAGTATACGAACAACATTTATGAGGTCAACTTCAGCGTCAAGGCCAAGCTGCACCCAATCATGGAGGTGACCTTCGACGGGCGGCACCTGCTAGACGGGGACCTTGTTTCGCCAAGCCCTCTGATTAGCGTGACCGTAAAGGACGAAAACCGGCATGTGTTCTTACAGGACCCTGCCACGATGTCCATTGTGCTGATAACGCCTGAAAACGAGGAAAAGGAGATATCCCTGATGAACAATCCGCAGGAGGTCTCTTACACGGCTGCTACAGAGAAGAATGACTTTAAACTAGATTACAAGCCGCAGCAGCTGTCCAACGGTACCTATGTTATGGAGGTACGAGCAAAGGACGCCGTTGGCAAGGCCTCTGGTGTTTCCCCGTACCGCATCAGTTTTGAGGTAGATAATGAGTCTAAAGTGAGTAATTTTTATCCTTTTCCCAATCCCTTCTCCACCAAGACCAACTTTATCTTCACCCTCACAGGGAGTGTAATTCCGGAGCACATGAAGATTCAGATACTGACAGTAACAGGTAAAGTGGTGAAGGAGATCATGAAAGAAGAGCTAGGACCGATACGCATTGGGAACAACAAGACAGCGTATGCCTGGGATGGCACGGACATGTACGGTGACAAGCTAGCAAATGGCGTATACCTCTATAGAGTTATCATGCGTAAGGGCGAGGAGGAGATGAAGCATAAGCTGACCTTTGGCGATTATGCTTTCAAGAATGGATACGGGAAAATCTACATACTCCGGTAAACCAACTTAGATAAACAAAAGGGGCTGCCTGTTGTGGCAGCCTCTTCTGTTTTACACTAGCTTACTTCCGCTTTAATGTCAGGAAAGTATAGCTGTATTTGTTCTTATCGTCTGGCTCGTGGTGTTCTTGCTCCACTACTTTCCAGTCTTGGTCTTTTAAATCCGGAAAAAAGACATCCCCTTCAAAAATACCATGCACCCGCGTGAGATACACGGTGTCTGCTAAATGCAAAGACTGTTTATAGATATTTGCTCCGCCAATGATGCAAATATCCTCGTCAAGCGCTTTGCCTTTCTGTATGGCTTCTTCAACAGAATGCACCACAATGCATCCCGTGGCTTTGTAGTCCTCCTGGCTGGTGATAATAATAGACGTGCGGCCTGGTAAGGGCTTGCCAATAGACTCGTAGGTCTTGCGCCCCATCAGGATAGGGTGCCCCATGGTGAGACGCTTAAAATGCTTCAGATCAGCAGGCAGATACCAGATAAGGTCATTATTCTTACCGATAGCATTGTTTTCTGCTGCGGCGACAACGATGGAAACCATAAGGCTAAGTGTTAAAGTTGTATCCCCTGAGCAGATCCGCTACAGGCATGCGCTTCTTACCCTCCATTTGCAGGTCATGCACTGCTATGGCACCAGAGGCTGTTTGGATATGTAGAAAAGTCTTATTGTCTGTCTGTACCTGCCCAGGTTCTAATTCATAAGCGGTGTTTGGCAGTGCCTCTACTTTGAAAAGCTTAAAAGCCTTTCCGTTCAGCTTTGTCCAGGCGGCAGGGTAGGGGCTGAGACCTCGGATAAAGTTCCTGACCTGTTGCGCCGGTTGGTTCCAGTTTATTTCACAGGTGTCTTTAAAGATCTTGGGGGCGTGTTTTGTCTCGGCTGAAACAACTTGTGGCCGTGGCTGTACCTCATCCCGTTCAATGGCCTGCACCGTACGCAGGGCAAGCTTAGCTCCTTCATACTTCAGCTTCTCATACAAACTTCCGAAGTCATCCTCCTCCAGTATCGGCACGCGTTCCTGGAAAATTAGATCGCCGGTATCGATCTCGTGTTTCAGAAAGAAAGAAGTTACCCCTGTTTCTTTTTCCCCATTAATGATGGCCCAGTTAATGGGCGCCGCGCCTCGGTACTGCGGTAGCAGGGAGGCGTGGATATTAAAGGAACCTAACTCCGGCATAGCCCAAACCACTTCCGGCAGCATCCGGAAAGCCACCACGATCTGCAGGTTAGCTTTATAGCTGCGCAATTCTTCGAGAAAGGCTTCTGACTTTAAGTTGGTCGGCTGTAGCACCGGGATGCCTTGCGACACGGCGTATTCCTTTACAGGGGACTGCTGTATTTTCTGGCCGCGCCCTGCTGGCTTATCAGGGGCAGTGATTACGGCTACTATAGTATACTTATGCTCAACAAGTGTCTGGAGGGTAGGCACCGCAAAGTCGGGCGTTCCCATAAACACGATGCGTAGGTCTTTGGTCATGATCTATTCAGCGTCAGGGTAAAGCAAGTACTGCTTACGGAGTTTTTTGTAGTTCGAAAGGGCCGGCTCCCAACTGGCTCTGATCTCATCCTCTGTTTTGCCTGCTATGATCTGCTCACGGAGTTTGGAGGTGCCTGCCAGCTTCTCGAAGAAGTTGTTGAAAAACTTATCTTTTTGCGTGGAGTTCTGATACATGTCCAGCAGGAAAGCCAGGGTGAAAGGCTGTTTGTCGGCCGGGGCTGTCAGATCAAAGCCATAGCAGGTCTGTCCTTTATGAGGCGGGTTCGTAGCCCCTGGGGTACTCTCAGGGGTAAAGGCAAAACCTTTGTTTTTGTAATAAGGGCTCCCGATTACCTGGAAAGGCGTTGGCGTGCCACGTCCTACGCTCACGTTCGTGCCCTCAAACAGGCAAAGCGAGGGGTACAGTGTAATCGCCTGCATGTTAGGCAGGTTAGGAGATGGCTTTACAGGTAAAGCATAGGCCGTTTGATGGGTGTAATTTGCCACTGGCACAACGGTTAGCTTTGCCTGGCGTTTTCCCTCCAGCCACTTCTCTCCATTTATCATGTTAGCCAGTTCACCTACAGTTAATCCGTGTACGATAGGAATGGGGTGCATGCCCACAAAAGACTGTTGTGCCGGTTCCAGTACGGGGCCATCCACATAATGTCCGTTGGGGTTAGGGCGATCCAGGACAATGACTTCTTTCCCGTTTTCAGCAGCTGCTTCCATAACGTAATGCATTGTGCTGATGTAGGTGTAAAAGCGTGTGCCCACATCCTGGATATCAAACACCAGAACGTCCAAATCTTTGATCTGCTCGGGCAGTGGCTTTTTGTTCTTCCCGTAAAGGGAGATGATCGGGAGGCCGGTTTTAGTATCTTTTGCGTCTTTTACGTATGCTCCTGCATCGGCTTCGCCCCGGAAACCATGCTCTGGGGCAAAAATGGTGGATACTTTCACGCCCCGGCTCAATAAGGTATCCACCAGGTGCGTTTGCCCCACAACGGATGTCTGGTTTACCACCAGGCCTACGAGCTTGTCTTTAAGTAAAGGCAGGTACTGACTCATGCGCGCAGCCCCTGTTGTTAAAGGCTTTGCCTTTTGGGGCTGCACAGGATGCGTTACGGTAGTTGCCGTTGTAGCTTCCGGTTGCAGGGTGGGGGCCTGCTTTGGGGCGCACTGGCCTAAGGCCAGCAGGAGTGAAGTATAGAGTATTAGCATGGGCGGTGTCATGGTCATAAGGTAGAAATCAAATTTCATACCTATCTTTAACGCTATTAAGAAGCAAGGCGAGTGAACATCTCCAAATACATATCCGATAAAATATCTGAAGTACAGTCCGGCTCGTTTACCTCGTCGGTTACAAAAATAGCAATTATCAGCATAGCTGCAGGCATTGCGATCATGATCGTTTCTTTTGCCATCCTGGAAGGGTTTCGTAATGAAATACGGGAGAAGATCTTTAGCTTTGGGGCGCACCTGCAGGTCAGCAAGTACGATACGAACAACTCTTATGAGGGGGCACCCATTAGCGTGAATATTGGCGTCACCGATTCTATTGCCGGTATCAAGCAAATCCAGCCCTTTGCCCGCAAAACAGCTATTATCAAGACAGAAGAGGAGGTGCTCGGCGTGGTGCTAAAAGGCATCGGCCAGGACTACGACCTGACAGCGATGCAACAGAACCTGGAGGCAGGGGAGTTGATTGCATTTAACGATTCTGCTGCTTCCAAAGAAGTACTGATAAGCCAGACCATTGCGGACAAGTTAAAGCTGGAGGTAGGGGACGAGGCCATTTTCTACTTTATTCAAAATCCACCCAGGGCCAGAAAACTCGAAGTGAAAGGTATTTTTAATACGGGGCTGGAGGAGTTTGACGAGGTATTTGTGCTAGGCGATATCCAGCTGATTCAGGAGCTAAACAACTGGCCGGACACCCTGGTGGGCGGCATCGAGATCGTGCTGAAAGACTTTAACCAGATAGACCAGGCAGCAGACCAGGTGTTTGAGCAAATGAACTACGACCTGCAGCTGGAAAAAATCACGGACCGCCATGCACAGCTGTTTGACTGGCTCAAGCTGCTCCGAAAAAACGTTATTATCTTTTTGGTGCTCATCATTTTCGTGGCCTCCTTTAACATGGTTTCCACGGTATTTATCATGATCATCGAGCGGATAAACATGATTGGGGTATTGAAAGCGGTGGGAGCTACGGATGCGCAGATACGGCAGGTTTTTTACTTCCGGGGCCTAAAGCTTACCATCAAAGGCCTGATCTGGGGGAATATAATTGGTTTGGGCTTCTGTGCTCTTCAATACTACTTTGAGCTCATCCCGCTGGACCCGGAAAACTATTACATGGACCGGGTGCCCATTAGCTGGAACTTCGGAATCATCGTCCTGCTCAACGTCATTACATTACTCCTCACCATGCTGGCAATTCTGATACCAGCCGCCATGGTGGCTCGCATTAAACCTGTAAAGGCTATCAAGTTTGACTAAGGCTAAGACCTTTATTTATGGAACCCGCTAGCTTTCAGAAAAGAAAGCGCTACGCAGTGAGCAACGCTTCCGATAATTCAAAAAGCCCGGCGAATAGACGGGCTTTTTGAATTATAAGGCTGTAAAGAATTTGCTAAGCTTTGCCTGTAGGCTGTACGGAAATTACTTCTCGTTTCTGGACAGGAGCCGGCGCTTTGATGTCGTTCTCTTTGAAGGCGGTCTTTACACGTTCGTTCATTTCCCAGTTTAGTGGCCAAAACTCATCCTTTTTAGCCCACAGGCGCATGCTAATGGTCAGGGAGTATTCTGTGAAAGCTGTTACGGCAATAACCGGTGCCGGGTCGTTCAGGATGCGCGGGTCAGCGTCGATAAGGTCTTGCAACAGCCGCTTTACGGCAGCCAGGTCATTCTCAGGGCTAATGACAAGCTGCAACTCCATGCGGCGGGTAGGCTCCACAGAGTAGTTTACCACGACGCTTGAAGCCAGGGGGCCGTTCGGCATATAAATTACCTGGTTGTTACCCGTCTTGATAACGGTGTTGAAAATGTTGATCATGTGTACCGTGCCCATTTGTCCCTGCGCTTCGATAAAGTCACCGACACGGAAGGGCTTAATGGTGAGGATAAGCACACCACCGGCGAAGTTGGAGAGGCTACCCTGTAGCGCCAGACCTATGGCCAGGCCGGCAGAGCCAAGCACGGCAATAAAAGAAGTCATCTCCAGTCCCAGTTGTGCCACAATCAGTACGATGAGCAACACCCACAGCGCTACGTTAATGATACTGCCTAAAAATGGCCGCAGCGATTCATCCACTCCTTTCCGTAACATCAGGTTTTGTAACAACCTGTTCAGGCGATTGATCACCCAGGTTCCTATGATCAGAATAACGACAGCCACTAGTAGTCGCATGCCATACAGCACGACGAAGTTTACCACCATTTCACGGATGGAATCGATGTCCAGTACCATTTCAGATAAAATTGTAAGGTTAAAAACAAAAGGCGCTACCGGCTACAGCAGCGCCAAAAGGGGCAATTTTAAACAAAACCGGCAGTATTTGCAACGTTAAGGAAGGTAGCGGCTCTGCAGGATAAGGTTTGGGTTGGGGCAAACAAGCTGGTACTTAGCTTTTTCAGCAGTGGTGGCAACACCAGGGTAATCTCCAAACTTTCCTTCCATGGTAGCCATGACCTGAAAGTGTAAATGAGGCGGCCAGTCACCGTTCTCCGGGTAAGGTCCTACCTCGGCAATCTTTTCGCCTTTTGCAAAATGCTTCCCTGCCGCCAGCCCCTCCAGGGAGGTGCGGTTCAGGTGCCCGTATAGGGTATAAAAGGTAGTTTCCTCCAGCGTGTGCTGCAGAATGATGGTAGGGCCGTAATCGCCAAAGTTGTTGTTGTCCTGAAAGCTATGCACCACAGCATCCAGCGGAGTAAACACAGCTGTACCAGCGGCAATCCAAACATCTACCCCCAAGTGTAGGTTTCGGCTTTCTACTTCCGCATCAAAGTGCTTGCTCCGGCTGTAAATAAACCTGTCCTCCAGGTAACCACCCACGCCAACGGTGGCATGTTGTTCCTGTAGCATTTGCTGCACAGCCTGGTGAAAGGCTTCTGTGTTTTGCAGGTCTGTTTGTTGCAGTAAGAGGTTGCGGGCTGTAAAGTCCAGCAGGCAGACATGGGGGGCATTCAGGTCTGCGTCTAATACAGGAGCAAAGGCATGGGTGTGCCTGCTCAGAATTTCTCTAAGTGCGGTAGGGTTCTCCATAAGCTTGTAGAGGCGAGGAAAGCTCGCCTCTACAAGTATAAACAGAAATCAGCTTACGGCAGCCTCTTCCTCTACAAATTTAGAAAGCGTACGCAGGCTTTTGGTTTTGCCAAACAGCTCTTCCGACTTCTTGCTGTAAGCTTGGGCGGCCTCCTGCAGGGTGTCAAAAGTGCCCAGGTTGATGCGCTGCTTGTTGAAGTGGATGATGGCACGGTACTTTTGCGCCTCTTTGTGCACACCGCGTACCCCGAGCTTATTCTCGGTTTTGGAGGTGTTGCGAACAATCTTGCAAAGAGGGGCCCATTCCAGGTTTTCGCGGCGGCAGTCCAGCTTATTGCCGTTCTTGAAGTGTACGTACAGCTTCAGGTTACTATCCGGCTTCTCGAGCAACTGCTCCCCGATCATTTTGTGCAGGTAAATCGTCTCGTTTCGGTATTTGCCGTCTTTGAGAGGCCAGTTCTTCTGAAAGAAGGCGTAGCCGTTGGAGTGTATGCGTAGGTGCTTCAGGAACTCGATCTGTTGCAGATACACATTGTTTTGGATGTACTCGTAGGTTTTGTCGTCTACAACTACAGTTTTTTCACAGTTTTTGAGCGTGAGTTTGTACAGCATGTTGTTTTCATTATATGTGAGGTACCATACGGAGGCATAGGCGGTTAAGCACGGGTTTTAACCGCACACGCGTGCGCGATGTAAAGTTGCAGTTTTTTTTATATCTGCTACAACTAATATTTCATTTAAATTATTATACACATCCGGAATTTAATGCCACTTTTTATACGGTCGTTTCTCCAAACAGAACGGATTCTTGTAACTTTCAGCTGAGAAACCTGTTTTAATACGAAAATATTTAGCGAAACTAATCTATAATGAGTAGCCCTTACCTCAGCCTAAAAGTTGTAGACATTACGAGAGAAACCCCGGATGCTGTTACCATTCAGCTAGAACATCCTCAGAAACAAAAGATAAACTACAAGCCTGGCCAGTTTTTAACGCTGATCCTGCCACTAGAGGGGCAGGAGGTCCGCCGTTCTTACTCCATTAGCAGCACGCCTCTCGAAGGGGCACTTGCCGTTACCGTGAAGCGTGTAGAAGGCGGGTTGATGTCGAATTACCTAGTGGACGACCTGAAGGTAGGGCAGGAGGTGAAGGTAATGCAGCCCATGGGTAACTTCTGTCTTACCTGTGAGCCCTCGTTTAGCCGGCACGTGTTTCTGTTTGGGGCTGGTAGCGGTATAACTCCCCTCATGTCCATCTTAAAGACCGTGCTGCAGGAGGAGCCCAACAGCCAGGTAACCCTGCTATATGGCAACCGCAACGAGGAGTCCGTAATCTTTAAAGAGCAGTTGCAGGAACTGGAGGCCGGGCACCAGGGGCGTTTCCACGTGGAGTACGTGTACAGCCAGCCGAAGCATGACTGTGAGCACCGGGGCCGCATGAACCAGACCATGATCCTGAAAATGCTGGAGCGCCTTGGCGTTACAAAGAACCAGGGCATGGGCAGCAAGTTCCTAAAGGCCTTAGGGTTGGTAAAACAACAGGAGGCGGTGTATTATATGTGCGGACCAGAAGGTATGATGGAGGAGGTGCGCCACGCACTGGAGATACTTCATGTACCGGCCAGCCGTATTTTCAAGGAAAGCTTTGTGAACAGCAAGCCACAGGGAGAAAAGAAGCAGCAAGCGCACAGCAGTGAGACGGCGGCCGGAGCCGGAGGGGAGGTAAGAGGGCAGACCGTGACCATTATTTACGAAGGAGCAGAATACGCTGTGGAAGTGGGGCCCGACAAAACTATCCTGGAGGCTGCCCTGGAGCAGAATATCGACCTGCCTTACTCCTGCCAGGCAGGCCTGTGCACCGCCTGCCGCGGTGTGTGCCTTAGCGGTAAGGTAGAACTGGAGGAAAATGATGGCCTGTCCGAGTCCGAATTAGAGGAGGGTTACGTGTTGAACTGTGTAGCGCACCCCTTAACAAGTGATGTCGTGATTGAGATCAGATAGGGATTTTTAACGTATACGGATAGCAGCGCCATACTTGAAAAATTTATGGCGCTGCTTTTTTTTGTACATTCGTAAGAACTGCATATATTGTATTTCTAAAATATTTATTGCCATAATGACAACGCAACCAACAGAATTGACCATACCAGAGCGAAAGCCGCGGGTTTACTTGTCCGAAGACTTTAAAGTGGAGAACTGGGAAACCCTGAAGCCTTACTTTGATGAACTGAAGGAGCGGCCGATAAATACAGCGGAGGAACTGGAGAAGTGGCTGCAGGACCGTAGTGAGTTGGAAAGCGTGCTTTCAGAGGACCTGGGGTGGCGCTACATCCGGATGACCTGTAACACACAGGATGAGGAAACCACCAAGGCCTTTCAGTATTTTGTATCTGAGATTGAACCTAAGATTGCCCCTTACGATCATGAGCTGAACCTGAAGCTAATGCACTCGCCTTATGTGAACGGACTGAATAAGGAAAAGTATAAAATCTATTTGCGGGGCGTAGAGCGCGCGTTGGAAATTTTCCGCGAAGAAAACATCCCCCTGAACACGGAGATCAGTACCAAGCAGCAGCAGTACGCTGCCATTACAGGTGCCATGACCGTTACTTTGGACGGTGAGGAGCTGACGCTGCAAAGAGCAGCTGACCGCCTGAAGCGAACAGACCGGGCTGTGCGCGAGGAGGCATGGCGGGCTATACAGGAACGCCGCTTCAAAGACCGGCAGCAACTCGATGACCTCTTTGACGAACTGTTGAAACTACGCCACCAGGTAGCGAGAAACGCAAACTTTGAAAACTTCCGGGACTATATGTTCGCTGCCTTGGGCCGTTTTGACTATACGCCCCAGGATTGCTTCGACTTCCACCATTCTGTAGAAGAAACCGTGGTGCCTTTGCTTACTAAGATAGACGAGGAGCGGAAGGGGAAACTAGGCGTGGAAGACCTGCGGCCCTGGGACCTGGAAGTAGACCCTTCCGGCAGAAAACCATTGGAGCCATTCCAGACGGGAGAAGAGCTCCTGGAGAAGACTGTGAGCGTGTTCTACAAGCTGGATACGTTTCTGGGAGACTGCCTGGCTACGATGCGCGAGATGGGGCACCTGGATCTGGAGTCACGCAAGGGCAAAGCGCCCGGCGGTTATAATTATCCCCTCGATGAGATTGGTGTGCCTTTCATCTTCATGAATGCTACCTCCAGCTTACGCGACGTGATCACCATGCTGCACGAAGGCGGCCATGCCGTGCACTCCTTCCTGACCCGCGACCTCAGCTTGGGCGCCTTCAAACACCCGCCTTCAGAGGTAGCCGAACTGGCCTCTATGTCGATGGAGCTGATCTCGATGGACTATTGGGACACCTTTTTTGAAAGCGAGGATGAGCTGCGCCGCGCCAAGCGTACGCACTTGGAGAGCGTGTTAGAGACCTTCCCATGGGTAGCGACGGTCGATAAGTTTCAGCATTGGATCTACGAGCATCCTGAGCAAACGCAGGAGGAGCGGCACCAGGAGTGGGTAAAGGTTTTTGAGACCTTCAACCACCAGTTGGTAGACTGGCAGGGACTCGAAAAGTACAAGCCCTATGTCTGGCAAAAGCAGCTCCACATCTATGAAGTGCCTTTCTACTACATTGAGTATGCGATGGCGCAGTTAGGGGCTATCGCTGTCTGGAAGAACTACAAGGAAAACCCAACAGAGGGGCTCGCGGCCTATAAGCGCGCGCTTAGCCTGGGCTATACCGTGTCAATTGGGGAGGTATATGAAGCCGCGGGCATTAAGTTTGATTTCAGTACAGACTATATCAAAAGCCTGGTAGACTTTGTGCAAAGGGAGATGGAAAAGGTTTGATACCATTCCTCCAAAGATTGAGCTATCCCGAAAGCCGCGCATATACTGCGCGGCTTTCGGTTTTCCTTGGCTTTGCATCGAGCAGCGCAAATGCTCGTTTAAGAACAGCCTGATGGCGAAGGCCGTACAAAGCAGTATGAAAAGAAGAAAATTATTGATAGCTGTGTGGGTGCTGCTATATACCGCTACAGCCTGTACTACCAATACCAATTCTACTGTTCCTTTAGGAACTAGTGAGATAGACGCTGCAGACGTACGACCAGTGGACGTAACTGTTGGAGGAGAAGCTTACCCTTTCCCTGTAGTAGGCGTCTGGCACGGCATTATCCCTTGTGTCGATTGCCCGGGCATTGTGTATGACCTGACGCTGAACGAAGACAATACCTTTGAGGAAACCAGGGTGTACCAGGCGCGGGAAGAAGAGCCTTTGACCCGCACGGGCAGCTGGCGTGTAGCAGATGGCGTGCTGGAGTTAGATTATCCGGATGCTGAACGAGCAAGGTTCGACCTGTCTACCGCCGGTGAGCTCAGGATGCTGGACCCAAGCGGTACCCCTGTCGAGGCACCGTTGGCAAATACTTACCGTTTGAGAAGAGAGACAGACATCGTAGGGGGCAATGCGGATCTGCTGAATGAGCAAAGAAGAACAGGCGTAGACTTTGCCGCCACCGGCAATGAACCGGGTTGGTCTCTGGCTATTGACTTAGAAGACAACATTTATTTTAAGACCTTACCATCCGAGTCCACTGCCATTGAAGCCCCAGTGCCGGACCCTGTTAAAAGCGGCAACAGCACCACTTACCGCACCCAGGCGGAGGGAAAAGAACTAGTCGTGGAATTGGTGGAAACGCCCTGTACAGACACCATGTCCGGTAAAGTGTCTCCTTATACCGTCCGTGTTACTGCGGGAGGAGTCGCATACACAGGATGCGGGAGATACCTGGGGGAGGAGTCACAGAAGTAGCAGGAGTGGAGTTTGTTTACAGTGCCTTAAAGGACAAGAAGAAGGGCTTAGGGAAGCTACATAAGCACTTGCCTGGCGGGTGCGTTACTTACTTGTAAGCCCGTTCAGCAGCATTTCCGACAGGCTGTTTGCTATTTCCAGCGGTGTCATCTTGCCCTCCGGCTTGTACCAGGTGTGTATCCAATTCAGGGCAGAAAGAACGGTTAGGGCCGCGAATTTCTCGTCCGGCACAGAAAACTCCCCATTCTGTATGCCAGACCTGATAATTCCCCTGAAGCGGGCCTCATACTTGTCGCGTAAGGCAAGGAACTCCCCGTGCAGGGGCTCGCTTAAATGACGCCACTCGTGCAGGAACACAGCAGACGCTTCCGTGTTGTTAGTGAGCACCTGCACATGCGCGGCAACAGCAGCTCTCAGTCTGTTGGATGCCGTTTTGCGCTTGTCCTCCGCTACATCTATCGCCTCAAAAAACTCATCCGCCATCCGGAAGCACACCCGCTGCAAGATCTCTTCCTTCGATTTGATGTGCGAGTAAATGCTGGCAGCCTCAATGCCCAGTGCAGTTGCCAGGTCCCGCATAGACGTTGCTGCAAAACCCTTGGACTTAAAGAGGGCTGTGGCGGTTCTTTCTATTTGCTCTTTTCTGGTCAATTTTTGCATTGTCTTCTAAACAAACTTACGTTTCCTAACATCCGTTAGCAAATTTATTTTTGGGTAAGTGTATCCTTAAAAGGGGTAAATACATACTTATTATAGAAGGAGTGGTTTGCGGCTTAATTAAAAGATGGTTTACTTTTTGTGCTGTCTTATGCGCAGGGGCGAGCCAGGTGCCTCTTAACCGTTGACTGCCTGTGTCTTGTGCTGCTGCAAACCTTCCAACCTTAACAGAAGAAAGCCATGATCGATACGATGAATACTGCCGAGAAGCAAACCATGGAGTTTGTTCGCTACGAAGTGAAGGAGCGGGTGGGGTATATTACCCTAAGCAGGCCTGAGAAACGCAATGCTCTGAACCTGAAAATGGTGACGGAGTTGAAAAGAACCTTTGCCCTGGCAGAGGAGGATGACAGCTGCAAAGTAGTTGTGCTGCGCTCTGAGGGGCCTGTGTTCTGCGCTGGCGTTGACCTGGCGTACATGCAGCGCCTGCAGGAGAACAGTTACCAGGAGAACCTCCTGGACTCTACGCACCTGATGGAGCTTTTCCGGATGATCTATACCCTGAAAAAGGTGGTGATCGCACAGGTGCAGGGACCTGCGGTAGCTGGCGGCTGTGGCTTGGCGGCCGTCTGTGATTTCAGCTTTGCCGTGCCGGGGGCCATGTTCGGCTATCCGGAGGTAAAAGTAGGTTTCATTCCAGCCATTGTAACCGTGTTCCTGCTCCGCAAGCTCGGGGAGGCTCGGGGAAGGCAGCTACTGCTAACCGGGGACCTGATACCAGCAGCGGAGGCAGAGCGCTATGGGTTGATCAACTACATGGTGCCGGACAAGGACCTGGAAGAACGGGTATATTCCTTTGCCCAAAAGCTATGCACCGAGAACTCACGCCAATCAATGGAGGCGACGAAAGAAATGATTGCGCGTGTACAGGGCATGGGGCTGGAGGATGGCCTGCAATATGCTGCTGAGATGAATGCCGTGGCCCGAAGCAGCGAGGACTGCCAGCGGGGTATCGTTTCTTTTCTAAATAAAGAGCCAATTACCTGGTAGTTTTGTTTAAGATCTAAAACTATTTGTTAAACTTGTTGTTCTTTTGGTATGCTGACAGGCATCGGAATCATGCTTTTGACTTTTGTAGCAATGGAGGGCGTGGCCTGGGTCATGCACAGGTACGTGCTACACGGGTTTTTATGGTTTCTGCATAAGTCGCACCATGTGCGCCACAACCACGCCTTTGAGCTAAATGACCTGTTCTTTGCCTATTATGGCACCTTGGCTATGCTGTTCTTTATCTTTGGCAGCGACCCGATTGATTACAGGTTCTGGATTGGCGCAGGCATTACGCTTTATGGGGTGGCGTACTTTCTGATACATGATGTGTTTATACACCGGCGGCTTAAGGTCTTTGGCAAAACGTCCAGTGTTTATCTAAAAGCCTTAAACATGGCGCACAAAGTACATCATAAGGTGGAGGGCAAGCATGGTTCGGAGTCTTTTGGAATGCTGTGGGTGGCCCCGCGGTATTTCAGGGCAGCATATAAAATTGTAAAGAAACAGGAACAGGAGAGACGTGGCTCAGTACACTATTAAAGAACTTGAACATCTGTCAGGTATCAAGGCTCACACCATCCGTGTGTGGGAGCAACGCTATAACATCCTTTGCCCGAAGCGCACCGACACCAACATCCGCTTTTATGACGATGCGGACCTGAAGGCCCTGCTCAATATCTCGCTTTTAAACGAACGGGGTTACAAGATCTCAAAGATCGCGCAGATGAAGCCGGAGCAGATCCTGCAGACGGTCACGCAGCTGTGCGATTCGCCATGCCAGTGCTCACACCATGTAAATGCCCTTGTAACGGCTATGGTGGACATGGATGAGGTGAAATTTGACAAGGCCCTCTCGACGGCTGCCTTGCAGATGGGGTTTCAGGAGGTGATGCACGAGGTGATTTACCCTTTCCTGAACAAAATCGGCATCTTGTGGCAAACGGGCAACATCAGCCCGGCACACGAGCATTTTGTAAGCAACCTGATACGGCAGAAACTGATTGTGGCGATTGATGGGCAGGTAGTGCGCAAGCAGGAGGGGAAGCCGACTTTTATCCTGTTCTTACCGGAAGGGGAGCTGCATGAACTGGCTCTGCTGTATATGAACTACATCCTGCGCACCTGCAACCAGTATGTGATGTACCTGGGGCAGAACCTGCCGTTCAAGGACCTGGAGTTAACCTACGAGCAGTTTAAGGCGGAGTGCCTGTGCACGGTGTTAACCGTGGAACCGGAGCGGGAGCGGGTGCAGGCTTATCTGAATAAGCTTGCCCAGCGCTTTCCGCAGTGTACTATCTATGTGTATGGTTACCAGGCGCAGCACGAGTTTCTGGAATTCCCTCCCAACGTGAAGCGTGTGAGTTGCCTGCGGGAGTTTCACGCCTTGTTTAAGTAAATAAAGCAGGGTTAAATGGTCTGAGCTCCTGTCGCTGTCGTTTAAAGAACAGTGGCAGGAGCTTTTTTATGTGTACCGTTAACCAGCCAATTTGGTCCGTACACAGGGGGAGACAGGGCGTCTGTCTAATTTGTTTAACATTTTATGAAACTTGTGTAAACAAAACTGGTTTAATTTCCCCTTGTCTCGTATATTTGTTTATGGTTTTATGATAAACTATAAACAAAATGACTGCTCTAGAATTTAATAACCTCGTACAGAATATAGCACAGACCTTGCGCCCCGTAGCCATGAACCTGACTCGGGACGTGGATGACGCCAAGGACCTGGTGCAGGAAACCATGCTGAAAGCCCTGACAAACAGGGAGAAGTTTAAGTCCGGCACCAACCTGAAGGCCTGGCTTTACACGATTATGCGCAACACCTTTATCAATAACTACAATAAGGTGATCAAGCGTAGCAGCAACGTGGACAGTGCGGACTACCTGCAGTACCTGAACACGGACGAAAACTACATCACGCAGAACAAAGGGACTGCAACCTTCGTTATGAACGACATTAATAAAGCAATTGCCAATCTTAGTGAAGAGCACCGCACCCCATTCATGATGTACTATGTAGGATACAAATACCTGGAGATCGCCGATAAGCTGCAGATACCAATCGGCACGGTGAAGAACCGTATCCACATAGCCCGCAAAGAACTGAAGCAGGCGTTAAAGGTGTACAGGCAGGATGCATAAGTAAAGCACCAAAAGCGCCCGCCCATGGCTCAGAAAGTAATCGTTATCGGCTCCGGTTTTGCTGGCTTGTCAGCGGCAACCTGCCTGGCCCACGAGGGCTACGAGGTTACGCTGCTGGAGAAGAACAGCACACCCGGCGGACGTGCCAGAAGCTTTTCGGCCGAGGGCTTTACCTTTGACATGGGCCCAAGCTGGTACTGGATGCCTGATGTTTTTGAGTCTTACTTTAACAAATTCGCTAAAACTACATCCGACTACTACAACCTTAAACGGCTGGATCCTTCCTACACGGTCGTGTTTGGCCAGGACGACTTTATGCAAGTGCCAGCCTCGCTGGATGCGTTCCGGGAGTTGTTCGAGGGGCTGGAGAAAGGCAGTGCTGGGCAACTGGACAAGTTCCTGGAGCAGGCGGCCTATAAGTATGAGGTCGGTATTAAACAGTTGGTGTACAAGCCGGGCCGCTCCCTTACAGAGTTTATGAGCCCGCGCCTCTTGCTGGACATGCTCCGGATGGATGTGTTCCAGTCTTTCCATAAACACATCCGCCGCTACTTTAGCCACGAAAAGATCATTAAGCTGATGGAGTTCCCCATTCTGTTCCTGGGGGCGCTGCCAGAGAACACTCCTGCTCTGTATAGTCTGATGAATTATGCGGACATCAGCCTGGGCACCTGGTACCCCATGGGGGGGATGCACCGGATTGTGGAGGCGATGGTAAGCCTGGCGGAGGAGAAGGGAGTACGCCTCCTGTATAACCAGGATGTGCAGCGGCTGGAGGTAGAAGAAGGGCAGGTAGCGCGAGTTGTAACGGCTACAGATAAGTTTAAAGCTGATGTGGTGGTGGCAGGCGCTGATTACCATCACGTGGAAAAGCAGCTGTTGCCCAGGGCCTACCAGAGTTACTCTGATGGATATTGGGAAGACCGGGTCATGGCGCCTTCCTCACTGCTTTTTTACCTTGGAGTGAATAAAAGGCTCCAGAACCTGCAGCACCACAACCTGTTCTTCGACGAGGACTTCGGCCCGCATGCCCAGGAGATCTACACCGACCCCAAGTGGCCCTCCAGGCCTTTGTTTTACGTGTCAGCCCCATCCGTAACAGACCCTTCGGTAGCCCCTGCGGACTGCGAAAACCTGTTTGTGCTCATTCCGGTTGCCCCTGGCCTGACCGATACCGAGGAGCTGCGGGAAAAGTATTATCACCTGGTGATGGACAGGTTGGAAAAGCTGACAAAGCAGGATGTTCGTTCTCGCGTGGTGTTTAAGCGCAGCTATGCCCATAAAGACTTTATCAGTGACTATAACGCCTTTAAAGGCAACGCGTACGGCCTGGCCAACACCCTGATGCAGACGGCCCTGCTGAAGCCAGGACTGAAGAGTAAGAAGGTGAAAAACCTGTTTTATACCGGACAGTTGACTGTTCCGGGGCCAGGTGTGCCACCCTCCCTTATTTCGGGGCAGGTGGTAGCGAAGGAAGTGATGAAGGAGTTTGAAACGCCGGTGGCCCTGAAAGTTTAGTTATTAACGATTCACGCACATGGAGCTATTTAAAGAGACTTGTTTAAAGTGTAGTAAGGTTATTACGGAGGCCTACAGCACTTCCTTTACTTTGGGTATCAAGACCCTGGATAAAAAGTTTCATGCTCCCATTTATGCCATTTACGGCTTTGTGCGCTGTGCCGATGAGATTGTAGACACCTTCCATGACTTTGACAAGCGCAAACTGCTGTCCGACTTCAGAAAACAGACCTTCGAGGCGATCGAGACCGGGATCAGCCTGAACCCGGTGCTGCATGCCTTCCAGTGCGTTGTAAAGCAGTATCAGATCGAAGAGGATTTGATAGAGGCTTTCCTGAAGAGCATGGAGATGGACCTCGATGACCAGGTGTATGACAAGACGCTTTACCAAGAGTACATCTATGGATCGGCGGAAGTGGTGGGGCTCATGTGCCTGCGGGTTTTCTGTGAGGGGGACCGCGACATGTACGAACGCCTGAAGAAGCCAGCCGCCAGCCTGGGGGCTGCCTTCCAGAAGGTGAACTTCCTGCGCGACATGAAGAGTGACTACAAGGACCGCGGCCGGGTGTATTTCCCGAAGGTCGAGTTCAAGACCTTTAACAACAGCAGCAAGGCAGAGATAGAGGCGGATATCCTGAAGGACTTCCGGGAGGCTTACCTGGGTATCATGGCTTTGCCCCGTTCTGCGCGGATGGGAGTATACTTGGCCTACGTCTACTATCTGAAGCTTTTCCGGAAGATACAGGACTTGCCGGCAACCCATATCCTGCAGGAGCGCGTAAGAGTACCTGATAATACAAAGTTGGCACTCTTATTGAGTTCCTACTTAAAATTCAGGCTTAACGCGATATAAATGATTAAACTTTCACTTCTTTTCCTTTTTCTTTTTGTACTGCAGGTTACCCAGGCAGACAGTGCCGTTTTTAAAGTAGCCGAGTTGCGTAACGAGTACCTGGAGGCCAGCAAGGACGAGGAAGCAGCCAAGCTCTTCCATAAAAAGATGAGCGCTTATAAGGAGAAGCACCCCGATCCGGTGGTGCTGGCTTATAAGGCGGCCTCTGAGGCCGTAATGGCAAAATATGTCTGGAACCCTTACAGTAAGCTGAAGCAGCTCCGTACAGCCGAGGCTATTTTTCAGGATGCTGTGGCCCTGGACAAGGAGCACCCGGAGATCCGTTTTCTACGGTTTACCGTTGAGCAGTTCGTGCCGCGCTACCTGAACTTGAGCAAGCACGTGGAAGAGGATAAGCGGGTTATCATTAGAAGACTGAAGGAGCATCCGGACTCGGGAGTATCGACGGCGATGGCCCGCAGGATAAAGGATTTCATGCTGATGGGAGAGAACACAACCGCCGAAGAAAAAAAGGTGCTCCGCAGCATAGAGATCTGATAGCCATATGAACAGGATATGTACATTTACCTGTACCTGAACATTTTCACCATTCTTTTCCCGCTGTTGCTTTCGTTCGACAGGCGGGTAGCCTTCTATAAAAGCTGGCCTGCTCTTTTTCCGGCAATCCTGCTCAATGCTGTTGTGTTTATCGCTTGGGATGCCTTTTTTACCGACCTGGGCGTCTGGGGCTTCAACGAAGCCTACCTGACCGGTATTTATCTGTGGAACCTGCCCCTCGAGGAAATCCTGTTCTTTATCACCGTGCCCTATGCCTGTGTGTTTATCTATGACGTGCTCAGGGCATACGTACAGCGGGACCTGCTAAAGCCCTACACCAAGGGGATCGCCTTTTTCCTAGTGCTTGCTCTGCCACTAGTCGCCATTTTTAATATCGCGAAACTTTATACCTCCATCACTTTCATTGCCCTTGCCATCCTGCACATGGTGCATCTGCGCTATTTTGGGGCAAAGTATCTGGGGCGCTTTTACCTGGCTTACCTCGTGCACCTGGTTCCCTTCCTGCTGGTAAATGGAGTGCTGACGTACCTTCCCATTGTTTGGTATAACAACGACTACAACCTGGGCCTCCGGCTTGTGTCCATCCCGGTAGAGGATACGATGTATTCTATGCTGATGCTGTTGCTAACCATCTCAGTGTATGAGGGGTTACGGCAACGAAAAGCAGTTAAACAATATGAGCCTTTAGCTGTATAAAGAGTACATGCACAGCTTAAATGTCACGATAGATAAGAACTCTGGTTTCTGCTTTGGGGTGGTGTATGCCATCCAGATGGCAGAAGACCTACTGGAGGAGCAGGGGTATCTCTACTGCTTAGGCGACATTGTGCACAACGATGAGGAGGTGGAGCGGCTGCAGAAGCGGGGCTTGCGCATCATCGACCACGACAGGTTAAAGGAGCTCCATGGCGAGGCAGTACTGATCCGTGCCCATGGCGAACCCCCGGAAACCTACCAGACGGCGCTTCAGAACAATCTAACCTTGGTGGATGCCTCCTGTCCGGTTGTGTTGAAACTACAGAACCGCATCAAGACCTCTTTCGACAAAGGGCAAAAGATCTTTATTTATGGCAAGCACGGACACGCCGAGGTGCTGGGGTTGTTGGGCCAGACTAACAAGGAGGCCGTGGTGTTCGAAAACATAGGAGAACTGCTGCAGCATGAGCTCCCCCCTAAAATCACCCTCTATAGCCAGACGACAAAAAGCACCGGTAACTTTTACAGGATAAAAGAAGACCTGGAGGCGCGGGGGTATGAGGTGGATGCCAATGACACCATTTGCCGCCAGGTGTCGAACCGGGACAAGGATCTTCGGAAGTTCGCTGCTAACTTTGACAAAGTGGTTTTTGTGTCGGGTACTAAGTCGTCTAATGGAAGGGTGCTGTATGAGGTGTGCAAGGCCACTAACCCGGATACACATTTTGTGTCGAAGGCAGCAGAACTAAAGCCTTCCTGGTTTAAGTTTGGGGATAACGTGGGAATATGCGGGGCTACCTCTACCCCCATGTGGCTGATGGAGGAGGTGCGGGACACGTTATTGGAATACGACCTGTAGCTACATGTAGGAGTCAAGTAGTGCAGGAAATAGGTTAATCTATACGGATGGCAAAAACAAGGCAGAAGGATTATAGGGGAGTGGCTATAGCCATGCTGGTGGTGACTTGCTGGGCTGGCTTGTTGGTGTTTCTGCTGCGTTGGTCCGTTGACTTTAGGTCTCCGCTCACGTACCTGTTTCTGCTGCTTCAGACCCATCTTTATACCGGTCTTTTTATCACCGCTCACGATGCCATGCATGGGGTGGCTGCCCCTGGCTACCCGAAGCTGAACAGGGGGATTGGGACGGTAACGGCATTGCTTTTTGCTTATAACTGGTACCCCCGCTTGCTACCCCGTCATCACCAGCACCACCGGCACGTAGCCACGGCGCAAGATCCTGATTATCATGCGGGTAGCTTTTGGCCCTGGTACCTCAGTTTTCTGAAGCAGTACATTACCTGGTGGCAGTTAGTGCTCATGGCCCTGACCTTTAACCTGTTGAAGCTGTTTTTCCCGCTGGAGAACGTGATTCTTTTCTGGATGCTGCCTGCTGTGCTGGCTACCTTTCAGTTGTTTTACTTTGGCACTTACCTGCCCCATCGGGGCGAGCACTCCGAGGATAATCCCCACAAGTCAGGGACACAGGCCAAAAATCATTTATGGGCTTTTTTCAGCTGCTATTTCTTCGGCTATCACTTCGAACACCACGATAAGCCGTACCTGCCCTGGTGGCAGCTTTACAAGGCCAAGGAGCCGGACCAGAAAGAGGTTTACGGTTAAATTGCTGGACCTTATCTTGTTGTATTCTTAAGCTGCTTTTCCCGTAACCCCGCTCTAAGTAAGGCCGGTTTCGCGTCATTGTGCAAACGCTGATTCCTTCTCTTTTTGGGATGTTCATCCACAGTCCTTCCACTTTGCCCCACTTTTGCCATTTTCCACCACTTTCCACATCCTTGCTGCTTGTGTGCAATTCATACTTCGCTATATTTAGATTATTATTCTGGTTTACAGGTGTTTGTAGTTTTAGTGCCTCGTATTTTACGGAAAGATCTGAATCCTTGCAAAAAAACTTATACCCAAAATGTCCCTGTTGAAATGTGGATAATGTGGATAAGTGGAGTGGATAACCATAATTTATCCACAAAGTGGGAAAAAGTGGAAGATAGTGGTTGCGGTATTTTCTTGAATCGCTACATTTGTATAGTCCGAAATCTATACGGTCTATACTACTGTGCCTATGAACTTCCTCTCCGGCGAGTATGAGTGCAAGATCGATCCGAAAGGAAGGTTGGTTTTACCTGCAAAGATAAAAGCCAACCTGCCGGAGGCGTCGGGCAATCATGTGGTGCTGATGAGGGGGTTTGAGCCTTGCCTGGTGCTGTACCCGAAGGCGGAGTGGAAGGTGATTTACGATAAAGTTGCCGGGCTTAATGAGTTTAACGAGGAGTACCGCCACTTTCAGCGTAATTTCTTTCGGGGAAACACTGAGATCGAGTTAGACGGGGCGGGGCGCTTTATTGTGCCAAAGACCATGTCCCGTTTTGCCGGCCTTGAGAAAGAGGCAATTGTGGTGGGCTTGGGCAACCGCGTGGAGATCTGGAATCCTGATACTTATGAGGACTTCCTGATTAAGGACCAGCAGAATTTCTCACAGCTTGCCCAGAAGTTTTTGGGTGACAAACCGGCTGAAGAGCCCTTGATGTAATGGAGTATCATCGCCCAGTATTGTTAGAGGAGTCAGTGGAGGCTTTAGCGATAAAGCCAGAGGGGGTGTATGTGGACGTGACCTTTGGGGGCGGCGGGCATTCAGCACTTATTTTAAGCAAGCTTACAAGCGGTAAGCTGTTTAGTTTTGACCAGGACCGGGATGCGGAAGAGCAGTCCAAAAAGCTGCAGGGGGAAACCTTCCAGTTTGTGCGGGCTAACTTCCGGGACCTGAAAAAGTACCTGCGGCTATACCGTGTGAAGGAGGTGGATGGTGTGTTGGCTGATTTGGGCGTTTCATCGCACCAGTTCAATGTGCCGGAGCGTGGTTTTTCTACCCGCTTTAACGGTCCCCTGGACATGCGCATGAACGCAGAGGCGGGTACAACGGCACAGGAGGTGCTCGAGACTTACTCAGAGGAGCAGTTGCACCGCATCTTCGGTATTTACGGTGAGGTGAAAAATGCCAAGACGCTGGCCCGCACAGTGGTGGAGAAGCGGAATAGGCAGTCGCTGCAGACGATAAACGACTTTAAGCAGGCAATCAGCTCCTGCACCCCGAAAGGGAAAGAGAACAAGTACCTGGCGCAGGTGTTTCAGGCGCTCCGCATCGAAGTGAACGACGAGATGAAGGCACTGGAGGAAATGCTGGAGCAGGCGGCTGAAATTCTGAAACCGGGTGGCAGGCTGTCCGTGATCTCTTACCACTCTTTGGAAGACCGCCTGGTGAAGAACTTCATCGCAAAGGGTAAATTCTTTGGGGAGGTAGAGAAGGACCTGTTTGGAAATGAGATAAAGCCGCTGGAGGCCGTGTACCGGAAGCCGATCACGCCAACAGAGCAGGAGTTGCTGGAGAATAGCCGCTCGAGGAGCGCCAAGCTGCGGGTGGCAGAGAAGAAAGAGGAGAGCGAACGGAAGTAAAGCAAACAAAAGCTAAAGGAAACAACAATTTATGGCTTCAAATCTACTTGCAAAGAGAGCAGGCACCCCAAAAGGAAACCTGAAGCGTGTGAAGCCAGAGCAGGAAGCCGCGAAGCCGAAGGGTCGTAGCTTTAGTCTGTTTACCCTGCTCGAGAAGTACGCGAACGTAGATGCCCTGTTTGAGCACGGTGTGCCGCTGAAATACATGCCGCACGTCCTGTTTCTGACAGGTATTACCCTTTTCTATATCGGCAACACCCACTTTGCCGAGAAAACAATCCGCAAAATAGACAGGCTTAAGGTAGAGGTAGAGGATCTGCGTGCAGATTACTCTACGCTCAAGTCCGACTACATGGAGGCCAGCAAACAGTCAGAGGTGGCGCGCAATGTGGCGCCCCTGGGCTTAGAGGAAAGTTCCACCCCACCGTATCAAGTAGTAGTGCCGGCAGATGAATATTAAGAAATCCATACTGATCAGGGTAAGGGTAGCTTTTCTGCTAGTCTGTCTTTTTGCCTGCGCCATTGTGTACAAGGTGGTGTACATTCAGTTTCTGGATGGGCAGAAGTGGAAGAGCATTTCTAAAGAGCGACGCATATTTTACAAGCCGGTGCTGGCCACGCGCGGGAACATCTATTCCGACAACGGAAGCATCCTGGCTACTTCGCTGCCTTTCTACCGTGTGGCCTTCGACCCAACGGTGGCAAAGGCAGAGGTGTTTAACAGCGGTGTTGATTCGCTGGCACTACTATTATCGCGTTTTTATGGTGATAAGTCGGAGGAGTATTACCGTCGCAAGATGAAGAACGCGCGCCATTCGGGCAGGAGGTATATCCGCATGAGCAGCCGCCAGATCAACTACCAGGACAAAAAGATGATGGCCCGCTGGCCGATCTTCCGGGAGGGCAAGAACAGGGGTGGGGTGATCTTCGAGAAGGTGGAAAAGCGCTTTAAGCCTTTCGGTATGCTCGCTGAGCGTACCATTGGCTTTATTAACGAGGATAAGAACGGGGCAGGCCTGGAGTACAGCTTTAACAGCAGCCTGACAGGTACGGACGGAGAGGCGCTCTTTGAGCGCATTGCAGGAGGCAGTAAGCCTATCTATGATGGCACAGAGGTAAAGCCGAAGCACGGGTACGACATTAAGACCACCCTGGACATTAACTTGCAGGACGTAGCGGAGAATGCGCTGTACAAGGCCCTGGAGAAAACGAATGCGGAGTACGGCACCGTTATCCTGATGGAGGTAAAGACCGGTGAGATCAAGGCCATAGCCAATTTGGGCAAGACCAAGGGGGGCTACATCGAGGACTATAACTATGCAGTGGGAAGCCAGGGGCGCACAGAGCCCGGGTCTACCTTCAAACTGGCCTCTATGATGGCGCTTTTTGAGCATGCGCCTCAGATTAAGCTTACTGATACGATCGATACGGGTAACGGTACCTATCGTATTAAGAATACCACCATGAGCGACTCGCACCACGGTGGCTTCGGGAAGATAACCGTGAAGGAAGTGTTTGAGAAGTCTTCTAACATTGGGGTAGCCAAGCTGATGGAGCAGTACTTCAGCAACGACCAGCGGGCTTATGTAGATTACCTGCACAAGTTCGGACTGAGTAGCACGCTTGGCTTCCAGATGGATGGGGAGGCCCGTCCTTACATGAAGAGCCCGGAGGACAAGAACTGGTACGGTACCACGCTTACCTCCATGGCTATTGGGTATGAGTTAAAGCTGTCGCCCTTACAAACGCTGGCCTTTTACAATGCCGTGGCTAACAACGGCGTGAAGATCCAACCGATCATTGTAAAGGAGATCAGCAAAGAGGATAACGTGATACAGTCCTTCCAGACAAGGGTACTGAATGAGAAGGTTTGCTCGGATGAGACGCTGAAGCGCCTGAAGGAGATGCTGGAAGGCGTGGTCGAGCGCGGAACAGCCCGCAACATCAGCAGCCCCGACTATAAGGTGGCCGGTAAAACAGGCACCGCCCGCAAGGTGAAGAATGGCCGGTACGTGCGGGAGTATTCGACTTCTTTTGTTGGCTACTTTCCGGCAGACAACCCGAAGTACAGCTGCATTGTGATCATCGACAGCCCCCGCGGCGTGAACGTGTACGGTGGCGACGTGGCCGCACCCGTGTTCAAAGAGCTGGCCGACAAAGTGTATGCGCGCGACCTGGCAATGCATAAACCGATGCACGCACGGGTGGTACCAAACAAAGACAGCATGCCGCAAGTGCCGGCAGGTAGCTTTGAGGACTTGTCGCTGATTTGTAACAGGATCGGAGTTAGCAGCCACGCCAACAACGTGGAGGAAGACTGGGTGAAAGTATCGCCAAAACGACGCTCCCTAAACTTTGATCCGAATCCTGTACTACAGGGGCAAGTGCCGGATGTAACCGGCATGACTCTGCGGGATGCCCTGTTTATCCTGGGAAATCAGCATCTGGAGGTAAGGGTAGAGGGCGTAGGGAAACGCGTTCAACGACAGTCCAAAACACCCGGTACTGATATAGACAAAGACAAAACAATAACCATTACACTAAGCTAATGCAGCTACTGCAAACCATATTACAAGACGTAAAAGTGTTGGACACAAAAGGCCCGCTGGACATTCCGGTGCAGGGCCTTACGTTTGATTCGCGTCAGGTGCGCGAGGGGTGGGTGTTTGTGGCTGTGCCGGGCGTTCAGTCCGATGGGCATGCTTTTATCCCGAAGGCAGAGGAAGCCAAAGCGGGAGCCATCATTTGCGAGCACCTGCCTGCAGCGCTGCAACAAGACATTACCTATGTGGTGGTACAGGACTCTGCAGAAGCAGTGGGACTGATGGCTTCGGCTTTTTATGGGCATCCTTCTCGAAAGCTGCAGCTGGTAGGGGTAACGGGCACGAACGGAAAAACTACTTCAGTAACGCTATTGCATAAGCTCTTCCGTGAATTGGGCTACCATGTGGGCTTGCTGTCAACAGTGCAGAACCAGATCGATGAGGAGGTAATTCCTGCCACGCATACCACACCGGATGCCATCAAGCTGAACGAACTGCTGGCGCAGATGGTAGCGGCAGGCTGCTCGCATTGCTTTATGGAGGTGAGCTCACATGCCATGGTGCAGCGCCGGGTGGCAGGAATCAGGTTTGCCGGTGGCGTCTTTACGAACATTACGCATGATCACCTGGACTACCATAAAACATTCGACGAGTACATCAAGGCTAAAAAGTCTTTCTTTGATGGGCTGCCCAAAGACGCCTTTGCCCTGGCAAATGCCGACGACAAGCGGGGGGCGGTGATGGTGCAGAACACAAAGGCAAGCATCCACTATTACGCTTTAAGAAAAGCCGTGGAGTTTAAGGCGCGCATTATCGACAACACCATACAGGGCTTGCACCTGGAGGTAGACGGGCAGGAGATCTGGTGCAAGCTGATCGGGGCCTTTAACGCCTATAACCTACTGGGTGCCTATGCCGTGGCGGTGCTGTTGGGTGAGGACCAGGTGGAAACGCTTACTGTACTCAGCAACTTAAGTTCCGCTGCAGGCCGTTTCGACTATATTGTTTCTGATTCACAGATTACAGGCATAGTGGATTACGCCCACACGCCAGATGCCTTGGAAAACGTGCTGAACACCATCCAACAGATAAGGAATCCAAACCAGAAAGTGATCACACTGGTTGGCTGTGGTGGTAACCGCGATGCGGCTAAGCGGCCGGTGATGGCTGACATTGCCTGTCGCCTGAGCGACAAGGTAATCCTAACCTCCGATAACCCGCGCTTCGAAGAACCGCAGGCTATCCTGGAGGATATGCAGAAAGGCGTGAAGCCCCTGGACTTTAAGAAAACCCTATCGGTGCTGGACAGACGGGAGGCCATCAAAACAGCCTGCGTGTTGGCTGAGCCGAATGATATCATATTGGTGGCCGGTAAAGGCCATGAGACTTACCAGGAAGTCAAAGGCGTGAAATACGACTTTGATGATAAGCAAGTGCTGCGCGAGATGTTTCAACTACTAGGAAAATAAACGAAGCCCAAAAAGCAAAAAACTAAAAAGCCAAAGGAAACCGATTACAATTAAATGCTTTACTACCTCTTCACATACCTAGACCGGGAGTTCGACTTTTTTGGAGCCGGTGTCTTCCAGTACATCTCCTTCAGGGCAGGTATGGCCACACTCGTCTCGCTGTTGATAGCGATGATCTTTGGCGGAAAGCTTATTAAAATACTGCAGCGCAAGCAGGTAGGGGAGAGTATCCGGGACCTGGGCTTGCAGGGACAAATGGAGAAAAAAGGCACACCTACCATGGGCGGCCTGATTATTCTGCTGGCCATTCTGGTGCCTACCTTACTTTTTGCCCGTCTGGACAACGTGTATATCCTGCTCATGCTGGTGTCTACGGTATGGCTGGGCCTGATCGGCTTCCTGGATGACTACATCAAGGTTTTCAAAAAGAACAAAGAGGGGCTGGCAGGGCGCTTCAAAATATTAGGGCAGATCGGGTTGGGCCTGATCGTGGGCTTTACCCTGTTTTTTAGCGATGATGTGGTGGTACGCCAATACCTCTTCGGGGATGGTAGCATTTCATCGGTAAATGCCAGCAGCCACTTTACGGATGTGCACAAAATGATCACCACCATTCCTTTCCGGAAAAACAACGAATTGGACTACTGTAACCTGTTCACCTTTGCCGGGCCGCTTTTTCAGGGCTGGTCGTGCTACCTGTACATCCCTTTTGTGATCCTGGTGATCACGGCGGTTTCCAACGGGGCGAATATTACAGACGGAATCGATGGTTTGGCGGCTGGTACATCTGCCATTATCGGAATGACCTTGGCCATCTTCACGTATGTATCGGGTAACACCATTTTCGCCGATTACCTGGACATCATGTTTATCCCTAACTCCGGCGAGCTGGCTATTTTCTGTCTGGCCTTTGTGGGGGCTTGTGTTGGCTTTCTGTGGTATAATACATACCCGGCGCAGGTGTTTATGGGCGATACGGGTAGTTTAGCCATTGGCGGTATCATTGCCGTGCTGGCCCTGATCGTGCGCAAGGAACTGTTGATCCCAATACTCTGCGGCATTTTCCTGATAGAAAACCTGTCGGTGATGCTGCAGGTGAGCTACTTTAAGTACACCAAGAAGAAGTATGGCGAAGGGCGCCGCATTTTTAAAATGTCGCCGCTGCACCACCACTACCAGAAACTCGGCTACCATGAGTCCAAGATAGTAGGGCGCTTCTGGATTGTAGGCATTATGCTGGCCATTTTGTCATTGGCGACGCTGAAGTTAAGATAAGCCACAAGGACTAAGGAAAACGAAACGATGAAGATAGCAATATTAGGAGCGGGAGAGAGTGGCGTAGGAGCCGCTTTGCTGGCAAAGGCAAAGGGGCTCGACGTGTTTGTGTCGGACATGGGGCAGATAAAGGAGACTTATAAAGCCAAGCTGGCCACTGCCGCTATCCCTTTTGAGGAAGGCAGGCATTCTACGGAGCGTATTCTGGGGGCAGATGAACTGATCAAAAGCCCCGGCATACCTGAAAAAGCCCCGATCATTCAGGAAGCTTTCAAAAAGGAGATCCCGGTAATCTCCGAAATAGAATTCGCCGGCCGCTATACCCAGGCAAAGTTCATCGGTATTACAGGTACCAACGGTAAGACGACGACGACACTTCTGACTTACCACTTGCTAAAGAACGCGGGGTTAAATGTAGGCTTAGCCGGGAATATCGGCGAGAGTCTGGCCGAGAAGGTGATCGAGGACAAGTACGAGTACTATGTACTGGAACTGAGCAGTTTTCAGCTGGACAACATGTACCAGTTCAAGGCGCACATTGCGGTGCTGATGAACATCACACCGGATCACCTCGACCGCTACGGCTATAGCATGGAGAAGTACGCCGCCTCTAAAATGCGCATAGCGCAGAACATGACCGGGGCAGACTTCTTTGTGTACAACGCTGATGACGAAAATATTGCCAGGGCCTTTCAGCCGAAAGCTTTTGCCGGAGTGGCTGTCCCGTTTTCCCTGAGTAACGCTGAAGCTAGCAAGGTGTACTTTGACGGGGGTAAAATCCGGGTAAACGAGAAATTCTACCAGGGGTCGGTAGATACCTCTACGTCTAGCCTGATAGGCAAGCACAACCAGTACAACACCATGGCTGCCGTAACTGTGGCCAAGTTGATGGGGGTTGCCGATGCGGAGATAGAGAAAGCGCTGGAGACCTTCCAGAATGCAGCGCACCGCCTGCAGCCGGTAGGAGTTGCAAAGGAAGTAACCTATATCAACGATTCGAAGGCCACGAACGTGGAAGCCGTGTGGTATGCGCTGGAGGGTATCAAACAGCCGATTATCTGGATAGCCGGTGGGGTAGATAAAGGAAATGATTACAGCACCCTACAGGAGCTGGCCCGGGAAAAAGTGAAGGTGCTGGTTTGCCTGGGCAAGGATAACGAGAAACTGAAGCAGGCCTTTGGGAAAGTAGTGCCGATTATCGCCGAGACAACCTCCATCGAGTATGCCGTGCGCTTAAGCCGCTCCCTGTCAACGCCTGGAGATGTCGTACTCCTGTCGCCGGCATGCGCGAGCTTCGACCTGTTTAACAACTACGAACACCGTGGACAGCGCTTTAAAGAGGCTGTAGAAAAGATTGTTTTGAAGAAGTAAAGACAACATAACCTGTTTAGCCGAGGGTTTATGATAAAGCAGTGGTTACAAAAGAACCTGAAGGGAGATCCTGTGATGTGGGGTATCGTGATTGCCTTTTCGCTGATTAGCGTGGCAGTTGTGTACTCTGCCACAGGTACGCTTGCTTACAGGATGCGGGATGGTAACACAGAGTATTTCCTAATAAAGCATTCCTCGCTTATCCTGGTGGGGCTGGCCTTTATGTGGATTGCCCACAAGATACCCTATCGCTACTATTCTAAGCTGTCCTTGCTGGCGCTCATCATTTCGGCGCCATTGCTGATCATTACCTTCTTCTACGGCTCTAACATTAACGAGGCTTCGCGTTGGATCACGATACCGGTTATTAATCAGACCTTCCAGCCTTCGGACTTGGCCAAGCTAGCCCTGATCTCTTACCTGGCCAGCATGCTGTCGAAGAAACAGCAAGAGTTGGAGAACTGGAAAAGCACGCTGGTGCCGATGCTGATCTGGACAGTGGCGATCTGTGCTTTGATTGCTTTAACGAATACCTCTACGGCTGTCCTCTTGTTTGCAACCTGTATGCTGCTCATGTTCATTGGCCGTGTGCCCTTCAAGTACCTTGGCGCCGTGGTGCTGATAGGTATAGTAGTAGGTGGCTCAGCCCTGGCATTAGGACAGCGTATGGGCACGGCTATTAGTCGCTTCGAAGACTTTATGGACCCGAACGAGGTGCCCTTTCAGTTGGAGCAGTCCTACATTGCCATTGCCACAGGCGGGCTCGTGGGGAAAGGGCCGGGAAACAGTGATCAGCGGGACATCCTGCCGCACCCTTATTCAGACTTTATCTATGCCATCATACTGGAAGAGTATGGCTTGATCGGGGGAGTGGCGGTGCTGTTCCTCTACCTGGCGCTCCTGTATCGGGGGCTTGTTACGGTTAGTAAGAGCAATGGGGCCTTTGGTGGTTTGCTCTCTGCCGGAGTAAGCTTTAGCCTGGTGCTGCAGGGGATGGTGAACATGGCCGTGGCTGTAGGATTAGGGCCTATCACAGGTTTGCCGCTTCCTTTGCTCAGCATGGGAGGCACTTCCCTGATCTTTACGGGCATCTCCGTGGGAATCATCCTGAGCGTGAGCCGTAGCGATGAGCAGGAGTCGGAGAAAGCCAATGTGGCAGTTCCTGTTAGTACAGCCATAAATGCACCGATCAATGCCTAGAAGCGAAAGACCATATCGTGTAATCATCAGTGGCGGCGGCACCGGCGGGCACATTTACCCGGCGGTGGCCATAGCAAACCAGCTAAAGGCCGTAAACCCGGAGGCAGAGATCCTGTTTGTGGGGGCCAAGGGCCGCATGGAGATGACGCGTGTGCCAGAGGCTGGTTACAAGATCGTGGGGCTGTGGATCAGTGGGCTGCAAAGGCGCCTGACGTTGGATAACCTGTCGTTTCCGTTGAAAGTGCTTTCCAGTGTGCGGGCCTCGCATAAGATAATTAAAGAGTTTAAGCCGGATGCGGTGGTTGGCGTGGGCGGTTATGCCAGTGGTCCTTTGCTTTATGCAGCAACCTCACGTGGGATACCTGCCCTGATCCAGGAGCAGAATTCTTATGCGGGGATTACGAACAAACTGCTGGCCAAACGGGTGGACAAGGTCTGTGTGGCCTACCCCAACATGGAGGCTTTTTTCCCGGCTGAGAAACTGGTGCTGACCGGAAACCCCGTGCGCAGCGACATCCTGGACAGCCATCTGAAGCGGGAAGAGGCCTTGGGGCATTTTGGCCTGCAAAAAGACAAGAAAGTGATTTTGGTGATTGGCGGAAGCCTTGGCGCCAGAACGATAAACCGTAGCGTTGCTACCGGGCTTGCACAAATCGTGGAAGGCGGCTATCAGCTTGTCTGGCAGACAGGTAAAGCATTTTTCCCGGAGGCAAAAGCTTTGGAACAACAGTTCGAGGGGAAAGGGATTTACGCCTTTGACTTTATCAAGCGCATGGACCTGGCTTATGCCGCTGCGGACGTAGTGATATCCCGGGCCGGGGCCCTGTCTATCTCTGAGTTGTGTTTGGCTGGGAAACCCGCTGTGCTGGTGCCTTCTCCAAACGTGGCCGAAGATCACCAGACCAAGAATGCCATGGCGTTGGTAGAGCAGGAGGCAGCGCTTTTGGTACGGGATACCGAGGCGGGGGAAAAACTGATACCGACCACCCTGCAGTTAGCACAGGACGAGCAGGCGCAGCAGCGCCTGCGGCGGCATATTCTGAAAATGGCCCGCCCGAACGCGGCGGCCGATATTGTGAACGAACTTATAAAATTAATCGGGTGAGACTGGACAACTATTCATACATCTACTTTCTAGGCATTGGCGGAATAGGGATGAGCGCCATTGCCCGATGGTTCAAGGCCAAGGGCTACCCGGTCTGGGGATATGATAAAACGCGTACCCCCTTAACCGAAGCGCTCGAGCAGGAGGGGATTGAGGTGCATTACGAGGATAACATAGCCTTACTGCCCGAAGAAATCCTGCAGCACAAGCAGCAGACACTGGTGGTCCTCACCCCCGCTATTCCTGCAGAGCACAGCGAGTGGGCTTACCTGCGGGAGCAGCAGTACATGATCAAGAAACGTTCGGAGGTGTTGGGCATCATTACCGCTTCGGCCTATACGGTTGCAGTAGCAGGCACACACGGCAAGACGACCACTTCTTCGATGGTAACGCATTTGCTGCACCATGCCGGGGTGGACTGCTCTGCCTTTCTGGGCGGGATTGCGACAAATCTAAACTCCAATCTGCTGATTGGGAAAGGGGCTGTGGAGAAAGAGGTTGTGGTGGTGGAGGCCGACGAGTACGACCGTTCCTTCCTGACCCTGTTTCCGGAAATTGCAATTGTAACTTCCGCAGATCCAGACCATTTGGATATTTATGGCGATAAGGAGGAACTGATACGAACTTTTCAGCGGTTCATTAGCCAAATTAAGCCCGGCGGCTATCTGTTTTTACAGGAGAAAACGGACCCGCGCTTAACAGACCTCATACAAGCGGGGGTGCACATTGTAAAGTACAGTTTGGAGGGCGGGGAAGCCCACATCAAGAACCTTGCGATCCGTGGGCGCTGGTTTGAGTTCGGAGTGGAAAGTCCCTTTGGTAACATCCCTTCGCTGCGCCTGGGAGTACCCGGCTATCACAATGCTGAGAATGCGCTGGCAGCTGTGTTGGTAGCGCAGGCATTGAAGGTGACGGAAGAAAAAATACGTGACGGAGTCGAGACTTTTAGCGGGGTGAAGCGGCGCTTTGAGTTTGTGTATGAAGGCAAGGGCAAGGTGTATATCGACGATTATGCGCACCACCCGAAAGAGATAGATGCCTTCATGACTTCGCTGCGCGCTTTGTATCCAAACAAGAGAATAAAAGTGATATTTCAGCCACACCTTTTCAGCCGCACCCGGGACTTCGCCGACGAGTTCGCCGAGAGCCTGAGCAAGGCCGACGAGTTGGTGTTGCTGGACATCTATCCGGCCCGTGAAAAACCGATCCCGGGGGTGACCTCCGAGATGGTGCTGGAGCAGGTAAAAAGCCCCATAAAGGAGCTAATGCACAAGGAGGAAGTTGTGGGAAATCTGTTCAAAAACGGTGATTTTGATGTCTTGGCCACCGTGGGGGCCGGGGACATTGATACGCTCGTAAAGCCATTAAGAAATTTTTTAGAAAATAACTGAAATGGGCTTGAATAGTAAAATAAAATCTTTAATTTTTGCAGGTTGTAGCATCGTTACAATTGGCGCTTTGGCGGGCTTTGCTTCCTCACGGCAAAATGAAAAAGTCTGTGAAAAAGTGTCAATAAATGTTGAAAATGAGTACAACAATTACTTTATTGGGGACAGGGAAGTCAGGGACTTGCTCACCCGCGAGGGAGAGCGAAAATTAGAGGGGCTCCCCAATCAAAACATTGACCTGAAGAACCTTGAAAAACGCATCGAAGCGCATAAATTTGTGAAGAATGCGGAAGTGTACCGAGGTTTAGATGGGAACGTCCATGTACAGGTAAAACAAAACAGGCCTATAGCGAGAATTATACGATCAGATCAGGATGTCTACATCGACGCAGAGGGAACTATTCTTCCTCTGTCAGACAGATACACCGCTCGTGTAATCCCTATCACCAAGTCAGCGCTTGTTAAGTCATCTGACAAAGGATTCTTTCAGGATTCTATAGGCTACTCTTATCTTTCCTTACTGCAGTTCATTGAGCAGGATGCGTTTTGGAAAGCCCAGCTTGCCCAGATGCACATAGATGGCAAGGGCAAAGTCACTTTTCTGCCGCAGGTAGGTGAGCACAGCATTGAGTTCGGGAAGCCGGACCGGGTGGAGCAGAAATTTAAGAAGCTAATGGTCTTTTATAAAGAAGTACTGCCTGTGATGGGCTGGGAAAAATATAAAAGGGTAAATGTTGAGTACGAGGATCAGATTATTTGCGAATAACAGACACAAGATATGCAGAACGACAAAATAGTAGTGGGCTTGGATATTGGCACAACCAAGGTTTGCGCACTGGTAGGTCGTAAAAATGAGTTTGGCAAGCTGGAGATATTAGGGATGGGCAAAGCTACCTCCGAGGGAGTAGTGCGGGGCATAGTAAGCAATATCGACAAAACAGTAGAGGCCATCAGAAGAGCGATTCGTCAGGCAGAAGAGCAATCCGGAATTAATATCGGCGTGGTAAACGTGGGTATTGCGGGCCAGCATATCAAGAGCCTGCAGCACAACGGCAGCATTACCCGTCAGGTAACTGACCATGAGATCCGGCTGGAAGATGTGAACCGCCTTACAAACGATATGTACCGCCTGGTGACGCCTCCTGGCAGTGAGATCATTCACGTGATGCCGCAGGAGTACAAAGTGGACTATGAGGAGGGCATCGTGGACCCGGTTGGGATGTCCGGCGTGCGCTTGGAGGGTAACTTCCACATCATCACGGCGCAGTCAAATGCCATTAACAACATCAACAAGTGCGTGTCGCGCGCAGGCCTGGAGGTAGACCAGTTGATCCTGGAACCCCTTGCCTCCAGCATGTCTGTGCTGAGCGAGGAGGAGAAGGAAGCAGGTGTTGCTTTAGTGGACATTGGCGGCGGTACAACCGATTTGGCTATATTCAAAGACAATATTATTCGCCATACGGCAGTTCTTCCTTTTGGAGGGAATATTATTACGTCTGATATCAAGCAGGGCTGCATGGTGATGCAAAACCAGGCAGAGCAGCTAAAAGTGAAGTTTGGCAAGGCCATTGCCGACGAAGCGTCTGAGAACGAAATTGTTTCGATCCCGGGGCTACGGGACCGCACACCGAAGGAGATCTCCATTAAAAACCTGGCCTACATCATTGAAGCCAGAATGGAAGAGATCGTGGAACTGGTGTATGCTGAGATTGTGCGGTCAGGCTATGCCAACAGCCTCGCAGCCGGCATTGTGGTGACAGGTGGAGGTGCGCAGTTACAGAACCTGGTGCAGCTGACAGAGTACATCACCGGCATGGACACGCGCATCGGTTACCCGAACGAGCACCTGGGACGATCTAAAGTAGATGCCGTGAAGAGCCCGATGTATGCGACCAGTGTAGGCTTAGTCCTGGCCGGTTACCAACCGCTGGACCAGCGCGTGGATTCTTACAGCAGGACAGAGGAACCGGTATACCAGCAGCCAAAGCAGGCAGAGGTAAAGGCTCCGGGCAACAGTGGCGGCGGGCTGCTGCAGAAACTGAAAGGCTTCTTATCAGACGACATCGACAACAAACAAAGTTATTAACCCATTAGAGCAGGAGAATTTAAGTATGACATCAGCTTACACATTTGATTTGCCAGCTACCGGTAAGTCCATTATAAAGGTGATTGGCGTGGGCGGCGGCGGTAGTAACGCTGTAAACCACATGTATAGCCAAGGAATTAAGGACGTAGAGTTCATTATCTGTAACACCGACGCTCAGGCTTTGAAGAGCAGCAGTGTTCCGAATAAGCTGGCAATCGGGCAGAACCTGACAGAAGGCCTTGGGGCAGGTGCTAACCCTGAGAAGGGAAAGCATGCGGCGCTGGAGAGCAAAGAGGAGATCAGGGAGATGCTAAGCGCTGATACCAAAATGGTCTTTATCACAGCAGGTATGGGAGGTGGTACCGGTACGGGTGCAGCCCCTGTCATTGCGAAGGTAGCCAAAGAGCTGGGTATCCTGACAGTGGGAATTGTAACAGCGCCGTTTGCCTTTGAAGGCAAGAAGAAAAAGACTGCCGCCGAAAACGGTGTGAAGGAGCTGAGCGAAAACTGCGACACAATCCTGGTGATCCTGAACGATAAGCTTCGGGAGATGTTCGGAAACCTGACCATCCGGGAGGCTTTTGCGAAGGCTGACAACGTGTTGACTACGGCAGCCAAGTCAATTGCGGAGATCATTACGGTAACTGCTGAAGTAAACGTTGACTTTGAAGACGTTAAAACAGTAATGAAAGACTCTGGTGCTGCAGTAATGGGTTCTGCAACAACAGAGGGCGAGGGCCGTGCCCTGCGTGCTGCCGAAGAGGCTCTTTCTTCTCCTTTGCTTAACAACACCGACATCCATGGTGCCCAAAAGATCCTGCTTTCTATTATGTCAGGCGAGCAGGCTGAACTGGAAATGGATGAACTGACAGAGATCACAGAGTATATCCAGGATAAAGCTGGCCAGGAGGCAGAAGTGATTTTTGGTCATGGTATTGATTCATCATTGGGGCAGAGCATCCGTGTAACTGTTATTGCCACAGGTTTCGCAAGCGATACCCAGAGCATTATCGAGCCAAAAAAGACGGTGTTTGACCTGGAGAGCCAAAAAAAAATTGAAGTAAGCGAGCCTGCTAAGCCAGAGCCTGTTCCTGCACCAGAGGTGGCCACTTTCGTAGCCAAGCCTGTAGCACCGGCACCTGTTGCGCCGCCACAGCCTCCGGTGCAACCGCAACAGCCACAGGCGCCGCAGCAAGGTTATGAGCCAACGCGCCGACCAGTAGAGCAGCCACGTACACAGCCGATCGTATTTGAGTTGGACGGAAACGTGCAGCAGAACAACTACGCTGCTTCGCAGGAAGAAGAGATCATGGCGGCCCGTGCCAGAGAGCGCGAGGCGGCAGCCCGTCAGGCAGAAGAAAGAGAATTGATGCAGCGTCGTGCTGAAGAGCGGCGTGAGCGCCTGCGCATGCTGAGCTCTGAGATTACCTCCGAAGCCATCAAGGAGAAGCTGGACGTACCGGCTTACCTGCGCAGAAATGTGTCGCTGGAGAGAGTGGCTCATTCTTCCGAGCGTAACATCTCCCGTTTCAACTTAAACGATGACAACGAGATTCTTGGCGATAATCGCTTCCTGCACGATAACGTCGACTAAGTTTCAAGTAAGAGTAAAGCAAAAGGGCCTGTACCAGATCGTACAGGCCCTTTTGTTTATACAAGGCAAGAATTCTGTAGACGCAAGCAGACAGAAGCTTTAAAAAGAGATCAGTTGCTCTACGTGTTGTTGTAAGAGCTCATTATACAGTTTGCTGGTAAGCTGCTTTCCATCGAAGTTTTTCTCGATGTGGGCCAGCTTGAGCTTCATGGCCATAATATGCATGCCCAGGTAATTTAATATATCTGTCAGGTGGCTAAGGGCAAGCCCGCTGCCCTGCATACCCGAAGATAGTCCAATAAGAGCCCCTTTCTTATTTTGGAAAGGACAGGGGTAATCCAGGGCATCAATAAAGGCCTTCAGCACGCCCGGGAAGGAGGAGTTATATTCAGGCACCACGAACACAAACTTATCGGAAGCCTTGATCATTTCTGTTAGTTGGTTAAAGCGCTGGTTCTTTCCGGTGTTCTCATACATGGCTGACACAATAAAATCCGATGGGACGTCTGCCAAGTCAAGAATCTTGAAAGCCTGCCCGCGTTCCTCCAACATAGTCGCATACATGTTAGCAATAGCTCTTGATCTGGACGAAGGTCGGTTTGTGCCTGATATAAGTGTGATCATGTTTACTAGTGGCTTTCCCTTTTAACAGATGCGGTTAGTTAAGGTTATGATGCGGCTGTTAAAAGTGCTTTATACATACTTTAAAGCAAAAAGGCGAGAACTGTTGTGTCTCGCCTTTTTGTATACTCCTGTAGGAGGAAAAGTTTACTTACTACAGGTTCTCAGAGGTTGCTTTGGCAAGAATGTACTCGCTTCGCAGCATGTTGATGTTCTCTAACGAGATACCCACCGGGCATTCTGCGGCACAGGCACCTGTGTTCGTGCAGGCGCCGAAGCCTTCCTTATCCATCTGGGCAACCATGTTCTCCACGCGCGTCTTGCGCTCTGTCTTACCTTGCGGAAGCAAAGCCAGCTGCGATACCTTGGCGCTCACAAACAGCATAGCGGATGCATTTTTACATGCCGCCACGCAGGCGCCGCACTGAATACAAGTAGCCGCATCGAAGGCCTTGTCTGCAACAGACTTTGGAATCGGAATAGCATTGGCATCAGGAACACCTCCCGTGTTTACAGAGATATAGCCACCAGCTTGCTGAATACGGTCGAAGGCAGAGCGGTCTACCACCAGGTCTTTGTGTACCGGGAAAGCCGCAGCCCTCCATGGTTCGATCGTGATGGTGTCCCCGTCTTTAAAGTGACGCATGTGCAGCTGGCAGGTGGTTGTTCCTTTTTCCGGTCCGTGTGCACGGCCGTTGATGAACAGGCTACACATACCGCAAATACCCTCGCGGCAGTCATGGTCAAAAGCGATTGGCTCTTCACCGCGTATCAGCAGGTCTTCGTTGAGTACGTCCAGCATCTCCAGGAAAGACATATCCGGAGAGATACCCTTTACAGGGTACGTAACAAGCGCACCTGCTGCGTTTCTATCTTTTTGGCGCCAAACCCTTAGTGTCAGGTCCATTGGTTTAGCATTTGGATTACTTCCAGCCATTTCTATACAAATTTGAATTATGAACTTCGAATTAGGAGTTGCTCTGAGAAGCGTTCTGTTTACGCCATACTCACTTCTAATTCATAATTTCTTGTTTTTAACTTATTACTTGTAGCTACGCTGCGTCAGTTTCACGTTCTCGAACTTGAGCTCTTCTTTGTGCAGTTTTGGTTCGCCGTTTACGCCAGTAAACTCCCATGCTGCCACGTAGGCAAAGTTCTCATCGTCACGTAGGGCCTCGTTCTCAGGGGTCTGGTACTCCTCGCGGAAGTGACCGCCACAAGACTCCTCTCGGTGCAGCGCGTCTGTTACCATCAACTCACCTAATTCCAGGAAGTCAGCTACACGGTGTGCCTTCTCCAGTGTCTGGTTCAGTTCTTCGTTCACGCCAGTTACCTTCACGTCTTTCCAGAACTCTTCGCGCAGCTTGCGAATCGCCTGTTTCGCAAAGGCCAAGCCTTCTGCATTACGGGCCATACCGCAGTAGTCCCACATGATTTGTCCCAGCTCTTTGTGGAAGTCGTCTACGGTGCGCTTTCCTTTAATGGAAAGCAGCCTGTCGGTCATGTCCTTCACGCTCTGCTCTGCCTCCACAAAGGCAGGGTGGTCTGTTGGTACCTTGTCGTAAGGCATTTTAGCCAGGTAATCCCCAATGGTGTAAGGCAACACAAAGTAGCCGTCAGCCAGACCCTGCATCAGGGCAGAAGCACCCAGGCGGTTAGCACCGTGGTCGGAGAAGTTACACTCTCCGGCAGCGTACAAGCCAGGTACTGTTGTCATCAGGTTGTAATCAACCCAAAGGCCGCCCATGGTATAGTGCACGGCAGGGTAGATGCGCATTGGCCGCTCGTACGGGTTCTCATCGGTGATCTTCTGGTACATCTCGAAGAGGTTGCCATACTTGGCGGCAATGGCCGGCTGCCCGTCACGCTTGATGGCATCCGCAAAATCCAGGTAAACGGCCAGACCAGAAGATCCTACACCGCGTCCTTCGTCGCAAACAAGCTTCGCATTACGGGAAGCCACGTCGCGCGGTACCAGGTTACCAAAGGCCGGGTACTTACGCTCCAGGTAATAGTCGCGGTCCCCTTCCGGAATATCGTTAACTGTTATCTCTCCTTTTCTCAGGCGTTGTGCAATTTCCACCGTCTTAGGTACCCACACACGTCCGTCGTTTCGCAGGGACTCAGACATCAGGGTAAGCTTAGACTGATAGCCTCCGGATACCGGGATACAGGTTGGGTGAATCTGCGTGAAGCATGGGTTAGCGAACAAAGCCCCTTTCTTGTGTGCTCTCCAGCCTGCGGTGGCGTTAGAGCCCATGGCGTTGGTAGACAGGAAGAAGACATTTCCGTACCCCCCTGTTGCCAATACTACGGCGTGGGCACTGTGCGACTCTACCTTACCGGTGATGAGGTTACGCACCACGATACCGCGTGCCTTGCCGTCGACAACTACCAGGTCCAGCATTTCAGTACGAGGGTACATCTTCACTTTGCCATAAGCAATCTGGCGGTTCAGGGCAGAGTAGGCACCTAGCAACAGCTGCTGCCCTGTTTGGCCACGGGCATAGAAGGTACGGGACACCTGGGCACCACCGAAGGAACGGTTGGCCAGCAGCCCGCCGTAATCACGTGCGAAAGGTACCCCTTGTGCCACGCACTGGTCGATGATGTTCACCGACACCTGCGCCAGGCGGTAAACGTTCGCTTCGCGGGAACGGTAGTCGCCTCCTTTGATAGTGTCATAGAAAAGACGGAAAACAGAGTCGCCGTCGTTCTGGTAGTTCTTGGCTGCGTTAATACCACCCTGTGCCGCAATAGAGTGCGCGCGGCGAGGGGAGTCCTGAAAGCAGAAAGCCTTCACGTTATAGCCAAGTTCTCCAAATGTTGCTGCAGCGGAGGCACCGGCAAGACCTGTACCAACTACAATAATATCGTATTTACGCTTGTTAGCCGGGTTAACCAGCTTTACGTTGAATTTATGATTATCCCAAACCTCAGCTAAAGAATAGCCTTCCGGGATCTTAGAATCTAATATCATAGTAATATCAAAGACAGTTACAATTAAAAGAAGAAGAACACATACAGCGGAATGGCGGCAAAGCCTAAGCAAACAAGGATAGAGAAAGCGTAGCCAAACTTCTGAATGAACGGTGTGTATTTCTTATGGTCTAGACCCAGGGTCTGGAAGGCGCTCTGGAAACCATGAATCAGATGGTAGGCCAGTGCAATCATCGAAAGCACATAAATCAGCACGTACCACCACTGGCTGAAAGCATAAATTACCTCAGCATACAGGTTGTCGTACACTTCATTGTCGATGGAAACAGTGTCCAAACCACCGAAGCGAGCCGGTACAAAAAAGTTATACAGGTGAATGATAAGGAACACCAGAATCACAGTGCCCAAAAGCCCCATGTTACGGGACGACCAGGTGCTGTTTTCCTGCGGGCGCTGCTCAGCATAGTCAATGGGGCGGGCAGATTTATTGCGGCGGGTAAGCACGATGGCGTCGTAAATATGGAACACAAAGCCGAGGACCAGAATTAGTTCCATAAAGCGAATCACCTTGTTTGTCCCCATAAATGCGGAGTAAACGTTAAAAGCATCTCCTCCGTCACTGGCCAGTAATTGTAGGTTGCCAATCAGGTGAACCACCAGGAATGAGCACAGAAAAAGGCCGGTAATCGACATCACGATTTTACGGCCAATTGTACTGGAAAACGTTTTAGTAAACCAACTCATCTGTATTTGTTAAAGGTTAAATAAGTGTGCGTTTTAAATTCTCAAAGGTACTTCCGGTACGTATATAAAACAATTTAAATGCAATATTTTGAATCAATCTAAATTGATGTGCGTAGGACAAAAAACTACTACCTTTAAACCCACATTTCTTCCTTTTGTTGATAATAAAATTAAATTTTTGTAGTTATACATTGTAGCAATTTTTACCGCCAAATTATACTTATATGCCGCATATCTTACGCATGAGGTATTTGTTGCGTGTTAGTCTCTTGTGGGTGCTGATTTTAATGTGGGGAAGTTTCAACGAGGCGCAGGCCACGCACATTAGGGCAGGAGATATCACCGCAAAGAGAGATACCACGCCTAACCCTAACCCTCGTCGCTTTTTCTTTACCATGGTCATGTACACGGACCAGGCTTCTTCCGCTGATGACCCTGTCGTTTATATTAACACCGGTACAGGGGATGTGATTGAAGTACCCCGTCTTTCGGTGACGGACATCGGAAACGACACAGACAAGGAAGTATTCAAATGGGAATACACATACCCTTCTGACGGAACCTATACTGTTTCCTGGAATGGTATAAACCGGAACCCCGGTATCCTGAACATGGCAGCGCCATCCGATCAGCGCTCCTTCTTCATTTCCACGACGATCAACATCAATGCCCTCCGTGGCTTCAACAGCACACCGGTGCTTACCGTGGCGCCGATAGACCTTGCTGCCGTGGGCCGTAAGTACGTGCACAACCCCGGCGCCTACGACCCGGATGGGGACAGCCTCGCTTTTAAGCTGTCGGTGCCGAAGTACATCGGCCCGAATGGCGTGATTGCCCCGGTTCCGGGCTATTCGCTCCCGGACCGCACATTCAACTGTACCACCTCCGACGCGCAGGGCAATGCTTTCCTGACGCTGGACCTGCAGGACGGGCAGTTGGTGTGGGACGCGCCTTGCCGCAAAGGGGAATACAATGTCGCCTTTATAGTAGAGGAATGGCGGGTGTCACCCAACGGTGGGGCCGTCAAACTCGGCGAAGTGGTGCGCGACATGCAGATACTGGTGAAGGAAACACCCAACAAACCGCCCGTTCTGGAGCCGAAGGATACCTGTATCGTGGCTGGCACTGTGCTTGAGGGCGTAGTGCGGGCAACAGACCCGGATGGCGATTTGATTGACCTGACAGTGGCGGGATCCGGCATTGTGCCCCCGGCCACCTTCGAGGTGACGCGCCGTGTAGCCGGCGAGACGACCGGTTTGCTGACCTGGAATACCTCTTGTGAGGATGTGCGGGAGCGACCTTATCAGGTCGTGTTCAGGGCCGAGGACGTCCGGCCGCCGGGAGAAACGCGCCTGGCTGACCTGCAGCCCTGGAACATCAAGGTAGTAGGGCCGCCTCCGCAAAACCTGGCTGCTGAGGGCGCCAGTCGCAACGTGACCCTGACCTGGGATCCTTACATCTGCCAAAATGCGAGCAAGATCCGTATCTACCGACGGGAAGGACCTTCGGGTTTTGAGCCGGACGTGTGCCAGACAGGCATCCCTGCCAGCACCGGCTATGTGCTGGTAGGCGAGGTGGATGCCGGCGAGGCGACCTTTTTCGACGACAACAACGGGGCCGGCCTGAAGGCTGGCATGGAGTACTGCTACATGATCTACGCCACCTTCCCGTCGCCTGGACGTGGGGAGAGTCTTGCCTCCAACGAGGCCTGCGTGGAAATCGACCGCGACGTTCCTTACCTGACCAATGTAACGGTAGACGAAACGGATGCCACCAACGGGCAGATCACCGTGCGCTGGACACAGCCAGAGGCAGAGCGCCTGACGCCGCCTTTCGAGTACCGTTTACTGCGCAAGCAGGGAATGGAACCTGGAGAGGGGTACGATGTAGTTTACACGAGCCGTAACCTGCGTGACACAACTTTTGTAGACGAGGGGCTGAATACCCTGGAGGAGGCCTACCGCTATCGTCTGGAGTTCTACCAGGCGCCGCGGGCAGGAGCAGGCCCGACCGAGTTGCGCGACAGCACCGAAGCTTCGAGCGTGCGGTTGGATGTAGAAGCGGCTGCAAACGATGAGAAGGCGATCAACCTGAGCTGGACGTACGACGTGCCGTGGGATAACAGTGTCTTTAAGCACCGCATTTACCGTTTGGTGGATGGGGAGTATACCCTGATCGACAGCGTGCAGGTAAGCGGGAGCACAGGATCCTACACCGATACGGGTGCCTTTGGAGACGCGGGGCTGCAGCGGGGACAGGAGTACTGCTACTATGTGGAGACAGTGGGTACTTACGATATAGAAGGGCTGCCTGAGCCGCTGTTTAACAGAAGCCAGGTGATGTGCAGCACCTTGCCTAAGGTGGTGTGCGCGCCGGAGCTGAGCATCGACCAGTTGGATTGCGAAGCTTTTGCCAATAGTCCTAGAAGGCCTCCGTACAGCAATGTGCTGACGTGGGTGCCACAGATAACGGGCGACTGCACCGATCAGATCGACTTCTACACCGTCTACTTCAAGGACACGGCCGACGGCGAGTTCACCAAGCTGGCGACGACGACAGAGACAACGTTTACGCACGGCGATCTCCGGTCCTATGCCGGCTGCTACGTGGTGACGGCCACCGATACGGCGGGCAGGGAGAGCCCGGTTAGCAATGAGGTGTGCAAGGATAACTGTATCTCCTTCATGTTGCCGAACATCATCACACCGAACGGTGACGGGCTCAACGACGTGTTCCGCCCTGACCAGAAGACAGCCTTCGTGAAGAGCATGAACTTCAAGGTGTTCAACAGATGGGGTAACCTGGTGTACGAGAAGCGGGCCCTGGACGGGGGCGGCGACGACGTCTACATCAACTGGCCTGGCGTGGACAAGGACGGAAACCGGCTGCCAGACGGAACCTACTATTATGAGGCAGAGGTAGAGTTCTACTCCATAGACCCCGCTAAAGTAAGGTCCACCTATAAAGGATGGGTCGAAGTACTTCGCTAGAAATGATTCTACAAGATTTGGAAAAGCCGCAGGACGCAGCCATTGTTTTTTATGATGGCACCTGCGGCTTTTGCCAATTCAGCATACAGCTGGTTTTAAAGCATAACCGAAAACAAAACCTGTACTTTGCCTCTCTGCAGTCAGGCTTACTAGAGCAGCTTGTGCCACAGGTCCGGCGCCCTGAGCCTGTGCCTGATTCTGTTTTATTTTATGAGCAGGAGAGGCTTTATACAGAGTCGGATGCAGTCCTACGCATTGCCCGCCATCTTAACTTTCCCTTTTCCATACTTTCGCATTTCCGCTTTATTCCTTTATCTTTCCGCAATTTTGTGTACCGCTTTATAGCCAAACACCGCTATAAAATCACTGGTCGCACGGAGAGTTGCACCTTGCCAAGCCCTGAAGAAAGGGCAAGGTTTGTAGCTTAAAAGACAAAAGCCGGGAAGAGTTACCGCTAAAGTTTCTTCTGGTCTTACAGTCTGGCGCAGCGGGAAGGCGTGCCCCGGGTTTACGGGCTTGTCCTTTTGCTGAGCTTTTGTCTCCTCCGCTGATTGCGAAGAAATTAATTAACCAATCATAAGTAATGAAAAAGGCATATGTTTTCCCAGGCCAAGGAGCTCAGTTTGTAGGGATGGGTAAAGACCTGTACGAGCAGCACGAAGAAGTGAGGCAGCTGTTTGACAAAGCAAACGAGATTCTTGGTTTCAACATCACGGAAATCATGTTTAACGGCCCTGAAGAAGAGCAGCGTCGCACAAGGGTAACGCAACCTGCTATTTTCCTGCACTCAGTAGCTCAGGCTGCCGTGGCAAAAGACTTCCAGCCCGACATGGTGGCCGGGCACTCTTTAGGTGAGTTCTCTGCGTTAGTTGCCAGTCAGGTGCTAAGCTTTGAAGATGGCTTGCGCCTGGTATACAAGCGGGCGATGGCCATGCAGGCTGCCTGCGAGGCGAACTCCTCTACCATGGCGGCTGTGCTTGGCCTGGAAGATGCGAAAGTAGAGGAAGTGTGCGCTTCCATTGAAGGTGAGGTAGTAGTGCCTGCCAACTATAACTGTCCGGGGCAGCTAGTGATTTCCGGTACAAACAGAGGAATAGAGGTAGCCTGTGAGCAGCTGAAGGAGGCTGGGGCCAAGCGCGCGCTGCCTTTATCGGTTGGCGGAGCATTTCATTCGCCGTTGATGAAACCAGCCGAGGTAGAACTGGCCAAGGCCATCAAAGAAACAACCTTTAGCCAGGGGATTTGCCCTATCTACCAGAACGTAGATGCAAAGGCGCACACCGACCCGGAGGAAATCAAGCAAAACCTGATTCACCAACTTACCGCCCCCGTCCTCTGGACACAGTCTGTACAGCAGATGATCGCCGATGGAGCCACAAGCTTTGTAGAGTGTGGGCCGGGCAAGGTCCTGCAAGGGCTTGTGAAAAAGATCGACCGAACTGCCGAGGTAAGTTCTGCGGAATAGCCTGTTAAAGGTGCTTTAACCAAGCTAGCCGGTTCTTCATCTTTGGAGAAAGGCATTAAGGTTTGGTGTGGGCAGTTAAAAGAAAAACAAAGCGATGTGGGTATTTCCGCATCGCTTTGTTTTTTTGCTTGATACGGTTATGGCTACAATTTCTTACATTTCTGTATGGAATCGTACTTGTAAACTTAGCTTAAACAACTAAACCTATGGAAAATAGAATGTCCCCTGTGGTGTGGACCGCTGCCTTCCTGCTGCTGAACCTGTATGTAAACGGAGTGCCCCGGTTTTTACAGCAGGATGAGGCCCTGTTGTGGATGTGCTATTGGCTGGGCTTCTTCTTACTCGCCTCCCTTGTAGCAAAGTTTGTCCTACGGCTAAAAGGGCTTCAGGAGTTAGGCCTCTGGCTGCACAGAGGCTGGTGGCGGAACGCCGCCGCTGGTTTCATCATTGGGTTTTCTGTTTATGCGGCCAAGTACCTTGCCTTATATGGGTTGGAGAAGTTTGAGGTAAGAGGTGTAATGGATACTTCTTATATCCTGAACATGCTTTCTTTGGCCCTGCTGGCGATGTTCTTTTCCTCAATTCTGAATGATGTTATGATCAGGGGATATTGGCTGGCATATTTTCAGAAAAAGAACCTGATGCAAGGTTTTCTATTAACGGCTACCCTGCTCTACACGCTGGATGACTTCTGGAACGAGGGCTTGAACTTAATGAACCTGGCTTTCTCTGTTGTGTTTGGGGTAACTTTTGCCTATGCGGTACTCCGAACCGGATCCATTTGGCTGGGCTTTGGCCTGCATTGGGGTGGCAATATGATGTACAGAGCCATGTATGGCTTTGATGGGCAAGGAATCCTGCAGCTAGAAGAAACTGCGGAGGGCATGACCTATGATTACATAAGTCTCCTGGTGACGGCGCTGATGTTCCCGGTGGTGTATCTGGCGATCAGGTCTGGCCTTGTTACACGGCGGCAGGAGCTGAAAATGGAGGCCCCTTTGCGAGAGGAACCGGCTTAGTTCTCCGTAAAAACCCGGACCTTCAGTTCGTCGGGGCATTCGTTCAGTAAAGCAGACAGGTGCTTGCCAAGTACTGGGTGAATTAGCATGGGGGCGATTTCAACTAAGGGCACCAAGGTAAAACGGCGCAGGTGTAGTTGTGGGTGCGGAATGGTTAGCCTTTGCGTTTGCAGGATCATGTCGTCGTAAAACAAGATATCGATGTCGATCACGCGTGCCCCCCAGTGTTCGTGTCGCTGCCGACCGAGTTCCTGCTCTATGGCGTTAATGGTGCGCAATACCTGTTCTGGTGGCAGTGCTGTCTCCACTTCCAATACCTGATTCAGGAAAGCAGGCTGGTCTGTTTTGCCCCAGGCAGCTGTTTCATAAAGCCCGGAGTTCTGTCGGATGCTCCCTACTCTGGAAGCGATGCTTTCGCGCGCTTGACTTAAAAAGCTTGTGCGGTCCCCCAAGTTGCCCCCGAGGAGCAGGTATAGCTTAGCCATGTTTTTGAAAGAAGGCGATGGAGAGGTCGGCGGCGGTGCGGGCAGGGGAGGGCAGTTCCTCCAGCTCGTAGGGGTGCTTTCCGCCAAAGGAGTGGTCTGCCTCCGGCAGTAAAGCGATTTCGGCGTCCGGCTTCCAGCTTTTCAGGTCGTGGGCCATTTGCACCGGAAGGGTCTCGTCCTGCTCTCCATGCAGGATAAGCAGGGGTTGCTTTAATTTCCGGACCGCCTTCGGTACTTCCAGCCGGTCCCGGTTTGCGTAAAAATCCTCCACGATCTGGTAGTAAAGCGGCATCTTCTGCCCTGTGCGCCCGTTTAATACCCACTGCACCCCATCCTGTTTCCACTGCTGCATCTGCAGCTCATCCCAGCGTTGGTCAAAATCGCTTACAGCGGCCCAGGTAGCAAGAGCCGTGACGCGCTCATCCTCTGCTGCTTTTAAAATAACAGAGCCTCCCCCGCGGCTATGGCCGATTAGGTAAATGCGTTTATGGTCGAGCTCTTTTTGTGGCAGTGGCCCCTGTGCATCATGTACTAGGTCAAGCAGGGCGTGTAAATCATCCAATTCCAGGCTAAAGTTGTTCTGGCCGAAGGCTTCCAGGTCGTGCACGTCCGAGTAGTCTTCCAGCGTGGTGCCATTGTAGGAGAAGTTGAACTTGACAAAAAGGAACCCCCTTTCGGCAAAGTACCTGGCCAGCAGATTAAAGTGTCCCCAGTCCTTAAAGCCTTTGAACCCGTGGGTGAAAATCACGATCGGCTTTGGTTGTCCATCTGCAACGAAGGTCGCATCGGCGGTAAAAGGGCGGCCATGCGCGGGGTATACTACAAAGTCTACTTTTGTGCTCTCTGCCATGGGGGCTATGTTTTAGGGTTGTTAACTGCTGCGTGCCTTAACCTGATCTTCTGTTTCATGCTGGGTGCCAGGGTCCTGAAAATGTGCCTGTGGTAAGGCTACCCGCTGTCTTCTTTGTAAGGAACCCGGCTGTGCGGCAATTTAACAATTAATAGGGCTTGGAAGCCTTATTTTATCAATATACCTGTTTTAAGTTAATTATACTGGCTTTTGCTAACACGCGTTTGGAAACCTCTCAGGGAGGTAGTAATATTGCGCTCTTGACACATGAGCATCAGCCTAAAGGATATACAAGCGCCCATAGCGCAGGAAATGGAGCTGTTCGAAAAGAAGTTCAGGGCCTCGATGAAAACGAAGGTGCTGCTTCTGGATCGGATTATGAGCTACATCGTAAAGCGCAAAGGCAAGCAGATGCGCCCGATGTTTGTGTTCTTTACGGCTAAGCTGTTCCACGAGCATATTGATGAGCCTACCTACCGTGGCGCAGCCCTGATCGAGCTGTTGCACACGGCTACCCTCGTGCATGACGACGTGGTGGATGACGCCAACTACCGTCGTGGTTTCTTTTCGGTAAACGCCCTCTGGAAAAACAAGATTGCCGTGCTGGTAGGAGACTATCTCCTGTCGAAAGGCCTCCTGCTTTCGCTTCAGAACGACGATTACGCCTTGCTTAAAATCGTGTCGAACGCTGTGAAGGAAATGAGCGAGGGGGAATTGCTGCAGATTGAGAAGGCCCGCCGTCTGGACATTACTGAGGATGTTTACTTTGACATCATCCGCCAAAAGACCGCTTCGCTGATTGCCTCCTGCTGTGCTGTAGGCGCTGCCTCGGCCGGTGCCACTCCTGAAGAAGTAGAAAAGGCCCGCCTGTTCGGAGAGAAGGTCGGTATCGCTTTCCAGATCAAAGATGACCTGTTTGACTATGGCACGGCCGAAATCGGCAAGCCGGTGGGTATCGATATCAAGGAAAAGAAGATGACCCTGCCCCTGATCCATGCCCTGCGGGAGGCAGACTGGCTAACGAAGCGCCGCGTGATTTATAATGTGAAGAACAACAACGGCGACAACAAGCGTGTGCAGCAGGTCATAGACTTTGTAAAGCAGTCCGGCGGCATTTCCTACACGATCAAGGTGATGAACCAGTACCACGCCGAGGCGCTGGAGATACTGCGTACGTTTCCTATTTCCCCGTCCCGCACCTCTCTGGAGCAACTCATTTCCTACACCATCGAGCGCGAGAAGTAGCAGTTGTTTGGATTTACTGCATTTCTTTATCTGAATCAGGATTTGCAGGATTTTCTCAGATGAGCAGGATTTCGAAATTTCGCAGCGCGTGCAGCTCCTGCGAGCTTAACTGCTTCATCACAACAAGTTTGTATAAACCGCAATTATCTGATTCAGGATTTATGAATTAAGGATTTTTAAATCCTACCGATCCATTCGCCCGAGAAATTTCTATGCTACTTAGGGGCAAGTTTAGTAGATACTTTACCCTGTTCATCTTAGGAAATCCTGTAAATCCGGATTTAGAGGATTTTATAAGCATCAGCCATAATTCTGTAATAGAAGGCTCCGGGCAATAGCTAGCTTTGCATATGCAAAATACACTATGAAATGAGCTTGAACACGAATACCTGGAACCGGCTGCGGTACACGCTGTACCTTCCGGTTTATGACCTGATTGCCGATCGCGTTTTCCGTAAATACCGGAAGCGCTCCATCCAGTTGCTATCAGCTAATCCCACAGAGGCAATTCTGCTATTAGGCGCTGGCACAGGCTTAGATTTACCTTACCTGAAGGGTTACACGAACCTTACTGCCATTGATATCACCCCTGGTATGATTACGAAGCTGAAGCAGCGCGCCGAAGAACTGGGCATACCTGTACAGGCAACGGTTATGAATGGAGAGGCGCTTCGTTTTGCCAACGCAAGTTTTGATGCTGTCGTTCTGCACCTGATTCTGGCTGTTATCCCAGATCCCGTAGCCTGTATCAAAGAAGTAGAGCGGGTGCTGAAGCCGGGCGGTGCGGTAGTAGTCTTTGATAAGTTCTTGCCGGACGGCACCAAGCCCTCTCCGATACGCCATCTGCTGAACCAGTTCGCCAGTACACTTTTTTCTGACATTAACCGATCGATCGGTAAAATCATTAGCTATACTGCGCTGCAGCCTGAGCTAAATGAACCAGCCGCTTTTGGCGGAACTTTCAGAATTGTGAGACTGCGGAAACCCTGACCCTTAGCTTTCTTTTTCTGATGTTCTGAAGGGGTTCTGTGGCAACCCCAACTGCCTTTCTGTTTCTTTATCCGGCCGTAACAACATAACGGGAAGAGAATAGGCTTCGTGCTTCAGTAGGTCTTAAGTTGTACACTACTCTTGTAGGCACCTCGCTAAGTGCTTAAAAAAGACAGAGGCTGTTACTGTAAAAATAACAGCCTCTGTCTTTCTGTCTATTGAGAAACAAAATAGGCATGCTACTTCTCTGCCAGCAGCTCGTCCATGGTTTTGTTAAAATCGGCTACCCACTCCTCATAGTACTTGCCGGTGCCGGGACCGGAGAAGCCAGTGTGTATTTTGCGCACTTTGCCGGACCTGTCGATGAAAATGGTCGTGGGGAAGGACATCACGTGGTTCAGAGCTGGGAGCGCTTTGGCGGCTGCCTCCTTGTCGGACACACCGGCCACTAACAAATCATACCCGATATCGAAGCGCTCTTCCATTTTCTCCAGGCGTGCCGCGGCTTTCTCAAACTCAGGGCTGCGCTCGAATCCCAGGCCGATGATTTCCAGGCCGCGGTCCTTGTTCTGTTCGTAGTAGGGGGCCAGAAACTTGGTCTCATCCATGCAGTTCGGGCACCAGGAGCCGAGCAGCTGCACCAGTACGACCTTGCCTTTGTACTTGGGATCAGACAGCGATACAGGTTCCCCTTGCAGGTTTGGAAAGGTGAAAGACAAAGTCTCGTAGCCTGGCCTCAGGTACGTGAGGGTATCGGCGCTGGCCAGCTGCGCGTTTTCGTTACGTTTTGCTGTCCAGGTCTCGTGGCCAGTCATGCCCGAGTAGAACTGCCCTTGTAGCGTGCTATCGCCGCTAGGGGTGGCGGTAAAGAGGTAGGCATGGTTGCCGTCGAAGGTCGATAACTTTAGCTGGTCTCCCTCCACCTGGCCCTCCAGGTAGCGGTAGTCGCCCGTCTCTGTCAGGAAGGTGCCCGTCACGTAATTATCCTTTTGCTCGAACACCCCGATAGCATCATAGGTGTTTCCATTCTCTTCGTCGAATACCACTTCCCACTTGCCGTCAAAGTTATAGGAAGCTGCAGCAGGGCTTTCTGCAAAGCGGTTGTTCTTGCCGTGCACGGCTGTAAAAGGAATCGCATAGGGGGGCGTGGCATCGTTCTTCACAAAAAGGCCTTTCAGTTGGTTGCCCTCCACTTTAGCGATCAGGTCCGCATCAAAAATGTGCAGGCCGATCTTCACGGAATCGCCTTGCTGCTGGATATCATCGAGCAGGATACGCTCCTCGCCATTAACGAGGTAGAAAACGGTAGCCCCTTCTACCTCCTTCGCTTCCATGATAAAAGGAATTTCCTGGCCTTGTGTATGAAGCACAACGCGCCAGGGGCCGGTTTTAAGAGCTGTGTCAGAAGAGGACATAGAGGTACAAGCGGTTATAAACTGGGTAGTGAAGAATGCCAATAACAAAATCAGCTTAAGAGCTGTATTAGAAAAGGGGTGTTTCATGTATTCGAAAAAATATTGGTTCTGGCTGACAAAAATACAAGATGTTGCTTTAAAAACAGTAGGAAACAAAGCAGGTCGCGCAACTAATACACACTTCTATATTCCTATAATGGAATGTTGTTAAGTACTCCTTAGATTTCGTATATTTGTAAACTTCTTAAAGAAGCATTTAAAACACTAAGAATAGCAAAACTATGGCATTTGATTTAGAAATGATCAGGGCAGTTTATGCCGGCATGGAGGAGCGTGTGACTGCTGCCCGCAAGGCGGTTGGTCGTCCGCTTACTCTAACTGAGAAGATCTTGTATTCGCACCTGCACGAGGGCGCTGCCCAGCAGGGCTTTGAGCGCGGCAAGTCTTATGTGGACTTTGCTCCGGACAGAGTGGCTATGCAGGATGCGACGGCACAGATGGCTTTGCTTCAGTTCATGCAGGCGGGTAAAGCACAGGCTGCTGTACCTTCTACAGTACACTGCGATCACTTGATTCAGGCACGTGTTGGTGCTGACTCGGATTTGCAGGACGCTTACGACGAAAACAAAGAGGTATACGATTTCCTTGCCTCTGTTTGTAATAAATATGGTCTTGGCTTCTGGAAGCCAGGCGCAGGTATTATCCACACGATCATCCAGGAACACTACGCTTTCCCGGGTGGTATGATGATCGGTACCGACTCGCACACACCAAACGCTGGTGGTCTGGGTATGGTCGCGATCGGGGTGGGCGGCGCTGATGCCGTAGACGTAATGGCAGGCATGCCGTGGGAGCTGAAGTTCCCGAAAGTAATTGGTGTGAAGCTGACAGGCAAACTAAGTGGCTGGACTGCACCAAAAGACGTGATCCTGAAAGTGGCCGGTATCCTTACTGTTAAGGGTGGTACTGGTGCTATCGTGGAGTACTTCGGCGAAGGAGCGGAGAGCTTATCAGCCACTGGTAAGTCTACAATTTGTAACATGGGTGCAGAGATTGGTGCGACTACTTCGGTGTTTGCATACGACGAGCGGATCCGTGAGTACCTGAAGTCAACAGAGCGCCAGGAGGTAGCTGAGCTTGCTGACGGGGTGTACGAGCACCTGCGCGCCGACCAGGAAGTATATGCCGATCCGGCATCGTTCTACGACCAGTTGATCGAGATCGACCTATCTACACTGGAGCCACACGTAAACGGCCCGTTCACGCCGGATGCGGCATGGCCTCTTTCTCAATTTGCCTCTGCGGTAAAAGAGCACGGCTGGCCATCAGAGCTGGAAGTAGGCCTGATTGGTTCTTGTACAAACTCTTCTTACGAAGACATTACCCGTGCGGCTTCTGTAGCAGCGCAGGCAGTAGACAAGAAGCTTGTAACGAAGGCTGAATTCACCATCACACCAGGTTCTGAGATCGTGCGCTACACAGCAGCCCGTGACGGCCTGTTGGATACGTTTGCTGAGATGGGCGGTGTTGTGTTGGCGAATGCCTGCGGTCCTTGCATCGGCCAGTGGGCGCGTCATACAGACGATCCGTCTCGCAAAAACTCTATCATCACTTCCTTTAACCGTAACTTTGCGAAGCGTAACGATGGTAACCCGAACACACACGCGTTCGTGGCATCGCCTGAGATCGTAACAGCCTTCGCTATTGCCGGTGATCTTACCTTTAACCCGCTGACCGATACCCTGACAAATGAGGATGGCCAGCAGGTGAAACTGGATGAGCCGCAAGGCATCGAGTTCCCGACCAAAGGCTTTGCCGTAGAGGACGCTGGCTATGTGGCTCCTGCAGAGGACGGCAGCCAGGTAGAAGTAGTGGTTGACCCCGCTTCTGACCGTCTGCAGTTACTGGAAGGCTTTAAGCCATGGGAAGGCACTGACCTGAAAGGTCTGAAGTTGCTGATCAAAGCACAGGGTAAGTGTACGACTGACCACATCTCCATGGCCGGCCCGTGGTTGAAGTACCGTGGTCACCTGGATAACATCTCTAACAACCTGTTGATCGGTGCGATCAATGCCTTCAACGGTGAGGCTAACAAGGTATACAACGACATGACGCGTGGTTACGAGACTGTGCCTGCTACAGCCCGTACCTATAAAGCTGCCGGCATCGGTACCGTGATCGTGGGGGATGAGAACTACGGTGAGGGATCTTCCCGTGAGCACGCTGCCATGGAGCCGCGCCACTTGGGTGCGCGTGCCGTTATCGTGAAGTCATTCGCACGTATCCACGAAACCAACCTGAAAAAGCAGGGTATGCTGGCGCTTACCTTCGCTAACAAAGCCGACTACGACCTGATCGAGGAGACTGATACCTTCGATATCCTTGGGCTGGAAGACTTCCAGGAAGGCAAGCCGCTGAAAGTAGTGGTACACCACAACGACGGCAGCCAGGATAGCTTCATGGTAAACCATACTTATAATCAGGGACAGATCGAGTGGTTTAAGGCTGGTTCAGCCCTTAACCTGATCCGTCAGCAAAGCAAGCAGTCAACTAACGCATAAGCGCAGCTGATAAATTGTTGGTAAAAAGAGAAGGCCTCCCCATGATTGGGGAGGCCTTCTCTTTTTTGTATATGCCCTAAATTTTTAGCGGGTGTCAGCCTATTGCTTTACCACAAGACGCTCGACGTAGCTGCTGTTATGATAGCGGATGTGAACCAGGTACAGGCCGCTAGCCAGGCCGTCCAGCTTAAAATACATGTTGGCCCCCGACACTTGCCCTTGCGGAACACGAACCGTTTTGCCTGCCATGTCTGTCAGCGTCAGGTGTGGCAGGCTGGAGGGTATGGCCAGATCAACAGGCGCTGTGAGGGTGAACATTACTTGCTCCCGGGCGGGATTCGGGAAAAGCGTAAGGCTGTTGCTGTATATAGTAAGGGTTTTAGAGGTAACGCTTGTAAAGCAGCCCAGGCTATCTGTAACAGTTAAGGTAACGCGGTACACTCCTGCTGTGTGGTATACGTGTTCCGGCTCCTCTTCATCAGAGGTAGTGCCGTCGCCAAAATCCCATTTCCAGGAAGAGGCATTGGTGCTGTTGTTCACAAAGCGCAGGTTCTTGCCGATGTTCCCAAAGGCGTTTTCTGCTCCAATACTTGCCACCGGTTCGGCAGTAATCAGATAGGTGAAAGGGGAGACGGCGCTTTCAAACAAAGAGTCTGCATTGCTGACGTAGATGGTCCTGTCTTCGTTTACGCTGCCTAGCGAAAACACCTCCCCCGAGCCGAGCAAGTGTTCTCTGCTTTTGTCTGCATAAAAATTAAAGGTACTGCCTCCCTGCGGCGTAATGGTCACGCTATTGCCAGGGCATATAGCTGTGCGCGCTGCCAGAGGCACCGGGCCAGACTTGATGTCGATGTACTTGACCTGGGCGGCATCGGCATGTTGTTGCAAGTGCTTTAGGTTGTCTCCAGCCAGCAAGGCGAAGGCAACGGTTTTTGTTTCGCCCGGTGCCAATTGCAGATAGGAGGCACCTACCACGTGTGACACGTTGTTACCCGTAAGGCCCCCGGCTTCTTTTCTGCTAAGCCCCCCGGAGAGGATCTTATACTTTTCAACGTCCGAGAAACCGTCATCCACCGTGACAGTAGATGCGTCTTCTCCAATATTATCAATGGCATGGTACAAAGGCTTATCTGCAGTGAGTAACTTTATCCCTACATAAGGCAGATTCGAGTTCTTGTTGTAGACGTAACCCAACTGGCGCTGTTGGTCCCAGCCTGCCCAGTTTTCCATATAGCTGCCTATGTCCCAATCCGCGAAAAGACCGGCATGCAGGGTGTCTATTGTTTCGGAGGTAAGGTTTGTGATCTGGTACTCCACAACCACAAAATGTTGATTAGGATCAGTGGCCCAGGCGTAGGCGGCATGCCTGACCTGTACACCCGCCTGCTCGGCGCCTGTGGCTGCGTAAGCCGTCCGTACCTCCTGATGGGCGAGAGGTGTGTTATAGGAGAGGCGGGTGGGGCTTGTTTGAACAAAATCGCCTTCCGAAACCCAGTTTTCGTTGTGCAGGTTATCAGATACAAGCCCCCTGTTTGTAGCTACCATCAGGCCCCCTTCAAAAAGAAGGGACGGGCTGTTGTTGTACTGTACCCCTACACCTTGTGACAGGTTCAGCCCGTTATAGCCGAAGTTGCCTTTCCCGTTGATTGTTACCTGCAGCCTGTTAGCTGAAAGTGTCACAAATTCAGGGTTTAGTATGAGGGGGAAATATTGGAAGTCCTGATAGTTTTCGTCTTCAAAGCCTACCCTTAAGTACACCTCTGCGTTTATCGGCGCATCGCGTGCTATTTTCAGCACAAAAGGTTGTTGTCCGCTGTCTGCCTCGCCCATGATGCCCAGGCTCCCCAAAGTAAGGGTGCCCTGCTCCACAGAAACATAGGGGGAGGGAGAGGTAAGTGTAACCTTTAAGTTGGACGTAGGGCTAAGGTAGTTTAGAAAGGAGGCGTTTATACGAATGGTACTGCCGTTAAAAGGCAACTGCTTATCGGCAACAGAAAAGGAAGTACAGCGCACAGACTTAGGGGCTTGCTGTTTAAGGGCCTTCTTTACATTCAACCGGCCTTTCCCTAGCTTCTCGAGGTAGGCCTGGTTGCCGGGCAGGGTATAAATGTTGTCTGTGGTCACACGCAGGCGCTCTGCCACCTGCCGGGCATTTAGCGCAGGGTACTTCTTCCGGACCAGGGCAGCTGTGCCTGCCACAAGAGGCGAGGCAATGGAGGTGCCCCAGCCACCAGTATAGGCATTATCGCCAGCGATCGAGGCAGCGTAAACGTTTGTGGAGGGGGCGGTTAGGTCTATTTTGTAGCTGTACGTATAGTCCTTGTACTTTACGTCTTTGTCGTCTGTGCCGCCCACTGATAAGACGTTATCATAAGAGGCGGGGTAAATATCCAGCAGGGCGTTGGTGTTTCCGGCAGAGGCGACAATTACAACGTCTTTGTCCAGCACCGCATAGTTAATGATGTCCTGCTCGTATGCTGACATGCCGGTGCCTCCCCAGGAAAGGTTAATGACTTTACAGCCTTTGTTTGCGGCATATACGATAGCCTCATAGCCGCTGAAGGGGCCGTTAGGGTCGGACGAGAACACTTTCAAAGGCATAAACAAGGCCTTGTAGCCCAGGCTGGCAAGCCCTGTACCGTTGTTTGTACTGCCTGCCGCTACGCTGGCCACAGAAGTACCATGCCCTTTCCACTGTGTGTCGTCCTGCACGTTATTGTCAGCGTCTGCAAAGTCCCAGCCGCTGAAATTGTCCACTAAGCCATCCTGGTCGTTGTCCACCCCGTCCACCGGGTCGGCGTAATTGTACTTGATTTTGTCTTTTAATTCCTGGTGCGTTAGCCGGAAACCAGTGTCCAACACCCCGATGACCATGGTGGTGTCGCCTTTTTCCTCATCCCATCCCCCGTAAGCCTGAATCAGCTTTAAGTAGTACTGGGTAGCTTTGGTGGAGTCGGCGGCCGGGTCGTTTGGCTGGTGCAGCGGCTCACGCAGGTACAGGGGCTCTACATAAGCCACCATGCCTGTTGCCAAAAGGGCTTTCCTTACCTCTTCCAGGGTTTTCCCGTCATCATACTTCAGCTCGTAAATGAGGGAGAGGTCCACCGCAGGAGCGGCTGTGCGCGCATGGCCTGCCGGAACTGACTCTTTCGGGAACTTTTGTTTCAGGTGTTGTGCCCCTACCTGCTGCAAAGCTGTCTGCAAGGCGCTTCCGGAGCGCTGGCTGCTGCCTGCCACCTGGCTGTAAACCGGCTTTAGTTTATAGACAACGGTGTTAGGAACAGTGCCACTCCCATAATGGGCTGGCCGCTGCGCATAGAGCAGCGGCATAAAGATAAGGGACAGCAAAAGGCCCCAAAGGGTACGTTGCAGCATTAGAACAAGGGTGTGCATGCTGTCAGGCGGTAAAAGTGTACGATACGTTTCGGCTTTGCTTTTGAGCAGAAGAAGGCTGTTGGCCCCAAAAAACATGAAACAGGCAATACTACGCTCTCTAAAGCTCCCGGTTTATTACGCATCTTTGGTAAAAATGGCCGAAAATATATAGTAAAAGTTATATGCTATCTGTGTGGTTAGATAAGCTGTGGCACTAAAATAAGTAAAATATCACGATAGTTATGCAGTTTTGTCTTTTTTGCTGCTATAAAAGAGCGGGTTCCTGATCTACCGGAGCTGTGCCATGAAAATAACAGAAGGTGTAATAGAGTTGATGCCAAAGGGGGATTATGGATTGGATCAAGTAGCCTCAGGGACTGGACTACCTTGTCTTAGGTAAGAAAAAAGCCCCTGTACCTACAGGGGCTTTCTGTTATTTGAATATGTTGTCTGCATCGTTGTGCAGGTTGTTGATGTTGTTGTGCAGGTCCTGCCATTTCTTTTGGTCGTTACCAGAGTCGTTCAGCTTGCTGGCGATCAGCTCTCGCTTTTTCTCCAAACCGGCAATGTGCTCGTGGTAGGTATGGTTGGAGTCAGCAGCGGTGGCATGTGCACGTCCTTTCAGCGTTTTAATCTTGTTGTCCAGCTCATCAAGGCTCTTCTGTATTTCCTCGCGCGACAGGTGGTTTGGTGCGCGCATGTGCTCTGGTTTTAAAGGGTATGAATCCATAGTAAAAAGCTTGGTTAAGGTTAGGCCCAAGGGGCGTTTACATGTAATGTAATACTCTTAAACGGGAGAAAAGGATGTATGTCCGGCAAGGAACGGAAAAATTGAGGGCAAGGGAGCAGGAGGTGAACAGAAACAACCTAAGCTCCAACGGTTGATCCCATGCGTAAGCCAGGTACTTGCCTAAGGTTAAAAACATGCTTTGTACGGCAATGAAATGCTCCACCAAGACTAAAATAGGGATTTGATTTCGTGTTACTAATTACGATATTAGCAATTCATTCCTGATACGGGCTGCCTGTTGAAGAAACGGAGCGAGGGAACCGTAGTTTTATAAAGAACAGGCCATATGAACACTTTGATGACGCCTTATAACTATCCACTGGGTCTGGTGCTCTTAGTAGATGATGATGACACAACCAATTATCTGAACGAGCGCCTGTTGCGCGAGATGCAGATAGCCCGGGAGTATAAGGTGCTGAAGAACGGGAAGGAGGCGATCGAGTACATGCGCAAAGCCTACCAAGCGGAAGTGGACCCTGACTTTCCGCGGCCTGATGTGATCTTCCTGGACATTAAAATGCCCGTGATGGATGGCTTCTCTTTTTTAGAGGAGTATCAGAGAAATGACCTGGACGCGTCTAACCCCGTCGTGATCCTGATGCTTACTTCCTCCGCCAGCTTTTATGACCTGGAGCGCCTGAAACAGTATAATAAGGTAAAAAAGCATTACGCCAAAGCACTGACCAAGCATGATGTGCGGGAGATCATGAACGAGTTCTTCAGCAACAAAGCGAAAGCATAGGAGAGCAGGGCTGGTTATGCCAGCCTTTTTTGTGCTAGCTATCCTGCTGCACGACCTCTTTGCCCGGCCAGGTAAAGACGAAGCGGCTTCCGCGTGCTTCCGATTCCACCCATACCTTACCGCCTTTTTCCTCTACGATCTTCCGCACAATAGACAGCCCCAGCCCGGTGCTGTTGGGGCGCGCAAAGGAGTTTCCGGATTCGTAAACGTTAAAGATCCGCTGCTGCACCTCTTTGGCAATGCCAGGGCCATTATCCTCCACAGAAAGATAAAGCCACTCCTGCTCCAGGCTGCAGCCAACGCTTATCACTGCCTGCTCGGGCTGGTCATGGTACTTGATGGCATTGCTTATGATGTTGCTAAACACCTGGTGCAGGTAAATCTCCTGCGTGTAAAGGATGGGCAGATCGTCCGGAATGTGTATGCGGAACGAGGAAGGTACGTTAAGGGAGGTGATCACCTGGTGCAGGAGCGGGTGTAAGTCTACCACGGCTTTCCGGATGTTATGGTGCCCCGCCAGCGAGTAGGCCAGAATTCCGGTTATCAGGCGGTCCATCTTCTGCGTTTGCTGCCGTAGCATAGGGAACATGTTCTGTGCCTCTGAAATATGATCGGTATCCAGGCATGACTCCAGTGCAGCCGTAAGGCCGTTTATGTTCTGCAGGGGGGCGCGCAGGTCGTGCGACACGGTGTGGGCAAAGGCATCCAGGTGCCGGTTGGCTTCCTGCAGCAAGCGGTTCTTCTTCTCCCGCTCCTCCAGCAGTTGGTTAATGTCCTGGTTCGACTGCTGTAACTGCGCATTCAGGCGCCGGATTTCCTGCAGCTGCTGCTCTGTTTCCATGTTACGCATCCGTAGTTGCTCCAAGACCTCCAGCAACTGCATGTTTTGTTTCTTTATCTCTGCGTAAGGCGATATGTCCGCGTCCTGCTCAAACTCTGCCATCCAGTTATCCAGCACAGCTTTGGTGATGGTTGGTCCCACATGGGGAAGCTGCTTGCGCAGCATCACCTTAGTGCCCTTTTCAAACGAGCTTTCGATCTCAAACTGGTCTACCAGCTTTCTGGAGTTCACAATGCCAGAGCCCCGGCCGCTTCGGCTGTAATTGCGGCTGGCCAGGATGTCCTCCAGGTTCCCAATGCCCCGGCCCCGGTCCGTGACAAGGGCCTCCAGGTAGTGTACGCCTCTGTCGTTAGCAATACTGAAGCGGATGGCGCCGCTGCCAACATACTCTACCACGTTACGGCATATCTCGGATACAGCCGTGGCAAACTTTGTCTGGTTCGCCTGTGCCATGTTCAGTCGTTCAGACAGCTGCATGGCCCGTTTGTAGGCCAACACCACATCCAACTCATTGCTGACGCTTATCTGGAGGAAGTTTTGGTACATGAGGTTCAAACTTTACTTTTACAGACTAAAACCAGGGTGTCGTCGGTCTGGCGGCTATGCTCTTTGTAAAGCACGGCGGCAATGGTCGTTGCCAGGTGCCGGTTTAGGTGGGGGTACTTGGTCAGTTCCCACCTCGACCTTAAGCCGTCAGAGTGCAGTACCAGTGTTTTGTTGCGGCTCCAGTCAAGTTGCTGGTTGTTGAGGGTGTTCGGGATGTTGTGCCCCAGGATGCCATTATACGAGATGATGTTCTTGTAGGCCAGGCCAGCCAGGGAACTTTCCGGGGAGTAGAGCTTTCCGGCAATGTTGCCGATCCCGCAGTAGGACAGCTTATGGCTGTTGCCGCTGATGTTTAGCGCTAAGCCCACAGCACCGCGCGTGCGCCTGATTTGCTGGTGTATGGTGCGTAGGGTGTCGGAAGGGTACTGCGGCGAAGCGGCGGCGAAAGCCTGTACCGCCGCCTGTGCTGCCTCGTTTGCATGGGCGCCATGCCCCAGTCCGTCCAGGGCCAGTAAGTTTATTTCGGCCCCGTTTTGCTTAACGGCCAACCCATCACCACAAAAGGTCTCGTTTGGTTTTGGAACCAGCACATAGCCTATGTCGTGGCGGGAGGCTTGCTGCCTGAGGGGGCCGCTTTTGTATACCTGGGTGACGATTACGGTACCCAGCTCTGGCTGGGAGTACAGATCAAACACATCTGACTGCCGCTTGATGGCCCCTAAGCCCTCACCGGCAGAGCCATAGGTGGAAACGCCGTCTTCCATCATGCGCAGGGGGTCCTGCATGCCAGGGCCGCGGTCGATGCAGATGACCTCTATCCCTTCTCTTCCCAAGGGGCGTACCAGCAGTTCTCCTCCTGCGGAGGCATGTTTGGACAGGTTCGACGTGAGCTCGGAGACTACGATGTTCAGCTTGCCGATGTCGGCAGCCGATAGGCTAACCTCCTCTGCCATGCGGCTGATCTCGCGCTTGGCAATGCTTGCGTACGACTTGTCAGGTATAACAAAGCGTTTATGCTGGCTAACGTCCATTTTTCCAGTGCGTAATCGTGACGGTGGTGCCTTCGCCGGGTTTGCTTTTGATATCAAACTCGTTTACCAAGCGCTTGGCACCGGGTAAGCCAAGCCCCAGGCTCTTACCCGTAGAAAAGCCATCTCTCATGGCCTGTTGCACGTCTGCTATGCCAGGGCCCTCATCCATAAACGTTAACCTTACGCCTGTCCGGCCATTGTTGCTGATGATCTCGAGTAAAATTTTGCCGCCGTTGGCATATTTTAACATGTTACGCACCAGTTCGCTTGCCGCCGTTATGAGCTTGGTCTGGTTTACCAGGCTCATGCCTATCTTGGTAGCTAATTCTTTTACTCTGTTTCTAAAGGGCACTACATTTTGCTCATGCACAATCTGCATGGTGTCTTTAGACAGTATCATCATCCGGCACCTCCTCGTCTTCGTCTTCAGGATCCTCTATAATGCCGATCTTGGTTTGAAGTAATTCCATGCCTTTCTCCACATCCAAAGCGGTGTATACGCCCTGTAGCGTAAGGCCCAGTTCTACCAGTGTTATCGCTACGGCAGGCTGCATGCCTACTACAACTGTTTCAGCATCCATGATCCGCGACATGGAGGCAATGTTCCCCAAAATGCGCCCCATAAAGGAGTCTACTATGCTTACCGCCGAAATATCAATGAGTACACCACGGGCGCCGGTCTTGCTCACCATGTTGATCAGGTCGTTCTCCAGGGTAAGGGCTAGCCTGTCGTAAAGGTCTACCTGTATGGTCACCAGCAGGTAGGGCCCCATTTTCAGAATCGGAATTCTATCCATGGTACGCTACTATCTTAACAGGTTTAACCCCGTGTTCTTGTTTGATTTTCTTACTTCCACCCCGCGCATGGCAAAGGCTACCTGCAGGGCGCTGGCCAATGAGGCCTTGGTTTTGATGTTGGACAGGTCGATGCCCAGGTGCACGATGGTTTGGGCGATCTCGGCGCGAATACCGCTGATGATACACTCGGCCCCCATCAGGCGCGTGGCGCTAACCGTCTTGATCAGGTGCTGTGCCACCAGGGAGTCTACAGCCGGTACCCCGGAGATGTCCAGTATGGCAATGCTACTGCCGGTGTTCACAATCTCCTGCAGCAGGTTCTCCATCACAATTTGCGTGCGGGCGCTGTCGAGGGTGCCGATGATGGGCAGGGCCAGGATGCCTTCCCACACGCGGATAACCGGTGTGGATATTTCACTTATCTCGTCGTTCTGGCGCAGAATAACCTCTTCACGCCCTTTAATAAAGGTGTCAAAGGTTACCATACTCAGGTTGTCGAGTAGCCTGTGCATGGTATTTAGTTCCTTGTAAAGCTGTTCCGGTTTGTCGCTCAGCTTGTTTTCCATTACCTGGCTGATGGCCTGCTTCAGGCTGAGTACGTACATGCCGGTTTCGCGGGGGCTGAAGCCCTGGCGCGCGCGGGTGATGGAAATGTCTGTCAGGATTTCCGTCACGGGCTCATATTCCGGTGCATAAATGTTCTCTACGTTTCCTGAGGCTGTCGCAGAAGCCAGGCTGCTTAGCAATTCCTCCGACTGGCGTCGCAGCTCTTCGTTCGAGATCAGGTCATCGCGCAGGGCCTCATCGTCCAGCTGGTTTTGCATCCAGATTTCGAGTATTCTCTTCTTGTTGTTCTGTAACAGTTGAGCAGTGTTGTTCATGATAGCGTGTGTAGTAAGCTTTTGCGTGCAGGACTGTTATGCCATTTGCACTTTTAAAGTTAAGGAAAGCAATTTAAAAACGGCTGTTTACGGAAACATTTGTACAGTTGCCTGTATACGTACTGCCGGTGGCTTCATTCATAGTAATGATCATTTTAAATAAGAAAGGCACGAAAAACAGTTGTAGGACAAGGATTTGGTGCTTTAAAAAGTTGGCCGTGCTCTAGCTGATTTGTTTGTTACTTACGGCTGTTTCTTAGACTTTTCCGGGGAACGGGTTGTTAACGCTTCAGTTCTGTGGTCCGTATAGCTATAAGTGATAACAGAACAGTATAAACAGCGATAGCATGGCACAACCCCTCAGACTCTTCTTCTCCTTCCTTGTTCTTCTTGTGGTAACGGGCTGTTCACCGGCTATACACACCAACACAGAGGCAGTTTCCGGCTTTAACCTGAACAATTACCAGACCTTTGGCTTTTATGAGGTAGATGCTTCCGGCGATGCTTTGGGAGCGAACTACCAGCAGCCGATCAATTACCTGCAGGAGGAGATAGCCCGGCAGTTGGAGGCCCGCGGCCTTACCCGTACCACCACGGACCCAGACCTGCTGATTAACCTGGGTATTGTAGTAGACGAGCAGGTGCAGACGCGTGAAACGAGTATTTTAACAGACCCGCCGAACTACATCGGGCAGCGCCGCTACACCTGGAAGGCCCGCGAAGTGGAGGTGGGCCGGTATAAGGAAGGAACCGTGTCCGTGCACCTGGTGGATAAGGACCAAAACGAACTGGTGTGGCGCGGTACCGCCGAGTCGATCCTGGAAAGTAAGCCCGCGAAGCTGCAAGAGCAGATTGCCCAGGGGGTGCAGAAGCTGTTCAATGCATTGCCGCAGTAAGCCTGAGCAGTGGCTTGCCTGGCACACTAGGTTATAAAAAGGGACGATCAGAGCGTGCTCCCTCTTGTACCCGGATCACCCACCCTATGATAATGATGGCGGGGTAGGTGAGCGCATTTACCCGGATCAGCTCCGGTAAATCCTTTACCCTGCCCACCACAGACTTTTTATGGGGCAGCGAAGCATGTTGTATCACAGCTACCGGCGTGTCGCCCTTTCCTTCCTGCACGTAAACAGCGGCAATTTCCGGCGCTTTTTTCATGCCCATGTACACCACCACGGTAGCGTTGCTTTGCATCGACAGCTTTAGGTCCTTCGACAGGGACCCATCTTTCTTCGTGCCCGTGATCGCCCAAATCCCTTCGCTCACAGCCCGATGTGTAAGCGGGATATCCTCAAAGCCGCTCGCCTGCATGCTGGTAATACCCGGTATATAATGCGTTTGGATCCCATGTTCCCGTGCGAAAAGCACCTCTTCAAACCCTCGCCCAAAAATATAAGGGTCGCCGCCTTTTAAGCGAACAACCACACCTTTACTAAAGGCCTTTTCTAAGATCAGTTCATGGATCGTTTCCTGTGGTGTGTAGTCCTGGTAAGGCCGCTTACCCACATAAATCTTCTCACAGTCTTCTTTCGTGATGGCCAAGAGCTCTTTGTTGGCCAGGTTGTCATACAGCACCACGTCTGCTTTCTGCAAAACCTTGTGCGCTTTAACGGTAATTAACTCGGGGTCGCCAGGACCTGCGCCCATTACATAAAGTTCAGGTGTTATGCTTCGATCGTTCATGTTTTCCCTCTTACACGAGCTGGCTTTACTGTCCCTAAAGAAGTTAGGGCGATTGCTAAAAGAACAGCGTCGCGTTCTATGCTTCTAAAGTACGCTTTTTATGGCTGAACCTGTTTCTCCAATCATTTTAAAACAGGCATTCCGGACTCTGATCGGGCTTGCTCCCCATCAAATAAACGTCATCTGTTGCCTCCTGCCGTCTTCTGTTTCCTTAGGGTTATAACATAGAACGCCCTTGACAAATCTTGTTCTGTTTGATACTCCTGTTGATTAGTTACTCACTCATGGTTTAACTTCTGATTTGTTTGATAATTTCAATTATTACGCAAGTATGAGTGATTGTTGGTGTGTGTTGTTGTTTTAAGGGGTTGTAGAGGTAAAATAGGTTAAAATGTTTCATAATGCTTTGTTTTAAAGGGGGTGTATAGTAATTAATATGCTTATTTAGGTTGGTGGGTATGTATATTTAAGGGGGGTGTAAAAAAATTAAAAAATATTTTTAAAGTTTTTGTCATTAAAAAAGTTCAATAAAAAGCGCTTGAACAGGGAAGGTTTGTTAGAATTGTTAAAAACTAAAAAAGTAGTCGGAGTATTAAGACTATTGCAATGCATATCTAAGTTTTTGAAAAGTTAGTAATGATATATAAGTTTGATTGAAAGCATGGTAAAAGTATAAGGTCATAATTGTCTTGTATGCTGCTTTTAGAGTAATGGTTCCTAAAGTCTCTTACCCTTGTAGGGTCGGTCCTTTTAATAAAATCAGGAAAATGATGAACATGTCTCTGCAAGAACCCAAAACAGTAGTGGTAGTCGGGAATGGTATGGTAGGCTACAAGTTTTGTGAGAAACTGCTCGCAAAGACCAGCGCTTACAACCTCGTTGTCTTTGGGGAGGAGCCCCGCCACGCCTATGACCGCGTGCATCTGAGCGAGTACTTCAACGGTAAGTCGGCAGATGATTTGGCGATGTCATCGCTGGAGTGGTACCGGGAGAACAACATCACGCTGCACCTTAGTGACACTATCACGGAGATTAACCGCACTGAAAAAACAATACATTCTCAGAAAGGTGTTTCGCAGCCCTATGATTACCTGGTGTTAGCCACTGGATCTTCTGCTTTCGTGCCTGAAATGCCTGGTGTGGAGAAAGACGGGGTCTTTGTGTACCGCACCATCGAAGACCTCGACCTGATTCAGCGTTACGCCAAAACTTCCCGAAAAGGAGCTGTGTTGGGTGGCGGGCTTTTAGGGCTGGAGGCAGCGAAAGCACTCATTGACCTGGGCCTGGAAGAGACACATGTTATTGAGTTTGCACCAAGGTTAATGCCCCGGCAGATCGACTCAGCCGGTAGTGCCATGCTGCAGGCGAAACTGGAATCGCTGGGCCTGAAGGTACACATGAACAAAAGCACCAGTAGCATCCTGGGGCACGACAATATCAAAGGACTTCAGTTTGCCGACGATACCACACTGGATGTGGACATGCTCGTGATCTCAGCCGGTATACGGCCCCGCGATGAACTGGCCAGGCTGGCAGGGCTGGAGACTGGAACGCGCGGCGGTATTGTGGTGAACGAGAAAATGCAGACCAGCGATGAAAGCATCTTTGCTATCGGCGAATGTGCCCTTTATGATGGCATGATCTACGGTTTGGTGGCACCTGGTTACGAAATGGCCGAGGTAGTGGCCACTTCCCTTTGTGCCGGCGAAAGAGCCTTTACCGGCTATGACATGAGTACAAAGCTTAAGCTGATCGGTGTGGATGTGGCCAGTTTCGGTGATCCTTTTGTAACGGAGCCTGATAGCAGATCCATTGTTTTTGAGGATACACACAAAGGGGTGTACAAGCGCATCAACATCAGCAATGATGGCAAACATTTGCTGGGCGGCGTGCTGATTGGCGATGCAGATGCCTACAACATCCTGCTGCAGACGGTGAACAACAAGATTGTGCTGCCGCCAAACCCCGAAGACCTGATCTTAGGCGCCAGAGGAGGCGAAGCCAATGCGGGAGCGGGCGTGGTAAGCCTGCCGGATGAGGCGCTGATCTGTTCCTGTGAAGCCGTTTCGAAAGGAGACATTTGCAGTGCCGTGACGGATCTGAACGTGACGAGCGTGGAGGGAATGAAGAAGTGCAACAAAGCCGGCACCGGATGCGGGGGCTGCGTGCCACTGGTAAAAGACCTCATCCACGAGACACTCAAAGCCAACGGTACCTACATCAAGAACGTGGTGTGCGAGCACTTCGAGTATTCCCGTCAGGAGCTGTTCGACCTGCTCAAGCTGAATAACATCAGAACTTACGATGATGCCTTAGACCACTTCGGGAAAGGAGATGGCTGTGAGGCCTGCAAGCCAACGGTAGCCAGTATTTTGGCCAGCCTCTGGAACGATGTGATCGCGAAGCAGCATACCATACAGGATAGCAACGACCGCTACCTGGCCAACATACAGAAAGGCGGTACCTATTCGGTGGTGCCACGCATTCCGGGAGGCGAGATAACACCAGACAAACTCATTGTGATTGGTCAGGTGGCAAAAAAATACGGCCTCTACACGAAGATTACAGGCGGCCAGCGCATTGACCTGTTCGGGGCGCACCTCAGTGACCTGCCAGATATATGGAGCGAATTGATTGACGCCGGCTTTGAAAGCGGCCACGCCTATGGGAAAGCCCTGCGCACGGTAAAAAGCTGCGTGGGCAGCACCTGGTGTCGCTTTGGCTTGCACGACAGTGTATCCTTTGCCATTGAAGTGGAGGAGCGCTACCGGGGCATCCGGGCACCACACAAAATAAAAGGTGGCGTAAGCGGCTGTGTGCGCGAGTGTGCAGAGGCGCAGTCAAAGGACTTCGGCATCATCGCCACCGAAAAGGGCTGGAACCTGTATGTGTGCGGCAATGGCGGTTCCAAACCGCAACACGCCCAGTTGCTGGCCACCGATATTGACAAAGAGACCTGTATCAAATACCTCGACCGGTTCCTGATGTTTTACATCAATACGGCTGATGCCCTTACCCGCACTGCTACCTGGCTGAATAAAATGGAAGGCGGCATGAGTTACCTGAAGAACGTGATCATCAACGATAGTCTGGGCATTAACAAGCAGTTGGAAGCGGAGATGCAGGGCCTGGTAAGCAGTTACCACTGCGAGTGGAAAGAGGTGGTGGAAAGCCCAGACCTGCGCAAGCAGTTCGCGCACTTCGTGAATGCCCCGAAAGAGAAAGACCCCAACGTTGCCTTTGACACCATGCGTGAGCAGGTGAAGGCGAAGGACTGGTAACTCCTGAAGAGAAAGAACCTTAAGACAAATTCAATTTATAACATACAAGTTTATGGAAGCAGCAGTAATAGAAGCAGCAGTTCAGTGGGTCTTGGTTTGTAAAACAGACGACATCCCGCAGAATGGGGGAGGATGTGTGAAAGTGGGGAACGAGCAGATTGCCTTGTACAACTTTAGCCGTCGCGGAGAATGGTACGCTACCCAAAACATGTGCCCGCATAAACAGCAGATGGTCTTATCCAGAGGCATGATCGGCAGTACCGGCGATACATGTGAGCCTAAGGTCGCCTGCCCCTTTCATAAGAAAACCTTCTCCCTTCTTTCCGGTGAGTGCCTTACCGGCGAGGACTACCAGCTTAAGACCTACCCTGTCAAAGTAGAGGGCGACAAGGTGTTTATTGGCATCGAGTAGGGTAACTTCTGATGCGGCATAAGCCTAGCCTGCAAGACTTCCTCATCCAAATTATCTGATACAGCTAAACATGTAAAAGTCAAATGACTTCAGCCTAACCCTGTGTTGATGAAGGTCATCGTGATCCTTTAAGAATAGTGTCACTTTGCTGTAAGGTTATTCATCACCATAACATAGGATTTATTTCAACCCTTAAGCTGTAACACATGAACGGAAGAAACTTTACTCAGACCCTACTGTTGGCAACCGGCCTTCTGCTGGCCTCGTCCGAACTGTCCTTTGCGCAGTTCAGCTTATCCGCTGAAATAAGGCCGCGGGCAGAGTTTCGCGATGGCTTTAAGACAGTACGGACAGAAGAAGAGTCTCCGGCGTTTTTTATAGAGCAGCGGTCACGGCTCAACGCCAACTACCAGTCCGATAAGCTCCGGCTGCGCCTGGCCTTGCAGGACGTGCGCGTGTGGGGCCACACCAGCCAGGTGTACAAGGCTGACCCCAGCCTCTTTAACGTGTATGAAGCCTATGGCGAGTACCAGCTTACACCCAGGTGGGCTGTAAGAGTGGGGCGGCAGGAGCTGGACTACGACAATGCCCGTTTCCTGGGCAACCTGGACTGGGCACAGCAGGGGCGCAGCCACGATGCTGTCCGGTTTATGTATGCCGACACCACAGGGTTTGCGGTGCATGCAGGAGCTGCCTTTAACCAACAGGTTCCTTTTGAGCCTGCAAAACTAACCAGTACCTTCTACGGGGGGATAGACAACTACAAGACCATGCAGTACCTCTGGCTGCACAAGGAATGGGGCGAGGCAAAGTTCTCCGGACTGTTATTTAATGACGGCCGCCAGCGGGCATCTGACTCCACCGTTTTCTTCCGCCAGACCTATGGTGTACTCGGGGAGAAAACCATAGGCTTGCTAAGGCTGGGTGGGGAGCTCTATTACCAGGGCGGAAAAGATGCTGCCGGCACAAGGGTAAACGCTTACCTGGCAGCCATCAGCGCCACTTTCGTCACCCGGTTTAGTCCCCTGACCATAGGTGCGGATTACCTGTCTGGCTCTGAAGCCAGTGACCCCCGGAACAAGGCGTTTGTGCCGCTCTATGGGACCAACCATGCCTTTTACGGCTTGATGGACTATTTCTATGTGGGGAATAACCACGGGCAGAGCGGCCGTACGGCTGGCCTGGCAGACTTGTACCTGAAAACAAACTTTAAGCTAGGGCAGAAGAGCACATTGCTTGCCCAGGTGCACCGCTTCGTGTCTCCCGCTACAGTGTACAGCCCGGTAGAGGGCGAAGGAGAACTTGCATCACGGCTTGGGGAAGAACTGGATCTGGTGTACAACCGGAACATTAGCCCTGATTTTAACCTGAAGGCTGGCTACTCCCAACTCTATGCCACCGAATCGATGGAAGCCCTGAAGGGCAAGACTGGGAAGAGCTTTAACCAATGGGCCTGGGTGATGCTCACCTTTAAGCCTGTTTTATTTAAGCAGTAGCTGCACCCAAGGGTAATACCACCCTTCCAACAAACATCTCACCTTAAACGAATATTATTATGAAAGCATCTAAAGGAAAAGCAACTTCGATTAAACTGTTTAGCTTAAAGACGATCCACATGCGGACCTTCCACCTTTCTTGGTTTGCGTTTTTCCTGTGCTTCTTTGGTTGGTTTGGCATTGCTCCCCTCATGGCCGTGGTTCGGGAGGAGTTGGACCTTACAAAAGACCAGATCGGGAACATCATTATCTCCTCAGTGGCCATTACGGTTATTGCGCGCCTGGCCATTGGCTGGTTGTGCGACAAAATCGGGCCGCGTGTCGCTTATACTGGCCTGCTTGTGCTGGGTGCCCTGCCAGTTATGGGGATCGGGCTTAGCAGTAGCTATGAAGCCTTCCTGATCTTCCGGCTGGCCATTGGGGTGATCGGGGCTTCCTTTGTGATTACCCAGTACCACACCACGATCATGTTTGCACCCAACGTGGTGGGTACGGCCAACGCTACCACGGCAGGCTGGGGTAACTTGGGAGGAGGGGTTACTCAAATGGTGATGCCGTTGATCTTTGCCGCTTTTGTTGGGCTAGGCTTTGTCGAGGCCCAGGCCTGGCGTTATGCCATGGTAGTACCGGGGGTAGCTATGATGCTTTGCGGTATCCTGTACTACCGGTACACAAAAGACTCACCGGCAGGAAACCTGGATGAGCTATCGGATGTGGCGGCCGCGAAAAAGAAAAAAGACACGGTACCCTTTTGGAAGGCAGCATCGGACTACCGCGTGTGGGCTTTGTTTGTACTCTACGGAGCCTGTTTCGGTATTGAACTGACCATCAACAATATTGCCGCCATCTATTACCACGACTATTTCTCCCTCGACCTGGCAACAGCCGGTCTGATTGCCGGCCTGTTTGGGTTGATGAACATCTTTGCCCGTACCCTGGGCGGCTTTTTCGGAGACAAGGCCGGGATTCGCTGGGGCCTCTCCGGGAGGGTATGGTTCCTGGGCGCTGTGATACTGGTAGAGGGACTTGCACTCCTGCTCTTCTCTCAGATGACGGTTCTGCCGCTCTCTATCCTGGCCATGATTGTTTTCAGCTTGTTTGTACAGATGTCGGAGGGAGCTACTTTTTCGGTGGTGCCTTTCATCAACAAGAAAGCTATGGGGGCTGTGTCGGGCATCGTGGGTGCCGGCGGTAACGCTGGTGCCGTGGCGGCAGGCTTCCTGTTCAAGGTAGATGGCCTTTCTTACCCGGAGGCCCTCTTCATCATCGGTTTGGTTGTAGCCAGTACATCTGTGCTGACCTTGCTGGTAAGATTCTCACCAGCCATGGAGCGCGAAGCGCAGGCCGAGATGGAGACGCTGCTCGCGGAGAAAGAGGGTATAACAGTCGCAGAGCCGGCTTACCAGGCACAGGGAGTAAGATAGGGGATGGCCTGCTGCGCGCAGTAAACTGGCCATGATAATTTAACTTAAAAGGAACGGGAGGATGGAAGGCTGCTGGTTAACTAAACTAGTCTAACTCACCTAATCTAGCCTGCCAGCAGCGCCATCTTCCCCACCCAAAAGGGAAGCTAAACCGTTTCCCCAATAACAGGATAACACAATGTCTGTAAACACTCAATATAAAGACACCTTTACCAGCACCTGTTGCTATTGTGGTGTAGGTTGCGGGGTAGTGGTTTCGAAAGAGAAGAATGGAACGGTGACCGTAGAGGGTGACAAAGACTATTCTGTAAACAAAGGCATGTTGTGCAGTAAAGGGATGAACCTGCAGTACACGGTGAACGATAAGCGTGACCGGCTGCTTTATCCGCAGATGCGCTACAACAAGAACATGCCGATGCAACGCGTCGGTTGGGAGGAGGCCCTGCAGCGCACAGCCGCTGTGTTCAGCACCTTTATCAAGAAGTACGGACCCGAGTCGGTCGCTTTTTATGCCTCAGGACAGTGCCTCACGGAAGAGTATTATGTGATCAATAAACTGATCAAAGGCTTTATTGGCAGCAACAACATCGACACCAACTCCCGCCTGTGCATGAGCAGTGCGGTAGCCGGCTATAAGATGGCACTGGGCGAGGACAGTGTTCCGATCTGCTATGACGATATCGAGCTGGCTGACTGCTTCTATGTAACCGGGGCAAACCCGGCCTGGTGCCATCCGATTCTCTGGAGAAGAGTAGAGGCGCATAAGGCTACTAACCCCGATGTGAAAATTATCGTGGTGGACCCGCGGGTAACAGACTCCTGTGCCATAGCAGATCTGCACTTGCAGCTGAACCCGGGTACTGATGTTGTCCTGAATCATGCCATTGGTCGGGTATTGATCGAGAACGGAGACATTGATTTAGACTTTGTCCGTAATCATGCGCAGGGTTTTGAGCAGTACAGGGAGGTGGTTTTCCAACGAACGCTTGGCAAGTCAGCAGAGATCTGCGGGGTGAGCGAGGAGGATATCAGGCTGGCGGCCAAATACATTGGCAACGCAAAAGGCTTTATCTCTATGTGGACGATGGGCCTGAACCAGAGTGCCATTGGCGTAAACAAAAACCTGAGCCTGCTGAACCTGAACCTTATCACCGGGCACATTGGCAAACCCGGCTCCGGCCCCTTTTCCCTGACAGGCCAACCCAACGCCATGGGAGGCAGAGAAGTGGGCGGCCTGTCTAACCTGCTGGCGGCGCACCGTAACTTGAACGACCCGGCACACCGCGAAGAGGTGCAAAAGTTTTGGGGAGGAACAGCCATCTCTGAAAAGCCGGGCCTTACCGCCACCGAAATGTTCGAGGCTCTGAACGATGGCCGTTTAAAGGCTATCTGGATCCTTTGCTCTAACCCGCTGACCAGCCTGCCGAATGCCCGTATGGCGGAAGAAGGGCTGAAGAAGGCCAGGTTTGTGGTGGTGCAGGAGATCAGCAACAAACCGGAAACACTGTCATATGCCGACGTCATTTTGCCGGCTGCCGCCTGGACGGAGAAGGAAGGCACTATGACCAACTCAGAACGCCGCATCACCTACCTGAACAAAATAACGGATGCCCCTGGCGAAGCATTGCCGGACGTGGAGATCATTTGCCGCTTTGCCCGGAAAATGGGCTACAAGGGCTTTGACTATGCCAGTGCCTCCGAGATTTACCAGGAGCATGCGCGGTTAACGGCAGGTACAAACATCGATATTTCCGGGCTAAGCTATGCGGTACTAAAAGAAAAGCGGTCGGTGCAGTGGCCCTACCCAAGCGGGGAGAGGGCAGCAGGTACCCCAAGGTTATTCTCAGACAAAATCTTCTACACCCCCTCCAAAAAGGCCATTATTCATCCGGTGCCTGTTGACTTTAGAAGCGAGCAGCCGGACGAGGACTATCCACTGATCTTAACCACCGGCCGTATCCGGGACCAGTGGCACACGATGAGTAAGACGGGCAAGGTCAACAAGCTCAAAAAGCATATATCCCAGGCTTTCCTGGAGATACATCCTGCCGATGCTGCCCAGCTGCAGTTAACAGAGGGGGAGATGGCCTTAATTAGCTCCAGAAGAGGGGAGGTGCGGGTAAAGGCGAAGGTATCGGAAAACATTAAGCAGGGTGTCGTGTTTCTGCCCATGCACTGGGGTAAAATACTGGGTAGCGACCTTAACCGCGCCAACAATGTGACCAGTGAACTACTGGACCCTGTTTCCAAAGAGCCTGATTTTAAATACTGCGCCGTTCGGGTCGAGAGATATAAAAAGCCTTTCCAGCGCATCGTAGTAGTAGGAGCAGGGGCTGGAGCCTATGGTTTTGTGAAGTCTTACCGTGCGTTAAATCAGATCGACGAAATTACGATCTTCAGCAAAGAGGACTTTCCGTTCTATAACCGGGTGATGCTGCCTGACTACATCAGCGGACAACAGCGCTGGGAGCAGCTCGTGAAGATGAAAGACTCCGAAGAGCCGGACTACCACATCCGCCTGCTCCGGGGGGTGAGCGTGGAGAAGGTTGACCGGGAAAACAAATTTGTGGTCGACTCGAGAGGAGTACGCACGGAATATGATGTCCTGATTATGGCGACCGGTAGTCGTGCGGCTATGCCAAAGCATGTGCCCTCCCTGCCTGGCATTTTTACCATGCGCAGCCGCACCGATGCGGATAACTTTAAGAGCCACCTGCCGGCAAACGCAAATGTCGTAATTGTTGGCGGAGGTCTGTTGGGCTTGGAAATGGCTGCCTCGCTGCGGGAGATCGGAACCAAAGTGACCATCATCCAGCGTATTTCCCGTTTCCTGGACCGGCAACTGGACCCGCTGGGGAGTCAGTTGCTGCAGGAAGAAATGGTGGACCAGGGCTGCGATCTTTATTTTAACGATGAGGTGCAGCTGTACTATGGCCGGTCTAAGCTCACCGGGGTCGGCCTGAAAAGCGGCCATCGTATCGACTGCGATGCCATGATCATCGCAATCGGTACCGTGCCAAACCTGGAGCTGGCCCGTGAATGCGGCCTGGAGTGCAAGCGAGGAGTTCTGGTAAACGAGAGGCTGCAGACCAGCGATCCGAACATCTTCGCGATCGGCGAGATTGCCGAGTTTGAGGGGGTGCTTTACGGTATCACAGCCGCTGCCGAACAACAGGCGGATGTGGTGGCCCGGTACCTGAGCGGCGACATTGCCAGCTATTACGAGGGCAGCACTTTCATGAACATCATCAAGATCCATGGTTTCGACCTGTGCAGCATCGGCTTGCCAGAAAGCCCGGATAATGAGAATTATGAAGAGATTGTCTTTATCGATAAAGCCAAGCGCTATTATAAAAAGTGCATCATTCACCAGGACAGGTTGGTGGGCGCTATCCTGATAGGTGATAAAAGCGAGTTTCAGGAGTACCGGGAGCTTATCTCGAATAAAATAGAGCTCAGCGAAAAGCGACTGCAGCTACTGCGGAGTGGTAGTAAAGCAGAACCCGTGCTGGGCAGGCTGGTGTGTAGCTGTAACAACGTGGGCAGCGAAAACCTCCGGCAGAAGATTGCGGGGGGCTGTACAGACTTTAAGGAGCTTTGTGTCACTACAGGGGCAGGAACAGGCTGTGGATCATGCCGCCCGGAAGTGAAGCAGATACTGGACGATAGCTTAAAGCTGGATTTACTGGAGCAGGTAGGATAAAAAACAGGAAGACACATGACGCTTAAAAGCCATACCATCAAAATCAACCTGCCCGGGGGCATCGTGTCAGCGGGCGATTTGTTGGATATTTTACAAGCTGCTGAGAAAGCAGAGGTCGAGAACGTCCGTTTCGGGAACCGGCAACAGGTGTTCTTCAGCGTGGCAGAAGAAAAACTGGAGGGGCTGAAGCAGGACCTTATCGCGGCAGATATCATCTTCGAGTTGAATGCCGATGTACATCCCAACATCATCAGTTCTTATGCCATTGAAGACGTGTTTTACCACGCCGACTGGCTCAGGGAAGGCGTTTACAAAGATATCCTTGACCTGTTTGATTACAGGCCACAGCTGAAGATCAATGTGGTGGATAATGACCAGACGTTCTTCCCTTTCTTTACCGGTAATCTTAACTTCATCGCTTCGGACACCAGCAATTACTGGTATCTGTACATCCGTTTCCCGAAAACAAACAGCATCTACCTATGGCCCTCGCTTGTTTACTCAGAAGACATAGCTGATCTGAGCAGTGCGATCGAAAGAACTGTTTTTGCCAACAAAGAGCAGTTCTACGATCAACTTACAATCGATGGCAGCCAATTGTACAGCCTGGTAAGCGCCAGTGCCAACTTTGTGCAGCAGCCCATGGTGGAAGCACTTAAGTTGCCGGACTTTAAGTTGCCCTACTACGAGGGGTTTAACCGCTATGGCAATAAACTGTGGCTGGGTATTTACCGTCGGGACGAGCTGTTCCAGGTGGCTTTTCTAAAAGATGTGTGCAAGCTGTGCCTCAAAACCCGGGTTGGGCAATTATACACAACTCCCTGGAAATCGCTTATTGTGAAAGGCATTGGGTTAGAAGAGCGTGACTTATGGGACCTTGTGCTGTGCAAGCACCGGATCAACGTGCGGCACGCTTCCAACGAACTGAACTGGCAGGTAGAGGATCTTTGTGCCTATGGCCTCGATCTAAAGAACTACCTCGTCCGGAAGTTCAACGAAGAAGACGTGAGAACATACCGCTTGTGCTTTGCCATCAAAACGCAGCCTAAAACAGGCTTGTTCGGCTCCATCATTATCCGAACACAGCAACAGGATGTGCAGCAGTTAGCTTCCGGCACCGAGCTGTTTGAGGTGTTGCATACCCGGGAGTTTAATCCCAATTCGAAGGACTTTGTGAGCTACCGGAAGGACGTAAGCAGAGCAGCACTCAGCGCTTGTCTGATCGAGCTATGCAACTATTTTTATGAGCTCCAGAGTCAGCCAGCCTTAATGGCAAGTGCCGTATACCTGGAGGAAGAGAAGCCAGGTGATGCAGAAGAGCAGGTACGGCATGTAGTATACCAGTGCGAGCACTGCTTTACTGTGTATGACGAAAGGTATGGAGACGAGTTCAACGGTATTGTCGCGGGTACATCCTTTGATACTCTACAGGGTTATAGCTGCCCTACCTGTGAGGCCTCGAAAGATAACTTTGTGCTGGTAGAACTGCAACGATCGACAGTAGGGTAAGTCCAGCGAGCGGTAGTCTCAAAAGATTTTTTCCGGGCACCAGCACTCGCCTGCGCTGTCCATAAAGGCAGTTTGTTTATGATAGGTGCTTATTCGAAAAGGATCGTTTTGTTTCTGTAGACGAATACTTGTTCGTTTAACACAAGTCTCAGGGATTTAGCCAGCACGTTCTTCTCTACATCGCGCCCCGCCTGTGCCATTTCCCTGGCGCTGTGCGTATGATCAACAGGAATCACACTCTGCGCAATAATAGGCCCCTGGTCCAGATCGTTGTTCACGAAATGGGCGGTAGCTCCGATAATTTTAACACCTCGCTCATACGCCTGTGCATAAGGGTTAGCACCTACAAACGCCGGAAGGAAAGAGTGATGGATATTGATGATACGATTCGTGAAATGAGAAACAAAATCACCCGATAAAATGCGCATGTACTTGGCCAGTACCACAAACTCCGGGGTATACTGCTGCACAGTCTGGAGTATGGCTGCTTCATGTGCTTCCCTGCTCATACCCTCGTGGCTGATAAAGTGAAAGGGTACATCAAACTTTTTTGTTAGCTCTTCCAGCACATCATAGTTACTGATCACGCAGCGGATGTTCGCGTTCAGTTCGTTAAAAGCGTGGCGGATAAGCAGGTCGCTCAGACAGTGATGCTCTTTTGTAGCCAGTAAGACAATGTCTTTCTTGCGCTTGTCGGTGAGCTTTATCTCTACGTCTTCAGGTAATACCTCATACAGTTCCTTCAGCAACTCCTCCCGGTCAAACTCGCCGGAGAACTCGGTTCGCATAAAGAAGTGATTGAAATTTCTTTCCACAAACTCGTCATTCCGGATGACGTTCAGGGCGTACTTGTTATACAAAATGCTGGTGACTTTAAAAACAAGCCCCCTTTGGTCCGGGCAGTTGATCAGGAGAATGTTTGATAGCATAGGTATCAGTTACATGAAGCTACCTTGTCTATAACAAGGATATTCGAACTAGAGCAAGGCTTTTTGAATCAGTACAACCCACCCCTAGCCCCTCCAAGGAGGGGAATCTTCTTCTAGAGTCCAGCTTACTCCCTTACATACCGCAAGTGTTCAACTGGCGTGGCTCGGTTTCTCGTCTCTCTTACTTATGTCAGTTGAGAACCTGAAGCAGGTAAAGCTCTTCTGTTCTGTGCCTTACCTTAAAGCATTATACAGCACCTCAATCGGGTGCAGGGCATTTCGGCCGGTGCCATCGTGTATCTGGTGTCGGCAGCTTGTTCCTGGAGCGGCAATAATGACCTCTTCCGGTTGTTGCCGTACCGTTGGAAACAGTACCAACTCGCCCACCTGCATAGACAAGTCATAGTGTTCTTCCTCGTAGCCAAAAGAGCCGGCCATGCCACAGCAGCCCGATGGAATGGCCTCCACCTTGTAGTTGGGAGGGAGCGTAAGCATCTGCTGCGTGTACAGCACAGAAGATAATGCTTTCTGGTGGCAGTGCCCATGCAGCTTGATCAGTCGCTGTTCGTCTTTAAACAAACCCTTATCAATGTTACCGCTGAGGATCTCGCGTGCGATAAACTCATCGAACTGCAGGCTGTTAATGGATAGGGCTTTTGCCGCTTCTTCCTGATCAGCATCTACCAGATCAAGGTACTCATCACGGAAGGAGAGGATGCAGGAGGGCTCTATGCCCACCAATGGTGTCTCACTGGATACGATATCTTTCAGTAAAGCCACGTTTTTCTGCGCCAGCTTTTTTGCTTCCCGCAGCAGACCTTTAGATAGATAAGTACGGCCGCTTTCCTCATGCTTTGGAATTTCTACCGCAAAGCCCAGGCGCTCCAGCAATAGCACAGCAGTCTTGCCGATGTGCGTGTCGTTGTAATTCGTGAACTCGTCGCAGAAGAGATAAACTTTCTTCTTAGCCTTGGTCTGTCCGTTGCGGCCTTTTTGCTTTTGATGCTTCTTGAACCAGCTACGCAGGGTAGTTTCCTGGAGCAGCGGGATAGTCCGCTTCGGAGCAAATCCCATCATTTTCTTGGCGATGGCAGCTGTTGTGGTATTTTTAAACAGGAAGTTGTACACACCCGGCGCCATGGCAGCCAGTTGGTTCGCCTTCGTGAAGTTGCCTACCATACGGGTGCGGAAAGGAACGCCGTTGGCATCGTAGTAGTGTTGCAGGAACTCTGCTTTCAGCTTGGCCACGTCCACGTTAGAAGGGCACTCTGACTTACAGCCTTTGCAGGAAAGGCAGGTATGCATGGTGTCCATGATTTCCTGGTGGTCGAAGCGGTTCTCTTTGTCGGAACGGGTCAGGAACTCACGCATCATGTTGGCCCTGCCTCGGGTCGTGTCTTTTTCGTTGCGCGTTACCATGTAGCTCGGGCACATGGTACCACCCGTCAGATGCGTTTTGCGGCAGTCGCCGGAGCCATTGCAAAGCTCGGCTGCCCGCAGCACGCCTCCTGCCTGGTTGAAACGGAACACGGTGTCAAACTCCGGTGTCTCCTGTCCTGGTTCATAGCGCAGGTAGGTGTTCATGGAAGGGGTGTTCACGATCTTACCTGGGTTAAAGATATTACCCGGGTCCCACACGCGCTTCACTTCCTCTACCAGTTTATAGTTGTCTTCCCCGATCATAAAGGGGATAAATTCCCCGCGCAGACGCCCGTCGCCATGCTCACCACTCAGCGAGCCCCGGTACTTTTTCACGAGGTGGGCAATCTCTGTGGCAATATCGCGGAAGAGCTTGTTGCCTTCTTCGGTCTTCAGGTTGATGATGGGGCGCAGGTGCAGTTCTCCGCTGCCCGCGTGGGCATAGTGCACGCAGTACAGATTATATTGCTCCAGCGTCAGGTTAAACTCCCGGATAAACTCCGGCAGGTCATTTACGTCTACCGCCGTATCCTCAATCACAGCGACCGGCTTGGCATCACCCGGGATGTTGGAAAGCAACCCGAGGCCTGCCTTACGCAGGTTCCATACCTTTTTGGTGTCGGGCCCCACTACCAGCGGATAATGGTAGCCCAGTTGATTTTCTTCCAGGTCGCGCACCAGGGCCTGTGCCTGTTGCGCTACTTCTTCTATCGTGTCTGCTCTTAGCTCCACCACTAGAATAGCTCCAGGGTCGCCCTTTACAAAAAAGCGGTTTTGGCTTTGCTCTATGTTTGTTTTGGTGCACTCCAGGATGTAGTGGTCCATGAGTTCACTGGCGCTCGGCTTGTAGCGCAACGCCACGAGGTTAGCCCGCAGGGACTCGTCGATGCTATGGCAGTGGATGCACAATAGACCTGTTTCCTTTGGTGGGATCGGGTTGACGTGCAGTTTGATCTCGGTCAGGAAAGCTAGTGTGCCTTCAGAACCGGCGATCAGTTTACAAAAGTTAAAGATCGCAGCTCCTGGTGTAAAGGGCTCCGTTTCGAGTAGCAAGTCAATGGCATAGCCGGTATTGCGGCGCTCAATGCTGGGCTTTGGGAACTCCCTGCGGATGTTTTCCTGGGTAGGAGTATGCGATAGCATAGCCTTCGTGGCCTGGTAGAGGCGTGTTTCCAGCTCTCCGGAAGTATTCTCTCCCCGGCACTTGGCTTCAAATTCCGCTTGGCTTAGTGGTCCAAATTCCGTTTCGGTACCGTCGCTTAGAATCGCTTTCACGGAGATCGTATGTTCGCGCGTACTGCCGTACACCACCGAATTTGAGCCACAGGAGTTGTTCCCCACCATTCCGCCTATCATGGCGCGGTTGGCCGTAGAGGTTTCCGGTCCGAAATAAAGGCCGTACTGCCTCAGGAAAAGGTTAAGCTCGTCGCGGATAACGCCTGGCTGCACCCGTACCCAATTTTCCTCCGGGTTTACCTCCAGTATTTGTGTAAAGGTGCGCGACACGTCCACAACTATACCGTTGCCTACTACCTGCCCCGCCAGGGAAGTGCCGGCCGTACGCGGAATAAGGGAAGTGCCTTCCTGGCGTGCAAAAGCGATCAGTTTCTTGATATCCGCAGCCGATTTCGGAAACGCAACGGCTTGAGGCATTTCGCGGTAAGCGGAGGCATCGGTTGCGTACAGCGTACGCATGGTATTATCGAAATAAAACTCCCCTTCCAGTTGCCCGGCAAGGTGTTGCAGTTTTTCTGGGTTCATATAAGTAAACGCTGTACCGGCTTTTCAAGAAGAGCAACCAAAATTGCCTCTGATAAGTGCAGGAAAGCTGGTATAAACAAGACGAAATGTACGGGTAGTGTTTTGTGCCTTTGTTAATCTTTTCTGCTATTTGTTTTACACCTGACTAATGATGCACTGGGTGTGTTAAAGAATTAACAAAGGTTCCTATCCCGAAGGTAAGCAGCGTTTTGCTAAAGTCAAAGCAGGAAATTGCACTGCTAAAGGCTGCTGAAAGATGGGCTAGGGGACAGCAATAAAAAAAGCCTTATACAAAAAGTATAAGGCTTTTAAAGTCGGAGTGGCGGGATTCGAACCCACGACCTCCAGCACCCCATGCTGGCGCGATACCAGGCTACGCTACACCCCGAATCTGATGGCAAAATAAAAGCCTTACAGAACAAATGCAAGCCTTTTGGGTGGTCTGTTGCGATATATATTTCTGCTTTACATTTTGCATAATCAGGAAATAGAGCCAAAGCAAAAGCGCTCTTGGTTAGCCTGATTGATATGTCCCTGGGAATCAAATCTAAACTTAGCTTGCTGTTGCTGCCTGAGCTTCATTCTTAAAAAATAAAGTAGAAATCGGGATAAACATCAGTCCGGCACAGGCAAAGGCAATAAACGAAACCCTTAGGTTAAAAGCATGGGCCAAATAGCCGATCAAAGGCGGACCAATCAACATCCCTACCATCCCATAAGTAGCAATGATAGAAATGGCCATGCCAGGAGAGTACTTTTTAGAGGCACCTGCTAAAGTAAAGGTCATCGGGATAACAGCGGCAGTGCCAAAGCCAACGAGGGAGAAGCCAAGCATGGCTGGCCAGAAGTTCGGCATAAGAATAGCCAGCCCAATGCCTGAAAAAATAAAAACAGCACTCAACACATAGGTGGCAGGCATGCCAATTCTTTCAATTATCCGATCAGACAGAAACCGGGAGAGCGCCATAAAGGCCATAAAGATCAGATAGCCGGACGTGAAAATCTCTACCTGCACTACTTCCTGGAAATAAATACCGCTCCAGTCGAACATGCCCCCTTCGCAGATGGCGGCAAAGAACACCAGTAGCCCTAAGTAGAGGATGTATGGGTCTGGTTTGCCGAAGGCCAGTTTATTGCCAGCCGTAGACCTGTCGTCCCGCAGTAAGAACCGGTAGGTAAACAGGGTTATGAGGATGGCGACGACAGACACCGCAATCAAATGGGGTACTATGGAAATATCCAGCGCCACTAATAGGGTGGTAAAGCCTACGCCTGCTATGCCGCCTGTACTCCAGAGACCATGAAAGGAGCCGTTGATTTTGCGATCGAATTGCTTCTGCAGGGTGATCGCCTGCGTGTTCATGGCAATGTTTAGTATCCGCATGCTAAAGGCAAACAAAAAGATTGCCAGCACCAATGTCAGGGTGGTGTTGGCAAAGGAGATGAGAGACAGGCACGTGGCATGTACTAAAAACCCCACCGATAAGGGAATGCGGCTGTCAAACTTGGTGATGAGCCAACCGGAGAAGGGAAGGCCAATCAGGGAGCTGATAGGCATAGCAAGCAGAATGGTGCCGAGCTCTGCCTCGTTAAAACCAAAAGCTGTTTTGATGGTAGGAATGCGTGCTGCCCAGCTCGAGAAGCTAAATCCGGAGAGAAAGAAAAAAGTACTGAGCGCAATCCGCTGCTTGAGTTTAGAGTCCATGAAGGCAAAGTATGAGGAATGACAAATATCCTGACTTAAGCGCAATAAGTGGCCGTGCTTTAAAACAATTTAGGGAAACGCTTACAGGCACAAGCGAACCCTGATAAAAGGAGGACTTAGGGGCAGGAGGCAGGATCGCTTAAACTTGCTCTGTTTACGCTATTGTTCGTTCCTAAGTAAGGAGGAAGGTTATACGGCGCCAGCCTGCTTTTAAAGAAAAACTAGAAACCGTTGTTTTAGTATAAAACTCTTTTAACTGGTACCCAGGAGTTATTCGGGTGTTCGTGCGAACACTAAACTGATTTTTAAAAGAGCTTCAGGACTATTTAACAATGAAGAGCTACATTCAGGACCTTTCATTAGTATGGAACATTGTTATTTTCGTTTTATCTGGTGCCCTGGTTTGGGGGGCAGGGGTAAGGCTCTCTAAGTACGCTGACAAGATCATCGCGAAAACAGGGGCTTCCGAAGTCTTTGTGGGGACCCTTGGGCTTGCAATCATTACCTCGCTCCCGGAGGTCGCTACCACAGTATCCGCAGCATTAGCGAACAATGTTTCTATGGCTGTGAACAACCTGTTTGGGAGCATTGCATTGCAGGTGACGCTTTTAGCCGTGGCAGATGCATATATCAAAAACATTGCGTTGAGTAGTGCGCTTGAAAATCCTGTGTCCCGGTTACAGGCGATGTGCCTTTCTTTTTTACTGGCGCTGGCGGCCATTGCCATCCTTTTCAAGGATGTTGCTATTTTTCATGTGGGGCTTTGGTCCATTATCCTGTTCGGCTTTTACGTCGGCCTCTTTTACCTCATAAACTATTTTAAACAAATGAAATGGTGGTTAACGGAGCCGGAAGAGCGGGAAAGCATCGGCAAGGTACAAGCTATTGTATCTGAGCGTGTGAAAGAGGAACATGAAGAGAATACTGGAAAAAAGGGAAAAGAAAAACTATCGGAGGTAGTTGTTTCTAAACTAGGCCTGTATACCCTGGTCGCCGCTATTTGCATTCTGGTCGGAGGGTACTTTGTCGCCAATACGGCAGATGTCATCGCTACGAAAACAGGACTAGGAGCCAGCTTTATGGGCTTTTTCTTTGTAGGGCTTACCACCTCCCTCCCCGAGCTCAGCACCACGATTAGTGCCGTAAAGCTCAAAAGGTACCGGATGGCTTTCAGCAACATCTTTGGGACTAACCTTTTAAACGTTGGTCTGGTTTTACTTGCCGACCTGCTGTATTTCGAAGGGCCTGCGCTACAGGAAGTAGGAGACTTCGCCGCTATTGGCGCTATCATAGGCATCCTGTTAACAAGCATTTACCAGGCAGGCCTCACGATCAAGTACCGGAAGACCTTCTACAGGCTTGGCGTTGACTCCATTATTGTGGTGCTGTTTTATATCGCAGGCATGATTGTGCTCTACACCATCCGATAAGTTTAAGCCAGCTACTCGTACAGCTCCTAGGTTTATGCTACATGAATGCGCAGCTAAAGCTTTAAGTATACCTTTGGCGCTTTGCTAAAGTGGAAAGCGCTGTGGCTTGGATACCTTCCTGTTTCTGGCACAGGATTATTTTATGTACTTATCAAAGCTTCCTCTACTGTCCTCCACTTTGCCTCTCGGAATAGCCAGCGGAATTAACACAAGGCCGGAGATGACATTACTCCACATGGCCGCATTGTTGTCTGTGCCCAGGATCCAGGGAGCCGCAATGAGCCAAAGCCCGAAGAGTATGTGGAGGTATCGCAGGGGGCGCCCTACTTCTGACATGGCAATAATGGCGAACATAACGGCAATGGCCCCGACAATATGGTTGCTGTCAGCTATGGTGCCGGTGTACCCTAATACCCCGGGGGCCGACATCACCCATATTCCCACTGCCATGAGCAGGAACAAATTCCAGGGTCTTAATAAAAGATCCTTTCCTCCTTCCTTAATGGTAAGATTCAACAGGCCGGATGGGTGCTTTTTTTCCTCTATCTCGCCGCCTTCCATGGTGCCGCCAAACCAAAAGGTTGTCCAGTAAGAGGTTCCTCTCACCTCTTTTTCATGCTTCATGAGCTGTGCCGTGGCCAGCACCTCATCCAGTGTAAAAGGGATCATGATCAGGGAGATCAGGGCACTGCAAAGGCACAGAGTACACCAGTACCCCACCGACACGGGCTGCAGGATGATCAGGGTGATGCTGACGATACCAAGTGGCACAATCAGAATACCGAAGATAATCACCACCCAGGGCATCGTGCGCCAACGGTGCGTACCTCCTGCTAAACCAAACAGCACATCTATCACATAAGAGAAAGCCCCTAGCATGGCATCGGATATCGGAAAAGAGTGGGATACTTTGGACGTTAGTACTTTACGAGTGCCCTCTCCAAAAAAAGGGTCCCACACCGTGTCTATATAACCCATCTGAAAAGCACCCATGTAGCGGGCAACAAAAAAGCCCAGCCAGGCCAAAAAGACCACGGGTACCCGCTGGTTCCAGGAAGAGGGGTTGTAACTCCAGCCAGCTGGCACATTAGGGCCTGCAGGGGCGTACAGCTTAATGCCCGGCTGCCTGGCTATTACAATGGCTAGTGTTACAGCCAGGGTGCCTATAAAATAGTCGTTCAGGAGGGCTGCCCCTTCCTTAGCCCAAAAGACCATGGGGGCCACCAAAAGCCAGATACCCAGAAAAACAATGCCCCACTGTGCCCAGAGCCTGTAAGGTTTTAACGCAAGGTAGCTTAAGCCTATCAGCAGGAAGCCGGCAATAATATCATTCCAGACCATCGCCGGTACCTTATAGCCAAAGGTGGGCGGGCCGGCAATGAGCCAAAGGCCCAATGTAATGGTGGCGTAGTAAACCCAGCTAACCCGTTGGTGATGCTGTTCATGAGCAGACTGCTTCTCTTCAGGAAACATGTCCTTTTTTACAAAAAAGAGATTGCTAAAAGTAAGGCCCATATATATCAAATTTTAGAATAAACAGACAGGCGCTACTATCTGTAAGCCTTCTTTCCTGCACCAAATTCCCTCCCCGAAGCCTACAGCACCGTACTCTTGTAACCCCGGATACGCCTGCTCGCTACTAGTTTTCCCGCGGGTTTCGTTAAAAAAAGGTAACGCAGGCAGGCGTTCTTTTGTTTGCGGCAGCCTGCTTAGGGCTCGCGTCTCCTCGTCTTTACCTGTCTTACCCTGCTGTTCCTCTACCTCGGGTACAGGGTGAAAAGGGAGCTCTTCTATGCGCCCTACCTCAACCTGATCGCGTATGTGTGGCCTTGCTGTTGCTAGTGGTGCTCCTGGCTATAATGCTCTGGAAAAAGAATCGCAGGCAAAATGTGGATAGGCTTAGGAGCAACGGGCGCTCTGCTGGTCGGTCTTAATGGCCTAAACTATGTTTTAGGGTGGCACCCCCTCAACCTAAGTCAAATCCCCCTTCAGCCAGTCACAGTCTTCTGCAGGGACTACAAGCCCTATAACTGGGAAATAGCCTTCTCCGATAACGTAGGCTATGCTGCTAACCACTTCGATCATTATTTTCGAAACTTACAGGACTGGAAGAGGGGCAGGGGCTGCAGGTGATCAAGGGCGATAAGTTAGTGGTGGATAAGTACTTGGAAGGGGCAACCAAATACAGCGCTTACAATGGGCACTCCGTGACTAAGAGCATTATGAGTGCCTTACTGGGGCTGGCGATACAGCAGAGGAAGTTGAGTTCCGAGGACGCGCTGGTGATGCTTTTCACCCGCAAACAGAAGCGAAATTTCAATACGGTCTCCAGGCACTGCTGTGAGGGTGTTAAAACAGAAAAGCCCCGCTTTCTGAAGAAAACAGGGCTTTTCTAGCTAGTGCTTTTCTATACTGCTTCTACCGTGCTTTTGTCCTTCAGCCACGTTTCAGCCTCTGCTTTGCTGTTAAAGTTCTGGAGGTCGTAAGAGAGCAGTTGTGATTCCTTTATGTGCCTCATGTTTCCCTGTGCTGTGATCTCCACCGTTGTGCTGGAAGACTGTACCCGCGCCACTTTCTGCACGCGTGTCCCCATGAGTCCGGTGGCTAAGTACACTGCTATCTCCCGGCTTTCTTCGTCACTTACAGAGATAACGGTTCTGGTTGAGTCGAGTAGCACTTTCTTAACGTCGTAGTGCTTGATCGTGTCAATCAGGATATTAATACTGTGTTTGATCTCCGAGAGCAGGTAGTCGTGCAGGTCAGGGTAGGCCACTTCTAAAATGTCGGTAGCAGGGTTGTAGTCTAACTTCAGGAGGCCGTTTTCAAATAAGATCATGTATAGGCGTATTGAGTATCATGCAAAACTATTAAATGCATGCCTTATATAAGGCAATTTAACAGGGTATTAGTTCACGTCTCCCAAGACAGAAGCTTTAACGTAGAGGCGATCAATGGGTTAAATTTAATTTGAGGGTTTTGGCTCCCACAGTCTTTTTAGAGGTTTGTCTCCGTCTGCCTTTTATGGCTTTTTTGGCCGTAGTTATAGCCTGTAAGGGGTGGTACAGTGCTACATAAAACTTGTACCAGCATTTTGTTTTACGTGCAGGGCTTTAAAAAAGAAAAGCCTTGCAAACATTAGTTTACAAGGCTTTTGTACTTTGTTGTGCACCCGAGAGGATTCGAACCCCTAACCCTCGGAGCCGAAATCCGATATTCTATCCAGTTGAACTACGGGTGCAGTACGAGTGCAAAAATAGGAACTATGCTGAGAAAAGGAAATAGCTGATGCAAAATATTTGCTGCTGTTTCCAGCTTCCTGTCCGTTTTAAAAACAATACGTCAGTTTTAGAGGTTAAACCTCTAAAGGAAGGCAATCATAAATAACTGAAACTATGGAGAAACTGTACACGGCGGTGGTAACTGCCACAGGAGGCCGAAGGGGCCAGGTAAAATCCGATGACGGGATCATTGACATGAAGTTGTCCTTGCCAGAGGGCTTAGGCGGGCAGGGGGGGAGCACCAATCCCGAGCAACTCTTTGCAGCGGGGTATGCCGCCTGCTTTCAAAGTGCCCTGCTGGTGGTGGCAGGAAGGCATGGGGAGCGTCTCAATCCAGACTCTACTGTCACCGCACATGTGGACCTGAATAAGAAAGAGGACGATAGCTTTGCCCTGAGCGTGAAGCTTGCGGTAAGCGTGAAGGGGGTAGATAAGGAGAAAGCGAAGCAGATGGTAGACGAGGCGCACCAGATATGCCCTTACTCGGTCGGTACCCGTGGGAACGTTGACGTGGAGTTGGAAGTAGTGTAGCAGCCGTAGTTTTCCGGATAGCTATAAAAAGACGAAGGCGGCCCCACAGGCCGCCTTCGTCTTTTATGATTTCTGTAGGAATTAAGCTTCGGCAAGTACTTGCTTTACTTTGTCCGCTGCCTCTTTCAGAACCACGGCAGAGTAAACTTTCAGGCCGGACTCGTCAATGATCTTGGCACCTTCTTCAGCGTTAGTACCCTGCAGACGCACAATGATCGGAACCTTGATGTCGCCGATGTTTTTGTAAGCCTCTACCACACCGTTGGCTACACGGTCGCAACGAACGATGCCACCAAAGATGTTGATCAGGATGGCCTTCACGTTCGGGTCTTTCAGGATGATGCGGAAACCGGCTTCTACGGTCTGTGCATTGGCTCCACCCCCAACGTCCAGGAAGTTAGCAGGCTCACCGCCAGAAAGCTTGATAATGTCCATGGTCGCCATCGCCAAACCGGCACCGTTTACCATGCAGCCTACGTTACCGTCCAGCTTCACGTAGTTCAGGTTATGCTCACCTGCCTCAACTTCCAACGGATCCTCTTCAGAAAGGTCGCGCATGGCAGCCAGGTCTTTGTGGCGGTACAGGGCGTTGTCGTCCAGGTTTACTTTCGCGTCAACAGCCAGGATCTTGTTGTCTGAGGTCTTCAACACCGGGTTGATCTCAAACATAGAAGAGTCTGTCTCCACATATGCTTTGTACAGGTTGGTTACGAACTTCACCATCTCCTTGAAAGCTTCGCCCTGCAGGCCGAAAGCAAAAGCGATCTTACGCGCCTGGAAGCCTTGCAGGCCTACAGCCGGGTCGATCCACTCTTTGATGATCTTCTCAGGAGTTTTCTCAGCTACTTCCTCAATGTCCATACCACCTTCTGTAGAGGCCATGATCACGTTCATGCCTTTGGCGCGGTCCAGCAGGATGCTCAGGTAGTACTCTTTTGGCTCGGAGTCGCCAGGGTAGTACACGTCCTGTGCAACAAGCACTTTCTGTACCAGCTTACCTTCTGGTCCTGTCTGGTGCGTTACCAAGGTCATGCCCAGAATCTGGTCGGCAAGCTCTTTTACCTGGTCCAGGCTTTTGGCAAGCTTCACGCCGCCACCTTTTCCACGGCCACCAGCATGTATTTGGGCCTTGATCACATGCCAGCCTGTACCGGTTTCTTCGGTCAGTTTCATGGCAGCTTTTACTGCCTGGTCTGGCGTCTCAGCCACGATACCCTCCTGGATACGTACGCCGTAGCTCTTTAAAATTTCTTTAGCCTGATATTCGTGTATATTCATGCGTTCAGTTTTTATGGACGCACGAAAGTAAGTTTTTATCGCCTTAAATTCAAGTAAAGCGTTTTTAAAATATTACTCCTTCGATACCTGTTGTGGTTATTTCTACCTCCCCCAAAGGCTGCCAAACCCCCTGCGTAACGCGTATTCCTTTTTCAAAGTAAACACAAGGGCCGCATCAATAGGAGCAGCAGAAATATGAAATAATCCTTTATGAACGTCTTTACCTACGCAAAGCGGGTGGCCCTAACCGCCGCTATTACTTTGCTGGTGCTGGCCGCCTTTTACCTGCTGGCCAGGCATGCCCACTTCTTCCTGCTTGTGTTCGCCGGTATTCTGCTGGCAGCTTTGTTTTGCGGTATCACCAACTGGCTTCAGGCCAGGCTGCATGTGAGCCGCGGGCTCGGTCTTCTGATCAGCGCTTTTCTTGTGTTCGGGGTGCTGGGTGGGCTGTTCTGGTTGGTGGCGCCCCGGGTGAGCAGCCAGTTCGACGAGTTGGGTGCGGCTGTGCCAGAGGGGCTGGGCTATCTGAAGGAGCGGTTGGGGCAGTACGCCTGGGCAAAAAAACTGGTTGCGGAGATCCCGGTTAGTGTGAATGGGCTGATGCCTGCACAAAAGGCCACCCTCAGCAGGTTTATAGGCATTTTCTCCTCTACGCTGGATGTGCTGGCCGACCTGGTGGTCATTATCGTCACAGCGCTGTTCTTCGCTTCAGAGCCCAAGCTTTACACGAAGGGCGTGGTGCGGCTCTTCCCCGTACGCAACCGTACCCGCGTGATGGAGGTGCTGAACAAATGCTACGAGGCCCTGAAAATGTGGCTGGTAGGCATGTTGTCGGCCATGACTATTGTCGGGGTAAGTACGGCCATTGGCTACAGCCTGATTGGCCTTCCGGTGCCCTTTGCCCTGGCCGTTATCGCGTTTCTGCTCGCCTTTATCCCGAACATCGGCCCCTGGCTGGCGGGAGTGCCCGCGGTACTGATCGGCCTGACGGTGGGACCCCAGATGGCCCTTTATACCGTACTGGTGTATGGCGGTGTGCAGCTTATCGAAACCTACTGGATAACCCCGATCATTTTTCAGAAAACGGTAGACTTGCCCCCGGCACTGCTGCTTTTCTTTCAGGTACTGCTAGGCACTTTAGCCGGAGCCCTGGGGCTGCTTTTGGCTGCCCCCATACTGGCGGTGATTCTGGTGCTGGTAGAGGAACTGTACGTGCAGGACGTGCTGGAAAAAGAGCCCCTGGATGCAGCGGAGGAGAGGGCTAGCCACAAGCCTGTAGGGAAAACAAAAGGCGTGTAGCGTAGGCGCTGACAGCCTCGGGGAACAAGTGAGGGCATGACCAGTATAACCTGTGAATAAAAAGGGAAGGACGACGATGAACGTATACCTCTATGCAAAACGAGCGGCGATTGCCACCTTTGTTTTGTTGCTGCTAACGGTGGGCTTCTTCTTAATAGGGAAGTACTTTTACTTTGTGCTGCTGGTGTTCTCCGGCGCCCTGCTGGCTATTCTGCTCTGCGGCATCACAAACTGGATCGTGCATAAAACCCACCTGAACCGGGGCCTGAGCCTTTTCCTGGCCTTCATCCTGTTCTTTGGGGCAATCACCGGTGCCTTCTGGCTAATTGCCCCCACAGTGTCGGATCAGTTCAGGCAGTTAAGCGCTTCTGTCCCACAGTCGCTAAACAAGGTACAGGAGTGGTTAAACCAGTATGGCTGGGGAAGCCAATTGCTCCAGAAAGTGCCCGAGAATGTGTCCGTGTCCAACCTCATACCCGACCAAGGAGCCTCAGCAGGGCAGGAGACCTTCGTGACCAAGGTGATTAACTTCTTATCGTCTCTCTTTGGGGTCCTGTTTGATCTCCTTATCGTAACGGTCACAGCGCTGTACTTTGCAGCCAACCCTAAACTTTACACGCACGGCTTTGCCAGTCTCTTTCCGGTCCGGAACCAGGACAGGGTGTTAGAGGTGCTCGACAAGCTGTACCTCGCGATGAAAAAGTGGTTGTGGTCGATGTTGATCATCATGGCGCTTGTTGGCGTATCCACTGCCGTTGCCTACCAAATTATCGGTCTGCCACTAGCCTATGCGCTGGCTTTGCTCGCTTTCATGCTTCAGTTTATTCCAAACATTGGCCCTTTAATCGCAGCGGTGCCTGCCGTGTTGATCGGACTTACGGTAAGCCCACAGACAGCTGTGACTGTGGGAGCTGTGTTTGCCTTGATTCAGGTCGTGGAAGGCCTTGTGATCCTGCCTCTTGTTCTAAAAAGAGCAATCAAGATACCCCCGGCACTGCTCTTGTTCTTCCAGGTACTGTTAGGAGTGATGCAGGGGGCGCTAGGGGTGCTTTTGGCCGCTCCGCTGCTGGCCGTGCTCCTGGTGGTGACCCGGGAGCTTTGGGTCAGGGACGTTATCCATGCGAAGCAGGCTAAGGCAAGGGAGCCAGTGCCTTTAGGGTAACAAGTTAAGGCATGACAAGTATAACCTAGGAACAAAAGAATAAGACTATGATGAACGTATACCTCTTCGCAAAGCGCGTGGCCATTGCCGCATTTGTTTTGTTGTTAATAGCGGCAGGCTTTTACTTAACAGGGAAGCACCTGTACTTCCTGCTGTTGGTATTTGCCGGTATTCTGCTGGCCGTTTTGTTCTGCGGCATGACCAACTGGGTGGTGGAAAAAACGGGCATGAACCGGGGCCTTAGCCTTTTTCTGTCGGTGATAGTGTTCTTTGGGGTGATCATTGGCGCCTTTTGGTTGATTGCCCCCACGGTGGCAGATCAGTTCAGGCAGTTAGGAAATACCATTCCCCAATCCTTGAACAAGGTGCAGGACTGGCTAAACCAATATGGCTGGGGGAGTCAGCTACTCCAGAAGGTTCCCAACGACCTGTCTGTTTCAAACCTGATGTCTACCGCGCAGGAGGCCACTGGCCAAGGAGCATCGGGGCAGGGGGCATCTGGCCAGGCAGCTTCGGGACAGGGAACCTCTGGTGACAGTTTCTCTATCTTCTCCGGGCAAAGCTCCATATTTTCGAAAGTAACAGGCTTTGTTTCTTCTGTCTTCAGTATCCTGATCGACCTGTTGATAGTAATTGTGACAGCGCTGTTTTTCGCCGCCAGTCCTAAGCTTTACACCGAAGGTTTCGCCAGCCTCTTCCCGGTACGGAACCAGGACCGTGTGATGGAGGTGCTGAATAAACTGTATACCATACTAAAGGCCTGGTTGGTGGCGATGCTCATCTCTATGACCATCGTAGGGGTAACAATGGCGATTGCCTATAAGATTATAGGTTTACCTATGGCCTATGCACTTGCTGTGCTGGCTTTCTTCTTTGAGTTTATTCCGAATATCGGCCCCTGGCTGGCAGGTATTCCTGCTGTATTGGTCGGACTTACACAGGGTACCCAGACGGCCCTGATTGTAGCCGTCGTGTTCTTTGGCATTCAATTGATAGAGAGCTTTTGGCTAATACCAATCATCATGAAACGGGCGGTGGAGTTGCCTCCTGCCTTGCTGCTCTTTTTCCAGGTACTGCTGGGCATAGTGCAGGGAACGCTGGGCCTTTTATTGGCGGCTCCGTTGCTGGCCGTGATCATGGTACTGGTGCGGGAGCTTTGGATAAAGGACGTGATCCAGGCAAAGCCATTGGATGCCGGAGAGGCGCGCATTCACCGGCATGGCATGGGTGAGGAGGAGGATACCGGTCAGGCGAAAGTAACCCGGCAAAGGATCATCAGAAGGGAAGAGTAGGCTCTGCATTTTTAAAGCAGGGTATAGAAGTAAATTATTTGTTTTGTAGTTTTGAAAGAGTAAGGCTACTGTAAGTCTTACTATACCCGATCCCGTAGTGCTGCAAGTATCAAACATTTATAAAAAATATGGCGCGCTGGAGGTGCTCAAAGGCATTGATCTGACGATTGCCAAAGGCGAAGTCGTATCGATCGTGGGGGCTTCCGGCGCAGGCAAAAGCACCCTGCTGCATATCTTAGGCACCCTGGATGCGGCCGATGCCGGCGAGGTCCTTTTTGACGGCAACAACATAGCCAAGATGAATGCCACGGAGTTGGCCCGTTTCCGCAACAGGCACATTGGTTTTATCTTCCAGTTTCACAACCTGCTACCGGAGTTTACCGCTTTGGAAAATGCCTGTCTGCCAGGGTTCCTGGCGGGCAGGCCTGAGAAAGAGGTGCAGCGGCAGGCCGAGGAGTTTCTGCAGATGCTGGGCTTGGCAGACCGCGTGCACCACAAGCCTTCCGAGCTTTCCGGGGGCGAGCAGCAGCGTACCGCTGTAGCCCGCGCCCTGATCAACTCCCCGCAGGTTATCTTTGCAGACGAACCCAGTGGTAACCTGGACTCACAGAATGCGCATGAGCTGCATGACATCTTCTTTAGGCTGCGACGCGAGTTTAACCAGACTTTCGTGATCGTGACGCACAATGAGCAGCTAGCCTCTATGGCCGACCGAACTTTGGTGATGAAAGACGGCATGATCGTGCAGGAAACAACAGTGGGGTAAAACCCACCATCGAGAATAAATACTGGCAGCTTCAGTAACCCGTAGGGTAGCTGGAGCTGTTTTTTATGTACCCGTTACAAACTATTAAGGGAGTTATGCCTGCCGCCGCACTGCCAGTTCTTCCCGAAAATCCTGCTGTTGCCCCAAATCTAAACGCTTCATTTCTCGTATTTATACTCTACCCTTGCTCAACTTTTAGCCTCTGAAGCAGACATGGAGGGGCCTGCGAAAAAATATTTAAAGCAGTTCGTAACTGATTGTCTATCAAGTATATAAAATAGCTGTTTTTTTTTATTTTTTGCACCATTTACCACCCTCTCTTGTTTGATATATGAACGATAAATTGAAAGCTAATTGAATATGAGTCAATCAAATAAGGAGGCGACAGTGCAGAAGAAAGCTAAGATAGAAAGCTATGATATAGCCAAATCGGATGAGACGCTTCATCTGGCTGTAGACTTGGCGAAGTTTATCAAGGAGAACAGGCTGTATCAGAATATACAGGGCAAAGAGTATGTGAACGTAGAGGGCTGGCAGTACGCTGGTTCCCGTTTAGGTATTCTGCCCGTGGTAGAGCATGTGGTGAATATCAGTACTGATGACGAAATTAAGTATCAGGCAAAAGTAAATCTCCTTGATTTGCGCAGCCAGCAGGTAGTGGGCGCTGGTTTTGCTATCTGCTCTAACAAAGAGCAGGGTAAGAAGTATTACCAGGAGTTCGCCATTGCCTCTATGGCCCAGACACGTGCTATCGGTAAAGCATACCGTAACATTCTGGCCTGGATTATCCGCGCTGCCGGCTATGAGCCTACCCCAGCAGAGGAGATGGACTATAGCGGCAACGACCAAAGTGCAAAGCCAGCGGTACCAACAGAGAAAAAGGCAACCATGAAGGCGGCTGCCCCTGCTGCAAAAGCCGAAGAGCCAGCACAGCCGAAAGCCGAAGCAGAAAGCCAGGGCAGCGTACGTTATGCCTCTGCCAAGCAGAAGGAGGCGATCATTGGCCTGCTGAACAACCCGGTGATTACCCGCCAGGAGAAAACAAAAATGTTGCTGAACATTAACCGCCTGGACGAGGAGCGTGCTGCACAAGCCATCGAGAAACTGAAAAAAGTGATTGAAGAGCGCGAAGACGGACAGTCTGCTGCTGCTTAATCCGGAGAAATAGTTTAAACGTACAAGCCTGCCTCTTTTTAGGGGCAGGCTTTTTTTATTGTCCTGCTCGTCTTCTAGTGGAGGCTTCTGCTCCTTATCGCTTATCTTCGCAGGTAAAGCACATACCCTTTGCAAGACATCCACCACATCCTGAAGACCTATTGGGGCTATGAGCAGTTCCGGCCCTTGCAGGAAGAGATCATCCGCTCTGTGCTGGCCGGGAAGGACACGCTCGCGCTGCTTCCCACAGGGGGCGGCAAGTCGCTGTGCTTCCAGGTGCCTGCTCTAGCGCAGGAGGGCCTGTGCCTGGTGATCACCCCGCTGATTGCGCTGATGAAGGACCAGGTGGAACAACTGAAGCGGAGAGGCATCAATGCGGTGGCGGTATATTCGGGGATGAGCCGCCGCGAAATAGATGTGGCCCTGGATAACTGCGTGTACGGCGGCGTGAAGTTTCTTTACCTCTCGCCCGAGCGCTTGTTCACTGACATCTTCCAGGAGCGGGTGAAGCGAATGAAGGTGAACTTGCTGGCCGTAGACGAAGCCCACTGTATCTCCCAGTGGGGCTACGATTTCCGGCCACCATATCTGCAGTTAGCTGAGTTAAGGGAGGTGTTGCCACTGGTGCCGGTCATTGCCCTTACGGCCACGGCCACTGCACAGGTAAAGGCCGACATACAGGAGAAGCTGCGCTTTGCCACCCCCCATGTTTTCCAGAAAAGCTTTGCCCGGGCCAACCTTTCCTATTCCTGCCTTTATACCGAGGATAAGGTGAACCGCCTGCTGGAAGTGCTGCAGCGCATGCCGGGGCAGAGCATCGTGTACGTGCGCAGCCGCCGCCAGACAGTAGAAGTGGCCAAGTTCCTGCAGGCCCGCCGCATTACGGCAACTGCCTACCACGCAGGGCTGAAGTTTGAGCAGCGCAATGCCGTGCAACAGGCCTGGATACAGGACCAGGTGCGGGTGATGGTGGCGACCAACGCCTTCGGCATGGGCATCGACAAACCCGACGTGCGCTTGGTCGTGCACCTGGACTTGCCGGAAAGTCTGGAGGCCTATTACCAGGAAGCAGGCCGCGCCGGTCGCGATGAGCAGTATGCCTATGCTACTATCCTGTACGGGCCTAACGACGTGGCGGAACTGCAGCGTAAGGTAGCGGAAGCACATCCGGCCATCGATTTTATCCGACGCGTGTACCAGTGCCTGGCAAATTATTACCAGTTGGCCGTAGGCAGTGGCCTCATGGGTAGCTTCGACTTTGACCTGGCCGCCTTTGCCAGGAACTATAAACTGCAAGCCCTGGAGGTACACCATGCCATAAAGCGCCTGGAAGCAGAAGGCTACCTGCTGCTAAACGAAGGCTATTACGCGCCCTCGCGGTTGATGCTGGTGTTAGAGAACACGGAGTTGTACAGCTTCCAGTTAAAGCACCCGGAGCATGACAGGCTTATTCGCCTCATCCTTCGGCTGTACGGAGGGGAGGCTTTCGCTAACTTTGTAAAAGTATCGGAGCCCAAGCTGGCGCAGTACCTGAATGCGACAGAGCAGGAAGTTCGCCGGAAGCTTGAATACCTGCACAAGCTGCAGGTGATTAACTACGAGCCGCAGCACGATGCGCCGCAGCTTACCTTTACGGCCCCGCGAGAGGAGGCAAGCAGGCTGCTCCTGAACACCAAAAAGTTGGAAGCCCTGCGCGAGCGGGCTTTGCAGCAGGCAAAGGAGATGGCACGCTATGTGGAGACGCACAACCGCTGCCGCACACAGCTCTTACTGGAATACTTCGGCGAGATAAGTGATGCCCGCTGCCGTATTTGCGATTACTGCCTGGCAGCAAGAAAAAAGGAACGGGAAGGGGCGGCCCAGGAGGGCCTCCGCGAAAAAGTACTGGAACTGGTAAAAGCCCAGGCTTGGCTACCCCGTGAACTGGTACAGCAGTTTGAGCCCAAGCATGCCGAAACCGTGACAGCCCTGGTGCGGGAACTGCTAGACCTTGGTCACCTGAAGTATAAAGAGAGCGGAAAGCTGGAAGCGGTGGAATAGGAGGGGAAACCTTTGCCTGGGCCGCTTACTGCTGAAGTGCTTGCTTACCTGTTTCTCTTAAGGTGGCGGTGTTATCTTTTATCACCGGGTTAGGGGAGGACAGGTACACACCAGACTTGTTCCAATAGTCGGCAAAGTCCCTGTTCACCCAAAAGCTGCTGTTCTCCTCTCCTTCCATCAGGTCCAGGAAATAGACAGACTGTGGTATGGCAGGCAGCGGCGCAAGTGCACACGTATCACACCTGGATGCCTGCAGGGAGTCATACCGCTGGTACATGGCACGATCATAGGCGGCCGCTTTGCCCGAAAATAAGTCGACGTAGGCGGTTGCTACGTTTTTGTCTATATCAAACAGGAACAAGGTAAAAAGGACGAAGGCGGCTACAGGCAAGGCAGGGGACAGGTTGCGTTCGGCTTGCAGCAGGCGAGCATATTTTATGACAGCAACCTGCAGGATGTAAAACCAGCCAAACACAAAGAAAAAGTAAATAACGTTCTCCACCCGTGGGGTAGGCCGCTCCCCGACAGCCCAGGTAAAGGCAAACTGCATCAGGAAAAGCGTGACGAGGAAGTAGAGTACAGCGGTCCGAAGGCTTACTTGGAATACACCAAGTGCTTTTGCCTTTTGGGCCAAAGGCAGCCCCCAGTAAAAGAGGTAAAGCATGGAGGCAGCCAGCAGTGGGGCCAGCCACCGGTAAAAGCTAAGCCCTGTTAAGAAGAAAGCATAGACAGTAGCCCACAGTGGCCTGGATGCATTTGGATGGTCTTCCATGCGGGCATAATTCCCCGGGGCAAGTACTGCTACTAAACAGGCTGCCACACAAGCCAGAAACAGGAATAGCAGGTAAGGCCGGTTCTTTCGGCCGTTCCAGTTATTGTAAAGAAGGAAGAGCGTGGTGGTAAAAGCCATCACGACTGACATCTCGTTAGAGCCCACAATGGCTACACAAAACAACGCTGCCAAAGCGACGTAGGCTGTCTTCACCGTTTTGTCTCCTGTTTTAAAGAAGCCCACGAGAAGAGCCAGCATTAAAAGCATCAGGATGTTTGGTAGCTGATAGGTCAGGTAACCGGAGAGCCAGAAGATGCCTTCAGATACACTTTGCATTTGCAGCAGGTACAGGCATAAGAGCAGCACCGCTAAAGCCAGTATGCTAATAATTTTAAAGTAGGGGCTAAGGAGTTTAAACAGTAAGAAAAAGGTAGAGACCCCTAATAGCAGGATGAGCAAAAGGGAGTAGAGTTTGTATACCGTCACAGCACTGCCTATGGCACGATAGATTAAAGGATTGACATGAAAGGCCGTGTTGGTGCTGAAGTATCGGCCCGTCCAGTTTAAATAGAAGGTCTTGTGTGTTTCCCAAAAGCTGTAGGTCGTATCTCTGACGGCAAAGCCATAGTCATCGGCCTGTGGATGATTGTACAGGGTTAGCAGCAGGAAAGGTAGTAATGCCAGCACACCTAAACATAAAAAGAGGAGGTAGGGTACTTGTCGTTTTTCGTGTAGAGCGTGCATCATGGGACTTGTAAAGTTAAGGCACTTCAAATATAAGATAAAACCCCTGCGATGAGCAGTGCCGAGCAATGCTTTGTTGGTGGACTAGAGCCGCTAAAGAGAGTGTAGGAAATAATAGGTGCCCTGCTAACATGGCAAACAGGATTTATGCTTTTTTAATAGTTGTTATTGCTTTCATGCAACCTTTCGCCTGCTGCAGGTATCTTCTGAGCAAGCAACAAGAAACAACACGATGAAAACGAACAGCAAGGTTAAAAGAATGGCAGGCTTCAGGTCCTTACTTCTGCTGGTAACCCTGGGTATTTTAGCTGCCTGCGAAGACACGAACTGTATCAAGGGGAACGGTGAAGTAGTGCAGCGGACCTTAGACCTGCAGTCTTTTAATGAAGTAGAGGCGAACGGAGACTTTAAAGTCTATATCACGCAAGGGCCCACCCAGCACGTGGAAGTGAAGGGAGAGCCGAATATTTTAAACGAGCTGAAAACAGACGTAGCAAACAATAAATGGAGTATCGGATATAATAGTTGTATCAGGAGGAGTAAGGCTGTAGAGGTGTACATCACCATGCCGGAAGTACGGTCTCTGTACCTGAACGGCTCTGGCTTGATCAACAGCCAAAATGTTATTATGGCCACTGAGCTGCCGGTAACAGTAAACGGCTCTGGTAAAATCGACCTTGATCTAACAGCTGCAAAGGTGATCACGCGAATTACTGGCTCCGGGGAGATAAACCTGCAAGGGGAGGCGCCCCTGCACCACGTGAGCATTTCTGGCTCTGGCAAGGCTAAAGCCTATGACCTTGTTGCGGATAATGTAACGGTCAACATATCTGGCTCTGGCCTTACGGAAGTAACTGCGACAGACGCATTAGACGTTAGTATCACCGGCAGCGGCGAGGTTTACTATAAAGGCAATCCGGCCACTGTTAACAAGAGCGTCTCAGGGTCTGGCAAGGTGGTAAAAAGATAGCGGCAAGACCATCGGCATGATGGCTTGATTTACCTGCTCCGCTCTGGCAGCATTTGCTGTAGTTCGGTTGCAGAATAAACCTTACCACCGAGGATAACCGAGTGGATGTCTTGCGTGTGCTTTATGTCTTCCAGCGGGTTTTGTTCCAGCAGCACCAGGTCTGCCGTTTTGCCTTGCGCCACCGTACCAAACTGATCTGCCTTACCCATAAAACGGGCACCGTTAATTGTTGCCGTTCTTAAGGCTTGTGCTGGTGTGAGGCCAGCCTCCACCAGCTTTTCCAGTTCTTTGTGCAGGGAAATGCCGGGGTATACATAAGAGTTATAGGCACCGGCGTCGGATCCCGCCAGTATCGTAACACCCGCTTCCTGCATTTCAGGTACCATGCTTTCAAACTTCGCCTTCAGTTTTTGCACAAAAGCAGTCCATTCGTCCGACTGCCGTTTGGCACTGTTGATCCTGCGTTCGTACGTTTTCACAATTCCTTCGCCCATGTAAGGCAAATAGCTGTCCTGGCTGTGGTCCTCGTACTTCAGGTTATCGAGTACCTGGCTGATGTAAAGAGTAGGAACAACCGCTGTATTATTTTCGGCCATTTGCTGGAAAAGCTGCTGTGCTCTTGCAGGGGCATACGTATCATAAAGCCAGCCGAGGGCAGTGTAAAAACCAACCGGCTTGTCTGTTTTCTCTCTGGCAATGATGACGTTGGAAATGCTGTCTTCTTTGGCAGAGGCCGCTTTAAAGGCGTAATACAGATGCTCGGTTGCGTCCAGTCCCTTCGCCATGGCATCGCTCAGTTTCACGCTAAAAGGCATGTGCCCTGACACCTGCATGCCCCGCTTCTCAGCCTCCTCCACAATAGCCAGAAAAACATCCCCGGAAATCGTGCTGTCATAGATCTTTACAAAATCCACACCCAGTTGCTGCAAAGAGTCGAGTGCCGCTGGTACTTCGGCGACAGTTGCTACTTCAATAGAGCCTTGCCAGGTAGGGTTGGGGCCGTCCAGTTTTGGGCCTGCCGTAAGGATACGAGGCCCTGTCAGGATACCGGCAGCGGTTTGTTCTTTCCACTGCCGGATAGCCGGGTACAGGTCGCCGCCGGCATCGCGCACGGTGGTCACCCCGTTGGCTACGAAGAGTGGTAGCAGGTTTTTGTTTTCCTCCTCCAGCGCTTCCCCTCCACGCAAGTGCACGTGGTTGTCCCATAGCCCAGGGATCAGGTATTTCCCCTGCGCGTCTATTACTGTTTCTGCTCTGTATCTGCTTTTTGATGGGGCATCCGTGATCTCCTGAATAATACCTTCCTCTATCACGACTGTTTGCCCGGGTAGCAGGCTGCCGGTCTCTACGTCCACCACATTTACATTGGTAAGGAGGAGGTCGTAGGTTTCCTGTTTAGAGGTGGCGCAGGAAAGTAAAAGACTGCCACATAAAAGCATGGCAAGGGAGGTAACGTGCTTCATGTAAAAGGGTGGCCTTAAGCCGAAGGGATGGCAAAAAACAATTGGATGCGCTGAACTGGTGCTGGAGGGCTTACCCTTCAAAACCTTCTACCACCAGCATCTGCGTGTTAGCCGCTTGCTGGCGCATGGACTTCGCCTTGGCATATTCCGGTGAGTTCCACCAAGCCTTCGCTCTTTCTACAGACGGGAACTCCAGCATCACCAGTCGGCTTGGCTGCCAGTCTCCCTCCAGGGCCTCTGTCTTACCGCCTCTCACAACAAATCTGCCTTCATAAGGCACAAGGGAGCCAGGGGTTAATTTCTTATACTCTTCGTAAGTGGCAGGGTCTGTTACTTCAATTTGTACTAGTACGTATGCTGGCATTTTCTTTTATTTAACTGGTTGAATGATCAATTATTTGCTTACTGCGCTTTGTCCGGGGAAATGAAGGTCACTTCCACGATCTCGTTGTTTTTTACCCGGTACACGGCAATCGCATCAAATCGGGGCTGTCCTTTCTGGCGCTGCACCTTCTCGTGGTCTATCACCACATTACCCGCTACAATCCTGTTGACAACCTCACAGTGCAGGTCAGGGGTGTTGGCAAACATCTTCCCGTACCGCTCGCGCAGTTCATCTCTGCCCTGGTACGATAGCACGCCCGGTTGCCTGTATACTTTCACAGTGTCACTAAAGGCCTTTGCAAAGGTCTCAATGTCACGGTTGTTGTACGCGCGCAACTGCAATTTTACAGGGTCTGTTACGGCAGGGGCTTTCCCTTTGTCCTGTGCCTGCACTGTAGCAGTAGCTAAGAACAGAGACAGAAAAAGCAGGAAGGGTTTTAAGAGCATCGCTTGTTGTTTTTATGTAAGTGGCATGCTTCCTTTCGGGAAGGTAGCCCCAAAATAAGGCCTTCCTTTTAATTATGGAAACAAGGGGGGGATTTGTTGGCCAGGACAACCTGGTTTAGAAGTAAGAGGTAACATGTTTTGCAGGGGAGAAGCGTAATTTTTTCTGCTAAATGAAAGACAGCGATGACATCTACAGAAAAACTCGAAGTGTGGCTCAGAGGACCTTTACCAGGTATGCCGGGTTTGCTACAACCCGTCGCGCATGCCCTGTTGCAGGCCCGCGAAGAAGTGCAGGCCCAAATGCAGGACTTTCCGGAGGAGCTCTTGTGGGTAAGGCCAGCCAGTGTGGCCTCCGTTGGCTTTCATCTGCAGCACCTGAAAGGCGTGCTTGACAGGCTGCTTACGTATGCCCGGGGCGAGCAGTTAACACCGGAGCAGTTTGATGCCTTGAAAGGAGAAGGGCAGGCCGGAGAAACAAAGCAGTCCGTGCAGGACCTGGTGCAGGCTTTCAGCAGGCAGGTAGACAAGGCCCTGGACCAGCTCCGGCAAACGGAGGTGCATAGCCTACTCGAACCACGGGGTGTGGGAAGGGCACAGATCCCCTCCACGGTGTTAGGACTACTGGTGCATGCAGCAGAGCATACCCAGCGGCATGTGGGGCAATTGCTGGTGACAGCCCGTGTGCTACAGGGACGTTGAGCCTTTCTCTTTTTGGATCCTTTTGCTCCTGGCGAAGCCCAGCGCCACGGAAACAGGCAACGCTATCGAGAGAATGCTATAAACATTTAAGCTGCTAAATGTTGTTGCCCAATCAACCTGGGTACCTGTAAGAAGACTTTTCCATGTGTCCCAAAGCTGAAGGAACGTGAAGCCGACGCTAAAAAACAGGAGGTAAAGTAGGGTGTGTTTTACTGCGCTTAAGTTTCTGTTTGTGCCCATAGTTAAACATAAGCAAAAGAATATGCTTTTACTTTAAAAGGCGCAGTTTTAACTCATGCGGCGCTTGGTCTGCAGGTAAAGTTGTTCCACCTTTTCCCGTGCCCAGGGAGTACGGCGCAGAAAAGTAAGGCTAGATTTTATACTTGGGTTGTTCTTAAAGCTGTTGATGTTGATCTTATGGCTCAAGTGTTCCCAGCCATATACGTCTACCAGGTACTCGACCATCATCTGCAGCGTAACGCCATGCAGCGGATTGTTTTTCTGTTCTTCTGCCATAGGCGCAAATTACGAAATCCTGCTCTAAACGTATCTATATCTGTCAGGGGGATAGCCCGTATAAGGGGGCTATGCTAGAAGAACTCCTTATCCGTAGCCTTGCCGATACCTTACCCACTGCACAGGCAGATGGCCTCTTTCTTTTCGGGCAAACAGAAGACAACCAGGCCTCTGTCTTCGCTACCGCCAAACGATTGCTGGAGGAGGGGAAAGTGCAGAAAGTGCTGTTTATTCACTCCGGCCCTATAAGCGGCTATCCTGGTTTTGAGCGCTGGCAGCAGGAGTTGACTTGGTTAGGGGTGCCCGATGAAAAAATAGAGGGCGTACCTGTCCCAGCTGATAACGATAAGCTGCACACCCTGATAGAAGCGGAGGCCATGGCTCGGCACGCCAAAGCAAAAGGCTATGAGCGTGTGGTTGTAGCTGCTTCTCCCTTCCAGCAACCCCGTGCCCTGATGGCAGCCGTAACGGCGGCGCATCGCCACTACCCGGAACTATACCTTTATAGCCAGCCAGGGCAGGCCTTGCCCTGGTATCAGGAAGCTACGCATTCGCAGGGTAAAGTAGAGGGGACCCGGGCAGGACTGATAGCAGGGGAAATAGAGCGTATCCATAAGTACCAGGCCAAAGGCGATCTGGTCTCAGTAGAGGAAGTGCTGGCTTACCTGGAGAAACGAGACAAAAAGCTGCTTTAACTGCCTAACCCTCTGCTATCATAAATTGATTGCAGAGGGGTGTAAAAAAAGCAAAGCAGAACGAATTGCTTTGCTTTCTGATGTAGCAAATCAGTGCTTACGCCTTCTGCGTTTACTTAAGCCTTTCAGCCAGGTAAAGGTAAGGTTGCAGCATGTGGTGTACAAAGACCCTCTCTTTGCTGTCCGGGTACAACGCGTAGTACTTTTCGTCCGGCATAAGCACGATAATGTCTCCGGTACGCACGTAATGGTTTGACTCGTAGTAAACAGGCTCCTCAAACTCCTTCAGTTGCTTGCGCGTGAACTTGGATACGATGTTTCCTAAGTACTTCTGGTATTTTCGCTGCGCCTTTTGTGTGGGCTTTGTCAGCTGTTTGTACACATGCGTCAGGGCCAGGTTTTTCGGGAACTTCTGTCTTTTAATGCCTGCTTTAGCATTGGTAAAGGGGTTCGTTTGGTTAAAGTCCCCCATCGTCTGGATAGAGACAGGGGTTTCCGGTACCCAATCGGCCGCATTAACAATGTTAAAGGCCCAGCCTCCTGCCGTAGCGTTTTCGAACTCATAGGCATAGTAGAGGTTGCCCGGTTTAGGGGCGGCACTACAGTAAGTTTTAAACCGTAGGTCAGCGGGCAGCAGGCCGTCCTGCTGCAGGGACAAAAGGTGCGAGGTAAGCAGGTAAGCGATCGCACCACCCTGGCTATGCCCTAGGATCAAAAAGTCTTTCGTGCCGGCCTTATAGCTCGCATCGATCTGAGGGAGGATGTCCCGCACCAGGAAACCCGTTGACACAAGCCATCCTACATGCACCGCCGCTTTTGGGTTTGCTGAAAGCCTGTAGTTAAAGGTATAGTCCTTTGTTAGCTTCAGCTGTCCTTTGGCCGGTACCATGGCCGCATACACGTTTGCCAGCCAACTGTTCGGGTCTCTTGTCGTGCCGCGCAGGCTAATGACTGCCACACTGTCTTCCTGGCTGTGCAGGAGCTCCCACCTGTTCTCCAGGCCCATTTCGGGGGATTTGTAAACGCTCCTGTATTTATCTGTTGGCGCTATGCCATCATTGTAAGCGGGGTTACGCCAGCCAGCGTAAGCCTTTAGTAATTCTATGTATTCTTCCTTGTCAAAGCCTGGTTTTAAAGTTTGTGCCTGCACAGTGCTTAACTGGAAGCAAAGGCCTAGCAGGGCAAGTATGGGCATGAAATATCTGGGACTCATGAATAATCGGTAAGGTGTTCAACTTTAAGCCTTAAGTTAGTAAGGAGCGCTCTTCTCCTGCATTTTCGGTATGCAATTTTTAAACCAGCCTGCTCTGTATGGGGTCGGTTATCCCTTCGGCTCATACAGTTCGCATAACCTTTTATTAGCACGTTAGTTTTATAAGAATGAATTGTGCAACTCATTAACCTAACGCTATGAAAGCATTTGTATTGAACGAGCCGGGTCCGGCAGAGAACCTACAGTTACAGGAAATAGAAAAACCAACTCCTAAAAAGGGGGAGGTGCTGGTAAAAGTAAGAGCCGTCAGTGTTAATCCCGTCGATACAAAAGTGCGGGCAGGCAAAGGACTGTATAACCAGATGAAAGAAACGCCACCGGTGATCGTGGGCTGGGACATATCCGGTGATGTGGTAGCCGTGGGCGAAGGCGTGGAGTACTTTAAAGAGGGCGACGAGGTGTTTGGGATGGTGAACTTCCCCGGGCATGGCAAAGCCTATGCGGAGTATGTAGCGGCCCCGGAAAATCACCTCGCGCACAAGCCCGCGAATGTGCCCCACCATGAGGCTGCCGCCGCAACACTCGCGGCTCTAACTGCCTGGCAGGTGTTGGTACACCAGGCAGATATACAGCCGGGGCAGCGTGTACTGATACATGCCGCGGCGGGTGGGGTAGGCCATTATGCCGTGCAGATCGCCAAGTACTTTAAGGCCATTGTGATTGGTACAGCATCGGAAGAGAACCACGAGTTCCTGCGAACAATGGGAGCCGACGAACAAATAGACTACCACAAGTATAACCCGGCGGATGTGGTGATGGATGCCGACATCGTGCTGGACTCTTTAGGCGAGGAGAACACGCGTAAGTCCCTGGCTGCTCTGAAAGACGGCGGTAAGATCATTTCTATTTTAGGAGGGGCCACCGAAGCTGTGCAGGAAGAAGCAAAAAAGAGGAACATCAAAGCGAAAAGCTATTTGGTGCACTCCAGCGGAGAAGACCAGGCGAAGCTGGCAGACCTGCTGCGGGACGGAAAGCTCCGGTCGCACGTGTCGCATGCCTACGACTTTGAGGACATGGCGAAAGCCCATCAACAAGTAGAAACGCGCAAAACGAACGGCAAGGTGGTGGTTACCGTGGGTTCCTAAGGTAAAGGCGTAGCTAACAAGGATGTAGTGCCTGCAACGGAAATTGTCTGTTGCAGGCACTACGTGTTTTAAAGTAAAGGCACGTGTAGGATTTGCAGCACCATCGTAGAACCTATGTAGTGCATGCGAAGAGGAGTGGTAGCGGTACTTCTTATAGATACTTTCTTAAATAAAGCTTAACTTTATGGTGCAACATGTAACAAGGCGTGTACACCTTGTTCGCTTTTATTTAAGTCTATCAACTAAAAGTAAATGCCTAAACTCTACCAGGCCATGGGACTTGCCCTGCTTGTGGCCGTTACCCAAACCTCCTGTTCCAGTGCAAAATTAGCAACGGCACAGGCCGACGCTCCGAAAACAGAGAATACGGAGAAAGCCAAGCCCGCCTCTAAAGGGGGACTTAAAAGTTATGAGGAGGTAATCACAAGAAACGCCGTGTCAGACCAGGGCGTGTTTACCGTCCATAAAGTAGGAGACAAGTATTACTATGAGATACCGGACTCCCTGCTGCAGCGCGACTTTTTGTGGATCAGCCGTTTTGCTAACCTGCCTTCCGGCTTGGGTGGCGGATACGTGAATGCCGGCTCCTCTGTGAACGAGCAGATGGTGGAGTGGCAAAAGCTGGGCGATAAGCTGTTGCTGAAGACCAAGTCCTACAATGCCTATGCAGCCGATTCACTGCCGATCAGTCTTTCAGTAAAGGCGAATAACTACCAGCCTACGCTGTACGCTTTCGATATCGCGGCCCTCTCGAAAGATTCCTCTGGCTATGTAATCGACGTAACCAAGTTTTTCCAGAGCGATATAAAAGCCTTCAGCGGCTTGGATAGTGACATGCGCAAAGAGTACAAGGTCAGCAAGCTGGACGACAGCCGTAGCTTTATTCATAGCGTAAAGAGCTTCCCGCTGAACATCGAGGTGAAGCAGGACTTTACGTATGATGCCGCAGAGCCACCTTCACATTCTGCCACAGGGGCGATCAGCCTGATGATGAACCAGTCGATGGTGCTGTTGCCGGAAGTGCCAATGCAACCCCGCATCAACGATCACCGCGTAGGCTACTTCAACATCAATCAAATTGACTACGGCTCAGAGGCGCTGAAAGCAGATGAGAAATCTTATATCCGCCGCTGGAGATTAGTACCAAAGGACATAGAGGCCTATAAGCGTGGTGAACTGGTAGAACCGGTAAAGCCAATCGTATACTACCTCGACCCAGCCACGCCCGAAAAGCTACGCCCTTATATTAAAGCAGGCGTAGAGCAGTGGAACGAGGCTTTTGAATCAGCTGGTTTCAAGAATGCAATCATCGCCAAAGACCCGCCCTCCCCGGAAGAAGACCCGGACTTCAGCCCGGAAGATGCCCGTTACTCTATTATCCGCTATGTAGCGAGCACTACGCGTAATGCCATGGGACCAAGTGTATCGGACCCGCGTTCCGGGGAGATCATCGAAAGCGACATTATCTGGTACCATAACCACCTGCGCTCTTACCGAAACAGATATTTGTTGGAGACAGGTGCTGCCAATCCAAGTGCCCGTACCCTGGACACTCCCCTGGATGACCTGGGCGAGATGATGAAGGAGGTAATAACGCATGAGGTAGGCCATGCCCTTGGTCTGCCACACAACATGAAGGCGAGCGCTGCCTACCCGACAGACTCGCTTCGCTCTGCTGAATTTACCCAGAAGAACGGCATTGCGGCTACCATCATGGATTATGCCCGCTACAATTACGTAGCCCAGCCAGGTGACAAGGGTGTTCGTTTTGTGCGGCAGTTAGGGCCTTACGATCACTATGTCATTAACTGGGGGTATCGCTACCTGCCGGATGCAAAGAGCCCTGAGCAGGAAGTGCCTACCTTATCTAAATGGATAGAGGAAAACACCGGCAACCCTGTGTACCAGTTCGGTAGCGGCAGTGGCGGCTATGATCCCGAAAGCCAGACAGAGGGAATTGGTGATGACGTGGTAAAGGCCAGCACTTATGGCCTGGCGAACCTGAAACGCGTAGCCCCGAACCTGTATGCCTGGACAGCTGCTCAGACCAACGACTACGACGACCTGGAGGAACTATATGGCGAACTCTTGGGCGTGTGGAGCCGCTACATCGGCCATGTGGTAACGAACGTGGGAGGTGTGCGCGAAGACCGCCTGAAGCCAAGCCAGCAAGGCTATGTGTATACCCCGGTGAGCAGCAAAAAGCAAGCGGAGTCGCTGAACTGGCTGCTGCAGAACGCCTTTTCCTCTCCTGAGTGGCTGAACCAAACAGAGATCAGCCGCAACATCCACCATGCCAATCAGGTGGAAAATGTCCGTAACCTGCAGGTACGTCACCTGAACAACCTGCTTTCGGCAGACCGTATGGCCCGCCTGATGGAGAATGAGGTAAAAGGAGTAAACTACAATGCCCTGGACATGGTGCGCGACCTGCAGCACGGTATCTGGAGCGAAGTATACAACGGCCAGAAGGTTGATATCTACCGCAGAAACCTGCAGAAGGCTTACCTCGACCGGGTGAACTACCTGCTGAACGAAGAGCCAGCCAGAGGCAGAAGCAGCCGCTACGGAACGCCGGTTGACCTGAGTCAGTCCGATATCCGCTCTGTGCTAAGAGGGGAGCTGGTAAAACTGCAGAGCCAGCTCAAAAGGTCACAGAGCCGTTATGCCAACGACCTGACCCGATACCACGTGGATGATGCGATTGTCAGAATAGACAACATCCTCAATCCGAAGAAAAGCTAATCGAAACAGCAAGGCCCTGCTACAAAGCGGGGCCTTGTTGTTTCTAATACATAGGTACCTGTACGATACCTTCGTTTCGCCTACTGCTTCAGCACCTTCTCTTCTTTGATATTAAACCTGTAGTGCAAGCCCACTGAGAACTGCCTTCGTTTGTACTCTAAGTCAGGGTAAATAGTAAGCGGAGGGTCCCATAAGTACAGCGGCTCTAGCACGAACCGGTTGTCTATGACAAGGTTACCCGTCACAAAGGTCCCTGTTCCGGTACTGCCTACTTTTACAAACGTTCCGTTCTTCAGTCCAAAACCGCTTCCGATTCCCCCCTGGTAGCGCAGGCCGGGCATAGCCGATGGAAAATGCTCTGCCAGCCGGAAGTCAATAAAAAAGATGTGAGTAGGTCCTATCCGGACGTGGGCCTGTGGATAAACGAGGGGTTTCTTCCCGCCACTCTCCGGTATGCCGGTTCCATCCTCTTCTAAGTCTTCCGTAGTGTAAAACAGATTGCCCACATGCAGGCCTGCTCCCAGCCCCAGCCAGCGGGTGTCATACTGCACAAAGGGGTTAACTCCTGCCAGTGTTATGCTTTCGGAAGGAGAAATACCTGCCCCTGCCTGTGTAATGTCAGTCTCTGTGTGCTTACCCGCATAAGCGTTGATGCCATAGGTGAGGGCTTCTTTCTCCTTTTGTTTTGTAATGGCGTAGCCTGCGCCTCCTATTTCATATTCTTGCTGAAAATAGCTGGTGTTACTTACCCGGTCACAGCCGCTTCCATATCCTATGTCATGCGAGTTATAGTAGTCGCCTGATCCGTAGCCAATCTTCACGGTCTGATAAGATTTTACTTCAACAGAGTCCTGGTTCAGATTGGGGAAAGCCTGGCTCATCAGAAACACGGGTATTACCAGGATACCTGCTGTTAACCAGCGGTACTGTGGCACGGTGAAAGCCTTGAACACGTGCAGGCTTACCACTGCCATGGCCGGTAAGAGCGCGGTGTGGAGCGCCACGAACTCTGCGTATGAAAACCAGTTTTTCAGGCTCCACGTGGCAAAGAGAAGGCACAGGAGTAGTGTCCCGGTGCTAATGGAAGAAGGGGCAGCTGTAGTGTCTTGTCTTTTAACGGAGTTAAAGGTCTTCTCACGGTAGATAAAAAGCGTGCCCAGTATACCTATTACAAACAGTAGGATCCATTGTACAACTTTTAGCTCACCTACCAGTATACCCCCGGCTGCATGAGCAGCCGTATCTCTATAAAACTCGATAAAGAACCGGAAGCAACTGTACAGGGCAATAGAGCAGACAAACAAGTTACCGGGGGCTTTGATAAACCGTCTTACGGACAGCACAATGGTGACAACTAGTATTCCGGCTATCAGCTCGTACAGTTGTGTGGGATGCACCGGAAGCGAGTAGAACTGGCCGGGAGGGAGCAGACCCGCATGAAACTGGTGGTAGTGCGGCAATGTGAGTGGGGCATACTGTACACCCCAGGCCGTCCCCGTTAGTTTACCATGGCAGCAGCCCGCCAGCAGACAACCTATGCGCTGCATACCGACAGCAAGCGGGAGCAGCACCGCAAAGGCATCCAACACCTCGCTTTTGAAGTGCAGTAACTTCTTTAGAAAGACAAACCCAATAAAAGAAAGCAACAAACCCCCAAAAAGGACTTTATTGTAAGTAGGGGGGAGGTGCTGCCCCATTAAGAGCGCTTTCCATTCAGCACCAGAATAGGTAAATAGTTTAGTGCCAAGGATAAAGAGAAACCAGGTAGCGGCTATGCCAACCATCCATGCAACGGAATGAAATCTTCTTCTGGAGCCTTCTATGAGTAACCAGCCAACTCCTAGAAGGAAGACCAGGATATAGATAAGGTCAAAATAGACACCCCCTTGGGCATTGATAATGAACAGTTTTTTGTCCATAGCCTTGCATTTATGTATCCTATCAAGAAGGCTTGCCGGCAGCAGTGGTCGTTGATTAAGGCAAGCGCTTTGATATAGTTAAAATACAAAAAATAAAATTAAAATTTATGTATTTAACCAGTTTGTTTTTAAGCCTGGGTCATACCCAGACATGCCCTACATTATGCGGATAAGGTGACTGTCAGGACAGACAAGATCCCAGTCCGATACAGCGCTGGTTATGCTAAAACGGGAAGCCCCTCCGCAAAGAGGGGCGTTTTTATGTGGCAGGAAGAACACAAAGGCAAATCGCAGCTCTGGGCAAAGATGCTTAACTTGTAGCGCTGCTAATTTTTGCTTGCTTAACCTGTAGGAGTAAATACCCGGTGTTTGGCCAGCTTCTGATAAAATTAATTTCAAAAAACATGAATCCTGTTTCTGCTACTATTAATCACATCGCCCTTTATGTGCACGATCTAAACCGGAGTGTCAAATTCTACGAGGAAGTGCTGCAGCTGCGCCAGATACCGGAACCCTTCAAAGACGGTTGGCATTTCTGGTTCAGCATGGGAGGGCGAAGCCAACTGCACCTGATAGAAGGTGCTCCCAAAGAAATTCCGCAGGAGAAAAATACCCATATATGCTTTAGCGTTGCCTCTCTGGAAGAGTTTATGGCTAACCTGGACGCGTTGGACATCCCGTACGGAAACTTTGCCGGAGAACTCAAAACGCCTAACCTACGCTCCGATGGTATCCGTCAGATCTTTTTTCAGGACCCCGATGGGTATTGGCTGGAGGTAAACGACGACCATGTATAAGCGTAGCCTATGAAATTATCGGCTCTAAGCTTTGTTTATGTCCGCCTTTGTTTTCACAAACTCCACGTTGCGGGCCCTGGAGTTTGTGACTTTCATGCTTTTGATCACTTCTTCCTGTCGCGCTCATAGTAAAGGTTAGCATCCTGCATCAGCTTTTAGGTGCCGATGAAGATTGTTTTTCGGGCTCGGAAAGCTGTTGAAGTACCTGCATGGCTTTCTTTGCATCCTGCTTAGAAACGAAAATGTGGTCGTGGTAAAACCCAGCTACCACATTGCAACTGATGCCATTTTGAGCCAGAGCCCTGGAGAAGGCGGCGGTTAAGCCCACCGCTTCGAGCGAGGAATGCACTGTTAACGTGATCCAGGAAGCAACAAAGCCATAGGGCAAGCCTAACGCATCTGCCTTGTCTTTTGCCAGAATAACCGTTAGTCCTTCCTTTTCCTTAAATAGACTGATGATGTCGTCAGGTGCTACCGATTTTAGGTCGGGCACGGTGCAAAACACATAGGCTCCCTCGTTCAAGACTGGTGTCAGGGAGCGCAGTAACACGGCCAGGTCTTTTTCTCCTGCCATCTGCTAAGGCTTTACCCCTTCCTGCTTCTTACCAGCTTTCGTAAACCTCACGGGCGGCTTTCGGTGCTTCGTGGCCTGCTCATAACTGTAGGTCAGCTTGATGAGCGTGGGTTCATCGAACATGCGTCCCAGGAACTGCAGGCCGGCTGGCAGGTTGTCGTAGGTATAACCCATCGGGATGGTAAAGGCCGGCTGACCCGTGTGCGGGGCAATAACCTGGCTGTTATCGCCTTTGTAACCTTTGAAGTCTCCTACCCTGGCAGGCGGGTTGTTCCAGGTGGGGTAAACGATGGCGTCTACCTTATACTTGTCCATCGCGTTTTCGATGGCTTCCCGGAAAGCGATTCTTTTAGGGTCTGTAAAGGCATCCCCGCAGGTACTGGTACCATCCTCTTCTACCTGGTTTTCCTGGAAGTACTTCAGGTTTTCCTCGATATAGGCGGAGTACTTGCCGGATGCTACAATCTCATCCAGGTTCTTCACCGGCACATCAGGGCCCTGTGCTGCCAGATATTCATTTATGTCGCGCTGGAACACGTCGCACCACTGGTCCTGACGCAGCTTATCAAAGTCCGCCACTTCGAAAGGATCCACGATCATAGCCCCCTGGGCTTTCAGGTCTGCAAGGGCCTGCTCAAACAGGGCTTTTACCTGTGGGTCGGGGTTCTGATCACTCAGCTGCCGGAGTACGCCGATGCGGGCCCCCTCTAGCCCGTCTTTGTCCAGGAACTGCTGGTAGTTCTGGGGTACTTTGCCCTGACTGTGTTTGGTAAGTGGGTCTTCTGGATCATACCCTGCAATCACTTCCAGTATTCTGGTGGCGTCTTCTACTGTCCGGGCCATTGGGCCGCCCACATCGTTGCGCAGGTACAAGGGTACAATACCCGCGCGACTCGTTAAACCTAAGGTTGACCGGAACCCAACCAAGGCGTTGTGGGAGGAAGGCCCTCTGATGGAGTTACCCGTGTCCGTTCCCAGACCTACCGTCCCTAAATTAGCTGCCACGGCTGCGGCGGTACCCCCGCTGGAGCCGGCGGGTACATGTTCCAGGTTATAAGGGTTCAGCGTTTCCCCGGCAATGGAGCTAATGGATACCATGGGGCTGAAGGCCCACTCTGCCATATTAGACTTTGCCAGCACAACAGCCCCCGCTTCCTTCAGTTCCCGTACCTGGTAGGCGTCCTCGGCAGGTGTAAAGCCTTTCAGGGCCGCGGAGCCAGCGGTTGTCTGCAGTCCCTCTGTGTTATAATTGTCTTTCACAATGACCGGAACACAATGCAGCGGCCTTAGCTTTTTCGTTTGGGCAAACTCCGCATCCAGCTGTCGGGCTCTTTCCATTGCTTCCGGGTTAGTAAGCACAATGGCATTGAGTCCGGTTGGCTGATCATACTGCTCAATCCGTTGCAGGTAAGCTGCCACCAGTTGCTGGCAGCTGCAATCACCTTCCCTGAAAGCTTGGTGTATGTCCGCGATGGTGACTTCCTGTAGTTCGAAGTCGGTGGCAGCGGAGCTTGCTGTTTTGGTTTCACGGGTACAGCTGCTTAGCAGGAGGATGCCGAGCAGGAACTGGAGCAAGTGGGTGACTTTAATGGGCATAGGTAAGTGTATAGGGATTTGATCCAGGGAGCAATTTATGTCAGAACAATATAAGCAAAAATCCCCTGCTACTAGTCTGTAGCAGGGGATAAAGTGAAAAAGCATGACATACGAAGGCTTTAATTTCTAGTACTCCGGATACCAATTTCTCAACCTTACCTCAATGTTTTTGTTGCCTTCGTTTACCAGCCTTTTAAAAGTTTCCACGTCGCTTAAGCCGTTCTGCCCCCGGTAGTGGTAGGGGTACACGATCCTGGGCTGGAAGTCCAGCACCGCGTCCGCGGCCTGATCTACATCCATGGTGTAGGGGAGGTTCATGCTAACAAAAGCTACGTCGATGTTCTGCAGTGTCCGCATTTCTGGGATACCTTCCGTATCGCCAGAAAAGTAGATGTTTTTGTCGCCCAGGTTCAGGATATAGCCATTGCCGCGGCCTTTGATGTGCCGTGCGTCCGGACTCTCGGGGAGGTTATACATCGGAACGGCGGTAATCGGGATCCCTTGTTGCGTCGTGTTTTCCCCATTTCCCAGCACCACAGCTTTTGCTTTCAGGTTTTCTGGTAGTTTATCGGCCACCGCCTGGGGCACAACAAAGCTTGCCTTAGAGGTGTTGAGGGCGTCCAGTGTCTTCTGGTCCAAGTGATCCCCATGGATGTCGGTAATGAGGACGAGGTCTGGTGCAGCAATACCTTCAAAGGCTGCAGCGCCTCCATAAGGGTCTATGTAGATAGTTTTGCCATTCCAGTTCAGCACGGCGGTGCCATGCAAAATGGGCTGTATCGTTAGTGGTCCTTTGTTGGTTTGAACCTGGTCTGGCGTGGCGCGTTGTGCCAGAGCCGGAAGGTAGGCGAAGCTCAGGAGCAAGGCCCAAAGGGAAAATAGTTTCTTCATACTGTCTTGTATGTTTTAGGTGTTTACGGTTTATTAATGATATGCCGCTTCTACGCAAAATCTACTGGTAGCCTGCTACTTACGGGCTAAGATATGTACAGTTTTTTGGTTATTTTGTTTAGCAACAGCCAGCATGACGCCTATGTTTTGTATGTTTTTGCCTCTTATCTCGTAGGTAAAACAGCATACATACAAAAATCCCCTGCTACATGATGCAGCAGGGGATTTTTGTATGTAGTCAACTAAAGCTGTTGTTAATAATCGTCGCGCTCGATGGCTACAACACCTGGTAGTTCCCTGCCTTCCATGTACTCCAGTAGTGCACCACCACCTGTTGAAACATAAGATACCTTATCGGCATAGCCCAGTTGGTTTACGGCTGCGGCAGAATCACCACCACCAATCAGCGAGTAAGCGCCACGGCGGGTAGCTTCTACTACGGCCTCGGCAACACCTTCCGTTCCCACTGAGAAGTTCGACATCTCGAACACACCCATCGGCCCGTTCCAGAGGATGGTCTTCGAGTTCAGGATTACCTCAGCATACTGGTCACGGGCAGTCGGGCCAATATCGAGTCCCATCCACATGGGTTTGATATGATGACTCAGGCTGGTGTCTACATTGGCGTCATTGCTAAAGGCATCGGCTACGACAGAGTCTACCGGTATCATCAGGTTCACGCCTTTCTCACGGGCCATGCCTATCAGGCGCGAGGCTAAGTCTACTTTATCCTCTTCTACCAGCGATGCGCCAATCTGGCCACCATCTGCTTTTACGAAGGTATAAGACATCCCTCCACCAATCAGCAGGTTATCCACGCGGTCCAGCAGCTTCTCGATGATCAGGATCTTGTCAGAGATCTTAGCACCACCCATAATGGCTGTGAAAGGACGCTCGGCGTTTTCCAGCACGCGGCGGGCATTGTCCAGTTCGGCAAACATCACATAGCCCATTACCTTGTCTTTCGGGAAGTAGCGCGCGATGATGGCGGTAGAGGCGTGTGCCCGGTGTGCCGTGCCAAAAGCATCGTTCACGTACACATCGCCGAGAGCAGCAAGTTCTTTTGCGAAATCAGGATCGCCCTTCTCCTCTGCTTTATGGAAACGCAGGTTCTCCAGTAGCAGGATCTGCCCAGGCTGCAGGTCCTGGGCCAGTCTGGCAGCCTCCGGACCGATGCAATCCTTGGCGAAAAGCACGGTGGTATTAAACTCCTGGGAGAGGCGCTCCACCAGGTGGATCAGGGAATATTTTTCCTCGGGCCCGCTTTTCGGGCGGCCTAGGTGCGACATCAGCACCACAGAACCTCCATCGTTCAGGATCTTCTGGATGCTGGGTATGGCCGCACGAATACGGGTATCGTCTGTAATTTTGAAATTCTCATCTAGCGGCACGTTGAAGTCAACGCGCATCAGCGCGCGCTTGCCGGCAAAGTTATAATTGTCTATCGTTCTCATCTACTGTTATGGGGTTTCGTTATCTGTAATTCGTTTTTCGTGATTCCTGAGATTTTGTTGCTGCTTATAAGAATAAGCAAATATAGTAAAATGGGGATAATTTCATAAGAGGCGAAGACTTGTGTCTGGTGTTATAGGATTGTTGGCTGGTATGGTTAAACAGGGCTTTCATACCGAATGATTGAGTTATCAGCCTAAAGACGCTAAGCTAAGCCCCAGCGGGGCGATATATCTGTCGTCTTGGGCGCTTCATTTTTTAAGCTCCGGAGGAGCGACATGTAAAAGCACTTGTCTTAAACAGCAACCATATGCCGCTCCTATGGAGCCGTACTCGTCTTTCTGTTCTTTGCTACAAACATATCGCCCCGCCGGGGTTAATTGAAAAGGCGCTTGTCGGTGGTAACTGATGAGGCCGAAAATGAAGATGGAGCACAAGGCAAAAGGCTGCCAGGCATTGATTGCTAAACTATAGTTGCACCGAAAATCGTTAGCTGCTGTAAGGGACGCTACTTGCTGAAGTAGTGGCTAAAATTATTACCTTTGCGATGATGAAAGTAGGAATAATCTTCGGAGGACCATCACGCGAACGCGAAATCTCGTTTGCAGGTGGCCGTACGGTATACGATAATTTAGATAAGGCACTGTTTGAGGCGGTTCCGGTGTTTGTGGACAGCCTGGGTAACTTTATTTTGCTGGACTGGCAATACATCTACAAAGGGACTGTGCGGGACTTTTACCCGCCTGTGGAAGCCCTGCCGGAGAGCGAGCACGGACTGCAGATTTACATGGAGTCTTTGGGCGAGTTGAGCATCGAGGAGCAGGACAGGATTATTGCCAAAGCAGGCAAGCGCCTATTGCCTTATGAGTTCAAGAACCACTTCGACTTTGCGTTCCTGGCGCTGCATGGCCCCTACGGAGAGGACGGCAGCATACAGGGCTTGCTGGAGTGGTACCATATCCCGTATTCCGGATCCGGCATCCTGCCATCAGCCATCGGTATCGACAAGGTGGTGCAGAAAGAGTTGCTTAAACAGCACGGCTTCCCTACTCCCGATTACCGGACCATCCAACATGCAGCCTGGGCAGATAAGCAAAATCGCGAGCAGTTGTTTAACAGGCTGGTAGAAGAGCTTGGCCTGCCGCTGGTGCTGAAGGCACCACACCAAGGTTCGTCAATCGGAGTGTCCATCATCAAAGAAAAAGACTTTGCCGCTTTTGAGGCAGGGGTAGACCGCAGCTTCTTTACCAAGACCATTTACAAGAGCCAATGGCAGGCGATGGGAGAGGAGAAGCAGGTCATGAGCATGAAGCAGCTCGTGGACATCCGCGAGGGCATCGGCATGCCAGTGGTGCTGGAAGATGGGAAGATCATTTACCATCCGGAGGAGCTACTGAATCATATTAACGAGACGTTCAACGGCTCGGGAACAGACACGATCACGCTGACCAATGTAGAGCACGAACAGCAGATATTGGTAGAGTCCTTTATCCAGGGCAAGGAGTTCTCCTGTATCGTGGTGCAGGACGAAAACGGAAAACCGCTGGCCCTGCCGCCAACGGAGATCGTGAAAGGCAGCGAAGTATTCGACTACCGTTCCAAGTACCTGCCCGGCCTGAGCCGTAAAATTACGCCGATCAACCTGCCAACCGAGCAGATACAGGACATCCGCAAAGCGTGCAGCAAGTTGTTTCAGGACTTTGGCTTTAATGTGTATGCCCGTCTGGATGGCTTTATCACCGAAGGTGGCGAGATTTTCCTGAACGACCCGAATACCACGTCCGGTATGTTGCCCTCGTCGTTCTTCTTCCACCAGGCAGCGGAGATCGGCCTGAACCCTTCGCAGTTCCTGACCTATATCATCCGTACCTCTGTAGCCGAGCGCCTGAAGTCTGGTAAGTATACAGTGAAGCTGACGCGCCTGCTACAGCAACTGGATAGCTCCATCAAAGAGCAACAGGCACACCGGCACGACAAGGAACGGGTGGGGGTGATCATGGGGGGATACTCTTCTGAACGACATATTTCGGTGGAGAGCGGCCGCAACATTTATGAGAAGCTTTCCTCCTCTACCAAATATGAGCCACTCCCTATCTTCCTGACTGGGAATAACGAGGAGCATCAACTGCACACGATCCCGATCAACATCATGCTGAAGGATAACGCGGATGACATCAAAGAGAAGATCCAGCACTTTGAGCACGGCGGCAAGCCGCACCCGGTGCTGGCCCAGATCATACAGGAGGCGGAAGGCATTACGCGCAAGTACACCGGTCGCAGTCTGCAGGAGCCTCAGCGCATTAGCTATGCGCAACTGAAGAACCTGGTAGATGCTGTGTTCATCGCCCTGCACGGTCGTCCGGGAGAGGATGGTGCCCTGCAGGAAGAACTGGAGAAGCTGTACATCCCTTACAATGGCTCGGGCATCCGTTCTTCCCAGATCACAATCAATAAGTACGAAACCAACGAGATCCTTGCGAAGCACGGGGTGCCGGTAGCCAAGCATGCCATGGCCTTTAAAGAGGACTGGCTGCAGGATAAGGAGGCCTTCTTCCGGAAGATAGAAACTGACTTCAACTATCCGTTCATTGCCAAGCCAGCGGACGACGGCTGTAGCTCGGCGGTGAAGAAGATAAAGAACCGGGCGGAACTGGAAGCTTTCGCGAAGCTGATTTTCCGTGAGATGGAGGAGTTGGACACGGAGTGCGCGCGTACCTTGTCGCTGGGCTTTAAAGAGGAGTTCCCGAACAAAGCAGGCTTCCTGGTAGAGACGCTGATCTCAAAGAATGGTGCGAAGCACTTCCTGGAGATCACGGGTGGCTTACTCACACGCTACGCGCCGGACGGTACCGTCAGCTATGAGGTGTTTGAGGCATCAGAGGCGCTGGCCGAAGGGGAGGTGTTATCGCTGGAGGAGAAGTTCCTGGCAGGTGAAGGGCAGAACATCACGCCGGCACGTTACGCAGCAGACCCGGTGCGGCGCCAGCAGATATCGGATAAGGTGAAGCAGGACCTGGAGCGCGTGGCAAAGATCTTGAATATCGAAGGCTATGCCCGTATCGATGCCTTTGTGCGTGTGCTGGAGAACGACGAGGTGGAGACGATCATCATCGAGGTGAACTCCCTGCCCGGCATGACGCCAGCTACCTGTATCTTCCACCAGACTGCCATAAACGGGTACAAACCGTACGACTTCATCGATCGCATCCTGCAGTATGGCATGGAGCGTACGAAAATGAAGGGAGTAGAGTAATTGTTAGTAGATAATTAAAAATTAGAAAGTGGGAAAGATGAAGCTTACAGGAGAGCCTTGTTCTTTTGTCCTGCGTCTTTTGTCTTATTAAAATCACCCATGTTTAAAGCAAATTCATTTGCCGATGTGTTAAAGCATCTCGCCATCATGGCGGCCATTGTGGCCGTGCTCGTAGTTGGCTTTTTTTACGTGTACCTGCCGTATACCACCAACCATGGCGAGAGCATTCCGGTGCCGCGCATCGAGGGGATGCAGCTGAGTGATGCGGAGGAGTTGCTGGAAGACCAGAACCTGCGCTACTTCATCAATGACTCGACCTATAAGCCCGACCTGGAGCCTTTCGTGATCCTGACGCAGGACCCGGCCCCTGGCGCAGAGGTAAAGGAAGACCGCAAGATCTATATCTCGGTGAACATGAAAAACCCGCCGATGATCAAGATGCCGAAGCTGGTAGACGGCTCGGTGAAAAACGCGGAGCTGATCCTGAAAAGCTACGACCTGAAGCGCGGTAAGATCACCAAGATCCCGGACCTGCAGGAAAACGCCGTATTAAAACAACTGGTAAACGGCCGCGAAGTGCAGCCGGGGGAGATGATCCCGAAAGGTTCTGTGGTGGACCTGCAGGTAGGCGATGGCCTGGGCAACACCGAGTTTGAGGTGCCGGACGTGGTAGGGCAGCCAGTGGATGAGGCTTCGGTAGCGCTGGTAGGACAAGGCCTGCAGATCGGCAACATCATCTATGTGCAGGGCAGCGAGGAGCCGGACGGCACAGTGCTGAAGCAGCGCCCCTACCCGGAGGTAAACGCCAAGATCCGGGTAGGGGAGTTTGTTGACCTGTGGGTGGCCGGGCAGGAGCCAATACAGGGAATCGAGTAACGTGATACAAAATAGTTGAAAGACGCCTACCAGAAATGGTAGGCGCTTTCGTTATTACAATATTCGGTGTAAGGCACTAGGGAAGGGTTACAGTAGCTTTTCTTAATCACAAATGCGTACTACCAGTAAATAAAATATGCAGAGAGCAAAGTTAGGTTTAGGGCTTTTGTTCTCTTTGATCAATATGAAAAAACTGTCGCTTGTATTCTTCATATTATGCTGTGCTGTCGGGGCCAAGGCACAGGCTGTTTTACAACCTTTGCAGATGGAGGCCCGGCAGGTGCCGGCTCCGCAGGCTTTCCGCACAGCTGCCGCCGTCCCTGTGCCGCTCCCTTTTTTCGAGGACTTTGCCACCTCCAACGTAGTGCCAGACCCCTTGCTTTGGAACACGAGTGGCGTGTTTATCAACAACCGTTTTGGCTTCGAACCCTTGACCATTAACGTGGCCACTTTTGACGGGCTTAACCGCTTTGGCTTTCCCTATGCTCCCAATTCCATTGGGGCGGGTGTGTCGGATACGCTTACCTCAGCACCGATTCTTTTGGGTGGTCTTAGCCCCTCAGATTCTGTTTACCTAAGCTTTTGGTGGCAGTCGGGTGGTTTGGGCGATGTGCCGGACCTGACCCAAAACGACCTCAAGTACCTGCAGCTGGAGTTTAAAGACCAAACGGGTACCTGGCACCCGGTATGGCGGCAGAATGCGGTAGGGGAGGTAACGCCTTTTGTGCAGGTGTTTGAGGCCATCACGGATCCTAAGTTTTTTCACAACGACTTCCAGTTCCGATGGACGAATATAGGGCAGCGCAATGGCCTGGCTGATGTCTGGAACATTGACTACATCCTGCTGGATAAGAATCGCCGCAGAGGCCTGAACACAACACGCGACATTGCCATTAGCGAAGGGGTAAGCAGACTGCTGGAGCACTACACGGCTATTCCGGCCCGGCAGTTCCTGGCAAACCCGGAGGCGGCGCTGGCAGAGGAAGTACGGACCACAGTCAACAACCTGGGGGGGCTGCCTGGTGCCATCAGCTGGCGGGGCTATATACGAGAGGCAAGCGAGGCTGTAGCGGATACTTTCCTGCGTGGTGAAGGGCTGGTCCCGGCTGCTGCTTTTCAGTACAGTATTACGGGCACGCCAACCTTAGACGCCGTTACCTTGCCCCAGAGTGGTCCTTTTACCCTCTACCACGGTATTAAGCTGGACACCCGGGAGCAAAACCCCTTGGAGCGGGCCAACGACATTACCGAGCGTAAAACAGAGTTTGCGGACTACTTCGCGTATGATGACGGTACCGCGGAGGCCGGTTTCAGTTTCCTGGGAACCGGCACCACCCAAATTGCTACCCGCTTTGATCTGTTCCAGCCAGACCAGTTAAGTGCCTTTAGGGTTTATTTTCCCCGCATTGGCAAAGACCTTTCCAACACCTCGCTGACTTTTAAGGTATGGGACGATAACAACGGGGTACCCGGCGAAGTACTGCACCAGCAAACTTTCCAGATACAGTACACTGATACGCTGAATGAGTTCTACCAGGTGAACCTGTCCAAAACAGTGCCGGTGGAGGGAAGCTTTTACGTAGGATGGTCACAGCCGGGAGGCACCTTTGTAAACATTGGCTTTGATAAAAACGAAACAGCTGCGGGCCGTCGCTTTACCTACGTCCCTTTTACCGGCTGGACAGAAGAGACCACGCTGGAGGGGGCGATCATGCTGCGACCGGTACTGGTGGGAGAGCCACTTGGAGTAGAGGAGGACTTGCTGGCCAGAAGGTTCAAAGTATTCCCTAATCCTTCTGCGGGAGATGTTTTCCTGAATGAGCCTTACGAGCAGGTGCAGGTATACAGCGTGACAGGCAAGCTCGTGCACAGCCAAAAGTTTCAGGGGCAAGGACAACCCATTAGCCTCCAACACCTCGCACCCGGGCTTTATACTTTGCGTATTCAAACAAGAAAAGCTATTATCACGAAAAAATTAATACTAACTAAACTATGATCACTTCAGCAGATATCACAGTAGAAGAATTAATAGAGCGCCTGGATAAAGGGGAAACCCCCGTTATTATAGATGTACGGGAGGACTGGGAGTACCAGGAGTCTAATATTGCCGGCGCCCAAAACATCCCACTCGGTACTTTGCCACAGAAAGTTGCAGATCTCGAGGACCTGAAAGACAGGGAAGTCATCGTGCAGTGCCGTTCCGGGGCCCGCTCTGCCAACGCCAAAGCCTTCCTGCAGCAGCAAGGCTTCAATAACGTGCGCAACCTGCTTGGCGGCATTCTAGCCTACAATAAAGCACAGGGCTAAGACGTTCAACCCAAAGTAAAACGAGCAGCAGCGGCGGCAGGTGTTGTACCTGCCGCCGCTGCTTGTTTTATACCTCCTGTCTTGGAATTGATGTCTCTTACAGATATCCAACCACCTACTCCCTCCTTGTCTTAACACCCCGGGTTGGAAACCTTTTTATCTTAACAGAAAGCTCCTGTAGCTTCAGTTTCTCTCCAAAAGCACCACGAAAGGGATGTGTCCGAACAGGAGTTGCAGTCTCCTACTTTATAATAAACGGCGCCGGGGTAAAGCAGAGAATAAAGATGACGAAGGCCAGGATACCCAGTGCTTTGCGCAAGGGAGTAAGCGGCTGTTCGTCAGGGCAGGAGGGGTGGAAAATACCCATCTCCCGTGATAGCAGCAGGCCAAACACCAGCCATCCGCTGTAGCCATCCGCCTCCGGAAAGAAGAAAGAGACCAGCACCTGTAGGATCAGAACTGCAGCGGCTATGTAAATACTGTACTGGATTTTCGGTGTAGCAGGCTGTAGCACAAACACCAGATACAGCGCATAAAAGGGCCATAACCACATATACGCCTCAGCCAAAGGGAACAAGCCAGACAGGCTGTACTGGACCAGCAGCATGCCTAGGGCGGCAGCCAGGCCCTGGCGTCTGTCTCCTAAGATCTTCCACCAGGCCCAGTAGGCAAAGGGCGCAAACACAAGTAGTAAATCCTCCTCCCAGACCGGCACGTTGTGCGGAGAAATCACGCCCAGTCCGGCATACAGAATGAACAGGGTAAAGAAGATAGGGGAGAGGCGGTTGAAGCGGCGGTAGCCGATCAATCCATAGAGCACATGGCCCCCGTCCAGCTGCCCGATCGGGAGCAGGTTTAGGGAAGTGAAGAACAGGGCCAGGAAGCCGGCAAACACATAGGGGTAGTGGATGACCTCGTACTGGTTCGGAACAAGGCTAGGATCAGCCACAAACTGCTCAAAGAACATGAACAGCAGGTTACGACCGATAGCAAAATTGCCAACCCCCTCCTGGTACACATGCTGCGCGTAGTTCAGGCCAAACTGCTTGTACTCGGGGTGTACCTTGAAGATAAAGTCTGCCGGGGGTAAGTGAGTGAAGGCATAAAACAGCAGCGGTACCGCTACCACAAAGCCTGCCAAAGGGCCGGCAACACCAATATCAAAAAACTGCCTCCGTGAAAAGATGCGTTCCTTGATGCGGATAAAGGCTCCCATGGTACCAATAGAGAAGGTAACCCCAAACCAAAGTGGAATGTAATAGGGCAAGGTGACGTAGGTCCGGTAATGGCGTGCGGTAAAGTAGTGCCCGAACTCATGCACGGTAAGCACACCCAAAAAGGGCAGCGAGAAATTCAGGCCGGCCTTATACTCCGCCCACGTAAAGGTACCCGTCCAATCAAAGCCCTGGGGCCCCAGAAAGAAGAGTTTCCCGAACTGCCACTCGGCCCCGGCAATAGTCGTCGTAATGAGGGTAACACAGAATAGCAGCAGGTGCAGTCCGTATGTGCGGTACTGCCTAGACCCCATCTTGAAACACCTGGTTAATGGTAAGCGGAGGCTGCAAGTGCAGGGTTTGCAGTCCTATCTTCTTTGCACTTTCAATGTGTTGGATGCTGTCGTCTATAAACAACGTCTCTTCCCGCTTCAGGCCATTCTGCTCCAGGATCATCTCAAACACCGGGGCGTTCGGCTTGCGCTGCCCGATCAGGTGAGAGTAGTAGCTCTGCTCAAATAGCGAATCCAGGCTAGGAATCGTGAAGCTGTGTTCCACGATCTCGTTAAAGCGTTTCATGTGGATTGCGTTGGTATTGCTCAGCAGGTAAATACGGTACTTCTTGCCCAGCTCCAGCAACAGGTCGATGCGCTCTTTGGGGATGTCGAGCAGCATGGCGTTCCAGGCATGGTCGATCTGCTCGTCGGTGGCCTCTATCTTGTAGGTTTCGCGCAGGTTGTTGCGGAACTCGTCGCTGGAGCTAACGCCTGTCTCATACAGGTCGAACAAGTGCGACTGTTCTTTCTGGCTAAAGGCAACGTTGCAGTTGTCTTTGCATAGCTTCTGCAGCTCCTGTATGCTCTTGTTGTAATCTATGTTGATGATGACCCCGCCGAGGTCGAAAATAATGTTCTTTATTTGGGTCAGATCCACGGAAAAATTTTCGTTTCTGTTTGAAATATTGAATGCAAATATGTAAAATTGCACTCCCAAATCAAAGGAAGTACATTCCTTAAAAGGGAACGGGCCTATAGCTCAGTTGGTTAGAGCACCTGACTCATAATCAGGTGGTCCCTGGTTCGAGCCCAGGTGGGCCCACTTCAGTATCAAGCACTTACATCGTTCATTCGGAGTAAGTGCTTTTTTTGTGCATAATATTTGCAGCTCTTGCCTTATAAATAACTAAAGCATGTTCGTAATCGCCCTATAAGTGCTGTTCACTACCTCTGTCATTTTTTCGAAGTCCAGCGTGCCGATGGTATCCGTTGGCATGTGGTAGTGGGGGTTGCGGATAAAGGAGGTGTCGTTGATCATAAGCGCCGGATACCCGAACTTCCAGTAGTTCCGGTGGTCAGACATGCCCGCCAGACCATGAGCAGCCGGGAAGCTGATCACCTGGACATCTATGGCAGAGCCATCCGACATTAACTGATGTACTTTTCGGTTGAAGTCTTCATATTGCGCGATGCCCACTACGATAATAAAGTTGGCAACATGCGGGTAGAGTTCTGCCAGTTCGGGTGAGGGAAAAGGCTGTGAGTCGGGCTTTTCTGAGAAGTAGCCGATCATCTCCAGGCAGATCATCCCCATCACATCCACCTTGTGCTCGTGCAGGGACTTTGCATGCACGTAACTGCCCATCAGTTCTGTTGCATAAAAGGGAGGCTCCTCCAGGCAGTAGGCTACAAAATCTATCCTATAGCCCAGGGCAGGCTGTTGTGCGAAAACAAGTCTTGCAAGTTCTAGTAAACCTGCTACGGCACTGGCATTGTCGTCTGCTCCAGGCTGGTCGCCACACACATCATAGTGGGCCCCCACAATTAACCGGCGCGACTTGTCGGGGTTATAAGAGGCAAGGATGTTTTTATACTCCCTGCCCTCTGCCTGCCAGGTCTGTGTTCCCGGGGCGGCACCGCACTGCTTAAACTCTTGTTGGATATAACCCACCACTTTCTCGAGGGAACTTAAGTTTAGGTAATTTCTGGCCGGGTTTATTGTTGTCAAGAATTCTACGTCGTGGTACAGTCGGCTAGTTTGTGCTTTCATAGGATGCTGCGTAGGAAGTTACAGTTGATACTTTCAGTGATGACAAAGTATAAATCCAGCTTACACAACTTTATTAACCGAACTAACAGTTTATAAAGTTGATGGTCACTTTTGTTTTACTCTTACTGAGTTTGAGGTTTGTGTGGTAACAAACTTTACAAAACTTAGGAAGTTCTCCCCTTATTGTAATGACCAGTATTTGAATGAAATACGCTTTCGATCTCTTGCTGATTGTGTCCTCAAAGCCCTTGTTACCTCTTCCACTTGCCGTTTTTTCTACTCCCTGGCCAGCCTGTACACGTATTTATAGGCCTGATGTGCCACAGGTTAATTGTATATGGAGTTAGAGCTTTTTGAAGTGTTAGGAATATCGTTAGGGTTAGGTTTACTGGTAGGGCTGCAGCGGCAGTACCAGAACTCAAAGCTGGCGGGCATTCGCACTTTCCCCCTTGTGACCCTCTTAGGCACGCTGTCAGCTCTTCTGTCCGTAGAGTATGGTGGTTGGGTTGTGGCTGCTGGTTTTGTTAGCATAACAGCGATTGTGGTCATTGGTAACTTCCTGCGCATAAAAACAACAGTTGTACGGGTGGGCCTAACCACCGAGGTAGCCATGCTGCTGATGTTTACCATAGGTGCTTACCTGGTGCATGGCAGCAGCACGGTGGCCATAGCCCTCGGCGCCACAGTGGCTGTCCTGCTGCAGATGAAAGGTACCTTGCACGGCTTTGTGGATCGGATCGGGGAGAAGGACATCCGGGCTATTATGAAACTGGTGGTCATCTCGATGGTGATACTGCCTGTACTGCCAAACAGAACCTATGGCCCATACGACGTCATTAACCCGCACAATATCTGGCTCATGGTCGTGCTGATCGTGAGCATCAGCCTGCTCGGTTACTTTGCCTACAAAGCTTTTGGGGGGAAGGCCGGTGCCATACTGGGAGGGAGCCTGGGAGGCTTGATATCCAGCACAGCCACTACAGTGAGCTATGCCCGCCGCACTAAGAGCGCTTCTGCCAATACCATGCTGGCGGCCCTGGTGATTTTGATTGCCTCTACCATTGCCTTTGTTCGTATACTGCTGGAGGTAACGGTGGTAGCACCGGATATCCTGGGCATCGTGGCACCTCCGTTTATTGCCATGTTTCTGCTGATGACGGTAATTGCAGGAGTGGCTTACATCTTTAAAGGGAATAACGGCGAAAGAATGCCGGAACAGGGCAACCCCGCACAGCTAAAGGTGGCCCTGGTTTTTGGCCTGGTGTATGGCGTCGTGATTTTTGCCAGTGCAGCTGCGAAGGATTTCCTGGGCGAGGAAGGACTGTATATTGTTGGGATACTCTCTGGCCTCACCAACGTCGATGCCATTACCCTCTCCACTGCCCGCCTGATGACAAGCGGTAACATCGACCTGCATAACGGTTGGCGGGTCATTCTGATAGGTGCGCTCTCTAACATCGCTTTTAAAATTGTGCTGGCGGGGTTTCTGGGCAGCCGCAGTCTGTTTGCCAAAATCGCTTTATTGCTAGGCCTGGTGCTAATAGGGGGTATCGCAATTTTGTGGTTATGGCCGGAGGAGTTGGACTTGCTGACAGAATGGTTTTAATCCCTCGCAAGTTTGAGAGCTACGCCAGCATAGACAGAGGCTACAACAGATTAGGGCGTAACAGCTTCATTCCTGATAGGAACCAAATCTGAGTCTGACCCTATCTAGATAAACGCTGTTTTGTGTCCAGTTTACCTTACTCCAGCACCAAAGCCACTACACAAAAGGCATCAATCACCAAAAGGGCTGGGCTTAGTTCTTTTCTTTTACCGGTCGCTATTTTCAAGGCTGTCCAGCTCAAGAAGCCCCAGATAATGCCTTGGGTGATAGAGTGGGTGAAGGGGATCAGTACTAGGGCCAGAAACGCCGGTATAGCCTCATCCAGCTGCAACCAATCAATTTTGACGATAGGGCGAACCATAAAAGCCCCTACCAGCACCAGGGCCGGAGCGGTGGCGATGGCCGGCACTACCGAAAGCAGCGGGGCTAAAAACAGAAAAGGCAGAAACAGCAGGCCTCCTACCACGGCAGTTAATCCTGTACGGCCGCCGGCCTCTATGCCTACCGCCGACTCCACGTAAGCCGTGCCGGGGCTGGAGCCCACCAAACCAGCCAGTGTGGTGGCGACTGCGTCTGTCACAAGTGCCTGTTTTACGTTGCGGGGCTGTCCCTGCTCGTCCAGCAGGTTGGCAGCTTCTGCCAGTCCCACAAGCGTGGAGAGGCTATCGAACATATCGGTAAACACGAAGGCAAAGATCACCGGCAAAATGGACAGTTGCAGGGAGTTGACAAGGTCCAGCTCCCAAAGCAGGCTAAAGTCAGGTGCCGCAAAAACACCTTGCCAGACGATCAGGGGATCAGCTTCTGTTCCCCACCAACGTCCCAGTGGGTAGGCGGCCAGTGTAGTGAAGACAATGCCGATGAGAATAGCGCCTTTCACGTTACGCACCAGTAGGACTGCTGTAAGCAGCAAGCCAGCCAGAAAAGTGATGAGTGTGGGGTTCAGGGTGCTGACCCCCATAATGGTGGACGGGTTCTGGATAATAAACCCGGCATTGGTAAAGCCAATAAGGGTAATAAATAAACCGATCCCGGAGGCGATGGCAAAGCGCAGGGGGCGCGGGATGGCCCGTATGATCAGCGTCCGGATGTTAAAGGCAGAGAGCAGGAGAAACAAGATGCCCGACCAGAAGACAGCCCCGAGAGCCACTTGCCAGGGAACGCCTAAGCCGATAACGGCAGAAAAAGCAAAGAAAGCGTTCAGGCCCATTCCCGGGGCTACCAAAATGGGGTTTTTGGCGTAAATCCCCATCATCAGGCTACTGAAGAAGGACACGAGCACGGTTGCTGTCAGTACGGCCGCAAAAGGCATTCCTGCCTGGCTCAGGATACTCGGGTTAACGACGATGATGTAGGCTGTTGCCAAGAAGGAGGAGATCCCGGCGATTACCTCCGTTTGTAGATTGGTATCGTTTTTCTTCAGTTCGAAATAAGAAAGCATTTTGTGCGGGTTGAGGTGTGCCTTGCGGCTTTAAATAAGTAGAGGGCCTAAATTAAGAAATACCTTGTAAGTCTTCATGCCCCTTTTGGAGAGAGATGATAAAAACTCCTTCAGCAGCTGTTTTTTTCGATGTGTCTCAGCCAATGAACTGCACGTTTTTGTTTACCTGTTTGTTCTCAAAACATGAAATATTTTGTAAATGAAGGCGCTATAGTGCGTAGAATCTGGGGGGACGGGGACACCATCCTGTTTATCTTTGCCGGAGCGTCTGCCGAGTTTGCTGTCAATAAAGCTGTGGATTGGCTTTATTTTACCGGTAGGTTACCCGCCGACCCGCTGGGGAGGCTGTTCTCCACCGTGGCTTATGCCCGGCGGATTGTCTTTTCTGAGCTGGAGGGGGCAAACAGGGCCATCGACAAAATGGCTGCCATCCATGCTGCCGTGGAGGAGAAACGGGGCATGTCTATACCGGACTGGGCCTATCGGGATGTGCTCTTTATGCTGATTGACTATTCTATCCGCTCTTTCGAGGTGCTGGAAAGAAAGCTGACTGAGCCCGAAAAGGCAGAAGTGTTCGAGGTGTTTTACAGGGTAGGGAGCCGCATGGGCTTAAAAGGCCTTCCGACGACTTACGCTGACTGGCTCCTGATGCGCCAGGAGCACCTGAACGAGAACCTCGAGAAAAGCGCTTACTCTAAGGACTTGTTCCGGCAGTATAAAAAGCACCTGGGAGCCATACGGTATGCCTTGTTGCTGGAAGCGCAAACACTGGTCGTTCCGAAGAGGGTCAGCGAACTGTTGGGTTTCCGGGATGTCTCTTTACTCACGCCTGTACTGAAGCTGTACAAACTCACCCGTGCGGTAAAGGCAGACTGGTTCTTGAAGTCTCTGATTCTGCCTGGCGACTACAAAGCAGAGATCAAATCACTGGATGTTGCACCTTCTTAGGAAGGTAATTTAAGCTTCATCTTTATAGAAGCCTCCGGCCGGTTTACCAAACCCGTTGGAGGCTTCCTCGTTTTAGAACCTGTACTATTTTGTATGAACCAGCAAGCTCTTTTCCGATTCCATGATAGCCTGAAGGACTTTCTGCCAGCTTCCCGAAAAGATGGCTGGGTATCCTACGGCTTTAAGGGACAACCCGCTGTGAAGGATGCCATAGAGGCGATGGGGGTGCCGCACCCCGAGGTAGATGTGGTGCTGGTAAACGATGTCCCGGCGAGCTTTTTCTATCTTTTGTTAGAAAGAGACAGGGTAGAAGTTTATCCGGCCAGGTCGCATGTTTCCTGGCCGGAAAGTTACTCTTTCGGGGTGTTGGATCCTGCACCGGATAAGTTTATACTGGATGTCCACTTAGGGAAGTTGGCTAAAGCCCTACGCATGCTAGGCTTTGATACGCTCTACAGGAACGACTACACGGACAGGGCTATAGCTCAGGTTGCGGCGGAAGAAGAACGCGTCGTGCTGACCCGAGACGTAGGGCTGCTGAAGCAAAAAGTTATCCGATGGGGATACTGGCTCCGCTCACAGCACCTGGCAGAACAGTTGACCGAAGTAATCAGACACTTTCAACTAAAACCGGGGATGAAGCCTTTTGAAAGGTGTCTGGCGTGTAACGGAAAGGTGGTGCCTGTCTCAAAAGAAAGCGTTGTTGATGCGCTTCCTCCCAAGACCAAACGCTATTTCAACGAATTCTTCCAATGCCCCTCGTGTCAGCGCGTTTACTGGAAGGGGTCTCATTACGACCGCATGCAGGCGTTCGTAAAAATGGCACGGGAGTCTTAGCGCTATAGCAGCCAGTGTGTAGGTCATTCCTCATCTTCTTTTTGCTTCACTTTGTATGGTGTACTCCTGTAACAGGTAAAACAATAACCTTTTGGGTGTATTGGTAATTTCCCAAACCCAAGGTTTGAAGCCAAACGGGGCTTGTGAAAAAAATGAAAGTTTGGATGGAGTGAAGGTTGGCTTGTTTGTTTATATTTAGAAGCCTGTTTTTGCGCTTGCATGTTTATTTAAAGGTTTTTTTGTAACAGCTTAAAAGTAGGCAAAGCTGATCATGTTATGTTTGTGGCAAAAAAGTTATAAATGCAGGAGGTGTGCGTGCACAGGAACTCTTACTAGAATAATATTATTGAAAATAGCTTAATGTTTATAAGATGATTCATGATTACCGGAGCAGGCTGGCTGAAAAAGCAATTCAGCTATCGCCAGACATTATCTACATGCTGGATCAGGATGGAAAATTTCTGGCGGGTAATGCTTCCTTTCTGTCCATGCTGGGGTACACCCAGGAAGAGCTTTCCGGTAAATGCCTCTTTGATCTGATGCATCCCTCCTGCCGCGATAAGTCCTATGCAGCAGTACAGGCTGTCGTCAAGGGAACGCCGAGCGCTACCTTTGAAAGTAACTGTGTCCATAAGGATGGGCATCTTGTGCGTGTGGCGTGGTCTGTGTCCTGGTGTGAAGAAGACCGGACCGTTTTGGGGATAGGCCGTAACGTGACAGAACTGTTTCAGGCCCGACAGGAACTGCTGAAGAAAGATGAGTTTTACAGAGCCCTGGTGGAGAACGGGGCAGACATGTTCGGGCTTCTGGATGAGCAGGGGAGTTTCCTATACACGGGAGGGGCAGTAACGAAATTGCTAGGCTACCACCCGGCAGAACTTATCGGGCAAAATGCCTTCGGCCTGATGCATCCGGACGACCTCCCCGAGGTACTGGCACAGTGGAATACATTGGAGAAAGAAGAACGTGCGCAGGCATCAGATTTCAGGTTCAGGGCAGCGAACGGAGAGTGGCGCTGGCTTGAAGCGGCAGCTACGAACCATATGCATAATCCCTGCTTACAGGCATATGTGTATAGCGCGCGCGAAATTACGGAGCGTAAGCAAAGTAACCTACGGCTGGAAGAAAGTGAGCAGCGCTTCAGGTCCCTGTTTGAAAACAACCCCGATATCATTCTCCGCGAAAACAACGAAGGGTATGTGGAGGACGTGAATAAAGCGTTTGCTGCGACTTTCGGTGTGCAGCAGGAGGAGGTGGTTTACCAGCATGTTTCCTCCCTGGTACCAGCTTCTGTGGTGCCCTTGTGTGAGCAATGGTTTGGAGAGGCTTTAGCTGGAAAGACAGTTAAATTCGACTTTGAACAAGAGATAGAGGGGAAGGGCCTGGTACAGTTTGACGGGACAAAAGTACCTGTGTGGATCAATGGGGAGGTTAGAGGCGTCTATACTATTCTAAAGGATATTACCGCGATCAAAAAAGCCCATGAGGCGGTTAGGCAGCAGGCAAAGAAGTTAAACACCGTCTTTGAGAGCATAACAGACGCATTTTTTATGCTGGACAAGAGCTGGGGGTTCTCCTACATGAACAGCGAGGCAGAGCGCCTTTTTCGCAGAAGCAAGCAGGAGGTGATCGGAAAGAGCATGTGGGAGCTGTTCCCTGCGAAAGTTGGAGGAGACTTCTACAGGCACTACCATGAGGCTATCGAGACCGGGAAAGCAGTTCGTTTTGAAGCTTATTATGCCCCCTATGATGTGTGGGTAGAGGTAAAGGCCTTTCCTTCAGAGGAAGGCCTGTCCGTTTACTTTACTGATGTAACAGAGCGGGTAAAAACAGGGGAGGAGCTGAAGAAATTATCGCAGGTAGCAAGTAAAACGACGAACGGGGTTATCATTACCGACAAGGACCGGAGGATAGAGTGGGTGAATGAAGGCTTTACAAGGCTGACAGGGTATAGCTTTGAAGAGGCAGTAGGGTGGAGGCCATCGGAGCTGCTGCACAAGCATGGCACAGACCAAAAGGTTTTTACTGCTGTAGAAGAAAAGCTGAAAAAGGGGGAGCATAGCAGCTTCGAGATTCTGAATTATAAAAAGAACGGAGACGAAGTATGGTTTTCTGTGAAGGTGAGCCCTATTCTTAACGAAGAAGGAGAGCTGGTCAAATTCATCACCACACAAACAGACATAACAGACCTAAAGAAATCCGAGCTAGAACTGGCCAAGCTTGCCAGGGACCTTTACGGACAGAACCGCGATCTACAGCAGTTTACGTATATTGTTTCCCATAATCTTCGGGCTCCGGTTGCCAACATCCTCGGTCTGTCGAGTTTGCTTACAAGGCTCAACAGCGGGGAGGAAGCCTTTGAGAAATCATTGGGCAGCTTGAAAACTTCCGCACAGCGCCTCGACACAGTACTTAAGGACTTGAACATGATCCTCTCCATCCGGGACAACCAGGACACGGTGCCCAAAGAAGAGGTGAAGCTTTCGGAGGTTTGCCAGCAGGTAGTAGCCTATCTGGAGGATCCGCTCCGGGAATGTAAGGGGATAGTCGCCCTGGATGTTGCCGAATGCTGTAGTATCTGGACGAAAAAAGCTTACTTGCACAGTATCCTGTACAACCTCCTTTCAAATGCAATTAAGTACCGGGCAGAGGACCGCCCCCTCCGGGTGAGCATCAAGTGCGTTAGTTGCCCTACCAAAGGAACGGAGATCTCTTTCTCGGACAATGGCTCCGGCATGGACATGAACAAGGTAGGGAACGATCTTTTTAAGCTCTACAAGCGGTTCCACAAGGACAGAGAGGGGAGAGGGATAGGCTTGTATTTGGTGAAAACTCAGGTAAGTGCTTTGGACGGAACCATTGAAGTCAGTAGCCGTCCGAATATAGGGACAGAGTTTGTGATTAACCTAAAGTAAAAGTAGTGTAAGTCTTTATGAAGACCTTTATTATTGATGACGATCCGATCAGTTTGTTTCTGACAGAGCAAACCCTTAGGGTAGAAGGGTTCTCGGAGGACATCTGTTGTTTTATGGAAGCCGAGGCCGCCTTGAATCACATCACCAGTGATATCCGTAATAACCCGCCGGATGTTTTTTTCCTTGACGTAAACATGCCCTATATGAACGGGTGGGAGTTTCTGGATGCCCTTAGGCCATACGCCGGGCAGTTAACGGAATGCAGGATTTATATCCTTACTTCTTCGCTCGATATATCAGACCACGAAAAGGTAAAGGAATACCCCTTTGTGCATCGCTTGTTTCATAAACCGATAAGCAATGAGGACGTGCAGGTAATTCTTTCCGAGAAAAGGAGCGAAGCAAACTAAGGTTAGCTTTAAGCTAAGCTTATCCTGGCAAAGGTTTGAGCTACACATGATGCTACCAGACGCCATAAAAGGAAAAGGCCTCCATGCTATGTGGAGGCCTTTTCCTTTTATGGCTTATGCTTAGTCCTGCAGGCTTTTTAGCCCGAGCACCTCGCTCGTGTATTCTCGCACTTCGTTCACAAGCTCAGCATTATCGCCAAGCGGCTGGCCGTGAGACGGGATCATTTGCTTTAGCTTCTCTTGCCAGGCAGCGGTATTCATCTTGTCTTTGAAGCAGCGGTTTAACAGGCTGATCATGATAGAGACAGCAGTGGAAGCGCCTGGCGAGGCTCCTAAAAGCGCCGCTAAGGAGCCATCGGCAGCACTCACTACCTCTGTGCCAAATTCCAGCACGCCTCCTTTAACGGGGTCGTTTTTAATTACCTGCACGCGTTGCCCGGCCACTTCCAGTTCCCAGTCTTTCATGTCGGCATTAGGCACATAGGCCTTTAGGGACTCCACGCGGTCTTCCTGCGATTGACTCACCTGATTGATGAGGTACCGGGTAAGCGGAATATTTTTGATGCCTGCCGCCAGCATTGGGCGCAGGTTATTCAGCTTGATAGAGCGCGGCAAGTCTAGTAACGACCCTTTCTTCAGGAACTTGGTAGAGAAGCCGGCATATGGTCCGAAGAGAAGCTCTCTCCTGCCATTAATAATGCGGGTGTCCAGGTGAGGCACAGACATTGGCGGCGAGCCAACGGAGGCTTTGCCGTACACCTTGGCCTGGTGCTTCTCGATTACCTCCGGGTTTGTGCACTTGAGCCACTGCCCGCTTACCGGGAATCCGCCGAAGCCTTTCCCTTCCCGTATGCCAGACTTCAGGAGCAGCGGCAGCGAGCCGCCACCGGCACCGATGAAGACAAACTTGGCGTGTATCTTTCGTTTTTCTCCGGATTCCAGATCTTTTATCTTCACGCGCCAGCGTCCGTCCGACTCTTTGCGCATGTTACGGACCTCGTGGCCAAAGTGCAGCGTTACACCGTCCATACTCTGTAAGTGGTCGAACATGCAGCGGGTTAGCTCCCCGAAGTTAACGTCGGTGCCGATGTCCATGCGGGTGGCCGCCACTTTCTCCGATTTGTTACGCCCTTCCATGATCAGAGGCATCCATCTTTCCAGCTGGTCCCAGTCTTCCGAGTACTGCATGCCCTGGAAAAGGTGGCTCTGCATGAGGGCTTTGTAGCGCTTTGTCAGGAAATCAACATTGTCATCCCCCCACACAAAGCTCATGTGCGGAATGCTTCTGATAAAGTCCTCGGGTATTTTTATGAGGTTTTTCGCGATCAGGTAGGCCCAGAACTGTTTCGACACCTCAAAAGACTCGGCAATCTTGATTGCTTTGCTTGTGTCAATGGAGCCATCGGGGCGTTCGGGCGTGTAGTTCAATTCACAGAACGCAGAGTGCCCGGTACCGGCATTGTTCCAGGCGTCGGAGCTCTCGGCGGCGGCTACTTCCAAACGTTCAAATACTGCTATTGTTAAATCCGGCTGAAGCTCTTTAAGTAAGGTTCCAAGGGTGGCGCTCATAATGCCGGCACCTATTAAAATAACATCAGGGTCTTTAATGGTAGATTTATCGCTTTTAATCATAACAGATTCTATAGTAATCTCAAGTTACGTGTAAAATAGATTAAATGTCTTGTTTTGTAGAATGAATACAAGTAAATGTGCGATTAAGGCAAAGTGATCCTGGCCCTCCGGCACATGCCGGCAAGCCTGTTATGCTAGCGCTTGGGGCACCCAAAAAACTTCTGTTTAGCCCAAAGATAAGCCTCATCACGGCTGCTAAGGTAATGCTTTCTCGGTTTTATCATGCTCCTTTTGCTGTAAAGCAAGGGGCTGAAACATCTCGTATTTGCTGTTTGTATATAGCAGCGGATACAATAAATCTAGCAACATGGACAACACAAGAAAGTTTTTCTTCTACCTCTTTGTAATACTCGGCACATTGCTCATCCTGGGCACGATGGGATCACTCGTGG
>NZ_FZOQ01000040.1 GCF_900188175.1 Pontibacter ummariensis | reverse complement strand
CAGCAAGCCTGTTCGAGGAACGTGTCGAAGGTGTCGTTGAGGGGGAAGTCTGCCGCGTTGCCGGGCAGGCCGGCCCAGAAGATCTGTGGCGCCCCATGCGTCTCCATCCTGGGGGTGGCGTCGAGCTGGGCCATGGCCGAGGAGACGGCGTTGCGCAGCTCCTTTCCCTTGACCGGGTCCTCGGTCCAGGCCAGCACGTTGAAGTGCGCCTTCACCGGGAGCCGCTGCTGGCCGATGGCCTCGTTGAGGAAATCCTGCGTGGCGTCGCGGGCGATGGCGTTCTCCCGGGAATAGGCCGAGAGCGACTGCAGGCGCAGCCGTTTGCTTTCCAGCCGCTTGAGCGCCTGGGGCACGTCTCCTAGAAAAATATACTGGTTCAGGAGGTGGTTGCAGGGCAGGAGCTGCCCCAGGGGGGAAGCAAAGCCGGTGCTGCACTTGCTCCTATCGGTGGAGTACTTGTCGTAGTCAACGCGGGAGCCGCACAGGGCGGGCAGGTCCTCGGCGTCCGAGAGCGTGAAGAGCTGGCAGTGCTTTTGGCCGATGCGGATGCCGGTGTCCAGGTGAATGTCCTGCAGGAGGGGTGGACTGTTTTCTGGGAGCAGGCCGCAGTAGCGCTCCAGCAACCCCGCCCTGGAGGCGGTGCCGGTCAGCTCCTCGTCGGTGAGTTTCCTGAGCCGGGCAAAGCCGCTGTCTGAGAGCACACGCTCAAACTGTCCCGCCTGGTCCAGGAACTCGGAATAAAGCCGCGGGTCGAGGACGTGCGTGGGGACGAGTGAGCGCCGGAGGAGACTGGAGAAGAGCGAGGAGGCAGGTTTCCTGTCCTCCGGTTTTTTCGTGATCAACATGTAACAGCTGTGCTCCCAGTAGGGCCGTTCGTGGAAGAAGCGCTCGCTGGCCCGGGACAGAAAGCCCATGCCCTCCCGGCTGTAGTCAGCCTGGTAGGCGGCCTCCACAAACCAGTCCTGCTTGTGGAAGACAGCGTGGCGGGGCAGCAGGCGGATGGCGCGGACGAGGGCATGGTGAAAAGCCTCGTAGTCTTTGTCTGAAAGCGTGAAGATCTCCGGCAGCGTGGCTTCGTAAGCCAGCGTGACGTCTCCCTGCCGGGAGAGGATGGCCCCGTGCTCCACCTTGTAGACCGGCAGCAGTTTCTCGATGTCAGCGGCGGCTGCCATGGTTTTCCTCCTTTCGCTTTAAGTGCATGAACACTTTCCGGGACCTGACGCGCACGCAGCGGGGAACGCTGCGGCGGGCGAACCGCTTCAGGAGCCCGTACTGCCCATAAGTCCTGTCCAGGTGGTAGACGCCCGTAAAGAGGGCACCGCCGGAGAGGAAGACCACGGTCACGCAAAGCAGCAGGTCCACACCAGCCAGGTAGAGCAGGGTGAAGCCCAGCAGCAGGGCCACCAGCCCCACGGCCAGGTAACCGATGTACTGCGCCCGGAGCCCCTTGAACTCCATGGGCTTGTTAATGCCCTTGTTGATGCGGTAGACGCTCGTTTCCATCGCCCGGAAAGTTTAGACGCCAAAGAAGGAGGAGAGCACGGTGGCCACGATCACCAGGAAGATACAGCTGCCGAACCAGGCGGCGGCCACCTTGCCGGTGTCGGGCTCCCCGCCGTTCCACTTCTGGTAGACCTTCACGGCGCCTACCAGCCCCACGACGGCGCCGATGGCGTACATCAGGCTCGTGCCGGTGTCGAAGTAGCCACTGATCATGTCGGTGGCCTGCTGGATGCCGGCCTCGCCGTCGCCTGTCTGTGCCTGGGCAGCCAGGGCGAGCGAGAGGGTAAGCACAGCTGCCAGGGCAGCGGCTGTCTTTGCCTTTTGGCGCTGCGGGGACCGTGTTGCGTTCTTTTTCATCTTGAATGGATTTTGAGTTAGGTATGGTAAAGCGTGGTGAAAAAAGCTTTGAGCGCTCAGGCTCATTGTGCTGTTGGCGTTTCCGTCCAGAGGGACCGGAGGTCTTCTGGTGTCAGGAGAAAGGAGCGTTTGCCTAGGGCAGTGAGGTAGGCCGCTACAGCCTCCCGGTGATGGTGCTGGATGGAGGGGCTGTGCCTGGCGATGACCAGGCGCAGGAGCGGCAGGAGCTCTTCCTTTTCCGCGTCCGCCTCGTTTGCCAGTTCCAGCAGGGGCTTTATTTCCTGCAGGAGGGCGTGCACCACAGCGTCCTCAGGTTCCTCTGTCTCAGTAGAAAGCAGCGGTGCTACACGGATGGCCTCTGCTGCGGAGAGGAGTGGACCCGCCTCAGGGGAGGCGGGCCCCATGATAGATACCTGCGGAGGGATGGGCTGATCTGCCGGCAGGCTTGCCCGACTTGTTTTGCCTTTCAGCATCTGGATAACTTCTTCTCTGCAGTACAGGAGCAGGACTGCCAGGTAGTACAGTCCCAGAAGGGCTCCGGCTGTTAGCAGGTACTGTTGCCAGGTAAAGGAGGATAACATAGCCTTCGTGGTTTAAGCCCGCCGCCCCATGCGGCAGGTGTGATGAAGGCAAAGATGGAGGAGGAGCCGGTCTTGTTTTCACAAGGCGCACCGTAGTAGGGAAAACTTTTTTTAAGTGAATCCGGAGGGAAGTTCGGAAGGTCTTGGGGCAGGTTATGACAAGGCTTAGGACAGCATAAAGGTTTAAAGGGAAAGTCTTTAAAACAAAAACATAAAAACAATCCATCACTATCAAAGGTGTGGAAATGTGGTAAAGTCCCTCGGGAGCTTTTCCATGTTTCCACACCTTCTTTTAAGTGTCTTTCACCGTTTTAAACCTTGTTGTCTCTTTTAAACTTGTGGGGAGCCTGGCCTTCATTCCTCATCCAGCTCATCCATACGCTGCACCAGGCGCTCCTTCATCACGTCCAGCAGCTTTATCCTGCTGTCCTTCTTGCGCTGGCGCATCTCTTGAAAGGAGCGGAAGACGTTGCCCAAGCTCATTTGAAAGAACTCCTCCACCTGATGGACAATCTCCGTGAGACCGATATTGCCGTTGTTGAGCTGCCCCGATACATGCAGGGCATAGACCAGTTCAACCAGGTAAATCTTCGGGCCTGTCCAGCGCAGGGTTCCTTTTTCAGGAGACCCTGGTTTTTCAGGTATTTTCCCGCCCTCCAGTAACATCAGTGTTTTGACCAGATAATCCCGGAGGCGCTCACTGGCCTGGAAGCAGGCGACGATGAAATCATAGTGGGTCGTAAAGCGGGTGTCCGTGTCCAGTGCCGAGGTACTGAGGGCAGAGACACTGTAGTAGAACGGAAAATCACAATTTCCGCGCACGAAGTACTTGGCGTCCAGAAAGGTAGCACCGGAGTTGAGGTAGTGGTAGAACTGGAGATGGTCGTCGTAAAAAAAACGGATGAGCAGGAGCTCATTCTCATAGTGTTTCCGAACATCCTTCAGGCTGCCAAGTGGAAGCCTGAGCTCAATCAGGGCCAGCCGGGAGTGGTAGATCAACAGGCTGGTGAACTTGGGTTTGATATACCTGAAGAACTCTATTTCATCCGCTTCGTTTTGGAAGGAATAGTCTATCACCAGCTTCTTCAGCTCCTGAATCGCCTCATTCAAAAGCTTCAGGTTTGTTTCATGGCGCTGTGCAGTTGTAAGGGACGGCATGGCCTCGGCCTCCCGTAACCCTGCCACCAGGTGGTCATAAAGTTTTTCGGCTTGCTCTCTCATAACAATATCTCTCAATACAATAGCCTAAATAGTCTGTCGTGTCACATATGTCTAAGTCAGTTGGTTTTCTACAGTTGCTGTCTACGAACGCGTAAAGCTTCTCCTTAGAAAAGCGTAATAGGGTGGTCGCTTTGTTTTGTTATATTTTTTAGAATTTTTTGAAGAAGTTTATATTATTGTTTTTTACAGGTGAATACTATGAAGCTTAGATTTTATGTGTTCATAGAAATTAGCCATTTCGGCTGATAAAAAAATGGCGAAATGTGCCTGAATTGTAACACTATAAGCGTTCTGTAATCCCTGTTTTGCCGGCTCTGTATAGCTTATGCTGCTCATAACATGCTGCCGGCGGTGCTCCGCATGTTTGTGCTTGGAGGGAGCGCTCTTACGGCTGTAGTTCTGTTCGTCTTGTGTTAAGTTGGTGCCGTTGTAAGTATGGCCTGCACCTCCTCTTTTACCTTCAGGTAGTTTTCCTGTACCGCATGTGAATCCAGTTTCCTAATCGCTGGCACAGGTACATAGGCCTTTTCCTCCCTGGCGATGGCCGCATGGTTGTTTGTGATAGTGGCGTGGAAGGTCTTCAGCGCTATCGGGCACTGCGGGTCATCGGCCACCGTGCCCACAAACTCCCCGGAGGAGAGCGTGGCGATGGTAGCGGGCGGTATGGCGGCGTCCAGCTGGGTGGAGCGGCTCACGGAAGTATCGCTGCTGTTAACCGAGACGCTCTCCCGCTGCTGCACAATCCTGCCGAAGCGCTCGGAAAGTTGTTTGGCGGTCTCCCCCGTAACCTGCCCGCTGATCACATTGCCTACGATGTTCATCACCACCTCCGCCTGGTCCCGTCCGTAGTCCTTCTTGAGCTGGCTGTAGTCCTGCACGGCCAGGATGGTGGCTACTTTGTTCGAGCGGGCCGTGGCGATCAGGCTGTCGATGCCATTGAAGTAGATCGTGGGGAACTCATCAAAGATGAGGCTGCTCTTGAGCCGTTCTTTCTGGTTGACCAGCTTGATGGCCCGGGAGATGTAGAGGGAGAGCACGGCCCCATACACCTGCTGCTTCTGGGGGTTATTGCCGAGGCAGATGATCTTCGGTTCTTGTGGGTTGTTGAGGTCCAGCGTGAAGTCATTGCCGGAGAGCACGTAGTAGAGCTGCGGAGAGGAGAGGCGGGCCATGCTGATCTTGGCGCTGGCTACCTGCCCCTCCAGCTGCTCCATCGCCTCGTGCTCGAAGGCAGAGACAAAAGGGTTGATGAGCACCTCGATCTCCGGCTCCGTCCGGAGCAGGGCAAAGAGTTCCGGGTAGTTGGCCTGCATGAGCTCGATCACATGGGGCAGCGTGCAATACCTGCCTCCCTGGTACTTCCGCAGAAACCAGATGATGGCGGTGACGAAGTTGATAGGCGATTCCACGAAAAAGTCTCCCTGTTTTTTGATCCACTCCCGGTTGAGCCCCAGCATGATCGTGCGGGAAGCCTCGGTAGCGTCGGTAATGTCGGTCATCGTGTGCGGGTCAAGGGGATTGCAGCGGTGTGTGCGGGAGAGGTCATCGAAGTTGATCAGGTAGAACTTGGGCATCACAGGATAGCTGCCCGCGTGCCTGAGCAGAGCATTGTAGGCGATGCGCGTCAGGTCATCGTACTTGAAATCGTAGAGGAACATAGCAAAGCCCTTGCGGATGTGCTGTGTGATGACGTGGCGAATGACGAAGTAGGACTTGCCCGCCCCGGGTGTGCCGATCACGAGCAGGGCACGAAAAGGATTAATGATGTTTATCCAGCTGCGGCGGGTCTTGCCCTTGAGGATGTAAGCTGCCGGTAGGTTGACAGAGTACTCGTTCTCCAGCAGCCGCTCCTCCTGTGGGAAGGACTGGTTTTCTTTGTTGAAGATGTCCTGCCCCAGCCGCAGCTTGAGCAGGCGCGAGAGCAGCGTGCCGCCCGCCAGCACAAGCAGGTAACCCAGCGCGGTTGTGCCCATGTAAGCTATTGCCAGGTGAGCTGTTATTTGAACTGATAACAGGAGTTGGCTGGAGAAGTAGAGCAGCAGGCCCGGCATGAGGTAAGCAGCGACGGTGCGGTAGCGGAGATGCTCGTCTTTCTTCCCCCTGGCTCCCAGGAGTGAGACAAGCAGCAGGAGCAGTGCCGCTCCCGAGGCTTTCAGGCTGCTCCCAAACATAGGCATACTGGCAAGGTGCTGCGCCACCCGGTCTGTAAGTGCAGCGGTCAGCCCCCACTCCTGAAAAGCAGTATGGCAGGCGATGTAGAAGTGCAGGAGCAGGACCGCCAGGCTCAGAAGCCTGGTGAAGTCGGTGACCTGGCGCAGTCCCTGCTGGTTTTCCCCGGTGTTCATTTTCTTTTTCTGAGAAGTTTAAAAATAGGTTTCGCTTAGAGTCTGGATCTTCTCCTGCGCTTTTTCTTCCTGGTCTTGAGCGCATGGGGGAGGTAATCCCCCTGCTGCTCGGCTTTGAGCAGGTCCTGCACGATAGCCGGAGCATCAATGCGGAAGGCAACAGGCTTTGCAGGGGAGGGCAAAGCCTTCTGTGTGGTAGGGCTTTTTCTTGCTGACTGGTCCTGGCGCTGGTTTTCTCCTGCGCTTTCCTTTGCCCCTTCGGAGAGGCGCTCCAGCAGCGCTTTCGCGCTGTAGGCCTTGCCCAGCTCGCTTCCGTTGAAGACGGCCCTGCGCCGGTGGTCAATGAAGGTCACCCCGTAGGTCATTCCTCCGGCACTTTCCCGGAAGACCACCTGGATGTTTTCCTTTTCCAGGAGCTGCACAAACCTTTCCCTGCGGAGAGGCGGTGCCCTATGGAGCGCCCTGTCCAGGCATTTCTTCAGGGCCTCCTTATACAGTTTCCGGTGTTGCCTGTTCTGTTCGAAGCGCTTCTCCAGGTTTATTAAAGTGGGCTTTCCCGCAATAGCGCTGGCCTTTATCGGCACGCCTACTTTTTGCCCCTGCCTGTCAAGGATACTGTAGACGAGCCCGCCCTTGCGGTGCATCTGCGAGTTTTCTTTTCCCCGGTCCGCCGTCACGTTAAAGGTTTGGAGCACCGTGTTCAGCTCCGCCAGGGAGGTGTAGTTATAGCTGCGGGTGACTTCCTGTACAATTCGGGAAATGGTGCGTTTGGTCTCTGACTTTCCGTATTGCGCTGGTTCCAGCGTAGTGGGTTGAAGGGGTAGCGCTGCTGTTTGCCTGTGGGCCTCCGCCCGCACCAGCCCGTAGGCCAGCTCTATGGCCTTGCGGGCTGGCTCGGATTTTTCCCGACCGATGTTGTGGAGGTCTATCCGTTTGCCGTCCGCCCGGATGTTGGTGGTCACGATGTGGAGGTGCGGGTGCGCCGCGTCCAGGTGGCGGTACACCAGGTAGGGCTGGGCGTCAAAGCCAATCCGGTCCATGTAATCAGTGGCGATGCGTTGTAGCTTTTCCCTTTCCAGCGCTTCTCCCATCGCAAAGTTGAGAGAGATGTGCACAGCATGCGTCCTCACCTGCGGGCTTTTCTCCAGCAGCCGCTCAAAGCGGCTCAGCTTCTCCCGGAACTGTAGCGTCTGGGGCTCCTGCAGGAAGCGGTGGGCCAGCAGCAGTTCTGCCTTTCCCTGGCTTACCTTGTGCTCGTTGTAATGCAGGACGCCGCTCAAGTTTTTCCCGGTGATGATTTTGGCTACCATTTCCTGGCCAGCTGGGAGATGAGCGAGAGCAAGAGGTTTACCTTTTGCCCCACCAGCTGGTACTGCGCGAGTGCCTGGTGGGCGAGGAACACCCGCTTAGCTCCTCCAGGGCTGGCATTGAAGTGGCGCGTGATCTGGTTGATGTTCACACCGATGGCCCGCAGCTCCTCCCGCACGCCGGCCAGCTCCTCAACCACGCCGTCCAGGGACGCATCCTTGTGGAAGAGCTTGATCTGCCTTCCGGTGAGCGCGCGCCGGATCACTTCTCCAATGGAGTGGCAGTCGCTCTTCTTTTGAATGTCCTCCAGGCGCTTGTACTCCCGCCCGGTTACCCTGAAAATGATGGGATGGGAGAGTAGCCCTTCCGCCTCCTTCTTTTTGTTTCTTGCCATGGTGCATTATCTGGTATAGGCAAAAAGGCACCGAGTTCCGAGGTGGCCGGATGCTGTCGCTGACCCAAAGGAAAAGTGGCGCGGCAGGTTTTTGTATACAAAAATACATCTTGCTATTTTCTTCGCAGGATATACCAAGCTCCGTTGTTTTATCTTCTTTTTCATGGCTGTACCTGTTAAAAAGAATTAAGTGTAGTAATGGGAAGAAGACCAATTCGTGCCTTGGCCGAGAGCCTTATAGCAGTTGTAGTTAGGGTGAGGGGGACAGCATCCTTAGCATAGCGGTGCTGCCAGCGCGCCTTGGCAGTGGCTGGCTTTGCTTTGCCCAACCTGTAGCCAAAGGTAGATACAGAAAGCATGTTGAGGACCTTCAGGGTAAGGTTGTGTATGGCTTTAACTGCTGTCTGTACCAGGCAGCAGTAGGACCTCCTTCTTCCGGAACACCAGCAGGCACCTGTCCTTTTCCACCGAGTTTCAAGCGTGACAGGGCTTGTTTTAGCTCCGGGTCTGTCATGTGTTCCTTTCGTATGTCTGGTTTCTTTCTGTGGGGTAAGCCGCTTCTTTGCCATGGCTATCGGGGTTTGATGGCCGAAGATTGCGGGAAGGCAGCTGCCTTTTTCACAAGTTCTTCCGTAGTGGGGAAATTTTTCTGTGGCTTGTTAAAGAGCTTTCATTCATGCCCCATGGCTCCTGAAGCGCCTTTGGGAGTGCCTGCACTGGACGGGGAGAAGTTTGGAGCTGCTTTTCGGGTGAAATTTTACTGTTAAAAAGTTTTCCCCCCTTCGGTCTGCCTTGTGAAGTTCTGTGGCAATGAGTCGGAAACTTTGCAGCCTAACCAAAAACAGCAAAACTATGTCAGTGGAAATCATCACCAAAGAAGACCTGCAAAGTTTTCGCAGGCAGCTGCTCGAGGACCTGCGGCAGCTGCTCAGCAAGCGGCCGCAGCAAACGCAAAAGCTGGTGCTCAAGTCAGCGGAAGTGCGCAGGCTGCTCCAAATTTCGCCGTCCACCCTGCAGACCCTGCGCATCAACGGCACGCTGCCCTTCACCAGGATCGGCGGCACGATCTACTACCGCTCCGAGGACATTGAACGGCTCATGGACGGGAAGGAGGCAAGGCCATGAACTACATCGCCCACCTGACCGGCTTCTTCCAGAGGGTCTCCCGCGATTACCGGTTCAACCCCACGCACGTGAGCCTGTACATGGCCCTGTTCCAGCAGTGGAACCTCACCAGGTTCCGAAACCCCATCTCCGTTTGCCGCTCCGAGCTGATGCAAATCTCCCGTATCAGCTCCCGGGTCACCTACCACAAGTGCATCAAGGAGCTGCACGCTTGGGGCTACCTCCACTACGACCCTTCCTACAACCACTTCCGGGGAAGTTTGGTCTACATGCTGGGGTTCGACGAGAAACAGGACAGGGAAAATACACCTGAGCAGGCCGTTTTTTGTACCGGGGCTGTGCCAGTGGTGAACCTGGACTGTACGGGCGCTGAACAGGAGCCAGTCCCTTCTATAAACAGTATAAACCATATAAACTTAACAAACAGTAGAAACGGGAGAGAACGCGCGCGCGATGAAGGTTCAGAATATGAACAGGAGGGAGTCCAAAAGGAGCGAAGAAAAGAAAAAGGTTGCGCCGAAAAAGAAAAGAAAGCGGCGGTGGAACCACCCGGTCTGGAGGAGGTGCGCACCTTTTTCCTGGAGCGGGGGTACCGGGAGCTGGAGGCCTTCCGCTTCTTTCACCACTACAGCGCCAACGGCTGGTTAATGGGCCGGAACCCGATGCAGGACTGGCAGGCGGGGGCACGCAAGTGGATGCTCAACGAACTGAACCAAGACAGGGGAGAGGATGCAAGCGATCCGGGAAACTATTCGCCCGCACCTGCAGCAGGTCGTGTCGGAGCAAAAGACTACACCGAGCCCCTCTGAGGCGAAAGCACAGCCGGAGATGGAGAAGCAGACGTTTGACTTCGCGCGGTACATTGCCTTCCTCGAGCGAAAGGGGAGGGAACTGTACGGGGAGCATTTCAGGCTAAATGAAGAGGACTACCCGCTCCTGGAAAAGCTGGTGGCTTATGTGTCGGGGGAGAGGGAGAGGGCCGAGCGGCAAGGGTTAAATCTGCGGAAGGGCATTCTGCTTTCGGGGCCCATTGGCTGCGGCAAGACCAGCCTGATGACCCTGTTGCGCCTGCTGCTGCCCCCGCAGGAGCGCTACCGGGTCAAATCCTGCCGCGAGGTGAGCTTTGAGTTTCACAAGGAGGGCTATGAAGCCATCCAGCGCTACAGTCAGCCCCCGCCAGGCTCCCTCCTGAAGGCAAGCGCCTACCTCTTCGATGACCTGGGGACGGAGAGCAGCGGAAGGCACTACGGCAACACCTGCAACGTGATGGGGGAGGTGCTCTTGAGCCGTTATGACCAGTTTATCCTGTGGGGCGTGAAAACGCACCTGACCACCAACCTGACCAGCCTGGAGATAGAGCAAGCCTACGGGAAGCGGGTCAGGTCCAGGATGCGGGAGATGTTCAATTTGGTGAGTTTTGATAAAGGGACGACGGACAAGAGGACTTAAAGTGTTAAACAGTTTACACTAGGTTCGTAGAGACAGCAGGGATAGCATGTCATGCCCTTCTTTCTCTCAGGCTTGTGAAGGATAGAGAAAGAACTTCGTATCAGGTATGCAAAGGTGAAAGATAAATTAACAGCTATCGGCTTCTCCTTTTTATACTGATCCATCCCGTACAGGCAAAATCCTCGGTAGCTCTAGAGCAACACGAAGGGTTGAGGGTCCTCGTCGCTACCGAACCTGAACTTGCCCTTCCACTTTACTTCTACATGGCAGTTGTTTAAGTCTAGCTCCACGGTGACAAAGTCCATGTTTATCAAAGACATACTCACCCGTTCCTTCAGAAGTTCGTTTCTCTTGCTTTAAAAAAGCGAAGGAGCTAACTACTAGACGCAGCCCCTTCGCTTGGATGGCAAAACCATGTAGTTAAACGCAGATCGGGTAAGCAAGTTTAGCAACACTAACTCCTTTATTCTGCCCTTTTGTTCAACTACGAGAGCTGTTCACTAAGCCGCAACAACCTTACAGGCTTTTCAAGGTAAAAACACAGCGGAATTAATTTCCTAGAAGCACGCAAAATAAAGCTATGAAAACAACTACAGGGCACTGTCTTTTACAGGCGGTGCCCTTTGGTTTGTTAGGATGTAGGGACGATGTGGGAGTGAAGTTGCTGTAGTGGACAACCTTGAAGGTTCTGCAGGAATTTATTCACCCTGCTGCTGCCTAGATAGAGAAGATCCCAATGAAAACACGGCAGCCATTGGTAGGGTGCCTAGCAGAACAGTGTTTCAGAAAGACTACTCTTCAAGAAGCTTAAAAAAATGGGTTAAGTTTCCTGAGAAATATGAAAGGGCGGAGGTACGCTACAATAAAGTGTACCTCCGCCCTTCTCTATATAATAAAACAACCGGTCTGCGTCTGCTGAATGTTTCTTGACAGACGAACCTTTTGCTTGATCAAAGAGGAAATATATTAGACCTCGTCAAAACCATAGTCATAACCGAAGTCACTGTATTCCTCGTTGTCGATGTAGTCATCATCGTTTGCGTCCCAGCTATCATAAAGACCTGCACTGAACTCATTGTTGCTGTACAAGCCATCATTGTTGGTGTCCCACTCATTGTAGAACCCAGTGCTCTCTAAACCAGCTGCGTACTCCTCAGAGTCTAAGGCGTTATCGTTGTTGGTGTCCCATTCGTCAAAGTTATTGCCATACTCTTCTTCCCATCCAGAGTTACCATCGGCATATTCTTCTTCGCTTAGGCTATTATCGTTGTTCTCATCCCATTCGTTGTAAAAGCCTGCGCTCAGTTCGTTCTCATCATAGGAACCGTCGTTATTTTCATCCCAGTCACTGTAAAAGTTATTGGTCTCATACCAGGTGTTGAACTCAGTTTCAGTCCACATCTCATCTTCGTTAGTATCCCAGTCATCGTACTCGCCTACTTCTTCATTTGTCGCATAAACTTGTCCAAACGTGGCGGTGGTGGTGCCAAACGTTAATAAAAGAGCTGCTAATATGGCTCCAGGTAGTTTTAAGGATAAAGTGTTCTTTTCTTCTTTTGTTTTCATAGTTAATAGGTTTTGTCGTTATACATATACTATTTTAGTATACGGCACAAAGCCAGTATGTTATGGGGATGAGTTCAAGTCCATAGTTAATGGGGTGTTATTTTAAGGTACAGGAGGTGATGAGCAGTGAAAACAATAGGCCTGTCACAAGTGAGGATAAGGCCCTCGTTTGTTTTAAAGCTCCGCTTCCATCCCTGCGCCACGATGGCAGAGTTCGAAGGAGGAGCTCTTCCGCGAAAGGACCAACACAGATCCAGCGTTTGCTAAAGCAGGAGGTCTGCAGGGAGGCATACGGACCGGCTTGCTAAGGCAGCCAGCCAACAGCCAGATTCACTTCGCAGGCCGCGCTGGCTCCTGCTTAGTCCTCCATGATGCTTGTGTCGCCTAGTGTATCGTGTATGTAAAGCATTTTGACTAGTACCATGACGACGGCTATCACTGGTGTTGCTAGTATAAGACCTAAAGTGCCGGAGAAGATTCCCAGGAGGAGCTGCGCGATGATTATAAGGGCAGGCGGGATCGCTATCATCCTTCGCTGCACCAGGGGTGTTATCAGATTACTTTCTACTATCTGTATCCCCACGTAGAGCATAATTACATACAGGGCCTGGTAGGGGCCCTCCAGTAAGGCAACCATCACAGCCGGAACAAGGCCGAGGATAGGCCCGAAGTTCGGGATAAAAGAGAGTAGCCCGGCTATCAGGCCCAGCACTAACTCCAAGGGAATTCCTAACAGAGACAGCCCTATAGTGGTGAAAATCCCCACCACCAGCATGGAGAACAGCTTGCCGAGCAGCCATTTGTAGAGTGTGTCGCCTAGTGTATCAAGCACTTCCTCGGCTCGGCTTCTTTTTGCCAGGGGGAAGAGCAGCACGATTCCTTTCCTGTAAACAAAGGGCTGTGCCGTGATGAAGATAGTAAGGAACAGTATGATATAAATGTCTGCTATAACGCCCAGGGTCGTGGACAATACCCCCAGGCTACGCTTTAACCAGCCTTCCTCGTTTGCCAGGATACCCGAAACGGTAGGTGTTTCTTCGGACAGCCTGTTTCCCCACTCTGTATGACCGAATCTGTCCCGGAAGTGGGCTACTGCCCGGGGGAACTCCTCGCTTAGTAATACCACCTGCTCACTGATTCGCGACGCCAGGAGCCAGGTGGTGAGAGCCATGAGCGTGAGTATCCCGGCGAGTACAAAGGTAAGGGACCACCCGCTGGATAGGCCCGTAGACCTGCTTACTACTTCTGCTGTTCCCCTGAAGAAAACAGCTATGAGCACCGCGGCAAAGATAAGCAGCAGGACTTCGAAGGCATAGCCTATCAGAAGGAGGATGAGGAGGGCACCAAGGGTGATCCCCAGTGTCCTCAAAACCTTTTGCCAGAGCTTTTCTCTCCCCTTGGTTAGATCTGTGTCCGGGTTACGAGGAGAATTATCCATACATTCTGCGACTTCTGATAACGTTATGAGGCAGGGGCACATGAAGAAAGGAAGGCATGCATGCGCTTCCCTGTGCTAACCATCCAAGCTAATACTTGGATTGAAAATGAAAGGTTATGCGTTCTTCTGCATGTCTTACTGCTTCCATGGGAGCAGTACATACTCGAGTAAAGACTTTCTATAGGTCTTTATAAGTTGTAGTAGGTTTGTTTTAAGTAGGTTAAGGGAGCCTTCTTTACCAAGTGCCACGCATCCTATCGCAAGAAGGAACCGGCTGGAGAAGGGGCAGACTATAAGCTTTCCTGTTACTGGCATAAGGCCCCTGCTTCCCGTACAGGTTCCTGTCGCTTCTTAAACAGAAAGAGGTGCCCAAACGGGCACCCTTTTCTCTGCAATCAATCTATTCCTGATTTTAGATTCTGCCCTTATAACGGTGAGCCTGTGGGAATGTTGTACTGATACGCCTCGCCTATTGCCTGTATCTTCTGAACTGGGCACAACTTCCCTTTGAGAAGTAGCTGTCCTTAGGGGCTTGTTGGGAGGCAAAGGAAACGTTAATCCTCGCTCATCAAGTCTGTCAGCTGAATCAGTTTCAGGTAAGGGGTTAACAGCGCCTTGCTGTCGAAGCCATGCACTAAGACAACTTTGCTGTTTTTGTGCGATAGCCACACCTCGGCGAAGAACTCGCCCATATGGAAAAGCCTTATGCTGTATGAGATTTCTTTTCGGGTTGAGAGGTAGCACCGGAACCGATCAACGAGCTTTGCCCGTTGATCCAGGGCGTCCGTGTTAAAATCTTCAAGAGTCATTCTTTTTTGCGTTCTATTCTCCAGCTACGCCTTCTCTTACTAACCTATATAAGAGGTCCTTCTTGTTTACTTTCACGTCACGGGCCCAGGCTAGCACAGCGAGCCTAAGCCTGCATTTCATACGGCAGCTTCCTTTCCAAGGGGAGTCCTTCCTGCTGAATTTTATCCACTTTTTGCCTTGGTTTAGAGAACGTCTATCTCGTAATGTAAGAATAGTAGGACTTAAGCATGTGACAATATAACTTAAATAAACTTGTCTGGTATAGTTTTTGAATAGCTGTCATGCGAATCATAGGGCGAATGGCCCATAGAAGTATTAACAGTTAGAAGTGTAAACAGTTATATTTCAGATGAAGGCAAAACAATTCTTTACTGGTCTGACCCTTTCTGCCATCCTGGGAGGAGGCGTTGCCGCAGGAGCCTATAAGTGGATGGATAGTACCACAGAGCGCCTGGTACAGGGGCAAAATGGTGCTTCTGGCGTAATCTACACAAGCGACATGCGTTCCAGCGATGTCGTGGTACCGGATGGGCTTAATTTCCTTACTTCTGCTCGGTCCGTAACTCCTGCTGTCGTGCATATCATGACGGAGTCGAGCGGCGCTGGCACCGTTGGTTCTAGCAGGGGAGGAATGGATCCTTTTCTTCGGGAGTTCTTCGGAGAGGGTTTTGGAGGGCACATGCCACAAGGGGCGCAGAGGTCCTCCGGCTCGGGGGTGATCATTGCCGCAGACGGCTTTATTGTCACAAATAACCATGTTGTGGACGGAGCGGATAAAATTAAGGTCGTGCTTAATGACAAGCGTACCTATGAAGCCACGCTGGTAGGTACCGATCCGACGACCGACATTGCCCTGCTAAAGGTAGACGCGGAGAGGCTGCCCACTGCCCGCTTTGGCAGCTCAGACAGCCTACAGGTAGGCGAGTGGGTATTGGCCGTAGGTAACCCCATGGATTTAACCTCTACCGTGACGGCCGGTATCGTGAGCGCCAAGGGACGTAACATTAACCTGCTTCGTTCTAATAACCCAAACCAGCGCTACAGCATTGAGTCTTTTATTCAGACGGATGCAGCGGTGAACCCCGGCAACTCGGGTGGTGCCCTGGTAAACCTGAACGGGGAGCTGGTGGGCATCAACACGGGCATTGCATCTCCCACGGGTGCTTTTGCAGGCTATTCCTTTGCGGTGCCTTCCTCGATCGTACGTAAGGTAGTAGAGGACCTGCGCGAGTATGGGAAGGTGCAGCGCGCCTTGCTAGGAGGGGAGATTCGCGATATAGACGCCGCATTTGCCGAAGAGAAGGGACTCAAAACACTTGATGGGGTGTACCTGGCCAACGTGTCCGAGCATGGTGGCGCGGACGACGCAGGCCTGTTTGCAGGGGATGTGATAACGGCCATAAACGGTGTAGGGGTTACCAAGGGCTCTCAGCTGTTGGAGCAGATAGCCCGCTACAGGCCCGGAGATGAAGTAGAGGTTACTTATCTGCGCGGTGACAAAGAGAACACGGTTCTTGTCACCTTAAAGAACATGGAAAACAGCACGGAGTTAGTAAAGCGAAGTGTTGCGAAGTCCGTTAACCTGATGGGGGCTACTTTTCAAAACCCTACAGAGGAGGAGGTGCACAGGCTCGGTATCGCGGGAGGTGTCAGGGTAGCTGATCTTGGCAACAGCGCGTTCAACGAGACAGGTATGAAAGAAGGCTTTATCATTACCCACATCGGTGATAACCAAGTCCATGAACCAGCCGACGTGGAAAGGTTCTTGAAAAGCATGGATGGGAATCTTGTTTACCTGCAGGGTGTCTATCCCGATGGATTGAAGGCCTATTATCCTTTTAGAGAATAACAGTAGTTTACCCGTCTGCCATAATGAAGCTCCTGCCCTCGTGTAGGAGCTTTTTGCTTTTTAGCGTTTCAAATCACTGTCCCTTACTTCCAGCCCATTGCAACAGTTTGATTGCCCGCAGAGCAAAGGCGCCCTGTTCCTTTTCCGTGTTCTGTCTCAGACACCTCCACTGTCTCCTTGTAAAGACCTCCCCGCCTACTTTCTCCGGAAATCAGTGACAAGAGAATATACAATCAGCAGTTGAGTTAACCCGGTTAATTTGCAAAGGTGTGCCATCTACATCTACTGTATACTACAGGATAAGCCCGGCAGGAAGCAGCCTTTAACAATGGAGGAATAAATTGAAAGAGGTGCATCAGTTCTAGCGCCCTTAGCCTCTGTTTGGCTATAGTAGCCTCCTTGAGTCCTGGCTAGCTTGTAGGATTAAAACAGTACCGCTTCTTTTTTGCCTTCTTGAACTGTAAGCAGTTCGGTAATAACTTGACTAGAAACCAACGGCTTTCTAAGAAGTTGGTGGAACATCAATGTTCAGGCACATTGCCCGCACGTTTCGTTGCTCAAGCACAATGTTTTTAATATATTTGAGTTACACATACTCAGAACAAGGAAGTTTGCTATTGATACAGGATGATGTGGAAGTGTATATTTTGGCTCATAATACCCTGCTTCCTGATCAATGCTACCCTAAATCCTACCCCACGATATCTCAAGAAGTACGCAAAGCCTGCACTGGGTGGAGCAACGCCAGAAAAGAAGTCATCCAGGGCTTTTGAGGAAACAACATCTATAATAGGGCAATTTGTAGAGGAGTACTCAGACTTGATGGCTGCCCTTAAAAAGGCTGGTAAGGCTAAGTATGTATCTCCCAGAGCACAGGTAAACTTATCCTCCAAGGCATCTGGGAGCGGCGGGGATTTAGAAACAGCTTTCTATATTACAAAAATATGTTTTGCTGTTTATGGGTATAATACAACTCCTCGCTATTCAAAGGGCTTTTATAGTTTTATAGCCCTATTAACTCTTTTCTGACATACATTTTCTATGTAATATATAATACTTTAGCTGCTGCTGTTCACGTAGTTATAAGTGTACGTGTCTCTTTCTGGCTTTAAAGCCAGTTTGTGCAGACGCATGGAAACCTATTGTCTTTTCCTAAGAGTAAATTTTTAATAGTTAGATAGTTGTATGATTATAGTTATAAATAAGGTAAGCTACTTGTGCTTTATAGTACTAAGTGCTTTCCTGCTAGGGTGTAGTGCTAAAGGCCAAGTAAAAGTATCGGATAAAGAAGTCTCGCAGGTCCCGGTAACACAGCTTATAGCAGTGGATACGGTACTCCACAATGACTATGTGGCGGACGTGCAGGCAGTGAAACATGTAGAGATAAGGGCACGGGTAGAAGGCTTTCTGGAGCGGGTCTACATAGACGAAGGGCAGGAGGTAAAGAAAGGCCAGCCTCTTTTCAGGATAAGTGCCGAGGAGTATGAGGCGGGGCTTGCAAAGGCAAAGGCAAACCTGCGGAACGCTATAGCCGAGGCTATGGCGGCAGAGCTGGAAGTGGGCAGGGTCAAGCTTCTCGTCGAAAACGAAGTGGTGTCCCTTTCTGAGCTGGACTTGGCAAAGGCGAAGCTAAAAGCAGCGAACGCGAAAGTTGAGGAGGCCCGGTCGGCACAGTCCAACGCCTCTACGCGGTTGTCCTACACCTACATTAGAGCCCCTTTTTCAGGTATGATTGACCGCATCCCGCTCAAGCAGGGAAGCTATGTAGAAGAAGGCACTTTATTAACTTCCGTTTCTGATCTGGCGGCGGCCTATGCCTACTTTAACGTGTCAGAAAGGGAGTACCTGGCTTTAAAGAAAGCACAACAGAAGGGACAGGCGAGCCGAAGCAATAAGGTCAAGCTTGTCCTTGCCGACGGGACGCTCTATCCCTACCCAGGGACAATAGAAACGATGGAAGGTGTCTTCGACGCAAGCACAGGTTCAATTGCGTACCGGGCAAGGTTTCCGAATCCAAACAAGCTGCTCAAGCACCACTCTACAGGAAAAGTGCGGCTGTTCAGCGAGGTGAATGATGCCTTGTTGGTGCCGCAGAAAGCAACCTTCGAGATACAGGACCAGAGTTTTGTATACGTCGTTGGCCGGGATAATAAAGTGAAGATCAGAAGCTTTAGGCCCAAGGTAAGGATGCCGCACTTTTACATTGTGGAGGAAGGCCTTCAGCCGGGCGAAAAAGTGGTTTACGAGGGCATCCAGGATTTGCGGGAAGGTACTCCTATCCGCCCGGAAGAAGTGCCGATGGACAGTCTCCTCTTGCTGTCAAGTTTATAATCGGCTTAGGTACTAGGCTGTATCCTGAATGGTATCCGGTTACATACCTCATGGGCCGGGGATGTTTGGTTTTAGATGTAGAAAGTTAAATGTTAAAGTTGTTTATAGAGCGCCCTGTACTATCGCTCGTTATTTCTTTGTTTATTGTTCTCTTAGGGCTGCTGGCCATTCTACAACTCCCAGTAACACAGTTTCCAGAAATTGTCCCCCCCTCTGTTTCCGTCACAGCGCAATACACGGGTGCGAACGCAGAAGTTTGTACGAAGGCTGTGGCTACTCCCCTGGAAAGGGCTATCAACGGGGTGCCCGGTATGACCTACATGACCTCGGTCTCCAGCAACAATGGGGTTACCCTTATTCAGGTTTTCTTCGAAGCCGGCACAGATCCTGACCTCGCGGCAGTGAACGTGCAGAACAGAGTGAACACCATCATAGATGAGCTACCGGAGGAGGTGATCAAAGCCGGGGTTATCACTGAGAAAGAGGTGAACAGCATGCTCCTCTACTTGAACCTGATGAGCGATGACCCCAAGGCGGATGAGAAGTTCGTCTATAACTTTGCCGACATTAATGTACTGCAGGAGTTGAAGCGTATCGACGGCGTTGGTTTCTGTGAGATTATGGGCTCCCGGGAGTACTCGATGCGCGTGTGGCTGAAGCCAGACCGCATGTTGGCTTACGGGGTATCTCCAGAGGAAGTGATTCAGGCCATTCGGTCGCAGAACGTAGAAGCCGCGCCCGGGAAAGCAGGGATAAGTTCAGGTAAGTCCCCTCAAGTACTGCAGTATGTGTTGCGCTATACAGGAAAGTTTAACAAGCCCCCACAGTATGAGAACCTTGTGATACGCGCTGCTGCGGATGCCTCTGGTTCGGTGTTACGGTTGAAGGACGTTGCAGACATAGAGTTCGGGTCCATGGACTACGAAATGATATCCAAAACCGACGGACGGCCCTCTGCCTCCATCATGATCAAGCAACGTCCCGGCTCTAATGCCAAGGAAGTGATAGAGAACGTGAAAAAGCGCATGGCGGAACTGAAGGCGGAGTCCTTCCCCCCCAGTATGAACTATAACATCGCCTATGATGTGTCCCGCTTCCTGGATGCTTCCATGCAGGAGGTGATCAAGACGCTCATCGAAGCTTTTATCCTTGTTTCTATCGTTGTCTTTATATTCCTACAGGACTTCCGCTCCACACTCATTCCGATACTCGCCGTTCCTGTTTCGCTTGTCGGTACTTTCTTCTTCATGCAGCTGTTCGGCTTCTCTATCAACCTGCTTACGCTGTTTGCTTTGGTGCTGGCGATCGGTATCGTGGTGGACAACGCTATTGTCGTGGTGGAAGCAGTACACGCTAAAATGGCTGAAAAGCACCTGGATGCGAAGAAAGCGACCGTGGAAGCTATGGGAGAGATCAGTGGGGCTATTGTCGCCATTACCCTGGTGATGTCGGCCGTGTTCGTCCCAGTGGCGTTTATGACTGGCCCGGTGGGTATTTTTTACAGGCAGTTCTCCCTTACCCTGGCGATAGCCATTGTGCTGTCCGGTATCAATGCCCTAACCCTTACCCCGGCTTTATGCGCTTTAATGTTAAAGAACACGCACCATGTGAAGACCAGGAAGAATCTACTCCAGAGGCTGTTTGCGGGGTTTAACAAGGGCTATGACTCCGTCGAAGGAGCCTATAAGCGTACCATTATACGCATCGCCGGGAAGAGGGTGGTTACCCTGACAATGCTAACCCTTTTCCTGGCCGGTACCTGGTGGCTGAGCAGAATCTTACCTACCGGCTTCATTCCTACAGAGGATCAGGGAATGGTTTACGTGAACGTGACCGCACCTGCAGGTGCTACCGTTGAGCGTACCGAGGAAGTGCTGGACAGGATCCAGCAGGCCGCTCAGGAGATAGAGGCAGTAGAGAACGTTTCCACACTCGCCGGATACAGCCTGCTCACGGATGCAGCGGGTGCCTCCTACGGAATGGGCATGATTAACCTGAAAGCGTGGGAGGACCGCCAGGAGTCTGTTAACCAGATCATAGCTTTATTGGAGGAAAAGACAAAAGACCTGCAGGATGCCAACATAGAATACTTTCCTCCCCCGACCGTGCCGGGCTTTGGGAATTCCAGCGGATTTGAGCTACGCTTGCTCGCGCGCGACAGAACGCGGGCTCTGGATGAGACGGCAGAGGTAGCGGATAAGTTTCTGGCTGCCATGAAGGAAACACCACAGATCAGCAGTGCCTTCACAAACTTCGATACCAGCTTTCCCCAGTACATGATCCATGTAGACCAGGATATGGCAGCCAAGAAGGGAGTAACCATCGATCAGGCCATGAGTACGCTCCAGACCTTGCTCGGTAGCTACTACGCCTCCAATTTCATCCGCTTTGGGCAGATGTACAAGGTAATGGTACAGGCCTCCCCCTCTTATCGGACTAAGCCTGAAGACGTGCTGCAACTGCATGTAAAGAATAAGTGGGGGGAGATGGTTCCTTTCTCCTCGTTTCTGAGACTTGAGCGGGTTTATGGGCCAGAGCAGCTAACGCGGTACAACATGTATACCTCTGCGATGATAAACGGTAGCCCTGCTCCAGGGTACAGCAGCGGAGACGCGATCGCGGCGATCAGTCAGGTAGCCGAACGGGCGCTGCCAAGGGGGTACACCTTTGAGTGGTCCGGTATGACGCGGGAGGAGATCCTCTCCGGCAATCAGGCAATATACATTTTTGTCGTTTGCCTGATCTTCGTCTATCTGCTGCTGGCAGCCCAATACGAAAGTTTTCTCTTGCCTTTGCCAGTTATATTGTCCTTGCCGACAGGTATGTTCGGTGCCTTTCTAGCCTTGAAGGTCATGGGCTTGCAGAACAACATCTATGCGCAGGTCGCCCTGGTCATGCTCATCGGCCTGCTCGGTAAAAATGCGATTCTGATCGTGGAGTTTGCCATTCAACGACGCAAGGAGGGCGCCGCTGTGCTTCAGGCCGCTGCGGAAGGGGCCGTTTCCAGGTTCAGGCCTATCCTTATGACTTCCTTCGCATTTGTAGCCGGTCTAATTCCCTTATGCCTCGCCTCCGGAGCAGGGGCCATGGGAAACCGGTCCATCGGAACAGCGGCGGCAGGAGGCATGCTAATCGGTACTGTTTTCGGGATTCTGCTAATCCCAGGGCTTTATGTGCTGTTTGCCAAGATGAAAGAGCGCAAGACGGCATCAGCATAAATAGGAAACAAAAGAACTATTGACAGAGAATCTCATTTATGTACTTACAAAAAAGAAAGTTAAACCGCATATACTACTTGCTCCTGCTGATGCTAATCAGTTCCTGTAAGGTAGGGGAAACCTCCAGTTTGCCAGGTACACAGCCGATACCTGCATCATTTGGCAGCAGTCAGGACACTGCCAGCGTGGGAGACATAAGGTGGCAGGAGTTCTTTACTGATCCACAACTAGTGGCACTCATTGACACAGCCCTCCACAGGAACCCTGATCTACTGGCTGCAGTACAGCAGGTTGAAATAGCCCGTGCCAACCTATTACTTAGCAAAGGAGCCTTGCTTCCCCAGTTACAGGGCGTCGCATCAGCAGGGGTGCAGCGGTATGGGGACTATACTGTGGACGGGGTGGGGAACTACGATACGAATTTCTCCACGAACATTGAGGAGAGACAACGCATACCAGATCCCGTCCCGGACTATTTCCTGGGCCTACGCAGCTCATGGGAAATTGATGTTTGGGGGAAACTTCGCAGCTATAAGAAGGCCGCTTATAACCGGTTCATGGCCTCAGAGAAAGGAAGACAGTTGGTTGCCACTGCGTTAGTGGCTAACGTGGCGAACCTTTACTACGAGCTTTTGGCGCTGCACAATGAGTTGGAGATACTTGACAGGAACATCAAGCTTCAGGAGATAGCTGTTGCGTTAAGCAAGGTCCAGAAAGCCGCCGGAAGGACTACTGAGCTAGGGGTACAACAATTCAGGGCACAGCTGTTAAACACGAAAGGACTTAGAGAGGTCAAGCAGCAGGAGATTGTCGCCGTCGAAAACCGCCTGAATCATCTCCTGGGACGTTACCCCCAGCCAGTGCAGGTGGGAGAGCCTTTGCTGGCCCAGCGTTTGCCTGCGGCGCTGCAAGCGGGAGTCCCTTCTGACTTGCTAAGGAGGCGCCCAGATGTTCAGCAGGCCGAGTTGCTGCTAAAAGCAGCAAAAGCTGATGTAGACGCTGCGAGAAAAGCTTTCCTGCCCTCTGTTAGCCTGTCCCCGTTTATTGGCTTCAACTCTTTCGATGCTTCTATGCTCTTTGCCACTCCTGCTTCCATTGCCTATGGACTTTTAGGGGGCTTGACCGCGCCGCTAATAAACAGAACCCGTTTGAAGGTGCAGTTGAAGCGTGCGGACGCCGAAAAGCTTCGTGCTTTCTATGCCTATCAGAAAGCCGTTCAAACTGGCCTCAATGAGGTAATGACCAACCTAAAGGGGATAGAGAACTACAGAGAGCTAGCGGCCATGAAAGCGCAGGAGGTTGAAGTGCTTCAGGATGCAGTGACTACCTCAAACGACCTTTTCCGGGCTGGCTATGCTTCCTATCTTGAGATAATAACTGCTCAGAGAAGAGTCTTAGAGGCAGAACTGAACTTAGTCAGGAGCCGGCAGATGGCTTTTCATTCCATGGTGGACCTCTACCGATCCTTAGGGGGAGGATGGCAGTATTAGGGCTCTCCCATTCAAAAGAAAGCCTTGCCGGCGCTTCGGCAGGAAGCCACAGCTTCGTGCAAAAGATTCGCAAAGCCCGTTTTTTAGGTTCAAGGGTCTTATAGGCATATAAAGGGTTCCAAAACGCGCCGCGTCAAGATCGGGTAACCCGTGGTCGGGCTGCTTGTAGCGTAGAGGAGTTGGCAGTCTGGCGCAGGGGGCAGCAGATCATTTCACGTCCTGCTGTTGTGTTTGCTTGAGGCTATAGGGCAAGGGGGCAAAGGCCTGCAGCGGGACCTCCTCCGGCAACTACGCAGGGTATGGAAGAAGGAGTCTCTTCATAAACCTAAGGTGGAAAAGAGCGTCAGTTCTACGGTACCTTTATGCATAAGGGGGGCGGGAAGTTGTGGAGGCCTCTGCCCGCGTTATTACTTCAAGTGCACGAGTGCTGTAAAAGCAGTCGTTGTTTTAAAACTTCGGCTGCTTTTAAGCTCGTTTCAGTACATCCTCACTCCGCCACAGGAGCCGATGGAGTAGCTGATGATGCAAAAAGTAAGGGGGCTTAGATCGCGGCTAGCCTTTTCTCAAAAAGACTGTAGGACCCTAAAGTTGAACGAAGGTTATTACCAGCTATTCTGATGCACATGATGGTGTCCGGAGAGTCTACTTTCTTATAATAGTAGGTATACTGCTCAATATTCGGAAACTCAACCTCTGCCACTGGTTCGAAACTCAACTCAAAGCTATCCAGGCTTATCGAAAAGGTATCGTTACTTGCAGTGCGATAGGCGAGGACTCCGTTCTCGACAAGACTCAAGATTTTGGGTTTGAGGCAACTCATTTCTGGTATTGCATTTAGAATCTGGAACACTACTCCTTCGTAAATACTTGGTTCAAGCTGGCACTACTCTTAAAGCCCTCTCAACCGCTGGAATAGGCAAGAAGAGTTTCAGTAGAAGCCCAAGTATCTTAACTTAGGTGGGTAAAATGGCCACAAAATTGATACCAGAAGGGGAGGGGGGAATAATTACTTATACTTAGACAGTAAGTTTACTGGAAAAAAACTTTTGCAACCGAAACGAACAGAATCTAGCAGCACTAAAAAAAGCGTCCCAGTCACCTTTATGACTGGGACGCTTTTTAATAAATTTAAATGAAAGCTCCAGGTTTTTAAGCTTTTTATTTATACCCCATAGTATGTGTTGTAAAAGCCGTACTCATTCTCATCCAGGAAGTTGTCATCGTTGGCATCCCATTGGCTAAACAATCCTCCGGTATACTCCTCCTCGCTCAGCAGGTTATCGTCATCCTCGTCCCACTCGCCATACCAGCCGGTGTTAGCGAAGGCGGTGTTGTACTCGTTCTCGTCTAAGATGCCGTCGCCACTGGTGTCCCACGCGGACCAGGTCTCGTTCTCCAGGCCGAAGTCATTCACAGCGGTGTTCCACTCGTTCTCGTCCAGCTGGTTATCGTCATTCACGTCCCAGGTGTCGTAGAAGCCACCGTAGTACTCATTCTCGCTCAAAAAGTTGTCATCGTCCTCGTCCCAGGTCTCGTAGTAGTCCGTGGACGCAAAAGTCGTGTTGAATTCGTTTTCATCCCAGGTATCGGCCTCTTCTTCTACTGCAACTTCCTCTGTTGCGAGGGGCTCTTCCACAGCCGCCTCCTCTTCCACAGCACCCTCACCGCCACAAGCTACCAGGCCGGTGAGCAGGAAAAAACAAAGGCCGTTTCTGATCCCTTTCAAGATGCTAGTTTCGTTCTTTTTCATAGTCATTTGTGTTAGATTAACATGTTTAGATTTATAAACGTGGTCAAAGTAGTAGGGGTTTGCTGAACTGCTGAAGGAAGAGCCTTTGCCTTTCCTGAGGAAAAAAACGTATCTTACTAACAGGGAGGACAGGTCCGACCAAGCATGAACTGCTTTCCATGCGCTACCTGCTTTCTGGTAGTGGAGGTGCTTCACTCGCCGTTGCGCGAGTACCAGGCAAGGGCACCGGTGAATAAGGGGTAGACACGAGGCATCAACAAACTCAAAACCAACACAAAGGCAGTTTGTGCAACAAAACAGAGTAAATGCGTAATAATAAGGAAGGCATGTCCCTTTATTTGAAACAGATTGTAGGAAGATGAAAGACAGGAGCAGTTTGAAGGTTGGCAGAATATGGAGCTTTGTCTTGCTCGCCCTACCCCTATGGTCTTGTAATGGCCCTTATGCTAATGAAGAGGATGCTGAAAGTCTTATCGCTGACACTCGTGTAGTTGTCGTGAGCCTCAGGGACGAAACCCGCTTTCATTCTACCTTCGGCTCCGCTAACTTTTATGAAAGCTGGGATGCTAGTCGGAACGGGCTACTGGGTGAACAGGAGTTCTCCCGTGCCTTTTATTCCATGTGGGATCTGGATAATGATAACTCACTTGAGAAGGGCGAGTGGAAAAAGTCTGCCCGGGACTTTAGGATAGAGAACAAGTTGTGGGTACAGTGGGACACTTCCGATGACGGGAGATTGGATAAGCGCGAGTTTCACCTTGGCTTCTCTGACCTCCTCTGGTATGAGAAATGGGACCTGAACGGGGATAGCAGAATCAACGAAAGCGAGTACGCCGACGGTTTGTTCCGGCTTTGGGACAGGGATGCTAACGGCCTGCTGGATGCCCGGGAGTACGGCCTCGTCAGCACTTATCTGGAAAACCAAAGACGTAAGAAAGGGGAGAAGGGGCTCTTACTGTAACCCGAACCCAGGCGAGTAGGCCGCAGCCACTGGTATGGCACAGGATGCCTTAAGGCTCCTCCTGAACAAAGACAGGCTGCTGTGTTGGCTTTCCTGTCAGAGAACTTCTTACTTATTTAAGGGGAAATAGATATACTGCGTTGGAATCAAAAGTTGAGGAAGCAACGAAGTGATCGGCTAAAAGTTCGTACTCTTCTTTTTTTAGAGGATATTGTAGCATCAAGGGTATGACGCACGGGTCGTCGTACAGCTTAATGTTACACTTGTCACAATTCTCCTTTCTAAACTTCTTGACGAAGGTGCTTAGGGCGACGGAATCGACGGCTGGTGACTTCACCAAAATGTAAAAGTTCTCAACCATGGCATTATGTTTCGTGGCTAACACTTCGTGCCCTTTAGGATCCAGCGTGGACCCCGCCTTTTTTTTCTTACTTGCATTGTAGCCGCCGGTACAGCAGACGTGAGCCAAGGCGAGCACTACATACAATAAAGTGAGGAGCTTCTTAACAGGGTAATGGTGTGTATTGGGAGACATTACGCGCTGGGTATTGCACTTTTACCCCCTTGGGGCAAAGCCTGCATATGGTTGACTACTTTGTTCCTTTGCTAAGAGCTTTTCGATTAAAGTAACTCTCTTAGCCACTATCTTCCTAGGGTTACAGTGCAAGTATAGTAAAAATAAGGCTCCTGTTCCATGCCCCGAGTATGGAACAGGAGCGCTTGTTGTGAAGCCCTCTACCCTTAGCGCCTGGCTTTCAAAGCGAATCAGGCGATCAAGCTTAATATAAAAGAGTATGCCGGGTAAGAGGAAAACTCACCCGGCATCAAAAACATGGAAACTTTAACGAAACAAATGAAAAGACATGGTTGAAGAAAACCGACACCTCTCTTAATAACGTCAACATTCCCCTTAAGTTCGGCTTTTAGGCCTTCCGCCTTAGTGTGCCTAAAATCTTCACCAAAGTTAAGGTCACTCCAGTGCAATACCCTAAAGCTTCTGCTAGAATGGGAAATGTCTTAGTAAGAGGATAAAAAAACAAGAAAGCCAAGGCAGTACTCAGGCTCCTTGGCTTTCTTACCACAAAAAAAGAAACAATCAACTAACCTAATAGGATAGAATATACAATATAGCTATTTCTTAATAAGCGTGCAAACATTAATGTTAGAGAAGTGCGTTCCCTTTGCTAAATAAATATCAACAGCAAAGGCAGTAGCAATAACCTTTCATTTAAGGTAGCGCGTAAGGTTATTTATCACAAGACAACAACACCGGCCTATATCTGTTTTGGCCGCAGGACTTAAATGCACAAATGGGCTTACTGATACTTTACCTGGCAACTGCCTTGTTCTTTTCCTTCCTTTGCTCGCTGCTGGAGGCGTCGCTACTGAGCATTACCCCTTCCCATGCGAGTGTGGTGGGGAAACACAACCCCTCTCTGGGAGAGGACCTGGAGGACTTCAAGCAAAACATCGACAGGCCGCTGGCAGCTATCCTTACCCTTAACACCTTCGCGCATACGATCGGAGC
>NZ_FZOQ01000032.1 GCF_900188175.1 Pontibacter ummariensis | reverse complement strand
TTGCGGGCTGCAAAGTTCGGTGTTTCTCTCTAAACCACCAAGCTTTTTCTTTTATTTTTTTTGACCAGCTCTTTCTTTATTCAAGAAGTGTGCCATGCCTCCCCTTCCCTCTGAAGCGGGCTGCAAAGGTAAGAAGAGTTTTTCGTTTTGCAAGCACCAGGGGAGAGTTTTTCCTCTTTTCCCTTTGCCTGCTAAAGACTCATTCAGCCCCTGTTAACCCTGCCCCTGTCCTGCCGAAGGGAGCGCAAAGGTAGGAAAAGTTTCCCTACAGGCAAGGCCTCAGAGAAGATCAGCGCAGAAAAAGCCCAAGTACCTCAGGCAGTGGGGGATTATTTTCCCCCGACCCTTCCTTCCTCTTTGGGCGCTAGAGGGTAACAGCCAGAGGGCTGGTGGGAGTTCCGGCTAAAACAGCTTTTTTTTAACTGCTACCCCTGTAAGCTTTTCCTCTTAGCGCTGGAAAAAAACAGCAAAAGCGTGGCCTGAAGTTCCCCCTTGGCAGGATTGTTTTACCCAGCCATCCCCTTTTACCGCCTAGTCGCTGGAGTCTCCCCCACCGCTCGGAGGTAACCTAAGACCAACTCCACGAAGTTCAACAGCTGATGAGCTTTCGCTAAGGAAAAAAGAAAAAGCTCCCGCCTGTCCGACGGGAGCTTTTTCCTGCTATGTTTCTTAGTATAATAAATGCTTAAGCCACTACAGCATCTCTTTTCAGCGTGCTCTTTCTGTCTGGGCCTACTGACACAATCGTAATTGGAACATGCAATTGCTCTTCCAAAAATGTTAAGTAATTCTTGAATGCTTGTGGCAATTCATCTACACTCTCAATCTTGTTCAGGTCTACTTTCCATCCTGGCAACTCTTCGTACACTGGCTCCAGAATATCTATCTCCATGGAATGTGGTACCTGATCTGTTAACTCACCTGATGCTAATTTATAGTGGGTGCAAACTTTAATAGTATCGAAATCAGTAAGCACATCAGCTTTCATCATGTCCAGCTGCGTTACGCCATTTAGCATGATGGAATACTTCAGACTGGGCAGGTCTATCCAGCCACAACGACGTGGTCGGCCAGTCGTAGAGCCAAACTCACGGCCAGCCTGTCGTATTTGCTCTCCGACTTCATCTTCCAACTCAGTTGGGAACGGTCCGCTACCTACGCGGGTCGTATAGGCTTTAAAGATCCCGTAAACTTCGCCTACATGCTTTGGGGCAATACCCAAGCCTGTACAGGCTCCCGCTACTAGAGTAGTAGAGGAAGTAACAAAAGGATAGGTTCCAAAGTCAACATCCAGCAAAGAGCCTTGCGCTCCTTCTGCTAAGATCTTTTTCCCGCTGCTGATTGCCTGGTTGATCAGGTACTCTGTGTCCACCAGCTGCAGCGAGCGCAGGTAATCCACCGCATCAAAGAAAGCCTGCTCCTGATCGCCCAGGTCTAGCTCCTTGCCATAGAACTCTACTGTTTTACGGTGACGTGCCACTAACTTATTATAGCGCTCCTGGAAGTCGTCTGCCAGAATATCACCTACCCGTAAGCCCACTCGGCCAATCTTGTCCTGGTAAGTTGGTCCAATTCCTTTTAAAGTAGAACCGATCTTCTCGTTTCCTAAAGCTTCCTCAGAAACCCGGTCCAGTGCTTTGTGCGAAGGAAGGATGAGGGACGCTTTTTTTGAGATAAACAGGTTATTAGCAGCATCAACACCACGGTCTTTCAGTTTCTGCATTTCAGTACGAAACACGATGGGGTCCAACACGACGCCGTTGCCAATGATGTTCTGGATATGCGGGTGGAAAATACCGGAAGGGATTTGATGCAACACATGCTTCGTACCTTCAAACTCCAACGTATGTCCTGCGTTCGGACCACCCTGAAAACGGGCTACAATGTCATAGGTCGGGGCCAGTACGTCAACGATTTTGCCTTTACCTTCGTCGCCCCACTGCAGACCTATTAGTATATCAACTGCCATTTAAGTATTTAATAAATTGATTCTTTTAAGAACTGAGTCGCAAAACTATCATTTTCTGCGATAGTAAAGATGGCATTCAGCTTTGTAACGATCAAAAGTTTGCGGATATGATCAGAAGGCTTAATGAGCACGAGCTCTCCTCCCCTGTTCCGGAACTTCGTTAACAGCGACACCAGTACTCCCATTCCACTGCTATCCATAAAGCGCACGTTGGAGAGGTCTACGGCACAAAGCAGGACCTTTCCCCCTTCCATTGCGTCTATGTCCTCTATCATCCCCTGTGTGTCAGCACTAGCTATCAGATCGCCTTCCAGCCTGATAAAGAGAATGTCTTCTTTAAGCTCTGTCTGATACTTCATGTTGCTTTTCCTCTGTCGCTTTTTTGGCGCGGCAATCACCGCATACACCATATAGGTTTAGGGAGTGATGCAAGATATGAAAATTTAGGAGCTCCCCCACCATGGTCTGTATATTATGAATACGGGGGTCACAGAACTCCACAACCTTGTGGCACTCCGTACAGATTACGTGGTCGTGCTGACGGTAGCCGTACGATTTTTCGTACTGGGCCAGGTTGCGCCCGAACTGGTGCTTGCTCACCAGGTCATTCTCCACCAGCAAGTCCAGGGTGTTGTATACGGTAGCCCGGCTTACCCGGTAATTCTTGTTCTTCATGCTGATGTAGAGCGACTCCACGTCAAAATGCCCATCGCGGGAGTATATCTCCTCCAGGATAGCATAACGCTCCGGCGTCTTGCGCAGGCCCTTGCTCTCCAAGTAGGCCGTAAAGATCTTCTTTACCTCTTCAAATTTATTTCGGTCTAATGCCATTGTCTGTTCTTTTTAAAATATTGCCCTTAGTCGAAGCGCTCCACGGTTAGAATGCCCGATACGCGGCTCATGCGCTGCATCAATTTATCGAGATGCCCAGTGTCGTTTACGAACACCATGATGTTTCCTTCAAAGATGCCGTCATTCGAGTCGATCGTAATCGAGCGCATGTTTACCTTTAAGCTGGTTGAGATCACTTTGGTCAGGTCATTTACCAGGCCAACCCGGTCTGTCCCCTTGATGCGGATACCTGCTAAGAAGGCCAACTCTTTCTGCTCTGTCCACTTTGCCTTTATGATGCGGTTGCCGTAGTTCGACATCAACTCAATCCCCTGCTTACAGCTGGTACGGTGTATCTCGATCAAGCCTTCCTCTGTCTGGAAGCCGAACACATCGTCCCCAGGAATTGGATTGCAGCACTTGGACATGCGGTAGTCCATGTTAAAGGTGTTTTCCCCTATTACCAGCATGTCGGAGTTCACTCCCCGTATCTTCTGCACCTCTTTGTCGAAAGACTTTGGATCCAGCATGGAGGCTCCTTTCTCACCTCCTGTTACAAAGAGCACCTCCTTGATGTTCTTGATATCAATATGGCCTGTCGCTATTCTGTAATACAGGTCCTGCAGGGCAGGCACGTTAAAGAAGGCCAGCAGCTTGTTCAGGTTCTGTTGCGTGTCCGGCACGTTAATCTGCTGCAGGCGGCTGTCCAGCATTACCTTCCCTTCCTCAGCCTTGCTCTTACGTTCTTCCCGCAGGGCGTCCTTAATGCGGGTGCGCGCCTTAGAGGTAACCACATACTGCAGCCACTCCTCATTCGGCTTCTGCTTCTGCGAGGTCAGAATCTCTACCTGGTCCCCATTCTTTAATTTGTAACTGAGCGGCACCAATTTCTGGTTCACTTTGGCTCCAAGGCACTGCAGGCCGATCTGGCTGTGTATCTCAAAAGCAAAGTCCAGCGCAGTGGCCTTGTCCGGCAAAATGATCAACTCGCCCTTAGGGGTAAACACAAACACCTCCTCTACAAACAGGTTTTTGCGGAACTCGTCCATAAACTCCAGTGCGTTGGCCGTGTTGTTTTCCAACATGTCTCGCACCTTGTTTATCCACTGTTCCAGCCCCGATTCGGCAGAGGCAACCCCCTCTGTTTTGTACTTCCAGTGAGCCGCATACCCGCGCTCGGCGATCTCGTCCATGCGCTTGGTGCGTATCTGCACTTCCACCCATTGGCCAGACCTACTCATAACCGTGGTGTGCAAGGACTCATAGCCATTGGCCTTGGGCGTGTTCACCCAGTCGCGCAGGCGGTCGGGGTTTGGCTGATAAAAGTCTGTGATAATAGAATACACCTGCCAGCAGGCCGCCTTCTCGTTTTCCAGCGGCACGTCCAGGATGATCCGGATCGCAAACAGGTCGTAAATCTCATCAAAGGTGATGTTTTGCTTTTTTATCTTTTTTAAGATAGAGTAAATAGACTTAGGTCTGCCTTTGATGGTAAACTTGAAACCGTACTTGCGCAGCTCCTCCTCTACCGGGTGTGTAAAGTCCTTGATAAACTTGCTTCGGGCGCTGCGCGTCTGGCGTATCTTGTTCGAGATATCCTTATAGGTTTCTGTATCAGTGTACTTCAGGTACAGGTCCTCCAGCTCTGACTTAATGGCGTACAGGCCCAGGCGGTGCGCCAGCGGCGCGTAGAGGTACATGGTCTCCGAGGCAATCTTCAGCTGCTTGTGCCGCGGCATGCTATCCAGCGTGCGCATGTTGTGCAGGCGGTCGGCCAGTTTGATCAGGATCACCCGTACGTCATCGCTCAGGGTGAGCAGCATTTTCCGGAAGTTCTCGGCCTGCTGGGAGGTACCATAATCGAACACACCGGATATTTTGGTGAGCCCCTCGATGATACGCGCCACACTGTGCCCGAAATCGCGCTCTATGTCTGAAATCTCCAGCTCTGTGTCCTCTACCACATCATGCAGCAAGGCGGCGACAATGGACGTGGTCCCCAGTCCTATCTCCTCCACGGCAATCTGTGCCACCGCCAGCGGGTGCAAAATATAAGGTTCCCCCGACTTGCGGCGCATGTCTTTGTGCGCCTCCACAGAGGTATTAAAGGCCTTCTTTATAATTTTGGCATCGTTGTCCTTCAAAAAAGGCTTAGCGTGCCGAAGTAGTCTTCTATAGTGTCTTAAGATCTCTTTGCGTTCTGCTTCTGGATCGATCATGTTAACCTGGTCTGAAGTAGTAAGAAGCGTTCCGGTTTTGTCCGTCTTACCTGCCATATAAGTATTAATAAGCTAGCGGCTTTATAAGTTTCAAATATAACTGAATATAAAATGCTACCAATACAGTGCCATTTTAAAGGCATTCTGTAGCCCCGCTATATCTAAGTTAAAAAATATTCAGGAAATTTTTGGGGCAGCTATTGCATTTAAAATTTCGTGTTGTACCTTTGCATCACTATTACAAACAAGCACACTCAAGCGGATGTGGCGAAATTGGTAGACGCACTAGACTTAGGATCTAGCGCTGCGAGGCATGGGGGTTCGAGTCCCTCCATCCGCACAATCTCAAACCCTCAACAGCCATGTTGGGGGTTTGTTTTTAGTAGGTATTTCAAAATTAAAATTTTATAAGCCTTGAATATTACATTAAACCAAACCGACAGCACCAATGCGCAACTGAAGGTGGTACTGGAAGAGGCCGACTACGCCCCTAAAGTAGACCAGCAGGTAAAAGAATACAGCAAAAAGGCTCAGATCAAGGGCTTCAGACCTGGGAAAGTACCTGCAGGGCTTGTAAAGAAAATGTACGGCAAGAGCATCCTGGTAGAGCAGATCAACAAGATTTTACAGGAGGAGATCTCTAAGTACATCCGCGAGAACGACGTGAAGCTTTTGGGAGAGCCGCTTCCGGAGCCAAGCCAGGAGCAAATTGACTGGGATAACCAGAAAGAGTTTGAGTTTAACTATGCCGTAGGTCTGCTACCGGACGTTAACCTTCCGCTGGATAAAAGCGTAGAGGGTTACACCATTGAGGTAGACCAGAAGACAATTGACGAGGCTTACGAGAACCTAAAGCGCCAGTTTGGTAAAACCACCAACCCGGAAGCTTCTGAGCAGGGTGATTTTATCTCCGGCGAGTTAAAGCAGGTAGACGGCGAGTTCCAGTCTAAGACGCTTATCCCTACCAACCGTGTAGTGGAGGGTCAGGACCAGTTTATCGGCGTAAAGGAAGGCGACGTAATTCGTTTCGATATTCGTAAGACTTTCGGCGACGACAACGCTGCTTTGGCACATGTTACTGGTCTGAGCAAAGACGTAGTGGCTGACCTGAACGGTGAGTTTGAGTTTACGGTAGAGAAAATAAACCGTACAGAGCCTGCTGAGCTGAATCAAGAACTTTTTGACAAGCTTTTCGGTAAAGACGAAGTAAAAACAGAGGAAGAGTTTGACGCCAAGATCCGTGAGACCATCAAGGAGAACTATGAGCGTGAAGCAGACAATATCCTGTACCGTAATATCATCGATACGCTGGTTGACAACGTAGAAGTTGAACTGCCTACAGAGTTCTTTAAGCGTTGGCTACAGGTTACAAACGAAGGCAAGCTGACTGCTGAGCAGATTGAGGAGAACTTCGACAAGTATACCCGTGAGCTGAAGTGGTCTATGATCAAGAACAAGGTTGTAGAGGAGAACGAGCTGAAAGTAAGCAACGAGGAAGTGGTGAACAGCACCAAGGAGAAGATGCTTGCCCAGTTCAATATGCCAGAGGTGCCTGAGGAGCTGTTAGAGAGCATGAACAACTATGCGAACCAGTACCTGCAGCAGGATAACGGCCGTAACTACATCCAGGAGTACGAGCAATTGCTAGCTGAGAAAGTGCTCGCTAAACTTAAGGAGCAGATGACTGTTGTAGAGAAGACTGTAACAGCAGAGGACTTCAGAAATATGTCGTTTGAATAAACGCGCATACAACTATACATTTATGAAAAGTCCTTCATTACTGAAGGACTTTTTTTATTTTTGAGTAAACCGTAAACCTAAACAAGATATGTTTAACAAAGACGAGTTCCGGAAATTTGCCGTAAAAGGCCAGGGCATGAGTGGCCTGGGCGTAGACCAGTATATTAACCACGTAGAAGGCCGCGCGATGCACACCATCGAAAGCATGACCCGCTCCGTGATTGAGGAACGCCCGACAAACTTCCGTGAGATTGACGTGTTCTCCCGCCTGATTATGGACCGTATCATCTTTCTGGGTACCCAGGTAGACGATTTCATTGCCAATATTATCACTGCCCAGCTACTTTTCCTGGAGTCGGCTGATGCCAAGAAAGACATCCTGCTGTACATCAACAGCCCGGGTGGCTCTGTTTATGCCGGCTTAGGTATATATGATACCATGCAGTACGTAAGCCCGGACGTGGCGACCATCTGTACAGGTTTGGCCGCTTCTATGGGAGCTGTACTATTAGCTGGTGGCGCGAAAGACAAGCGTTCTGCCCTGCCACACGCCCGCGTGATGATTCACCAGCCAATGGGTGGCGCACAAGGGCAGGCTTCTGATATTGAGATCACCGCCCGTGAGATCCTGAAGCTGAAGAAAGAGCTGTACGAGATCCTGGCACAGCACTCTGGCAAGAGCTATCAGGAGGTATATGACAACTCTGACCGCGACTACTGGATGAAGGCAGAAGAAGCAAAAGAGTATGGTCTGATTGATGAAGTGCTGATACGTAAGGCGCAGTAAGCACCAGGTATAATCAGTCCTCAAAACCCGCTCTGTGAAGACAGGGCGGGTTTTTATTTTCCCCAATTGCACTACCGCTCTGCCCTGGCAACGTGCCGGTACACCCGAAAGCACCGTAGGTATAAATAATTTATCAACAGGCCTATGTGGATACTATCACGTATAACAGCTTTAATAACCAAGCACTTACACAAAGATATAAAAATATAAATCTTGAAATTTATGGCCCAAAGCAGGCTATCAGGCCCTGTTAGTCTTGAAAAAATTGTGGTTGCATAACTTTTCAATTTTGTACCTTTGCTTTACGCTTTGGAAATCAAAGCCTAAAACAATCTGTATCAATCGTTTCTTATGGCTGAAATTACTTGCTCATTTTGTGGCAAAAACAAGAAGGATGTATCGGTGATGATATCCGGTATTAACGCGCATATCTGTGATCGTTGCATCGGACAGGCTCAGCAGATTCTGAACGAAGAGAATAAAATACGCGCCAACAGCCGTACCCCTAAATTCAACCTGATGAAGCCAAAGGAAATGAAGGGGTACCTCGACCAGTTTGTTGTAGGACAGGATGAGGCTAAGAAAGTGATGTCGGTAGCGGTTTACAACCACTACAAGCGCCTGATGCAACCTACCGAAGACCAGGAGGTGGTGATCGAGAAATCTAACATTATTATGGTAGGCGAAACGGGGACAGGCAAGACTTACCTGGCCCGCATGATGGCCGGTATCCTGCAAGTACCTTTCTGTATTGCGGACGCTACCGTGCTGACAGAGGCTGGCTATGTAGGCGAAGACGTAGAAAGCATTTTAACACGCCTGCTACAGGCAGCAGACTATAACGTTGAGGCAGCAGAGCGCGGCATTGTGTACATCGACGAGATAGACAAAATTGCCCGTAAGAGTGACAACCCGTCTATTACCCGCGATGTGAGCGGAGAAGGCGTGCAGCAGGCCCTGCTGAAGTTGTTAGAGGGTACTTCTGTAAACGTGCCACCACAAGGAGGCCGTAAGCACCCCGAACAGAAGATGATTACCGTAAACACTGAAAACATCCTCTTTATCTGCGGTGGCGCTTTTGTAGGTATCGACAGGCTGATCAAGAACCGTTTAAATACCCGCCCAATTGGCTTCTCCAAGTCTAAGCTGGATGAGGTAGAAGAGAATGAGAACTTCCTGCGCTACATCACAGCACAAGACCTGAAGAACTTTGGTCTGATACCGGAACTGATCGGACGTCTGCCAGTAACCACACACCTTAACCCACTCGACAGCGAAACGCTGCGTCGCATCCTGCTGGAGCCGAAGAACTCGATCATCAAGCAATACAAGCGCCTGTTCGAAATGGAGAACATCACGCTTAACTTCGATAAAAGTGCACTGGACTACATCGTAGAGAAAGCGTCGGAGTATAAGCTAGGGGCCCGTGGCTTACGTTCTATCTGCGAAGGCATCATGACAGACGCTATGTTTGAGCTTCCGTCAGAAGAGGGCACCAAAGAACTGACGATCACAGGCGAGTATGCCCGTGAGAAGTTCGAGAAGTCTACTCTTAAGCAGTTGAAAGTGGCTTAGAAAGTAAAGTATTTACTACTAACAACAAGCCCCGGCCTGATAAAGGCCGGGGCTTGTTGTTTTGATAGTCCTCTATTCAGGCATGTTCAGGCCTTGGCTGTCTTTTCCTCTGTCAAGTAACCGACCATTAGTTCTGCTGCACGCTCCGCGGTGCGGTACTCCCCTATCTTTTGGCGCACCAGGGCATATCCCTCTTTCTGCTTTTTGATGAAGTACTTGTCGAAGAGTATCTGCTTTAGCTCTGCTATGATCTTTTTAGGAGTAAAGTCATCCTGAATTAGCTCTGTTACCACAGGCTTATCAGCAATCAGGTTTACCAAGGAGATGTAAGGCACCTTGATCACCATCTTCCCTATCGCATAGGAGATGGCGCTTGTCTTGTAGCATACCACTTGCGGCACACCGAACAAAGCAGTCTCCAGCGTGGCTGTACCTGATGTTACTAAGGCGGCCTGAGCATGCGCCAACAGGTCGTAGGTCTGGTCGTAGATGATCTTGATGTTCGGGTCTTTGTTATACTGCTCGTAATAAGCTTTTGAGAAATTAGACACACCTGCCACTACAAACTGATAATCACGGAAAGAAGGCAGTACGCTCAGCATTACGTGCAGCATGCTCTCTATTTCCTGCCGACGGCTGCCGGGCAGAATAGCAATGATAGGCTTGTTGTTATAAAGCCTGTTTCGGGTCCTGAAGTCAGTGCTGGCCACATGGTCCGTGACGGAATCATTCACAGGGTTCCCCACATAGTCTACCTTGTAGTCGAAGCGGGCATAAAAGTCCTCCTCAAAAGGCATGATCACAAACATGCGGTCCACCACCTTCTTGATCTTGTGTACCCGCCCCTGGTTCCAGGCCCATATTTTAGGGGAGATATAGTAGTATACCTTAAGCCCATGCTTCTTAGCGAACCTGGCAATGCGCATGTTAAAGCCCGCATAGTCCACCAGGATCACCACGTCCGGCTGGTAAGTTTTAATGTCGGCCTTGCACTCCCGCAAGAAGCCCAGGATCTTACGCAGGCTCCTGAACACTTCGGCAAAGCCCATAAAGGCCATTTCCTGGTAATGGTGTACCAGGTCCATGCCTGCCTCCTGCATCATGTCGCCGCCCCATCCTCTTATCTCCGCAACAGGGTCTTGCCGCCGCAGTTGCTTGATGAGGTTAGACGCATGTAAGTCCCCAGAGCGCTCTCCGGCTATAATATAATATTTCATGCAGTTTGCTTCTGTTTGGGCAGGCGGGTTAAAATAGCGCTGACTAATGCTACAACGTAACGACAGGCTTGGTTATTCTCCGAAGTACTCTACGTAATTACGCGGTGTTTCGTAAAGCTTCAGGCTATGCAGTTGTGCATTTTTGTTTGAAATTTCGAGGATGCGTGGCTCCAGTATCTTCCAGAACTCTACCACCAGGTTCTCGGTACTAGCCAGCTTATCCTCCATAAAAGGCACATCCAGGTTCAGGTTCTTGTGGTCTACCTTCGCGATAATGTGTGTACGGATAAGTGTGCTAAGTTTTTTGAGGTCGATTACAAAGCCAGTATCGGAATCAGGTTTTCCCTTCACCGTCACGATCAACTCATAGTTATGCCCGTGCCAGTTGGTGTTTGCACATGGCCCGAATACCTCCTTATTCTTCGCCAGCGACCAATTCGGGTTGTGCAGCTTGTGAGCTGCATTAAAGTGCTCTAACCTGCTTACGTAAATCATTTAATCCTTAAAGTTGTAGTTCTTTCTGAAAAGCAAATATACAAAGAAAGGAACACCAAAGAACGAAGTAATGATTCCAATCGGCAAACCTGCCGGTGGATAAATCAACCGCGAGAGCAGGTCGCAGAGCAGCATAAAAAGTCCACCCACAAAAGCACAAAAAAGCAGGTTACTCCTACCCGTTGTTCCCATCACACCCCGTGTTACGTGCGGGATAATAAGCCCCACAAAACCAATCGGCCCGGAGGTCGCCACAGCAAAGCCTGTTACCACAGATACAGTGCCGAGTATAACCCAACGGGTATTGGCTACGCGCACTCCTAAGGCCTGCGCCCGCTCCTCCCCCAGCAATAATATGTTTAGCTGTTTTTGATAGTATACAAACAGCAGCAAGGCCAGTAGCAAGGCCACAGCCGGATAGGGCAGTAAGGCCCAGCTGGCCCGTTCAAAGCTGCCCATCGACCAAAAGATAACTGACTTCAGCTTCCCCTCCGAATCCGAAAGAAACGTAAGCAGCCCAACGATGGACGTAACAAGGGCACTGATCGCGATACCTGCCAGCAGGAGCTGCGCGGGAATGAGCTGCCGCTTTCGGTAACCTAACATCACTACCACCAGCGTTACTACAAAGGCACCGGCCAGGGCAAAAACCGGAGGCATGTAGAATCCTCCAAGGGATATTTCCACAAAACCAAAGAAAACGATCACGGCTCCCAGCGAGGCGCCCGAGGCAGTACCCAGCAGATACGGATCGGCCAGGCCGTTGTTTACCATGGCCTGCATCAAATAGCCACAGAAGGCAAGCGCAGCCCCTACTACCAAGGCGAGCAAAAGGCGCGGCAGGCGCAGGTGCATAATGGCAAAGTGCGTGGTGTTGTCGGGATCGTAGTGGAGGAAAGCGTTTAGAATAGTCGCTATATCGGAATCAAAGGAGCCAACCTGCAGGCCCAGTAGCAGCACGACCAGGATCAGGAGCAACGCGAGCAGGAAATAAAGTCCCCGCCTCATGGGTACAGGAAGCCCTCCAGCTCCCGCAGCGACTCTACCACGCGAGGCCCCGGACGGGCCATCAGGTCATCGGTGGGTGCGTACAGGCGCTTGTTCTGGTAAGCTTTGATCTTACGCAGCTCAGGGTACTGGCCGAAGAAGCTCTCTTCCAGCTTTTCAGGGGTGCCGCCCAACAGTACGTCTGGGTTTAGTTTCAAAATGTATTCGCGGGTAAGGGCGGGGTAAGGCTGCTCGAACACTTCTTTCACAGCATTCTCTGTCCCGAGTATCCGGAGCTTGTCTGTCAGAATCGTGTTCTGCCCGTACACATAGATTGGATCTGTCCAGGTAATGGCCAGTACCTGTTGCGGGTCCTGCTCCCCCTTATGGCGCCGGGCTATCTGCGCGACCTCCTGCCGCAAGGAGTCTGCTATTTGCGTTGCCTGCTGCTCCTTGCCCATAATGCGGCCGATGTCCTCCAGGCCAGTGAATATGTCCTCTACGGTGTTGTACTTCTGGTAATATACCGGAATGCCTAACTCTTCCAGCCTCGCCGCTACGTCCAAGGGGGTAATGCCTTCTATGGTAAATATCAGGTCCGGCTTCAGGGCCAACACCTGCTCATAATCCACAGGATAATTGTTGACAACAGGTTTGGCAAGAGCGGCAGTGGGATAATCGTCGTTCTGGGTACGGCCAATAATCGCGCTCGTATCAAGCACAGCAAAGAGCATCTCCGTCATCGAAGAAGATAGGGACAGCACCCGCTTCGGCTGGCTTTCCAATGTTAGCTCTCGGCCCAGGTCATCCTGCAGCAAGATTACGTCTTCTGTTTCCTGCTTTTCCTGGGTGCAGGCCCAAAGGGTGCTGATCAGGGTCAGGCTTAACAGCCATAACAATTTGTATCTTTTGCTTTGCGTTTTTCCCAAAATGTAGATTCGCTAATGCGCCTGCATGGCCTAAGGCGGCTCAGTTTATTTTCGTAAATTTAGCGCAATTTCGTTAAGGCTTAAAAACAGAATTATGATAGTAGTAACCGGAGCAGCCGGCTTTATAGCCAGTTGCCTAGTAAGCAGGCTTAACCAGGCTAACTTCAATGACATAGTAGTAGTGGATAACTTCTCTGTTTCGAAGAAGGAGCGCAACCTGCAGGGTAAAAAGATAAAGGAATTTGTAGACCGTGATAACTTCTTCGATTGGCTGGATGAGCACTATGAGGAAGTAGAGTTTATCTTTCACCTAGGTGCCCGCACCGACACGACTGAGTTCGACAAGGACATCTTTGACCTGCTGAACCTGAACTACTCCAAGAAAGTATGGAACGCCTGCTGTGAATACCAGATCCCGTTGGTATACGCTTCCTCGGCCGCCACATACGGCGCCGGCACTTTGGGTTACGACGACAACGAGGACATTATTCCGCTGCTAAAACCGCTAAATCCTTACGGAGAGTCTAAAAACGACTTCGACATTTGGGCACTGGAGCAAACGGCAAAGCCTTTTTTCTGGGCGGGACTGAAGTTCTTTAACGTTTATGGACCGAACGAGTACCACAAAGGGAAAATGGCCTCTGTGATCCTGCATGCCTACAACCAGGTACATGAGCAAGGCCGGCTAGCCCTTTTCCGCTCTCACAACCCTGAATTTAAAGATGGCGAGCAGATGCGGGACTTCATCTATGTGAAGGACGTGGTGGATGTGTGCCTCTTCCTGATGCACCACCGCAAGAACTCCGGCATCTACAACCTTGGCTCCGGCGAAGCACGCACCTTTATGTCCCTAGCCCTGAATACGTTCGAGGCGATGGGCGTGCCTGCTAACATTGACTTTATCGATACGCCACTGACCATCCGCGATACGTACCAATACTTTACGGAGGCGAACATGAGCAAGCTCCGTTCCATTGGCTACGACAAGCCTTTTTACACCCTGGAGGAAGGGGTAAAAGACTATGTGCAGAATTACCTGATACCACACAAATACTATTAATCAGCCTTGCTGCCAAAAAAGGGCCGGTTCAAAGGAGAAGCTTCCTGTGAGCCGGACCTTTTCTTTGCCTCACTGTCAAACTGTCCTTTAGTCTCCTTCCAAGTAAGTAGCAACCTGCCTGCCGTAAAGGGTTTCTTTTCTGTCTTCTGAAAGTAGCTTGTACAACGCTGCTGTAACTTCTTTGCCATACTGTTCTTTCTCCGCATTCAGAAGAAAAACACTAAGGTAAGACGTGTTGGGGTGCTGCCGGATAAACTCAGCCTTTTCCACATTTCCTCTCATCAGTAACTGAAAGTCCTGCTGGGTTGCAGGGCCGTTGATCGTCGCCTGAAACAGCCTGCCTTTTTCCCCTTCTACAAAAAAGTCATTGTTCTCAAGCCAGAGCATTGCTGCATCTGTTAGCCTGTGCTCTTTTACCGTAACGCCGTCTGACTTATAGACCGGACCTTTTAACCCTAGCATTGCCTGCAGCACTTTGTTCCTTAATTGTCCCCTGAACTCGAACCGCTCTTTCTTCACCCGGGCAGAGTCTAGCAGCGGGGTCTGATCAAACCGGTCCATGCTTGTCAGGTATATCCAGGTGCCATTCTCAACACCTTTTACAGTACCCCTGATCACATAAGTGCCCCATGATGCCATATGTTTTTTCCCTGCACAAAAGCTAAGGGTTATCAAGCAAATGAAGAGGATGGAAACTATAGGTTTGTTCATAAGCGGTATGTTCTGTTGTCAATGTTTTAGAAGACAGCGCTCGGCCCTTTTATTTGAGCATAACTATCTCAAATCTCATCTCTTTGTTCAGCGTATCCACAGGAGAGGTAATTGCCTTTTCTCTTGCAGGAAGCTGTTTCCAGTAGTCCGGCGAACGGCAAAGAAAAGTCCTGTCAAAGGAGTCTTTCACATGTTCCGGAACAGAGTAGGCCACTGCAAGCTTTTGATCCTGATACAAGTAGCTGGTGTAGCTGTTCTCATCCAGCCCATTAGATCTCACATAACTGTTAATAACCAGCTTTGCTAGTGGCAACTTCCAATCTTTCGCTATTTTATCTGATACGGTAGCAAGCAGAGAGGTGTACTCATTTACCTTTACCTGATCGTTACTTTTAAGCTCAGCCAGTAGCACAGGTAGTTTGCTCTCCTTCACTATGTTCATCGCTTTAGACAAACTTTCATCCGTTGCCCGGTCTATAGGGAGGCTTTCTGGATTACATGAGAAAAACATTACTGCCAGGCAGTAGACAACAAGATAGCTTAAGTTCTTTGTCATTTAAGGCAGGTTATGTTTATCCTTCTTTTATTCGACTGTTCATCCTCGTTTGCTCCTGATTACAGGAAAGTACTTACAGTAGAGGCAATAATCGCGATCGCGTATAAAATGATGAACCATCTAAAGAGCTTCTTTCTGTTAACAGCATGCTTCAAGAAGGGGTAAAATAGAAAGTACGCGAACCCAATAACTGCAAACAGTAGTATGATCGCTTTTGTCATGGTATTATAATCTAAAAAAGCTTGCAGTATTATGAAGGCCTTTCTACAAATATGTGCAGTTGTTTAGAGAGAGGCATTTTAGTTATTCTGTGCGTTCTTCATGGCCTTCTCACTTAGTTTAAATCGTGCTCTGGCAACTGAATCCAGTTCTCTACTCTTGTAGAACTTCAGGCACATCTCTATTGCTCTTTTACCTTCCATCCCCTCTGCAACACGTCCAACTCTTCTAATTGAATCTATGCGTATTTTGTCTCCCTCCAATTTAGCAAGATTGCTGATCGTTTGAGCTTCACTATACAAATAGTCAGGATAGCGGCAACTTACATCATCTAAGGTCTGATTACTCCCACTCTCTACACACTTGCAAAAGCTGCTTGTTTTAAAGTCTTCTACAAATGCGTCTTCCAACCTTTTCGATTCTACCTTACCGCTGGTAGTGGAAGTACAACTAACCAAAAATGATGTTAAATAAGATATCAGGGTTAAACGCTTCATTGATAATATTAATACTAAAAACTAGCGGCTAAACGCAGTCAACCAGTTTATCTGCATTACACAGTTTTAAAAAGCATACAGAGGCCCTTGAGCTTTTTACTGTACTAACCATTACACTTACTTTAGTATATACTTTAACTAATATAACACTTTTCTACAGACTAGCCAGTAAACTTCCTGATTTAGAGGGTATGGCAAGCTTTGATTAAGCTTTATAGTGTAATCAATCTCCAGCTAACGATTTAAAGCTGCTCTTGGTGACAGCAACATAAATAGACGGGAGCTTTTAAAAAGCTTTTCCTCTTTAAGCCTTTTAAAACAACACCGACACCTGCGTGCGGCCAGTATGCACGGCCCCTACCCCGTTGGCTTTGCGGCCATCGTAGTTAAGGGAAATGTTGAGGCCATTGCTCAGGCGCTGCTGCAGGTTGAGCGACCAGGTCATGTTGTTGCCGGGCCGCAGGGCGTTCAGGATCTCATAGCCCACATAGGAGTTCATGTCCCCGGTAAAGTCGATGTTCACGTATTTGATGTTGCCCGTGAAAGTACGCTTGCTTACCTGGCTCAGCTTTGCCTCCAGGCCCAGTTCATGAAAAGCGCCCTGCTGTTCTGCGTCGGACGGGGCCAGCATGTCCTGCCGTAGCGAGTATTGGTACTTTCCGGTAAAACGTAGCTTCATGTTGGGTTGGTAGGCCAGTTCCGGCGATAGTTCCCTGCTTTCGATCCTGAAGTTTTTAGAGCTCAGAAAATTAGATTTGTTTTCCCGCACGTTCAGCGCCAAATTCATTTGGGAGCTGAGCACCTCGTTCAGGTTCAGCCGCCCTACAAAGACGTGGCTCCCCACCAGGCGTGTCTCCGAGCCGTTGGCCAGCAAAGACTTCTGCTGGTTCTGCTGCAGGGTATACTCCAACCCATACTTCGGGTTGCTGCGATTATAGTACATTGTATGACGCAAGGACTTGACAAAGGAGATCAGAAACTGGTCCTCTATTTCCTGGCTGAAAGGATTAAAGCGCTGCTGTAGGTTGTCGTCTGTCGTTTTCTTATCAATGCTTAGAAAGGTGAGCATCGAGAAGTGAGACAGCTTTTCTTTCAGGCCTTTTTCTGCACGCCAGCTAACAGGGGTATTGCTGGTAAGCCGGTAGGTAAACCTGTTGGTATAAGCGTTGATGTACTCGTCTGTCGGCAAAAATATCTTGATATAACGCCGCTGGTCTACCGTCTGGGCCTCCAGGTAATCGTTCAGGTTAGCTGGGTTACCTTCATCCCGCAGGTAGTGGGTGCCTTGCCCCGGCAAAGTTTCCTGAAAAATGTAGATCCGCTTCAGCTCTCGGCCGGTGCCCGTGGCATAACTTAGCTCCGACTGAAAGCTACCGTCCAGGAAACCTGCATTCCAGTCTACCCGCGACTGTATGGTTTCCTCCTCGTCTCCCGTGGCTACCTCCAGCTTGCGGTAAGTGGCCTGCAAGGCCAGGTCGCTGTTTGCCCCCAGCGGGGTTTGCAGGATAGCATTGTAGGTCTGGCCTACCTCCGGCTGGTCCAGGTCTCCCCTGCCCGTCGGGCGCTTATCAGTACGGTGGCTGTAATCTAACCGGAAGCGGGTTCGGGTAGAGTCACCACTCTGGAGATACACCAGGTGCTCCTCGAAGTACATGGCCGAAGCCACTACCGAGTCCGAGCCAAGTGCCGTGATCCTGTTCTTATCAAAACGGTAGGTATAGCCCGGGGCTAGCTTGCCCAGCTTGTAGGCTAGGCCAAAGTCGCCCCTGTACCACTCCGATTCCCGCTCTCCCTGTTGGCTGCTGAGCACGAACAGGTGATTGCTAAAGGCCGCTTTGCCTACAGTCTTCACCAAGTCGAAGTAGTGCTGTACCCCATTCAGTTGACCTTCTCTGCGGCGGCTACTGATACGGTAGTTCAGCGCGTTTGCCGCATCCTGCACAGCTCCTACCGAAAAGTTGAGGATGTGGTCTTCTGCCGCCTCTGTGGTAGCCAAGCTCCAGTCGCGGTCAAACTCAATGGGCCGGTAGCGGTCAATGGGCGAGAAATACTCGTCGGTATACTCGTAATTGAGCGCGCTATTCAGCCTGTACTTCCCCATAAAGGCAAGCTCCCTGTCCTGTACCAGGTAACCTACCCGCAGGGCTTTGCCTTTGTCGTCGTCTGCGTCTAGGGAGGAAAAGCGGTTGATGTCGTTCTCTGATGCGGCTCCTTCTATAAAGAAACTCATGCCCTGCTGTAGCTCATAGCTCGTACCCAAAGTAATCAGTTGCTTCTTTTTAGGGGTAGGCAACACCCGCATAGGCGTGTAGTTTCCCTGTGGTACACCGTTTACAGGAGCTACCCACTTGTACACCCGGCCATTGGTGGCATTGTTCACCGCCACGTAGTCTCCCCGTTTAGCCCCTACCTCAGTAAAACTCACATTGTAAAAGGCAGAATCAGGACTTGTAGAGTGTACGTAGATGCTGGCATAACTTTGCCCGGCGTTATACATCGTGTCCCGCCTAGCATACAATACCTGGGCAGGATCAAAGGCTACGCTATCAGCACCAGCACTCACAGCTCTTTCCAGGTCGTCGCCGATTTGAGAAAGCAAGCGCTTCTCTTCGGTCTGCAGGTTTAGGTTGAGCAGGTTATTCCGGTTGTCTGACTCGTTATAGTAGTTAGCGAACACCTTCACTTTGCCCAGGGTCTGGTAATGGCTCAGGTTGTAAATGCCCCGGCTGTAGTTCTGGTCCGAGTACTCAAAGTCCACCTTAATGCGGGAGTTCTTCGTAATGACGTGCCGGGTGGTAAAGGTAATCTCTGCCTGGTTGTAATCGATCACATAATCGTAGTCATAGCCCCGCACCAGCAGCTTGCCGTCCAGAAACACCCTTTCTGAATTAGCCAACACAATGATAAAGCGCTCGTTGTTAGGTCCCCGTAAGCGGTAGGGCCCCAGCACTCCCTCGGCGGGCTGTATCGCCTGAGAGGCGAATTTGCCCTTCGACACAGAGGCTGCTACAGTCGTTACTCCCTGCCTGTCGGGCGTCTTGCCGAGGTTCGTCTCAAAGGCTGCTCCCTGCACGTTCTTGTAATACTTCAGAAAGTAGGAAGGCTTATTCTGCAGTACCACATCCCCTGCCGTCAGCTGCCATAAACGGTGGCGTAGCGTAATGTACACCTTGTCGAACTCCTGTAACTGCTGTGTGTTGCCCTCCGGCTGAAAAGGAATGTTCTGATCTGTAATTGCTGCCGTAATGCTGATATCATCGGTCAACTTGCCATCCAACTGCAGGTTTAGGGCCGAATTCACAAACACGTTCTGGGTATTCCCAAAAGAGATGCCCCGGGAGATGCTACCCGTCTTGTTCAGGCCGGGTGTCCGGAAGATCTCCTCGCGGGTAGCGATGTCCTCCTGGTAAAAACCGTCCCGGAAAGAGTTCATCTCCAGCTTGGCTATGTCTCGCCGGAAGGCGGGTTTTGTCAGGTTCAAGGGTAAGACCCGGAAGCAGACTAGCACCGAATCGCGCAGCGGGGCCATGGTGCCGAGCGAGTCGATGGCGATGGAATCGGGAGTTGGGAATTTGGTGAGGGTAAACTCGTTTAGCGTATAGTTGTAATCAAAGGCAAACTGTTCTTTTTTAGGATGATGCAGGGTTACAGAACTGGGTAAGAGGGTTAGCGTGTCCAGCCGTTGTGGATAGCTTATAACGGGCACCCACTTGCAGCGCTGGTTATTTGCCGGAGGCTGAGCCAGCAGCGGCAGGCTCAGCCAGCACAAGAGCAGCACCAGGTAAAAACGCTTCTTACGCATGACCGGCAAGCGGTAATGATATAAAAAACGTAGTTCCCTGTCCTTCTTCTGTCTCAAACCATATGCGACCACCTGCGTTTTCAATACCTCGCTTGGCTACGGCCAGGCCTATCCCTGAGCCAGTGTACTTTGTACTAAAATTCGGGATAAATACTTTGCCCCTGATATCCACGGGAATACCACTGCCGTTATCCTGAATCGAGATCAACACCGTTTTATCCGGCTGTAGTTCCAGCCCGATCTTTATGTGCGGCTTCCGGCTGGCCGGCACCGCCTGAATGGCATTTAAGAGGAGGTTGTTAAACGTCCGCACCATCAGGTTCTCATCCGCCTTTACCACTACTTCCTCCGCCTGTATGTCTTTTTCGATCACTGCCGCAGCCGGATCATTATGCAGGTCAGCTGCTTTTTGCAAGGCGGCCGAGATATCCATGAGCTCTGCCTTTGGTTCCGGCATAGAGGTAAAGCTAGAGAACGACGTTGCAATATCGCTCAGTATATTTATCTGAGAAATAAGCGTTTGGGAAATTTTGTCGATGAGTTGCTCTGTGTTAGGCCGCTTCTCTGCGATTGCCTTCTGCAGGTATTGCAGCGAGAGCTTCATCGGCGTCAGCGGGTTCTTAATCTCGTGGGCCACCTGCCGCGCCATCTCCCGCCAGGCTGCCTCTTTCTCCTGCATCGCCAGGTCCTGCTTGTTCTGCTCCAGCGTCAGCAGCATGCGGTTATACTCCTTTACCAGCATCCCGATCTCATCGGCCCCCTCATAGGCCAGCATCTCGTTCTTACCGGTCAGAGAGGTACGGTTCAGCTTGTCTGCCAGAATGCGCAGGGGCACGGTTAAAGCGCGGGAGGCAAAGAAGGTGAGTACCAGAAAGACGATGAACATCACCGTGAAGATGTTCATGGTAGTGGTCGTTAACTCTATCAGCTTCAGGTCCAGTTCTTTTTCCGAATCGAAGAACGGGATGCCAATAAAGCCTGCCAGGGCTGTAGGGTTGTTTTCGTAGCGGAGCGGCAGGTACACGGCGTTGAAGTTAAGGTTCCCGGCCTGCTCCTCCAGCAATACGCGCAGGGCCTGCCTCTCTGCTATGGCAGCGAATGCCTCCGGGTTAATCAGCTTAGACAACAGTCCGGCCTCAAAAATCAGGGGTTGGCTTGTTACCAGTAGCTTTCCCTTGCTATCGTACAGGTTAATGTCTGTCTCTGAGATAGAGGCAATCTCGCCGATACGTTCCTCCAGCCTTCGCTTATCCTCCAGCAAGCCATTTTGCAGCTGCTCCGCCAGGCTCTTCTGTATGGCCTCTCCCCGCTGCTCGTAGGTGCTCATCAGGTCCTTTTTATAAGAGGCCGTTACCAGGCTGGCTGTCGCTATACTGACCAGCAGCAAAGGCAGGATAATGCCGAAGTTCAGGAATATCTGGATCTTGGCACTAAAATCAGGGCTGAAGTCCTGGAGGCGCTGGCGCTGCACGGCCGTGTACAGGAGCCCTAACACCAGCATTCCTGCTATAAACGAAAGGAACAGGAAAGAAAAATTGGAAAGCAGCTCTTTTCCGCCATACTTCTCCGTGGTGATGATCAGCCGCTGGCCTTCGCCGTTCCGAACGCCAAAGTGGTGGTAGTTGCCCAAGTTAACCCCGTTGCGGTAAAGCTCTGACCGGCGCAACAGCCTGCGGTTAAAGTTAGTCGCATAATCGTACTCTCCTTCGCTATAGCGCAGCTTGCTATCCTCATAAATGGCATAACTGAGCATATCCGTTCTAAAAGGCTGCGCATAATTCTGATCTACCAACAGCTCCGGCACTACACTGTTTGGCAGCAGCCGCTTAAGGGTGAGCTGTAGTGCGATATACCCGTTTTGATACTCATGCACGGGCACCTCTATTAATTTCAGGTACACGCGGGCATTATAGCGCATGGGATCTTGCAGCAGGAAAAGTCCCTCATGTTCCGTCTGGGCCTGCGGGGTATTAAAGCGCCTGAGCAGTTCCTGTAAGGAGGCACTTGCTGTATCAGCTACTTCCAGAGCATTTCCCCGGCTATCGAAGAGCTGCACGTTTACCTCATACTTATCGAAGTAGCTGGGCAGGTACTGCTTTTTGATCTTCCGCTTAATGAAAGAGGCATCCACATAGGGGCCTTTCATTTTCATCTGAATCACCTCATCGCCAGCAATCCGACCTGCCACGTCTTCTGACATCAACAGGTACTCGGCCAGCACGTCATTCTCCTGCAGGATGTTAAAGGCAAACTTTTGCTTGTAGATCTTCAGCTCGCTGTGGTAATGGGCGTACAGCGACAAACCTCCCGTCAGCGAACTGACGATCACCACCAAAAAGAAGAACAGGAAAGTACGGTACCCCCAGCTGACAGCATTCTGGTTTTGTGCGGCAAAGATGATAATGAGCCAGAACAGAAAGCCAATCAGCACCAGAATAGCCAGGGGCTGCACTAAAAAGCTGGACAAGAGCAACAGAAAACCAGACAGCAAGACCAATTGCTTATAGGGAACTAACTTCTGCTCCCTCGCCACTAGTACCGACACGACTGTTGCCAGCATATAGGTAAAGATGCTAAGGGCAACCGTGTGAATGAACATGACACTATAAAGGGCTGCCTTATACCACGTGAAGTCCAGTGACCGACTCACGTCCAGTACCAGTGGACTGTTATGGTAAATGTTAAAGTAGAACTGGAAAAGCAGCAGCAGCAATAAGTAAAAGATCAGGATACAGCCCGTCTGTAGCTGACGGCTCTTGGACCTACTCAGTTCTTTTAACTGTGCTACCAGCCTGTTCTTTCTGAAAAGATAAAGTCCGCTCCAGGCAACTAAGGCGAGCAAGACCATATTTAGTAGCAGGTCGCCGATAGAAGGAGACAGGAAAGAAGCAGCGTAAAACCTGGGGTTGAAAAGATCTATCTCAAACAGTGCAAAAGGCAGGTTGAGCGCTAACAGCAACAAGCGCAGCAGGCCCAGCAACAAAAGTAAAAGCCCGATTGCTTTATTGTACTGTTCCTTGCCGGCAAGGTACCGGAAGAGCAGTATTACAAAGAAGATATAGAACAGAAGCCCCGCACAAAAGAGCACTAGCAGCAACACGCTCTCCGGTGCTTCCTGCCCACCACGGCGCATGTTTACGGCGAACAAGAAGTCACCCTGTTGTGTGTATACACGAGGATGAGCAGAGCTGGGATTCCAGTCCAGCTGCACATCCTGCTCCTCAAACACTTCATCTTTTAACTCCGGAGCGAGGTAGGTGTTACTGGTTTGGTAGTCGGCCAGCAGCGGAACGTAGACATCTATATCATAGCCCTGTGTCCTTTCCGGCACCACAATAAACGTCCCATACTCATTGCTAATGGCGGTGGGCCTGTTTCCGACCAACGTTTCGCCTAGCTCAGGCACAATCGTATGGTGAGACCAGAAGATAAGCTCCCCCTTTCTGTAAACAAAGGTAGGGTATTCTGTTTTTTTAAGAAGGGATGTAAAGGTTACGTCTGGCTTTTGCAGCTGCGCACCTATCGTGGCTGCTTCGTGGTGTGCCTTGTCGATGCACTGGTGCACCTTTTTAGTGATAGTGGCTATCTCTGAAGCCTGGTCTTGTCCTTCGTTTGCTCCAGGATAGTTATAATAGAGCGCAGCTGTGCCTAAAAAACACAGCAAAGCCAGCACTAACAAAGCAATAAAGGATATTTTCCTGTTCAAAACGAAGTAGTTTATCTACGAATTTAAGCAAAACGGCAGATAAAACTATAGGTTCAAGAATCGTGCAATTGTTTGCTGAAGCGGGAATTGTATGTAACGCCGGCAAAAAAATACAGCATGAGAATGCGAGCGTAACGGAAAAGTAGCGGGGTTAGGGTAATAATGATACCGGCTACCACTGAAAGGTATACCCAGACAGGAGGGTCATTTGCCAGGTAGTACAGCATGACGCCTACCGTCAGGACGATGCCGACAGAGATACCGTAGCTGATGTACATGGCTCCCCAGAAGAATCCCACCTCTACCTAATAGTGAAAATTACATACGGGGCAGCTTTGGTGCATATGATCAAACTTCCCAAGGTTCAGCGCAGAGTGGGTAAATACCTCCCCCCTACGGCACCTGGGGCAACGGCAGGAGAGAATAGCTCCTGCCATAGAAGGTTTGCTCATGCTTTTTTACGGCTATATTTATACCATAAAAAGCCGACAGCCCCGATTAACACATACGGGACAGCCATCAGGTATAAAATACCCGTGTTTAGCCCCTGCCCTACTTCCGAAGCAGGCTCCTGACTTCCTTTCCCTGTCCCAACGTTAGACTCTACCGTGGCGCGACACATTGCGCACTGGCTGTAGGCATCTGTAACGACAAAAGACAAGGCAAACACTAGCCCTGCAAGCGCTATGATTTTATTTACTTTCAGTCTCATTGCTATTACGAATTAGTAGTTCTGCGTATTAACTATAATACGGAGAGATCATCAGATAAACCAGTACTCCGGTAACCGCTACATAAAGCCAGACCGGGAAAGTCCACTTCGAAATCCGCTTATGGCGATCCAACTGGTTTGAGATGCCATAGTAAACAGACAACAGTACTAAAGGCACAATTACGACTGCCAACACAATATGCGTTAACAGGATAAAGTAATAAATGTACTTTAAGGCTCCATCACCGCCATACACGGTACGTTCTCCTAAAAAGTGGTAGGTAACATAAGAAACCAGGAAAATGGCAGACAGTCCAAACGCAGCGAGCATCGCGCCCCTGTGCCCCTTTACATTTTGCTTCTTAATGTTATAGTACCCAATGAGTAGCGCGATAGCTGTTAACGAGTTAAGAATGGCATGGAATCCAGGCAGATAAGAAACATCCACCTGGCTGTCTCCAGCCTTTGGCATAAAGAACAGTACGGCCACCACTATCGGGATCAGTACTGATAAAACGGCTATTAGCGTCAGGAACTTCTTATCATTCGCGGTCGCAGCCTGTTTGTTATTCGCTTTTACTGTATTCATCCAGCAATACTCTAATCTCTGTAACTAACCGATCCACGTCGGCAGGGTCTGTGCCTTCATAGATTCCCCTTACGTTCCTGTCCTTATCCACAAGCATAAACTTTTCGCTGTGGATAAAGTCCTGCTGCCCCTCTACCTGTTGCACTGGCAAGTAAAAGCCTTTCTTAGCCAGCTGATAGATGCTGTCTCTTTCCCCTGTCAGGAAATACCATTTATCTTCCTTCGCCCCATACTGCGCAGCATAGTTCTGCAACACTTCAACGGAGTCATGCTCAGGGTTTACTGTGATGGAAACAATCTTCACCTCCGGGTAGTTCTCAAATGCCTCCTGTACCCTTACTAGCTGCGAAGACATCTTTTTACAGATGCCCGGGCAAGTGGCAAAGAAGAAATCGGCAACATAGATTTTTCCGGAAAGGTCTTCGGCGGTGAAAGTTTCGCCTTTCTGCGAGGTAAGCTGGAAATCCGGCACTTGATGAAAGACCGTGTCTCCTGCAGTGGAGAAAACAACCTCTCCCGACTCATCTGTTTTTGGGAAATAGGTCTTGAGGGAGAAGTGGTGCTCGCCAAACAAACTGACGAAGGCAAAAATAAGAATAGGCACTAATAATAGGGTTCCTAGTATTAGTGCCTTTACTTTACTCATTATAAGTGTATTTAATTATTAAAGTAATTTGTTACTGATTCAAAGTAGTAACTACCTTCTGATATCAGCGCAACCATTAACCACACAATGAGCGCCAGCGGTAACATGATCGACCAAATCAAGGCTTTTGTCTCATGCTTTAGGTGCATAAAGTACGCTACAATAAAGTAAGCCTTAAAAATTGTTAGAATGATAAAGATCGTGTTACGCATAGTACCCGCTTCCATTGCGAAAGCGAATACGAACTCCAGCGCGGTAAGCGCTACTAGTATTCCAAACGTCTTCCAGATCGCTTTAGTCTGTGGCTCTGGAATATTGTTTGTCTGCTCGAAGTCGTTATCTGAATGATGATGTGCCATAATGCTCAAATATCTTTTTACTACAAATCCTATTATTTAATACTATAACACGACCTGTAGGTTATTGGATCTCTTATTAAACCAGGTAGAAGAATGTGAAAACGAATACCCAAACAAGATCTACAAAGTGCCAGTAAAGGCCTACTTTTTCAACCATCTCATAATGTCCACGCTTGTGGTACACCCCGTTCACGGTGTTGATGAAGATCATGATCAACAGCACAACCCCAGAGAACACGTGTGTGCCGTGGAAACCTGTGATAAAGAAGAACAGGTCAGCAAACAAAGGCGGTCCATACTGGTTTATGGTCAGGTTTGCGCCAAAGATTCTGGTACCGTCAGACAGCAGCATGCCCTCTTCTGTACCAGAGATAAAGTGCGCCCACTCCCATGCCTGGCAACCCAAGAAAATAGATCCAAAAAGAATAGTCCAAAGCAACCACTTCTGCACGTCATTTTTGTCCATTCTATGTCCGGCCTCTACAGCCAGTACCATCGTCACGGAGCTAAGAATCAGAATCATGGTCATCAAGGCCACGAACGCCAGCGGAAGATCTACACCATGAAAGCCAGGGAAAGCGTTAAACACCTTCTCCGGAATTGGCCACCATTGCTGTGAGAATGCAAAAGCCTCCGGCTCACCTGTATAAGGTAAGTGTCTGTGGCGTGATAAACCGTAGACGATAAGAAAAGCACCAAAGGTAAAAGCATCAGAGAGCAGGAAGAACCACATCATGAGTTTACCATAGCTCGCTTTCAATGGCTCATTACCACCATCCCATGTACCTGACTTAGGTGCTTCCAGCGTAGTTGAAGTAGACATAGTTTATGTATTGAAAAACGTGTTTAGTGATTTATTCTTAAGAAGATGTACAAATATAGCCAAAGTCCACCTAAAAAGTGCCAGTATAGCGTGCACAAATATATACGCAGCATATTTTTTGAGTGAACCTTATACTTCAAGGCACTGCTAACGGTCATCAGCACAAATATGAGCCCTGTTATCAGGTGAAAGCCATGCACTCCAGTCAACACATACAGGAACGAGCCGGAAGGGTTGCTTTCGCTTCCTCCGAAATACACGTTGTGCTGTACGAGATCGCCCCAGGCATTCCACTGCCCCACCAGAAAAGCAACTCCTAGCCCTACAGTCAGCAACAACATCGTCTTCAGTGTGGCGATGTTGTTCTTTCTGGCCGAGTTATACGCCCACTGCATGGTCACACTGCTCAACAGGATAACCAGGGTGTTTATCAGAAGTACATTCGGGAGATCGAACTCCAGCCAGTTTCCTTCTTCTCTTCGTACAATGTAAGCGCTCGTAAAAGCTGCAAACATCATAATAATACTTATAATTATCAACCACAGCGAAAACTTTAGCGGGTGAACTCCGGAGGTTGCATTGTCCTCTTTAAAAGACGGATTAGTCATTGCCATATTATTTATCATTGCAATACCATTAAATTTTATCTAACACAAAAGCAATCTGCACAATAGGTAAATACAAAAAAGAGCCAAACATAATGCTCATAGCAGCCTTTTTGGAGCAGGTGCGCATGAGGTAAAACGTTTGCGCCAAAAATAGCACACCACAAACGACGGCTATCATTGCTGAGGTAATCCCTGTCATACCGAACTGCAAAGGCAGCATGCTCAAAGGGATCAGCATTAGCGTGTAGATCATGATCTGTATAGCCGTTTTCAGGTTTTTACCTCCTTCCATCGGCAGCATTTTAAACCCGGCTTTTTTATAGTCATCATCCAGCACCCAGGCAATTGCCCAGAAATGCGGAAACTGCCAGATAAATTGTATCCCAAAAAGGATCCAGGCCTCTGGTCCTAAGGCACCTGTGGCGGCAACCCATCCAATTAGCGGGGGCATGCCTCCTGGTATAGCACCAATGAACACACATATCGGGCTGATTCGTTTCAAAGGCGTATAAACGAAGCCGTACAGGATAAGCGACAACAGCGACAGGGCTGCTGTAAGTAAATTAAAATAGAAACCAAGTATCGCTAAGCCTGCCATTCCTAACAACACACAGAACACGGCTGCTTCCGCTACGGATAGTTCTCCTGTTGGCAGAGGTCTTTTAGCGGTCCGCTTCATTTGCTTGTCCAGGTCCCGCTCGATGATCTGATTGATGATATTGGCAGAACCCGTTACCAAAAGACCACCTAACATTACTAACGCAATATTCAGGTAAGAAGCACCCGGGAACCCCAGGATGTAGCCGATGGCACTGGAAAAAGCTACGGTAAAGCTTAGTCTAAACTTCAGGAGTTGAAAATATGCTTTTGCTTTTTGTGCCATGGAAGAAGCAGGCAGTAACGATGCAGTTTCTTGAGCTAACATTATCGGTGAACTACTACTGACTTTTGAGTTGCCCCGCGAGAGGCGTAATAATTAACAATTAACAACTGGAACTGGACTCCGAAGAGTAACGAGGCGCAAGTGAGGTGTATGGGCTGTAGAACCGGTGGAATAGCAAAATAGACCATTATCACGCCGGCTATCACCTCTACTAGAACTAACACCAACATCAGGTGGGTAAGTTTAGTTAAAGTTGTATTTTTTACCTGGTATATTTTGTAGGCCACATACCCGTGCAGGGCCAGCACCAATATCGAGAAAGAGCGGTGGATATAGAAGTTGGTCCCGAGTTTATCTACCCATAAGGCCCGGTTCTCACCTCCCATCATATAGGCTATAAGGTCTACCTCTTCCCTAACTTGTGTTCCTAACAAGATCTGCCCGAACGTTATCAGGGCCAATACCCATAGCCAAACGTTTACCTGTGGAGATGCGGCTCTCTGCCCTTCCAGGTCCTCTTTATGTGCTCGGGCTACAGCATACTGCAGCATCGCCACAATAACCAGCGCCAGCGCCATGTGCACTGTTATGGTTACCGGGAGAAGATTGGTAGAAACGACAATGGATCCTAACCACCCCTGCACGCCTACCAGTACAAAACTGGCGAGTGCCAGGTAGAAAACAAGGGGATCCCGCTTCAGGTAAGGAACGGCAAACACAACCGTCAGAAAAATAAAAATACCTATCAGTACACCTACTAAGCGATTTAAGTACTCGATCCAGGTTTTCGTGACGTTAAACTCTGTTTCGATGTACTGGCTGGGGTGAGAAAAAATGGTGGAAGCAAGCTCTTCAAAACCAAGTTTGTCGAGGTAGGCTGCCAGTTTTTCGTTTTTCTCTATTCGCTTTTGTTTGTATACCGTTAGGTAATCTTCTGGTAGTTGGCTAACATCAGTCGGAGGAACCCAACTTCCGAAACACTTGGGCCAGTCAGGGCATCCCATGCCTGACCCCGTGCTTCTGACAATTCCTCCGACTAATATTAGGAAGTATACAGCTAGTACTGTAAGTAATCCAATATTTCTAAATCTTTTATACTGAAAAGATTTGCTAGCCATTAATATGTTACTCTAGGTCTCTCTCCTGAGGCAGGTTAGAAGACTGCGTCTGAGAGAAAGGTACTGTTTGTGGAATATAATCTTCAGCAGCACCTGGCTTACTGTAGTCATATGGCCATCTGTATACTGTTGGAAGCGGTCCTGGCCAGTTGCCATGTCCTGGCAGTACCGGTGTTGTCCACTCCAAAGTGTTAGAATGCCAAGGGTTAGCAGTAGATCTGCGACCTCTGAAGATGCTGTAAATGAAGTTGAACAGGAAGATAAACTGTGCAGTAAAGCCGAGGATAGCAGCAATACTGATGAAGGTGTTCATATCTGTAAAGAAGTTGAACGTCTCAAAACCAGTCCAGGCATAGTATCTTCTTGGGAAACCGGCAATACCTAAGTAGTGCATTGGCATAAACACCAGGTAAACCGATACAAAGGTTAACCAGAAATGTACATAACCCAGTTTCTCATCCATCAGGCGTCCGAACATCTTCGGGAACCAGTGATAAACACCGGCAAACATACCAAAGAAGGCCGCCGCACCCATTACTAAGTGGAAGTGTGCTACTACAAAGTAGGTATCGTGCAGATAGATATCCAGGGCGGAGTTACCGAGAATAATACCCGTTAAACCACCGGAGATAAACAAGGACACGAAGCCGATAGCAAACATCATAGCGGCCGTAAACCTGATGTTACCTCTCCACAAGGTTGCGATCCAGTTAAACACTTTCACGGCAGAAGGTACCGCAATAATCAGCGTCAGGAACATAAAGACAGAGCCCAGGAAAGGGTTCATACCTGATACGAACATGTGGTGCGCCCACACGACGAAAGACAGTACAGAGATACCGATCAGGGAACCGATCATCGCTCTGTAACCGAAGATCGGCTTTCTTGCGTTTGTTGTGATTACTTCAGATACGATACCGAAGGCAGGCATAATTACGATATACACCTCTGGGTGGCCCAGGAACCAGAACAAGTGCTGGAACAGAATAGGAGAACCACCAGTGTTAGACAGCGCAGCACCACCGATAAAGATATCAGACAGGTAGAAGCTAGTACCAAAGCTACGGTCGAAGATCAACAGCAAAGCAGCTGAGAAAAGAACCGGGAATGCTAGCAGACCCAGGATAGCTGTCAGGAAGAAAGCCCACACGGTAAGCGGAAGCTTCGTCATAGACATACCCTTTGTTCTCAGGTTGATCACGGTCGTGATATAGTTCACACCGCCCAGCAACTGCGATACAATGAACAGGGCCATGCTAATGAGCCACATTGTCATACCGCCTTTTGAACCTTCAATTGCCTGTGGCAAGGCGCTCAGCGGAGGATAAACGGTCCATCCACCTGCGGCAGGGCCTGACTCCAGGAACAGGGAAACAAACAGAACAATGCTCGACAGGAAGAAAATCCAGTAAGAGAGCATGTTCATGAAGCCAGAGGCCATGTCCCTGGCCCCGATCTGGAGCGGAATCAGGAAGTTAGCGAAGGTACCACTCAGACCGGCTGTCAGCACGAAGAACACCATGATGGTACCGTGCATGGTCACAAGCGCCAGGTAGAACTCCGGGTTAAGCTTACCATTTACGATCCAGCCGCCCAGAATGGGCTCCAGGAAAGTAAAAGTCGCCTCTGGCCATCCCAACTGTAATCTAAAAAGGATAGAGAGAAAACCACCGATGAAAGCCCAGGCAATACCAGTAATCAGGAACTGCTTGCCAATTACTTTATGGTCCTGGCTAAAGATGTACTTCTCGAAAAAGTTCTGATCATGGTGGTGATCATGCTCTTCATGCGGATGATGTACATCCTGATTGATAGAGATATCTGTACTAGACATAGTCGATCTTATTTAATACTATAATGCTGTCTTTACTTCTTCCGCTTTGTCCCCTGAACCATTCTTAGCCACTAATTCCTTTGCAGGAGTTGTTTCTGCTTTCGTCAGGATTTCAGGGTGCTCTTCTACGAACGGAACCTGCTCAGCTACCCATGCTTCGTAATCCTCCGGCTCATCCACTACAATGATGAAACGCATTGCGAAGTGACCGCGACCACAAACCTCAGCACAAGCCAGCTCATACTTGAAATCAGGGTTGCCCGTCTCATTCTGCATTTCGTAAGTTGTCTTGGTCGGAACAAACCAGAATTTTGTTGGCATTCCTGGTACTGCGTCCATTTTAAGACGGAAGTGAGGCATAAAGACACTGTGGATTACATCCTGTGCTCTGATCTTCAGCAAAACGGGTTTTCCCTTTGGCACGTGGATCTCACGCGGCATAAAGTCATCCAGCGCATACTGATCACTGAAGTCTACCCCCATTTGGTTCGTCGCATCAACTAAAGGGATCTTAGCATCACCCAACACACCATCCGGACCAGGATAGCGCACCATCCAGCTGAACTGCTTACCCATCACCTCAATCACTACTGCATCTTCAGGAGAAGCACTCGTGATCTTCGTCCAGGTTTTCCAGCCGGCGAACACCAACAGGGCCATTACTACTGCTGGAATCATTGTCCATACAATTTCCAGCTTGTTGTTATGCGGATAGTAATACGCCTTCTTGTCGTCCTGGTGCTTGTACTTATAAGAATACCAGAACAACAGGATTTGCGTAATGACAAACACTACTCCAATGATGATCATGGTTGTCCAGAACAGGCTGTCAGTCCAGTCTCCATGAACGGAAGCAAGCGGCTGGTTCATTTCTTGCCAAGAATCGGCAAAGGACCATGCAAAAGCTGCGCCTCCCACTAATAGGAAAAGTAAGAGAAGCGTACTGTTTATTTTGTTACTTGTTTTTGTTGTTCCTACAGCTCTCTGTGATGATCCTCTAAATATTGAGACCAGGGTTCCTATCCTGAAAAGCAGGAACAGGATAGTTAAGAGTAGGACAACGGATAAACCTATGGCGAACGATATCATTATTTAACGCTTTTAGTATATTCTCTAAACATGATGGTGTACACTCTCCTCCAGGAACGGGTGGTTTACAGGAACCAAGGCAGCTTTCGTTAAGCCTTTTGTGAACATAAGTAAGAACACTCCCAGGAAGACCAGCGCTGTACCAATTTCCATTAAGCCAACACTTGCTTCACCACGCAATGTACCCGGCATAATCATCAGGTAGAAGTCGAACCAATGGCCGATCAGGATAGCTATCGTAACAATCTTTAGCATGATCATCTGACGCTTCGCATCTCTCGTCATCAGAACAAGGAAAGGGAAGAAAAAGTTGATAAACAGGTTACCGAAAAATATCCAGTTGAAATCATATCCCCGTGCGTTTGTTCGCTCGATAAAATAGATCGCTTCTTCCGGAATGTTGGCGTACCAGTACAGCATAAACTGTGAGAACCAGATGTATGTCCAGAAAATAGAGAAAGCAAAGCAAAACTTTCCTAAGTCATGCAAGTGGTTTGCATTCACCATTTTCAAGTAGCCATTCTGCTTCAGGAAAATTACTGCAAGTGTAACTGCTGCAAGACCAGAAACCCACCAGCTTGAGAACACGTACCAGCCGAACATGGTAGAGAACCAGTGCGTGTCAATAGACAGCACCCAATCCCATGCTGCTGTCGAAGAAGTAACTCCAAACACTACCAGGAACACCGCTGAGATACGGATATTCTTGTGGTAATAATCTGTTCCTCCCTCCAAGTCCTCTTTTACTGAGTTCTTTCTTAACCAGGTAGCTAAACCTATCCATAGCGCGAAGTAAGCAACCATGCGGATGAGAAAGAACACCGTATTCAGATAAGGTCTTTTTCCTGCAATGATCGGGTCATATCGTGGATCATCGATCTCATACAGGTATTCGTGTGTCCAGTGGAAAATGGTATGCGAACCGAACAAGAAAACCAGCAGCATAATTACGCCACCAACCGGCAGGAAATATCCTAAAGCTTCCGGTACTCTTTTAATAAGAGTATACCACCCAGAATAGGTTACGTAATTCACAGCAACGAAGAATACCCCGATAAGCGCAATCCCCGTGAAGTAAACGTTATTCAGCCATAGGTTCACCCACAGTCTGTCGAGCCAAGTTGCCGCATGTTCTACAGCAGCTTGTTCTCCGCCTTCTGCATGATGCTCTCCTCCCCCGCCTGTGGCCATTAAAATGATTCCTGCTATAAGTAAAACTACACCTACAGCTATCATTAAGAAAAACTTATTATTCGTTTTTCTGGAAATGATGAGTCTTTCTTCTGTCATTATCCTTTTTAAATTATGCCTTAGACTTAGTTATTAGGAGACTGTTGTTCCGGCTGAGTGAGCTCCTGGTCCGGGTTTTCCTCATCCAATCCTGGGTTAGGAGTTCCTGTTACCGGATTATCTGTAATGGACTCTCCAGCTGCTTCATTTTCGGCTTCAGATCCTGCTATTACCGGGATTTCAGTTGAGCCTTGCTGCAACAGCTGCACGTACATTACTATTTTCCATCGCTCTGTAGGGTCTACCTGTGAGCCATGTGGCATCATACGGCCTCTACCATAGGTGATCACGTGGAAAATGTGACCTGCAGGAAGCGTTGCTACCCGGCCTGCTGAGTAAGAAGGTACACCTTTGAACTTAACGCCTACTAAACCTTGTCCGTCACCTGCCTCACCATGGCAGGGAGAACAGAAGCGTGTATACAAGACTTTGCCTTGTTTGATGTTTTCTTCTGTATAAGGAAGCGGGTTCGTTAACTCTACCCCTGCTACTTCAGCTGTATCTGTCGTCAGGTACAGGTTATAGCCTTCTTTACCTCTAGGAACTGTTCCCCTTGCTGGATGACGCATTGTCATACCACCGGGATTAAACGCTACCTCATCAACCTGAGAGTAAGGCTGGTAGGAAACAGAGTGGTACATGTCCGGCGCATATTCCACACCCGGATCTTCCACGTTTGTACAGGCAAAAAGAACTGCAGCAGAAAAAAGGATAGCAGAACCTTGTAAGCCTAGTTTTGTGAGTCTTTTCATTACTTTACTACCTCCTTCTCGTTTACTTCTACTGCACCATTAGAACGAAGCAGGTTATTTAGTGCTGTCATATCTGTTACACCTTCTTTCACTTCGATCGCCATCACAAATTTGTCGTCTGTTGAGCGCTTGTCGAACACGTTCACCTTCATGGAAGGCTTCAGGTTAGTGACAATAAAAAAGGTGATCACCATACCAAACGCGGCGCAAAGTACTGTTAACTCGAAGGTAACAGGAATGAATGAAGGCAACGCAATGTGCGGTTTACCACCAATGATCATGGGCCAGTCAAAGCCCAGCATCCAGATCTGCATCCACAAAGCGAAGCATGTTCCGAACAAGCCGCAGAAGAAAGCCACGATTGGCAGTCTTGAACGTTTGATACCTAACACATCGTCGATGCCGTGTATCGGGTAAGGAGAAAACACCTCATAAATTTTTGTACCGGCAGCCCGTACGTTCTCGATGGCTGTTAAAAGCACATCTTCATCATCGTATATACCTAGAACAAATTTCTTATTCATTGTTGTGACGTGTATTAGTATTCAATTCCTTTTCTGTGGCATGCATGGTTTTAGTATGCGAGTGCGTTACGCCAGAAGACGACTTCAGAATAGCTTTCACCTCGGCCATGTTCACTACAGGGAAATACTTAGCAAACAGGAAGAACAGGGTGAAGAACAAACCGAAAGTACCTACATACACGCCCACATCTATCGCTGTTGGAGAGAACATGGCCCAGGATGAAGGCAGGTAGTCTCTGTGCAGGGAGGTTACGATGATCACAAATCGCTCGAACCACATACCGATGTTCACGAAAATCGAGATGATGAAGGTTGCGGTTAAGCTTCTTCTGATTTTTCTGATCCAGAACAGCTGCGGCGTAATCACGTTACACGTCATCATAGACCAGTACGCCCACCAGTATGGACCGAAAGCACGGTTGATGAAGGTATACTGCTCGTACTCTACTTGCGAATACCAGGCGATAAAGAACTCTGTGATATAGGCAATACCTACAATAGAGCCGGTCGTGATGATCACTTTGTTCATCGATTCGACATGCTCTATTGTAATATAGTCTTCCAGCTTATACACTTTGCGGGTAATGATCATCAGCGTCAACACCATCGCAAAGCCTGAGAAGATCGCACCAGCCACAAAGTAAGGCGGGAAGATAGTCGTGTGCCATCCTGGAATAACGGACGTTGCAAAGTCCATCGATACGATCGTGTGTACAGAAAGTACAAGTGGCGTAGCTACACCGGCCAAAATCAGCGACACGGTCTCATAACGAGACCAAGCCTTGGCAGAGCCAGTCCAACCGAATGAAAGTAAGGCATATGCTCTTTTAGCGATAGGGCCAGTAGCACGGTCTCTGATTGTTGCAAAGTCCGGGATCAGACCAATATACCAGAACACCAGCGATACGGAGAAATAGGTTGAGATTGCAAACACGTCCCAGAGAAGCGGAGAGTTAAAGTTAACCCAAAGCGAACCGAATGTGTTTGGTAAAGGAAGTACCCAGTAAGCCAACCAAGGACGCCCCATGTGAAGAACAGGGAACATAGCCGCACAGATAACGGCGAAGATCGTCATCGCCTCGGCTGCACGGTTAATGGAACTGCGCCACTTCTGGCGGAACAGAAGCAAAACGGCAGAGATAAGTGTACCGGCGTGACCGATACCAACCCACCACACGAAGTTGGTGATGTCCCATGCCCATCCTACTGTTTTGTTGAGGCCCCACTCCCCGATACCATACCATAAAGTACGGTATACAGAGTAGGCGAAAATTGCCAGGCCCACCAGCGAAATAGCAAGAGCCGTAGCCCAACGTATGTTGGGCTTGGCCTCCACCTGCCTCGAGACATCTTCGGTGATGTCGTGGTATGTTTTCCCCCCCGTTACAAGAGGCTCTCTTATCGGAGATACATGCTGCATAACGCTATCGAAATTATATATTAAGCTAAGTTTCTAATTTTTGTCAGGTAAGTTACGTTTGGCTGCGTATTAAGCTCCTCCAACACGTGGAACGCTCTTGACTGGTGCTCTCGGGCCAGCAGTTGAGAAACCTTGCTGTCCGGGTCTTTCATGTCGCCAAACACAATCGCGTTTGTAGGGCACGACTGCGCACAAGCAGAAACAATCTCTCCGTCTTTTGGCCTTCTGTTCTCACGCTTCGCCTCTAGTTTACCTAACTGAATTCGCTGCACGCAGAATGTACATTTTTCCATAACTCCTCTGCCACGTACAGTAACATCCGGGTTCAACACCATCTTACCGAGGTCATCGTTCATGTGGTAGTCGAACTTATCGTTGTTCGCATAAGAGAACCAGTTGAAACGACGCACTTTGTAAGGGCAGTTGTTTGCGCAGTAACGTGTACCCACACAACGGTTGTACACCATTTGGTTCAGGCCGTCAGAGCTGTGCATGGTGGCAGCCACCGGACACACCGTCTCGCATGGGGCGTGGTTACAGTGCTGGCAAAGCATCGGCTGGAATATAACAGAAGGGTTTTCTGCAGGGTCTTCCATCGCCACAAAGTCGCCTTCTTCGTGCTCTACCGCGCTATAGTATCTGTCGATGCGCAGCCAGTGCATTTCACGGCGGTTCAGCACTTCTGCTTTACCCACTACTGGTATGTTGTTTTCTACCTGGCAGCTTACCACGCAGGCACCGCAACCAATACAAGAGTTCAGGTCAATGACCATTCCCCAGTGGTGGTCTTTATACTCGTAGTCGTCCCACAAAGAAACTAAAGCTGGTTTTTTAGGACCATCCGCTGTGGCGATTTTGATATACTCTGTTACTTCCAGTGGATTCTCCAGGTACTGCGAAAGAGTGCTCTCCTGCACAACCAGACGATCCATTACGGTGTGGTGTGTCTGCTGCTGTGCGATTGGGTGAAGGGCATCTGTTTTCTCCAGTTTCACGTTACCAGAGTAAAGAATAATGCCGTCCACAACCTGCGCAAGAGGCCATGCGTTTTCGCCCAGTTGATACGCAACCGGCATAGACTGTACCTTGCGGCCATATCCAACTGCGATACTTACAGTACCTTTCGCCTGTCCTGGCTGCATTAAGGCTGGCAACTCTATCGTCTTCCCATTTTCCATGGTCACACGAAGCACCTCCCCTTGCGTCACCCCCATCTCCTCTGCCATGTCTCTTGGCATACACACATAGTTACCCCATGTAGCTTTTGAGATCGGGTCTGGCAACTCCTGTAACCATGGGTTGTTGGCCATTTCGCCTGTTCCAATGGTCATTTTTTCGTACAGCACTGCCTCTATACCTGGGCCACCTTTTACTGGTCGCGCCACTGGCGTTACCGGCTCAAAGTCATTCACGATGTCCAAGGCGATGGTACCCGTCTGGCTCTCGTACACGCCGTCGTGGATAAGCTGCTCCCAGAATTTGTCGTAACTGTCGAAATCGCCTCTTTCTGCAGATCTCCAGTTATCTTTCAGATAATCATAGTACAGAATGTTGGTTCCCAGCCAGGTCAGCAAGCTGTCCTGCATCTGGCGGGTAGTAAAGATCGGGCTGATAGCTGGCTGTGCGAAGCTATAATAGCCTTTTCTTGGCTCGTAGTCGTTCCAGGACTCCAGGTAATGGTGGTCTGGTGTTACGTAGTCGCAGAACGCTGCAGTTTCCTCTACTCTATCCGCAAAAGAAACTTTAAGCGGTACTTTTGCCAGGCCACTTACCACGGCCTCTGTTAGCGGGTGATGATACACAGGGTTTGCATCGTAGAAGAACACAGCACCCACCTGGCCCGCATTCATCTCTTTGATAAGGCGAAGCATGTTCGCATCGTTACCCTGCTTCACATAATAAGGAGCTGCCGGATCTATGGTGCTACCAACTGCTCCTACAGCATCGTTAATAGCCGTTACCATCGCCTGCACGTTCGGATCATTTGACCCGCAAACCAACAAGGCACGGCCTCTGTTGGCTTTCAGTTCTTTGATGGCTGCTGCCAGCACAGGGCTTTCTGTTACAGCAGAAGCTGGTGCTCCACCATTGTTACCTGTTACCGCCTGGTAGATGGCAGCTACTACAGCTGAATGCTCAGAAGGTTTTATCGGTACACGCACGTCAGCATTTGCACCTGATAAGCTTAACCATGTTTCGAACTGGTAGTGACGCGACATAGCCGGCGCCTCCGGGTTCACTCTTCGTGTCTCTACATACTGCTTCGCAAAGATCACTGGCGCTAGCCAAGAGCCCAGGAAGTCAGCACCAACGCTTACGATGACCTTCGCTTTGCTAAAGTCGTAACCAGGAATAACTCCACCATTGGCAGCCAGAAGTCCTGTCGCAGAGTTAGCATCGTATGTTACGTGCTCAAAGTTGCTGAAGCGTGATCCGAACTCACGGATCAGTTTCTTAGTAGTAGGGCTGATAATAGTAGAAGACACAAAAGCTACCTTACCGGTAACATTCGCCAGTCGCTCAACAATTTGTCTGTCTACCTCTTCCCACTCTGCTTCGTCCCCTTTGATGACCGGAAAACGAAGTCTGTTATTATCATACAGGTCAAGTAAAGAGGCCTGCGCTCTTGGACCAGTTCCAAGCGTCAAGGAGGAGCTTGTGTTTGGCTCTACCTTTATAGGACGACCTTCACGTGTCTTAACCAGAATGCTGTTGTAGTCACCGTTCTTAAAGAAAGTGGAAGCATACCAGTTCGCGACACCTGGCTCTACATCAACTGGCTTATTTAAATATGGGATAGCTTTTCTTACTGGAGCCTCGCAAGATGCGAGTGAAACAGCGGCCATGCTAAACCCTAACAGTTTCAGGAAGTCTCTTCTCTTTGTTTTACCAGAAGAAGCCTCTTCACCGTTTTCATTTACTGGCAAGAATTCCGGAAACTCGTTCTGAGCATTTTTTTGAAACTCTGGCGTATTTTCCAGCTCTTCAATTCCTTTCCAGTATTTTATCCTGTTTTTCATTTTATATCTAAGAAACTCGAATACTTGAATTAAAAATTAGTAGTGGCAGCGGGCACACTCAGTACCACCATTAGAAGCCACCGTAAATGTTCCTCTGGACGATTTTTCGTGCAACTCAACCAGCTTATCGTAGTAGCCGTTACCCTCCGTGTTCAAAGGCGTTTCGCGGTGACAGTTAATACACCAGCCCATGGTTAGCGGGGAGTACTGGTACACCACATCCATTTCCTGGATCGGACCGTGGCAAGTCTCACACTCTACCCCACCCACTTGTGTGTGCTGTGAGTGGTTGAAGTAAGCCAGGTCTGGCAGGTTGTGGATACGCACCCACTCAATTGGCCTACCGCGCTCAATCGCCCTGTATATCTTTTGAATTTCCGGAGACTCTGTTTTGATCTGGCTGTGGCAGTTCATACAGATATTGGCAGAAGGAATACTTGCGCTCTGGCTCTCATACACCGTTGTGTGGCAGTAGTTACAGTTGATCTGGTGCTCACCAGCGTGCAGCTTGTGCGAGAAGGCAATTGGCTGCTTTGGCTGATAGCCCTGCTGTATACCCACACCCATCGCATAACCAAGGGTCAAATCGAGCAACACCACCACAAAGATCAACCCGACAAGAGAGCGCACTACTTTAGACTTATATATCTTGGAGAAGTCGAAGCGCTGGTTCACCACCTCATTATCAAACTCATCCAACTGACGGTTCTTGTTCAGGTAACCTTTTAGGACAGAGGAGATCAGCAACAGGGTAACGATCAACACGATCAACACAAGGATCAATACCACCAGGATAATATCCAGGTAGTTTCCAACAGCCCCAATAGCATCTGTCCCCACGTTCTCACCGGCAGGCTGGTCCTCACCCGAGCCTACTGTTGTTGGCACTGCCGCCACTTCAGCCTCCGCAGATTTGATATAAGTCAGGATAGAGACGATCTCTTCGTCTTTGAAGTTGAAAGAGGGCATCGCCTGCTTGTTGTACTCGTTGTAAACAGCAACCGCCTCCGCGTCTCCTGCCTGAATCAATGCCTGAGAGTTCTTAATCCACTTCAGCAACCAATCCTGGCTTCTTCTCTCATTAATTCCTGCTAAGCCTGGTCCTACAATTACATCGCTACCGGCAGAGTGACAGACAGCACAGTTATTTTTAAACAACTGGTTACCCGCACTTACAATAGCAGGATCATCTACAGGCAAACCACCTGCGTTTGCAGCTTCCACGGCACCTTCAGCAGCACCTGGCACTACTCCTTCGTCGCTTACCTGCGCCTGCTCTGCTGCCCCCTGAGCTAAGGCGCCAAAAGACACCACCAGAGAAAACAAAAAGGCGAAGAAAACTTTTGCTTTAATTTTAGGTATACAGCTAATCATAGCCAAGATCACTTGTGTGTGTTTAGTATATGGTGAAATAACTTACGGGCACAAATCTACTATGCGAATTCCATTAATCAAACAGAATAAGTTTATTATTTGGCCCTATTGCACCCCCTTCCATTTTACCTTTAAAAAATGGATAAATTGCTCGTATCGACCTCTTTTCAGCGTTTTTATTTAGAATCAGTTTAAATAAGACCCTTTCCCTTTACCCCCTCTTTTAAGAAGAATAACACAATTTGCACTCAAAAATATTACAAGTTTCACACCCCTACCTACTCTTGTTTTAGTCCAAATCCCCATCTCCATTGTTCTCTTTTTCAGTGCAAAAAATCCGCTTCGCCTGACCGCCTACACCTTATATATATAGGAGTTTTTGTTTTCTGCCACCCTGTGTTTCCAATTCGCTACTTTTTCTTCCTGCTGTTACACATAATAATCCTCACACCCACTTGCTTATGATAAAACCAAAGCGTACCTTTGCAGGCTAAAATTAAAACCATAATCGAACCGATGGAATTGAAAAATTATGAAACGGTCTTCATCTTGACGCCTCTTTTGAATGATGCGCAGATGCAGGAAACGGTCGAGAAGTTCAGACAGGTGCTTAAGGAAAATGGCGCCGACATTATTCACGAAGAGAACTGGGGTCTTCGTAAGCTTGCTTACCCAATCCAGAAGAAATCAACTGGTTTCTATCACCTCGTTGAATTTAAGGCACCAGGCACTGTAGTGGATGCCCTTGAACTGGCTTATCGCCGTGATGAAAAAGTAGTTCGTTTCTTGACTACTGCCCTTGACAAGCACGCTGTGGCTTACAACGAGCGCAGAAGAAACGGCGAGTTCAAATCACAAGCTAAAAAAGAGGAGGTTAAAGGATAATGAGCTTAGTTAACGAAAGAGTAAACAAACCAGAGAACCGTCAGAAATACTGCCGTTTCAAGAAAAGCGGTATCAAGTATATCGACTATAAGGATGGCAACTTCCTGCTGAAGTTTGTAAACGAGCAGGGCAAGATCCTTCCAAGAAGGCTTACAGGTACCAGCCTTAAGTTCCAGCGCAAAGTGGCTCAGGCTGTTGCCAGAGCAAGACACCTTGCCATTTTACCTTATGTAACAGATTCTTTAAAATAAGGAGGTCAAACGATGGAAGTAATACTTAAAGAAGATGTTAAGAACTTAGGCTACAAAAACGATATCGTTGAAGTAAAGCCTGGTTATGGCCGTAACTACCTGATCCCACAAGGGCTGGCTGTTATCGCTGACAAGTCAAGCAAGAAAGTAGTTGCTGAAAATATCCGTCAGGCGGCACACAAAGCTGAGAAAGTAAAAGCTGATGCACAGGAGCTGGCCAACAGCATCGGTGATATCACCCTGGAGATCCCTGCAAAAGTAGGCGAGACCGGAAAGATCTTCGGTTCTGTTACTACCCTGCAGCTTTCTGATGCTTTAAAAGCAAAAGGCTTTGATGTAGACCGTAAGCGTATTTCTTTCGACCAGGACGTGAAAACTGCTGGCGAATACACAGCTACGCTGAACCTGCACAAAGAAGTGAAGCACCAGATACGTTTTAATGTGGTGGCTGAGTAAGCTTATCTGAAAGACTATTACCTGCGTCCTGCCCCACAAAAGGCAGGACGCTTTTTTTTAGCCCTCCCCCACGTATAGAAGCTAAAAACTAGATCGCTATGTTCCGCACAGAAGTACACGTACCAAAGTCTGACCTTAACCTTACCTTACAGGACAAGGTAGTCACCCTTGGCTCCTGCTTTGCCGATGTGATCGGCTCCAAGCTACGGCAACATAAGGTAGAGGCCCTTGTTAACCCTTTCGGCACTATCTTTAACCCTGTTTCTGTTTGCCTGTTACTCAAGGCCGCCTCCGGTAAGCCCTACAGTTTTGAACAGCACCTGGTAGAGCAGCAGGGAATCTGGTATGCCTACGACTTACACTCCTCCCTCTCCTCCCCCCACAAGCAGGAACTGCTGCAGCAAATTCAGGCAAGGCTGAACAAGACGAGCGAGCAGTTACAGCAGTCCTCCCTGCTCATCATTACCTTAGGCACTGCCGTGGCTTACCGGTTAAACTACAACGGTAAAGTAGTGGCTAACTGCCATAAGCTCCCCTCCAGTAACTTCTCGCGGGTACTGCTGAGTGTGGAAGAGACAATGCAAGCCTTTGAGGACATGTATGGCTTTCTGAAGCTAATGAACCCCAACCTGAAAGTGCTGCTAACGGTAAGCCCTGTACGCCATATAAAGGAAACGATTCCGATGAACAGTGTCAGCAAAGCTACCCTACGCGTGTTGTGCCATCAGCTAGCCGAGGCACACGAAGATGTGCTTTACTTCCCGGCTTACGAAATCATGCTCGACGACCTGCGCGACTACCGCTTTTACAAAGAGGACATGCTGCACCCAACGGAAGTCGCCGAGGATTATATCTGGCAGAAGTTCGTAGAAGCCTATTACAGAAAGGACTTTCAGCAGTTTATAAAGGAGTGGGAGAAAATAAAGCGGGCTGTGGCACACAGGCCCTTCCACCCCCAATCAGCGGCACACCAAGCGTTCCTTCGGAAAACCCTGGAGCAGTTACAGGCCCTTGAACAGCAGCATCAGATCGAGGCGTCGGCAGAAAGGCAGGCCCTCCAACAGCAACTCCTACAGAGGTAAGCCCGCCTGCCGGACTTGCCTGCCCAACACTTTTATGTAACTTGACCGTAAAAACTGAGACAAGCCAAGCGTAGAAACAGCAGGTGTAATGCCCGCAGCTACAGCCCTGAAGCCCTTTTCTTTGTACCTGATAAAACGATGGGAGAGAACAAACACACGAACCGACTTATACAGGAGAGCAGCCCTTACCTGCTGCAACACGCCCACAACCCCGTAGACTGGTACCCCTGGGGCGAGGAGGCCCTGCAGAAAGCAAAGCAGGAGGATAAGCCCATCATCGTGAGTATCGGCTATGCCGCCTGCCATTGGTGCCACGTAATGGAGCACCAGTCTTTTGAGCACGAAGCGATCGCAGCGGTGATGAACGAGCATTTCGTGTGCATTAAAGTAGACCGGGAAGAGCGGCCCGACGTGGACGCCGTGTACATGGATGCCCTGCACGCGATGGGGTTGCAAGGCGGTTGGCCCCTCAACGTTTTTCTGACACCGGAGGCAAAGCCCTTTTACGGCGGCACTTACTTTCAGCCGCAGCAGTGGGTAAGCCTGCTTAAAAACATTGCGGAGGCCTACCAAAAAAACAGGGAGAAGCTGGATCAGTCGGCAGAGCAGTTTGTACAACACCTGAACCGTAGCGAGTTAGACAAGTACGGCCTGGGGCAGCGCAACTTTTTGGTACGCGAAGATGACTTCAAGCTGATGGGCTACAACTTCAGCACGCGCTTCGATAAAAAGCTGGGTGGCATGGGGCAGGCACCCAAGTTTCCGATGCCCACCAATTACCTCTTCCTCCTCCGCTACTACAGCCAGACGGGTGACCAGACAGCGCTGAACCACCTCAACCTAACCTTGCGCGAAATGGCTTTCGGCGGCATTTACGACCAGATCGGGGGTGGCTTTGCCCGTTACTCGGTGGATGATGCGTGGCTGGTGCCGCACTTCGAGAAAATGCTGTATGATAACGGGCAGCTGATCAGCCTGTACGCAGAAGCTTACCAGGCCACACGTGAAACGCTCTACCACGACGTAGTCTACGAGACCATCGGATTTGTAGCGCGTGAGCTTATGAGCGGCGAAGGCGGGTTTTACTCCTCGCTGGATGCGGACAGCGAGGGAGAGGAAGGCAGGTTTTACACCTTCACAAGAGAAGAGCTACAGGCTATCTTAGGTGCTGAGGAGCCTCTTTTCTCGAAGTACTACCATGTAACAGCCGCCGGCAACTTTGAGCATGGCCGCAACATCCTGCACCGCCGCTCTACCGATGAGGCTTTTGCAGAAGAGAACGAGCTGGAGGTAGACGTACTGGAAGATATGGTGCAAAGCTGGAAAGAGAAACTGATGGAGGTGCGGGCTCAGCGCGTCCGGCCGGGGCTCGACGATAAAATCCTCACCTCCTGGAACGCGTTAATGCTAAAAGGCCTGGCTGACGCCTACCATGTGTTTGGCAACAAGCACTTCCTGGAACTGGCCCTGCAAAACGCCCGGTTCATCTTAGCCCGCCTGAAGGAGGGAGAAAAACTGTACCACAACTATAAGGAGGGCAAAGCAACGATTGACGGCTTTCTGGAAGATTATGCACTATTGGCGCGCGCCTTTACCCGCCTTTATGAAGTAACCTTTGACGAGCAGTGGCTGCAGGAAGCCAAGGCGCTGGTAGACTATAGCCTGGAGAACTTCTTTGATGAGGCGGAAGGCATGTTCTTTTTCACGGATAAACGCTCTGAGAAGCTTATTGCCCGCAAAAAGGAGATCATCGACAATGTAGTACCCGCCTCTAACTCCGTGATGGCCACCAACCTCCATTTCCTGGGCCTGTCCTATGACGAGGAAAAGTACAGCAGCCTATCAGACGAAATGCTGGCCAAAGTCAAAGACCTCCTGGTCAAAGAGCCTTCGCACCTGAGCAACTGGGCCTCTTTATACTTCTATAAGCTGACTCCTACCGCCGAGGTAGCCATTGTTGGACCCGCAGCCCCGGAAATGCGGGCCGAGCTAAGCGCCTTTTACCTCCCCAACATGCTCTTATTAGGCAGTGAAACAGGAGAAGGCAGCCAGATACCATTACTGGAGGACAAAGTAGCGATACAGGGCCAGACAACGGTCTATGTCTGCTATAACAAAACATGCCAGCTGCCGGTGCACACCGCTGCGGATGCTCTGAAACAGCTTAAGAACAGGCAACAGGACAGCAAGTTCCCGGCGCTGTAGTGAAGCGAACTACCTAACTACAGGGAACGGCTGAAGCATAAGCTGTAAAAAGCTTTCCAACTTGTTATAACATAGCTTTTTGCTGGCTTTTCGCCTCGCCGGCTGGGTCTTACTTATCTTCTTGATGAGAATCGAGGGCTCCTACCCCACAACGAGCAAAAGAATCAAAACGATTTTGAACTCGCTGAACGCCCAAACGAAAAACCGTCAAAAGGGCATCTGGCTACCTTATCTGTTCTGTAGCACAAGTAAGGATCCCAGACGCTCGCAGGAGCTGCGCACACTGCGAGGTCTTTGCTGCCGTTGTTGGTGTTACTCACCGTCAATTAAACGCTACAGGCTCTCTCTTACTTAATCAAAGAAAAAAACTTCTCCAGTTTTCCCGGGAGGCGCCTTGGCGGGTTCCGGTGCTCAGCTTGCTGAGCATTGCGCAGCGACAGCGAGCATAGGAAGACGGCACAGCGCTGAGCGGGAAAACGCGCCCTCGCGGACGTAGAGCGCAGGTAAGCAGCAATGCAAAAGGGCATCAATAAGCCTATAGGATCAGCAGACCCTACGCCAGCTTAGACAAAACCTTTCAGAGACCTCTAAGCATCCTCTCTATCCTTCTTTAATAAACCATTCATCAAACAGCTTTTCACCTAAGCTCCTAAATCCTTACCTTAGAGGCTAAACTAATCTAACACTTAATCTACGCATGAATAAACGTACTTATCTGAGTATGTTACTGGCCGCCGCGCTGGCACTCCCTTACGGCACGGCGCAAGCCCAGGACAAAAAAGAAGACGCTAAATGGAAGGTGGACGCAGCCCATGGTCCACAAAAAGAGATTTCCGTTACTACCAACGAAGGCACCTGGATGAGCGTGGACGTAAGTCCCGACGGCAAAGAGATCGTTTTTGATATGTTGGGGGATATTTACATCATGCCCATCTCCGGTGGTACAGCCAAACTTCTCAGAAGCGGTCGCCCTTACGAAGTGCAGCCCCGCTTTAGTCCGAATGGCCAGTATATTTCGTTTACGTCGGATGCAGGGGGTGGCGATAACATCTGGGTGATGAAGCGCGATGGCTCGGAGGCCAAGCAAGTAACCAACGAAAGCTTCCGCTTGCTGAACAACGCCGTCTGGACCCCAGACGGGGAGTACCTGATCGCCCGTAAGCATTTTACGAATACCCGCTCGCTGGGTGCCGGCGAAATGTGGATGTACCACCGCACAGGTGGTAGCGGCGTACAGTTAACAAAGCGAAAGAACGACCAGCAGGATGCAGGCGAACCCTTCGCCTCCCCCGACGGCAAGTACGTGTACTACTCAGAGGATATGAGCGGCGGCTCCACGTTTGAGTATAACAAAGACCCGAACGGCCAGATCTATGTGATCCGTCGGGTTGACCGCAATACGGGCGAGATAGAGAACGTCATCACAGGAAATGGCGGCGCTGTTCGCCCGGTACTCAGCCGCGATGGCAAGTACGTTGCCTTTGTGCGCCGCGTGCGTACTAAGTCGGTGTTGTTTGTGCATGACTTGAAGACCGGCGAAGAGTGGCCTGTTTATGACAAGTTAAACCACGACCAGCAGGAAGCCTGGGCTATTTTCGGAGTTTACCCTTACTTCTCCTGGACACCGGACAACAAGCACATCGTGTTCTGGGCCGACGGTAAGATCAATAAAGTGGATGTAGCATCTAAGCAGGTGACAAACATCCCATTCGAGGCGACCGCGACACATTATATAACCGGTGCTGTACGCCACGACCACAGCAAGAACGGGGGCATCGCACCAAAGCAGTTCACTGCAAAGGCCATTCGCCATGCCGTAACCTCTCCTGACGGAAAGACGCTGGTGTTTAATGCGGCCGGTTACATCTACAAGAAAGACCTGCCCAACGGCAAACCCGAGCGTATTACCAATGGTCAGGACTTCGAGTTCTATCCGTCCTTCTCCCCGGATGGCAAGTACATCGTGTACTCCACCTGGAACGACGATAACTTTGGAGCTTTGTATAAGCTCGATATCCGTAAGAAGAACCCTAAGCCAACGAAGTTAACCTCTGAGAAAGGCTTTTATACCGAGCCTGTTTTCTCGCCTAACGGCAAGTACATCGTGTACAGCAAGGATGGCGGAAACAGCCACATGGGGTATGCGCATGGCAAAGAGCGCGGCATTTACTACATGCCTGCTGATGGAGGAAAAGCCACACTGGTACAGGAGCGCGGTTCTTCTCCGCTCTTTAATGCTACCTCTGACCGGATCTTCTTTACTGGCCGAGAGGGTGACAAGTATGCCTTCAAAAGCGTGGACCTGAATGGCAAAGAAGAACAGACACATTACACCTCCAAGTATACAGACCAGTTCTACCCAAGCCCGGACAACAAGTGGATCGGCTTTGTGGAGTTGTTTAACGGCTACATTGCACCTTTCACCACAAACGGGGCTGGCTTAGACCTGAGTGCCGATACCAAGGCTGTTCCGGTGGCGCGCTTTACCCGCGATGCCGGCACCAGCATTCACTGGTCTGCCGACAGCAAGAAGATCAACTGGGTGCTGGGAGACGAGTACTTCTCGAATGATCTGAAAGAGCGCTTTGCTTTTGTGCCTGGTGCTCCCGAAGAATTGCCTGCTATCGACACAACAGGCATTAAGATCGGACTGGAACTGAAAACAGACATTCCGGAAGGGAAAGTAGCCTTCACCAATGCCCGCATCATCACCATGAAAGGCGACGAAGTGATTGAGGGCGGCACGATCATAGTGGACGGCAACCGCATTGTGGCCGTTGGTAATAATGTGGCTGTTCCGAAAGACGCCAAAGTGATCGACGCCAAGGGTAAAACCATTATGCCGGGCATTGTAGACGTACACGCGCACCTGGGTACATTCCGCCTGGGTATGAGCCCGCAGAAGCAGTGGTCTTACTATGCCAACCTGGCCTACGGTGTTACCACCACCCACGACCCTTCTTCTACCACAGAGATGGTATTTAGCCAATCAGAGGCAGTAAAGTCTGGTGCCATGATCGGACCGCGCATCTACTCAACCGGCACCATCCTGTATGGCGCTGACGGTAACTTTAAGGCCGTGATCAATAGCCTGGACGATGCCCGCTCACACCTGCGCCGTCTGAAGGCCGTAGGAGGTTTCTCGGTAAAGAGCTATAACCAGCCACGCCGTGAGCAGCGCCAGCAAGTAATTGAGGCAGCCCGTGAACTGGACATGAGCGTGTACCCGGAAGGCGGTTCTACCTTCTTCCATAACATGACAATGGTACTGGACGGCCACTCTGGCGTGGAGCATAACATTCCGGTAGCACCGCTTTACAAGGACGTGCTGGAAGTGTGGAAAGCTTCTGAAGTAGGCTACACCCCTACCCTGATCGTGAACTATGGCGCCACTAACGGCGAGTACTACTGGTATCAGAAAACGAACGTGTGGGAGAAAGACCGCCTGCTGAAGTTTACGCCTCGCTCTATTATAGATGGCCGCGCCCGGTTCGTGACAAAGGTGCCGGATGAGGAGTATAAGAATGGCTTCATGGCTACCTCCCGTGCTGCAAAAGCCCTGACCGACAACGGGGTAAAAGTAAACCTGGGGGCGCATGGCCAGTTACAGGGCCTAGGTGCGCATTGGGAGCTGTGGATGCTGCAGCAAGGCGGTATGACAAACCACGAGGCCTTGCGTGCGGCCACCTTAAACGGAGCGGAGTACATCGGCATGGATAAGGAGATCGGCTCGTTAGAGCCGGGCAAGCTGGCTGACCTGATCGTACTGGACGAGAACCCGCTGGAGAACATCCAGAACTCGGAGCACGTGAAGTACACCATGATCAACGGCCGCCTGTATGATGCCGCTACCATGGCAGAAGTAGGAAACTACAACAAGCAGCCGGGCAAGTTCTGGTGGGAGAACGACAAGTACGCTACCGCTTTTGACTGGCACGAAGGTACCGACACCCGCTTTGAGGGTATTGCCGGTGAGCACTGCGTATGCCGCCACTAAGCCAAGCTAACCAACATATAAAAACAGTGCAGCCACCTCATTTGGGGTGGCTGCACTGTTTTTATATAACTCCTGTGAGTATGCAACCTCTGTTACATTTGATTCGATAGCTTCCCTTCTTAACAGGAACACGAAGACAAGCCTGGAAAATAAGCTGACTCTGCCTTTACCCAATGGATCTGGAGTTAGTAGCTACCAGCGCCACACTAAGCCCCATAACTGCGATAATAGTGAAAGACACCCGCAGGCTGGTGGCCCCAGCGATAAAACCTATCAGTGGCGGGCCAAGCAGGAAACCGAAGAAGCCAATGGTAGATACGGCCGCCAAAGCTACACCCGGCGACATAACCTTCGACCTTCCGGCAGCGCCATAGACCAGGGGTACCACAGACGACACACCTGCTCCCACCAGGGCAAAGCCCAGCATAGCGGTATACAGATAAGGAAAGACCACCGAAATGAGCAAGCCTGCGGCTGTCAGCGTGCCGCTTAGCTGTAAAATCCTTTTTAAACCGAAGCGGCTTGTAAACCAGTCTGCCACAAAACGGGTGGCAGCCATCGTGCACATAAAAGCAGTATAACCCGCCCCGATCCAGGCCTTCTCTACCAACAGCACTTTCTTAAAATACACGCCGCTCCAGTCGAACATAGCCCCCTCGCAGATCATGGCAAAGAAGCAGATAATCCCTAGGTCTATCAACGACTTGTCGGGCATCACAAAGATTGGTTTATCTGTGTCTGTATTCACATCCTCTCGCAACACAAAACGGGAAGCGATCACAATGACTAAAAGAGACAGGAACATGATCAGCAGGAAGTGTTCAAAAGGGGCTACTCCCTCTCCGATCATCAAGGTTCCGATAGCTGCTCCGGTAAAACCCGCCAAGCTCCAGAGCCCATGAAAAGAGGCCATGATAGACTTCTGGTACAAAGCTTCTACGCCTACTCCCTGGGTATTAATGGATATGTTCATCAGGTTACCGGCAAAGCCGAAGACAAACAAAGCCACGATCAGTTGCAGTGGATCTTGTGAATAGCCAATGGCAACGAGTGTTGTAGTGTAGAGCAGCCCGGAAAAGATAACCACGCTGCGGCTCCCAGTTTTCGCAATCACCCAACCGGCCACAGGAAGCGAAAGCAGCAAGCCGACCGGAAGCGCCAGCAGCACGCCTCCCAGTTCAGCTTCTGATAAGCCCATTTGCTGCTGTATGGTTGGTATACGGGATCCCCAGCTGGCGAAACTTAAACCTTGCAAAAAGTAAAAACAGCCCACCGCCACACGGTGAATAAGTCGTGAGTGGCTTTGGGCCGGTGAAGAAGTAAGCATCAGAAATCAATTAACATCTATCAGTTATCATTTATCAGCTGGTCTTACGAATAAAGTAAGCCACGCTTGTGGTTAAGTTTCCTCTTGGCCTCATCCCTGTACTTCTGATGAAGGCACGAGCCTGTAGCTCGTACCTCCATCTTTCTAACAGTTCAATTTTATGTTGAAACTCTTTTTTTATACTGTGCATGCACAGCAACTAGAAAAGGAACGAACTACAAGTTCGCACCAGCAAAACCTTATATTTTTTCCCTGCAAGTCATCCCCCTCCCCTTTCTAAGAGGGACAGCACTGAATCAATGAGACATAAGCTGTCATAAAACAACCTATTACGATGAACAAGCAACGCTAAACGAACAACAAACCATCACTTCACCGCCTCCAGTACGCGCCTGAACAGTTCGTCCTGCTTACCATTGTGCCAGCGCCATACGATCACAATATCGTGTTCCGGATCGACCCAGATCGTGTTCTGCCCGGCTCCCAAGGCCGCATAGCTGGTAGTAGGCGCGCTCGGCCAGGCTTTCCCCTCGGTATTCAGCCACCACAGGTAACCGTAGTCCGGCCCCACAGGACCGCGTTGGCTTGTTGCTTCTCTTACCCAGTCCGCTGATATCAGCTGCTTGTCTTCCCAGCGCCCGTTACGGAGGAACAGATAGCCGAAACGCGCCTCATCACGGGTATTGATCCAGAGACCACCACCCCAGCGGGTACCACCGCTCACAGATGGCATCTCCTGTCCGTTTATCATTACCTTCGAATTACGGTAAGGCACCCAGCGCCAGGTATCCGAGGCATCAATGGGATCCATGATCTCGTCCTCCAACACCTCCGGCAAAGGCTTCTCCCACAGGCGCAGCAGCGACAGGGCCAGGCGGTTGATACGCACGTCGTTGTACTCGTAGTAAGTTCCCGGTTCCTGCAGCTCCCGTGGCTTACGCTCGCCACGGCCATACTCCTCCGTACCGACAAAGTCATGCTTTTTGCCCCACAGTTCGCCTTCCCACTCCGTGGTCTGCCGGGCGTGGTGCTCCCAGGTTACCTTGCGGTTCTGCTCCGATTCATAACCTCCGTCTTTCACGTACTGCGCCACAGGGTCCTGGATATCCTCGATCATCCCTTCATCAATCGTGATACCCAGTAACGTAGAGAGGAAGCTTTTGGCAACGCTGTAAGTCGGATCTGGCCGTTTGGTGTCGCCCCACTCTGCCACGATATAGCCATCCTTCAGGATAATGCCATTGGTAGCGGCTCTGTCGGCAGGCAAAGGACCGAGCATTTTACCGAAGATTTCCTCCTGTGTGGAGAAGTCTTTCGGCATCTGCTCTGTTTCCTGTGTTTTGGCCCATGCCACTGCCTCCTGCAACTTAACAGGGTCCAGCCCCAGCTCTTCGGGCCTGCGGTACTCCCAATCGTCTCCGTCTCCGGGATAGTAAACTTCTGCGGCAGCTTTTGCCGTTGTGGTTGCAGTAGTAGCGGTCTGCTCAGGTTGTTGCTGGCACGATAACAGGCTAGCGGCCAGGGCCAGCGACAGGAAAGAATTCCGAAGCATCATACGATCTTATTTTAGAACCTACAATCTACTAAAATTAGCAGTACGTGCCTCTTTGTTCCTACAAAGGAAAACAATTAAAAGCCCTGGCTGTACTAGATTTATAACTTATTGAGTGCCTATGCTACAGATAAGAGTATACTCCGACTACGTTTGCCCTTACTGCTTTTTAGGAGAGGTAATGCTGGAGCGGGCCTTACAAGGCTTAAAAGGCCAGGTAGATATAGAATGGATGCCCTTTGAACTGCGCCCCTTCCCGACACCGACCCTTAAACCGGAGGGAGACTACCTGCAAACAACCTGGCAGCGTTCTGTATACCCGATGGCCGAGCAACTAGATATTAACATCGTGCTGCCCAAGGTATCGCCGCAGCCCTACACCCACCTCGCCTTCGAGGGCTACCAGTACGCACAGGAAAAAGGGTTAGGCGAGGCATACACGCACCGCATGTTTACTGCCTTTTTCCAGGAAGAACAGGACTTAGGCGATATAAACGTATTAACTAATTTGGCGCAGGAAGTAGGCCTGGATAAAGAAGCATTTAAAGAAGCTGTTGAATCAGGCAAGTACAGGGAGACGCACCAGCAAGCACTGCGTCATGCGTACGAAGAAGTAGGCGTATCGGCAGTGCCAACCTTTATTGTCGGCAACAAAATCGTGCGCGGGCTGCTGCGCGAAGAAGACCTCCGCAGACTGATCATACAAGAGCTGGGGTAAGCCCTGTTCCGGATTCGCAAACGGGCACAGACTTCTGTACCGGAAGGTTTACACTTATCAGTAAAGCCTATGCACGGTTACCACCCGGAACCACCTCGCCGGCCACCCAATATTCCTCCGAGCAGGCTTCCCAGTCCGCCAGAGCGCCTCATGTTACCATAACCCTTCCGGCCGTTCAAACCTCCCAGAATCGAGATGATAGAGCCTAATCCTCCCCCGCTGCGGTACATTCCTCCGCCCAACAGACCTCCAAGTAAACCACCGCCTATGCCACCACGATACCGCCTGCGCCGCCCGCCTCTCAGCAGCTTGGCAATCACCAGTGGTGCTACAACGCCCAACACGCCCTGCACCATCTGCGGTGAAATGCCAGCGTTCTTAAACATGTCCCCGAAACCATTCTTATTTAAAAAGGACTGCGAGGTAGGGTCTTCGCCCTGCTGTTGTGCTTCGTCCGCTTTGTTTACGTACTGCTCTAAGATGCTGTACTGCTTCTGATTGACGCCCAGGTAATCTGCCATCTGCTGAATTTCCTTTTGCTCTTCCTGGGCATAATGTCCGTCTGCTTTGGCAAAGCTGATGATGTCTGTGACAAAGGAGAAGCGCAGTTGGCTGCGTTTCAGCACGTCCAGGCATTGCTGTACGTTTATTTGGGAGGGGTTCTTCGCGATCATCTCCACCTCCTGCTGTACATTCTCCGGTAGGTCGGCTGCCTCCCCCATCAACGCTAAAAACTCCAACTCTTCTTCCGTCGTTTTCCCGTCGGCCGAGGCAAGAGAAGCCAGGGCGCCGAAGTAGGCCCCCTTCTCCTCTAGCGGGTAGTCTTTTAATAAAGTAGTTTGTTCCATGTGCTGTTCGGACTAGTGTGCTTGCTAATAACGAACTACGCGCACAGCAGGTTGGTCTTCTGCCGGCTGAATGTAGCAATGGTGTAGCCAGTGACTTTCAGAAAGCTTTGCGTTGAGTGCCTGCTGTAGAGGTAGCAAGCAGAAGAGCCGGTTTTTTTACCCGGCTCTTCTGTGTTTGATTTTGATTGTCTTACTCTTTCACCATCTTGGTATGTGTGGTCACGCCGTCCAGCTCTG
>NZ_FZOQ01000065.1 GCF_900188175.1 Pontibacter ummariensis | reverse complement strand
CTGCTTATTCAAAAGATGCAGAAACAGCAAAAAAAGAAACTACAACAGCATTTTTTAGACTTAGCACAGCAACAGCAGCTAAAGATTTCTCAGTACGATTTCTGGAACCATAACTTTGCAATCGGATTTGACAGGGCACAGAACAAGCTGTTCTATTTTAGGAGACAAAGTGAGGTAGAGCAAACAGCCTCCATCTCCTTGTCTGAAGTTACAGCATGTAGGGTAGCCAACATAAACAGGGACGTAAACGGGAGCAAAGTTTTTGACCTCATCGAGCTACGATTTAAATTCCAAAACCCGAAGCTCCCTGAGCAGGCACTACTGTTCTATAGTAAGGAGGAAACCATCACCCTAAATGAGGAACTTATACTCGCAGAAAAATGGAATACCATCGTCGGCATGCATCTACCAAATCAGCAATCACAAATAAATAACATATCATTAAAAGGTGGTTCGTTGGCTTTAGCTTAGGGTGCCGGGGGAAAAGCATTATTACCTACAAGGCTTTAAGGAACACTTTAAAGCAGGGACAGAGAAGGTTTGGACTGCAAGTTCCAAACCTCTTGCTTTAACAAAGTGCTGTGCTTCGGTTTCTTGAGCTATGGATTTATGTAAAACAGGAGTTGTCAGGCCAGCCGTGGACTGAAGAACCCTTTTATGGGAAGTCAGCTAATAAAAATTAAACCAGCCTCCTGACGGACTATTGCAATGACGAGCGGCCTACTGTTCTTCGTGACTGGAGAGGTAGATGTTTTGGCAGAAGTGCCCTTCAGGAGCGCGCTGGCGCTGTCGCTAGTATTGATGAGGGGACGGCAGACAATTTCGTGGTAACCCCCTTAAACGCAGCTGCCAGTGATACTACTTTAGTAGGAACCAGTAAAACATCAACTGAAGCATACATAGGAGCCTTATTGAACCTGCGGGATAGCTTCTTCCCTAACTTGCCCAGGCTGCTGGCTGCATTCCTCATTCTGGTGCTGGCTTGGTTTCTGAAAGAGCTACTAAAAGCCCTATCCCAGAAAACGACCGGGCGCTGGCAAAGCTCCAGTGAATGAGGACCCCAGCATGATCTTGGTGCGGCCGTTGGCCATTGGTGTTGCCATAAGCGTTCTAGCTGGCGATATCATCGCATTGCTCGGCTCTTTAGGGCTGATAAGCTGCCTTCTTCTGAGTCTCTAAAATGCTGTTGAGCTAAACTGATGGGACGCTCAACTCCTTTAAGGGGTGCTACAGAGTTTGTGACCGTATACGGGTGGGAGGGGTGATAGGGGATGTGTATCACATAGGCTTCTTGCTACTAGGTTGCACAACCTTAAAAAAGATACCCGAACAGCTCCTTTATTTAACTCCTCTTCGAAGGAATTAACTAACGATGACACGTGACTATGAATTTCTCTACAGAAGACATTTTATTGGGATCCTCTGTTCTCCTGATGATCAGCATCCTGATCAGTAAGAGCCTGGGCAGATTTGGCATACCTGCCCTTGTGCTCTTCCTTGGCGTGGGGATTCTGGCCGGTTCCGAGGGAATAGGGGGCATATACTTTGACGATGCACTGACAGCGCAGTCGCTGGGCACCATCGCCCTGGCCATTATTCTTTTTTCGGGCGGGCTGGATACCCGATGGGAAAGCACAAAGCCTATTCTCTGGCGAGGAATAACGTTATCTACTCTTGGCGTTTTTATCACCGCCATGCTGGTGGGCTTGTTTGCCTCTTATCTGCTGGGGTTCTCCCTGCTGGAGGGGCTGCTGCTGGGAGCGGTCGTGTCCTCCACCGATGCGGCTGCCGTCTTCTCTATCCTTCGCTCCAAGAACATCGGCTTGAAAAACAACCTGCGGCCCACCCTTGAGCTGGAGTCAGGCAGTAATGATCCGATGGCCTACTTCCTGACCGTTAGCTTCACGTTCCTGCTCACAAATGAAGAAGCCAGCGTCTGGCAACTGGTGCCGATGTTCTTTCTGCAGATGAGCATCGGCACTGTGATGGGCGTGGTGATGGGCCGCACCATGGGCTGGGTCATCAACCGCATTAAGCTGGAGCAGGATGGGCTTTACCCGGCACTCACGCTGGCCATGCTGTTTTTTACCTTTTCCTTTACAAACCTCATCAGCGGGAATGGGTTCCTGTCAGTTTATATTGCGGCGGTCATACTCGGGAATAGGAACTTCATCCATAAAGGCAGCCTTACCAAGTTCTACGATGGGCTGGCCTGGCTCATGCAGATTCTCATGTTCCTGACGCTGGGCCTGCTGGTCTTCCCCTCACAGGTGCTACCCGTCATCGGCATGGGGCTGCTCATCTCATTGTTCCTGATTTTTGTGGCACGTCCGGTGAGCGTGTTCATTGGGATGTCCTTTTTTGAAACTTCCCTACAGGACAAGCTTTATGTGTCCTGGGTGGGGCTGCGGGGTGCCGTACCTATTGTGTTTGCCACCTACCCCTTGCTGGCAGGGGTTGAGCGGTCAGACATGATCTTCAATATCGTCTTTTTCATTGTGCTGACCTCTGTGATGCTGCAGGGAACCACCCTGTCTGTGGTGGCAGACTGGCTCAATCTAAGCCAGCAGGACAACACACCGAAAAAGGTTAGGGTGGGGGAGGATTTGGGCTACGACGCTAAAAATAGCCTAGTGGAGCTTTACCT
>NZ_FZOQ01000008.1 GCF_900188175.1 Pontibacter ummariensis | reverse complement strand
GTATTACCAGGCCTTGATACCGGCCTTTGTCGCGAGTTGTTCCAGCTATGTTATCTTTATCCTGATCACGCACATCGGGATTGGGCCTACCTGGATTTTCCCGGTATATGCCGCCCCCGAGTTGAATGATTTCTTTTATGCCATGCTGTATGCCCTGGCTGGTACGGCGGCTGGCTGGCTGTTCATCTTTACTGTGCGTCAGTGCCGTAGTTTATTCAAGAAGCTGCGGGTGCCGATTTATGTTAAAATGACCATCGGCGGACTGCTCATTGGCACCATTGCCTTTTATGTGCCGCTTACCCGCTACTTTAGTCATGATGAGCTGAATTTGCTCCTGGCTGAGGAGTACACGCTGGGCTTTCTGGCACTGCTGTTCGTAGCCAAGATCCTGGCCATCGCCTTTACCGTTACCTCAGGCTGGCGGGGAGGGTTTATCATCCCGCTCTTCTTTGTGGGTGCCACGCTGGGCATGCTGCTGCACACGGCCTTTCCGGGCCAGCACCTGGCGCTGATCATGGTCAGTTGCATGGCGGCCATTAATGCCTGCGTGACCAGAACACCCATCAGCACGATTATCCTGCTTTCTACCTTAACAGGCTTTCATCATTTTATCCCGATCCTGTTCGCCAGCCTCACGGGCTTTTTCCTGGCCCCTAAAACGCCCCTGATCAACGCGCAGCTTGCCGTAGAGGAGTAAGAGCGGGGATCGTTGCGACAGGCTTAGACCTGATGGCGTTTTTACCAGCCTTCGGGCTTTCGGGTAGTGGCATTCCGGATTTCGCGGCAATCATCGGGGTACACGTATTCGCCCACGTTCATCTCTTTTATATTCTTCCGGTTTATGATGATCTCTTTCTTGCTAACCGCGGAGGCATCGAAGAAGCCGATGACCTGTTCGTCCTCGTTTTCTACGTTGTAGATGTTTCCTTTTAACTGAGAAGGTGGCGGGTCAAACACGGTACCCGTTCGTTGTTGCTGTTGTTCTACCACCTTAAAGAAGTTATAGGCCTCTTCAGAAATGGCGTGCTGGTAGATGGTGATCTTGTTCTTTGCCTGCAGGTCGCGCTCGAAGGGAACAAAATGTAGCTCCTGGTGTATGGTTTTACGGCCATCGGAAAGCCGGTCATTCTGGACCTTGTATAGTTGTGCGCGCTCATAAATCCAGCAGTGGGCACAGCAGTCTTTCGGGGCGGGACGGGGGCAGCCAATACAGGAGTAGTCTATATAATCCCAGGGTTGTGTGTACACCTCGATCACGCTGGTCACGGACCAGCGGTAGAAGTTTATCAGACCTCCAGGATCTGTATAGTCTACAAAGAACTTGTAGCCAGGCATAAGAGCTTTTTCGCGGGCTCCCCAGATACCTACTTCCACTTCTGCAAACTCCGTATACACCGAGTCGATCGGCACCGGTTCCAGCACCTTCACTTGTTTGGAGGCATAGCTGTTGGGGCCGATTTGCAGGTGGAGTTGGTAGGTGTGCCCTATTTGTGCCCTTGCCTCCGCCTCTGGTTTGTAGAGGCCACTCTGGGTATGATAAAAAGGAATATACTCCCCGGCCTCACTCGTGATGTAGACTGTGGCATTTTCTTCGAACTTATTAAAGGGATAGCGGTAGGGCTGGGAGTAGCTGAGGCGCACGTAGCTGGAGTCGAGGTTCGAAAAGGTTGCCTCCACCACCAGGTGCTCCTGCTGGTCCTCCTGCTCGAACTCTATCGGGTCGACACAGCCAGGCAGTAAGAGCATGAGCAATAGCAAAGTCCAAAGTCTCCTCCACATAAGCACTTAAAATTTAATGTTGTAACTAACCGAGGGAATGGCCACTCCGATCACAGCGAGCCGGTATGCCATGGGGGGCGCCCCAAAATAGTGCTGGAACAGCGTAGAGTAGGCGTTCTTCCGGAAGTAGAGGTTATAAACCGAAATACTCAGGTTCTTCTCCACGCGCTCCGACTTTCGGAACGTGTAGTTAAAGGAGATATCCAGCCGATGGTAGTCTGGCAGGCGCTCCTGGTTACGGCCGTAATAGTTGGCGAAGATATTGCCGTGGTAATTGAACCAGGAGTCCGAACCCGTGATAGGGCGACCAGTGCTATAATTAAAGTTAGAGGAGAAGGTCCACTTAGGGGTCAGGTGATAGTTTGTGAAGATGCTGATGTTAACCGGCTTATCGTAGTTCGAGGGATAGGGAGCCCCGTTGTTAATGGTTTCTTCGGGCGTGTTGCCGGCAATGGTACGGAAAGAGCGGGAGTAGCTCAGGCTAAGCCAACCGGTTAGCCGGCCCTTGCTCTTTTTCAGCAGCCACTCTGATCCGTAGGCCTCGCCTTCGCCGTAGAGCAGGTCTGCTTCCAGGGTCGGGTTGAGCAGGATAACAGCCCCGTCTTTGTAGTCCAGCTGGTTGTACAGCTTCCTGTAATACACTTCCCAGGTAAACTCGTAGCGGCGCTCCGGGTGCATGTAGAAATACCCTACCGTCACCTGGTCGGCCACCTGCGGCTCCATGTACTTGTTAGAGAGCTTCCACACGTCCACGGGGGTAATGGCGGCCGTGTTGGAAATAAGCTGTATGTACTGGCGGGTGCGGCTAAGGCCAAGCTTCAGCGAGCTCTTAGCGTTCAGCGAGTACTTGACAGAGAATCTGGGTTCCAGTCCCTGGTAATGCTGTACTGCTTCTCCGGAGCTATAGCGAAGGGTGTCATAAACGGATGTTTCGCTGCGGGGTACCCCTTCGGCATAGAGGTACACCTCAGCAGGGCCCACTTTCCGGAAGAAGGAGTAGCGTAGCCCTATTGATAGGGAGAGCTTCTCGTTTAAGACAAACGAATCGTTCAAGTATGCCGTGTATTCATAGCCTTTATCGCGATCCTGGGTGCGCCTGTTTAAGCTAGAGGTACCATAAGGGATCAGGTCACCCGGCTGTATATCGTATAGTGCGGCAGAGGTGCCAAACTCCAACTCGTGCTGATCGAGGCCATAGTAGCCCAGGTCTGCTTTTACCTGCGCGTAGTCTATGCCTGATTTCAGCTTAAACTCTTCTCCTGTCGCTATACCCTCCACTGTATTTTGATAGAGGCTCTTCACCAGCGTAAGCGTGCCCGCAAAGTCGTTGTTAAACAGATGGTTCCACTTAAGGGTACCCAGGGTGTTCGTCCAGTGATAGGTGGTGTCGTAGGGGAATTTAAAGCCATCCGCACTGTAGTAGCCCGAGAAGCTGAAGTTGTTTTTCTCGTTTAACTGGTATTTGAACTTCAGGTTGCCATCATAAAAATAGCCTGAACTGTTCCTGATGTTATCACTAGGGAAGAGTTTCAGTACATAATCAGGATATGCCCCACGCAGGGCCACCAGCATGCTTAGTTTGGGAGTTATAGGGCCGTCGGCACTGAGTTTAGCCGTGATGGGAGACAGGCCTACCTGGTAGCGCATTTTTTCAAAGTTGCCATCCTGCATTTTCACGTCCAGGATAGAGGAGATACGGCTGCCGTATTTGGCTGATATCCCGCTGCGGTGCAGCTCATAGCTTTCCAGCACGTCCGGGTTGTAAATAGAAAAGAAGCCAAACAGGTGATTGGCATTAAAAACAGGGGCGTCATCCAGCAAGATGAGGTTCTGGTCGGCACTGCCCCCGCGCACATAAAAGCCTGAGGTCCCCTCGCCGGCGTTCACGACACCAGGCAGCGAGGAGACAGAGCGGATCACGTCAGCCTCCCCTAACAGGGCCGGCATGCGGGCCAACAGCTTCTGATCCACATAAGTGCTGCCCAAGTGGGTTGAGTTCACGTCCATCGTCGGCTGCGTTGTGATCTCTACCTGCTTTAGTTGGAAATTACGTTGCACCAGCTCCAGGTTTACATCCAAATCCTCGTTCAGCACCACCTCATAACTAAAGGGCTCCATGCCCACGTACTGGCAGATGATCTGATAGGTGCCCTCTTCTAGGGTGATGGAGAAACGTCCTTTCTCACCTGTGGCCACTATTTTGTTCCCCGGGTTTATGACCATGTAAGCCTCTTCCAGGCGCTCTCCCCACGCACTGCGTACCGTGCCCGACAGCGTGTATTGCTGCTGTTGCGCTTGCCCCTTGGGCGCTAACACAAACAGGAACAGTAGGAACAGGAAGAGTTTCTGTAGTAGCATTCGACAGGTATTGCCATGCGTTGTTTTACGTTATTTAAAAGATAAGTTTAAACTTTATCTTTATTTAAGACTACTATAAAGCAGGTAAGTGGCATGCAAGGCTCAGCCAGTACACAGGCGGGAGCAAAAACAGAGAGCGGTGAGATGTTTCAGGAGAAAGTCGCTTAGAGGAAGGCAAAGGGTACCGTTTCTAGCCCTTGGTGTCTTCGGCTTATATTCTGGGAGGGAACTGGTTTTGGAAGCTGATCATTTTTGAGGCGGCCTTGCCTGATCAAGGCGGCTTTTCCTATAATTATACCGCAAAAAATAGTATCTTAAGCTATTAGCTATTTTCTTTGTTTTGCACCTTGCCTTGCCTTAGTCTGGCCTGTACATCGTTTGGCGATCGCTGGGCAAAGCATTGTTTCCTAAAATCAAAAACACCTTTCTTTGGAAGAAACACACCATAACCAGAACAACAGCACGGACAGCCAGACCCGCTTAAAAGCTATTATTGATACGGCGATTGATGGCATCATCACCATCGACCGGCATGGGGTTATAGAAACCATGAACCCGGCGGCAGCACGTATTTTTGGCTATGAACCCGAAGAGTGTATTGGCCAGAATGTGAGCATCCTGATGCCCGAGCCTGACCGTAGCCTGCATGACAAGTACATCGAGAACTACCACCGTACCGGGGTAGGGCAGATCATTGGCAAGGGACGCGAAGTGCTGGGCAAAAAGAAAGACGGAACTGTGTTCCCCTTTCGCTTAAGCATTAGTGAGGTGAACTTGCAGGATAAGCAGCTGTTTACAGGCATTGTGCATGACATCACGGAGCTTAAAAAGGCAGAAGCTGCCTTGCGCGAAAGTGAGAGCAAGATCAACTCGATTATCCAGACAGCCGTGGATGGCATCATCACCATCGACAAGCGCGGGATAATGGAGATGGTAAACGCCTCCGCCGCCAGGTTGTTTGGCTATACCGAAGAGGAGCTGCTGGGCAAAAAGATAAACATCCTGATGCCGGAGCCAGACCGCAGCCTGCACGACAACTACATGCACCACTACCACGAAACCGGGGAGAGGCGCATCATCGGCATTGGCAGGGAAGTTTCCGGGTTGAAGAAGGACGGCACTATCTTTCCGCTGTACCTGAGTATCAGCGAGGTGCACCTGGCGGAGCGAACCGTGTATACCGGCTTTATCCATGACATCACGCAGCAGAAGATAAGCGAAGAAAGGCTGCGCCGCTATGCCGCTGAGCTGGAGCGCAGCAACCGGGAGCTGCAGGACTTTGCCTATGTCTCTTCGCACGATTTGCAGGAGCCCCTGCGCAAGATACAGGCCTTTGGGGACCGGGTGAAGACCAAGGAGTACGACAACCTGAGCGAGCAGGGCAAAGATTACGTAGACCGCATGCTCAATGCTGCCGTTCGGATGCAAAACCTGATCAACGACCTGCTCTCCTTTTCGCGGGTAACGACCAAGTCCAAGCCATTTGTGCCTGTAGACCTGGATCACATACTAACCGAAGTGCTGTCGGACCTGGAGGTGACGATCGAGCAAACCGGGGCAGTGATAGAACGCTCGCCATTACCCACTATAGAGGCGGAACCAACCCAGATGCGGCAGCTCTTCCAGAACCTGATCAGCAACGCCATCAAGTTCCGCAAGGATGATGTGAAGCCAATCATTCGTATCTTTGCAAATAAGTTGCAACGCCAGGCCCACATGACCGCCACCCCAGGCGATGAGCTGGTGGAGATCACGGTAGAGGACAACGGCATTGGCTTTGATGAAAAGTACCTGGACCGGATCTTCAACATTTTTCAGCGGTTGGAAGGACAGAAGTATGAAGGCTCCGGGGTCGGACTGGCTATCTGCCGGAAAATTGCGGTGCGGCACGGCGGCGACATTACGGCCAGAAGTCAGCCCGGGGTAGGCACCCGCTTTATCGTGTTACTTGCTATGAAACACATTCAGGAATAAAAATAAACGCATGCAATCAAATAAAAGACCCATAGTGATACTTGTTGCCGACGATGATGCGGAAGACCGCATGCTGGTAAAGGACGCCTTAGACGAAAGCCGCCTGACAAATCAGGTGCAGTTTGTAGAGAACGGGGAGGAGTTGCTCGATTACCTGCACAACCGCAACAGCTATGCAGACAAAGAGAAGTACCCTACCCCCGGCCTTATTTTGCTGGACCTGAACATGCCTAAGAAAGACGGGCGTGAGGCGCTAAAAGAAATTAAATCTGATGAGCACCTGCGGGTTATTCCGGTAGTTGTGCTGACCACGTCCAAAGCCGAAGAGGACATCCTGAAGACCTACGACCTGGGTGTCAGCTCCTTTATTGCGAAGCCGGTGACCTTTGGTGCCCTGGTGGATGTGATGAAAACCCTGAGCAAGTACTGGTTCGAGATAGTAGAACTACCTAAACCCTAACACCGTTAACCAAGCGATTTCCTTCATGCCCGATAAGATAAGAGTACTGTTGATCGACGATGATGAGGATGATTACATCATCACCCGGGATATTATGGATGACATACCCGGCCGAAATTATCTCCTCGACTGGACTTCTTCTTTTACCGAAGCGCTGGAGCAGATTCACCAGCGGAAGCACGATGTGTACCTGGTGGATTTCTTCCTGGGTGCACATGATGGCTTGGAACTGATCACGCGGGCTGTGGGAGAGGGCATCACCGCGCCCTTCATTTTGCTTACAGGGCAGACAGACCGCGAAACAGATGAAAAAGCGATGCGCGCGGGCGCCCTGGACTATCTGGTTAAAGGCACCTTCAATCCCTTTGACCTGGAACGCTCGATCCGTTATAGCATTGAGCATGCCAAGAGCCTGGCGCAGATCCAGCGGCTGAACATGGAGCTGGAGCAGCGGGTAGAGGAGCGCACGCAGGAACTGGCCGATGCCATCCGCAAACTGGAGCAGACAAACAGGAGCCTGTACGAGGCCCAGCAGGAAATTAAGAAGGCCCTCAAAAAGGAAAAAGAGCTGCACGAACTGAAGTCCCGCTTTGTGACCATTGCCTCACACGAGTTCCGGACGCCTTTGAGCACGGTTCTGTCTTCGGCCTCCCTCATTGCCAAGTACAAAAACGCGGACGACGATGACAAACGGCTCAAGCACGTGGACCGGATAAAGTCGGCGGTAAGTAATCTGACCAATATCCTGAACGACTTCCTGTCCATCAGCCGGATGGAGGAAGGCAAGATCTACAATGTGCCTACTACTTTTAACCTGGAGTACTTTGCCAAAGAGGTGAAGGACGAAATGCAGGGTTACCTGAAGCCCGGCCAGCAGATCCGCTATCAGCACACCGGGGAGAAGGAGGTGCACATGGACAAGCAGTTGCTGAAGAACGTGATGATCAACCTGCTGTCGAATGGCAGTAAATACTCCGGCGAGGGCAAAAGCATTTACTTTATGACCGGGATAACACCGGACAACTGCGTGCAGATAACCGTGCAGGATGAGGGCATCGGCATACCCGAGGCAGACAAAGCGCACTTGTTTACCCCGTTTTTCCGCGCCCACAATGTCACGAACATACAGGGAACAGGACTGGGACTGAACATCGTAAAGAAATACGTTGAGATCATGAACGGTAGCCTGGACTATGAGAGCGAGCTGGACAAGGGCACAACATTCACCATTACACTTCCCAAAACAAATAGCCATGAAGAAAATATTACTTATTGAAGACAGCCAGGAAATTCGTGAAAACACAGCGGAGATTCTAACACTTGCCAATTATGAGGTAGTGGAGGCCGAGAACGGGAAGGTAGGGGTTGAACTGGCCAAAAAAGAACAGCCCGACCTGATCATCTGCGATATCATGATGCCGCAGTTGGATGGCTATGGGGTACTGCACATGCTGAGCAAGAATCCGCTCACGTCGGGTATTCCTTTTGTGTTCCTCACGGCAAAGTCAGAGAAAGAGGACTTCCGGAAAGGCATGAACCTGGGGGCCGACGACTACCTGATCAAGCCGTTCGACGATCTGGAACTGCTGGACGTGGTGGAGATGCGCCTGAAAAAGAACGAAATCCTGAAGGCCGACTTCAAGAAGAACGCGGAAGGGCTGGATAACTTTATAGAGGAGGCGAAAGGCTATGAGGACCTGAACAAGCTGATCTCTAATAACCAGAAGGTCACGGTTTTCAAAAAGAAGCAGAACCTGTTTCTGGAAGGCAATCACCCGAATGCCCTGTACTTCCTGAACAAGGGAAAAGTGAAAACTTACAAGTCCAATGAGGATGGCCGGGAGTACATTACCAACCTGTACAAGGACGGTGACTTTATTGGCTACCTGGACCTGCTGGAGGAAACAAGCTACCGCGAATCGGCCATGGCCCTGGAGGAGTCGGAGGTGTATGTTATCTCAAAAGAGGACTTCTTTTCGCTCCTGAACCATAACCGGGATGTGGCCAACAAGTTTATCAAGATCCTGTCCGATAACCTGGCCGACCGGGAAGAACGCCTTTTAAAACTCGCCTATAACTCCGTGCGCAAGCGCGTAGCCGAGGCCCTGATGTTGGTAAAGAAGCAGTACCAGGACGAAGGCAACGAAACGACCCAGATCACTATTTCGCGGGAGGACCTGGCCAGCATCGTAGGTGCCTCTAAAGAGACGGTTATCCGCACCCTGGCAGACTTCAAAGATGAAAAGCTCATCGACAGCCAGGGTAGCAGAATCATGATCCTGAACCCGGACAAACTGGCCCGTATGCGAAACTAAAAAATAAGGCAGGCGCTGTACATCGGAGCCTGCCTTATTTTTTAACCCAGCTATACGTGTCCCTTCATATGATTAATCTTGTGAAAAGCCACGGGATCTTTCATTTCAACTTCTAGGAGAGAGTGTGTTGGGGATGCTGTTTTAAATCTCGCAAGCCTGCAGGCCTTTTTCAGTTCATGCCTCCGGCGTATTCGGGAGGACACCTTGGTAGCTAAGGCCGTCTTTCCTGCGTTAAGATCGCCCTGTCCCTTTCTACTTCCCTGTCCTGGGGACTCCCATAGGCAAGCCCTCCTTTTGTTTTCTTCTGGTATTTTGTGCATTACACCGAGCTGTTAAAGCTTCTCCAAATGCTGATAAGGTTCCTGTAGATCACACAAAATTAGCAGCTTCAGGAGCAGATGGTGATATAAGTCGCAGCAGCAAGTGACAATTATCATATTTATACCTGAGGCTTTTGCGGAAATTTGTACCAGACCTGATATGAAGAAGATGCAAAATCAGTTTAAAGTACTTACACTATCCTATAAAAACGCACCTATTGCTGTTCGTGAGGCCGTTTCCTTAAACGAGATCGGCTGCAGGAACCTGTTGGACAAGATAAAGGAGTTTACCGGAGCGCAGGATGTGCTGGTGCTTTCTACCTGTAACCGTACAGAAGTTTACTACGCCGCTGACAACGATTATTCCCGCGAAATCATCAAGCTGATCGCCCTCGAGAAAGGCTTTATTGCCACGAAAGAGATCACGCCTTACTTTCGGCACATTACCAGCCATCAGGAGGCTGTACAGCATTTGTTTTATGTAGGGCTGGGCCTGGAGTCGCAGGTGGTGGGGGACATGCAGATCCTGAACCAGGTCAAGAAAGCCTACCAGTGGGCAGCGGATGCCGGCATGGCCGGCCCTTTTTTGCACCGCTTAATGCATACCATTTTTGCCACGAACAAGCAGGTGGTAAACCAGACCGCTTTCCGCGACGGGGCAGCCTCGGTGTCTTATGCCACGGTGGAGCTGGTGGAGGAGTTAACCGCTAACATGGAGAATCCGCGCGTCTTGATGATCGGGGTAGGAGAGATTGGAGCGAACGTGTGCGATAACTTCCAGAAGTCAGCGGTAAACAACATCATCATTGCAAACCGTACGCACCACAAAGCTCTGGAGCTGGCGCAGAAAACAGGGGCAAGGGCCGTGTATTGGGAGAACGTGTGGCAAGAGATACAGGCAGCTGATGTCGTGATCTCCTCTGTGCCTGGCGACTGTTTTTTCATTGCCAGAGAAACCGTTGAAAAGCAGGGCGTACGCAGCCCCAAGTTCTTCATCGACCTCTCGATGCCACGCAGCGTAGATGCTGCCCTGGAATCCCTTGCCGGTGTTTGCGTGTACAACATCGACAGTATCCGGAACAGGGCTACCTCTGCCCTGGAAAAGCGCATTGCGGCCATCCCCGAAGTAAAAGGTCTTGTGGCAGAGGCCCTCGTGGAGTTTAGCGCCTGGACACGCGAAATGGCGATGTCGCCGGCCCTGCAGCAGTTCAAACAGCGCCTGGAGCAGATCCGGCAGCAGGAAGTAGCCCGCTACCTGAAGAACCTGGGGGCAGAAGAGCAGCAATTGGTGGAGGTCCTCACCAAGAACATTCTGAACAAGATCGTGAAGATGCCGGCCCTGGAGCTAAAGGCGGCCTGCCAGCGAGGCGAATCAGAAGCCTTACTGCAAGGCCTGAGCGCCCTGTTTAGCCTGGAGAAGCAGGAAGCCTAGCATGTTCCCTCATAAAAGAAAAGCATCAAACAAAAAGCTTTTACCTGGAGCCCCGCAAGTATAGCACTTGCGGGGCTCTTGCTTTTCGTTCGCATCTATGTTGTTATGACCTATACCTCTTTATCACCCTACACTAGCGGAGAAGACTGCATTTTATAAAGCTATAAGTGCCTCCTTGTATTTTTCCTGGGAAACTGCGGGCTACTGCATCAGCACCTTCTGTTAGGCCGTAAGCAGTGGGGCAGGCATGGCGAAAAGGTGGGCTTCGTGCTGTCGTTTGTCAACATGTCTGAGTGTCGCGCTAAGAAATTATGTTCCGGCTTCTTTTACTGCGCCTGCCTTTAAGCTTCATTTATATATGCACGTTTTTGACTTACACTGTCATACCTCTTTAAAACCTATGTTCCAACTGCCTGGCGAGGGTAGGATCAGTTGCTGGGATAAAGTTGCTGTAAAAGTGGATGATGTACTGGGGAACGAGGTAGACTCCAAAAGCAGCCTCTGCCAACTGGCGGAAGGAGGGAGTAATTTGGTTTGTGCCACCTTGCATCCCCTGGAAATGGCTATTGCCCAAAGGAACCTGTTATACGAGGCTTCTCCGCTGTTAGGCAAATACCTGCAGGTGGGGCAACTGAAACGCATCGCCTCTGGCGAGACGCCCTATTACGAACTGTTACAACAGGAGTATCAGAACCTCTTGCGTGTGCAGCAAAACCCTGACCCTGCTACGGGCGGAGTCAAAAGAATTAAGGTGCTCAGGAGCTTTCAGGATTACAATGCGGACGACACAGAAACGCTCCACCTGATCTTTAACGTGGAAGGGGGGCACGCGTTTTACTATGGAAAAAACGAGCACGAGGATACCAGCCGTATTTTAGCCAACTTAGAGGGGTTTGTGCGTCATCCGGACATGCCCCGCCTGCTGTACCTCACCATCACCCACTTAAGTCAGAACGTCTTCTGCAACCATGCCTTCGGCATCAAGCTCTTCGGGAAAAGTGAGTTCATCCCCAGAGGCAACGGATTGGAGGAGTCCGGGAAAGAGCTGATTCTAAAATGCTATACCGGTTTACCTTACCAGGTGCTGGTGGATATAAAGCACATGAGCCTGAAGGCGAGAAAGATGCTGTACGACCTACGAAAGGAGCAGGGCTGGGAAGGTATCCCGTTGATTGCCTCCCATATTGGGGTAACAGGCTTCTCCTATCAGAACATGCCGATCCGGAAGCTGAAGGAGCATGAAGGCGAGGGCTGTGTGAAGGTTGTGTACGATAAACCCGAAGGCTACCTGCCCGATACCCTGTTCAACCCCACTTCCATCAATTTGTATGACGAAGACATTATGCAGGTGCTGTTATCCTGCGGTTTGCTGGGCATCTCCTTTGATGAGCGCATCCTGGGGGCAGAGGTGAAGCTGCACGTGGGTCAGAAGACTTTCCAGAAGGAGTTTGTCTCTACGGCAGAGCGGGAGTTGTTCCATACTGCAGGCTATGAAGCGGCGGAGGATGACAATGACGAAGAAGAGGCACAGGAGAGTAACAGCGGCATAAGAGTTCCCTTCAGTTTAAATACGCACGAGTTGGAAGAGCTGCACATGCGGCACATGGTCAATAACATCTTCCATATTGTGAAGGTCGGGCAGCAGTTGGATGGGGTAAACCCTTGGAAGCACATTTGCGTCGGCACCGATTACGACGGCTTTATTCATGCCGTGAAGTTCTGCCCGAACGCCAGCCATTTCAAAGATTTACCCGAAAAACTCAAGGGGGCCTTTGAGAAGTATGCCCCGGAGGCAGGCATTGACATGCGTGATGCAGACGAGGTGGTACAGAACTTTTTATTCCGGAATGCGCATGATTTCCTGGCGCGTCATTTTGCATAAGCCACTACAGCGTACTAATTCGTTTAAAAGGAAAACCAGTGCTAAGTATAAATCCGTACGGGAGTTTGTTTAACTTTGGCTAATATGGTGCAAACGCCCTTCCTGCTTTCGGGCAGTGTTTCTTGTCGCGCCTTTCTTTTACGAGCGAGGGGCCGCACGTCTAACCCCGACATCCTGATCTTATGCCTAATTACCTAGAAGCCGCCAGGCAAGTATACGACGAAGCTGCCGCAAACCCGCAGCAGGGCCTCTGCTGTACCACTACCCCTGTATGGCAACTCCCGGAGTTAAAGGTGCCTTCCAAAATGCTGGAAATGAACTACGGTTGTGGGTCTACGGTAAACCCGCGCGACCTGAGCAATAACCCTACGGTACTGTACGTGGGCGTAGGGGGTGGTATGGAGCTGTTGCAGTTCTCCTACTTCTGCCGCAGACCGGGAGCTGTTATTGGCGTGGACCCGGTAGCACGCATGCTGGCTGTTTGTGCCGAGAACCTGCAGGAGGCGGAGAGGCAGAACCAGTGGTTTAGCAGCGACTTTGTGACCCTGAAAGAAGGGGATGCCCTGAGCCTGCCTGTAGCGGATGCAAGCATCGACGTGGCCGCTCAGAATTGCCTGTTCAATATTTTTAAGGCGGAGGAACTGAAAATAGCCCTCTCCGAAATGTACAGAGTGTTAAAACCACACGGACGATTGGTACTGTCAGACCCTGTTAGTGATAGCTTTATGCCGGAAAGCCTGCAGCAGGACGACCGGCTTCGGGCCCTGTGCCTGAGCGGTGCCATGCCCCTGCAGCAGTACATTGATTTTATGACCAGCGTTGGCTTCGGAACCGTGGAGGTACGGGCCAAGCGTCCTTACCGCGTGCTGGCCCCGGGGCAGTACGATACAGAGGAACTGGTATTTATCGAAAGCGTCGAGATCTGCGCCATCAAAGACCCTATGCCCGAAGATGGCCCCTGTGTTTTTACCGGAAAGCATGCCATTTACTACGGCACAGAGAACTTCTTTGACGATGGCAAAGGGCACACCCTGCTACATAATCAACCGCTTGCCGTATGCGATAAAACAGCCGGAGCACTGCAGGCTTTAGGGCGTAACGACATCTATGTGACAGAGTCGACTTACTTTTACGATGGGGGCGGTTGCTGTTAACTGCTTCTACTGAATGGTATAAGCTTATAAAAAGGCAGCAGGGAAAGGACAGAAGAGATAATCCTTTTTAAGGTATTATAACATGGTGGTATATCAGAAGGCGGGTTGCCTGTTTCTGTCATTACTTATCACAAAACGAAATACATAGCATTCCTTAGCAAATGGGGCAAGCAAACAGTGACACCATCTACCAAAAAGACACGCCGGGTTTCCTGAAAGGAGGGGGCGAAATGGGAGCGCTTATGCGGGCCTATAACTGGGCTGCTCACCCCCTGGGGGAGCCAGCGCAGTGGCCGGAAAGCCTGAAAACCAGCGTTCGGCTGCTACTGAATTCCGGCTTCCCCATGTTCATCTGGTGGTCGAAAGACTTTTACATGTTCCACAACGATGCCTACCTGCCCGCCCTGGGCAAGAAGCACCCCGAAGCGCTGGGTACCAGTGCCCGGGTGATGTGGTCTGAGATATGGGAGCAGATAGGCCAGGTAGCCGAAGGCATCATGACGCATGAAGAACAGTTCTATGCTGAGAACATGTTTATTTTGCTGGACCGCAAAGGCTTTCTGGAGGAAACCTATTGGACCTTTTCCTATAGCCCGGTTTTTAATGATGCAGGAGAGGTGGCAGGAGTATTTTGTGCCTGCACAGAAGTAACAGATACCATTTTGGGGCAGCGCAGGCTCAAGACCTTGAAGGAAGTGTCTGAAGCCTCCACACAAACGCTGACCCTGGAGCAGGTTTGCCAGTCTGTTTGCGATATTCTGCACGACAACAAAAATGATGTTCCCTTCAGCATGGTGTACCTGTTAAACGGAACAGGCACAGCGGCAAGGCTTTTAGGGAAAGGCGGCGGCTTATCCGAAAACGTTTTTCCGGAACAGGTTATACTGGAGAAAGCAGGTCCCGACTGCCCTTTTTTACAGGTGCAGAAGACAAAAAAGCAGGTTATCATCGATTTGCCTGTCGCTGGTGAAAAAGCCTCCGCAGAACCCGGCCTGGGCTTGCAGCCGATACACCGGGCTGCTGTTTTGCCAATTTTCAGGACAGGACAAAACCGGCTTATTGGTTTTTTTATTGCAGGGCTTAGCCCCAGGTTGGAATATGACCAGAATTACCAGAACCTGCACCATTTACTAGCGGGGCAAATGGCCACGACCATCACCAGTGTACGGACACGGGAGGAAATGGCGCGCCAACGGGAGTACCTGAATGATATTTTTCAGCAGGCCCCTGTCGGGATCACTATCCTCAGAGGGCCGCAGTTCATCGTTGACCTGGCAAACCCGGGCATATGCGAAATCTGGGGCAGAAAGCCAGCCGACGTCTTGGGAAAACCCGTCTTAGAGGCTATACCGGAGGCCCTGGACCAGGGCATAAAGGAGTTGCTCGAAGGGGTGCTGAACACCGGCGTGCCCTTTGTTGCCAATGAACACCACCTGATGCTGGAGCGAAACGGCAAGATGGAGGACGTTTACGTCAACTTCGTGTACCACCCCATGCGGGATGCGCAAGGCTTTATAACAGGAGTAATTGCCGTCGCCATAGAAATAAACGAGCAGGTGGAGGCCCGCCACGAGATAGAAGCCATAAACAAGGAACTCTTAGCCACAAATGCCGACCTGGATAATTTTGTTTACTCGGCCTCGCATGACTTAAAAGCCCCCATCTCTAACATAGAAGGGCTGCTAGAGGTGCTGGTGGATTATTTGCCCGCTGAAACGATGGAGATGGATGTTGTCCAACAACTGATCCACCACATACGGGCTTCTATTGAACGCTTTAAAAAAGCAGTGGCCGACTTATCGGAGGTGGCTAAAATACAGCGGGAATCCGGAGAAGATATTACCGCTGTGAATCTGGTGGACGTGGTGGCCGAAGTAGAACTGGACTTCGAAAAAGTTATTCGGGAAACGGGAGCCCGTATCCACCGCCAGTTTTCCCCGCATTCCACAATCCATTTCTCGTCAAAGAATGCGCGGAGTGTGGTGTATAACCTGCTGAGCAATGCCCTCAAGTACCGCGCTCCCAACCGCCTGCCCGAGATACATATTACAACGGAAAAAAGGCCTGGTTACTTAGTCTTAGCAGTTGCTGATAACGGTTTGGGCATAGACCTGTCAGAAGAAAGAAAGATGTTCTCGATGTTTAAGCGCCTGCACGACCATGTGGAAGGCTCGGGGGTGGGTTTGTACATCGTGAAAAGGATCGTGGAGAATGCAGGTGGCAGGATAGAAGTGGAAAGTCAGGTAGGGAAAGGAAGCACCTTCCGGATCTTTTTCAAGCAGAAGCATACGCAAAGCCAACAGGCAGCCACAGCATAGCCTGTACGCACGAGGGAGGGAATCTCAGGACAGAAATTAATCTCCCTTCAGGTGTTCACGTAGTCATTAGTAACCAAGATGTGAAACTAAAAGAGAACTGACTATGAAAAGGAATGAACACAGTGTTGTAAAGTGGCTGCGAAACGGGTTTTGCCTTATGCTCGCGGCGGGGATGGTAGCCTGTGCCACCGAAACAGCAGAAACAACCGTGGGCGAAGAGGTAGTGGACACAGACGTAACAGAGGTGGGAGCAGACACCTGGGACGCGAATGAGTTTAACACCACTTTTGCCGCGACCGGCGACTACGGCGTCTGGGATGAGAACGACGACGGTAACCTGGATGAGTACGAGTACAACGGTGGCTTTTTCGATATCTGGGACGTGAACGATGACAATTTACTGGATGAGATGGAGTGGAACACCGCTAGTAAAGACTATGGTCTGCTGGACGAGAACTGGGCTGACTGGGACACCAGCGCCGATGGGACCCTGGATGAGAATGAGTTTAACGCTAGCTTTGCCAACAGCAACTACTACAACGAGTGGGACGTGGACGGTGACAAGCTGATCAATGACCGGGAGTTTAGTGATGGCGTGTTTAATGTGTGGGACGACAACCGGGATGGTGTGCTGGACGACAGGGAATACGGAGCTTACAACACTTATTTTGGACGTTAAACAGACCTAAACCTTATACTAAAAGAGCACCTTACAAAGGTGCTCTTTTAGTATAAGGTTTAGTCAAATAAGTATGCGTTTCTTCCAGCTTTTATCTTGATAGTGCTGCTGCTTACTGAAGTACCTGTGTTTTTTGTTTCCCCTGTTCTAACAGGGATAACAGGTATGATACGTTATCCTGATAGTATTTTTTAGGCGAGGCGATAGAGGAAAGAGTAAGCCACTTTGATAAAGAACCTTCTGGCGCGCGATTTATCCTGTTAGTGCGTATCTTTATCCGTACCCCAAAACACCTGCTATGGACGATTTATTTGCAGCCCGCTCCCAAATGGCACTTTCCCTGGGTTTTCACATCATCTATGCCTGTATCGGCATGGTCATGCCTTTTTTTATGGCAGTGGCGCACTACCGCTGGCTCAGGACAAATGATCCCGTTTACAAGAACCTCACCAAGGCATGGAGCAGGGGAGTGGCTATTTTCTTTGCTACGGGCGCTGTATCCGGTACAGTACTTTCCTTCGAGCTAGGCCTGCTCTGGCCGGAGTTTATGGCCCATGCCGGCCCTATTTTTGGCATGCCTTTCTCGCTCGAAGGAACGGCTTTCTTTATAGAAGCAATCGCACTCGGCTTCTTTCTGTACGGCTGGGATCGCTTTAACCGATGGTTCCACTGGTTTACCGGGGTAGTGGTTGGGGTAAGCGGCCTGGCATCCGGTATTCTGGTGGTGTCTGCCAATGCCTGGATGAACAGCCCTGCCGGTTTCGATATAGTGGACGGAGCCTATGTGAACATAGACCCTATCGCGGCCATGTTCAACGATGCCTGGTTTACGCAGGCGCTGCATATGACCATTGCTGCCTTTGCAGCCACCGGCTTTGCCGTGGCAGGTGTGCATGCCTATATGATCCTGAAAAGGCAGAACGTTGCCTTCCATGCCAGGGCCTTTAAAATTGCTGCCATCTTCGGGGCTGTGGCTGCCCTGCTGCAACCCCTGAGCGGAGACCTTTCTGCCAAAGACGTGGCAGAAAGGCAGCCAGCAAAATTAGCAGCCATGGAGGCTCACTTCCACACACAGGAGGCCGCACCTCTCATCATAGGCGGCATACCGGACGAGGAAAATAAAAAAGTGGACTACGCCCTGGAGATTCCGGGTATGCTCAGCTTTTTGGTGCACGGGAACTTTACGGGTTTGGTAGAAGGATTAGATAAGATACCCCCGGCCTACCTGCCGCCTGTCACCGTAACGCATTTTGCCTTCCAGATCATGGTGGGCATCGGTATGTTCCTGGTGCTGGTATCGCTGCTGTACTTTGGCACTTTATGGCGCAAGCAGCCCTGGTTAACAAAGCGCTGGTTCCTCTGGCTCTTTGTGCTGGCAAGCCCGCTGGGTTTTCTGGCCGTGGAAGCCGGTTGGGTGGTAACGGAAGTGGGCCGGCAGCCCTGGATCATCTATGGGGTCATGCTAACAGCCGATGCGGTGACGCCCATGCCCGGCATTGCGTACTCCTTTTATTTGTTTACCGCCATTTATGTATCGCTGAGCCTGGTGGTCATTTTTCTCCTGTACCGCCAGATCAAAATGGTGCCGGTCCTGTATGATACAAACGAAAAACCCCTAGCACGCTAAGCCAAGGTATGGAATACGTAGTCATCACTTTTCTTTGTTTGTCCATTCTGCTGTACCTGCTTTTAGGCGGTGCCGATTTTGGGGCGGGCATTGTGGAACTCTTTACTTCTCATAAAAACAGGAGCCGCACCCGCGAAACCATGCACCACACGATCGGCCCGGTGTGGGAGGCAAATCACATGTGGCTGATCATTGCCGTTGTAATTCTTTTTGTAGGGTTTCCAGCGATATACAGTGTGATGTCGGTATACCTGCACATTCCACTGGTGATCATGCTGCTGGGGATTATCGCCCGTGGTACGGCCTTCGTGTTTCGGCATTACGACGCAGTGGTAGATGAGATGCAGGTGGTGTACAACCGCATTTTTGCTTACTCCAGCGTGGTTACCCCTTTGTTTTTAGGAATTATTGCTGGCAGTGTTATAGCCGGGAAAATAGATCCGCAGGCAGACAGTTTTCTGGAGGCTTATGTGTTTAGCTGGTTGCACCTGTTCTCGGTTGCCGTAGGCTTGTTTACCGTGGCCCTCTGTGGTTTTCTGGCGTCGGTATACTTAATCGGGGAGGCCGAAGAACAGCAAGACAGGCGCCGCTTCACAAACAAGGCAAGAGGCATGAACATGGCCGCCGTTACCTGTGGGGCGCTGGTCTTTATTGCCGCCGCCGTGGAGGGAGTACCCCTGGTGCGATGGGTTTTTGGAAATGCCGTTAGCCTGACTGCGGTTATAGCGGCTACCTTGTCACTTATATTGCTGTGGTTCTGGCTGTCGCAAGGCAAAACGAAGAAGATACGGGTACTGGCCGGTTTTCAGGTGACTATGATCCTGTTAGCGGTGGGCTATGCCCATTTCCCTGACTTTATCATCCTGCGGGGTGCTTCTAACCTTTCTTTGTTGGAAAACCAGGCTCCGCCCAGTACCATGGCTGCGCTTGGCTGGGCCCTTTTGTTGGGTAGTGTGCTGATCCTGCCGTTCTTGTTTTACCTGTTTTATGGATTTCAGAAGAAAGCTCCGGGTTATTTGCATTAAAGGGACGGTGACTGCTGCAAGTTGAGCATTAGGGTAGCTTTGGGGTTGGAAAGAACCGCACGGCGGTAGAGGAAGGGGAAAAACGAAAGGCAGTCTACACCTTGTCCCCTTTATCCCTTTCTGAGTTTTCTATATCGCGCTCGATTTCTTTCGTCGCGTCTTTAAACTCCCGGATGCCGCGCCCCAGGCCTCTTGCCAGTTCCGGAATGCTCTTAGCCCCGAAGAGTAGCAGGATAGCAACAATAACCAGAAAGATCTCTCCTCCTCCCAGTCCTAAAAATGCAAATACTGTGTTTATGTCCATCGTCGTCATTTATAAGCTGTATAATAATGAGCCGCCCTTTATGTTCTAATCGTGGGCGGTAAGTTAACCCAGTGGCAAACGCCAGGTTTTGCTGGAGTGGCTCTTTATATAAGGGCTGTGCCTAGGTCCTTCACCTTATTGTACGGAAAACAGAGGGTGTACCGATATCTTTCATTTAAATGACGGGGATGCCCTACGTCTCCTGCCTAGGGCACTTCCTGTGTTAAGTAGTATTAGGGGACACCTGAGTCTGCAACACGGCCTGCATTTTATCCTCCGGCACAAATTCCCTATATTACACATCTGCCTAATAACACGCCCGTACAAGAACATACAAAAGAAAGCCAGCCTCGTTATTCATGATCCAAAACCACAGTTCACAACCTGCTACTTATACGAAGCCTGCTAACATTATCCCTGAAAATGACCAGGAGCGCTTAAAGGCCCTCTACCGTTATGAGTTGTTAGATACGCCACCGGAAGAGTTTTTCGATAAGATCACCAAGCTGGCCTCCCGGCTTTTTAAGGTACCTAGCGCCTTTGTGTCCCTGGTTGACCAGGACCGGGTCTGGTTTAAAGCCAACCTAAGCGAGTTGGATGCTTCCTGTATAGACCGGGATCACAGCCTGTGCTCGCTTACCATCATTAATGATACAGATGTAACGGTTTTCACGGATACCCACGAAATTCCCAGCCTCCTGTCGAGCCCCTATGTAAGCGCCGAGGGGGGGATTCGTTTTTATGCGGGGGCGCCGCTTCGCACCCATGATGGGTACCACATCGGTACTGTTTGTGTCGTAGACTCGAAGCCACGTGGTATCACAGAAGAAGAGAAGGGTATTCTGCAGGACCTGGCGCAGCTGTTAGTAGAGCAGATAGAACTCCGCGTAGACTCACGGAAGGCCGTCCGGAAGCACGATGAGCTACAGAGCAGCCTAGAGCTTAACGTAATGGAGCCCCTGAAAGAACAGAATCTGATGTTAGAGGAGGCCCAAGCAACGGAAGAGCGCCCGTACCTGATCCGGAAGGCCCACCAGATTGCGCAGGAGATGCTCCATAATACCCGTGCAATGCTGTCAGACTCTTTCCAGGACGAGGCCGCCGTTGTACCGCACCCAAGCATGATCGCCGTTGCCACGATAGCACAGGAAGTAGCGGAAGCCTGTGAGCCCATCGCCAACAAGAAGGGGCTGGAGCTTTTTTTCTCTGTAGCAAGCCGGCGTGAGCTAATGGTAGACAGGGAGTTGCTGCACAAAGCCCTTTCTTTACTGCTCACTACTACCATTAAATATACACCCGCTGCCAGTTCTGTGGCCCTGGACGTTTATGAAACCGGCGATAAGTTTTATGTGGAGGTAAGTGCCGAGGACTCTGTGCTCACGGAGCAGGACTTGCGAAAAGCCCTCCTAAAGTACGCCAAGCTTTCCTGCAAGCCTACCGGAGGTGAGAGCACATCCGGTTTAGAGCTTCCGCGCGCCAAAGCAATCATTGAACAGCATAACGGGGTGCTGCTGGCAGACCTGACAGGGCATGGCACCGGCGTTAAGTTTGTGGTAGCCTTTACCATTTAGTAAAAAGACGGGCCGGCTTGATGTGCTTCTGGCACCAATTTTTTCACCTCCTGCCTTACTAGAGCTGGCCCCACGGACCTGCCTGGCTTTGGTTTCCTGCAGCGCGCTGCAGCGGTTCCGTTAAATTTCTCCTTTCTCTCCTTGGCCAGGAGAAGAACTCTTCTCGTAAGAAAATCTTATCCGCTTAGCAGGTCAGGCACCGGGTTTGGTAATTTATACTTATAGCCATTCCGTATAAATCATCAGACTGGCCTGTGCTGTGGCACGTATGAAGGCTAACCGCTTCAGGTTGTCTCCTATATAGCAGTATTTTTTTACCTGCGTAGCGCACGGAGCTAGGGGAATACTCCACGCCATGCTGCACAAGGCACTTAACCATAGTGGTATGATTAATTGATTTCGTGAATCTATCCGGAAGGGCTATCGTGTGCTTCTGTTAAAGGAAAGGAGAAAATATGTTTGACTATCTGATCGTAGGGGCAGGCTTTGCCGGTAGTGTGATTGCTGAAAGACTTGCTTCTCAGTTAGATAAAAAAGTGCTTGTGTTAGACAAACGCCCGCACATCGCCGGCAATGCGTACGACCATTACAACGAGGAGGGCATCCTGGTGCATAAGTACGGACCGCATATTTTTCATACAAACTCCAGGGATGTCTTCGATTACCTGTCCCAGTTCACGGAGTGGCGGCCATATGAGCACCGGGTGTTGGCGAGCGTAGACGGACAACTGGTGCCCATGCCCATTAATTTGGACACCATTAACAAGCTTTATGGGCTCAACCTCACCTCTTTTGACGTAAATGATTTCTTTAAGTCAGTAGCAGAAGAGGTGGACACCATCCGCACGTCTGAGGACGTGGTGGTGAGCAAGGTGGGGCGGGAGCTGTACGAGAAGTTTTTCCGGAACTATACCCGCAAGCAGTGGGGTCTGGATCCATCCGAACTGGATAAGTCGGTTACCTCCCGCGTACCGGTGCGCACCAACCGGGATGACCGTTATTTTACGGATACATATCAGGCGATGCCCTTGCATGGCTACACCGCCATGTTTGAGAAAATGCTGGCACACCCCAACATCAAGATCATGCTCAATACCGACTACCACGAGATACTAGACGTGATCCCCTTCCGGGAGATGATTTACACGGGGCCGGTGGACGAGTATTTCGACTTTAAGTACGGGAAGCTACCCTACAGATCGCTGCAGTTTAAGCATGAGACCCTGGAGAAGCCTGTGCACCTGCCATCCGCTGTCGTGAACTACCCTAACGAGCATGCCTACACCCGGGTAACAGAGTTTAAGTACCTTACGGGGCAGCAACACAACAAAACCAGCATTGTGTATGAGTATCCGATGGCCGAAGGGGACCCTTACTATCCCGTACCAAAGCCTGAGAACGCTGAGATCTACAACAAATATAAAAAGCTGGCAGAGGCAACACCGGGGGTAACGTTTGTCGGTCGGCTGGCAACTTACCGGTATTATAACATGGACCAGGTGGTGGCACAGGCGCTGAGCCAGTTCAAGAAGATAAAGGCAAAAGGGGAACCTGAACAGGTAGACGGTGCGAAAGTGGAGTTAGGGCAAAAAGGAGTGGCCCTGGGGAACAGGGCTTTAGAAGCAGGAAGCAACGGTAAGCCCAGTAAGAACGGAAAAGAAAAAGCAATGTAAGAGAGCACAGGCTTTTGCAATTATAAAGGGAATGCTCTCTGGCTTTAAAACAAGCCAGAGAGCATTCCCTTTATAGCTTTTCCAACCTTTCCCTATTTGGCAATGATGGTGATCGTGCCGTTCTTCTCCCGAATGGCATACTTTACCTGATCTAGTGTGCTCAGGCCCTGCATTTTTCTTGCAGCCTCCAGGATGTCCTCCAGCTCTACGCGGGCGTTTTTCATGCGCTGGTCCAGTACCTTCCCGTTATCTACCAGTACCACTGGGGTTCCCTCCAGTATGTTATCCAGTTTCGAGAAGCGCTGCTTCACGTAAGACAAAGTGATATCTGTGAAAACGAGTGTCAGTACCAGAATAAAGCAGTTCATGAGAGAATTATCGATTCCTACCATGGCTTGCTGTGTGGTCTCTGCCACAATAAGCATCAGTATAAAATCAAACACGGTTACCTGGTATAGCGTCCTTTTACCGGAAACTCTAAAATTAACGAGCAGAATAAAGTAAACAGCAAGGCCGCGAAATACTGATTCCATAGTATTTTGATTTAGGGGTAGATATACTGCTCCAGATAGAGGACCTCTTTCTTGTGTGTCAGGCGGGTATACAGGAACCGAACTCTGTGGGGCGCAGAAAGAACTGAACCTGTGCCTTGTCAAAGCCTGTGTTAAAGGTAAAGGTGAGCCCGTCCCGGTCTATCGCTGTGCTTTCGGGCTGTGGGATAATCTGCTCGAACCGCACCTTCTCTATAAACTACCTGTTGAAGTGTATGCTATCTCTGCGCCTGGCTCATGAAAGATAACCAGCATGGCGGTGGTGGCTTCCTCCCGGAGGTACTCGTCGTATCGGACTTCGAAGCTTGTCTCCGGGCCTCCTGCTGTTGTCTGACTTACCCCCATTCCTCCTCTGCCGGTAAAGCCCAGTACAGTGGCCACCCATATCAGGAACATCAGGCCCCAGCTAACTCTTTCCAGAAACCACTCCCACCGCAGGAGCCTTAAATCTTCCTCTACATCTAGGTCATCCTTATACTTGAAGTGTCCCATTGTAAAATTGTCTGTCTTTTACTTGCTGGGTGCCTCCTGTTAAAACGATAGCTTCCATAGATGATTGACGTGCAGGCAAAGGCCTTATACTGAAGCGGGAAGATTATGGGCAGGGCGTTGTGGCCTGGGGTGCCAGCGCAGGGGTGGAATGAAACACGTAAGTTTCCCCGGTACGTCTTCTACGTGTAAATGACTATTCTACATATTTCCCCCGGAAGTATGCAACAATAGCAGCTGCTATAAGGTACTGATACTTTAAATTATTGTAATACTCAAATATTAAAAGAGATGAAAATAAAGAGTCCGGTATTTCAGGATGGGGAGCGTGTCCCGGTAAAGTATACCTGCGAAGGGCCTAACGTGAGCCCGCCCCTGACGTTTGAGGATGTGCCCCAGGAAGCCAAAAGCCTGGTATTGATGGTGGAGGACCCGGATGCGCCGGCCAAGCCATGGGTACACTGGCTCGTGTTTAACATTGCACCGCATGTAGCAGGCTTCGAGGAGGATTCTTACCCGGAGGAATCCACGCCCGGCCTCTGCAACGGCAATACCTTTGGCTACGAAGGCCCTTGCCCGCCAGAGAATGAGCATGACTACCACTTCAAACTCTATGCACTGGACAAAATGCTGGATATTCCGAACGAATCGGACCGCAAGGTAGTGCTCAGGGAAATGGATGGCCACGTGCTGGCAGAAGCACTGTTAGTTGGTAAGTACAAAAAGCGGGAAGTTGCCACAGAAGAAGCTGAGTAAGCAGGATACTCACGCAACCGGCAAACAGGATGTACGCATGGAGAAGGAGCACTATAGCTAGTGCTCCTTCTCCGTGTTCTTCCGATCCCTCCATTTTGAGAATAACCCAGTATATGCCCTCCACAGCTCACTTGCCCTTCCCTCATGTTAAGAAGATCGCCGTTCTCCGGGCTGGTGCCCTCGGCGATTTTATCGTAACGCTGCCCGCTTTACAGGCCCTCCGGGCAGCTTACCCTGCCGCCGAAATCATCCTGTTAACAAAGCCCTGGCTCACTTCCTTCCTGAAAGACAAGCGGACACCCGTTGACCGGACACTGGAAGTGCCGGTGTACAAAGGTATCCGGGATGAGGAGCAGACTGCCCCCGATGACAAGGCCCTCGAGCGTTTCTTTAAGCAGATGCGGGAAGAGCAGTTTGACCTGGCGGTCAGCTTTCAGGGAAAAGGAGTGGCGGCGAATCCTTTCCTGAAGAAGTTAGGGGCCCGGTACACGGTAGGCATCTCCAGTCCGGAGGCAGCGGCGTTGGACCGGTCAGTCTCCTATTATTATTACCAGAGCGAAGTAGTACGCTACCTGGAGGTAGCAGCGCTGGCAGGGGCCGGGCCAGTGGCGCTGGAGCCGGAGATGCAAGTGCTGGAAAAGGACCTGGCGGAGGCAAGGGCTTATCTGAAACAGCAAGAGCTGGAGCGTTTTGTGGTACTGCACCCCTGTGCAATGGATGTGCGGCGCATGTGGCCGGAGCCTTGCTTTGCAGAGCTGGCGGATGAACTCGTTCAAAAGGGACACCAGGTGGTATTTACAGGTAGTGCGGCAGACGAGCCCGCTGTTTCCGCACTGATGGAGCAAATGCAGCAACAGGCGGTAAACGCCTGCGGAGCGTTGTCGTTAGGTGGCTTGGCAGGGCTTTTATCGCTTGCTGACCTGGTTGTCTCAAGCGACACAGGCCCTTTGCATGTGGCGCGGGCTGTAGGGGCTAAAACAGTGGGCATCTACTGGGCCCCTAACCTGATCAACTGGGGACCGGTTACCCGTGCTACGCACCGGCCTGTCATCTCCTGGGAAATGCATTGCCCTGCCTGCGGTACGGTGCCCAACCAACCGCACCCCTTTGAGCCGAAAACAACAGGCTGCGACCATGCCTTCTCCTTTGTGCGGGATGTGTCCGTGGCTGCGGTGCTGGAAGAGGCGAAAAAACTACTGAACTTTTAGTGTGTTCACGTACTGGCAGCTGTAATTACCTGTAGAAGCTGCTGCTGTTCAAGGGGTTTACATAAAAAACGAGCTTCAAAAATGAATAGGTATTTACACGTAAAAAATTGTGTTTTAAGAACCTCCACATAGAAGCGCCGTTAGGTTATGCAATATGAAGCAGTAGTTAAATGTACATATTTTGTTTTTAAGATGTTTAGCCTAATGCCCAGATGATGAGCGACTTGCTTTCAGCCATTCTTCCCGGTTTCTGGCCAAATAAAAGCTGACATGACTCGTCGTGCGAAACTGCTCTAATCTGGGAGAGGTAAGCAAGCTCTTCTATAAAAAAGACCCATGAATAAGAGGCTTATGAAGGAAAAGACAGGACTTATGCTGAAGGATACAGGTCTAAAAAAAGTAGCCATTTTCCGGGCACTGCAATTAGGAGATCTGCTTTGCTGCATACCTGCCGTACGTGCCTTCAAAGCAGCTTATCCACAAGCACAGATTACCTTGGTTGGTTTGCCCTGGGCCGAAAGCTTTGTAAAGCGCTTTGCGCACTATTTTTCCGGTTTTTTGTGCTTCCCCGGGTATCCCGGTCTCCCGGAGCAGCCCTTCGATAGGGGGCTTTACATAGACTATCTCCAGAAAAGTACAAAGGAGAATTTTGATCTGCTCTTGCAGATGCACGGCAGCGGCGTGATCACCAATCCTGCGGCTAGCATGCTGAGCGCCAGGCGCATGGGGGGCTACTACCAGGAAGGACAGTTTAAACCGGATGAAGCGCTCTTTATGCCTTACCCGGATGACAAGTCAGAGGTAGAGCGGCACCTGTCGCTGATGAAGTTCCTGGGAGTCCCCCTGCAGGGAGATCACCTGGAGTTTCCCATTCTGGAAGAGGAGGAGCAAGCCTTCAGCGAGCTGTGCAGTCGCTATGAACTGGAGCCACAGCGGTATGTATGCGTGCACCCTGGTGCCCGCGATGTAAAACGGCGCTGGTCTACTGCGAGCTTCGCACGGGTAGCGGATATGATGGCGGCTAAAGGATACAAGGTAGTGCTGACCGGCAGCAAAGAAGAACATGAGCTGGCAGAGGAAATGGCCGCAGCGATGCAACACCCTGCTGTTAACCTGGCTGGGCGGACGGGACTGGGAACGCTGGGGGCCCTGCTAAAGCATACCCGGTTGCTTTTCTCGAACGATACGGGGGTGTCGCATGTGGCGGCCGCAGTAGGAGCGCCGAGTGTCGTACTCTTCCTGACTTCCGATCCTGCCCGGTGGGCCCCGCAAAACAGGGAGCTGCACAAAGTAATACTTCGGCAGCAAATAGAGGATACCGGCTACGTGATTTCGGTTGTGGAACACACCCTGCAGGAAGAGCAGGCAGTTGCCCACACCTTAAAGCCAGAAGAGCTTAGCCAGGGAATATAGACACTAAATAGAAGGCAAACTATAAACTATGGAAAAACCGCTACGAGTTCTTACATGGCATATACACGGAAGCTATCTGTACTACCTCACACAAACCCCTTGTGAGTTTTACCTCCCCGTAAAGGAGGGGAAGCCGGAAGGCTACGGGGGCCGGAGCGGCCACTTTGCCTGGGGCAGTAACGCGCATGATGTGCCCGTTGAGGAAGTGAAGCACCTGGAGGTGGACTGCATCTTGTTTCAGTCCCGAAAAAATTACCTGGAGGACCAGTACGAGATCCTTTCCCCGGAGCAACGCGCCCTGCCAAAGATCTTTCTGGAGCACGACCCTCCGCGGGAAGTACCCACCGATACCCGCCACGTGGTAGACGACCCGGACATGCTGCTGGTACACGTCACTCACTTCAATAACCTGATGTGGGATAACAACCGCACGCCTACAAAAGTGATACAGCACGGAGTAGTAGTGCCCCAGAACGCCAAATACACCGGCGAACTGGAGAAAGGGATCGTGGTAATCAACGGCCTGTCAAAACGGGGACGCCGCCTGGGGCTGGACGTGTTTGAGGCGGTACGGCAGGAAGTGCCCCTCGACCTGGTGGGCATGGGCTCTAAAGCGTTGGGAGGCTTGGGCGAGATACCGGGGCCGGACCTGCCCGCCTTTATCGGACAATATCGCTTTTTCTTTAACCCTATACGCTACACGAGCCTTGGCCTTGCCGTTTGCGAGGCCATGATGGTAGGCCTGCCGATCGTAGGCCTGGCGACAACGGAGATGTCTGTTGCCATCAAAAACAGGGAATCCGGCTTTGTTGACACAAATGTGGCAGTACTGATCGAACGCATGAAGATGCTGTTGCAAAAGCCCGTCGTGGCCCGTGAACTCAGCAAAGGTGCGCAGCAGGCTGCCCAGCGTCATTTCAACATTAGTCACTTTACCTATGAGTGGAGCCAGACCTTTCATCAGGCCGTGCGACAGACAACGAACCCTACAAACAGAAGGTACCTATGGCAAGCAGAAAAAAAATAGCCTTTATCAGCGAACATGCCTCGCCTTTGGCGTTGCTTGGGGGGACTGATAGTGGCGGACAGAATATCTATGTAGACCAGCTGGCCCGTCAGTTGACACGGCTGGGATACGAGGTGGATGTGTTTACCCGGTGGGATGATGAGGACCAGGCGCAGGTAGTACCTTATGCCAAAGGCGTTCGGCTAGTGCACATGGCCGCCGGTCCCAAAGCCTTTGTGCCTAAAGAGGAGCTCTTCCAGTACATGGACGAGTTCGCTGCACAGATGATCCGCTTTATCAAAGAGCAGGAAATCAACTACCAGGTCATCCACGCCCACTTCTGGATGTCAGGATACGTCGCGGCTACTTTGAAAAAGAGGCTGCATATCCCGTATATGATCACCTTCCATGCCTTGGGCAAGGTTCGCCGGATTTACCAGGGAGCAGCCGACCGCTTCCCAAGCTCTCGCTTTACAGTAGAGGAGGCGGTAGCCCGCACGGCGGACATGATCATAGCCGAGTGTCCGCAGGACAGGGAAGACCTGAAGCTACATTACAAGGCACAGGACAGCCGCATGCACATTGTGCCCTGTGGCTTCGACAAAGAAGAGTTCCAGCCTATCAGCAAGCAGAAAGCAAGAGCGCACCTGGGCCTGGATCAGTCTGAGTTCGTGATCCTGCAACTGGGCCGCGTGGTGCCCCGCAAAGGCATCGATAACGTGATCCGGGGGATGGCCAGCATGCTCCAGCAGAAGAATGTGCCGGTGCGGCTGGTGATCGTAGGAGGGGAATCCGAAGACCCGGATCCGGAGAAGACCCCGGAAATAAAGCGCCTGCAGGAAATCGCCGAGGCAGAGCACGTTGCCGACAAAGTGACCTTTATTGGCCGCCGAGGCAGGAGCCACCTGAAGTACTTCTACAGCGCGGCAGATGTGTTTGTGAGTACGCCCTGGTACGAGCCGTTCGGCATTACGCCGCTGGAGGCCATGGCCTGTGGCACCCCGGTTATCGGCTCCAATGTAGGGGGCATCAAGTTCAGTGTACAGGACGGCAAGACCGGCTTTTTGGTGCCGCCAAACGACCCGGATGCCCTGGCCGACAAGCTGCTGATGGTGTACGAGAACCCGCAGATCGCCAACGCGTTCAGCCGAAACGGCATCAAGCGGGTAAACACCTTGTTTACCTGGGAGATCGTGGCGCGTGAGATTGCCGGCCTCTACGAAACACAAATACTGTCGGCACAGAAAGGAAAGAGCAGCCTGCTGAACAAAATACAGTTACCCTTGATAGAGCAGCTGTACGGCCCGAAAGGAGGCGACACAACTGTACCAACACTAGCACAACAAACCCTAACATAAGCCATGAATTCAGTTAAAGACAAAGTCATTTTAGTAACAGGTGGAGGCCAGGGACTGGGAGCCGCCATTTGTAAAACCCTTGCAGCAGACGGTGCGACCGTCATCCCGGTGGATATAAAAGAAGAGGGCACCAGGAAGGTAATGGAGGAGATAGGCAAGGCAGGAGGAAAAGCCGCCTCTTATAAGATGGATGTGGGGAATGTGCAGGAGATAGATGAGGTCATCCAGAAAGTGATCAGCGAGCACGGAAAGCTCGACTATGTGATCAACAACGCCGGGATAGACTATACCAAGTCTGTGGAAGAGCTGAGCCACGAGGAGTGGAACCGCGTGATGGAGGTAAACCTGACAGGGCCTTTTAACGTGTCGAAAGCGGTTTTTCCGATCCTGAAAGAAAATGGCCATGGCCATATCGTGAATATCGTGTCTACGGCAGCCAAGCGCACCTGGGCCAATGCCTCGGCGTACCACGCCAGCAAATGGGGCCTGCTGGGCTTTACCCATGCCCTGCACGTAGAGGGGCGCCAGGAGAACATCAAGGTAACGGCTGTGATCGCCGGTGGCATGCAGACCCCTTTCATCCTGGAGCGCTTCCCCGATACGGATCCGAATGTACTGCAGAAGCCGGAAAACGTAGCGGACACCGTCAAATACGTGCTCTGCCAGCCACAGGACTCCGTGATTCCAGAGGTAATGGTGATTCCGATGCGCGAAACTTCCTGGCCGTAAGCCATGCGGAAAGCCGTTTTTCTGGATAAGGATGGAACCCTGGTGCACGACGTGCCCTATAACGTAGACCCACAGCGGATCAGGCTGTGCGAGGGCGTGCCGGAGGCCCTTGCCCGGCTCAAGGCGGAGGGTTATCTACTGGTGATGATCAGCAACCAGGCGGGGGTGGCGCGCGGGTACTTTGAAGAACAGGCGCTGGAGGGAGTAAAAGAGACCCTCCAGCGCGCTCTTCAGCCATACAAGGCCGGACTGGATGCCTTTTACTACTGCCCGCATCATCCTGAAGGCATTGTGCCGGTTTACACCCAGGCTTGTGCCTGTCGCAAGCCCCAGCCGGGTATGTTGCTACAAGCGGCAAAGGACCTGGGGATAGACCTTGCAGCCTCCTGGATGATAGGGGACATACTGCACGACGTGGAGGCGGGGAATAAGGCGGGGTGCCGGACTATCCTGATCGATAATGGAAACGAGACCGAGTGGGTGATGAACCCGGACCGGGAGCCCACACACGTGGTCAAAGCATTCAAGGAGGTGGTGTCCTGTATTCTGCAGGAAGCAAAACAGACTGCTAAATGAGAGAGGAATGAAAGAGAACGCGCAACAGCTGATCGAGCAGTTTAAAGACAGGAGAGTACTGGTCATAGGCGATGCCCTGCTGGACACGTATGTGATCGGCGCCTCGCACCGCCTTTGCCGTGAGGCGCCGGTACCTATCGTGGACGTGCAGGATCAGGAAGACGATTGCGGTGGGGCAGCTAATACCGCTCTGAACCTTGCTGCGCTGGGTGCCGAAACAACTTTTCTTTCTGTAGTAGGCAAAGACGACAGTGGTAAAAAGCTGTTGGAAATCCTGCGCCAAAACAAGGTGCTGACGGATTGCATCATACAGGACAAAACCTGCAAAACCATTTCTAAGAAAAGAATAACCGTCGACTCGAACATCCTGTTACGGATGGACGAGGGCACAAAAGGTACCATAAGCGCCCGCTCCAGGCGAACACTTGGCATGCGGTTAAAGAAGCTCTATGCAGAAGCGGATGCTATCGTTTTATCCGACTACGGTTATGGCGTGGTATCAGAGGAGGTGCTGGAGACACTGGACAAATTACGCAACAAAGAGCCGAAGCCCCTGATTATAGACTCGAAAGACCTTAGCAAGTTCCGGAAATACAGGCCTACCGCCGTGAAACCTAACTACGAAGAGGCGACGCAGCTTTTGCAGTTACCGGGCCTGTTGCACCAGGACCGGGTACAGCAGATAACAGAAAACGGTCAAAAACTATTAAAAGTAACAGGGGCTACCTATGTCACAGTTACCCTGGACGAAGAGGGCTGTATCATTTTTGAGAAAGGCCGGGAGCCGCGCCGCATCATGTCATCCCCGCAGGAGCGCAAACGCACCATCGGGGCAGGAGACACCTTTATTAGTGCGTTAACACTGGCTATAGCCTCTGGCGCCAAAATTAAAACGGCAGCCAAGGTCGCTACGGCAGCGGCCCTCGTGGTACTGCAGAAAGAGGGCACGGTAGCCTGCACCCAGCAAGAGCTGAAATCCCACTTTAAAGAGCAGCCCAAGTTTCTCCGCAACACCGCGGAGCTGGAAAGCCGCCTCGAGACGCTGCGCCAGGAAGGAAGGCGCCTGGTGTTCACCAACGGTTGTTTCGATATTCTGCACAGCGGCCATGTAAAGCTCCTGAACCAGGCAAAGGCTCTGGGCGATGTACTTATAGTGGGACTTAACAGCGATGCCAGTATCCGCCGGTTCAAAGGAGAGGGTCGCCCTATCAATGCCCTTTACGATCGGGTTGCTGTGCTGTCGGGCCTGCAAAGCATCGACATGCTGGTTGCCTTTGAGGAGGACGAAGCCACCGAACTGGTGCGCCGCATCAAGCCCCATGTTTTTGTGAAAGGAGGGAATTACCTGTCAGAGCATTTACCGGAGGCCGCTCTTGTAAGAGAGTTGGGAGGAGAAGTACGTTTCCTACCCCTGGTTACGGAGCAATCTACTTCATTACTTATAAAGAAAATACAGGAAGCCAGGACAGCTGGCGTGTCAGTGGAAGAATCAAAGGAAAGAGAACGATATGCCTGAACGAGGAGCGTGGAAAGAGTGCAAGAACGTGCTGTGCGTCCGGCTGGATAACCTGGGCGACGTGTTGATGACGAGCCCTGCCATCAGGGCCATCAGGGAAACAAACCAGGACTGTAAGATCACCCTGCTGGCCTCACGTGCCGGCGCCGCTATTGCGCCTTATATCTCGGAAATAGATGAGGTGCTCACTTTTGACCCGCCCTGGGCCAAGAACAAAAGCAAACAGTCTGGTGAGGCTGTCATGAACATCGTGGAGAAGCTAAAGCAGCATGCCTTCGATGGCGCTGTCATCTTTACCGTATACAGCCAAAACCCTTTGCCTGCTGCGATGCTGTGTTATATGGCCGGTATCCTCCGGGTAGCAGGCTATTGCCGCGAAAACCCCTATCACCTCATCACAGATTGGTTACCCGATGCGGAGCCCCTCTACCGCATACAGCACGAGGTGGACCGGCAACTTCAGTTAGTAGATAGTCTCGGCTTTTTCACCCATAACCAGCACCTGATACTGCGTACCGAAGAAGCAGCAGCTTTCCAGGTCCAGCAGAAGCTACAAGCCAAAGGGGTGGACACAGGCAGGCCCTGGCTTATACTGCACCCGGGTGTAAGCGAGGTTAAGCGCCAGTACCCCCCACAGTATTTTGCGGAGGTAGCGCAAAGGCTGACCCAGGAGCAAGGATACCAGGTGATGCTAACAGGAGTGCATGCTGAGAGGGAGTTGGCAGAGCGCATACGGCAGCAGGCCGGGAATAAAGCTTTTAACCTGTGCGGTGAACTGAGCCTGGAGGAGTTGATCAATCTGATCAGCCAATCACCAGTGCTGATCTCCAACAATACCGGGCCTGTGCATATCGCCGCCGCCACGAATACCCCCGTCGTGGTGCTTTACGCCCTAACCAATCCACAGCATACCCCCTGGAAGGTACGCCATAAGGTGCTGCCTTTTGACGTGCCGGCGGAAGTACAGAGCCGTAATACCATCATCTCTTTTGCCAACGAACGCGCCTTTAAGCAAGCAGCCGGCAGGCCAGGACCTGAGCAGGTATTGGATGCCGTAAACACGCTACTGCGCCCGCCGGAGACGGAAGAGTTAGGCGAAGTAGCAGTGGGAGAGGAACAAACACTTATCAGACTATGAAAAAAATAGCCGTTCTAATACCTACCTGTAACCGTTCTGGAGCCCTGGCTGTGCTGATAACCAGCCTGTGCTTCCAGACAGAAAAAGACTTCGATGTGATCATCTCCGATCAGTCCGACCAGGACGTGCTGGAGCAAAATGAATCCCTGTTAACTGCTATCCGTGTGCTGGAGTCCAGGGGGCACGAAGTGAAGGTACTGCGTAATATGCCGCACAAGGGCATGGCGCAGCAGCGTCAGTTTTTGCTGGACCAGGTAGAGAGTCCGTATAGTCTTTTCCTGGATGACGACCTGATTTTGGAGGACTACGTGATCCGGAACATGGTACAGACGCTGGAAACGGAAGGCTGCGGCTTTGTAGCCAACGCGGTGATCGGTCTTAGCTATCGGGATGATGTGCGACCGCACCAGCAGGCGATCGCATTCTGGGAAGGAAAAGTGCAGCCCGAGGAGGTCGTGCCGCAAAGTGAGGCGTGGAACCGCTATAAGCTGCACAATGCCGCCAACCTGCTGCATGTGCAGCAAAAGTATGGCATCACGGCGGATGATCCCCGCACTTACAAAATTGCTTGGGGAGGCGGCTGTGTGCTGTATGACACATTAAAGCTGCGCGACATCGGCGGCTTTGACTTTTGGCAGGCCCTCCCCACGAAGCATTGCGGAGAAGATGTGCTGGCACAGTTACGCGTGATGAAAAGGTATGGAGGCTGTGGCTTGCTGCCCAGCGGTGCCTATCATCAGGAACTGAAGACGACGGTGCCTGACAGAAAGATTAATGCACCCGAGTACCTCCAGATATAAAAAAGAGGCCTAACCGCCTCATTCGAAACAGGAACCAGGAATGGATAGAGATAAAAGCATAGTACCTAATGTAAAGAAAATAGCGGTTTTGCGCGCGAACGGCCTGGGCGACTTCTTTTTTGTGCTCCCCGCCCTGCAGGCAATCCGCAACGCCTACCCTCAGGCCGAAATTGTGTACCTGGGAACACAGCTGCACTACGACCTGCTGAAGGACAGGGAAAGCCCGGTCAGTCGAGTGGTGGTCGTACCAAAAGCACATGGTATACCCAACGAGGCGGACCGGCCGGAAAACGAACAGGAGGTGGAGGACTTCTTCCAGGCCATGCAACAGGAGGAATTCGATATTGCTATGCAAATGCACGGGGGAGGGCGTAACTCCAATCCTTTTACTTTAAAGCTGGGGGCCAGGCTAACCGCCGGACTGAAAACGCAGAACGCCCCGCCTCTGGACCGGAATGTGCCCTATTATCTATGCCAGAATGAAATACTGCGTTACCTGGAGGTAGCAGACAGGATTGGGGCCCGAACAGATGATTTGGAGCCGCACCTGGAGGTGAAGGAAGGGGAGAAAGAAGCCCTGCTGCAAAAGTATCCGGAGCTAAAAGATATCTCGTATGCGGTGATCCATCCCGGGTCTTCTGGTATACAGCGGCAGTGGCCACCCGAGAAGTTCGCGGCTGTAGGAGATGAACTGGCGGCCCAGGGGCTAAAGGTTGTCATGACCGGTGCCACCGAACAGGAACAGGAGGTTTGTGCGCGGGTAGCTCAGGTGATGAAGTCTGAGGTGCTGAACCTTTGTGGAAAGCTGTCGGTGGGTGAACTACCTGCTCTGATGGAGATGGCAGAGGTCATGGTATCGAACGATACCGGGCCTATGCACGTGGCCCGGGCCGTGGGTACGCCTACCGTTGGCATTTACTGGTTCTTTAATATGCTCACAGCGGCTCCTCTTACCGTCACCAAGAACCGCACCTGCATTGGCTGGAACACCTGCTGTCCGAATTGTGGCACCAGTTGTTTTGAAAATGATTTACACCACGAGCACAATGGCTGCGACCACCGGGTCTCCTTTGTGGATGATGTAACGGTGGAGGATGTGCTGGAGAAGACCTTTAGTCTCTTATCCAAGGGGCAGGACGTGCTGGTGGAGAGTAACAAGCACAACATCCTGTAGCACGCTCTATTTATACACTCAATTAAAAACAAAACTTAATGCCAACACAAGCAGACAAAGGGATAAGCATCATCATGCCTACTTACAAGCAGGAGGCGTTCATTACACGTGCCCTCGCCAGCCTGCAGGCGCAAACTTTTCAGAAGTGGGAGCTACTTCTGATCAATGACGGTAGCCCCGACGATACGGAGCGGGTGATTAGCCCTTACCTGGCAGATGAGCGGATCCGGTACTGGAAACACGTGCAGAACGTGGGCCTGGGAGCCAGCCTGAACGAAGGCCTGCGCGAGGCCTCTTATAACTTTATCGCTTACCTGCCTTCTGACGACGTGTATTACAAGGAACATTTACAATCCTTGTTTAACCTGCTGCAGGAAAACCCTGCGGCAGTGCTGGCCTTTTCGGGGGTAAGGCACCATTACAATCGTACGGCAAACGGTAAAATAGAGGGCTTTCCGCTACAACTGGTGCAGGTGTTACACCGTAAGACAGCAGACATATGGCTGGAGCGGGACGAATTGGTGACAGACGACCTGGAGCGGATGTACTGGGGTAAACTAGGCCAGCAGAAAGCGTTTGTTTCAAGCGCTATAGTCACCTGCGAGTGGGTAGACCACCCGGCACAACGATATAAAATTCTACAGGAACCGGAAGGGGGGATTAACCCCTACAAGCTGTACTACAACGTAAGAAAGCCGCTTCGTTTCCATACTACGGTTGGTAACTTCATTGACGAGGAGGCCTACTTTAAACCCTTTCGGGACAGGCCGGACACGCCCATGGCGGAGGATGGCTTAAAGATTTTGCTCGTCGGGGAACTGGCCTATAACTCGGAGCGGGTGTTGGCGCTGGAGGAGCAGGGACACAAGCTGTATGGCCTTTGGATGCGCGAACCCTATTGGTACAATACGGTAGGGCCGCTGCCTTTCGGGCACGTGGAGGACATTCCATACGAGAACTGGGTAGAGCGGGTCAGGGAAATACAACCAGACGTGCTCTATGCCTTGCTAAACTGGCAGGCTGTGCCGTTTGCACACGAAGTGCTGATGCACAACCTAGGTATCCCTTTTGTGTGGCACTACAAGGAGGGCCCTTTTATCAACCTGGAGAAAGGTACCTGGAATGAGCTCATAGACCTGTATACGAAGTCGGACGGCCAGATCTATACCAGTGATGAAATGCGGGATTGGTTTGAGCAGTACCTGCCCCACAACTCAGAACATACGCTAATCCTGGACGGGGACCTGCCGAAGAAAGAGTGGTTCTCGGAGCAGCGTTCGCCGCTGCTATCAGAAAAAGATGGCGAGGTCCATACCGTCGTGCCGGGGCGACCTATAGGCTTGCACCCGGAAACAGTGGTAGAACTGGCCGAGAACGGGGTACACCTGCATTTTTACGGTGACTTTACGCATGGGCAGTGGAAGAAGTGGATCGAGCGTACGATGTCGATGGCACCGGGCTATCTGCACATTCATTCGAACTGCAGCCAGGACCGCTGGGTAGAGGAGTTCTCGCAGTACGACGCCGGTTGGTTGCACTTTTTCCAGAGCGAGAACAACGGTGAGCTGATGCGCTCTAACTGGGATGACCTGAATATACCGGCACGCATGGCCACTTTGGCGGTAGCTGGCTTGCCTATGTTGCAGCGCGACAATACGGGGCACATGGTAGCTACGCAGTCCCTGGTAAAGAAATATGGTCTGGGCTTGTTTTTCTCGGACATGAGCGAGCTGGGAAAGCAGCTTTACGACAGGGACAGAATGAAAGCGTTGCGGGACAACGTGTGGAAGCAGCGGATGCTTTTCGCGTTTGATACGCACGTAGAGGAGTTGGTTCAGTTTTTTAGGAGTATAATCAAAGCGAAAAAGAATGCAGTACGATATAATAGTATTTTCCCAGCTGCGGTGGAAGTCGGTGACACAACGGCCACAGCACATCATGACAAGGCTGTCTGAGCGTTATTCAATTCTTTTTGTAGAAGAACCCAAAGACCCGGACGAGGCACATCCGCAGGGGCATGTGAAGCAGGTAAAGATAAATGATCACCTGACCGTGTTTACACCCTACATTCCCTGGCATAACTGGCCTACCATGTGCAGCCAATACGTGCCTTTGCTCAAGAAGCATGTAGATGCGATAGAGGCTTCCGCTTTTTGGTTTTACTCGCCTTACTATGTCCATTTGCTCAAGTCCTTTAATCCAGGCAAGGTCATTTATGATTGCATGGACGAGCATTCGGCCTTTAAAAATGCCTCGCCTAATCTGCCTGCTTACGAGCGACAGTTGTTAGGCAGAGCAGAAGTGGTGTTTACCGGGGGGAGATCGTTGTATGAAGCCAAGCGGGACTTGCATAACAATGTGCACTGCTTCCCTAGCTCGGTAGATAGTGAACACTTTGAAAAGGCCATGGACGCAGCGACAGAGGTACCAGAAGACTTGCAGGAAGTAAAGCGGCCGGTAGTAGGATATTATGGGGTGATAGATGAGCGGATTGACATGGACCTGCTGGCAAAAACTGCCCAATTGCTTCCGGACGTATCGCTCATTATGATCGGTCCTTTTGCCAAGATCGATAAGAAGGAGGCTGCCAAAGCGGATAACATTCATTACCTGGGAAAGAAGGACTATGCCCTGTTGCCCGGCTACCTGAAAGGAATGGATGTGGCCATGATGCCTTTTGCCCTGAATGAGTCGACCCGCTATATCAGCCCTACTAAAACATTAGAGTACATGGCGGCACTGAAGCCGATTGTTTCTACGCCAGTACGCGACGTGGTACGGGAGTACAAAGGAACTGTTGCCATCGAGGATAATGCTACTTCTTTTGCAGAGGCAATACGTGCTTATTTACAGGAAACAGAAGAGCAAAAGCAAAGCCGTAAGAAACTGCAGGCCGAGAAGATAAAAGCAAACTCCTGGAATAAGACCGTAGAGGAAATGGAGCGCCTGGCTTTTAAAGACCAGGGCAAAGGCAACTCGCAAAGCTCTCCTTCAAAACGGAGTGTGCCAATGGATTAAGTGACGATAATAGATACAAAAAGGATAAGCGGGATGCTGTAGTTCAAGAACTTCGCATCCCGCTTATTTTATAAGTGTAGTGTGCCACTACCCATGGCCACCTATCGCGAGCTAAGTAAACCTGCCGGCACGGAGAGTTCCCCTGTGTGCGTGTCTATCAGGCCGTTGCGCTCATCCTCAATGTTGGTAGCCTGGGTATAAACGTCTCCGGCGATAGGTCGCTTGCGTAACTCCTCCTTAAACTGCTGGATGCGTTCCGCCCGGTCTTCCAGGTTTTGCGGTCCGCCATAGTCCGAAAAGCCAAAGCCACCCCATTCACTCACAATTAAAGGGCTTTGTCCCCGGTAGAAGTAAGGATCGCCCACCACCAGTGGGAAGGCCGCCACTCCCTCCATTTGCCCGGCTGTCAGTTGGTCCAGCAATTCTTTCCATCTCTCTAACTCTGGTGTGTACAGGTGTGCCGTGAGGATGTCGGACTTCAGTTTCCCTTCGTAGGAGATATGCTGCCAGCCGTCGTTATCGACTACCAAAAACTGCGGGTGCCTTATTTTCATGTAATGAAACATGTCCATGATGTACTGCCGGGTATCGGGATTCGTGGCAATGTCCTGGGCGCCCCAATCCTCGTTGTACAGGCTCCAGATGACCACAGAAGGATTGGTTTCTATCAGGGCGAGCATGCGCATAAGCTCTGCCTTATGGTTTTCCCGGCTTTGGGTCGTGGAACTGTGCGTACTGGGCACTTCTACCCAGAGTAGCATCCCTATTTCATCTGCCAGGTTGTAGATGCGCGGGTCGACCCCGGCAATGTGCACCCGCACCAGGTTACAGCCCAGCTCTTTCATGGCATACATGTGCTGCCGCATTTCCTCGTAGGTAGCAGTTCCGGGCTGGTACAGAATACCATCAATGTAAATCTCCTTGTTGTTCAGAAAAAGATGCCGTCCTCTTGCCTCGAACTTGCGCAGCCCGAAGTGGGCCTCTATTTCTGCTGTGTAGCCTGTTGCATCAATTAGTTGTGCTACCAGCCTGTAAAGATGTGGGTTTTCTGGTGACCATTGTACCCCGTCAGGTACTTTCATCACCACATATTGCTGCTTTTGCCCTGCCTGCAGGCGCAGGGAAAAGTCGGAAACGGCGAGTGGTTCTGCCTGCTCGCCATCCCGTTCATATACTTTTAGCCGGAGCGTGTACTGCCCGGGGTCATGGATGCGGGTTGTCACATTAAAGCGCACCAAGGAGTCCTCGATAATACTGTTCACGCCTACTCTTGTCCGGAGCCGGTTCCGCTCCACCGTTTCGAGCCACACGCTCCTCACAGCACCCGTATAGGTTTGGTACCAGATCCCGCCCCGCTTGTACACGTGCGACTCCTGCTTGCCCCGTGGTATCTCCGCACTCATGGTATCGGCAATGCGCACCGTCAGGTGGTTTACAGGCAGCAGGTGCTCTTCATTTAACTCGTAAGAGAAAGAAGTGTATTCCCCGTAGTGAACCTCCTCGCCCTCAATCGTACTGAGCAGACGTCCGTTTAGCCACACGCGGGTCTCGTACCCGCAGGCACCAAAGGTGATCTGAAACATAGAGGGCGAGGACTTGGAGCTTTTTTCGGGCCGGGGGAACTCTCGTTCGTACCAGGCTATTACCTTGTCGCGCCAGGCCGGGGCTTGTTGCTCGCCTTTGGCTTTGGCCATGTGTGCCTCCACAGATCCTGGCCAGTGGGCTGTGTGCTGGTACTTGTGGCCTAAGTACCACTGCTCCCGTAGGCCGCGGTCATCCGGATCGACCGCAAAAGACCACTCTCCATCTAAAAGGTAATGGGTATTGGGGCGTAAAACAGCCCGTGGCAAGGGGTTCTCCTGCTGTGCGGTGTGGGGGATGCCCATCCCTTCGGTTAAGTTGAAGTTAGTGTTAGTAGAATCCATAGGCGACAAATCGGCGCTGTTTACTGTAACGTATGCAAAATGACACAGGCATCAGGTAAAGCTCCAAGTCGACCTTTTACTGCAGGCTCCTGTCTTTACCAGGCTTTAAATACTTTCATACGAATTGTTAGGAGTATGTTGGCAAAAAGCCTTTAATTCTTGATGCGCTGTCCTTGTAGCAGGCTACCTGAGAGCCTAAATGACGAAGCGCTAAGCAAGGAAAAAATACAGGGGTAGGAGAGCTGGTGTTCCAGAGCGCGGGACGTTCCTATCGTTAAAAGGAACAGTAGACATGAAAGTACGATATTTACCGTAAGACCTCTTTCAAAAGTATGGCTTTGTTATAGTTAAAGCTTTTTAAAAGCGGCTTAACTAGCTCCACTTATTCACCGAACTGCCCTTTAATCTGGCTGGGCAGAAATCCGAAGTGCTTTTTGAAAGCCGCTGTAAAGTGAGCAGAGCTCTTGTAGCCGATGCGGTAGGCGATCTCTGATATGGAGTACTGTTGTTGCTTAAGCAGCTGTTTTGCTTGTTCCATCCGGAGCCACACCACATAACCGTGCACGGTGTGGTGAAAGGATGCTTTAAAGCCTTGCTTCAGCTTGTACTCGTTCAGGCATACCTGGCGGGCCAGTTCCTGGATGGTAGGCGGGTTATGGAAGTTTTTATCTAAAATGGCTTTTGCTTCTGTAATGCGAATCGCATCATCCCGCTTAAGTAAATTCATCCCTGTGCGTTGCTCCTGTAGTTGCTGCCATTGCTCTAGTTGCAGCATCAGCAGCTCTAAAACTTTTGCTTCGAGATAGAGCCTTTTCAGAGGCCCCTTTCGCTGACTGTTCCGGATATCGTTCAGCACCCATTTTATTTCCGGTGTTATCTCCATCGGCTCTTGATTGAGGTAGGAGTGCTGGCCCTGAACCACCCGGTTGGCAAATTCCTGGTGCAGGCCGCTTTGTTGGTGCAGCAGCCGGAAGTAGAACTCCCTCGACAGGATGATCAGAAAATAGTGGTGCAGCTTGTGGGGTGGCATCCGGAACTCGGCTTTAAAAGAAGGTGTGTAGCAGATGTAGTGTATGTTGGGCGGGCTAACACTTTCCGGTAACAGGCCCGTAACTTCTGCCGAAGCGTCCCCCTCCAGGTAAAAGCCCATGATGATGCTTTCGTCTGTTACCTCAAACCTGTCACACACAGGCCGGTTAAACACCATTTCGGTGTTGATAATGAACAAGCCCTTTGCGCTAATCTGGAAGCTCTGAAGCGAGGCGATGGCGGGACCTTTCAGCACTACTTCCTTCTCGGAGGGCGCACAGCAGTTATCATAGGTAGTAGAAAGTTCTTCATGGCAAATCCACTCGTTGACGGCGTCAACTTTGGAAGTTATCTTCATAATAATCCGTTTAGCGATATTCTTTATCCTCTTTTCGATACCAGGACCCCGCTGCTCAACTATACTTTTGCCAAAGTTAGTTATTTAAAATAAGTCTAAATAAATATAAATGAAGAAAAGCATTACACTTTTGAGCCTCTGTTTGCTACTGACGCAGTTAGCGTGGGCACAGCATCGGGGCGCGAGCGTTCAAGGCCAGGTAATACAAGACAACGGAGAAGCCCTTAATGCCGCCAGCGTGGTGATCGTAGGAACACCGTACGGCACGATCACAAACGAGAACGGTTATTTTGATATGTACCGTTTGCCGGAAGGAAAGTACCAGGTGCGTGCTTTCTCGATGGGGTTTGAAGGGAAGACCGTTGAGGTGCAGTTAGAGAGAGGCGAAACGGAAGAGATCCTGTTCCGGCTTTCTAACAAGGCCAATACCATGGCCGAAATAGAGGTATTTGGGGAGCGCAACAAGCAACCCGAGAAACTGGATGCCCTTACGCGCCTTCCGCTGAAGCCAAGTGAGCAGATACAGAGCATTTCTGTTATTTCGGAGAAACTGATAGAGCAGCAGGGAGCCCTGACCGTGATAGAGGGGGTGCGCAACGTGCCCGGGGTGTATACCTACTCCACCTTTGGCGGTGTGCGCGAGAGCATCTCGTCCAGGGGCTTCCGTGGTATCCCTACCTTAAAGAACGGGGTGCGGGTGATGACAGACTTCCGGGGTGGCGGTTTCTCCACGGATATGCAGGGCGTGGAAAGCGTTCAGGTGCTGAAAGGGGCGAGCTCCGTGACCATGGGGGCAGCCACCGACCTTGGCGGACCAGGCGGTATCGTGAATATCGTGACCAAGACGCCTAAGTTTGAGAATGCCGGGTCCCTGTCACTGCGTGCCGGAAGCTGGGGACTGATCCGCCCTACTTTTGATGTGCAGCGCGTGGTAAATGAGTCGAAGACGCTGGCTGTGCGAATGAACGGAGCCTATGAGAACGGGGGCAAGTTCCGGGACCACATGAGCAACGAGTCGTTCTACATCAACCCATCGATCGAATGGCGACCTAACGCCAGGAGTACCCTTACGCTCGAAATGGATTACTTTGATGAGGAGCAGAGCATAGACGTTGGCACAGTAAACCTCTCTATAGGAAACAAAAAGAATGAAATTTATGACCTGCCATCTAACCGCTTCCTGGGTTTTGACTCTGACCTGACCGATATCAGACACAGTACCTACGCAGCCCGCTTTAAGCATAACCTGACCAACAACCTGTACATCCGTGCGGCTGCTTTCCATTCAAACTACAATGCGGACGCGATCAAGAGCAACCTTTCTGCCGTAAAGCGCGATGTTGAGAACGGCATTAACGTGGACCAGGTGAACTGGTATAATCGCTCTATTGCCCATAACTCGTCAAGAGAGGACAAGAGCACCGTGTTGCAGTTCGACTTTGTTGGGCAAAAAGTAAAGACAGGAAGCGTGCTACATACTTTCCAGGCCGGGGTAGACTACCGCGCCATCGACCTGTACGTGCCAACCTATAACTCCATTGCCATCGACCGGATCAACGTTCTTGATCCGGCTACTGTATCAAACACGCTTCCGGAAGGCTTGCCAGCCTTTGAGCTGACAAGAGAAACACAGTCCTACGATTACCGCTTTGGGGCCTCTTTCCAGGATGTGATACAGCTGACGAACTGGGCAAGGGTATACGGTGGCCTGCGTTACAGCACCAACAAAACGAAGAACGATGAAGAGACCAGTGAAACGACGCATTTCTGGAACCCACTGGCCGGAGTCATGTTCACGGTAAATGAAAACATTAATGTTTTCGGTTCTTATACCAACAGCTCTAATCCCCGGTCCGCTGCCGTGGTGGATGTAAACGGCGATCCGCTGGGTGCCGAGCGCATCGACCAGGTTGAGGCGGGCCTGAAGACAGAGTGGTTTAATAACCGCCTGCGCTTTAACCTGACGCTGTTCCAGATCAATAACAGGGACATGAACCTGGAGGTCTTCCGGGTGGATGAAACAGGAGCCGTGGTATCAGCAGGTTATTACACCAAAGGAGGTAACGACGAGCGAAAAGGCGTGGAGGTGGAGTTGACTGGCCGTGTACTGCCGAACCTGGAAATTGTAACGGGCTACGCATACATCGATGCACAGTACAAAGAGCACACGACCTTTGTGCCGGGATCAGCGCCAAACAATACCCCGAAGCATACTTTTAATGCATGGGCAAACTACACGGTAAGTGAAGGCATTGCACGCGGACTGAGCCTTGGGTTAGGCGCCTACTATTTAGGCGAGCGCCCTTATAACGACTGGACGCAGGATGGGGTACAGTACCACGCCATCGCGCCAGACACCGCTCCCTGGTACAACAAAGCTTACACGATCCTGAATGCGCAACTGGGTTATGAATTCCAGAAACACTGGGGCCTTAGACTGCTTCTCAACAATATCCTGGACGAAGTAGGCTATGATGCGTACCGCTCTAACTACATCGACAGAATACAGCCAAGAAATTTCTCTGGCATCGTGACTTATAAATTTTAGTCTTTTTATTTAGATTTAGTCTAAGTTTGTGCATCCGCTGCTGTGTTTCTCTGCCAGCAGCTGATGTGTTCCCAAGGAAAGTAAAAACCACACCATAGCCATGCACTATACCTTCCGCAAGTTTATCAACGACATCCACCTTTGGCTCGGCATTGCCAGTGGACTCGTGTTGTTTATCGTCTGCCTGAGTGGCACGATCTACACCTTTCATACCGAGATCGAAGAGTGGCTAGAGCCTGCCAAGTACGAGGTAGACGCCCCTGCACAGGCAACCCTTCTTCCGGTAGATGCCCTCATACCGCAGCTACAGCAGGAGTTAAAGGGGAAGGTCGTATCTCTGGAGATTCAGGAGGACAAAGGAAGTACGTACCGGGTAGGGGTGGCTGCTAAACCAGAAGGTAGAGAAGGTGCTGCCCAGGCCGGTCGTGGCGGCGGGCACGATGGAGGCCGCCCTACGACCTATTTTGTAAATCCCTATACAGGAGAGGTGCTGGGCACAACAGACGGACCTGCGACCGAGTTTTTCCGTACCGTGATGCAGCTGCACCGCTGGTTGCTCATAGAAGGGGATGTTGGTAAGATAATCGTGGGCGTATCGACCATTATTTTCGTGTTCCTGGTGCTGTCCGGGCTCGTGCTGTGGTTCCCGGTAAAGCTAAAGAACTGGAAGCAAGGTTTTAAGGTGAAGACTGATGCCAACTGGAAGCGTGTAAACCATGACCTGCACAATACCTTAGGTTTCTATTCCTCTATTTTGTTGCTGATTATGGCCCTCACCGGCCTGTGCTGGTCCTTTGGTTGGTACCGGGATGGGTTGAGCAGCGTGATGGGGGCGGAAGTGTTTAAGGGAAGAGGAGAGAAGCCTGCCCCTTCTGATCCTGCCGGGGAGCACCTGAACTTGACAGTGGCAGACTTTATCCAGCGGGCAAATGCCCTCGTGCCTTACGAAGGAGACCTCCGGGTAAGTTTACCTTCAGACTCCCTTAGCTCGGTGGTAATATCTAAAAGTAAAACCGGCTTTTTTGCACTTGCTGCTGCAGACAAAGTACAGCTGGACCAGTATAGCGGGGAGTTGATAAAACTGGAGCTGTTCTCTGAGAAACCATTAAACGAGCAGGTAGTAAGCCTGATCAAGCCCCTGCACCTGGGTGAGGTGTACGGCACATTCTCAAAGATCCTGTATTTTATCGCTTGCCTGGTTGCCACTAGCTTGCCGATAACAGGTACTATGATCTGGATCAACAAGCTACGTAAAAAGCCGAGGAAGAAAAGATCGAAGGATATCGCCATGCCTGCCTAAGAGGCCTGAAGGGACTAGGGTTTGGCCCCGAGTGACTATTCCTGTTAACCTAATCCAGGCATAATAAGAATCGCCCGTTGAGCTGTGATAATCCTGCAGCCCAACGGGCGGTTCTCTTTTAGGGGCGCTGACTGGTTAGGGAAGAACTACTGTTACAGAAGCTCAGGTAAGGGTTTTTTGTTGAAACTCCCGGTCATATTACTATAAAGCCTGTCCGGTCCCCAATAACCGCTTGCAATGATGCGTCTGATCGTGAAAAGCGGCTCCTCCGCATCCTGGCTTGCCGCCAGTTGGAATGCTGCCGTCATTCCCCGGCTCTTTAACTCCGGGATTGCTGCCTTGTTCCAGAGACCAAACGGATAGGCAAAGTATTCCACTGGTTTTCCTGTTATCTCCTCCAGTACCTGCTTTGGCTTCTCGACCTGTATTGCCCAGTCGTCACCCTGGTACTTCTTTACATTGTGGTGGTCCCAGGTATGGCTGCCAATCACATGACCCCGGTCCGCTAAGTCTTTTACCTGCTCGCGGCTCATATAACGCGGCCTGCCCAGCGATACGGTCATCACAAAGAACACGCCTTTAAAGCCGTACTTTTCCAGTTCAGGGGCAGCAGCGGTATACTGGTCCAGGTTCGTGTCGTCAAAAGTAAGCATGATCGGCTTTGGCGGGAGTGGAGCCCCTGTGGTCAGGTAAGCCATCAGGTCAGCCGGCAGGATGGTGTGGTAACCACTGTCTGCCAGCATTTTGATCTGTTCCCGGAAACGGCTTTCCGGCACAATGTAGGTCCTGGCCTGCTCCGAGTCTGAGGACTTCCAATCGCGGATTTGGTGGTAACAAAGAATTGGGACCTCCTGGCGCTGTAGCACTTCTACGGCAGCAGCCCGTAGGTGTATGGTCGGGGTATTACTGGCACTGCTGGCAGTATCTGCTACCGGAACATCGGCGGAATCCTGTGCGGTCATGGGTGGTGAGACCGGGGAAGAAAAACTATCTTGCTGCACAGAGCCGTTACAGGCAAAAAGGCCAAGGGATGAGGCAACACAAAGGGATGTAAAGCAACGGGTAAACGAGAAATGCATAAATAGGGGAAATATTCCCTAAATTACACCTTCTTTTCTTGTTCCAGTTGCCGTCAGGTTTCTTTTTTTCGCAATAGGTACGCTGTTAAGTTGAGGCTGCGTTTACTGTACAGCGGTGCGAAACCTTAAACAAGTAAGCGCTGCTTCTGCTGCTGAATTTGCCGGAGATGGTGGTTAAAGTGGTCCTGCACGAAAGTCAGAGTTTGGAACATCGTGAGAGGGCCCGCAACGGGGTGTTTGAACAGGCATTTGTTCAGGAGGTGTACAGGAAGCTCCGTCAGCAAGTCCTCTAGCCTAAAGCGTACCTCGTCCCACTCTTGCCGGAGGGTGGCAAGCGCAATGTTGTCCGGCACTGTGGCGACTACGTCAGGGGCCTTAAACTTCTTGCCTGATTGTAGCGCTAACTTAAGTAAGAGGGACTTGAGCCCTTGCGAGAAAGAGGCTTCCGGGAAAGCTTCCTGCTGCTTTAGCTTGTACTGCACGTAATCCAGCATGCGTCGCTCCACCAGCACCAGGTGGGCCATTGTTTGGTTAATAGACCACTTTCCTTCGGCAGGAGGGGAATTCAGCAGTGCATCGTCGAGGCCCTCCAGTTCGTCTAAGAGCATGTTGCGGCACTTTTCCAGGCGCAGGTACTTCTCTTCCAGTTTGGGGTTCATAAGTTGAATGTGGCTATATACGGCTGTGTTCATTAGGCAAAGCTTACTTATGTTACAGTTAAAGCTAGTTATTATTTTGATTAATGCAAGCTGATTTATCTTTTAAGTTTGACTAAGGCATTGATTTATAGCCTTATTCGCAAATATAAAACTTATCATATAATTAGATTTGTTCTAAAACGTAGTGCTATGAATGACAGAATGTTCTTTACTTTGCATGTGTTAACAGAAGATGATGGAAAAGAATGACCCAATAGGCATAGCGGTGCTGGACTACCTGCAGGGTGCCGAAGACCCACGGATAGTGGTAGAGAGCGATTTGACAGAGGATGATGAGATGCAGGTATATTACCTGTTTCGCAAGTTCAAAGACATGCCGGAACTGGAGCGCATTGCCCTGGAGGCGTGTCAGGGAACTACACTAGACGTGGGCGCAGGGGCTGGCTGCCATAGCCTGGCTTTGCAAGGCATGGGGAAGGAGGTAACAGCGCTAGACGTTTCTGCCGGGGCTATAGAGGCAATGCAACGGCAGGGAGTAAAGCGGGTACTGCGGCAGGATGTTTTTGAGCTGAGAAACCAACAATACGATACGCTGCTGATGCTCATGAACGGCATCGGGATAGCCGGAAACCTGCAGGGGCTGGAACGCTTTCTGAGGCACGCGAAAAGCCTGTTAAAGCCCGGGGGAGAGATATTGCTGGAGTCTTCTGATATCCTTTACATGTATGAGGAAGAAGACGGATCGGTACTCCTGGATTTAAACGCCGGCTACTATGGCGAGGTAAGGTACAACATGAAGTACAAGGACCAGGAAAGCGGATGGTTTAACTGGCTGTTTATCGATGCTGCGATTCTGGAGGATTACGCCGTGAAGCATGGATATGCCTTTGAGGTGCTACAGGAAGGAGATGCGGGCAATTACCTGGCGAAACTGACGCTACTTAAAACAGAATAGCTATCTTCGAGGAGCATTTAATTTAACTAATTATGTCTGCCCCTATTTATCCTTTTGTACCTTATTATTTAGATACTTATCCGGAAGAAGAGACGATACAGCGCGCGAAAGCGTTTTATGCGTTCATGAACACACGCCGTACGGTGCGCGATTTCTCCGACAAACCCGTACCGCGGGAGGTAATCGAGCAGTTGCTGAAAACGGCCTCTACGGCCCCTTCGGGGGCGCACAAACAACCCTGGACTTTTTGTGTGGTCTCTAACCCTGCCTTAAAAAAGCAGATACGCGAGGCGGCCGAGAAAGAGGAGTACGACAGCTATCATGGGCGCATGACCCCGGAATGGCTCGAGGACTTAGCGCCCTTGGGCACTGACTGGGAAAAGCCTTTTCTGGAGGTGGCTCCCTGGCTGATCGTTGTGTTTAAGAAGGCGTATGACTTTAAACCTGACGGCAGCAAGCGCAATAACTACTATGTTTCTGAATCAGTGGGGATTGCCGCTGGCTTTTTGATCTCGGCGATCCATCATGCGGGCCTGGTTACCCTGACACATACCCCCAGCCCCATGAACTTCCTGACAAAGCTCCTCAACCGTCCGGCCAATGAGCGCCCTTTTCTGCTGTTACCCGTGGGATATCCTGCCGATGCCGTGCAGGTGCCGGACTTGCAGCGAAAGCCTTTGGAGGAAGTGACCGCCTGGTATGACTAAGCGCTATCCCGGTTTTCATATCATGTAGCGCACTACGCCGTATTAGAAGAAACAAGGTAAGGCCCTGCTGAAATGGCAGTGGTCTGCCCGAGAATCTAGTACAAAGCGTATGAACAGTAACCTGAAATATACCTGGAGCCTCACGAAGCGAATCTTTAAGGAGTTTGGGAATGACCGTCCCCTGGATTATGCTGCCATCATTGGGTTTTATACCATCTTCTCGCTGCCCGCTATTCTCATTATCGTTATCCGCATAGCGGGCGCGGCTTTCGGGCAGGAGGCCGTGGAAGGGCAGCTGGTTAACCAGATAGGGGGTATTGTAGGGGAGAGTAGCGCCCGGCAAATTCAGAGCATTATCGAGAATGCCAGCCAGTCCTCCTCCAGCACGGTAGGCACCATAATAGGCATTGCCACCATGATCTTTACTGCTACCACCGTGTTTGTGGCCTTGCAGGACTCCCTGAACGCGATGTGGGATGTGAAAGCGAAGCCGGAACGGGCCTGGCTTAACCTTATATTGGACAGGGTCCTTTCCCTGGCGATGGTGGTGAGTTTTGGGTTCTTACTCCTCGTGACGCTTACGGTAGACATTCTGTTGGGCGTTGTACATGATTACCTGCGGGATGAGCTTTCCGGCCTCACTGTTTACCTCATGACGGCGGCGAACATCCTGATCTCCATCCTGATCAGCATCGTTATTTTTGCGGCTATTTTTAAGGTGCTGCCCGATGCAAAGATCAGGTGGCGCAATGCCTGGATAGGGGCGTCCGTGACGGCTATTCTCTTTACAATAGGCAAATACCTCCTGAACTTGTACCTGCAGCACGATCCCTTGGCGGATACCTATGGGGCCGCCGGCTCTCTTGTGCTGATACTGGTGTGGGTTTACTACGCTTCTATCATCTTTCTGCTTGGGGCGGAGTTTACGCAGGTGTACTCTCGGGAGCATGACAAGGGCATCAGGCCGGAGAAACACGCTGTAAAAGTAGAGGTAAAGGAGATAGAGAAAGAAAGCTAAGCGTTTGAATGCCGTGTATCAAAACGAAAAAGTGGGTGAGACTGTCTAAGTTTCACCCACTTTTCTATGCTTAAAAAGCTTCGCCTAAACTATGCTTTTTGATAAGTCACTTGCTTTACCGCCTCTATTGTACGCTCTATGTTCGGCAGAGAAGCCTCGATGAGTGTCGGGGCATAAGGAAGCGGCACGTCGCGGCAGGTAACGCGTTTCACCGGCGCATCCATATAATCAAAAGCGTTGCTCTGGATGTGGTACGCCAGCTCTGCAGAGATAGAAGCAAGCGGCCAAGCCTCTTCTACCACCACCATGCGGTTCGTTTTCTTTACTGACTCAACCAGCGTTTTGTAATCAATCGGACGCACGGTGCGCAGGTCAATTACTTCGGCATTGATACCGTCTTTGGCCAGTTCTTCAGCAGCAGCCAAGGCTACTTTCATCATCTTTCCAAAAGACACGATGGTGACGTCTGTCCCTTCGCGCTTGATGTCGGCTACGCCAATCGGAATGGTGTATTCTTCCTCAGGAACCTCTCCTTTGTCGCCGTACATCTGCTCTGACTCCATGAAGATCACGGGGTCGTTATCGCGAATGGCGGACTTCAGCAGGCCTTTGGCGTCATATGGGTTAGAAGGAACAATAACTTTCAGGCCAGGTGTGTTCGCATACCAGTTCTCGAAGTTCTGAGAGTGCTGGGAAGACAACATACCGGCGCTACCCGTTGGTCCGCGGAATACCATAGGGGCGCTGTACTGGCCACCCGACATGGACATAACCTTGGCAGCAGAGTTGATCACCTGGTCGATGGCAACCAGGGAGAAGTTGAACGTCATGAACTCAATGATCGGGCGGAGGCCATTCATGGCAGCACCCACACCGATACCGGCAAAGCCAAGCTCAGCAATCGGAGTATCGATCACGCGCTCAGGACCAAACTCGTCCAGCATGCCTTGGCTTACTTTGTAGGCCCCGTTATACTCGGCTACTTCTTCACCCATCAGAAACACGCGCTCGTCGCGGCGCATTTCCTCAGACATCGCCTCGCGCAGGGCTTCTCTAAACTGTATACTTCGCATATAAGATGTTTAATTCTCGGTTCAGAAGGTAAAATTAAAAGAACTCTGTCAATTTACAATGTTTTCATCTATTTCTGACCGGTGTTAGCGCATCAGGGCATCCTGGTAAGCAGCTTTGTCGCGGTAGGCTTCGAACTCCAGGTCGTTGATGGCCTTCTGCATGAAAGCCTTGTCTGCCTGCACCGCCTTCCGGAGGTTTTGCTCCAGCAACTGCTCGTTCTGTGTGCGGGCCCCCAGCAGGGCAAGGTTGTAGTAGGCAAGCGCATCGTTGGGCTTTAGCGCCAGTGCGCGGGTATAATACCGCTCCGCTTCGTCGTAGTTCTCCTGCAGGAGGTAAGTCAGACCCAGGTTCATGTAGGCCTGGTAACTGTCGCCGGCATAGCGCAGGCTCTCCATGGCGTCATCGTATTGGCCAACCGCTATCTCCAGGGCTGCCTTGTCTGCGAATAGGCGCTGGAGCAGCTCCTCCTCGGCCCCTAGCTTGATAGCGTTATCATAATGCTGCAGGGCCTCCAGAAACTGACCCTGCTGGTGGTAAGCACTGGCTAGGCTATAATAAATGTGGGCTGTAGGGTGGCGGCTACCGGCTATTGCCAGGTTTTCGATAGCTTTGGCCAGTAAGGCTTGGCTCGCTGCAGGGCGGTACTCTTTGCGGGCCATTTCGCTGTAAACGACTCCTAAGTTATAGTAAGCCGGCCACTTGTCAGTGGTTTTAACGGCTGCCTCATATAGTCTGCGTTTTTCGTCTAGCAATGGGGTAAGGCTAGCGGCATGTAGCAGTTCTTCTTCTGTCAGTTCATCCGCGTCTGCTTCGCCAGCGGCTATGCCCTGGGCCAGCACAAAGAGTTCGTAGTCCGGCTTTCGGCGGCGGTTGTAGTTAACCTCTACCGCTGCGGCACGCAGGCGAGGGTACACGTACTGCTGCAGGTAGTCGTAGGCCCTGGTCTGCTGCAGCGCCTTTACCATTTCCTGCTTGCTGAGCACTGTACTGTCGAGTATCGCTGTTACCTCCTGTCTGTCCTGTTCTGGTAAGGCGGATGCCTTCAGTTGTTTTTTCAAGAGTTCAAAGTTGTCTTCCGGCACACGTGTCTGGATGTTTACTTTTTTGCCGCTGTAGTCTAACGTCTTCAGCTTTTGGCGGTAGTAATCTTCCAGCACCTTGGCCCGCTTGTTTGCCAGGCCGCTGCCACTCTCTTCCGGCGATTGGCTACCGGTGATCACAATTTGTTGGCTCCCCACGTTGTCCAGCGCGTACTGCTCCAGCACTTCTAAAGCAGGTCCCTGGTTGTTGGGCAGTTTTGCCTGGTCCGCTGCGAAGTGGAAAACGAGGGAATCGGGTTTGCCGCTCCCTTCGCTATAGACATCTGGTAAGTAATCAACGGCATTGTTCCGTACCAGAAGGAGGGGAGTCGTGATGAGCCCTTTTGCTACCGGGACCTCCTTCGTGTACAGCACGTCGCCATCCTCTTTGTCGATCGCGGCGCCCTGTATCAGCAAACGGCCCATGCTTTTATCCGGCGTGTAGGGGAAGGAAAACTGCCTGACGATGGTAGGCTTCCCGTTTTCATAGACGAATTCGCCCTCTTCGAACTTGAAGGAACCTATATTTTCGCGCTGCTGGGCCATATTTTCATAGTATACATCCAGTTTGTAGTGCTCGTTTTTCCGAATTAGCTTCTCTGGCACCTGCACTTTCATTTCAAAGTTCACCGCCTGGCCGCTTACAGCCAAAGGGCTTGGCTGCACGGTTACCTCCTGCTTTTTTTCCGCCAGCCGCACCATCCGCTGAAGGGCACAACCCGAGGAGGAGAGGGTAAGAAAGAGAAGGAGAATGGATTTTATGTGATGGTATGGTTGCATATCCTGTTGGCTGCTTTAAACGTAAAAATTAGACTATAAACTATTTCCGCGCGTTTAAGGTTGTACAGGTTCAGGCCTTTAGGGTTTGTGGCTTACGTGAACAAATACTAATTTAGTAGATCAAATATTTCTGAAATGAGACGGCTACAGTACTTTATCGAATCGCAGGCCTTCGGTGTGTGCACCATGCTGGGCGAAAAACTCGGCATTGCTACCAGTAGCATTCGCCTGTCTTTTATCTATGTTTCGTTCCTGACCATGGGTTCACCCGTGATCCTGTACCTGATGCTTGCTTTCTGGATGAATGTTCGCAAGCACCTGCGTCGCGAGCGCAGCACTGTTTGGGATCTATAAGTCCTTTACCATGCGTTTTTGCCGGATAAAGTATTCCCAAACAATACTGCCTTTGTAAACGCCCGCCATCTTAGGGAAATTGCCCTTTGGCTGTTGTTCCTTTCTTCTTTTGCGCCAGTATGTTCTGTTACGGAGCAGGTCGGCATGCGCTTTCAACACGGCCCGTGCGTCCTGTTTTTGCCCGGCCACCAGCATGCGCAGGGCGGCGATCCAGTCCAGCAGTACACGCAAGCCTATACTGGAGAGAAGCCCTTGAGAGGGGATGTTCTTGTAGAGCAAAGCCAGGCCGTTGCGAAAATTCAGAAAGGTTTTTTTAGGGTTGGATTTGTGGAGGGTGCCACCGCCCACGTGCAGCACATGGCTCTGGCCGTTGTACATCACTCTGTAACCGGCGTTCTTGGCACGCCAGCAGAAGTCTATTTCCTCCATATGCGCAAAAAAGGCAGGCTCCAGTCCGCCCAACTCATGGAAAACGGCAGCACGCACGAGCATACAGGCCCCTGTTGCCCAAAAGATCTCCTGCACGTCGTTATACTGCCCGTGGTCTTCCTCCAGGGTTTCAAACAGGCGCCCACGACAAAAAGGATAGCCTAAAGCATCCAGAAGGCCACCACCTGCACCGGCATACTCAAAAAAGGCGGGATGTTGTTGCGCGTTGATCTTGGGCTGACAAACAGCAATCCGTTCATCAGATTCCATTAGGTGTAACAAAGGCTGTGTCCAGCCAGGAGGTACGGCTACATCTGAGTTAAGCAGGATGTAGTACTTGGCCTGTACCTGGCGCAGGGCTTTGTTATAGCCCTCACAAAAACCGTAGTTCTGAGCAAGCAGGATAAGGCGCACCTGTGGGAAATGCGCCTGCAAGTAAGCGACAGAGTCATCGGTAGAAGCATTGTCGGCCACAATAATTTCACAACCGCGACTGTTAGCGACAACCGATGGCAGATATGCTTGTAAATGGCGCCGTCCATTCCAATTCAGAATAACAACGGCCGTGTGGGGGAGGCTATAAGCCAAAGCTTCCGAGGTCTAGGCCTGGGATGTTAGGCAGCAAGCCTTCTGTGTGCTTTTTCATTTCTTCCTGTGCCCGCTCGCCTGCTGTGAGCATGGCATTGTTAACGGCGGCCACGACGAGGTCATTCACCATGTCCTGGTCGTCTACGTTCAGGATAGAGCTATCTATTTCTACTTTGATCAGTTTCTTCTGTCCGTTTACAGTGGCTTTTACCAAGCCCGCACCTGATTCGGCAGTAACGGTAATATCTTTCAGTTTGTCTTGTGCTTCTTTCAGTTTGGCCTGGACTTCTTTCATCTTGCCCATCATGCCCATCATATCAAACATAGTTTCTCCTTTTATTTGTGTTTACGAGGCTCTTGCCACTTCGCTTGTGGCCTGTGCAAATATAAGCATTTATACTTATGCCTTTAACCCTCATCAGGCAAAGGTACTTTCCGTGCCTGGCTTAGATGATCAGCGTAGTAGTGTGATCGTGCCGGTCCGACGTTTAGTTGCTCCAAAGCTTGTTTCTGCGATGACTTCATAAGCGTAGGCTCCAGCCGGAAGCTTCTGGCCCTTGAAGGTGCCATCCCAGGCAGCCGTTGCTTCTGTGCCCTCATACACTACATTGCCCAAATTGTTGTATATGCGTATGACATAGCTGAGATACAGGCGTCCTTTCACTTCTAAAATATCGTTGAGGCCATCTCCGTTAGGGGTAAAGGCGCTTGGAATGAACAATTGCAGCTCTTGTTCTATGGGAGCTATGTTGGAGTAGGATACCTGGGTGCCGTCTGCCGACGTGGCTCTGATGCGGTAACGCAATAAAGCCATCTCATCGCTTAAAGCGGTATCTGTATAGGTGTTACCTGAAACAGGATAACTGGCAACAACGTTGCCTTCACCGTCTAACAGTTCAAGTACGTATGAGCCTATTCCGCTAGGGAAACCAGTATAGCCCGTCCAGACAAGCAATACACGGCCCTCCTGCATTTCTGCCTTTAGTATAACAGGGCAGGAGGCGTTGCTAGCAGAGGAGGTATTGCCGCACGTGTTTGTGAAGCTTGCGCGGTAACAAGTAGGCTGAGGCTTTACTTTCTCGTCAATATATTCCAGATCAGGAACAGTTGCCAGCATCCTGTAAGGAGAGCCCATTACGCTTCGCTCTATCTTCACTTGCTGAGCTTCTTCCCCATCGGGCAGTTCCAGTTTGAGCACTACATTGTTGTCACGGTCGAAAGTACTTAGCAAGTAGGGAGCAGCAGGAACAGCTGTGGAAGTAACCCTGGCTTCTATTGGAGCTGATACGGACACAGCCCCGTTTGCTGCTATCCCTTGAACGTAGTAGGTGTACGTCTTTCCACAGATAACATCCGCGTCAGTAAAGCTTTCTGCCGAACTAGCAAGTGTCTCGATCAGGGTGCCGTTCCGGTAAATCTCATAGCGCTCTGAGCCAGGAAGGCTTGTCCAGGTGAGGCCTACTTGCTCGTTCCTATCTTTTACTTCCAGTGCGATAGAACTGATAATGTTTGAGTTGCGGGAGAGGGCCCCGCATGGATCCATAGGACGTATAAGAAACCATGTACCCTTACTCGTGTTTACCCCATCCAAGGAGTACGTCATTGTGCTGCTGTTGATGTTTCTGATCGTATCGAGTTCCTGAAAAGGCTTCCTGATATCGAAGGTGTACTGTTCCACTACATAGGAGTAGCCTGGCTGCAGCTCGGCCAGGTTAAGTTGTATCTCTCCTTGTAAGCCTTGCTCTACTACTGTCAATTGTTGGATAACAGGTACTGGGGCCGGCGGAAGCGGTACCACTGTCTGCATGCTTCTACCTGTACAGGCACTGGCACCGGTGTAAGTGCCCTTGACCACAATTTGATACTCTCCTTGGGTGTTGTACTTGCGCTGCACCGTCTTATTCGATTGTGCAGTTACTATCACTCCGTCACCAAAGTCAATCACATAGCTGTCGTAGTTCGAGTCTGTGATGGTTACCGCCACAGCCCCGTTTGCACAGCTTGCGGCGGTAAAAGCAGGGGTGGGGGTATCTCTGACTTTGAAAACCACCGATACCGTATCTGTACCAACTGTACCACCGTAATTGGCTATTTGCAACACCCGGTAGGTGCCGGGCTTAGTATAAGTGTGGGTTTGTTTATCGGATGGGTTTGAAGGAATGGAAGAACCGGATTTATAATCGAACACGTAATATTCTTTATCATCTGGTACTTGATTCCCGCAATCCTGAAACGAAACCTCCTGTCCCACGCACAGTACTTGTACCTCTTGCCCTTGCTGATAAGCCTTAAAGCAACGATTCTGCCCCCAGACAGGGAGGTTCAGGAACAGGAATAATATGATGAATAGATACTTCAAAACTAAGCCTTAATCTTGTATGCGAATTTACTTAAATTATTGAGCACATGAGCAAATATTGTAAGCTGGCAGAATAAAGCCCTGTAGGGTTAGCTACAGGGCTTTATTCTGCTGTTTTACTGTTAAAAGTTACGATGTAGCATAGTTTCTCAGAAAAGAGATGCTTTGCATGATATCGTGGTGCAGCACCCGGTCCGTGGATACAAAGGAGACCTTCTCGCGGTAGGCCTTTACCATTTCTTCTAAGACAGGGGAGCTCTTCCAAGGCCGCCTGAAGTCGAGGGCTTGGGCTGCATTCATCAGTTCAATCGCCAATACCCGCTCCAGGTTCAGTACGATCTGGTACAGTTTGGTCGCCGCATTGGCCCCCATGCTTACGTGGTCCTCCTGATTGTTAGAGGAGGGGATAGAGTCGATGGAGGCAGGGCTACAAAGCTGCTTGTTCTGACTTACGACCGAGGCCGCCGCATACTGGCTGATCATAAAGCCCGAGTTTAAGCCTGGCTCGGCCACCAGAAACTCCGGCAAGCCCCGTGATCCTGATATAAGCTGATAGGTGCGCCTTTCTGAAATACTGGCAAGCTCAGACAAGGCAATGGCCAGGAAATCCAGTGCCAATGCCAGGGGCTGGCCATGGAAATTCCCCCCCGAAATGATCTCATCTTCCTCAGGGAAGATGTTCGGGTTGTCCGTCACGGAGTTAATCTCAGTTAAAAACACCTGCTCCGCATAAGCAAGGGCGTCTTTAGAGGCCCCGTGCACCTGCGGCATGCAGCGGAAGGAGTAAGGGTCCTGCACGTGCTCTTTCTCCTGTGAGATAAGCTCGCTGCCCTCCAGCACCTGCCGTACTGCCTCTGCCGTTTGCAGTTGTCCCCGGTGCGGCCGTATGTGGTGAATGAGCGCATTGAAAGGCTCGATGCGTCCGTCAAAAGCATCGAGCGAGAGCGCGCCCACTACATCTGCCTGGCGGCTCAGGCGCTTTGCCTGTAACAGGGAATGCACACCGTAGGCACTCATAAACTGGGTTCCGTTCAGCAGCGCAAGTCCTTCTTTGGCTTTGAGGGAGATCGGCTCCCAACCGAACATCTCCAACACGTGTTCGCTCGCCAGCTTATATCCCTGGTAGCGCACTTCGCCTAAACCCAGGAGAGGAAGGCTCAGATGTGCCAGGGGCGCCAGATCGCCGCTCGCGCCGAGCGATCCTTGTTGGTACACTACCGGATAAATCTCCCGGTTATAAAAATCGACCAGGCGCTTCACTGTTTCTAGCTGCACACCACTGTGGCCATAGGCCAGTGACTGTATCTTGAGCAGGAGCATGAGCTTTACCACTTCTTGCGGAACCTCCTCTCCCGTACCACAGGCATGGGACATAACCAGGTTGCGCTGTAGCTGCTCTAAGTCCTGGGGAGAAATCTTTTTATTGTACAGGGCCCCGAAGCCCGTGTTAATGCCGTACAGGCTGTGGTTGGAATTTGCTAGGCGCTGCTGCAGGTACGCGTGGCAATCTGTAACACGCTGAGCAGCCTCCTCAGACAGCGCTAACGTAGCGTTCTGCCCCAGAATCTCTTCAATTGTCTCTAGCGTCAGTTGCTGGCTGGAGATGTAGTGCACGTGCGCCATTTAGCTGCTATTTCAGGGTTGAGATAATTTCTTCAACTGTCAGATCCTGCTGCTCGCCCTGCTCCATGTTGCGTAGTTTCAGTTTACCGGTAGCCATCTCTTCAGATCCTATTAAGATCACGTAAGGGATGTTTTTCTGGTCGGCGTAGCCCATCTGTTTCTTGAGTTTGGCTGCCTCTGGATACAGCTCGGAGGCAATGCCTGCGTCACGCAACTTCTGCAGCACCGGTAGGCCGTACCTTTCAGACGCTTTGTCGAACTGCACGATCAGGGCCTTGGTGCCTACCTGACTGCTGCTTGGGAATAGTCCAAGCTCTTCCAGTACATCATAGATGCGGTCTACGCCAAAAGAGAAGCCTACGCCAGACACACCCGGCAGGCCAAACATACCGGTAAGGTTATCATAGCGACCGCCGCCACTGATGCTGCCCATGCTCACGTTGTTCACTTTCACTTCGAAAATACAGCCTGTATAGTAGGAGAGGCCTCGTGCTAAGGTAACATCTAGCAGCAACCGGGACTGCTCGGAAAGGTTTTGCGCGGAAAGTGCCTGGCTGTCGAGGCTTTTAAGGTACTGCCATACTTCGCGGAGGTCTTTCAAGCCTCGCTGTCCCTCGTCTGTATCTCCCAACAGTGCCTGCAGTTGGTCCAGAATCTGCTCGTTATTGCCTTCCAGGGTATAGAGGGGTTCGAGTTTCTGGACTGCCCCTTCGGAAATGCCCCGCTCCAGCAGCTCCTTTCGTACGCCTTCCTGCCCGATCTTGTCGAGTTTGTCGATGGCCACGCAGATGTCACCCTCGCGCCCTTTCTCACCAATCGCTTCGGCAATGCCGGCTAGCACGCCACGGTGGTTGATCTTGATGGTAAAGTCGCTAAGTCCCAGGGTTGTAAGGACTTCGTTGATCATCTGCACGATCTCTGCCTCACAAAGAAGGGAGTTGGTACCCACTACGTCGGCATCACACTGGTAAAACTCCCGATAGCGTCCTTTTTGGGGACGGTCGGCACGCCAAACGGGCTGTATCTGGTAGCGTTTGAAAGGAAAAGAAATCTCGTTGCGGTTCATGACCACGTAGCGGGCAAAAGGCACGGTGAGGTCATAACGGAGCGCTTTCTCGGATATCTTACGGGTCAGGTGCTTATAGCCCTCCTCAATGTCTTCCGGCTTTGTCTTTGCCAGGAAATCCCCGGAATTAAGGATCTTGAAGATCAGCTGATCGCCTTCGTCACCGTACTTGCCGGTTAGCACCGACAGTTGCTCCATGGCCGGTGTTTCGAGGGGCAAATAGCCGAACTTCTCGAAGGTGCGCTTGATAACGCCAAAAATATAGTTACGTTTGACCACGGTAGCCGGGCCAAAGTCGCGGGTTCCTTTCGGTATACTAGGTTTCTCTTTGCTCATGCTCTTGCAGGTTTGCCCGCGAAGTTACTAAAACTAGCGAAAAAGCGGGAGCGGGGCTTTGTAAATCGAGGAACTAAGCCAGCAATCAAGCACTAGAAGGCCGCTTCATCGCCCTTGACCGCATTGTAAACGGTATAGTATATGATTTTCAGGTCAAGCAGGAAAGACCAGTTCTCCAGGTAGAAAATATCCAGCTTGGTCCGTCCCCGGATCTGGTACAAAGCTGTCGTGTCGCCACGGTAGCCCCGCACCTGCGACAGCCCTGTAACGCCTGGCTTTATAAAATGCCGTACCATGTATTTTTCTGCTACCTGGGCGTACTCTTCACCTAACTTGAGCATGTGGGGGCGTGGCCCCACAATAGACATATGGCCCAGGAGCACGTTAAAGAACTGCGGAAGCTCGTCCAGGCTCGTCTTCCGCAGGAAGGCACCAACAGGGGTAATCCGGGAGTCGCCACGGCGTGCTAGGAGTAAATTGGCCTCCTTGTTTACGTACATACTGCGCAACTTATAGCACTGAAAGTCTTTGTTGTCGATACCAGAGCGCGTCTGTTTAAAGAAAACGGGGCCGCTAGAGGTTAGTTTTATAATAACAGCTAGGATAGGCAGGAGCCACGACAGCAGGAAAACAATGACCGTAAGCGAGAAGAAAATATCAAAGGCACGTTTAAACACCTTGTTAATGGCATCATCCAGCGGTAGAGGCCGCATGATAAGGACCGGCAACATGTTGTAGAAGTCAAGCTTTAGTTTGCTGGACTGGAAGCCTCCAAAGTCTGTGATCAGCTTCATCCGGACTAAATTGTCATCCACAAAATCAACAAGACGTTGAAGTTGCATGTTGTCCAACCTGGAGGGACAGCAGTATATTTCATCAATGGTAAGTTCTCTGGTGAACTCCTCCACATCGGAAATCCTGCCAACCACTCCTTCCTGCCCCAGCGGTGCATGATCATCAAAAAAGCCTTTGAAGTGGTACCCGTACTCCGGGTGATTCTCGAAGAACTCTTTGAGCAGTTTACCTGCTTCACTAAAGCCCACTATAATGACCCTCCGGTTGTTATAGCCACGCCTTCTCAATAAACGCATGATCTTAACAACTGAAACCCGCCAGGCTACAATTAATACAAGCAAAAGAAGGTAATAGGTCACTAAAAAGGGTTGGGAGAACCGGCTACCTGTGTCGAATATATTAAGTAAGGCTTGTGTAAGCAGCACATACAGTATAAGTACTTTCAAGGCACTTACTATAACATTCGTGACCTTTCGTACCCGATAGAACTTATAAGTTCCGGACAGAGAGCTGCAAAGGAACCAGATACCAAGTGAAACGATACCTGTATAGATCTTTTCTGTTGTAAGGATACTCAGGGGATTACCGTAGACTAGCCCATGCGCAGCAACGGCTGCCACTGTCATTGTTATAGTGTCCCCGACTGAGTTTATCAGCTTAATATATTTGTTATAAAGGCCGGGCATCTTGCTGTAATTTTGGGTTTATTTGATTAACTGCATGTAGTGCTAGTATGGAATTTAAGAAAGCATATAAGTAAATCGTCTTATTTGTTGCTAATAAATTTTCAGTTAAAAAGCAAAAAGAAACCAGTACTAGGAAGCACAAATATATATAAGATTTGTGCTTTAAACTCACGTAGATTGGATAAACCAGGTTAGCGAGGAGGATTATTATACCAAAAATTCCAAAAGATATCCAAAAATCGAGGTATTGGTTGTGTGTGTTGAACTCTGTTAACTGATCAAGGCCACTATTAATGTATTCTTCTTTCATTGCATCTGCAGTATCCCCGGTTCCTACGCCAAACAACCAGTTCTCTTCCAATACACTAAGCGCAGTAACTAAAGGCCCCACCCTTGTTGAAGAATAATTGTACTTGTTGTTCTCAATCTCAGAAAATGAAAGGGAAAGCCTTTGGGTGTATCGCTGTACAAGTGGATTCTTTTCAGACTGAATTAAGAGGATGAAAAGCATTGCAAGAGCAGCTAAAGAAACAGTAAGAATAACTTTAACCCTTTTCTGAGGGAGGAACAGCAGCGCAAGAATTGATATAACAGTTACTGCAATAAAAGCCATAAAGCCTCCTGCAAGCAGTAACAGGTTTAAAAAGAAAAGACCTAACAGAAGGTATTCCGCTTTTTTACCAAAGCTTTTCTTTTTTTCTTGACCGGCTAAATAAGCCAAAAAGAAAAGGCCTATAGCAAGAAATATCCCATACTGGATATGGTGCATAAAAATATGAGGCAGGTCAATATAAAAGTTATTCAACTCTACCTGGGTCATGTCTGCAGCTATAAACCTTCGATAAAGACCATGAGCTATAGCAATAACTGAAGCCAAAAGTACTCCGGATATAAAAGCTTTTAACACTGTGTTTAGCTCTGCTCTGTTAAAGGCTTTGCTACTGAAAATAACAACGGGGAACACAAGCAAGGGAATACTTCTTTCTACCCTTGAAAAGGCATAGGAGAAATTACTTGTGTAGGTCAGGCCAACAATGTACACAAAGAACAGACTAGCGAAAAGAAGTGGTAGTTTGTAGAGGGTAAGAAGATTCCACTTTTCTTTAAATCCCCCGGATAGAAGCCATAAGAGGCACAGGACGATCGCTAAGACTGAACCTATGTTTCTGTGGAAAGGTAAAGAGAATGCGGTTACTACTATTACATAGTAGTAAAGGCGATCAAGTGCTAACTTAGGAAGCATGGCAAATTAACATATTATCATCTTAGGAGCGCACATACAATTCTTCAAGCTTGGCAGCGTAGTCTTCTATTTTAAAGTTCTCTTTATAAAATTTATTGCCATTTTCTCCTATTTCCTTCAAGAGAGAGGGACTAAGGTAGAACTTGTACATTAAGTTCGCTAATTCCTTATGTTGTAAAGGTTCAAATAGTAATCCGGTTTGTCCATGGGTTATTAATTCTCCCGGTCCTTCCGTATTACTGGCAATTACAGGAAGGCTTGCCCGGAATGCTTCCAGCAGGACAATTCCCATACCTTCAAATATAGAAGGCAGAACAAACAGGTCGCATACTGCAAAGTACTCCTCGGGTTTTAACGTCACACCACGGAATTCAACTATATCTTTGAGGCCTAATTCTAACGCTAATCTCTCTAATTCTGCTCTTAAACTCCCTTCCCCCACAAGCAGTAGCTTAATAGAAGGAATCTTGTCCTTGAGAAGGCTGACAGCTTTCAGGAGGGTGTCCACTGACTTTTGAGGTTCTAGCCTGCCGACAAATAAGACATTAAAGTTCTTTGTACTTATTTTAAGCGCTCTTCTGAGGTCAAGCGAGTTATTCTGACAGTTTGGTAAAGCAGAGGGTATTCCATTATAAAGAAGATGCACTCTATTAGAAGGAACCTTTAAAGTCTCAACAACATGCTTCTTGACGACATTAGAGATTGCAATTACCTTACATTTTCTAGCAACAGTTCTAAAAAGAAATTTATAAGCTTTGAAGATTATCTTGTCCTTCCAGTTCCATTTAAACCAAATGTTGTGCATGGTGCAGAACAGCTTAAGGTCTAATCCTCTTGCTGCCCACAGTCCTAGTAGATCTGCATGACCAAGGTGCGTGTGCACTACGTCTGGTTTGATCTCCCCTAAAAGTTTTCTTATGCGTGAAGAGGTTTTGTTATTAAGCGGAACATGGATTGTTTCGACAGAAGGGTGTAGGGCATCCTTTAAGGAGGTAATATCCTTTAAGTAAAGTACATAAACCTGGTGCCCGCATTCACTATGAATGTTAGAAAAGTTAACAAGCAGGCGTTCGGCTCCTCCAAAACCAAGTCCCGTTATTATATGGCAAATCTTCAACCTGGCTGATCGTGTTAGTTAAAACGGAGTGAAAAACTTGCTAAAAGCTTTTTAAGAAGTTCTGTTTTACCACAGCAGCGAGTTGTGCCCTTTTTTGAAAGAAGTCAAACGCTACGTAATCCAAAGGTTTGTAGCTAAAGTGCTGGGACATCACCTTTTTGTACTCCTTGTAATGCTTTGTGCGATTGTTTTTGTTTTGGGTTTTGCTTTCCTCATGTACCCTAAACTGTCCCAGCATTTTCGGTATTCGACTAAACCTGAAGCCATTTAAAACAGCCTTAGCATAAAAGTCTACATCCATGCAGAAGAACAAGCTTTCATCCAGTAGCCCTACTTTTTCTGTAACTCGGCGACGCCAGAAAACAGTTGGCTGTACAGGGCAAAACCTACCATGAGAAAACAGCCAACTGTTCCATTCGACAGGGCGTACATCGCATATCCATTGGCCTTGGTTATCAATCATTTGGTAATGCCCATACACGACATCTATGTCCGGGTGTGAGGTGAAATAGTCCACAACAGTCTGGAAGGTGTCCGGGAAGTAAAGGTCATCTCCATTCTGCCAAGCCAGGATGTCACCTTTTACTAATTTAAGCCCTTTATTTATAGCATCTGATTGACCATTGTCTTTTTCTGAAATCACAGTAATGTTTTCATAGGAGGCCACAATATCAAGCGTTCTGTCATTGGACAACCCATCAACTAATACGTGCTCAAAATTCTTATAGGTTTGTTCGTGTATAGAGTCTAAGGTTGCTTTAATGTAAGCTTCGGAATTATAAGTAGGAGTAATGATTGATATTTTCATTTGAAGTTGCGGGTAAGCTCTTATTTTCAATGTTTAGCATCCTGATCAAGATCAGCAGTATCCAAAATGGAGCATGGTAAAAGTCTCCAACTACGGCAAAATGTAATATAGTTGCGATCAAAGCAACACCTGTAAAAAAACTAACAGACTTAGGTAACTGAAGTAGTTGTAGTAAGTGTATGAACAGGAACAGTATAAACAAAGCCAGAGCAAACACACCAACATCGGCCAAAAGAGTTAGATAGACACTGTGATAGCCTGTTCCATAACTATCGACCCCGAATCCTGGACCGTTTCCTAAAACCGGGTGCAGTTGCCAGTCTCTAAGCGAACTATGCCAGGTTTCAGTCCTTATACTAGCAGAAGCATCTCTGGTACTTAAGAATAACTTTTGGTTTACTTCGTTTGCTACATTGGCGAAAAGGTGAGGTTTTTTAATGATCAAAACCAAAACACCTGTGAAGCCTAAAATCGTGATGTAGATATAAGAGAGTTTAACCCTAATGTACTTACTGCGCAAGAGATTGTAAAACATCATTAGCCCTGCTGCAACTATGGCATTTATTATTCCTGCTGTTGAGAACAAACAAAATAAGGCGAGTATGTATGCTATCGACAGCCATATTACTTTATTTTGCTTGTTATCCAAGCTATAATTTAGCAGTCCTAAAGGCACAACAATGTTTAGAAGTAAGGCCATACTACCGGGTTCTTCTGCCACTCCTCCCACTGAATAGAAAAACGCTCTCTGGAAGTATAGCATATTCGCAGAGTTATTCTCAACATTGACAAAATAATCTCTTATGCCAATGTTGAATAAGTTAATCAGGACCCAGTCCAAGATAATGATACTACAACACAGTATAGCCGATATCGTGAACTTGTTGAGGATAAACTTAGAGCTTATCCTTTCGTTCCGGATAATTACTCTGAATAAAAAGTAGTAGAAGAAAACAGTGAAGGAGTAAGCAACAGCATGGTTTAAACTCCGGGGGGCTCTAAAACCAAAGAGCCAGGAGATCCAAATAAGAACCAATAGTGAGATAAGTATAAGATCGGCCTTATAAACCATAAGAGCCTTTATATTTAGCTTCTTTGTAACTATTATTTTAACTAAAAAGAAAACAGTTAAGACAAGTGCTAGGAGTACAGGCAGTCTCAACCAAGATGACAGGGCAAAATAAGAAGTAAAGGGAGTTAGTATGATAAATACTCCGATTAGCTTTTTAAACATGGTGCTGCTTGATGATATCAGGAAATAGGATTGCTTGCCCAAGGGTAAGTTAACTCTTCGTGTTTACTCTTTCCGTAAGAGTATGGTAAAGTTCTAAATAAGCTTTCCCTACACTTTCTTCAGTGCATTCTTCAATAATAGAGCAAGGGGTAACGTATTTTAAGGGAGCCTTTTTTACTGTGTTGATGCCTGTTTCAATACTTCTGATAGACTTTGGTTCCACTAAAAGGGCGTTCTTGTAGTATTTTTGATAAGCATATGCTCTCTTTGCTATAAGAAGAGGCTTTTGCTGTGCTGCAGCTTCTAGCAGAGATATTGGCTGTTGCTCTTCAAAGCTTGGAAGCGCAAAGGCGCTACAAGCACTATAAGCACCAACTAAGTCCATCGAGCCAGGCTCTAGGCCATGAAGCCAAACTATGTTTTGGTGCGGGCGAATCAAGTTCTCTAACTGTTGACCATAGTCTGACTCACCATCCAGTATCTTGCCTATGATCACAAGTTTTGTTTTTGTGTTGATACAGGCCTGAGCAAGACTTATCTGATTTTTTCGTCTGCATATATTTCCAGTAGTTAAAATAAAATCAGAAATCACATACTTTTCAGAAAATGACTGCGCCAGTGTAGCACGGTCATTTTCTGAAAAAAAGCTTTTCTTTACTACATTAGGTATGACCGATATCTTTGTTGGGGCAACTCGAAAGTACTTCTGACAAATTTCTGCCTGTATGTCATTTACGACTACTATATGATCAGCCATGGCCGCCATTTCATGCATCAGCTTTACCTTATAAATTGCTGCTGAAACATGGTACTTAACTTTCTCTTTCAACGTCTCATAGTAAGGGAAAAGGGCGGAAATAACTACTTGCTTACCTGCTCTTTTAGCCCAGAATACGTTTTCGTAGTTTCCGACCTCTAGTCCCCAGCAGTTTAGAATATCGAAGTCACTACTTTTGTCCCAAACATCTAACGTTGAGGCATTAACGCCTGCTTTCTGCACAGCAAGTAATGTGCTCAATGTTTGTATCTCAAAGCCCCCAAAAGCGAAACAATGCGGTTGATAGGGAAGAAATTTGACTTTCATGCTAGCTAATATTTAAAACTCTTTTAACATTAAAAGAGGAAAAGCTATTACAATAAATGGAAGCGTATAATTCTTGGACGAATTTATCTATTCCTGTTGTTGCAATATCTGATATGATCCGGGGTAAACACTGAAGGTTGTCCTGGTTAACCACATATGGGACAGCGTGTGACTCAAAAAACTTAATAACAGAACTGTAGCTTGGGCCAATAAATAGCATTGGCTTGTTTAGCTGAATCAACTCAGCTACCTTCTGAGGAAAGGACGTGCTTACTAAGTCTTTATGGTCTTGATCAAAAGAGTAGGGAACAATAAAGCAGTTCGCTTCTTGAAAAGAGGGTAGGTTTGAACTGCGCTCTGTAGAAGTTCTATATTCTACTATATCAGCAGGAAAATCAACAGCTTCATATTGCTCTCGTGAGGAGTATGTTTGTATGATTAGTTTATACTCCTTATTTTCTTTCTTTTTCAGCTCTTTTAACTGTTCAGCAAAGAGTCTCAGTGTATCGTTATATAAAATACTCAGGCCCCCTGAGAATACGAAAACACACTTACTTTCATTTGTAGTAGTCAGGCTTGTCTCTGTTTGTTGAGAACCAACTCTTCCAAAGCATGGCAGAAGCTCAAAAGAGTTTATACCAAAAGAACGAAGATATTTATCTTTTAGGCCTTCACTTATAACAAATACTTTACTTACAGATCTTATTACCCTTTTAAAAAACAATTTTGCAAGTATTTTTTCAAATCTGTTGTTATTTATCTCATTTATCCTCTCAAAATCATCCACGATGTATAGCCATATTGGATTCTTTATTAAAAAACCTAACATGAAGGCATATAGAACAGGCCTTGCCGATGCTCCAACAGAGACCAGCACCGGTTCAGATGCATCAGTACGCATGGTTCTTCTCAAAGTCCGTAAAGACAAGAAAAAGCTAAACAGCATTTCAAAGGACTTAAACTTACCCAACACAGGGATATCTCTGATCATGGAGAGGGCATGGTCTAACAGGATGACATCCCAAGAAGAGTCCTCTGTTATATCTTGAAGGCTGATGTTGTTATTAGCACCTTTAAAGGTAAAAACAACATTTTTTTTCTCTTTTAGAGAGTATAGGATATTGTACATCAGTACGGATAGTCCGAACCCTTTTTTCTTAAGCGGAGGGTCTTCAGTTACAAAGTACATTTCTTAATGAATATAAGATGGGTAAGTTCCGAAAGGGGAGACTGTCCTTTCAGCAGGCTCCCTTCTTTTAAGTACTCGGGCAGGGATGCCACCGGCTATGGTATAAGGAGGAATATCTCCAGTCACAACCGCTCCAGCTGCTATAATAGCTCCGCGTCCGATTCTAGTACCCCCAAGAATGGTTACGTTAGCGCCGATCCAGTTATCTCCCTCTAATGTGGTCTCCTGGTTATCCTCCAGGGGCGCAAAATTATCTGTTCGATGGCCTCCGGAGACAATAGTGACCCCAATCGCTGTTTGCACGTTTGCTCCAATGTAGACAGGGTTAAAAGCCCATATCCTGTTGTAATGCCCAAAGGAACAGTTCTTGCTAATCGTTATTTTTTTAGGAAAAAAGCATTGAAAGCCTTTATCAATAAAGGTAGGAGAACCTATTTTTATACCTGTTAGTCTCAAAATGCTGCATTTCAAACCTGATAGCGGTAAGGGATAGCTTATTGTACAGACGTTTGCTAAAGTAAGAAGGAAAGGCTCAAATATTCTCATAGAGACCTCACTGCTTAGTCTTTTCAGAACCTTAGTAAGCATGTGCTTGATTTTTTAATTGGTTCACGTTTATGTTATTCAGATAGAGGCTTTTGTGCTTTTGTTGAAACAGAAGGCTAAACATTAAAATTCGGCTCTATTTGTAAACTCATTTTGTAAAGAGTCCGGTAGCTCTCTTATTTAAAATAAGCCAAAACTGTAGTGGCACTAGAATGCCGGCAGGTAGAATACATAGGATATTGGCAACAAGAATACCTTCGAGCCCAAAATTAAGCTTTTGAGCCAGTAGATATGCGAGAGGGAACAAACCGATGGCTGCAAAAAGATAGGCGTAAAGCTGAATTTTAATTTTACCAATTCCATTCAATAAATATCCAAAGGTATTTATCCAGGCAAGTAAAGCGACATAAACACCTACAAGAGTAGTTATTGTAAAAGGTATGTGCACTTCGTTACCAATCCAAAAATGATAGACAATAGGAGAGACAATGACCATAGTTAAGGTGATAAGGCTTAGTAAAAACCAAATTATAACTAAGTTCCTGCTTGTCTTTCTTAGCCAGTTAAAATTGTCCTTTTGAAAAGCCTCAGTAGCAGCTGTCCAAAATGGATTAAGAATAATAACAGAAAGCATCGTGATAATGCCTATATATTTATAGGGTATGTTAAAAATAGTTACTTGCTCTGGGCCCAGTATAGCTGAAATAATTATGTTGTTGCTAAAAAACAGTATGATAACTGCTCCCTGCAGGAAGAAAAAGTTGCCCCCTAACTTGAGTAGATCTTTTGCGTGTTTAAAGTTTACGTACTTCAGGTTGGGAACAAATTTACTATAGGTGCTTGAGAAGAACCAGAAACTGGCAACTAACGGCACAAAGGCGATTACAAAGCTAAATAAGAACCCTACCAGAAAAAGTGAGTCATAAGTAAACTGCTTTAATAAGAATATACAAACTAGTGAAACAACATTTGTTAGAAGATCAACTAAGCCGATCATGCTTACCTTTTGATCCGCCGCTAGTAGTGCAAAGATGAGCCCTGCAATCAGTCTAATCGTGAAGAAAATCAAAACAACTAGAATTAAATCCTCAGTTTCTTGTGCAGCAATATCAGTAAAGTTCAAAGCCTGACCCAAGTCGAACAGAGAATAGAGGATAAAGCCTATAAGGATAATTACAACCCCTACAGCTGATACAGCAGCATAAGTAGTACTGGTATAAACCTGTGCCAGCTTCATGTCCTTTTTTGCAAGAGCTTCAGCAAACTTGTTACGAAGACCATTACTTAATCCCATATCAAAAAAGGTGATCCAATGTAACAAGGAGCTTAGCGTAAGCCAGACTCCATATTTTACTGGGGTCAAATAGTCAAGCGTTAAGGGGACTAGAACAAGACCAACCAAAATGCCCACTCCTTTGAAAATTAGAGAAAAGAGTACGTTTTTGTGCGCCCGTAAGGTAAGTTCGTCCTGTTTACTAGTAAGTCTGGACTTCAGTAATGAAATAGTTTTCAAGCTTGTAATCAGTTAATGCTGCTGAGTTGCATTTGAATACCAAAGTTAATACAATATTATAAGTTGATGTTACTAATTTAGTAAAGTGTGCAGAAGACTATACAGTAGCTAATTAAGGACAGGGAGGAAGTACCTTTGTTTTTAAAGACTCCCATATACTTCAGCTAGTATAAAAGTGTAGAGGCGTTCTAAACTCTCGTGTTAAAGATAAACCGTTCTAATGTCACTGCAAGGGCTTGCTGTGCTTGAAGTCTTGCTCCTGATAGTTTCTCAAGTGGAACTATAGACTACATAACTGGCCTTTATGTAGCATTTAGGTAATAATGTTTTTGCGCTACAAGAGACTATCAAAAGATAACCTTATGTTATTACCTTTGCCGTAGAAACAGAAATTGTTTCCCTGTTTCATTTATCAGTATGAGGGCAGTATGAAAATAGTACATGTTGTTGAGTGTTTTGCTGGAGGGACAGTTCATTTTGTCAATCTTGCAACAATGTATATGAACCAACATGAGCATGTCGTTATTCATGGTGAGAGAAAAGATGAAATAAGTGCTGAGGACGTTAAAGCAAAATTTCCACAACATGTCTCTTTTTTGAAATGGAAATCCGCTCACCGTAGTATAAGTATTGTGAAGGACTTAAAGGCCTTGGCTGATTTAAGGCGAAAGCTAAAACAGCTTAAGCCGGACGTAGTTCACCTGCATTCTTCCAAGGCCGGGTTTTTAGGTAGGTTGGCTTGTAATGCACTTGGGATTCGAAATGTTGTCTTCACTCCACATGGAGCTGCTTTTCTTCGGAAAGACACCTCTTTTGTAAGAGTATTGTTTTACGCGGCCTTAGAGAAGAGCGCCGCATTGCTCTCTGGTACCGTAGTCTGCTGTTCGAAATCAGAAGCAGAAAAGTTTAGAAAGGTGGGCGTAAAGGCGACTTACATTAATAACGGAATAGTGTTGCCTGCCGGCTCACTTAGAGCAACAGAAAGAAAGGCAAGCCCTGTTCCTAAATTCACAATAGTTACTTGTGGAAGAATAACAGAGCAAAAGAACCCGGTGCTTTTTAATGATATCGCCTCAGCATTTGCCCAAGATTCATCTATTCGTTTTGTTTGGATAGGCGACGGAGAGTACAGAGACAAGCTTATCTCCAACAACATCACTGTCACGGGGTGGAAAGGAAGAGAAGAGGTGGTAGCAGAAGTTAATAGTGCTGATGTTTATCTTTCTACTTCATCGTGGGAAGGTCTTCCCTTTTCTGTATTAGAGGCTATGAGCTTAGGAAAGTGTTTGGTGTTGTCTAATTGCGTGGGCAACATAGATCTTGTAGCTCCTGATTACAATGGCTTTACATTTGATACTGCTGAGGAAGCTGTTTATAGAATTGGTTGGCTAAAGAGCAACCGTAAAATTTTAGACCAGATGGGAATGAACTCCCTTGAAATGTGTTATGAAAACTTCAATATTGAAGATACTTTTAAGAAATACCTCTCTATATATCAGGACCATAATGCTGTGTCGTAGTGAAGTATTACCAAGTATAACTTAGTTATCAAGTAATATTGGCTTAAGAGCTTAGTAATTTAAAACCAGTACACTTTCTTACAAATTAAAATGAAAGTTGATCAAGAAGAACATAAAGTAACAAGCCAACGGCGCTATAGTGACGAAGTTGACATTAGAGAGATATTTGACAGTATAGGCCGTAGTATAAAGTCTTTAGTTGGGTTAATAGAGTATTGTTTCAAGGTTGCTTTAAGAAGGTTTAAGCTGATAGCTTTTTTTGTGCTTCTAGGCTTGGGGCTTGGATATGGAGCATACAAAGTGACCAAAGCTTATTATGCATCTACTATGACTTTAGTCCTTGCTGATATCCGGAATGACTTTGTTGAGGATCAACTCAGCAAATTAACGGTAGCTGTGGAAGAGGATAACTTTTTGGCTGTGTCCGATATGTTAGATGTTAGTGAAGATGCTGCCAGGCAAATAAAGAAGATGGAGTTTTCCAACCTTGATGCCGAAATAGTTGAAGAAGATAGCGTGTTGACAGGTTCACCCTTTAGGATTGAACTTTCATTGTATGATAATAGCTTGTTCGATACAATGGAACCAGCTCTGGCTAATTATCTCGAAAACAACAGGTACTTCTCAAAGCTTAAGCGTATTAAGCAAAGAGAGATGGAGGGGATGATTGCAAAACTTGAAAGTGAAATTGAATCGATTGACAGCATCAAGACTACTGTTTCTTCCCCTAGAGGACCTGTGAATGGCTTCGTGTATGGACAACCTGTTGATCCGACGAATCTCTACCGGGAGAGTGTGGCCATGTATCGGCAGAAAGCTGAGTTAGAGGCAGAGCTAGATCAACTCGATAATATACAGGTAGTAAATGGCTTTGCCCCTCGCCTAAAGCCAACTGGTCCGAACCTGCTAAAGTATCTAGCAGTAGGAGGGCTTGTTGCTTTTCTTATAGGGCTTATGGTAGCTCTTAACATAGAAAATAAGAAAAGGAAAAGACTCTCTTATTAAATCGAGTAATCGAGTTATAACTAATATTACAAACAAAAGAGCAGTTGCCTTTATAAGGCAACTGCTCTTTTGTTTGTAATTGTTTGTAATCCTTCTAATTACTCATCATTCCGCTTCACCCAACTCAGGTTATAGAGGTCGCGGCGACGGTCTTTCAGGTTCCGGACACTACCGGCGGTATTTAGATCCTTTAACAAATCCAGGTCCAGGTCGGCGATCAGGGTCATCTCTGTATTAGGAGTGGCTTCGGCGACCACGGCATCGTGTGGGAAGGCGAAGTCAGAAGGGGAGAAGACGGCTGATTGGGAGTACTGGATGTCCATGTTCTCTACCTTTGGCAGGTTGCCTACACTACCGGTAATGGCCACATAACACTCATTTTCGATGGCACGGGCTTGGGCACAACGGCGCACGCGCAGGTAGGCGTTCTTCGTATCCGTCCAGAATGGCACAAAGAGAATCTTCATGTCCATGTCAGAAAGCATACGGGCAAGCTCCGGGAACTCCACATCATAGCAGATCAGGATACCGATGCGGCCGATGTCTGTATCGAAGATCTTCAGCTTGTGGCCTCCGCGCATACCCCAGTAATGCGACTCATCCGGCGTGACGTGCAGCTTGTACTGCGCATCATAGGTGCCATCGCGGCGGCAGAGGTAGCTGACATTGTACAGCTTGTTGTCGTAGTACTCCGGCATGCTGCCAGCAATGATATTGATGTTGTAGGAGAGGGCCAATTGCACCATGCGCTCCCGTATCTCCTCGGTGTACTCGGCCATACTACGGATGGCCTCCGAAGGCGTATCCTCATTGGTTAGGGCCATCAGCGGGGCATTGAAGAACTCGGGGAACACCACGATATCCGACTTATAGGAGCTCACCGTATCCACGAAGAATTCGATTTGCTGCATCATGTCTTCCAGAGACCTTACGGCACGCATCTGCCACTGCACAATGCCGATACGTACCACTGTTTTCTTGCCGCCGATCAGCTTCTCCTTCTCCTCGAAGTACACATTGATCCACTCCAGCAGCGTGGCATAGGCGCGGGAGTCCTTATCATCTGGCAAATAGCCTTTGAGGATTCTACGCACGTGGAATTCATTGCTCAGCTGGAAGGATAGAACCGGGTCAGAAAGCTCCTTGTTGCGCACCATCTCGATGTACTTGGCTGGCGTGAGCTTATCGGCATAGTGCTTGTACCCTGGAATGCGACCACCGGCAATAATGCCCCGTAGGTTTAGTTTTTCGCAAATCTCTTTCCTGGCATCGTACAAGCGACGGCCCAGGCGCAGGTTACGGTATTCCGGGTGCACAAACACGTCGATACCATACAGGGTTTCCCCCTCAGGGTCGTGTGACTTGAACGTGCCTCTGTCGATGATCTGGTCATAGGTATGCTTGTCGCCGTAATCGGCATAGTTGATGATCAGGCTGAGGGCAGCAGCCACTACTTTTCCGTTGTCTTCGATGCAAATCTGTCCCTCCGGAAACTTCTTCAGCAGGTTAGAGAATTCTTTGCGGGTCCAGGCACCATCGACATTGGAGTACACCATGTCCATGATCTCTTTTACCTCCTTGTAATCCTTTAGCTCCAGTTGGCGCAGTAATAATCTATGTTCAAAATTCGTTTCGACTCTTTCGCTCATTATGCTTTTCGTGGTTTTATACTTATATGACTATACGCACAGGGAGTATAGGTAAGATATGATATAAACTAAGCACAGGATATTCCTGTACTTGTAGCTACAAAAATAATACAAAAAGCGCTACCATGCGAGGCTGCGCTTTCCACGAGATTCCAGAGGTGTCAATCATAGCAGAATTTCCGGCACGTCGCCGTCAACGATCAGGTTACCAGCTGTGGCAGCCCTTATGGCCTCTGTACTCACACCTGGCGCTCGTTCCAGGAGTTTGAAGCCCCCGTCCACTACTTCCAGCACAGCCAGGTCTGTCACAATCTTTTTCACACAGTGCACGCCTGTTATGGGCAAGGTACATTCCTTTAATAGCTTGGAAGATCCGTCGCGCGCCGTATGCTGCATCGCCACAATGATGTTCTTCGCTGAGGCAACCAAGTCCATAGCCCCGCCCATGCCTTTTACCATTTTACCTGGGATTTTCCAATTGGCGATGTCTCCGTTTTCAGACACTTCCATGGCTCCCAGTATGGTCAGGTCCACGTGCTCGCCCCGTATCATGGCAAAACTTTCAGCAGAGTTGAAGATGGCAGAGCCCGGTAGGGTCGTGATGGTTTGCTTGCCAGCATTGATGAGGTCCGCGTCCACCTTGTCTTCTGTAGGGAAGGGGCCCATGCCCAGCAGCCCGTTCTCCGATTGCAGGACTACCTCTATGCCTTCCGGTATATAATTGGCCACCAAAGTAGGGATGCCGATTCCCAGATTCACGTACATGCCGTTCTTTACTTCTTTGGCAATTCGTTGCGCTATTTGATTTTTATCTAAAGCCATTTCTTTTATAATTAGGAGATTTGAGGATTTGGAGATTTGAAGATTCGATTCATGTCTCCTTAGGTTTGCCCTTTGAGCTGATAATAATTTTAGAAATTATCCTTTTGATGGACGCTAGCTTTTCTTGTAGATGGGATGGATCAGGATAGGATGAAACTCTCTGACAAAGCAACAGCCAATATTCGGTTTCATCCACTTCTTTGGCCGATACTTTAAATTTATGGATAAAGTCAGCTTTACTTTCAGCATTCTGAGCTTCTCGCACGTTTGCTCCTATAGACGTTCCGCTCTTTAGCAGCTGGTTTGAAACAACAAATTTTCGTTTCGCTTCCAGTGCTTCAGCATAAAGAATCACATCTACAGCAAAGTCTAAAGTTAGCGTAAGAATCAGGTTCTCTCTTTGTCCATCCATGAAGTCCATAATTTTCACATCTTCAAATTTCCAAATCAGGTGCTTCGTACCGTCCTTTGCTCGATGCGCTTCTCGTAGTTCTCGCCCTTAAAAATGCGCTGCACATAAATTCCGGGGGTATGGATCAGGTTAGGATCCAGCTCACCGGCGGGCACTAGTTCCTCTACCTCTGCCACTGTAATTTTCCCGGCTGTGGCCATCATAGGATTGAAGTTACGCGCTGTGCCTTTGTAAATCAGATTACCTGCCGTGTCGCCTTTCCATGCCTTTACAAAAGAGAAGTCTGCCTTTAACCATGATTCCATCAGGTACATCTTGCCATTAAACGCCCTCGTCTCCTTGCCTTCGCCTACTTCAGTACCGTAGCCAGCAGGCGTGAAGAAGGCCGGAATGCCTGCCCCGCCGGCCCGGATACGCTCTGCCAGTGTGCCCTGCGGTATGAGTTCTACCTCCAGTTCTCCTGAAAGTAGTTGCCGCTCAAACTCTGCGTTCTCGCCCACGTAGCTGGAGATCATTTTTTTGACCTGGCGCTTCTGTAAGAGTAAGCCGATCCCGAAATCGTCGACCCCGGCATTGTTCGAAATGCAGGTAAGGTTCTTGACGCCCAGGCGTAGCAGCTCCTGTATCGCGTTTTCGGGAATGCCACAAAGCCCGAAGCCTCCCAGCATCAGGGTCATGCCATCTTGAACACCCTGAAGTGCCTCTTGTGCGTTTTGTACTGTTTTATTGATCATAGTTTAAAAGAGCATAGTTCCTGGATGAATTTACATATAAATAGAGCCATATTATAATATGGCTCTTCGTTAATCCGGGAAATAGGTTTTAATTCGGTTCATCTTTTTTAAAGAAGAGACCTGTTATCTTTTCATACTGATGGTAACCTCCAGCTGCACATCCCTGCCTATCTTGGAGGCAATCTCTCTTTTCACCTTTGCCAGGTCTGCATTACTGATAGGATTTCCGGAGACTAGCCTGACGTTTAACAGCATCGGATCACCTCCTTTTATTACGGTCACCTCCCTTACTGTAATATCCTCTACCGCATAGTTGTTTAAGGAGCGCATCACATTGTTTTCCCGCACCATTTTCAGGAAGCCCAGACCAAGTGGCAGACTGATGAGGATAACAACCAGCAATGAGATCAGTAAGCCTTTCCTGGCCAGGCGAAAGGGACTAAAGCCCAGGAGCATGAAGGTGAAGGCTGCAGCCAGAATAATTCCGGCTAAGTTCGTGGTAAACAGCAACAGGGCTCCGGAAAAGACTTCCCAATCAGCCCATCCGATTCCAATACCTGAAACCGACAGAGGCGGAACCAGGGCAACCGCAATGGCGACGCCAGCCAGTGTCTTGGCGACCTCTTTCCGTGCATGGGCATAAGCGCCTGCTACACCAGAAAAGATTGCTACCCCTAAATCGAGTAGGTTAGGCCGGATGCGGGAGGATATTTCTGGGTTAAGGGCCTGCAAGGGCATCAATAAAGTTAAAAGAACAGCGGCCAGGTAGCTCAGAAACAGGCCGAGGGCAATTGTTTTCGCGCTCCCGGATATCAGTTTCTTTTCCTGCCGTAACACGCCCATGGACATAGAAATAATAGGCGCCATGAGGGGTGCCAGGATCATAGCGCCAATGATAACCGGAGAGGAATCAGAGAAGAGCCCTAAAGTAGCCAGTAAGGTAGAGAGGACCATCAAGGTCAGATAGGGGCCCGTTGCTTTGGCATTCTCCCGTAAGGTCACAAACAAGTCTTTAAACTCTTCTGTAGAAGCATGGTAGATCCACGACAGAGGCTTCGCCACGATCTCATGCAGGTATTCTTCCCCTTTGGGCAGGTTATTTACCCGGTAGACTTCTGCAGGCTCACCCGCTTGTACTTCTGCGCTTAAATACCTACCTGGCACAATCCTAAAAGCCCCCGCCAAAACGCGCAGTTCTATCGCCTTTGCACTCAGCAGATTGTTGTCCTGTGCATAGTCTATGGGGGCTGGGCTTTCAATCACGATGGATTTAGCCTTTATATGCCCTACAAAAGAGGGTAGCTTGCCTTTTTTGTTGTCGATGACTGACCTGAGGTAAAACCGGATGAGCTGCATGACACTTTTCGGTGCCAGGATCAGGCTGTGCATTCTGGCATCGTTTATATAGCTGTCTTTTATCAGGAGCCGGGAAAGCAGGTTATTCTTTCCGTGCAGCACCCCTATAATGCCCAGTGCGGCGGTTTTTAAAGGAGGATTATGATCAGTCGTAATTGTAAATGCCTGCGGAATGTAAGAGCCGGATCGGGCTAAAGCGCGCCCTATTTTCTCAAAAGCAGAGAAAAAGCTGTTTTTGGCAACACTGCCGGCAATCAGGCTTAGGCTTTCTCCAATTACTACCTTGTTAAACACGGGCCTGCCGTTGCAAAGCAGCAAATCGGTCGTAACACTTTTCGCTGCTCTTTCTATGTCTTCTATAGCCTCAGATAGGTTTGCGGCTATGCCATAGCCTACCCTCGCCTCTTTCATCATGGGGTGGGGGAGCAGACTTAAAGAGCAGTTTTTGTTTGTTGCCAGCATCACGATCTCTGCCAGGCTTTCATCGCTCAGATAGGTGATCAGCCTGCTGTCTGCTACGATGGTTTCTTTTGTCAGGTCAAAAGCGATCGGAGTTATAGTAAACGATTGAAAAGCAGGCAATATTTTTTCCCGAACGGTCTGCTCTTCCAACGGATCATAAATAAGGGTTAATGTACGCATGCAGGTTTGTCTGTAGTAAAGATAAGCCCCAACTGCTCTTCCTGGCTTTAGCCCAAAATCTATCGCAACAGCTAAGTCGTTCGCATACAAAGATCATTGTATGCCGGCCTTACCCTGGCAAACCTTACTATACGGCAGGGTTAACTGTTGTAGTCATGCCTTATTGATAATTGTAGGATAGGAGGTATAAAAAAAGCGACTACCACTGTAGTCGCTTCCTATCTTGTTTAGGACTGCAGGGCCTGTTTGGCCTGCTCCTTGTCTTTATCAAGTTGCTCTTTTAGAGCGTCCAGGCCGTCAAACTTTTTCTCTTTGCGGAGGTGCTCCACAAACTCCACGGTTAGTTGCTGCCCGTACAGGTCCTTGTTAAAATCGAGGAGATGCACTTCCAAGCGCAGCTGTTTCCCCTCTACAGTAGGCCGATGCCCAATATTCATCATGGCTGGATAGCGTTTTTCCCCTAGCTTTGCCCACACTGCATATACGCCTTGGGCCGGTATAAGCTTGTTAGGAGAGGGGATGGACAGGTTAGCAGTTGGAAAGCCAATGGTGCGGCCGAGTTTGTCGCCTTCCTCCACCACGGAAGTAAGGGAGTAGGGACGGCCCAGGTAGCGGTTTGCGGTCTCTATGTCGCCACTCTCCAGCGCCTTCCGGATCTTGGTAGAACTAACCCCTATGTCGTCTACATCCTGGCGCGGAATCTCTTCTACCTCAAAACCATATTGGGACGACCTTGCTTTCAGGTGCTCAAAGCTGCCTTCGCGATTCTTTCCGAAGCGGTGATCGTAGCCTATCACAAGCACCTTGGTATTAATTGCCCGTACCAGTACATCCGAGATAAACGAGCGGGAGCTGGTGCGGGAAAACTCTTTTGTGAAAGGGATGATCAGCAGATAATCGATGCCGAAGCTTCGTAGCTGCTCAATCCGTTCATCGATCGTAGAAAGTAACTTCAGGTTGTTATCCTCCGGAAACAAGACCAGACGGGGGTGCGGCCAGTACGTAATGACCACACTCTGTCCATTGCTCTGTTGGGCGCGCTGTTGTACGCGCTTTAGTATTTTCTGATGACCAACATGCACCCCATCAAAAGTGCCGCTGGTTACAACGGCATGGCTTAGCTGCGGAAAAGCGGCTATATCACGAATTACTTCCATTCGCCTCTTCTAAAGCTTTCCTTCTGATTTCCTGAATGTCTTCTATAGTAAGGGCGTCTTCCAGTTTATACTCCCCGATACGGGTGCGCACCAATGAAGAGAGATGTGCCCCGCAGCCTAGCTTCTGGCCCAGATCATGTGCCAGGCTTCGGATATACGTACCTTTGCTGCAAACTACCCGGAAGTGTACCTCCGGCCCTTCTACAGAAGTAATGTCGAAGGCACCGATCGTGATGGTGCGAGGCTTTAACTCTGCCGACTTGCCCTTCCGTGCCAGGTCATAGGCCCGCTTCCCGTCTACCTGTACGGCAGAATAAATGGGGGGTACTTGTTCTATGGTGCCTATAAACTCCTGTGCTGCTGCCTTTATCTCCTCTGTTGTCAGATGACTGATGTCACGCGTTTGAGTAACTTCTGTCTCACGATCATAGGAGGGGGTTACTTCACCCAGGCGGATGCTGCCGGTATATTCTTTTTCCTGCCCCTGAATCTCATCAATGCGCTTGGTGTACTTCCCCGTGCAAAGAATAAGGAGCCCTGTAGCCAAGGGGTCCAGGGTGCCGGCATGGCCTACCTTCTTTACCCGGAGGGTGTTCCGCACCTTTTTCACCACATCAAAGGAGGTCCAGTTTAGCGGTTTGTCTAGTAATAGTATTTCGCCTTCGGCAAAATCGTATGGCATAGTTATACTGTTAAATCGACCCCAAGCGCCAGCAAAGTCAGAATCAAGACGCCCAGGGCGATTCTGTAGTAGCCGAACAGCTTGAAGCCATACTTTGTCAAAAAGCTGATAAAGAACTTGATAGCCAGCATCGCCACGATAAAGGCAACAAAATTACCTATCAGCAACAGGGTAATCTCCTCCGACTGTATGGCGGCAAAGCTGTTCTCAATCTTTACGAGGTCAAAGGTGATCAGGTCTGATATTTCCAGCCCCAGCAGGTCTGTCACAAATTTGTAGCCCGCGGCCGCCAGCATGGTGGGTACAGCCAGGAAGAAAGAGAACTCCGCAGCTGCCTTACGGTTCACGCCCTGCGTCATGCCACCGATAATGGAAGCTGCAGAACGGGAAACGCCCGGAATCATGGCAATACACTGGAAAAGCCCTATAATGAGGGCGTTCTTATAGTTCACCCAATCTTTGTCTGCGTTGCGGAACCACTTGTCTACGAACAGGAGCACAATGCCGCCAAGTACCAGCATAACAGCCGTGATAACCACGCTCTCCAGCATGGCGTCAATGATATCGCCTAAGGCAAAGCCAAAAACAACGGCGGGAATGAAGGCCAGCAGTAATTTCTTATAGAAGTCCAGGCCCTGTATAAACCGGCGCCAGTACAGCACCACAACCGATAGGATCGCTCCAAACTGGATGTTTACTTCGAATACTTTGGTGATAGGTAACTCGTTAATACCCATCAGACTGGAGGCAATGATCATGTGCCCCGTAGAGGAAACTGGTAAAAACTCGGTAAGTCCTTCAACAATGGCTAGAATAATAGCCTGCCATGTAGTCATTTACTCCTGCTCTTTATCTTTAACCATGATGGCAAAAAACTCGATCGCAAAACCGACGAGCACCACAATAGGGCCAAGGGTGATGCCCAAAAAGCCCAGCCCGTACGGCTCTGTATCCAGGGTCATGATGATAAAGCCAATCGCGATGACGGCAATGCCGACAAGCATCAGGATGTAGTTCTTCCTGCCAAAGGCAAGGTTCTCTTTATTTTCCTCCATAATGTTAGTATAGTTCGTCTAGTGATAAGCGCAGGTACTTGCGCACGGCGCGCAGGGAGCTTATAAAGCCAATGATCAGGCCGATCACGACTAACGCCCCCATGAGTAAATAGGTTTGTTCCTCGTCGCGCAACAGTTGTAACTCAGCCACCTCCAGGTAAGCATAATGCATCAAGGCAAAAAGCAGACCAGAGGCTATGATGCCGCTCATGATACCCTGCCAGATCGCACGGCTCAGGAAGGGACGCTGAATAAAGAAGGAGGTAGCCCCCACCAGCTGCATGCTGCGGATCAGGAAACGCTGGGAGTAAAGGGCCAGCTTGATGGTGTTGTTGATCAGGATAGTAACCACCACCAGCAGGATGGCTGCAAAGGCCAGCAACACAAGGCTTATCTTTTGGATGTTACTGTTGATGGACTCGATCAGGCTCTCTACGTACTGCACTTCGTACACGCCCTCCACTTCTTCCAGGTCCAGCTTGATACTTTTCAGCTCGGGAGAGCTGGAGTTGTTTGCATTAATGCGGAGCGTATAAGCATCTCGTAAAGGGTTCTCGCCCAGGAATGCCATAAAGTCCTCGCCAGTCTCGTCCAGAAAAGCTTTGGCACCTTCTTCTTTTGAAATGAAGCGCACCTGGGCGGTGTCATTTTGGTAGGCAATGTATTCTTTCGCAGCAAAAGTCTTTTGGAGCCGGGCCAACTGTACTTCCGTCAGGTTGCGGTCCAGGTACACCTGCATCTCAATGCTCTCCTTTACCTTTTCAGACAGCTTGCCTGCGTGTATTAGCAGCAACCCAAACAAGCCGATCACGAACAGGGCGAGTGAAATGCTGAATACCACCATGGCGTGGGGGTAATTGCCTAACTTTTTCTTCTTAACGTGTTTGATTTTCGCTGCCATACCAAATGCCTTCCTACGCAAAATTAGAAATATATTTGATAATTGCAGGGGCAGAGGCTGCTTAAAGAAAAAAGCCTGCAGCGGTTTGCTGCAGGCTTCCTTTATAGTTCAAGTCTTGGGTCGGAGTCGAGGATGATCCGCTCGCGTTCCATTTCCCGCTCCTGCCGCTGCTGTTCGCGGCGCTTGCTTCCGAAGAGCTCCCTGAAGTTGTCGAAGCGCTTGGTGTGCAGCAAGCTGACGCTTTGGCTGTTGGTGATCCGCCCTGTGTAAATGTTGGGGGTGGAGCTGTAGCTTAGCCTGGCCCGCAACTCCCCGTTTTGGGTGATATAATACTCTACAGACCAATCCCCGATGTACGCATTGCTGCCGGTGGCATTGTTCATGCCGCCAAAGCCTGTTTCGTTTGTCACGCGCAGTCTGCCTTGGAAGAAGGTGTAGCTCAGGCGCAGTTGCAGGGTGGCCAGGTCTTCCTGGCTCAAGCCTCCCAAACCAACGTCTATCTCCAGGTTGCTATCAAGGGAGTTGAAAAAGTTATTGAGCTGACCGGAAAGTAAGCTGCCCAAGCTTCCGCCCACAGCGCCTGAACCAATACCGCCATCCAGGGCAAAAGTACCGGGAGCTGACAGCCTTTGCAGTACCAGAAGGCTGAACACCTGCCGGTTCAACTCACTTTCGTCGCTCTGGGCCGAATTAATCGCCCCTTCGGCCAAAGCCCGCACTTGCTGGGGCACTTGCTCCAGACTCAGGCCCAGCTGGATCTCCGGGGACAGCAGGGGACCCGTCAGGCCGATAACGGCTATGATCGGGTAGCGGCGTCCTTGTAAGGTCTCGTCAAACCGGTTCGGCACGAAATCCGCCAGGGAAGCCATCTGGGTGTACTGTGCCGTGATGTTCATCACACCATCTACCGGGTCTCCGTTCCAGGAGATGGTTCCCCCCGGAACGATGCGGAACTCCTTTGACACAAGTCCTTCTAGTAGGTTGAAGTTATAGGCTCCCTCGGTAATCTCAAAGCTGCCGTACATGTTAAAGTCCCCGCGTGTATCAATCGTCATGCGGATGTCTCCATTCCCCGAACCACGAATCACGTCACCTGTCACCCGGTCGATGATGATTTCGAAATAAGCGTCGTCTGTGATGTCCAGTTCAAAGTTCATGGTAATGCCCGAAAGATCCACGGACTGATTCTGGATGTTTGCATTTACGCCTGTGCTGTCTGTCTTATGGCTCACAAAGCGGATGAAGTCTTTCCGCACCACATCGGTGTCATAGTCCAGGGGTAAGACGAGCCGGGTATTTTTCTCGCTGCGGGCGTCTACATTTATCTGGAGGTTATTTACGGGCCCCAACACGCTGGCAGTACCAGTGGCAAAGGCCGTCCCGTAAAACAGTTCGTTCTGTGCCTCTGTGGTGTTTAACACCATGAAGTTACGATAACGTGCCTCCAGGTCAATCACCATATTCTGGAAGCCGTCGTGCGCAATACCTCCCGTCACGGTGGCTTTGTTCCCGAACTGGTCCAGTAGCTGTGCATTTCGGAAACTAATACTGTTTGGTCCGAAGTACACCCTGTCGGTGAAGCGATACGTTGTGTTCAGGTAGTCGAAGGTAAACTTACCGTTGTTTACCATCACAGAACCTTTTAGGATAGGGTAGTCCAGGCTACCTAGTACACGGATCCGCCCTTCCATAGCACCTTCCAGGTTCGACATGATGGAGCTAAGCAGGGGCTCTGCCAGTTTCAGATTGGCCTGATCCAGCACAGCAAGCAAATCCAGCTGTTCTTCTGGTGCCTCAGGGTTATAATTACCTGTTACAGCCAACACCTTTTTTCCGTCCCGCACGATCCCAAGGTCTACTTCTGCCACTTTCTTTGCTCTGCTCCAATCTGTGCTGCCGACCACATCCCCTATAAATACCTTGTCCAGGTAAAAAGAGTCTACCTCCATTGCTGCAGAGACCAGGGACCGGTCATAGATGTCCTGTGCCATTACTTTGGCGGTTAACTCCCCTTCTATGGGCATCGCCAGAACCGGGTTCAGGTTGTTTAACTGAAAGTTCTCCACGTTCAGCACTATTTTGCTGTCCGGGTCCTCTGATACAGTGCCCTCTACCCGTATTACCTGGTTCTGATTCGTAAGGGCAAAGTTCTCGAACTCCAACCGTTGGCCTCTTTCACTTATATAAAGCGTATTCCCCGGTACAAAGGCCCAGGGGCTTTCCTGCAGTGTTATATTCGACTCATCAAACACGATTTGCACCTCATTCTGAAGGAAGTTCAAGTCACCGGTGATCATGGCCCGGTTGTTCTCCTCCGGTTGCCGCACGCTGGTGGCAAAGTTGATGGTACGGTCGCTCCAGATACCCTCCACATAAAAGTCCTGCGTATTGCCGGCATTGGGCAGTGTCTGCCGTTGGGAGGTAAACAAGGCCGCGGCTAACACATCAGGGCTTTGCTGTAATTTAGAGGTGTTGATCTCTACGCTATTGTCATATAGCTTTAAGTTGTCGTACAGGATCGTGTCGATATCGGCATACAATTCGAAGATACTGGCTGTGCCGTGGCGGAAGGACCCCTCGACTTCGGCAAGGTCGGAGATTGACAGTTCCGGCAGGAAGAGCTCCAACAGTGGGTTTGCCTGCTTAAGCTGCAGCTCATATTGCACAGCGTATTCGTTTGCCGTGTTGTTTGGTTTGCGGCTATAATACGCTTCGATAGCTTCCTCGTCACTCTCAAAGTTCAATTTGTACTCCTGTACCAGGTCCTCCAGGTCATCAATCAGGGTGCTATAATCGAAGTTGCCGTTTACCTGCAAAGCCAGCAGGTCTGAATTAATACGCAATTGTCGTTCCCCGGCTCCAATCTCCGATTGCACCAGTACTGAGTCCAGCAGTAGCTGATTGCCATTATATTTAATGAAGGCACTGTCAAGCCGGGCAACCCCTTCAAAGGCGTCCAGGTTCAGGCCTTTGAAATTGAGGTTCGCCTCTGCACTGAGTACAAGGGGGCCGGTTGTAAGCTTAAGTGCCTGCAGGTTTGCCCGCTCAAGGTTTGCCACCATGTTGAACGCCTCCCGGCCTTTGCCTAATTCTACCGCTCCCTCCGCCGCAAAAACGAGGTTCGGGTCATTAATGGCTACCGTACCTGTAAAAGTTTGATCCCGGAGCGTACCATTTGCCTTTATATTCTGGTAATCGTAGTCCAGAAGTTGGATCTGGTTCACAGTGGCGTCTACTTTCACACGGGCATCAGCCAGGCTAAAGCCGGAACCTTCCAGTCGCCCACTCATGGAGATGGTTTTGAGCTTGTCTTCTACAGCAAGGAGCTTTCCGAGGTTAAAACCTCTCGTGGTTACAAAGCCGCTGTAAGACGAGGAGCGGGTATCGTCATCTATTTTGAGGTTGATGTCCGACTTTAAGTTGCCAAGTGCTGTGGCAAAATCGCCGTTCGCGACAAAGTCATTGTAAAAGCCCAGAAAACTTCCCTCCAGTTGCACGGTACCCAGACGTGCCGCCACTTCGTAGGCATCCTGCGGCAGAAACTGTTTGATGTCCTTTGCACTAAGGGTAGAGGGCTGCAGTCGGAAAGTAGCAAAGGTTTCCTTGAAGTTCGGCAAGCCATCGGCGCTGATGTTTCCCACGATGTGCGTGTCTTCGCCATAGGCCAGGTCAACCTCGCGGGCTGTAAAGTTGCTGACCTTGCCCTTTAACTCCAGGTTGTTAACCAGCAGATCTTCATCGTACTCCCGCAGGGAAGAGGCAAAGGTGGCAATATCTTTTGCATACACATGCGATCGCTGCAGGTTAGCCGTCATGGTCACACTGTCGATGAACTGGCTGAAGTTACCGAAGCGGTTATAGTCGAAGCGGACGTAGTGCTGTAGGTTGCTTTCGCCTATCTGTAGATCCAGGGCACCCCACTCCCAGTAAGTAGGGGCGTAGGTCATCCGCGTGTCGAGGTTGTGTAAGACAGTACTGGAACGGGTCTCGATGGCGGTCAAGTCCTGAACATTCACTTTGAGCGTGTCGTCCAGTTGTATTTGGTTGAACCGACCTGAAAGCTTTTCGATCGTCAGGTGGGCATAGTCTATGCCGTAAGGGTCACGAGGCTTGTTAAAATCATCGTAGGTAAACTGCCCGTTTTTCAGGATCAACTCATTCAACTGAAAGTTAAAAGGCTCGGAGGCCTTTTGCCTCGTCGTGTCTTTTGCAAACAAGTCACCCAGGGCGCTGAAAAAGGTTCTCAGGTTAAGCGTATCGGAGCCCTCGTACATGACCAGGTTTGCCTTTGGGTCTTCCAGTTCCAGGGTGCCGATGGTAAGGGTGTTGGGATCCAGAAGCGAAAACGTTTCGATATCTACCAGTGCCCTACCCACGTAAAAGAGTTCACGGCCTCGATAGTCCTGCACGCGTACCTTTTCGAGAATCAGGTTGCTGAAAAAGTCTAGGTCAACGCGGCCTACGCTTACCTCGTGGGCAGTAGCCTCGGACAGGTAGGACGCCGCCTTCTGTGCCACTTTTGTCTGCACGGCAGGAAACCGAATGGCTACAAAAACAACAGCAAACAGCAGCAAAAGGAACAGGAATAGCCCCAAGACTATTTTTAGAATAGCTTTTCCTATAACTTTGAAGTGATTTGTTGACTGTTCTTTTTCCAAAGATGACTGAACCTACGATTTTAGCAATAGAATCTTCCTGCGACGAAACATCTGCCGCCGTAATCAGGGGAGGCAGGGTGCTGTCCAATATTATCGCCACACAGGCCGTACATGAGCAGTATGGTGGCGTAGTGCCGGAATTAGCCTCCAGGGCTCACCAGCAAAACATTATCCCCGTTGTAACGCAGGCTTTGCTTACGGCAAATGTAGACAAAAGTGAGCTAAATGCCGTCGCCTTCACCCGCGGCCCCGGACTTTTAGGTGCCCTGCTGGTTGGCTGCTCTTTCGCTAAATCCTTTGCCCTGGGCCTGGGTATTCCGCTGATTGAGGTAAACCACATGCAGGCACACATTCTGGCCCATTTCATCGACGATCCCAAGCCCTCTTTCCCGTTCCTGTGCTTGACGGTAAGCGGTGGTCACACGCAAATTGTGCGGGTGAACAACTACCTGGATATGCAAATAATCGGCCAAACTACGGATGATGCCGTAGGGGAGGCCTTTGATAAAACAGCCAAGATGTTGGGGCTACCGTATCCCGGAGGGCCTATGCTGGATAAAACAGCGGCGAAGGGTAACCCGGACGCCTTTGAATTCCCTGTCGGCAACATGCCGGAGTATAACTACTCATTCAGCGGAATTAAGACATCCGTGCTGTATTTCCTGCGCGACAAGGTAAAGGAGAACCCCGACTTTGTACAGGAGAACCTGGCAGACATCTGTGCCAGCGTGCAGAAGACACTCATCAAAACCCTGCTCAAGAAACTCGTAAAAGCATCCAAGGATCTGGGGATAAAAGAAGTGGCTATTGCCGGTGGTGTTTCGGCAAACTCCGGCCTGCGGCAAGCCCTGCAGGATTATGCGAAAAAGCATAATTGGAATGTGTATATCCCGGCTTTTCAGTATTGTACCGATAATGCAGCCATGATTGCTATGTCGGCTCATTTCCAATATCTTAAGGGCGATTTTGCGACACAATACATTAGCCCTGAGCCTAGGCTGAAGTTTTAACCTCCTCAGCGTTTTAACTAGCTGCGTGAGTGACACACGCTAGCGCACTTATCTCAGGAGATCGAAACAGGGGAGTTGCCAACAGGGCGCAAGTAAAGCACCGTTTGAATTGGAAATTGCTTTAATTGTTAGTCTACTACCAGATTAGTAAGATTGTGATTATAAGACATAAACACCGGAAGCGTTAGGGACAGGTTGGCGCCCGAACGACAAGGAATAAATTGATAAAAAGAAAAAGGCCTGAAATGGCTGCTACTAAGTAGAATGGCGAAAGACAAAGACAGGATACAGAAGCACGTGAACATTGTCAACCGTAAAGCTTCTTTCGAGTACCAGTTTATTGATAAGTATACCGCCGGTATGATGCTGAAGGGCACGGAGATCAAGTCTATCCGTGAGGGAAAGGTGAATATAGGGGAGGGGTATTGTGTGTTTCAGCGGGGAGAGTTATGGTTGTATAATGTGCACATCGCGCCCTATACCGAAGGGACACACTTTAACCACGAGCCCTTGCGCCCGCGAAAGCTTTTGATGAACAAACGCGAACTCCGGCGGCTGGAGAGTGACTCACAGGAGCAAGGGATCACAGTTATTCCCACACGCATTTTCATCAGCGACCGGGGCTTTGCCAAAGTAGAGATCGCCCTGGCAAAAGGCAAGAAGCTCTACGACAAGCGGCAGGACATCAAAGAAAAGGATGTGAAGCGCGAAATGGACCGGGCTGGCTATTAGTGCGCTCCTGTTCTTTAACAAAAATCATCATCTCAACCATAACCAAATAAAAGCGTGGAATACGGTATTTGCATGCTAAGCCTGGTGCCGATGCGTGCCGAAAGGTCGGACAAAGCAGAAATAGTGACACAAATACTTTTCGGGGAGTGCTATGAGCTTGTTAGCCGGGAAGGAAACTGGGTTTGCGTGCAATTGGCAACAGATGGCTATCGTGGCTGGATAGATTTTAAGCAACACACCCCGGTTAGTACAGGCTATTACCAGGACTGGTGCAAGGCGTCGCATCCTCGGGTATTGGACCTGTTACAGTTCGTGGGTACAGACGCAGCACGCATCCCGGTAGGCATAGGTAGCTACCTTCCTTTCCTGGACGGTGAAAGCATACGCATTAACGAGGTGACTTACACGTATAGTGGAAAAGTCGCCCGTGGAGTAGAGCGTGCAGATGTTGCAAAACTTAAAGAGTTGGCACTTATCTTTCTGAAAGCGCCTTACTTATGGGGAGGCAAGTCCTTGTTCGGGATTGACTGTTCAGGCTTTACACAACAGGTATACGGCCTGTGCGGTTACCAATTGCCGCGGGATGCGTACCAGCAAGTAGCCTACGGGGAAGAGGTACATTTTGTTGGTCAGACACGCCCTGGGGACCTCGCTTTTTTCTCGAACGAGGAAGGCCGCATTACCCATGTGGGGATCATGCTGGAAGGGCAGCAGATTATTCACGCACATGGCGAGGTGCGGGTCGATACCCTGGACCATAACGGGATTTACAACGCTGACCGTAAGCGCTACTCGCACCAGTTGCGCATAATTAAGCGTGTTTTCGTATAACGGACTGCCGATTTGTTTGAACTTACGTAATACAGCAGCGGTTAATTCCGTACAAGCTTAGCGTAAGTTCCTGAATCGGTCATGAAAGATAAAGTCCTCATCCTCAATCAAGACTTCAGCGCCATCGCTGTCTGCTCGGTGCAGAAAGCATTCTTACTCGTTTTCCTGGAGAAAGCCGAAATGGTGTCCAAGGCAAGCAACGCCTTTTTGCATACGGTCAGCATGACTTACCCGGTCCCTTCTGTAATCAGGCTACAACGTTATGTGCGGGTGCCTTACTACGGCATTGCCCTGAGCCGGCACAACGTGATGCGCCGCGACAGCTATAGCTGCCAGTACTGTGGTGCTGTGAAGAATCTGACCTTAGATCATTTGTTACCCCGGTCGAGGGGCGGGGAGACTAAATGGCAGAACCTGGTTACTGCCTGCTCCCGCTGCAATTCCCGCAAAGGTGACCGCACCCCGGAAGAGGCTGGCTTAAAACTTATCCGAAAACCAAGCAGGCCTTCCCTCAAAACTTTCCTCCAGCTTCATCTAAACCACTCTAACCAAGATTGGCGTGTTTACCTTGGGGTGGAGAATTAGTTGTATTAAATTGCTGCTAATAAATTTAGGAACTAAGATATACATGATTTAAAATCAGCACTAAGTGAGCTGTTGGGTAAAGTTATGCTTACAGGCGTAGTATTGTGATAGCTGACTAAGGTAGGGAAAGAGAAACTGTACGCTTGCTTTACGAGCCCCTTCTTTGTTTCGTTCTCTTTTGGTTACCCATATTTTCTTTCTAGCATTAGGAGTGCAATGGATTCGCCTTTTAGAGCCCTGTTTGCAGCTCTCTTTACTTGTGGTTGAGAAGACTCGACCAGAAACTCAGGCACTTTTACAAAAAGCATAGCCTGTAAAAACCAGTTAATAAATTGTTTTATAGGTTTTTTTGTTACTTTTGCAGTTCATTCGGGTGAATGAGTCCGGTTTGTCCGGGAAATGTCAAATTAAACCAAACCGGCTGATAGCTCTAAGCCGGTGGCTATGCAAGAGCTAATAACTTTTATGAGTAATTCTCCAGAAAATTTTGACTGGGACAAGTTTGAGTCTCAGGGTTTCGGCGCAGGTTACAGCAAAGCTGAGAAAGCCGAAATGGAAAAAATGTATGACGACACCCTGACTACCGTACAGGAGCAGGAGGTTGTTACCGGAACTGTGGTTGGCATCACTGATCGTGACGTGATCCTGAACATCGGTTTCAAATCTGATGGCTTGGTGCCTGTTTCAGAATTCAGGGATCTTCCTGACCTGAAGCCTGGTGACCAGGTAGAAGTATTTATCGAAGACCAGGAAGACCCGAACGGTCAGCTAATCTTGTCTCGCAAGAAGGCGAAGATCGTTAGCGCCTGGGCTAAGATCTACGACGCGCTTGAGAACGACAATGTGCTTGACGGCGTTGTGAAGAGAAGAACAAAAGGTGGTCTGATCATGGACATCCACGGTGTGGAAGCCTTCTTGCCAGGTTCTCAAATCGACGTGAAGCCGATCCGTGACTTCGACGTGTTTGTAGGTAAGAAGATGGAAGTGAAAGTTGTGAAAATCAACGCCGCTTTCGACAACGTGGTCGTATCGCACAAGGTACTTATCGAGAAAGACCTGGAGCAGCAGCGTGCCGCTATCCTGAACAACCTGGAAAAAGGCCAGGTTCTGGAGGGCGTTATCAAGAACATGACAAACTTCGGTGTGTTCATCGACCTTGGTGGCGTAGATGGTCTGCTTCACATTACAGATATTTCATGGGGCCGTATCAACCACCCAGAGGAAGTATTGCAGCTTGATCAGAAGGTGAACGTGGTAGTGCTTGACTTCGACGAAGACAAGAAGCGTATTTCACTTGGCATGAAGCAGCTTACGCCGCACCCATGGGATGCACTTCCTGCTGAGATTGAGGTTGGCTCTAGAGTTCAAGGCAAGATTGTAAACGTAGCAGACTACGGCGCGTTCCTGGAGCTGATGCCAGGCGTTGAGGGTCTGATCCACGTTTCTGAAATGTCATGGTCACAGCACCTGCGTAACCCACAGGACTTCATCAAGCAGGGCGACGAGGTTGAGGCTGTTGTATTGACACTGGACCGCGAAGAGCGCAAGATGTCTCTGGGCATTAAGCAGCTTACAGAAGATCCATGGACAAAAGAAGACGTGTTAACGAAATATGCAGTAGGCACCAAGCACACTGGCGTAGTTCGTAACCTGACGAACTTCGGTCTGTTCCTGGAGCTGGAAGAAGGTGTTGACGGCCTGGTACACGTATCTGACCTGTCTTGGACAAAGAAGATCAAGCACCCATCTGAGTTCGTGAAAGTTGGTGAAAACCTGGACGTAGTTGTTCTGGAACTGGATGTTCCAAACAGAAGACTTGCCTTAGGTCATAAGCAACTGGAGGAGAACCCTTGGGATACGTTCGAGTCTGTGTTCAACATCGGTTCTGTACACAGAGCTACAGTGCTTGAGAAATCAGACAGGGGCGCTACCCTGGAGTTACCATACGGCATCGAAGGTTTCTCTTTCCCGAAAGGTCTTCAGAAAGAAGACGGTTCTCAGGTAGAGGCTGGCGAGAGCTTAGACTTCAGAGTAACTGAGTTCTCGAAAGAAGATCGTAAGATCATTCTTTCTCACACGGCTACACATTCAGAAGTAGAGTCTGCAAGAGCTGCAAGAGCTACGAAGAAGACTACTGCTACTGGTGGAGGCGAGAAGAAAGAGGCAAAAGCTCCTAAAGTTCAGAAAGAGGCTGACCGCTCAACATTGGGTGACCTGGATGCCCTTTCTGCCCTGAAAGAGCAAATGCTCGAGAATGAGAAAGAAGCTGGCGTGAAGAAGCTGGAAGCTGCTGCTGCTAAAAAAGCAAAAGACGCTGACAACAACGACGAGTCTGCTGAAGAAGAGAACAACGCTTAATTTAAGCTTGTAATCATATGAAAAGGTCCGGAGAAATCCGGACCTTTTTTGTTTAGGCAGGTCTGCCTCTGCAAGTAAGCGGTGCGCGCAATTCTAGGAAACACTGACAGGAAAAAAGTTTAGGGGCTAGCATCTACATTCCCAGCCTGTTAGCAATAACTTTCGTTTTGCTGCAAAAAATCATCGGGCTAGAGTTTGACAAGTATTATTCTCTGTTTATATTTGCACTCCCAATCGAACAACACGGTAACGTGGCCGAGTGGCTAGGCTCAGCTCTGCAAAAGCTGCTACAGCGGTTCGAATCCGCTCGTTACCTCTAAACCCCGCTAAAATTTAGCGGGGTTTTTCTTTTTTAGCGCGCCCTGTTCTTTTGCTTGGCCTTTCTAGTTTATTCGTTTTAGGGGTGCTGAGGAGTGCTTCAGTACAGTATCTAAATTCAGCAACATTTACGGGTTTCGCTTAATCTTTTAATCCGTATTGCCGTACTCAACTAAACGGCAATCAAAAGGAGAGGATCTTATACACTCAGTGGAAGATCTGTAACAGTAAAGCATAGAACACGAAGCAGGCACAGTGCAGCACTGCGGACCTGCAAGTGTTAAAAACAAGAGATGTTTTGCAATGCACTACTGCAGTAAATGCTAATCGAGAGAACGAACGAATTGCTACGCAGCATACCTAACGCATGAATATCATTGATTTGCGCGTCATGCGCGGGCCAAACTATTGGTCAATAAAGCATCCTAAGATCATCGTCATCAAGCTAGAAATGGGGGATCTTAGTCAAAAGCTCACCCATGAAGTTCCTCATTTTCTTTCCCGACTGAAGAAGATGTTCCCTGGCATGCAGAGCCACCGCTCTGCCGAGGGGGTAGAAGGTGGTTTCTTTAAAACAGTGGAAGAGGGCACCACTTTTGGCCATGTGGTTCAACACGTCGCCCTGGAGCTGCAAACCATGGCAGGCATGGAGTGTGGCTATGGGCGCTGTTACCCTGCGCACGAGGAGGGGCAGATGATTGTCGTGTTCTCGTACCAAGAAGAGCGGGCAGGAGAGCATGCGGCCTATGCTGCACTGCGTATTACGAAGGCCTTGCGACATGGCGAGAAGTACAGGCTGCAGGACGACATCAAGAGGCTCCATGACATACGCGAGGACCAGTACTTTGGGCCTAGTACCTACTCTATTATTTCAGAGGCACAGAGCAGAGGCATTCCTTATATCCGCTTAAATGGCCATTCTCTCATACAACTGGGGTATGGCGTGAACCAAAAGCGCATACAGGCGACGATGACCTGTAAAACGGCTTGCTTTGCTGTCGAGATAGCAGGCGATAAAAAAGCCACGAAAGACATCTTAGCCGACGCAGGGGTGCCAGTGCCGAAAGGTGCCACGGTGTACTCGCAGGAAGAGCTAAAGAAAGCGAATAATTGGCTGGGGCATCCTTTGGTAATAAAGCCCTTGGATGGCAACCATGGCAAAGGGGCCACTATCGGGGTAGGGAACCTGAAAGAGGCGCAGAAGGCTTTTGTGGAGGCGCGCAAGTACTCCCAGGGGGTGATGGTGGAGCAGTTCATAGAAGGCTCTGACTTTCGCTTACTGGTCATCAATGGAAAGTTTGTAGCGGCCGCAAAACGAACACCGGCTATGGTAACCGGAGACGGAACTTCCACGATCAGGCAGCTTATCGACAAGGAAAACAAGGACCCCCGGCGGGGCATTGGGCATGAGAAGGTCTTAACACAGATCAAAGTCGACAGGCACACCCGCAACATCCTAAAGACAAGAAACCTTACGACAAAGTCTGTGTTACCTGCAGGGGAAGTGCTTTACTTAAAAAGTACGGCCAACATCAGTACGGGAGGAACGGCAACAGACGTAACAGACCTGGTGGATCCGTACAATGTGCTCATGGCCGAGCGAATTGCCGGCCTGGTGGGGATAGATATCTGCGGAATAGATGTGATGACGACGGACATTGCCATTCCATTGAATGAGACGCGGGGGGCGGTGCTGGAAGTAAATGCGGCCCCAGGTTTCAGAATGCACATTTCGCCAACCTATGGCTTGCCCCGCAACGTGGCAGAGCCCGTGTTAGACATGCTATTCCCACACGGGAAGCCGGCCAGAATACCGATTATTGCCATCTCCGGTACAAATGGCAAAACAACAACTACCCGCCTTATTGCCCATATAGTCAAGCACAAGGGCTACAAGGTTGGCTACACTACGACAGACGGCATCTACATACAAGATAAGTTGCTGGAAAAAGGAGACACAACCGGCTCCTATAGTACCGAATTCGTGCTAAAAGACCCCACTGTAAACTTTGCTGTGCTGGAGTGCGCCAGAGGGGGGCTATTGCGCTCCGGGCTGGGCTTTGAGCAGTGTGACATAGGCATAGTTACCAACGTGAGTGCAGACCACCTGGGGCTGCGGGACATTCATACCTTAGAGGAGTTGGCAAAGGTAAAAGCCGTTATTCCGAAAAGCGTGAGCAAGGACGGGTATGCCATTTTGAATGCGGATGATGACTTGGTATACGCTATGGCCGACGAGCTTTCCTGTAAGGTTGCTTTCTTTAGCATGGACGAGGAAAATCCGCGCATTCTGAAGCACATTGCAAAAGGAGGGCTGGCGGCCGTGTTTGAGAACGGATATATTTCCATATTTAAAAATAGTTATAAGATTCGCATAGACAGGGTGGCGGATGTTCCGATCACTTTTGGGGGGAAAGCCCGGTTCAACATAGAAAATACGCTGGCGGCTGTGTTGGCTGGATATATCTCCCATATAGAGATACAGGACATCAAAACAGCGCTTCGCACCTTTATCCCGTCGCCTAGTAAAACGCCAGGCCGTATGAATGTTTTTCAGTTTCCGCAGTTTGAAGTGCTGGTAGATTATGCCCATAACGCAGGAAGCTTGAAGGCTATTGGCGGCTTTATGTCGGAGTTGGAGGTGACGAAGAAAATAGGCGTAGTGGCCGGAGTCGGTGACAGAAGACAGGAGGACTTCTATGAGATCGGGAAAGTGTCCGCCGGGATATTCGATGAGATCATCGTACGGCTCGATTCGGATTTACGAGGCAAAACGGCTGAAGAAATTGTAGGCCCTATCATGCAAGGGATAAAAGACACGGCACCTGAAAAGCCTGTGCAACTCATCCCGCAGGAAATGCGGGCCATTGCCTATGCACTGGAGCATGCCCCCCAAGGGGCAATTGTCGCCATCTTTACAGAAGATGTACAGGAGGCCGTGAAGATGGTGGAGAGTTTTAAAGTGATTCAGGACAGAAAAGTACTTGTTGATTAAGATTCCAACCTTGACTAGAGCTAATACATGTGAACGATAGACTAAAGCCCCTGCAGCAGCAGGGGCCTTTTTTAGGCCCAGGGCCGGACTACTGGAGAGTAACCGAACAAGGCTGAAATCTGATGCAGGAACAACTTATCGCGCTAACCCGTGTAACAGGCAAACGAGCTTAGCAGGGAGCCCTAAAGCAAAAGAGCCTCTACCGGTGAGGTAGAGGCTCTTTTGCTTTAATACGAATTTTACTTCAGTACAAAGTCGGTTTTACCGATCAGGAAGCCATCCGCATAAAGTTCCACGATGTGCTTGCCCTCTTTGTAAGCAGCATTTTTATCATACAAAAAGCTTAACTGCTGTTGTGTGTTGTCGAATACGAAATCTCGTTTAGCCGTGTAATACATGTTTTCCCCGTCTATCTCAAAAGATCCAGACCCTGTGGACAGGTTATACAGGGCAGCTCCGTCAGGCTCGATCAGGCGCATGTATACCGTTTTTGGTTCTTTTGCAGCAACGTCGTTTGGCGCCAGCTTAAAGGCAACCCGGATTTTGTCTACACGCTTCGCACGGAACTCATTGTCTTTGTCTTCCTTTTCCTTTCCGCGCTGGTTCACTACATTTACATTCAGGCTTTGTGCTTCCAGGCGCGAAGCTAGTCTTACTTTATCCGTTAAGGTGGCGTTTGTCGCTTTTACGGTAGTCAGGCTGTCTGTCAGGCGATTTTGGGTTGTCTTCAGGTCCGTGTTTTCAGTAAACAGCACTTCATTGTCTTGCTTCAGCTGTGCAATTTCCAGGTCCTTGTCTTTCAATTGCTTCTCAAAGGCGGAGGCTCTGTCACGGAAACGGCGCTGGTCTGCCAGGCTGTAGCTTCTCTTTCTGAAACCACGCAGCTCTTCCAGATCAGCCGCAATGGCCATTATTCTTGTCTCAAGCGAGTCGTTTTCCAAGCCCATGGCCTGCAGTTCTTGGCTTTGTCGCTCAAAGTCAGCCTTCAGGGCCTCGTATACTTTTATCTGGTTTTCGAGTTCACTGTTTTTTACCCGGATGATCTCGGCTTGCTCCTCGGTTTTCTCTTTCTTCTGATAGTTCATGTATATCAGAATGCCGTTTATACTGATCAGGACAACCAGCAGGCCGCCAATTAACAGTTTCCGGTTGCTTCGGGTTTCAGGAGAATTCGCTGGCATAGGTTATTGCTTATTTGTTTTTGCTTTACTTGATAAGTAGTAGCTTTTTTTAACACACGAAGTGCTATATCAAATATAAAACTTTTGCTTTATTATACGATAAGTATGGTTCAAGAATTTAACGCTGCTTACTGGCAGCAACGCTACCAGAACGGAGAGACGGGGTGGGACACCGGAGACATAACGACTCCCTTGAAGGAATATTTTGATCAACTGCAAAAAAAAAACTTACGCATACTAATTCCGGGTTGCGGGAATGCCTATGAGGCAGAGTACCTCTTTTGGCAGGGCTTTAAGCAGGTGTTCGTCGCAGATGTAGCAGCGGCCCCTTTGCAACACTTCGCACAACGTGTTCCTGGTTTCCCAAAAGATCATTTGCTACAGCAGGATTTCTTTGAACTGCGGGGAACGTTCGATTTATTGGTGGAGCAAACCTTTTTCTGCGCTTTAGACCCGGCCCTGCGGCCAAAATACGCTTCTAAGTCTGCGGAGTTGCTAAAGCACGGAGGTAAGTTAGTAGGCTTACTGTTTGATACAACCTTTGCCCATGCCGGCCCTCCTTTCGGAGGTAACCGGCAGGAGTATAGCGCCTACTTTGCACCTTACTTCAATTTTTTGCACTTTGATACGGCTTACAACTCCATAAAACCGCGACAGGGAAGGGAATTGTTTATCCTCTTGGAGAAGAAGGATGAGTTGGAGGGATGATGCGGCGCATAGCGCACCAATAACAAATAGAAGGGTAGCAGACGGTATTCTTAGATGATTATGTACCTTTGCTTCACTCTAAAACGATAAACAGAAGTTTTTAAGATCATGTTTGAAATACCAAAACTGAAGCATACCGATAGCGGCAACTTTTTTCTGATGGCAGGCCCCTGTGCTATTGAAGGGGAAGAAATCGCCATGCAAATTGCACAGCGTCTGAAGAAGCTAACGGATGATTTACAGATTCCATGGATATTTAAGGGATCTTACCGCAAGGCAAACCGCTCCAGGCTAGACTCTTTTACAGGCATCGGAGACGAGAAGGCCCTGCGCATCTTGCAAAAGATAAGCCGCGAATTTGATGTACCCACTGTTACAGACATACATGAAACAGCAGAGGCTGCCATGGCCGCCGAGTATGTAGACGTGTTGCAGATACCCGCTTTCCTCTGCCGCCAGACTGATCTCCTGATTGCTGCTGCTGAAACGGGAAAAGTGGTTAACATTAAGAAGGGGCAGTTTCTGTCTGGCCAGGCAATGTGCTTTGCCGTAGACAAAGTGCGGGAGTCTGGTAATGAGAAGGTAATTCTTACAGACAGGGGTAACTCATTCGGGTATTCTGACCTGGTGGTCGATTTCCGTAACCTGCCGGAAATGCAAAGTACGGGTGCCCCCGTGGTGATGGATGTGACCCATTCCCTGCAGCAACCAAACCAGAGTTCCGGGGTTACAGGCGGTAAGCCAGCACTGATCGAGACCATTGCCAAAGCTGCTATTGCCGTTGGTGCTGATGGTCTGTTCATTGAAACGCACCCACAGCCAAGCATCGCCAAATCAGACGGTGCAAACATGCTTCCTTTGGACCAACTGGAAGTGCTTCTGAAAAAGCTTATCCGCATCCGACAGGCGGTTATGTAGACAATAGACTTGTAGACAAAGGGCAAAGGACCAATAGTTGTGCATATAGTCCTTTGTCTTTTGTCCCAGAGTCTTTTATTTCAGAAGTGTAGTGTAAAATGCTCCTTAGGTTGCGCGCTTCGGAAAAAAACCAGGCCTACGTAGTAGAGATCAACCGTTTGCTTCACGGCCGGGTGCTGCTTTATTTCCCGCCAGGCCTTTTTCATTTCCGGCGACCAGTAAATGTCATCCACCACAAACACACTGTGTTCGTGATGCTTGGCAAGGCAGCTTTCGAAGTAGCGCAGGGTAGGGGCGTAACGGTGATTTCCGTCGAAAAAGGCAAAATCCAGCCTTTCAATTTTGTTAAGCTGTTGCTCCAGCGTCTCATCCAGGTTGCCTTCCACCAAGGTTATGTTTTTCAGGCCTAAGTGCTTAATGTTTTCCCGTGCAACCTTCGCAACAGAAGGGCACCCTTCAAAAGTAAAGACTCGGCCCTCTTTGCGGGCTTCCGCTAAGTAAGAGGTAGTGATGCCAAGAGAGGTGCCCAGCTCAAAGATAATCTCTGGCTGAAAGTAGTTTACGAGGCGAAAAAGTAACTGCCCATATTTGGTTGGCTTTGCGGAGGTACGTGCAATGTCCTTTACTTTCCTTGTTTGGGAGTTGCTGTTCTGAGAGCCAGCCCCAAGGTCTGTGATTTTCAACTGCTGCTCATCCTGAAGCAGTTCATGCCGTAGTGTTTCGACATGATCATAGGCCATGTAATTTCCGTCATGGCGGAGCACGTTGTGATACAGGTCGAAAACGAAGGGTGAGTGAACGCCGTGCAGCTTAAAAGCACGAAGCCGATAGAGCAAGTAGTCAGCAGCCTGTTGTATGTGAGACACTAAAACGGGTATAGGTTGGAAGACGCTTAAGAAAGGACATCAGCAAAAGGCCTTTTGTCCTCGGTTTAGTTGAGCTTGTAAGGTACTACCAAGGTAAACTCCGGAATAGTAACATGAAACTTGCGGCCATCCACCATGCGCTCCATCAGGTAGTTCCCGCGCATCTTGCCAATCCCGGTTTTTAGATTACAGCCCGAAACATACTCGTGTGATTCGCCTGGTTCCAATACGGGTTGCTGCCCTACAACTCCTTCTCCCTCAACTTCACGCATCACGCCGGTCGCATCGTGTATATACCAGTGGCGGCGCAGCAATTTTACGGTAAACTCGCTGTTATTCTCTATTTTTATCTTATAGGCAAAAACAAAGTGCTGCTGCACCGGGCTCGAATAATCGGGCAGGTAGTTAGTCGTAACCGTAATCTTTACCCCTTCGGTTGTTTTTGTATCCATGTTCCAGAGTTTTTTGTATACTTAGATACCAAAGAGCAGTACCGCTCCGGAGGCATCTGTCTCTGCTATTTGCTAACCCACAAGCCTGTTAACTCATGGATGTAAAGATAGAAGAAAGCTGGCAAAATGTGCTACAAGATGAATTTGAAAAGCCATATTTCAAAAACCTTGTGTCTTTTGTTAAAGACGAATACACTACACAAAAAGTTTATCCTGCCGGAAACCAGATTTTCAATGCTTTTGCCATGTGCCCGTTTGATGAAGTGAAGGTGGTCATCCTGGGGCAGGACCCTTACCATGGCCCTAACCAAGCGAATGGACTGGCCTTTTCTGTAAGTGATGGGGTGCGAACGCCGCCCTCGCTCTTGAACGTCTTTAAAGAAATTAAAAGTGATCTGGGCAAAGACATCCCGGAGACCGGTAACCTGGAAAGATGGGCCAAGCAGGGAGTCCTGTTGTTGAACGCGACGCTAACGGTGAGGGCTGGCAACGCAGGGTCACACCAGAAGAAGGGCTGGGAGGAGTTTACGGACGCCGTGGCCCAAAAGGTAAACGATTTGAAGGAGCATGTGGTGTTCATGCTATGGGGCGCCTATGCCCAAAAGAAAGGAGCTTTTATTGATCAGGAGAAGCATCTGGTATTAAAGGCTGCACATCCTTCTCCTTTTGCTGCAGACAGAGGTTTCTTTGGGAGCCGGCATTTCAGCAAAGCCAACAAATATCTGGAAGAGCATGGCAAAAAGCCAATTGACTGGTAGTAGCAAGAGGGTTGAGTATTCGCAGTAGCTCTCCTCTTGCTGCTTCTTTTCTCTTACAGATCTTATCCTGGCATAATTGTCTACCTATAGCCTAAGCTACACAAGGCCTACTTCATCTGATGGAACTTCCGCTTCATTACTTCCTGCACGGGGATGTTTTCTATTTTGCTTTCCAGCCAGGAGATGATGTCCAGATACAGGAAAGGTCTTCTGTCAACCGGGTTATCAGCAATCGCCATTAGCTTTTCTTTTAAAGAAATGAATGCTCCCCGTAGCTGTAATGGGTTTATGTCAGACAGCTCCCGCAGGAATTTAAAGATCTCTTTTTGCATAGGCTGCTGATTATTCATCTTGCCCAGAAAGTGATACGTAGACTTGATCTGGTATTCCAGTGCCTCGTCCTGCCCGGAATCATAGTGGGCAATCAGGTTCAGGATACGGGCAAAGCACTGCAGGTCCTCCCGTAAGCTTACATCCTTAAAGTTGATGATCTTGTTTAGGTACTTGATGGTGTTTGGATAGTCGCCACTGCCAAAGTACAAGCTTGCTATTTTAAAGTAGAAGACCAACCGCCGATGCGAATCCAGTTGCAACTGATACCGGTCGAGATTCTCTAGTATTTCCGGTACAATCTGAAGCCCCTCAGAAAACCTGCCTTCCATAAAATAGGCGTTCAGGCGGTTGGTGTAGATGTACAGGAAGAGCAACATTTCGGTGTTGGCGCTCTGGCGCCTGTCCGGGTCGGCTGCAAAGTCCTCCAGCTTTTGGAGTACCGCCTTAAATTTACTGTAGTATAGCAGGTTATACAGAGCAGCCAACAGGTTATGTAGTCCTTTAATATAGTGGCTCGCCTGTTTCTCCTTCATAGCCGGTTCTTCCTCAAACAAGCTAACCCATTTTTGCGCATAGCGGTAACAAGCCCTAAAATCCTGCACAATATAATAGTACCACACGTTCGCCTGGTAATAGTAGAGCCGTTCTGTAAAGCTTGCCCGTGGTAGGTCCAGGTTGGGTAAATTCTCTTTAAAGTAAGTTGTGATGCTATCATGGTCCTCCCGATTGCGGGCATGCCCCATCTTAATGTACAAGCCGTAAAGGCGCAAGGCGACGTTCGACAGGTCGTGGACCTGAGCGACATGTCGAACGGTTTGTGTGGCCTCGGCAGATAAACTCTCGGCCCGGCCTTGCAAGCTGCGGGTGATGTACTGGGTCTCGATCTGCTTTTCAAAGTCTAAAGCCTCCAGCGCTATATGGGGTAGCGCTGCTTGCTGGGCTGCTAGCTTCACCTTATCCAGCATCTTCAGGCTTTGCTGGTACAGTCCCTTATTGTATAACACGCGGGCGTAATCTAACTGCTCATGCAGTTGTATGTCCAGGTTCTGGTTTGCATGGTACAGGCGCAAACTAGACAAGAGTTGCTTGTACAGGTTTGCTTTCAGGTTAGCGAGCTGTGCTTTCTTGATTGCTGGTACCTGCTTCAGCACTTTCTCATCGTCGTACTGCTCCTGGCTGTCCAGCGCATCGAACACGTGCAGGAATTTTAGCCCTTCATTAGAGCCTTGGCGGTTTGTGAACAACCGGAAATGCCTTTTCTCAGACCGGGTTAAAGATTTTATTAGCTGAAAGACAGCATCGTTATTTATGTTAGACATTGTAGTGGTTAATTGTGTAAATAACTGAAAACAAAATTGTTACAGTTAAATTAAAAGCTTTTAGAAATAGTAAGCACCTGTTGCAGCTGTTTTTATGGCCCGTCTTAATACCGGTTATTGGGAATAGGTTTTAAGAAATCAACTGCATAAACAGCCAAATAAAAGATGTCGGAAAACAAAATACAAATATTTGATACAACTCTCCGAGACGGCGAGCAAGTACCAGGTTGTAAACTGAACAAGGAGGAAAAGTTGGTAATTGCGAGGCAGTTAGAATTACTGGGGGTTAACGTAATTGAGGCAGGTTTTCCAGTCTCTAGTCCGGGTGATTTTGAGGCAGTGAAGGCCGTGGGCCAGCAGACGAAAGAAGCAACGGTATGTGGTCTTTCCCGAGCAGTAGAAGAGGACATCCGTGTGGCTGCAGATGCCCTGCAGTATGCCCGTTACCCGCGCATCCACACTGGTATTGGTACATCTGAACTGCACGTGAAGTATAAGCTCTGCTCTACGCAGGAAAAGGTAATGGAACGTGCCGTAGCAGCCGTGAAACTGGCAAAGAGCTTTGTGGAGGATGTGGAGTTTTATGCAGAAGACGCTGGTAGAACCGAGAATGAGTACCTGGCTAGAATTTGCGAGGCAGCCATCAAGGCCGGTGCTATGGTGCTTAATATTCCGGACACAACAGGCTATTGCCTGCCGGAAGAATACGGCGCTAAAATAAAGTACCTCTACGAGAATGTAAAAGGCATTGAAAAGGTAAGCCTTTCCACGCATTGCCATAATGATTTGGGCCTGGCTACGGCTAACTCTATTGCCGGTGTCATGAACGGGGCCCGTCAAATAGAGTGTACCATCAATGGGGTGGGGGAGCGCGCAGGTAACACCGCTTTAGAGGAGGTCGTCATGATCCTGAAGCAACACCCTTACCTGAACCTGACCACCTCTGTTAACTCCAAGCTTTTAACAGAAACCTCTAACCTGGTATCGCACATGATGCGCATGCCAGTACAGCCAAACAAAGCGATCGTGGGCGCAAATGCTTTCTCGCATTCCAGTGGCATTCACCAGGACGGCGTGATCAAGCACCGCGCGACTTACGAGATCATCGATCCGCAGGAGGTAGGAGTAAACAGCTCCTCCATCGTGCTAACAGCCAGATCCGGCAGAGCAGCCTTGGCGTACCGCCTGCAGAAGCTAGGCTATACGTTCGAGAAAAATGTTTTGGATAAGGCGTATGCTTCTTTCCTGTTAGTAGCTGATCGAAAGAAAGAAGTAGAAGACAATGACCTGCATGCCTTGGTAGAGCAGGAGAAGCTAGTTTTTGTTGGATAAGATGGCAAAGTCATTATTTGATAAAATTTGGGATGCGCACGTGGTGAAGTCCATCCCGGGAGGCTTAGATGTTTTTTACATCGACAAGCACCTGATTCATGAAGTAACAAGCCCACAGGCTTTTGCGGAGCTGGAGAGCCGTAACCTGCCACTGTTCCGGAAAGAGCAAATGGTAGCCACGGCCGATCATAACGTGCCTACTAAGAACCAGCACCTACCTATTCAGGATCCGCTTTCCCGATCCCAGGTGGATAAGCTTACTGAAAACTGCGGGAAGTTCGGCATTGAACTGTTTGGTCTGGGGCACAAGCACCAGGGAATTGTGCACGTGATCGGGCCAGAGCTTGGCATCACGCAGCCGGGTATGACCTTGGTGTGCGGCGACAGCCATACCTCTACCCATGGTGCATTCGGGGCCATCGCTTTCGGTATTGGTACCAGCCAGGTAACGCAGGTAATGGCATCGCAGTGCCTGTTGCTGAGCAGACCCAAGCGCATGCGCATTACCGTAAATGGCAAGCTAAAAGCAGGGGTTACAGCGAAGGATCTCATCCTGTATGTCATCTCCAGGTTAGGGACCGGTGGCGCAACAGGGTACTTTGTGGAGTATGCCGGTAGCGCAGTGCGTGGTCTGAGTATGGAAGGACGCATGACGGTGTGCAACATGAGCATCGAGATGGGAGCCCGCGGTGGTATGATCGCCCCGGACGAGACAACCTTTAACTACCTCAAAGGCCGGCCTTATGCGCCGCAGGGAGAGAAGTGGGAGCAAGCAGTCGCTTGTTGGAGTACCTTGTTTTCGGATGAGGACGCCGAATTTGAGGCAGAGCATGTGTATGACGCGGCTGACATTGCTCCAATGATCACCTATGGCACGAATCCCGCTATGGGGATGGCAATCAACGGCACCATTCCTGCAGAGGTAGCCGCCTCGGAAGCGTTCAGCACAGGGAAATCACTCACCTATATGGGCTTTGCGCCGGGTGAGTCTTTAGTGGGGAAGGAGATCAACTACGTGTTCATTGGCAGTTGCACGAACTCCCGCATAGAGGACCTCCGGCAGGTGGCTGAGTATGTAAAAGGCAAGCAGAAGGCAACCCATGTGGAGGCGATCATAGTGCCAGGGTCTAAGCTGGTCGAAAAGCAGGCTATTGAGGAAGGCCTGGACCGTATTCTGGCCGAAGCGGGTTTTGAATTACGGGAACCAGGATGCAGTGCCTGCCTTGCCATGAACGAGGATAAGATCCCGGCTGGTGCCTATTGTGTGTCTACCTCTAACCGGAATTTCGAAGGGCGCCAGGGCCCGGGAGCAAGAACCTTGCTGGCGAGTCCACTTGTGGCGGCCATCACAGCCGTGGAGGGTAAGATTGTTGACGTTACGCAATTTCTCAACTAATGGAAAAATTTGAAGTGCTTCATTCAGGGGCAGTACCGCTTCCTGTTGAAAACATAGACACCGACCAGATCATCCCAGCCCGTTTCCTAAAAGCAACCTCCCGCGATGGTTTCGGGGAGAACCTGTTTCGCGACTGGCGTTACGATAGCAAGGGTAGTCCTAAAGTCGACTTCGTGTTAAATGATGAGAGGTACAAGGGGCAGATACTGGTGGCCGGGAAGAACTTTGGATGTGGGTCCAGTCGCGAGCACGCTGCCTGGGCTATTTATGACGCGGGTTTCCGGGTTGTGATCAGCAGCTACTTTGCGGATATCTTCCGTGGCAATGCCTTAAACAATGGCATCCTGCCACTGCAAGTGTCCGAGGAAGTGCTACAGCAATTACTTGATCTAGTAAGTCAACAACCGGAAACTACCTTCACTGTGGACCTACAGCAACAGCAGCTACTTGTTCCTGCTGCAGACATAGCCGTCCCCTTTGCAATAGACGCCTATAAGAAGGAGTGCCTGCTGAATGGTTATGATGATATTGACTTTCTGGTAAACCAGAAAGAGGCTATTGAAAACTACGAAAAGAATAGAGTATGGGCATATTAACTAAACATATAGCAGTACTTCCGGGGGATGGCATAGGCCCGGAAGTGTGTAACGAAGCAGTAAAAGTCTTAAAGGCAATTTCTGAGCGTTTCGGGCACCAGTTTGAGTTCAATACCAAACTTATGGGTGCCTGTGCCATTGATGCTACCGGAGATCCCCTTCCGGAAGACACGCTTGATGCCTGTTTCGATGCCGACGCCGTGCTGATGGGCGCTATCGGTGACCCAAAGTATGATAACAACCCCGGCGCTAAGGTGCGTCCGGAACAGGGGCTGTTGCGCTTGCGCAAATCCCTGGGTTTGTTTGCGAACATTCGCCCAGTAACAGCTTATGACGCTTTGTTGGAGCATTCGCCCCTGAAGCGAGACCGAGTGGAGGGGGCAGACATGCTCATCTTCCGTGAACTAACAGGTGGTATCTACTTTGGAGAGAAGGGTAGAACTGAAGACAGCGCCTACGACCACTGTACGTACAGCCGGGAAGAGATAGAGCGGGTCGCACATCTTGCTTTTCAGGCAGCTAGCGCCCGTACAGGCAAGTTAACACTGGTGGACAAAGCGAACGTGCTGGAGACATCGCGCCTGTGGAGAGAAGTAGTGCAGGAAGTAGCAAAAGGCTATGAGCAGGTAAAAGTAGACTACCTTTTTGTAGACAATGCGGCCATGCAGTTGATCCTGAATCCGAAACAATTTGACGTGATGCTGACGGAGAACATGTTCGGGGATATCTTGTCTGACGAAGCTTCCGTGCTGGCGGGTTCTCTGGGCCTGTTGCCTTCTGCTTCGGTAGGGGAAAGAACAGCCTTGTTTGAACCTATCCACGGTTCCTATCCGCAGGCAAAAGGAAAAGGGATTGCGAACCCCATTGCATCCATTCTGTCCGCTGCCATGCTCTTAGAGCACTTTGGCTTACAACAGGAGGCTAGTGTGGTAAAAGACGCGGTGCAGAATGCTATAGATCATCAGATCTTAACACCTGAGTTAAACAAAGAATCTTCCTACACCACCGAGCAGGTAGGAAGTTACATTGCTTATTGTGTATTGGAGGGTGCTGAGGCGCTTCCGCACAAGAGCAATATTGAAGTAGGCTTGAGTACAATCATATAAAAGTACCCTCGCATTTGTAGTATTAATTCCAGATACAGAAAAGCGCCTCCTTTTGGGAGACGCTTTTTTTATTTTATGGCAGCGGTAGTTGGTTTCTTTTTAAGGTAAAATACCCAACGTTCACCACTTGGTGGTGCTGAATTTTTCTAGATCAAACCAATCTTTGTTCACCTGTGTCGGAAAGCTAATATTAAAGTACTCTTCCCGCAAAGTGGTCTGGCCGTTTGTCTTAAACACGATCTCCGTGGCTACCCATTTGTCCTCTATTTGCTGGTAGTTGTTGATTTCCACGTCGCGGGTGTTCCCCTTGTTGTTCGTAAGGACGCGAAGCACGTATAGCCGCTCTTTGTCTACCCAGAACTGTGGTGACTGAGAATCGCTTGCATCAGTTGTACCAACAACATAGGCAGCACGGCCTTTCCAGTTAGCTTCGGTGGTTTTACTTAGGTCAAAGCCAAGGGACTGCAGCTTTTCGAGCGTACTTTCTGGCTTTGTAAAATATACATCAAAGCTAAGAAGCACGAGAGGGTGAATCTGGTATTGCCGGGAATGGAGCTTGTGGTCTTTGAACTGATAAACAGAGTCCGCCGCGAAAACCACACCGTTGCCACTATCAAAACCATTAAAGCGTATGTGCAGGTTACCGGGCTGGGCATAGACCTCCTGCCATGTTTCCTCTTTGGTTATCTTGTCCCCTTCGTAAAATATCGCTTTTTGCTCAAAAGCAAAGTTCGGGTACCATTTGCCTTTCCAGGTGCTGTACATCCGCTTTATAATCTGCACGCCCTTTTTAGGAGTAGGAGGGGAAGGTGAAACTGTGGCTGCCAAGGAAGTGATGCCTGCATAAAGTAACAGGCAATGCAAGACCAGAGCCAGCTTTGGGGCTTTTCTCATAGTTTTATGTTTTAGCATTTGTCATCCGAAAGTAATACTTTTTTCGCTTTTGATTTCGCTACCTGGCTAAACTTACAAGTGGCTGTCACTTTGGTGATTTTTTAATACATTCGGGTGAACTAAAACATAGCCATATGCTGAAGATATACCATAATAACCGCTGCAGTAAAAGCAGACAAACCCTGGAACTGATTCAACAGGCCGGTCAGGAAGTAGAAGTGGTGGAGTATCTGAAAACACCTCCCACTGCTCAAGAGCTAAGGGAGGTACTACAAAAGCTGAGTTTGAAACCGGAAAACCTGCTGCGCAAAGGGGAGAAGCTCTATAAGGAAAACTACAAGGGTAAGACTCTGTCTGATGAGGAATGGATTCAGGTGATGGTGGAACATCCTGTACTAATGGAACGACCTATTGTCGTAAAAGACCAACAGGCAGTTGTTGGCCGGCCACCGGAGAATTTTCTCACCTTATTAGATTAGGCTGCGGTAGTAATCTCTAAGTCTAATTGACCGAAAGGCAACGCGCGATTTCCTCTTGGATGTGCTCTTACTGCTTCTCTAAAGCATAAGTGTCTATGATGGAAGATCCTTCGAGTTGCTTGGTTATGGTCAGTTTGTCTCCATCAAGTGAAAGCCTGAAACTTCCGTCTAAAATATAAGTCCAATCGAAGTTAGCCGTCCAGAAACATTCGTTTTGAAACTGGATTTCGTGCCCTGAAAGGCTGTAGGTTCCTCTGCAAATAGCAGGGTAGTAGGGCATGTTGCTGCTTCCTGAAAACTTACCGTTGTCCAGGGTTAAGGTGACGTTGGCGCGTGCGTAATCCGCACTTGGGCTAGATGCCCGCACAAAGTACCCTGTGTAAGTGCCGTTCAAAGTTTCTGGATCTATTTCCTCTTTATCGCAGGAGACGCTCATAAAGAGGAAGAGGATGACAAACAGGAGGAAGACGTTTTTCATGTTCGAGGGCTTTTTAATAAGACCCTTTTTAAAGGCAAACGTTGCATCGCGCATTTAGTACACGCTTCTAAGTTGAAAACAACTACGCAACAGCCTTTACAAATACTCTCCTAAAGCAGGTGCATGCGTATACTAAAGTGAATCGAAGGTAAACAGAAAAGCCAGACTGTAAATCTGGCTTTTCTGTTTATAGGGGTCCTGTCGGTTTGTTACTCAATAATATTGAAGAGGCGGCTCCACCGGATTTTATCTAAGAAACCTCCTTCAGGGTTTGTTGACATCCAGATCATGACTGCCTTGCCTACAATGTGGTCTTCCGGCACGTAGCCCCAGTAGCGCGAGTCGAGGGAGTTATGGCGGTTATCGCCCATCATAAAGTAGTAGTTCTGCTTAAAGGTATACTGGTTTACCTCTTTGCCGTCTAGAAACAACTTCCCGTCGCGCACTTCGGCATTCTCGTTGTGTTCGTACTCCAAAATCACCTTTTCGTAGAAAGGAAGGGTGGCAGGAGTAATGGCCACGGTAGCGCCTTCCTGCGGGATGTAAATGGGACCATAGTTGTCTCTGTTCCATGCATACCTGCTCGGGACAAACGGGAATACCTCTGCCTCTATTTTGTCCGGTGTTTCTTTCAGCAGCACGACATCCTCGATAAAGTCTAGCGCAGCAATTTGCTCTGCCAGCTCCGGTGAAGCATCTACCACGTACCCGCTTTCAAAGAGTTGTACATCGCGCAGGTTTATGTCACGGTCCTGAAAAAACTTGGGAGACAGCTGTGTTTTCGGCACGATCAGGTACTTATATTGGAGCTTCTCGGGCATATCGATGGCCTGCCCATTAATAAACACCTGCATGTCCTTGATCTGCAGCGAATCGCCCGGCAGTCCAATGGCTCGCTTGATGTAGTTGGTGCGCAAATCTGCAGGGTGCTCTTCCTCCGGCGGATAGTTGAACACAACCACATCGTTACGCTCTACCTCCGAAAAACCAGGCAAGCGGTAAGACGGCAGCTGAACCGCATCCGTGTAGGAGGGGATGTTTGTCCCCCAGATTGTTTGGTGCGTTAAAGGCACCTGCAGGGGCGTCATTGGGGTGCGCGGACCATAGTGCAGCTTACTCACGAAAAGGAAATCGCCCACCAGCAAAGACTTCTCCATAGAAGGCGTAGGGATGGTGTAGGCCTCAAAAGTAGCCCAACGTATCAAGCTGGCTGCTACCACGGCAAACAAAATAGCATCGCCCCACTCGCGGGCGAAGCTTTTCTTTTTCTTTGGCTCTTTCGCTACTGGTTTCTTTTCCCAGAATTTTACGTTCATCTGCACTTTCTATGGTTACAGGTTTAGCATGTCTTTCATGCCATACACACCCTGGCGGCCTATCAGCCACTCTGCGGCCATGACAGCACCCTCTGCAAAGCCGGCACGGCTGTGCGCAATGTGTCCGAGTTCTATTTTGTCAACCTCAGAGCTGTAGGTAACAATATGTGTGCCTACCACATCTGGTTCGCGCTCTGAAGCAATGTTTAATTTAGTTTTTTCTTCCGGATTATCACTTACCCATCCCGCTAAATTTGTATAGCTTGCCAGAATTCCTTCCGCGGCTGTAATGCCCGTACCACTTGGCTTGTCTACCTTCTGCAAGTGGTGAATTTCCCGGACAGCCACCTCGTACTCCTTGTACGCCTGCATCTTGCTGGCAATGTATTCATTAAAGTGGAAGAAGAGGTTTACCCCTACACTAAAGTTAGAGGCATAGAAGAAAGCCCCTTGCTTTTGCTGACACAGATTTTTAGCCTCCTCAAACTTGTCTAGCCAGCCTGTAGAACCAGACACCACAGGTATTCCATTGCTTAAGCAATAGGAGATATTTCTGAAGGCTTGCGCTGGGTGTGTAAACTCTATGGCTACGTCCGTATCTTTAGACGAAAAGTTCTGTAGCTCATGGGCATTATCGCGGTCAATTTTGCCTACAATTTCGTGGCCTTTGGCTAAAGCCATTTGCTCGATGGTTTTGCCCATCTTGCCATAGCCAATCAAAAGGATTCTCATTTGGATCGGGTATATAAAGTAAAGGTTAAGCCTGGGGTATGCCTGGCAGGCCCGGCAACAAGGGGAATAACAGCAGGTTGTACGCGCAGTGCCAGGTCGTCGCTCACGTCAAACTCCTTCAGGTGCGCGTGCACGTAGGCCTCGGCAATGTTGAGGCCATAGGCAATGAACGACAGAATGTAGGTCAAATCGCGGTTTCGGCGGTAAAAGTCTCTGCCACGCCTTAAGTTATCCGTAGCGATCTGCCCCCGTGCCACTCCCAGTACGGGGTCGTTGGCAAATTGATCAGTGGTAGTCGAGTCATTGTCTGTGCGCCAGATAAGGGCCTGCCTGAAGTCCTGGTACTTATTGTTGTTATCGATAATGAAATAACCGAGCACCGCCCCTGTGGCATAGATAATCGGTATTTTCCAGTAGGCTTTGTTGTAAAACTGACCGGCACCCGGCAACACGGCAGAGTAGAAGGCCGCTCGGGCAGGCCTGTCCCAGCGCGTCAAAAAGAAACCGTCCTTGCCTCCGATGGTCTCAGGAACAGGCACACGCGCTGAATCCGGCCCTTCGGTAATGATTTGCCCGTGACTAATGGCAGGGGCAAAGAAAAAAAGTATACCGAACAACAGTGCCGCGGCGCTGGATTTCAGCCTCATGTAGCCTTAGTAATTTAAAATTTCGAGAATGCGGTTCAGTTCATCCACTGAAACGAAGGGAATCTTGATCTCGCCTTTGCCTTCGTCGTTGGCTTTGACCTGTATTTTGGTGCCAAACTGCGAGGAGAGCTTAGTTTGTACCGTCTTTAACTCTTCTTCATATTTGTTGAACTGCAGCTTATGCTGAGGATCCGGTTTCTTTTTAGCGTTCTGCAGGTTGCGTACCAACTCCTCTACCTTCCGGACAGAGAGTTCCTTGGCCACTACTTCTTTAAACACATCCAGCTGCTGCTCAATTGTGTCGATGTTGATGAGCGCGCGGGCATGGCCCATGCTGATGACGTTATCGCGCAGGGCTATCTGAATATCCGGCGGAAGCTTTAAGAGACGCAGGTAGTTTGTAACCGTAGTACGCTTTTTGCCTACGCGGTCCCCCAGCTCTTCCTGTTTCAGGCTACACTCGGTAAGCAGGCGCTGATAGGAGAGGGCAATTTCGATCGCGTTCAGGTTCTCACGCTGGATGTTCTCGATAAGCGCCATCTCCAGCATCTGCTGGTCATCTGCTTTACGGATAAAGGCCGGGATAACAGTGAGCCCCGCAATTTTGGAGGCCTGGTAACGTCGTTCCCCTGAGATTAGCTGGTAGCTGTTCGGGCCCAGCTGGCGAACTGTAATGGGCTGAATGATGCCCTGTATTTTAATGGATTCTGCCAGTTCTTCCAGCGCTGTCTGATCGAAATGGGTACGCGGCTGGTAAGGGTTTGTCTGGATCTGATCAATAGCAATATCTGCGATGGTATTTACTTCGTTAAGGGTGGACGATTCGGTTTTTCCGGTGTACTTGTTGCCCTCCAGCAGAGAGCCAAGGCCTCTACCGAGGCCGCCTTTGCGCTTGGCTGCAGAATTCTTGTTATCAGACATGTAATCTATCGTACTATTATTTTGCCAGCACTACGCTGTTCTTCTCGGCTATTTCGCGGGCCAGGTTCAGGTAGCTCATGGCTCCCTTGCTCTCTGCATCGTGCAGCAGGGCCGGGATACCAAAGCTCGGTGACTCGCTCAACTTCACGTTTCTAGGGATAATGGTGTCAAACACCATTTGCTGGAAGTGCGTTTTGACCTCTTCCACCACCTGGTTCGACAGGCGCAGGCGCACATCGTACATGGTCAGCAGAATACCCTCAATGGCTAACTCCGTATTCAGGCGCGACTGTATGATCTTGATCGTGTTCAGCAGCTTGCCTAGGCCTTCCAGGGCAAAGTACTCGCACTGCACGGGTATTACCACTGAGTCGGCAGCCGTCAGGGAGTTCACGGTGATCAGGCCCAGCGATGGAGAGCAGTCGATGATGATGTAATCATATTGCTGCTTCAGGCTTTGTAGTGCTTCCCGCATCTTTTCCTCTCGATTCGGCACATTGATCATCTCCACTTCGGCACCTACGAGGTCGATGTGTGAGGGGATCAGGTCGAGGAACTCTATGTTAGGCGACTGCAGGATAATATCCTCGGCCTTTAAGTCCTCCACCATGCACTCGTAAATGCTGCTGGTAATAGTGGCAGGGTCAAAGCCAAGGCCCGAGGTGGCGTTGGCCTGTGGGTCGGCGTCTACCAGTAATGTCTTAAATTCTAAAGCTGCCAGGCTAGCCGCCAGGTTAATGGCAGTAGTGGTTTTGCCTACTCCACCTTTCTGGTTGGCAACCGCAATTATTTTTCCCATGCTGCAATTATAGGTTTATAGTCTGACCTATCTCCATCAAAATAAGTTCCTTGTCTGCCATCTGCGCCACTTCCTTCACCTCGTCTTTATCTATCTGGATGTACGGGAAGGTATCGTAGTGCATTCCGATCACTTTGTCTACCTGTACAAAATCTGCGGCGACCATGGCATCGTGTATATCCATGGTAAAGTTATCACCGATTGGGAGAAGGGCAAAATCCAGGTCAAATTGTTCCGGAATCAGCTTCATGTCGAAGGTAAGGGCGGTGTCGCCGGCAAAGTAAAAAGCCTTGTTCTCCGTTTCTACCACAAAGCCTGCTGCACTGCCGGCATAGGAGCCGTCAGGCAGTGAGCTGGAATGGATTGCGTTCACCATTTTAACCGTACCGAAAGGGAGCGTTACTTTGCCGCCTGTGTTCATGGGGTGGGTTTTCTCCACGCCTTTGTTTCCAAACCAGGCAGCTATCTCAAAAGTGGCGACAATGGTACTGTTGTTATTCTTTGCGATTCGTTCTGCGTCATGCACGTGGTCCTGATGCCCGTGTGAGAGCAGGATATAGTCTGCCTTTATCTCATCTACGTTTATGGCCGAAGCCAACTCGTTTGGGGATATAAAAGGGTCGAACAATACCTGGTGTTCTCCAATCCGAAATAAGAAGCAAGACTGTCCGTAGTATGTTATTTCCATAGTGTTCGTGGTTTATTGCGAAATGCTTGCGCAAAAATTTGATACATGCACAAAGATACATCTTTTAGCTAGAAAGAGGGAGGCAATTACAGGCTGGGGCATAATTTTATCTATGCCGGAAAGCCTTTTGAACACCGCTCCTCACTCCTTGAAAGCCGAACGAACAAATCTTCTTTTAGGTATGATTTTCTTTCGTAGACGGTGGGAGGAGAGGGGCTGTTAGCACTGGATTTGTATAAGGACGCGAAGGTTATAGCTGGCAGATAGACAGTGTTGTAAAAAAAAGCCTGCAGCTAATTATAGCTGCAGGCTTTAAAAGATTAACCTATCTTATTACTTCTTCAGGTCTCGCTTGTCTTTGTCCTTGTCAAGCTTGTCTACATCAATATCCTGCTTGCGGACATTACCACGAATGGTTTCGTCGCGCTCGGTTGTCTTTTTGTTCAGTTTTACCTCTTCCACTACACGCGCTTCTTTGTTTACCAATGGTACCTCACCGTGCTCTACAATGGTTCGCTCACCCTCTTTAAAGTTAGCAAGGTCGCGTTCGTTCGCAGGTCGGTTTACCGGGTTACGCTCTATGTTTACATGCTCTTCCCGTAGGCGCAGGTGTTCTTCAACAGGGCGTTCCACAATACGGCTTCTCAACTGTACGCCGCCTGTCTCTACCTCGCGCTTGCCAACTTCCATTTTTTCCTCTACTACTGGGATGGTTGTCTTCGCGTCTGTCCACTTACCCTTGCTCGAGGTCGACATGCCTCTGTACTGTTCAGCGCGCTCGTTTACATCAATAGCGCCGGCTTTATCCAGCATCTCAGCCACACGCTTAGACTCTTCTTTTGAGTCGGTGTGTACTGTTACAATCGAGCCATGGCGGGCTACCTCATAGTACTTATTCGACTCGTCCCGGCTGTCGAACAAAGAGCTGAAAAAGTCATTGTCGCGCTTGTTCTCCGGCATGTCTGTAGCTGTTGCGTTGGTTCTGTTATCTGTTTCCAGGTTGTTCGACGGAGTGTTTAAGTTGTTATCCGGTGGGGTGCCCATGGTATCGTTCCTATCTGAGGCACCTCTTACGGCGATGTCTATTTTATTTTCCGCAATGCCACTGTCCATCAGTTGCTGTGCGGCCATCTGTGCGTCTACTCCATAATCGAAAATTCCTATTACTGTTTGTCTCATAGTTCTTTGTGTTTTTTTAGTTCTGATAAATTTTCCAAAGGGCTTGACTCTCAAGCCTGGTCAGAGTCGTTGCGAAGGTCAACACGCTCCACGTTTACTTTTTCTTTGCGGAGGGTCGCCTTTTGCGACTCCTGTGTTTGCACTTGGCGTTTGGTTACGTGCAGTTCTTCTACCAGCAACAGGCGCTTCTGCACCACGACTTCTTCCCGGAGTACCGGGATGATCATCTTTTCGCCTTCGTGCCTGACTGCCGGGGGCGGGGAATCCACGTATTGGTTCACTGCCACACGCTCCACGTCTACTTCCTCGTGCATCATCGGGACATCGACGGTTACGTCTTCTTCATTTACCTCTTTCGAGATTTTCACGCGTCCGGTCGGAACCGTTTTCTTTTCCACCTCTAGTTGCTCTTCCACAACAGGAATGGCCTCGGAGTTAAGATTATTTTGTGCGGGTTCTGCCAACTTTTCTGCCTTTGGAGCTGCTTGCTGGCTTTCCTCATACTTCTGCTCAAACTCTGATTTTATTTTATTTGTCTTTTCGCTCATCCCTGTATTGTATCACCATATTAAAATATAGTTTTCCCGAGGTGGGTGTCCCGTCTCGTATATCTCGTATATGTATTTCTACGGACTAAAAGCCATCTGGTTGAATGTAATTAGAAATTAGAACAGGTGAACGGGTGTAGGTAGTAATATTCAGTTTGTATATATCTAATAGCGAATAGGTGAAAGAGATGTGTGTGGAAGTTGGAAAGCTACCCCCGAAGCAGCAGGCCGTAAAGCCGCTAACGCTTAAGATGTAAGCAATGACCGGTGCCCCTTTTGATTACCTGATGCTGCAAGCGCACGTACAGGGTAAAGGTTATATTTAACTCTTTGTTAATAATGAGATTCTTAAATTTGATCACCATCGCCGGCCTGTGCGTGCTTGGCCTTCCCTCTAGTGCTTTTGCGCAAACGAACGGGAAGGAGGTGTTTAGGGAGAAACTAAAGGAGTATGCGAAGACACATCAAGAGCGCTTTTATGAGACAATGCCTGTTTTACAGCCTGCGTCTGAATCTGTGGCTATGCCTGCCCCCTTTGTTTCTGGTTTTATGCAAGACCCGGAGACGGGGTTACGCTACTACCCCCGTTATAAGAAGATTTATGACCCTGAAACAAAGTACGCTTACGATCTGCTAACGGGCCGGATTTACAAGCCAGAGTAGTTAATTCTCTTCTTACTCAGACCAATGTTTAGACCCTGCGCTGCACCAGGTGCGGCTAACCGGAGAGGAATCATCTTGCTTTAGCTGCTGCCACATGCTGCATGGTTAGCTTGTGTAGTAAGTCCTGAAGGTGAAGCAGTTCACTAGGACCGCCTTCCTGGTGCTTTACTCGTTTTACTTCAGTGCCTTCCTCGTAAAAAGTGATGTAGGTAGCGGGTACATCCGACCATTGAGAGAGGTAGGCTCTTTGTAAAGAGCCGTAGTTTAATTCCCTTTGAGCCTTTTGCAGTAACTTCATTTCCTTTTTTGTCAGGCAGAATTGTAAAGTGTCCTGCACAGGTACATTTCTATGTCCGATAAAGGTCACGGTGCCATCCGTATAAATGCGGGCGTCATAGGCAGGGCAAATACCGAGGCAGGGCGTTTTCTGATAAAGCAGTGCGAGTTCTGCAGCTTGTGGTGAGTTCTCTATGTTACCGGCAGGTGAGGCAGCGCAGCCAAGCAAGAGAGTGAGGCAAGGAACAAGGAAGCAGGCCCTGAAGTTAGCAGCTCCAAGACGAAAGCTACGGGACATCGGGTAATTTCTCAAATTTGCCATTCTCAAACACATAGGCTTCCGGGGCACAGTACTGACACTCGTTGTAGTTGATTGCTGAGTCGGGAGGGTTTAGGACAAACAAACGGCTATCGGGGCGGTAGTCTGCCCCAACACTGCTTTGCAGCTTGTCCAGTACTTTGCCGGTTTCGCGGTCTACTACGTAGTGCAACTGGCAACTGCTTCCGCATCCCACTGTCACCACCGTGTAGCTTCCTGCGAAATTGACGCCTGCTTCCAATCCTTCCCGTAAGGCTGTGCGGTATGTGCGGGCATCTACATGGCTTGCCTCATCTAGCGGAGCAAGACGCCCCCGGTACATATCGCCAACGTCATAGTCGCCGCTGCCCAGGTACTCTTCCAGCGTAATGCGGTATTGTTGATACAAGTCTGGGTTCTCGTTATCCGAGATGGGCATCTCCAACGGGTCTTCTGCTAATTCCTCTGCCAGTTCCGGGTGGGTGCTGGCAATGCTTCCCTCTTCCTCCGTTCTTTGCTGGCAGCCATAAAAACACAGCAGGAGTAACAGTAAAGGCGCTATTCTGTAGAACTTGTTCATAGATAATGCATACGAGCGTTAGGCGGCGAAAGCTATAAAAAAAAGCCCCTCCTGATCCGGAGGGGCTTTTGCTGTCTCATAGTAAGGGAAGATCTCGTCCCTATTGAGCGTTTATTTCTTGGCTTTGCGCTTTTGCTGCTCTTTTTCAGCGGCCTGGCGCATTGCTTCCTGCATACGCTCAGAAAAAGAAGGACCTCCTTTCTTTTTCTTCTCCTTAATCTTGTGCTTGTTCTCTTCCAGTTTTGCCCGCACTTTACCTTCATCCACGAACTTGCGGATAGCCGCCTGCTGTGTGAATGTTACAATGTTCGACACAAAGTAATAGAAAGACAGACCAGCAGGGTAGGAGTTCAGCACAAACATGAAGATCAGAGGCATTAAGTAGCTGTAATACTTCATCGGGCCCTGCATGGTGTTTACCTGATTGTTAGACCACGTGTACAGGATGGTAGAGAGGGTCATTAGGAGGGTAAATAAGCTGACGTGGTCACCATAGAACGGAATGGTGAAGGGCAGTCTCGCGAACACGTCGTAGGTAGAGAGGTCTTCTGCCCATAGGAATGCCTCCTGACGGAGCTCAATAGAGTTCGGGAAGAAATTGAACATGGCAAACAGAATCGGAATCTGCAAGAGCATGGGAATACAGCCGCTCAGTGGGCTAACACCCATCTCGGAGTACAGTTTCATGGTTTCCATCTGCGTTTTCTGCATGTCACCGTCGTTGCGCTCCTTAATGGCGTCAATCTCTGGCTTCAGCACCTTCATCTTCGCCATCGACACATACGACTTGTAAGTGAGCGGGAAGAGGATGGTTTTAATATACAGCACCAGTAGGATGATGATGATGCCGTAGTTGCCGATGTAGTTCTCGAGGAAGTCGAAGGCCGGAATAATCAGCCATTTGTTCACATACGAGAAAATGCCCCAACCCAAGTCCAAGTTGTCATCAAAGTCAAACCCGATGTTCTTTAAGATAGTATAGTCGTTCGGGCCGAAATAGAACATGAAATCCCCTTTGCCGGAGAACACGTTTTCCTTCGGAATGTAGATCTGTGAAGCAAGGGTTTTTACAACAGAAGAATCGGCTAAATCTACCGATGACTTCATCTCAGCACCCGCAAACTCCTCACCGGCAATTATACCGGCGGTAAAGAAGTTTTGCTTGTTGGCCACCCATTTTAATGGCGCCTCCACACTCTCTGCTTCAGTGCCTTCTGAAATGCTCAGGCTCTCGAAACCGTCCTCAGCCACATAGTAGTTGATAGTCGATTTGGCTCTGTTCTGCTTGATGTCGCGCTCCAGTTGCTTTAAGCGGTCGCTCCAGGTAAAGGTCAGCACATCGCCGGCAATTTCGCGCTCCAGGCCTTTAAATTCTAACTTGTAGCCGAGCAGGAAGTTTTCCTCATAGAGTGTGTAGATCTGGTTGATCGACTGTCCGTTGCCTAACTGAGCCGTGAAAACAATTGTCTTGCCAGCCGTTCCTTCTTCTGTTACCTCCTCCACGGCAGAAGGGGTAAAGAACAAGTCCGACAACTGCACTACATTACCATCTGTTGTCTTAAAAGCGACGTTTGTTTCGCTGCTTTCATTGTCAAAAAGCACCAACGGGTCGCCTTGGTACGTTTTGTAGTTTTTCAGCAGTACTTCCTCTACCTGCCCGCCTTTGGTGTTAAAGGCAACCACCATGTTCTCGTTTTCGAGGGTAACCACTTCTGCCTCGCCAGTAGCGGCCACACCAAAAGCGCCCAGAGCAGTTACTCTGCGGGCCTGCACCAGTGAGTCATCCTCGGCTACCACAGCAGACTGCAGTTGCTCTACTTTGGCTTTTTCCTGCACGGCCACCTGCTCAACAGGCTTATCGGTTCCTGCAAAGAAGAAGGAGTAAGCCAGCAGGAGCACGGCAATCAACCCAAAGCCAATCGCTTGATTTCTATCCATTTACTAATAATTGAACTGTGTTTTGTTTATTTCGATTTTGCGTTGTTAATAGCTGCTTTCACAAACCGTACAAAGAGTGGGTGAGGCCCCAGTACGGTACTCTTAAGCTCTGGGTGATACTGCGCGGCCACAAACCATGGGTGATGCTGTAATTCTATAACCTCTACCAGGCCCGTGTCCGGGTTAATGCCAGAGGCCACCATGCCGGCAGCCTCAAAGGCTGCTAAGTATTGGTTATTAAACTCATAGCGGTGTCTGTGGCGTTCCGATATCTTAGACCTCCCATAAATAGAATAAGCCTTAGAACCTTTTTTTAGTTCACAGGTGTAGGAGCCAAGCCGCATGGTTCCGCCCATTTGCGTGATTTGTTTCTGGTCTTCCATCATGGCGATAACCGGATGCGGCGTGGTCGGGTCCATCTCAGTAGAGGCGGCTCCTGCCAGACCCAGTACGTTACGTGCAAACTCTACAGCAGCACATTGCATGCCCAGGCAAATACCCATAAACGGGATGTTGTTCTCCCGCACATACCGGATCGCTTCCAGCTTGCCTTTAAAGCCCCGCTCCCCAAAGCCTGGGGCCACCAGCACGCCGTCCATGCCATGCAGTAGCGCCCCCACGTTCTCATCCGTAATGTTCTCTGACTGGAACCACTTGATGTTTACTTTACATTCATTTGCAGATCCAGCGTGTACAAATGCTTCTATAATAGACTTGTACGCGTCAGGCAATTCCACATACTTACCTACCAGGGCAATACTTACCTCTTCCGTTGGGTTTTTCAAGCGCCCCAAGAACTCTTTCCAACTGTCCAGGTTAGGCTCTGCGCGATGCGGCAGCTTCAGTTTGCTGATCACCCGCTCGTCCAACTTCTCCTTGCGCATCAGCAGGGGCACATCGTAGATTGTCTCCGCATCCAGTGACTCGATGACGGAATTGATCTTCACGTTACAGAAAAGGGCAATTTTCTTGCGCATCTCCGCAGGTATCGGGTGCTCTGAGCGGCAAACCAGGATGTCAGGCTGCACGCCGGCTTCAGACAGGGCGCGCACAGAGTGCTGGGTAGGCTTCGTCTTTAGCTCACCGGCTGCTCTCAGGTAAGGCACCAGCGTCAGGTGAATCACCACTGATTCGTGCACTCCTAATTCCCAACGCAGTTGGCGTAAGGCCTCGATAAAAGGAAGAGACTCTATGTCACCAACGCAGCCACCAATTTCCGTAATCACTATGTCGTACTCGCCTGTTTGCCCCAACAGCAGCATGCGGCGTTTGATTTCATCTGTGATGTGCGGAACCACCTGCACTGTTTTGCCCAGGTAAGCGCCTTCGCGCTCTTGAGTGATCACGTGGTGGTAAATACGCCCGGTGGTTACATTGTTTGCCTGTGAAGTAGCCGTATTCAGGAAACGCTCGTAGTGACCCAGGTCCAGGTCTGTTTCAGCACCGTCTTCCGTTACGTAGCACTCGCCGTGCTCGTAGGGGTTCAGTGTGCCTGGGTCGATGTTGATGTAAGGGTCAAATTTCTGGATGGTTACAGAGAAGCCTCTTGCCTGCAGCAACTTAGCAAGAGAAGCAGAGATAATGCCTTTTCCCAGGGAGGACGTTACGCCACCTGTAACGAAGATATATTTAGTAGCCATAAGTTAGGTTAAGTCTTATGGACTGCAAAGGTACTGGATTTATTCGATTAACCTGACAATTGGTTTACAGATGTCTGGTCCCCTTAGGATAAGTTTTTAAATATTCAAGAGCAAAGAACTACTAAGGGCAGCAAGTATTGTACTGCTACTATCAAAGCATGTTAACTTTAGCAAGTTCAATACTTTAGTTATATGCTTATTAAGCTAAAAAACTAAGGTTTAAGCTTTTGCGCTTATTATGGTTTTTGTATATTTATATACAACAATGTTAAAGTATATGCGTTTTAATGCCAAGCATTAATTACCTTACTATACATGACCCCGATGAAACATAGATTCCGAGTTTTAGTCGCTTCCTTCTTTTTAGTTTCCGCATTCTCTGTAAAGGCGCAAACCTCTGATATCAGGAGATCAATCCCGAATAAAAGCTCTGACTTTGAGTTTGTTGCAGGGATGGGGTTTTCGGTTATAAACAGTGATAATAGGGGGCACAATTTTGGCCGGGATATATTAGACCCTATTATTAATAACGGCTATGGACCTAGCTTAAGTGCCGGCCTTTTCTATAAATTATCACCCTCTTTAGGTTTTTTGAGTAGCGCAGACTTCATATATCTGGAGGGAGAAAAGTTAAGCGATGCTCGTACTACATCAGAATTTGATTTTCATACCTACATGGTAGGGGCTTCGGGATCTGTTGTATACAATTTTCTTGATGCCTTTGCGGGTTCAAGAGTATATCAGGCATCGCAGCGTAGGTCTTTAATACCTTATGCTAAAGTTGGGATAGGTTTTATGTATTACAACGCCAACTCCTATGACATAGATGGGTACCCAGAAGAAGAAAACTCTAGTTTAGCTGCATTCATCCCAGTTGGTTTAGGTGTAAAAATGCAGTTAACGGATGTTGTTACGCTAAGCCCTGAAGCAACTTTGAATTTAACATCAACAGATTACCTTGATAATGTTAAGAGGAGTGGGGGGTACTTAGGAAAACCAGATCATTATCTTAATTTCTCTGTAAAAGTACATTACAATCCTTTTGTAGATCGTGAACCACGCGAAAGTAGAGAGAGAAGACAAAACAGAAGAAGATAGGAAGTCTTTTGCTAAAATAAGCCCCAACTGCTTGCTTTCCCCTGCCTAAGTGAAAGCAAGCAGTTGGGGCTTTTCCTGTTATTGAATGGAAAAGCTTGGTCTGGCGTTATCGAAGTCCATAGCTCCACTTGTAGAATTCTACAATAGTCTTAACCTCTCTACCGCGACTGCCAAGTGCTAATACTAGAGAGAATGGTAGCATAAGTTCCAGATCCATAATTCAACTCTAGAACAGCACGTAGGACCTTTACGAAGAACTGCAACAGTGAACATGCAGCTATAGAAGCAAAAAACCTCCCATACAAAAGTATCAGAGGTTTTTTTAGTGGTTAGTTTTTATGTTCTGTATACCAAGTTGTTTTTATGGTACTTGCTTAATGACAAACTAACCTTTCGGATTCAGAATGTTATCAATCCTCACAAGTGCATCTTGCAAGTGATACTTAGTAAGGGTATCCTTTGTCTTAGGAAGTGAGGCCTTGATTTGGCTTTGCAGGGCTAGCAGCTCTCCGCGCACTACCGGGCGAATATCTGATTGTGCTACATCCACAGAAGTGCCTCTGCCACGATAACGGCTCGCGTTGCTGTTGTTGTCCTGCTCTTGGTCTGCCATGAGGAACGCCATGCGCTCCAGGTAACCTCTTTGCAGGTTTCGTCGGTAAACATCAACCGTTTTGCCGGCGGCAATTTCTGACCAGATACCACCGCGCAAATCCGCCATCATTTCTGTGAGCGTATAGGTTTTATCACCCAGGGCTGCCTGTGCTTCTATTAAGCGGGCCATCCGACCTGCATCCAATACGTTGTTCAGAACATTCACCTGTGCCTGGCGGACACGTTCCACGGAACCCGCAGCTTCAATCTTGCGGAGGATGTTTTCATCCAGCATCCAAGTAGGGGTGGCAAAGCCCTGTTCGTTCAGGAATTTTAAGGCTATTTGCTGTTTTTCCTTCGGTACAAAAGCGTATACGTCACCCTGCTGGTCGTACGTTTTGTAGTTTTCGTACACGCCGCCGATGTTAGCTGTAACATGTCCCATGTAGCGGTTCCATTGACCTAGTACCTGGCCATAGATCTCCTCCAGGTCTCCATAGTCCTTGTTGTCCTCTTTGGTCCACTCGATCAGGTGCGGCATGATGCGCTTCAGGTTCGTAATGCCGTAGCTGCTGGCTTTCATGGCGTCATCACCTAAATCCTCTGTCTGCGAAGATGGGTCTATTGGGTTACCCTGCTGACGGCCGAAGCGGTACATCGGGTCATTTTCATGCGCACGTATCCAACTGGAGAGCTTTTCTACGTTATCCTCCCCGTTCACTTCCGGGAAATAAGTATAGCCCCATTTCACAGCGTGCTTGTCGTAAATTCCGATCCCTGGCATCAACGCTACCCCTTTGTCCTCTGGCTGGGCTACATAGTTGAAACGGGCATAATCCATGATAGAAGGAGCCGTGCCCATCTTTTTGGTAAACGCTGGGTCACGCAGCTTTTCTACCGGATAAGCTGCGCTGGAGCCCATGTTATGAGGCAAGCCTAAGGTGTGGCCCACTTCGTGGGAGGATACGAAGCGAATTAACTCACCCATCACCTCATCTTTTAACTGTACGCCACGGGCATCCGGGTTTACCGCAGCCGTCTGGATGAAATACCAGTTACGGAGCAGGTTCATTACGTTGTGGTACCAGCCGATGTGGCTTTCCAGAATTTCACCGGAGCGAGGGTCGTGCACGTTAGGGCCGTAAGCGTTCTGCGTTTCGGACGAAAAGTAGCGGATTACCGAGTAGCGGGCATCTTCGGTGCTGAACTCGGGATCCTCCTCAACAGAAGGAGGGTCTTTGGCAATGATGGCATTTTTAAAGCCAGCTGCTTCAAAGGCTTTGTTCCAGTCCTCCACGCCTTGCTTTAGGTAAGGACGCCATTTCATGGGCGTAGCTGGGTCGATGTAGTAAACGATAGGCTTTTTAGGCTCTACGAGTTCACCACGTGCATAGGCCGCTTCGTCTTTAGGCTCCAGTCTCCAGCGCACGATATAGCGACGCTTTGCCGCGCGCTGCTCGTCTGTGCCGTAATCGGTCTGGTTAATGGTGAAAAAGCCCACTCGCTGATCGAAGCGGCGTGCCGCCATTGGTTTTTCTGGCAGAAGAAGCATAGAGTGGTTCAGTTCCAAAGTAATCGTCCCTGTACTGGAGTTAGCAGGGGCATCAGTGGCTTCATAGGTCATCAGGGAGCGGGCCTCTATGTTCAGCGGAAAGCTCTTAACACTCTCTATAAAGGTCCGCTTGTCATCCAGGCGCTTCACTTTATACTGCTCTCTTCTTCTCTTGTCAAGCCCTAAAGAAGGAATATCCTTTGTAAAGAGGTCTGTTACCTCCACTACTTGGGTGCCGGTACCAAAAGCTTTGATATCAAAAGCCTGAATAACCGGGGCTAAGTTTGAATTCTGAACAGAATTATAGATTTCCAGCGTGTCTGCGGCCACGTTTTCATAGGATATCACACGCAGCAGCACTCGGTTACCTACTTTCTCCCAGCGTAGCATCTGTGTGTTTAACTCTTCGCCGCCGTAGCCTATGTTGCTGGCTGTTTTGGCAATACGGCTCACAAGCAGCATGTCCCTGTTTAGCAGTGTGTCCGGAATCTCGTAGTAGTACTTCTCGTCGATTTGGTGCACTTTAAAAAGGCCTTCATCGCTAAGGGCCTTGGCTGTAATGACCTCGTTGTATGGCTTGGGCTTGCCATCATCTTTCTTAGAAGGGGCTTGGGCAGTAGTTTCCTGCTTGGCTTTTTTCTTCTTTTTACTCTTTTGAGCCAGTGCCGGAGCGGGTGCCATGGTAGCACCTGCAAGCAAGAGCGCTACCAGCGGGGCATAGCGTAATTTTTTACTCATGTAATAAAAGGTTAGGGTAATAAAGATTAGTGTTTTATAAGATTGATTCAGGGAACCGGAACATAGGACAAAAAAGAAAGGCCGGGGTTTAACCGGCCTTTCTTTTTTTATCGTTATATATAAATTTTCTCTAAAGAAGCTTGTGCAGGTTGTCTCTTAACCCGGAAGAAGCTTCTACTAAAGGAAGCCGTACGCTGGCTGCACACACCCCAAAGCGCTCCAGTACTACTTTTACGCCTACCGGATTGCCTTCCTGGTACAGCAGCGGGTTGATGTCAACAAAGCTGAGCAAAGCATCAGAGGCCTCCTTAAACTTGCTCTCCAAAGCCAGGCGCACCATGTTGCTGAACTTACCGGGGAAAGCGTTGGCCAGCACAGATATAACGCCATCTGCCCCGAAAGAGATCATAGGCACCGTAAGCATGTCGTCTCCACTGATGAGCAAAAACCCTTCTGGTTTGTGTTTCATGATCGCCATGCACTGCTCCAGGTTACCGGAAGCTTCCTTAATGCCGATAATGTTATCATGAGTGGCTAACTTTAAGGTTGTGTCTGCTGTAACATTGCTGCCGGTTCGGCCCGGAACGTTGTAAAGAATGACAGGCACAGGAGAGGCATCTGCTATTTGCAGGTAATGCTGATAAATACCCTGCTGGGAAGGCTTACTATAATAAGGGCTAACAGACAGGATGGCGCTTACTCCCTTTAGATCCGTCCCGGTCAGTGTCTGAAGCACTTGCTGGGTGTTGTTTCCTCCAAGTCCGTAAACAATTGGTATGCGATTGCCAACGTGGTGTTTAACAAAACGTAGTATTTCTGCTTTTTCCGCTTCCGTTGTAGTTGCCGATTCCGCCGTTGTTCCGTTCACCACCAGGTATTCCACGCCACCGTCCAGCACAAAGTCCAGTAGTTTGCGCAGTGCGTCATAGTCTACAGCCAACTCTTTCGTAAAAGGCGTAACCAACGCAACGCCTGTCCCTCTTAGTTTTTCTCTAATCATCTACTCAGTGTTATGAACCGCGAATTTCGAATTATGATTCGGCTTCTGCAAATGCTTGGGGCTTTATAGGTGTTTACGGCATTTTTTTTCTATTGAATGTTGTTTTCCTCTACCCACTTCAGGAACTGCTCTTTATAGACCTCCCCAATCGGGATTTCTTTAGAACCAATACGTATGCGGCTTTTCTCGATGCTGTCTATCTTTTGTAACGATACAATAAAGGAGCGGTGTACGCGCAGGAACTTAGACTCGGGCAGCTTTTCCATCATCTTGTTCATCGACAGCAATGTGATGATTTTCTGGTCTTTTGTCTGGATGATGATGTAATCTTTTAAGCCCTCAATCCAGAGAATGTCCTTAAAGTCCACCCGTATGGTTTTGTAGTCGGCCTTCACGAACATGAAGTCATGCTCAGGCGCGGCGGGAGTAGGAGGTAAGGCAGGAGCGGCCTCGGTGGCTTTGCCGTTGCGTTGCAGCCTTTCCTGCGCCTTTGTGACTGCTTTCAGAAAGCGGTCGAAGGGGATGGGCTTAAGCAGATAGTCAACAGCATCCTGATTGAAGCCTTCCAGGGCATAATCGGGGTAAGCCGTTGTAAAAATAATAAGAGGCTGGTGCTTCAGGATGTTCAGGAACTGAATGCCTGTTAACTCCGGCATCTCAATATCCAGGAACATCAGGTCTACCTGTTCTTCCTGCAGCACCTGCATAGCTTCTGTGGCGCTAGAGCAGGTTTTGACTAACTGCAAAAAGGGAAGTTTGCTTATATAGCTTTCGATGATGTCCAGTGCGAGTGGCTCATCGTCAACGGCAAGGCAGCGTATTGTCATCGTTTTATTTTTGATTAGGTCTGAAGTATAGTTTTAAGGTAGCGTAAAAAGTCCCCTCTTTCTCCTGAAACTTAAGGATATGCCCGTTCGGGTACAACAGTTTCAGGCGGCGTTTTAGGTTTTCCAGCCCAATGCCGCCGTACTCCCGTTTCTTATGGGAACTGGTGTTGTTGATGGTGTTAAAAGTGAGTGAATTGTCCTGCACGTCCAGGTTCATAATGATTCCGATCTCGTTCTTACTGACCAACCCGTGTTTGAAGGCGTTTTCCACCAAGGTCATCAGCAACATCGGTGCGATTCGCTTGTTCGATAGGTCACCCTCTATGTTAAACTTGATGCTGGTTCCCTCACGCAGGCGCAGGCGCTGTAGGTCAATAAAGTTTTTGATGTGCTCTACTTCTTTCTCCAGGCTCACCAGGGTGTCGTTGCTTTCATACAGCATGTAGCGCATCAGCAGTGACAGCTTCATGATGGCATCGGGCGTTTCCGGGTGCTGCTTGTAAGCCAGGGAGTAAATGTTGTTTAGTGTGTTGAACAGAAAGTGCGGGTTTACCTGCGATTTCAGGTAGGCAAGTTCCGCCATTAACTTCTGGGTCTCCAACTCTTTGTTTCGCCGCTCGTTCCGGATAAAGTTACCGGTCACTTTCAAGGCTGAACTGATAAAGACCGTCACCAGGCCTCCCATCGCGTACTGCAGTAGCCGCTCAGGCATAAACAGAGCCTCCAGCCCTGGGTTATACTCTCTAAAGACGTAATAGTCCAGGGGCGCCTGTATGATGGCCACGGCTAGGAGGGTGGCCAACACGGCGGCTATGTACAGTAGGATGCGGTTACGCGCCAGGTACTGGGGAATCAGGACGTACCAGTTAAAGTAAAAGATGAGTAAATGGAAAAGAAAGCCTACGAGTATGTCCAGGCCCTTTCCGAAGGTAAGCGTACGGTTGGCGTACACAAAGTAAAACACCCAGGAAATAAAGATAAGCCAGCCAGCGGCATGGAGGGCTATCTGATAGCGTTTCCTAAGAGTTACCTCCGGTAGTGTGATATTCATATGAGGGGCAGCAGCAAGTACTTTCATTCATAAATTTAGCCTTACACAGGAAAACCTCCTGATCAGGCAGGCCAATGTCATTTAAAGATAAGCAATGTAAGCTACTTTATAACAGACAGCAGCCGATGTATAGACAAATGGCTATTTAGTAGCGATGAAGCCTTTGTTTATGAGGATTAACATTTTAGGCACTGAAAAAGGGAATGGCGTATAGCGAGGTGCTTAGAAAAGCAGGGGCACCTTCTTTGTAGAGGTGCTCCTATTGTTCCAGGATATAGGTCCTGAGGTGGTCTATGTCCTGTCAGGAGATCATGCTTTCGATAGACTAAGTCTTCTTATTTTGAAATCATCTGCAAAAAGTCGTTTTCGGACAGGATTTTTATTCCCAGCTTATTGGCCTTTTCAAGCTTGGCCGGGCCCATTTTATCCCCAGCTACCAGGTAAGAGAGTTTTGCTGAGATAGAGCTGACCACCTTACCGCCATGGCTGGTGATTAGTTGCTGTAGCTCATCCCGGCTTACGCTTTCAAAAACGCCGGAGATAACAAAGGTACTTCCCGCGAGGGTGTCGCTTTCCACTGCTGGGGCAGTATGCTCTGCTTTCAACTTCAACCCGGCTGCTTTTAGCCTTTCCACTAATTGCACATGGTCGGAGTCCTGGAAATACTCCAAAACAGAGTTGGCAATCCGTCCCCCAATTTCATTGATAGCAATGAGTTCTTCGTAGGTAGCGCCACGCAAGGCCTCGAGGTCAGGGAGTTGCTCTGCCAGTTTTTTTGCCACAGTGCTGCCCACGAAGCGAATCCCGAGGGCAAACAGCACCCGGTCGTAAGGCGTTTCTTTGGACTTCTCCAGGCTCTTCAGGATGTTGTTGGCCGATTTTTCGCCCATGCGCTCCAGGCCAACCAATTGCTCGAAGGTAAGGTCGTAAAGGTCGGCTGCATTCTGCACCAGGCCCGTTGTGTAGAGTTGCTCGATGGTTTCCGGGCCCAGGCCGTCGATGTTCATCGCCTTTCGGGAGATGAAGTGCTCTAGCTTGGACTTGATCTGGGGAGGGCAGCCCTTCTCATTAGGGCAGTAGAAGTTGGCTTCGCCTTCAGAGCGTACAAGATCTGTGCTACATGCGGGGCACTGGGTAGGATAGGCGATGGCCTGGCTGTCCGCCGGTCGTTTCTCCAGGTCCACCCCTGTTATCTTCGGAATGATCTCTCCGCCTTTCTCCACGAAAACTGTGTCACCCAGGCGCAGGTCCAGGCGCTGTATTTCGTTGGCATTATGCACAGAGGCTCTTTTTACCACAGTGCCCGCCAGCTGCACAGGCTCTAGCAAGGCCACAGGCGTCACGGCGCCGGTGCGGCCTACCTGGTACTGTATGCCCTGCAGCACCGTGGAGGCACTCATCGCCGCGTATTTGTAGGCAATCGCCCAGCGCGGACTTTTAGAGGTAAAGCCCAGTTCTTCCTGCAGCGCATAGCTGTTTACCTTTACCACGACCCCGTCAGTGGCGATCGGAAGTTCAAAGCGCCTGGTTTCCCATTCGTTAATATAGGCCAGCACTTCTTCGATGCTGCTACACTTGCGCCAGGTATCCGACACCTCAAACCCCCATTTCTGAATGGCCTGCAGGCTTTCTGAGTGCGTATCAAAGGGGCTGTTCGCGCAGTGGAAGCTATAAGAGAAGCAACCCAGCTTGCGGCTAGCGACCACAGCAGAGTCCTGTTGCTTTAAAGTGCCAGAGGCCGCATTGCGCGGGTTGGCTAAAAGTTGTTCTCCGGCTTCTTCACGCTCGTTGTTTAGTTGCTCAAACACGGGTAAGGGCATAAACACCTCCCCGCGCACCTCAAACAGTTCGGGGTAGTCCTCCCCATGCACCTGCAAAGGCACATCATGGATGGTGCGTACGTTCGCGGTAATGTCATCACCCCGGGTGCCGTCGCCCCGGGTGGCGCCTTGAGTGAACTTGCCCTTCTCGTAGGTCAGGCTAATGGCTACCCCGTCAAACTTCTGCTCACACACGTACTCCACGTTTTCACCAATGGCCTTGGTTACCCGCTTGTCAAACTCCCGTAGCTCTTCTTCAGAGTAGGTGTTGCCCAGCGACAGCATCGGCCAGGTATGGTATACAGTCTTAAAGTTCTTGGTGATGGTGCCTCCCACGCGCAGGGTAGGAGAGTTAGACTGGCGCAGGTCAGGGTGCTGTTCTTCCAGTTCCTGCAGGCGTTTCAGCATCATGTCAAACTCAAAGTCCGGCACTTCTGATCTGCTGTTCTGGTAATACTGGTAGTTTAGATAATTAATGCGTTCGGTGAGTTGCTGTATCTCCTGAGCTGGGTCTTTCTCTGTTGCCATCTTACGTTGCGTTATACTCCCGTAAAAATAGAAAAGAGATTTTTAAAACAAGCCTTGGATATTTAGTGAAAACGAAAGGGACGGCTATAAGATGCACGGCCCCTTTCTACCACTGGCTATGACCAGGAAAGCTTCCTACTTACAGGCCGGTGTTTGTTGCGGAGGGCGCTGCTTCCCGGTCTACTTTAGAATGACGCCATCAGCTACAAATCGGAGTTCCTCTTTCGGCGAGGTGATGGAGGCGATCTCTGTTTCTGACTTACCCGCATCTTTTGCATAGTGGCGCTGGTCATCCACTGAAATCACTTCCCGTTTTGCTATACCGGTAAACACAACCTTGCGCCCTTTGAGGTCTTCTACGGGCATAAAGAAGCCGTAGTCGCGGAAGGTAACCTTCATGATACTATTTTCGGCTAGCTTCACGTCCATCCAGCACCCTTTGGCCTGGCAACTCGCTATGATCTCACCTTCCACAGTCGCCTGTACAGAATCCTTCCCTGCGGCCATTTCCTGTAATCGGGCAGCAGGTACGACAGGTGCTTCACTAAAAGCAGCGCCAAAAGCCTGTGTTGGTTCAGCTGTTGGAGGGTTTGTTGTTTCTGTCGTACTGGTGGTTGTGTCTGGTCTGTTGCAAGCAGAAGCAACCGCAGCTAAGCCTATGAGAAGAAATACTTTTTTCATGGTGGTATCGGGCTAGTAGTATAGGTAAATGTAAGAAGTATCGGGCATTAGGCAAAGCTGTCGGAGGCCTAAAAACGCTGTTGCCTGTTGCAATAAATCTTGCTCATCCTTTGTTATGAAGTTACTCGTAAGCTTTCCGGTATAAAACCGGTAAAGAGTTATAAGTAGCTATAAAATGGACGTTTAACTGAGCCATTAGAGCCAAGACCAGTATAGGGAGGGTACTGGGGCCAGGGTGTAATGGAGGCTGCTTGGGAATGGTGCTAAACGCCAGTATGGTATCACAGTGCATGAAGATTCTGACATGAAGCGTAGGGCTGTGCGGAGAGCGTAGAGGAGGGAGAAAGCTTGTGCGAGAGAATGCCGGTTTTACTGGTGAGCGCAACAAATCAGGAAGTTAACTGTTACGGCAGCTATGTGCAGGAGTAGTAAATTAATCTAAATAATTCCAAAACTATAAGGCGCTTAAAAAGGTATAATTGTAGTATAACATGATACTTAAAATGTGAACCAAAGACATTTCTGAGCTAAGGTTTTTATTCGATGGAAATAGGAGTAGAGGATGGATTCAGATAGAAAGAAACAAATAGACTCGGCGCAACGCTCGGGCTTCAGAAGAATAGAGAAAATGCACCCTATCCGGATGCTGCTGTATATCAGCATGATGGGGATAGGCGTTCTTTTCTTTATCCTGACAGTTGCTTTTGCCCGCACGGGCGGATTCCCCGGAGAGCAGTTTGAGTTGCCTAAGTTCTTTAGCGTCAGTGCAATCCTTCTTCTATTCAGTAGCTTTACCATTTCTAAGGTGCCCAGCATGTACAGAAAGGAGAAGCTGAAGAAGATGTCACGCTACCTGGCACTTACCTTGTCTTTAGGCATACTCTTTATCGTAGCGCAATTAATTGGCTGGAACGAGATGTCCAGGGCTGGCGTTTACTTCTCCGGGAAAGCCTCTGGCACCTATCTGTACCTGATCTCTGCCCTTCATATTCTACATCTGCTGGGCGGTATTATCTTTCTGTCTTTCATGCTTTTCAAGACCATTTATGTCGCCTCAGACGGTGTCCGCAGTTTGATCTTTATTCGTGATCCTTTCCGGAACATGCAGCTTTCGATGCTCAATAGCTACTGGCACTTTATGGACTTCCTCTGGTTAGGCCTCTACCTGGTCTTCCTTTTTATTGCCTAAGGGGCCAAGCTTACTGTAAGGGTTGCCTAGCCCAATCTTCACTTAGTGCGTATGTCCACCAGGAGAGAGCTTCCTCTTGCAATTATGTGTTCCTCTCCGACAGAGCGGTCTTTGATGCGGTTCTAACGCCCTTCTTTCAGAGAGGAGTTGTTGTTAACTGGACTAAAATGCGCAAGGGGGTGTGGGGCGCCGCATGATTAGCGCACGATGGTGACTGAGCCTTTAAACTTACTCGTGTTATAGTCTATCACATAGAAGTAGACCCCATCATTCACTCCAGCACCATCCCATTTAAAATCGCTTTGATTGCTGGAGTAAACTTCTTTGCCCCACCTGTTAAACACACGGATACTCGTAAAGGTAGCAGAGCAGAATTCGGTTGGCAGTCCAGGCACTTCGAAAAAGTCATTCCGTCCATCACCATTCGGGGTAAAGAGGTTGGCGGGCACAAAGTCGTTTATGCTTGGGGCTTTTACCCGGAACTCCATGGTTATTTCCTGTGGGGACGGATCGCAGGCCTCCTCGGCAAGGGTAAAGTTTACGCGTACCATTTCCTGCTCAGTGCCTAAGCAGGAGGCGATCCAGTTAAAGGTTCCGTTAGCCTCTCCACTCCCGTTGGTACTGTTAAAAGTCATTCCGTAATCAGCCAGGTTAAAACCTTCTCCGGTCGCTGTTAAGATCAGGTTATCCAGGTCCATGTCCTCCCCAAACAGCTTGGCTTCAAATGGCTCGTTCAAAGCAAGGTCAAAACGCAGCACTTCTTTATCAGAGGTTAACGTAGGAGGGGTGTTGGTATCTTTTATCCGGAACTCCAGTGCCAGTTGCTGTGCTGCAGAGGGAGCACATACATCTTCGGTCAGGTTAAAATTAACCTTAAGTGCCCCCGCCTGGAATGCGTCGCAGGTAGGGGTCCAGCTAAAGGTGCCTTGTGCCGATCCATTGCTGCCTGTGCTTACAAACTGCATCCCATAGTCTGCCAAGTTAAAGCCTTCGCCCTGGGCGCTGAGCATGAGCAAGTCCAGGTCTACGTCCTTCCCGAAGACTTTTGCCTCAAAAGGCTGACCAGCTTCCAACTCAATCACGGTGGCAGTCTGATCTGTAGAGATAGCAGGGGGGGTGTTGTTGTTTTCTGGTTTTACTTCTACAGTAACTTTGCGGCTCTTTAGCTCATTACAAACTATGGACTCCACTATAAAATCTATCTTGTAGGAGTCCTGCTTCATCGCATCGCAGCTAATGTTCCAGGTAAAGGGGGATGTCACGCTGCCCGTACCGCTGCGGTCTTCAAACGTAATGTCTTGACCGTCCAGCGAAAAGTTTTGCCCTACGGCTTTAATGCTCACCACATCCTCGTCTGGGTCCGTGCCGAGAACATCAAACGTAAGTTGATCGCCATCTTTCACAGAGAACAGGCGCTCTGGCGTGGAAAGGGAGATCTCTGGGGGGGTATCCTGAATGGGGGCAATCACAAAGCTCACCTGAAGCGTATCCTGCCGGGGAAGGCTGCAGCCATCATCCTCCACAATGAGATCAAGCTTAAACACTTTGCCCTCTGTATCAAAGCATTCAGCAAAACAAAGGGTGGCTGTTAAGGTGTCCGTTGCACTTCCCTGGTTAATGTTGCCGCTGGTCTTTCCTTCAAACGTATAGTCCTGGCTGGAGAAGTTAACGGGTCTGGCCCGCAGGGAGACGAACTCACTAAAATCAGGGTCAGTAAAGAAGATGTTGACGCAGCGGCTATCAGTTGGGGTAATACGAAGCACCTCGTTTTCTTGGTAAAAGTCTTTCTGCCCTTCTGCTGCTGCCAGCACCTGCGGGGATGCATTGCGCGGACAATCGAGCACAAGTACCTGAAAGTCGCGCCGTACTTCTCCTATCTTCTTGCCATTGCGGTACTCCTGTGCCCTCACACCAAACACAAAGAGCCCTTTCTGGCGCGGGCGCATTGTGAGCTGACCTGTTTGCCTGTCAATGGACATCGGAGGATTGCCCTGTACCTGCGTTACGGCATTATAGCCCGGCTGCCATCTAACAGTGGGGTAGGGGGCCGGCAGCGGCCAGGTCGTATACACAGGCATCGAGGGGGTAGTGTAGCCGTTCAGGGGAGTAACCATGTCGTACACGATGGAGTCCCCGTCCGGGTCCGTGCCGTTAAAGTCAAAGTAGAACAGCTCGTTGACGCAAGCGTAATCGCTCAGGGGCGGGAACAGGACAGGAGAGGAGTTGCGGAAAAAGCTGCCGTCTTTAATCACGGGCGGAAACTCCATATAAAAGGTTTGCGCGGCACTTTCCGGGCTAACAATGTTATTGATGGTATTATTGCGACAGCAGCGTTCCCAGGTCACATAGTATCCCGCAGGGTCGTTGTAAATGTTCGGGTCCAGGTAAAGGGTCTCATAGTAAACGAGCCTTTTTGTGCTCAGCTCACCTGCGGTACAGTCAATGTTCGTGTAGGGGACAAAAGACTGGTTTTTCAGGTACATGACCTGCGTTCGGAGCAACTGGTTGTTGGCCTTGCTAAAAATACTGACGACAATGGACTGATCCAGAGCCCCAGGGTTTCCATTGATGTTATCGAAGTAGAGATTTAAGGTGAGCCTATAGTTATAACCGTTCAGGTGCTGCATCTCAAACTCCCCGCCTACAATATGGGTAGCCTGTGCACCTATTGATAGAAATAGTGCCACTAGGAGCAGTAGTAGACGTTTGGGCATACAAAAACCAATTAGTACAACATGCTGTTCTAAACTACAATGTATCTAAAAGAATGGAATTTAAAAAAGAGTAGACTACATAAAATTTAGCTGAACAGCCTGTTAATGCTGATTTAAGTTTCTTGTTGCCGTTCGCCTGGTTGTAATACCTGCTCCAACAGCTTGTTGAAAGAGAGAGGGCGGGAGAAAAAAGAATCCGCATAGGCATTGGCAGCTAAACGAATGTAGCCCGGGCGCTTGTTTACTTTTATGTGATCCAGCAGTATGTTGCCGTAGAGTTGGTTGCAGAGACTGGTGCCGTTTACATCTGAGGCAGGCGGCGTAAGCAGGCGCTTCTCGATTTGTTCCCTGTAGCGATCGTGCCTGATCTCCAAAGTATCACAGCTATGCAGCGTGTAGCCCAATGCCTCTACCCTGTCTTTTAGCAGGTCGAACAGAAACTCGAAGTTTTGGTCCCCAATCGACGGGTCATAAAAAAATATGATGCCTCTTGTATGCTCTCCCTGTACAAGCTGTACGCGGTAATCTGCAGGCAAATTAGCCTTTTTATAATGGTAGGCTTTAAAAAACGCCCCTGTCCATTTTAAATACACCTGCGCTGCTACCCACTGCTTGTAAGCCAGCTTGAACTTCTTGCTGCGTTCCAGCTTGTTACAGGTCGGGCCTCCTCTTTTTAGCCCCAACAATCGGCCGAAAAAATCGTTATACGACATTTGATAATTTACCCAATAAACATATTGCCCTTCAAATAGTTTAAGCCCTGGCCTTACAGCAGGACGGAGAAGGCTTCTGGAAGAAAAATTATTAAAGTTATTTAGGATAACATTCACCGACTGTACGTACACTTGCTTCTTTTAACAGCAGTCTTCGGATAAGCCGGTACAAAAGCTGATATGATATGGAAACATTGACAGAAGAACTGGAGACAAAAAAACGCTTGCTTCAGGAGTGCACCAAAATTTTGTCTGCACAGGTAAAAGCCGCAAAAGACGCCATGAATGAAGCGCAGGAAAGCGCAAACGAGCATCAGGGGGCTATGGAGGATAAGTTTGAGTCCTTCCGGGAGAACTGCCAGATTCAGCGCGATATGTATGCGCGACAACTGGATGACCTTATAACGACACAGGGCCTCTTGCGCCGCATAAACGCTACGAAGGTAAACAATGAAGTTTCTTTGGGGGCAGTGGTGTATACCGAACTGCAGAACTACTTTATCGGGGTAAGCCTGGGCGAGATAAAGTTAAACGGTGAGTCGTACTTTGCTATTTCAGGCTTGTCGCCCCTTTTTAAGGCGATGGCCGGCAAGACCACAGGGGAGGAGTTCACGTTCCGTGATAAGACTTATAAAATTTTGCAGGTTTTTTAAGAAAAGCACAACCTTCTTCCTTAAAGTGGAGTTAATAGGAATGTAAAGGGTTTTAATAAGGGTTAGCTATCTTGCTAACCCTTTTGCTTTTTACCTATCTTTTAGCTTTTCTTTAATCGACACGGGTCCAGTTCTGCGCCCTGCCAATAAGCGAGATACCGATGTATCCTTTTACTTCCATCTTATTTTTGCCCACCATCTTCATATAGCAGGAATAGGTCTTGCCGCTTTCCGGGTCATAGATGGTGCCATTGTCCCACTTGTTGGCGCCCTCATAGGCAAAACCCTTCATAAATTCCAATCCCTGTAGTTTCCGTGAACGGAGCTTTTTATCCGGGTTGTTGTCGTCCATCTTCGGTTTTCCGTTGCGGAGTGGCTCTTTCAACGACACGATCTTTCCGCACAGTTTGTCACCACACTTGTAGATCTCGAATCTGGCCTTGCCTTCTTCATTTGTCCAGATGCCCAGTGGCGACAGGTTCTGAGCCCATGCGCCGGTGGCGAACAGCATGAGCACTACGAGAGATAAAAGGTGTTTTTTCATAAACTCAAGGGTTTGTTTTAATATCCAACGTAAAATAAGGAAATTAATTCATTATGAATGTTGGCCTGGTAAAGGTTTTCGCAAAAGAAGTAAGGGAAACTGGTGCAATTAATGTTCTTTTATATAATGGCTTAGTAGGTTGGTAAACAAAGTGTTAACATTGAATAGGCAGGAACTGTATCTGCGACGCACCTTGCAGGGCTACAGGACCAACTGGTGGGCTTTAAAAAGTCTAAAAATTATCTGCTGATCCTTGTGAACTTTTAGGCATTCTTTTACCTTTATACTATATCAAGTAGCGAGTGCTACGGCTCTGGTCTGACAACCTAAACTATAACTGGTCGAAGGCGGGGTTATGTTGGACTAAAGAGAAAGGAGGTGCTATGTCTAATCCATCGGTCGTCTTAGTAAGCCTAGGTAATTTTGTTCACTCTAAAGGTGAGCAGGCTTAGTAAGCAGTAGTCGCTACTGCTTGCGCAGATAGCTTTTATTACCTTTCCGGTCTTTGAGATGGCAACCTGAACCACAGGAAGCCGCTTATTGGGACAAGAAGGATTTTTGGGGACACCAGGTGTATCTTGACGGGCTACACCTGGTGTTCTTTTTTATGCCCCTTTTGTCTTTGAGTTATAAATCATCTTTGTAGATAGAGTTATTCCCCAATCGGCGCTCCTTCACGAAAGTTCCTACAAAAAATCCCACTGCTATTATACAGCTGAGGCCCATCACGGTCAACAGAATATTCCGTTCCGTAAAGCTGAATTCCTCGAAGTCTATTCTGCTTATAACCAAAATGCCCGCCAGTAAAGTAACCGCAGTTACGGTGTTAAACACAAAACGATTGTGCTTGCGCAGGTGATACGTGCAGGCCAGTAGCAGGATACCCAGGAAGGGAGCCACCAGGGCTGCCGGGGGTCTTGCCGGGTTAGAGAAATAAGCAATCAGGCCGGCCACTATCAGCACCAACGCGTTTATTGTGTTTATGATGTAAGGATGTACCATGACCATTTATTTTGTGATGGCAATATGCCGTTTTCATGGTCTTGTGTACGTGAAAATCAGCCTGGGTTTACCTGAACGCGTGAAGGTCCTTAAAGAACTCTTCTGACACCAAGAAAGCGCGTGTCATAGCGGGTGCCTTTTACTTTACTCACCTTAACCCCACCTACCGAAGAGGAGTGCACAAATTGTATCGTGTCTCCCGGTGCGGAAATGACAATGCCCACATGCCCGGGCTTACGGATCTTGGGGTTCGTGCCGGTAAAGATTACCAGATCGCCCGGCTGTGCTTCGTTTCTGGCTACCGGTACTCCCTCCTGGGACTGTAGAGCAGACGAATGGGGAATTTTGATGCTATAATTGCGGAAGACATAGGCCGTAAAACCGGAGCAGTCGAAGCCTTTTGCACTCATGCCCGCGTAAACGTAGGGGCTCCCCAAAAAGCGCATCGCATAGGCCACGATCTCTTTTCCTTTATTGGTAAGCTCGCTTTTGGCTGTTCCCATGGTGGCTAAGGAGTCGTTTTTTACCATGCTGAGATGGGGTGTGGAACCCAATCTTTTGGCGGGGGCTGCAAACTGCCGTGGGTTAAACCAGAGGAAGAATATAAGCAGGGCGAAAGGCAACAACAGTGCTGAAATCTTCTTCTTCATAATCCTGTATTTATAAATTTGACTTAGCAGACTGGCATTTTTTTACTGTCCTTGGTATCCCTGTTACTGCTTAAACAAAAAATGACTACAAAGGCCCTACAACATGGCTTAACAAGGAAAGGTTCATTATTGGCTTTAGAAAGTATACAGCTGATCTTAAACTTTTAAGAAATAAAAATTCAGGGGTACGGAACTTTAGAACGGGTTGAATGCCTTTTAACTTGTTTTGTTGCAAAATTTTATAGTACAGTGAATAGAGAGAGGGGAGAGATGCCGGTGATCCGATCAAATGCTTTTGCCGTGGAGTTTGATGGCGTGCGGGGACAGCTTTGCCTGAGTTGTTGGGATACACCTGCCTCAGAGGAGTTGCAGGAGGGGCTGGAGAAAGCGCTTTTATATGCCGAAAAGAATCGCGTTAAACACTGGCTGTTTGATTTCAGAGCGATCGGCACCTTGTGTGAAGAGCAGGAAGCCTGGCTGCAGGCAAACTTTTTTTCCAGGATGATGAAGACCATGGGGGCAGGTAATTTTGTGGCCACGGTACTTTCCTCCGAATGCTATCAGGAGCTGTTGGAAGAGGCCGGAAAAGCAGGCCTCAGGAGCTATAACTCCTTTATTATTATCCACACTTTCTGCGATCCGGTACAGGCGCGTGACTGGTTGAACAGAAGCGTACTGGAGCCGGTTTCCTAAGCCTTTCGATGAGGGCGTGCCAGCCGGTGGGTTTTGGAAAAGCATGGTTTTTGTTGTAGTATGCAAAAGCATTAACCAAAACCCTTAACAAAGCATGCTCAAACACAATCGATTTAAGCTATCACTCTTACTTATTGCCTTTCTGTGCCTGGGCAATGCGGCAGCTGCACTGGCCGCCGAGTTGCGCTATACCTTATCTATGCCAGAGCCTCACACGCACTACTTTGAAGTAGAGGCAGAACTGTCTGGCGTAAAGAAAAATTATGTAGACTTCACGCTTCCCGTGTGGGCGCCAGGGTCGTACCTGGTGCGCGAGTTCGCTAAAAACGTAGAAGACTTTAAAGCGACCGACAAGGCCGGCAACGTGCTACCGTCTGAGAAGATCGACAAGAACACATGGCGCGTTTATACTAAAAAAGCGGATGTGGTAAAAGCCTCTTATGACGTGTATGCCTACGAAATGAGCGTGCGCACCAGCTTTCTGGATGCTTCACACGGCTATGTGAACGGTACCAGTGTTTTCATGTACCCTGAAGGGTACCAGGATCTGAACGGCACGCTGGTCGTAAAGCCGTATAAGGACTGGAACAAAGTTTCGACAGGTCTTAAAAGCACAGGCAAGTTTACCTATGTTTTCCCGAACTATGATATCCTGGGCGACTCTCCTCTGGAGATCGGCAACCATGAAGTATACACCTTTACTGCCGCTGGTGTACCGCATGAGGTAGCTGTGTACGGCGAGGGTAACTTTGATCCGGACCGCCTGATGCAGGACATGAAGAACATCGTGGAAGAGGCTGTTTCTGTCATGGGCGAACTGCCGGTAGACCGCTATGTCTTTATCGTGCATAACCTGCAACGCGGCGGGGGCGGACTGGAGCACCTCAACTCAACCACGCTGCAGACCTCACGCTGGAACTACGGCACTGAGGCTGGTTACAGGGGGTTCCTGAGCTTGGTGGCACATGAGTATTTTCACCTTTGGAACGTGAAGCGCCTGCGCCCGCTGGCTTTAGGGCCATTCGACTATAACCAGGAGAATTACACAGACCTGCTGTGGGTGTCAGAGGGCATCACCAGCTATTATGACGACCTGATTGTGCGTCGCGCGGGTTATGTTTCGCCGAGCCGTTACCTGGACATTGTGGCCGGTAGCATCAATTCTGTAGAAAACACCCCCGGTAACAAAGTACAAACCGTGGCAGAGTCCAGCTTCGATGCCTGGATCAAGTACTATCGCCGTAATGAGAACTCGAACAACGCAGAGGTGTCTTATTATACCAAGGGCGGCGTGATCGGGCATTTGTTAAACATGGAGATCATGGAGGCGACAGAAGGGGAGAAGAGCCTGGATGACGTAATGCGCTACATGTATAACCGCTACTACAAGGACCTGAAGCGCGGTTTTACAGAAGAGGAGTTCAAAAAAGGATTGGAGAAGGTAGCCGGTCGCAACTTCGATGCCTTTTTCCGTGATTACATTAACGGTACCAAGTCCCCTGATTACAACGAGTACTTCGACGCGGCAGGCCTGCGTCTGGTCAACCTGAACGCTAACAACAACAGCGCGAGCTGGGGGGCTTCAACAGCTGTGTCCGACGGTAAAGTGCAGGTACGCAGCGTGAGCCGTGGTAGCAGTGCCTGGGAAGGTGGCCTGAACGTAAACGATGAGATCATCGCAGTGAACGGGTTCCGTGTAGGCGACGACCTGGACCGTTACATCAAAGGCTTTAACGTAGGGGATACAGCACAAGTGCTTATCTCCCGCGATGGAAAGCTGCAGGTACTTGACATTCCCATGCTGAAGGACGAAAGCGTTCGGTATACCTTCGAACATGTGCCGAACCCGACACCGCTTCAGAAAAAGATATACAGCAAGTGGCTGGAAGTTAACAACAGCTAGTTCCAAGCAAATAATCAGTAAAAGCAGCGGCAGGCCTGAATAGAGCCTGCCGCTGCTTTTTATAAGGACTTCCAAGTGGGACGGGCTTCTTTCTGAGGGGGCACAGCACCGATCAGACGAGACATAATTGCACAAAAGAAAGGAGTGTGTTGCACTATAAATGTTAACTGGTCAGCGGTTTGTATAAGAATAAGGGGGCCTCTATATTTAGGATAGTGAAAGTAAGTGCTACTTATCCCCGTGCTAACCTGCTGGAGACACCGCTCGTGTTAATTCAGTACATCCCTTCTCTGAACACCATGTTAATCAGGTGGAAACAGAAGCCGGACGACCGGTCGTTTCAGGAAGCGTATTGGGTGGCATTGCGGTACGTAGGAGAGATACGTTTGGTAACCCTTTTTTGTACTGACCTCACTACGTGTGGTGCGCTGGGAAGAGGACAGGAAGCCTGGCTTAATTTGGAATATTATCCGGAAGTGCACAAAACTGTAAAAGAGGACATATACGCTGCCGTAGTTTTTTCAGAGGATCATTTTAAGGCGATTGTCAGTAATTACCTGGTATCATCCGATCTTCAGCAGCAGTCTTTCATACACTTTAATTACTTTACGCAACAAGAGGAGGCGCTATACTGGCTGGGGCAACTAAACAGAGGCCGGGACCTGGCCGTATATACCGCCCTGTCCTGACCTCTTCTTAAGTACTATCTCTGTGGCTCTTGATCAAGGGAAGATACCCAGTGCCTCGTAGCTCACACCAATCTTCTCAATAGCTGTTAGAAATGCCGCCGTTCGCAGGTCCGGGATTTTCTTTTGGTCCATTACATCCCGTATCTCATGGTAGGCATTGATCATGGTATCCTCCAGGCCTGAGCGTACCAGGCTAATTTCATCGGCTCCCTGTGTCAGAAAGGCTCTCTCCTGCGCTGACAGGCTCTTGCCGGAGGCGTCCTCGATAGCGTTTACTAATCGTCTGTAGCTAGCCTCTTCTGCTCGTTTTCCCATCCGCCCGAAACGCACGTTCGAGAGGTTCTTTAGCCACTCAAAGTAAGACACAGTTACACCTCCTGCATTCAGGTACAGGTCAGGCAGGATGACGATCCCTTTTTGTAACAATACCTGTTCTGCCTCCCGGGTTACGGGTCCGTTTGCTCCCTCTGCCACTATCTTTGCCTTAATCCGGCCTGCATTCCCGCTGTGTATCACGTTTTCCAGGGCGGCCGGTATCAGGATGTCGCATTCCGTTTCAAGCAGCTCTGTGGAGTTCTCGTAATTCTTGCAGTTCTGGAAGTTGAGGATGGAGCCGTTTTCGCTGCGGTGTTTGAACGCCTCTACTACATCAATGCCGTCCTCGTTGTAAATTCCTCCTTCGCGCTCGGCAATGCCTACAATCAGGGCGCCATCCTGTTGGCAGAAGTAGGCTGCATGGTAGCCCACGTTACCCAGGCCCTGTACAATAATGCGTTTGCCCTCCATGCCATGCCCTTCCAGCTTTTTCCCCTCCAGCAACTCCGAGTCTGCCAGGGCTTCCCGTATGCCAAAGTAGATACCCAGGCCGGTCGCCTCGGCACGGCCTCTGATACCTCCCTGGCCAATTGGCTTGCCCGTCACACAGCCAAGCGCATTCGTCTCGCCATATTTCAGGGCCTGGTAGGTATCGGCAATCCAGGCCATCTCCCGGCTGCCCGTACCATAATCCGGCGCCGGTACGTCCATGCCAGGGCCAATCAGGTTCTTTTTGATGAGTTCAGCGGCATAGCGGCGGGTTACGCGTTCTAGTGTCTTCACGGAACTTGTGCGTGGGTTAATTTTTACCCCGCCCTTCGCGCCACCAAAGGGTACGTCTACCACAGCGCATTTAAAGGTCATGAGGGTAGCCAGGGCCTTCACCTCATCCTCATCCACCTGCATGCTAAAGCGTATACCGCCTTTCGAAGGAAGTTTGTGCTGGCTGTGCTGTACTCTGATTCCTTCGATCACCTCAATCTTACCTTCTATCTCCACCGGAAACGAGACTTTATAGACACTGTTAGGCGCCTTAATCTGCGCCAGTATGCCGGGGCTGAGCCGCGAATATTGGGCTGCGTGATCAAAAAAGTCGTGTACGCTTTCTAAAAACTTCTTTCCTTCGGTCTGGTCTTGTGCCATACGAGTGCTTGTTTAGGGTTTGTCGTTGATGATTTAAAGAACGGTTCTCTCCCGTATTTGTTCTCTTTACTTCTTTACCCGCTCCCTTTGCCTGTATTTTACTTATGCTTCCCGTTGCTTTTGATCGGGTTTCTGTTTATAGTATTATATTTATTAAAATATATGTTATATTGTTTTGCTTTATTGCTTTTAATAGCTCAAATTTACCACCGTTAAATGATAGTTCCGAAAAGGAAAACATGGGGATAGTAAAATATTTACTTAAGATACTACGTTAACGACAAGAGGGGACGCTTTAATCAGGACTATATGCGAAAAAACTTATTCTTAGACGCTGCCTTAGAGGCAGGGGGGGACGCTAAGGATGCCTTAATACATGATAAACTGAATGTACACTACGATCAGGAGCAGGAAATACTCGTTGTGACCTGGACCGGAAAAGTAAGCTCCGAGGAATTACGGAAAGGGTATGACCTGGTGATGGAGCAGGTGATGACGCACAAGCCCAGGAAATGGCTGTTAGACCTGCAGGAGCGGGATAAAGTAAACCGGGAGGATCAGCGCTGGGTGTTCCAGCACGTGTTCCCAAATGTTCTACGCGTGGTGGGGAATGATGTGTTTGTTGCGGTTATCCTGCCTGTTTCCCTATACCCAGGCATTGTGAAGGACCTGGAGGGGGATGAGCTGATGTGTGGTGGCTATTTTCTGATCATGGATCACTTTCTGTATCCTGAGGAGGCGCACCGCTGGTTAAACGGAATGCTATTGACAAGTTCAAGAGCATAAAACTGCTATAAGCAAAAAGGCCCTGGTCGACATTTTCGACCAGGGCCTTTTTGCTTTGTACATCTTGTATACCTACTTCACAGAGATCAACTCCACGTCAAAAATCAGGGTGGAGTTTGGTCCGATCACATCGCCTGCTCCCTGTGCACCATAGGCAAGGCTAGCCGGAACGTACAGTCTCCATTTAGCACCTTCTTTCATCTTCTGCAGCGCTTCTGTCCAACCGGCAATTACGCCATTCACCGGGAAAGTGGCCGGCTGGTTGCGGGCATAGCTGGAATCAAACACAGTGCCGTCGATAAGCGTGCCGTGGTAGTGGGTTGTAACGGTATCGGAGGCCGACGGAGACTTGCCGGAGCCTTCCTGAATCACCTCGTACTGCAGGCCACTAGGCAAGGTGTGTACGCCCTCTTTGTTCTTGTTCTCCGCCAGAAACGCTTCTCCAGCTTTCTTATTCACATCAGCTACGGCGCTCTGCTTTTGCGTCATTTCCTGCTGCAGGGCCATCATAGCCTGCTGTACTTCCTCCTGCGATAGGGTAGAGGGCTTGCCTGCCAGCACTTCTTTCAGGCCTGTTACAAATGGGTCTGCCTCAATCGTAATGCCCTGCTTTTTCAGGTTTGTCGCCATGTCGCGACCAATGATGTAGCTGATCTTCTCTTGCAAGTTCATAGTTAGTTTTTTCGCACCCAATGGTGCCATTAGAAAATAGAGTATACCGCAAAAAAACGGCTTTGTTGCAAAGCTAGCCTTTTTAAGCGGAATAGGAAGACCTTCTGCCAATCTATACGCTGTTATGAAGCATGCGGCTCAGCAGGGAAAACATGATGTGGAGGCAGAAAGCAGCCTCGTGTGGAGGCGGCCTGGCTTGGGTAGGGGGACTAAAACAAATAGCTATAGGCTTCGGTGTCATTTGTAAGCCCCGGTACGCTCACAGGCGCACGCAGCACAACATAGAGAAGCTGTGGAAGACTTTGCCTACAAGCTATACAAGTGCAGGATAAGCAAATAGCCCACTTCTTAGGAGGTGGGCTAAAGACTTTTCATTGTTTAAAGGTAGAGGTGGAATTCCTCACCTGAAGCAGAAGAGGAGTGGTTGGCTGTTGAGAGCCAGTTCTTAACCAGTAGGCTAACAGTTGTACCTAATAGCAGTAGTGTCGAGAGTGTGGTGATTCTTTTCATAAGCGAGGATTACCAAGAGTGATGCCAGTTTTTCTGACTAACGCAATAGCGGAGGGTAAAGTTTAGGCAAAAGCGGTTATAAGAGGGCTATTTTGTAAAGATTTTTTAGGCGATGAGTGATTGCTTGCTGATAATGAACGAGAAGGGCCATTCGGTAAAGAAAACAGGAAATTTTTGTGGTTTTTTTCCTGCTATTTACTCTACCTTTGCAGCCTGAAACAGCATGTGCTGCCAGTCCGTCTTATATGAATGCTTCTCAGCATGAAAGGCCCTTGAAGGGATTTGTAATTGCCCGGCGTACCGTGTTATACACCAGCGCGCTGAACGGCAACCATTGGTACTACCTTCAGTTCCCCAAAGACTTTATTAACTAAAGTTTATCCCTATACTGCAGCTGTGGCCAGAACGCTTTCTGCCTGTAGCCTGCCCATTTGCATGGTTTCATTCCAGAACTTTCAATCGATTATTTTATGGCTTTTAAAATTAGTGTGAGGCAAACCTTTGGGTACGCCTTTATCGCAGCTTACCTGGTCGTTCTGTTCTTCTCCATATTTGAGCGGCAGGTTTTGTGGCTGTTTACAGCTCTTGTGCCTTTGCACTTTCTCTATTTTCACGACCTGCGACAGGGGCGGCACACACTGTTGCGCAATTATCCTATTATAGGGCACCTGCGGTATATTTTCGAGAGCATCCGGCCGGAGTTCCGCCAGTACTTTTTTGAGTCTGACCTGGATGGCAAGCCTTTCAGCAGACGGCAACGTTCTATTGTGTACCAACGGGCCAAGAACGTACGGCAGACAGTACCCTTCGGGATGCAGAGCAACAGCCAGGAGGTGGGGTATGAGTGGATTGCGCACACCATGTTCCCTGTGCACGTAAAAGAGGAGAGCTTGCGCGTACAGGTAGGAAGCAGCCGCTGTAAGCAACCCTACAGCGCCAGCATCTACAACATTTCGGCCATGAGCTATGGATCGCTGAGCAAAACAGCTGTAGAGGCACTAAGTGCGGGTGCTAAGCTTGGAGGCTTTGCCCAAAACACCGGAGAGGGTGGAGTTAGCCCCTTCCATATAGAAGGAGGCGGTGATTTGATCTGGCAAATTGGAACTGGGTATTTCGGATGCCGTGATAAAAATGGTAATTTCTCAGCTCAGCTGTTCGAGCAGCAGGTAGCACACCCCCACATCAAAATGGTCGAGATCAAGCTCTCACAGGGGGCAAAGCCAGGGCACGGCGGTATCTTGCCAGGGGCTAAAAACACGCCTGAGATAGCGGCAATCCGGAAGGTAGAGCCTTATACGACGGTGGCCTCTCCACCGGCGCATGCTGCTTTCCACGACCAGTTTACCATGCTCCTGTTTATCGAGAAGCTGCGCCTGCTGTCGGGAGGAAAGCCGGTGGGGATCAAGCTATGCATCGGTAACAAGCAGGAGTTTGAGCGCCTGTGCCAGGAGATGATGCACAACCAGCTGTTCCCCGACTTTGTTACCATTGATGGTGCCGAGGGAGGTACAGGAGCAGCTCCCCTGGAGTTTACAGACAGCCTGGGCATGCCCCTTTACGATGCCCTTGCATTTGCCCACAGCACCCTTAAGAAGTATGGCCTTCGCAACGAGGTAAAGATCATCGCAGCAGGTAAGATTATTACAGCCGTAGACATCATTAAGGCAAGAGCGCTGGGGGCAGACATCTGCTACAGTGCGCGCGGGATGATGTTCGCCCTGGGTTGCATCCAGGCCTTGCAGTGTGACTCCGGGCGCTGCCCGGTGGGTATTGCCACGCAGGATAAAAACCTCTATTCCGGACTGGACGTGGCTAACAAGCGCGTGCGGGTAGCCAACTTCCATGGAAACACCATCAAGTCGATGGTAGAGGTAATGGAGGCTTGTGGTTTTGCCTCGCTGTCGGACATAAGCCCGGATAAGGTTTTCCGCCGGGTAGAGCAGGGGAGAAGCGCCAGCTTCAAAGAGCTGTACTTCGCGAAAGGCCCTTCTGCCCGTGAACTAAATCAAAACTACATCCTGAATTAGTAGTTCCCTATTCCTAACAAAGAAGGCCCTTCGGAATCTCTCCGGAGGGCCTTCTTTGTTTTGTAAATGACGGCGTTAACTCAACCTGCTATAAGTACTCCTCTTCGTCTTCGTCTTCGTCGGAGGTGTCAATGTCAAATGCCTCATCGTTAAAGCAGTTGTACACGAACAGGCAGGTGGCGGTGCTGAGCGCCAGCAGGGTAGCTCCGAAAACAAAAAGCAGCGACTTCGTTTTGGTTCGTTTCATGTTCTTAATATTAGATAGAAAGCCTCTACTACGGCAAGTGCAGCAGCTTGTTGTTGCGCAATATAAAAAATGCTAACACTTAAAAAAAGCGGGAACAAGGCGATTCCCCTTGCTCCCGCTTTTTGCTGATATAAATGCTGGTTTTACATGTTGCGGCGATACTGTCCGCCTACTTCAAACAGGGCGTTGGTAATCTGGCCAAGCGAGCAATACTTCACCGTTTCCATCAACTCACCAAAAATATTATCGTTGTTAATAGCTACTTGCTGTAGGCGCTTCAGCAGCTCTTCGCCTTTACCGGCATTACGCTCCTGCAGTGCGCGTACGGTGTTTATCTGATACTTCTTCTCTTCTTCCGTAGCCCGGATCACCTCTGTCGGGATAACGGTAGGGGAGCCCTTCGAAGACAGGAAAGTGTTCACGCCAATAATCGGGTACTCACCCGTATGCTTCAGCGTTTCGTAGTACAGGCTTTCCTCCTGTATCTTGCCGCGCTGGTACATGGTTTCCATGGCACCCAACACACCGCCACGTTCCGTAATGCGGTCAAACTCCGCCAGTACAGCCTCTTCCACCAGGTCCGTCAGTTCTTCGATGATGAAAGACCCCTGTAGCGGGTTCTCGTTCTTCGCCAGTCCCAGTTCCCGGTTAATGATCAGCTGAATGGCCATGGCGCGGCGCACAGAAGCCTCGGTAGGAGTCGTAATAGCCTCGTCATAGGCATTCGTATGCAGCGAGTTGCAGTTGTCGTAGATCGCGTACAGCGCCTGCAGCGTGGTGCGGATGTCATTAAAGTCGATCTCCTGTGCGTGCAGCGAACGACCTGACGTTTGGATGTGGTACTTCAGCATCTGCGAACGGGCATCGGCACCGTACTTCATTTTCATGGCCTTTGCCCAGATTCTACGCGCCACGCGGCCAATCACGGCATACTCCGGATCAATGCCGTTGGAGAAGAAGAAGCTCAGGTTCGGCGCAAACTTGTTGATGTCCATGCCGCGGCTCACATAATACTCCACAAAGGTAAAGCCATTGGCCAGCGTAAAGGCCAGCTGCGAGATCGGGTTGGCCCCTGCCTCGGCAATGTGGTAACCCGAGATAGACACCGAGTAGAAGTTGCGTACGCTTTTATCGATGAAGTAAGCTTGCACGTCACCCATCAGGCGCAGCGAGAACTCCGTGGAGAAGATACAGGTGTTCTGTGCCTGGTCTTCTTTCAGGATGTCCGCCTGCACGGTACCACGAACGGCCGCCAGCGTTCGCGCCTTAATTGGCTCGTATACTTCGGCCGGTAAAACCTGGTCACCCGTTACACCCAACAGCATCAGGCCCAGGCCATCATTTCCTTCCGGCAGCTTGCCCTGGTAACGCGGACGCTCAGCCCCTTTCGCTTTGTAAATCGCCTCAATTTTCTGATTGATCTCTTCCTCCAGGCCATTTTCTTTGATGTACAGCTCGCACTGCTGGTCAATGGCGGCATTCATGAAGAAACCGGTCAGGATAGCAGCCGGGCCATTGATGGTCATGGAAACCGATGTCTTCGGATCTGCCAGGTTGAAGCCTGAATACAGTTTCTTGGCATCATCCAGGCAGCAGATGCTTACGCCGGAATTACCGATCTTACCGTAAATATCCGGTCTGTAATCAGGGTCTTCGCCATAAAGTGTTACAGAGTCGAAGGCTGTAGACAGGCGTTTGGCTGGCATGCCGAGGCTCACGTAGTGGAAGCGCCGGTTCGTACGCTCTGGTCCGCCCTCGCCCGCAAACATACGGGTAGGGTCCTCGCCTTCGCGCTTGAACGGGAACACGCCGGCCGTGTACGGGAACTCTCCCGGTACGTTTTCCTGCAGGTTCCACTTCAGTAAGTCGCCCCATGCCTCATACTTCGGTGTGGCCACCTTCGGTATCTGTAAGCGCGAGAGCGACTCGGTATGGGTTTTTATCTTGATCTCTTTGTCGCGTACCTTAAAGACGTAGAACTCATTTTTGTAAGCCTGTACTTTCTCTTTCCAGTTCTCCAGAATCTTCTTGTTCTGCCCGTCCAGGTTCAGTTCCACCTCGGCGTAAGCCTGCTCCAGTTGCTTAACCAGGCGGTCTTTGTCCTCTACCTCCAGTTCCTGCACTGCTTGGATGGATTTACGGATACCGTACAGCTTCTGGGCTATTTCTGCCTGGTCCTTCGTCCATTTGTCGTAGTTCCGGATGGTTTCTGAAATCTCCGAAAGGTAACGGGTGCGGCTCGGCGGGATGATGAACACTTTCTCCGACATCTCTTTTGAAGTTTGCAGGTTGGAGTTAAACGCCACACCTGTTTTCTCCGAGATTTTCGCCATTACGGCCCGGTACAGCTGGTTCATGCCCGGGTCATTGAACTGTGAGGCAATGGTGCCGAACACCGGAATGTCTTCGTCATTCACATCCCACAGCTGGTGGTTGCGTTTGTACTGCTTCTTTACATCACGCAGGGCATCCAGGGCACCACGCTTGTCGAACTTGTTCAGGGCAATTACATCAGCGAAGTCCAGCATGTCAATCTTCTCGAGCTGGGTGGCCGCACCGTACTCCGGTGTCATCACATAGAGGCTGGCATCCGAGTGGTCGGTGATTTCCGTGTCAGACTGACCAATGCCGGAGGTCTCCAGAATGATCAGGTCGAAGTTCGCGGCCTTTACGATATCCACCGCATCCTGCACGTACTTGCTCAGGGCCAAATTGCTCTGGCGGGTAGCCAGGGAGCGCATGTACACCCGGTCGTTGGAGATAGAGTTCATGCGGATACGGTCGCCCAGGAGCGCTCCGCCCGTCTTGCGTTTGGACGGGTCTACCGATATGATGGCGATGCGCTTATCCGGAAAATCCATCAGGAAGCGGCGTACCAGTTCGTCCACCAAAGAAGACTTACCGGCACCACCAGTACCCGTGATACCCAGAACAGGTGTGCTTACTTCATTTGCCTGCTCCTTTACTTCCTGCAGAATACCTCTGGCCTCTTCCGGGAAGTTCTCTGCTGCAGAGATCAGGCGGGCAATAGCTTTCGGGTCTTTATCACGCAAATGTTTTACCTCTCCGTTCAGGTTCTTGCCCGTCGGGAAATCGCATTTCTCTAGCATGTCGTTGATCATGCCCTGCAGGCCCATGGCCCGCCCGTCGTCAGGCGAGTAGATGCGGGCGATGCCGTACGCGTGCAATTCCTCGATCTCATCCGGAAGAATCACACCGCCACCGCCGCCAAAGATGCGGATATGGCCGCTGCCGCGCTCCTGCAGCAGGTCGTACATGTACTTGAAATACTCGATATGGCCTCCCTGATACGAGGTGATGGCAATGGCCTGGGCATCCTCCTGTATGGCGCAGTCCACGATCTCCTGCACAGAGCGGTTGTGGCCCAGGTGAATTACTTCCGCACCAGAGGCTTGGATGATACGGCGCATGATGTTGATGGCCGCATCATGGCCATCGAATAAAGACGCGGCTGTCACGATCCGGATATGGTTGACAGGCTTATATGGTTCTACTTTAGTTACTTGCATAGTTTAGTAACAAGGTTATTTCTGATTTTATGCAAATATAGTCAATTTTGAGCGAAAAGGGGGTGAAGGCCCTGTATTTGCACTTGTGTCGGTGAGTACGTACTCATGAAGTTGTTTAATGGTTCCAACTAAACAGGAGTAGCATCCCGGAAAGCAAACGAGGGAGCCGCTCATCCGTGGCTCCCTCGTTATTCTTATAGCAGGTGGATGAGGTAAACGCTTTAACCCAAACCTGCTTCGCTGGCGAGGTTTACAAGTTCGGCTACGTTTGCTGTGCCAAGCTTTTGTTGTATGTTGCGCCGGTGGGTGCTCACGGTGTTTTCGCTGATAAAGAGTTTCTTGGCGATGGATTTTGTACTGTAGCCCTTGCAGATGAGCGACAGTATTTCGATTTCCCGCTTGCGGAGACTCTTGATCAGGAGCTTGTTCTTTAAGCGCAGGTTATCCTTCAGCGCCTGAACGAGCTGTTCTTCCGTGTTCATGTGCGGACTCATGGCCACGTCTACACAAAGGAGCTCTTTTACAGTGCCCTCATCGTTTCTGGCAAAAGCCTTCGCCCAGCCGATGTACCATTTGTACTCCTGCTCATCTTTGTGTTTCGCTCTAAAAACACCGCCAAACTCTGCGCCGGAAAAGTTTTGGTAATGGTCCACGCTCTCACCCGGCACCTGCTGGTCATCGGGGTGCAGGATCGCCTGCATGTAAGCCATTCCCTCCATTTTCCGTATCTCTTCTAAGGGGTAGCCCAGGCTTTCTTCGTTCGTCTTGTTGCACCACACGACCCCTTTCTCCAGGTCAGATACGTAAATGTTAGCAGGCACTCCGTGTATCACGCGCTCCAGAAAAGCACACTTTTGGCGTAACAACTCGAGTTCTTTTTCCATCTCGTGCATGCTTTGGGGGGTAGGAGGTGTTTGGTTGTCGTCCGGCATTTGTCAGGCAGTTAGTTTGTTTTCTAACGTCTTCCCGTGGGGAGGAAGGAGCATAAAGCCCAGGTTGAACATAGCTAAAGATAAATATTAAAATAGTTGTGTGCCAAATAAGTGGCCCTTTATCTAAGTTTTGTTACCCCTTGTAGCAAGAGGGGCCATTAATTTGACAGGATTATTCGTAACTTTGTTACCGTATTGATATAATATGAAGAACATTCGTAATTTCTGCATCATCGCCCACATCGACCATGGTAAGAGCACCCTGGCCGACCGTTTACTGGAGTTTACCCAAACGGTAGCGGAGCGAGAAATGCAAAACCAGCTGCTGGATAACATGGACCTGGAGCGTGAGCGCGGCATTACCATTAAGAGCCACGCCATCCAGATGAACTATCATTATAAGGGAGAGGACTATGTGCTCAACCTGATTGACACGCCAGGCCACGTGGACTTTTCCTATGAGGTGTCGCGCTCTATTGCCGCCTGCGAGGGGGCGTTGCTGATCGTAGATTCCTCGCAGGGCATCGAGGCCCAGACTATCTCTAACCTGTACCTGGCTATTGGCAACGACCTGGAGATCATTCCGGTGCTGAACAAGATTGACCTGCCGCATGCCATGCCGGATGAGGTGTCTGACCAGATCATCGACCTGATAGGTTGTGACAAGGAAGATATTATTCTGGCTTCCGGTAAAGCAGGCATTGGGGTAGAGGATATCTTGAATGCCATTTGCGAGCGTATTCCGGCCCCGAAAGGCGATCCGGAGGCGCCTTTGCAGGCGCTGATATTTGACTCTGTCTTCAACTCCTACCGAGGCATAGAAGTATACTTCCGAATTTTTAACGGCACTCTGAAGAAAGGGGAGAAGGTAAAGTTCATTAACACGGGCAAAACCTACGAGGCGGACGAAATTGGTGTGCTAAAGCTGAACCAGGAGTCACGCGACGAAATGCGCGCGGGCAATGTGGGCTACCTGATCTCCGGCATCAAGAATGCGAAGGAGGTGAAAGTAGGTGACACCATTACCCACGTGGACCGACCAGCTGCGGGCATACAGGGCTTTGAGGATGTGAAGCCCATGGTATTTGCCGGTATCTATCCTGTAGAAACGAGCGAGTACGAAGAGTTGCGAACCTCTATGGAGAAGCTGCAGCTGAACGATGCCTCCCTCGTGTGGGAACCGGAAACTTCTGCTGCCCTTGGCTTTGGTTTCCGTTGCGGTTTCCTGGGCATGCTGCACATGGAGATCGTACAGGAGCGCCTGGAGCGGGAGTTTGACATGACGGTGATCACTACTGTGCCGTCGGTGCAGTTCCACGCCTACACGACCAAAGAAAAGATGGTGCGGGTAAATGCGCCTTCTGAGATGCCGGACCCGAACTACATCGACCACATCGAAGAGCCTTTCATCAAAGCTCAGATTATCTCTAAGTCTGAGTTTGTGGGGCCAATCATTACGCTGTGCATGGACAAGCGCGGTATCCTGAAAAACCAGACCTACCTGACCAGCGACCGGGTAGAGCTGGCCTTTGAGATGCCCTTGGCCGAGATCGTTTTCGATTTCTTTGACAAGCTGAAAACCATTTCCCGTGGCTATGCTTCCCTCGACTATGAGCTGATTGGCTTCCGTGCCTCTAGCATGGTGAAGTTAGACATCATGCTGAACGGCGAGAAGGTGGACGCGCTAAGCGCCATCGTGCACCGCGATAAGGCCTATGACTGGGGCAAGCGCCTTTGTGAGAAGCTGCGCGAGTTGCTGCCGCGCCAGATGTTCGAAATCGCCATTCAGGCGGCCATTGGTCAGAAGATCATTGCCCGTGAAACCGTGAAAGCGATGCGCAAGAACGTGTTGGCCAAATGCTACGGCGGTGACATTTCCCGTAAGCGCAAGCTCCTCGAGAAACAGAAGAAGGGTAAGAAACGCATGCGCCAGGTGGGTAACGTGGAGATTCCGCAAGAAGCCTTCTTAGCCGTGCTCAAACTAGACTAAGCTCTCACAAGCCCCGACGTGTCCGCGCGTTGGGGCTTGCTGCTTTATGCCTTGAGCAATTACGCCGGTACCGGACTGCCGGTTTTAAAAGGTGCTGTGCCGAAAGCCAGCATTGCCCGTTTAAACAAAGCCATTCATAATCCTTTATTCATCATTCATAATCAACCAAATGACCCTGCTTGACGGTAAAAAAACATCCGAAGCCATTCAGGACGAGATAGCTGCTGAGGTAGCAGCGATAAAAGCTAGTGGTGGCAAAGTCCCTCACCTGGCGGCAATCCTTGTCGGAAACGACGGTGGCTCGGTGACCTATGTGAATAACAAAGTACTGGCCTGTGAGCGTATCGGGTTCGACTCGACGCTTATTCGCTATGAAGACGACATTACCGAAGAGGAACTGCTGAACAAGATCCAGGAGCTGAACGAAGATGCGCGGGTAGACGGCTTTATCGTGCAACTGCCCCTGCCTAAACACATCGATACAGAGAAGGTGTTAGAAGCTGTTGATCCTAAAAAAGACGTGGACGGTTTCCATCCTATTAATGTCGGCCGGATGGTGGCCGGCTTGCCCGCCTACCTGCCAGCCACCCCTGCGGGTATTCTGCAACTGCTGGAGCGTTACGAGATCGATACCAAAGGGAAGCACTGTGTGGTGGTGGGCCGCAGTAATATTGTAGGTTCCCCGATGAGTATTCTGATGGCCAAGAACGCCTATCCGGGTAATTGCACCGTTACCCTTTGCCACCGTTACACCGAGGACCTGACTGGCTATACCTCGCAGGCGGATATCATTATTGCCGCTGTTGGCCAACCAGGTCTGATCACCGCCGAGATGGTAAAAGAAGGAGCCGTGGTGATTGACGTAGGAACAACCCGTGTGCCGGATGCCAGCCGCAAATCTGGTTTCAGGCTGCGTGGTGACGTGGACTTTGATAGCGTGGCAGAGAAGTGCAGCTACATCACACCAGTACCCGGTGGTGTAGGACCGCTTACCATTGCCATGCTGATGAAGAATACCTTGCGTGCCGCAAAGAAGGAAGTGTACGCCGACTAAGTTTGCTTACCTCATAACAGAAGAGCCTCACAAAGTTTGTGAGGCTCTTCTGTTTTCAAATTAATGAAAAGCCAGGTCCCTTACTGCTGTTACAGCTAATAGAAACCGGATATTTTATAGCTCTTTATTAGCTTTTTACCTCGCCGGCCAAGCCTTCGGCTCTCCTTCATGGGGGAGGAGGGACCCTCGAAAGGAGAGTCACCACCATCTTTGCCCCTGCCCTTAAAATAAGGAGGGAAGTGCAAAATACCCCAAAGATGGAGCGAAAAGCCAAGCGCTATAAAAAGGACCCAAGTGATGCTACAGGGTCAGCAGCAGCTACGCCAGCACAGACAAAAACAGCTTCAGGCCCAGTTTCTCAGGCTACACGCTTCTTGCTCACAGTTAATGCGTTCCCACATTCACAATGTCTGCAAACACGCCTGCCGCTGTTACCTCCGCTCCGGCTCCAGGTCCTTTCACGACCATAGGGCGCTCTTTATACCGATCCGTGGTAAAGGAGATGATGTTGTCACTGCCGGATAGGGTGTAAAACGGATGGATCTCGTCTACCATTTGCAGGGAGATCGAGGCCTTTCCCTGGTCCAGTGAGCCGATGTAGCGCAGCACTTTCCCTTCTTTCTCCGCTTTGTCTTTTAAGGCCTGAAAATAATCCTCTGCTGCTTTCAACTCCTCATAAAAGGCAGGCACGGTATCCGCTTGCAGACAGGACGGCGGGAGAATATTCTCTATCTGCACATCTTCTGCCTCCAGCGGATATCCGGCATCGCGGGCCAGGATCAGCATCTTGCGCATAAAGTCCATGCCACTCAAATCATCACGCGGATCTGGTTCTGTAAAGCCTTTCTCCTGTGCCAGCTTCACCACGTCGTGGAAGGAGGCGTCGCCTTTAAAGTTGTTGAAGATAAAGGAAATGGTACCGGAAAGGATTGCCTCAATGCGCAGCACTCTGTCCCCGCTCATCATCAGGTCTTTCAGGGTGCGCACGATTGGGAGGCCTGCGCCCACGTTTGTTTCATAAAAGAAGTCCACGCCATGCTGCAGGGCCGTGTCTTTAAACGTTCTGTACTGTTGGTAAGAAGAGGAGTTCCCTATCTTATTACAGGTAACGATGGAGATGTTGGAGCGGAAAACGTCCTCGTAATACTGGATAGGGGCAGGGCTGGCGGTGTTGTCTGCCAGCACACAGTTAGGTAAGTTCATTTGCTGCATCCGGCTGATAAACTCCTTCAGGTTCGCTTGCTCTCCGCGTTCGTCCAGCTCTTCCTGCCAGCTCGTTAAAGACAAGCCATCGGCATTGAACAGCATTTTACGCGAATTGCTGATTCCTACAACTTTAACCTGTATGCCATTATGCTGCTGCAGAAACTCGTGGTGCTCCTGCAACTGGCGGAACAGCGTGCTGCTGATGTTACCCGTGCCCAGACAGAAGACATGCAGGCTTTTCTTTAGCTCTGTAAAGAAAGCATCGTGTACGGAGTTAAGGGCTTTGGGCAGGTCGTGGCGGAAAATGATCACCGAAATGTTGTACTCAGAGGACCCCTGTGCGATGGCACGCACATTAACGCCGTTGCGGCCCAAGGCATGGAACAGGGTACCGGAAACGCCCGTCTTCTGCTTCATGTTTTCGCCTACGATGGCCAGTACGGCCAGATCCTGCTCAATTGTAGGCCTTTCCAGTTTCTCTGCCAGCAGTTCCAGTTCAAACTCCTGTTCTATCAGTTGTTTGGCTTTTTGGGCGTCTGTCGGATGCACGGCAAAGGTAATGCTGTGCTCCGAAGAGGCCTGCGTAATCAGGATAATATTGATTTGTTCGCGCGAAAGTAAAGAGAACAGCCGGCCGCTATAGCCTGCCTTGCCGACCATGCCGCTGCCCTGCAGGTTCAGGATGCTGATGTCGCTGATAGAGGAAATGCCTTTTATCTTATGGCCATTTTTATCGGAGCTGTGCCGGATGGCCGTTCCTTGGAAGGCCGGGTTGTTGATGTTACGGATGATGATGGGGATCTTCTTCAGGAAAGCGGGGATCATCGAAGGGGGGTAGATCACCTTCGCGCCAAAATAGGAAAGCTCCATAGCTTCTGTGTAAGTGAGCTCGGTGAGGGGGAATGCCTTTTTTACCATTTTAGGGTCCGCCGTCATCATGCCATCCACGTCTGTCCAGATCTGAATTTCGCTACAGTTTAAGGCAGCACCCAACAGAGCTGCTGTATAGTCGCTCCCACCGCGGCCCAGGGTTGTAACATGCCCTTGTTCGTCGCTGGCAATGTAGCCGGTCACAAACAGGAGGTGGTTTCTGTGCTCCTCATACGCGCTGCGGACAAGCATGTCTGTTACGTCTGATTGCACCCGGGCATGGCCAAAATTGTTGTCTGTTTTAACAATGGTGGTGGCATCGAGGTAAAGGACTTCGGGGAAGCGGGCCTTTGCCGCTTCACTGCAGAGGTAGGTAGCACAACGCTCCCCATAGCTCAATACCAGGTCGCGTGTCTTAGGGGTGAGTTCCCGTAAGGTGCTGATACCCTGTAAAAGGCTTTCCAGCTCTTGGAAGTAAGCATTTAACTGCCCCAGTACAGGCGGCTGCGTTTCTCCCTGAAGCAGCTCTTTTGCCAGGGAAACATGCTGCTCCTCTATTTCCTTTAAAATGCCGTTAAATTCTTTGCCCGCTGCGGCGATGTCTGCCAGCCCAGCGAGGCCGCTGGTTACACCACGAAGTGCAGACAGCACAACAACAGGTTTTTCAAGTTGGGACTCTTCTTGCAGGATGTCTAACAGGGTGCGGAAGTTTTTAGCAGTGCTTACAGTTGTTCCCCCGAATTTCAGGACTTTCATGGTTATGGTGTCGTATGGTTAGGCGCCTGACCTCTGCCAGGGCACGCGCTTGTCAATTTTAATTTCGTTTTTACACAATAAAGGTCAGGAGGCAGGGGAGGTGTTTGCCATTTCCTGCAGGACCGCCGTGAAGCTGCCATAGTCATTGGGGATGCTGCCCGCCTTTTTGGGTTTGTTCAGAAAGGCCTGTAGCTGCGCCGGCAAAGCCAGCTCGCTGCCCACGATAGCCTCTATGCTTTCCCTGAACTTGGCGGGATGTGCTGTCTCCAGGAAAATGCCGGTCGTTTGAAGTGCTGGCAGGTACTGCTCCAGGGCGAGGTATCCAATTGCCCCATGTGGGTCCAGCAGGTAGTCCTCTTTTTCATTCACGCCCCGTATGGCTGTCTTGATTGGGGCATCGTCGGTCCAGTACCCTTTTACCGTCTCCTTTAAAGCCTTATCGTCCTGCCCGAACAACTCCAGCATGCGCGGAAAGTTGTTGGGGCTGCCTACATCCATGGCATTGGCAATGGTAGGCACAGAGGGGGCTGGGGTATAGTTTCCTGTCTCCAGGTAATCAGGAACCACTTTGTTTCGGTTGGTGGCGGCAATAAAATAGCGGACAGGCAGGCCCATCCTTTGGGCCTGCACCCCTGCGGCCAGGTTCCCGAAGTTACCGCTTGGCACAGCAAAAGTGACTGCGTCCGATACTTCCTGTGGCTGTGCCTTACGCCATTGTCCCCACGCATGGAAGTAGTACACCATTTGCGGCAGCCAACGGGCCACGTTGATGGAGTTGGCCGAAGAAAGCTGCATGTCTTTTGCCAATGCTTCATCTGAAAAAGCCTGCTTTACCAGGTGCTGGCAATCATCGAAGGTACCCTCCACTGCCACTGCCCGGATGTTCTGCCCCAGCGTGGTAAACTGCCTTTCCTGTATGTCGCTCACGCCTTCTTTCGGGTACAGGATCACCACCTCCACATTCTCTACGCCCAGAAAACCATTGGCAACAGCACTGCCTGTATCCCCGGAAGTGGCCACCAGTACGGTTACCGGTTTGCCTGGCGTTGTAAAGGCCTGCAGGCAGCGCGACATAAAACGTGCCCCCACATCTTTAAAAGCACAGGTAGGGCCATGGAATAGTTCCAACGAGTAAATGTTACCTTTAACCTGCTTCAGTGGGATTGGGAAGGTGAAAACTTCCGCACAGATGGCCCGAAGGTCTGCTTCCGAAATGTCTGGTGTTGTAAAAGGCTGGAGAACCTGAAAGGCAATTTCCGGTAGGTCCATTCCGGGCAGGGCCTCAAAGAAAGAGGCGGGAAGGGATGGGATTTCCTTCGGAAAGAAAAGGCCCTTGTCCTGCGGAAGCCCTTTGATCACGGCCTCCTTAAAACTCAACTCAGGAGCTTGATGGTTGGTGCTATAGAAGTTCATTTTTGTGCGTGTAAGGTGGGTTGTGAAACAAGACGTGCCCCTTGCTCGGGCACCTGTGTTACGTAGGTGTTCAGATCAATGCCACTGTTGGCGTATACCTGCTGTATGGCCTGCTCTACCTGCCGGGCCTGTGTTGCCGTGGCAGAAAGCGCAAATATGGATGGGCCGGAGCCGGAGATGCCGGCACCCAGAGCACCTGCTTCCAGAGCGGCTTCCTTCGCTTGCCTGAACAAGGGGATCAGAAAGGCCCGCTCTGGCTCAAAGATCTCATCATGCAGGCTTCGGCTAACCAAACTGTAATCCGCCTTCAAAAGCCCAGCCATCAGGCCTGCCAGGTTCCCCCACTGCCGGATGCCCTTCTGTAAAGGAATATCCTTTTTCAGAATGCTGCGGGCCAGGGAAGTCTTTAGCTCTACTTGTGGGTGCACCACGGTGCAGTACAACTCCAATGGTACGCCCAGGGGGATAACGTCCAGTGGATCATAGCTTCGCACTAACACAAAGCCACCCAGTAAAGAAGGCGCCACATTGTCGGCGTGTGCTGAGCCGGAGGCCAGGCGTTCTCCTTCCATGGCAAAGGGGACCAGTTCCTGTGTCGTAAAGGGGCGGCCCATTAGTTCGTTTACGGCAAAAGCTGCGGCAGCAGAACTGGCAGCGCTGCTACCCAGGCCGCTCCCTACGGGCATGCCTTTATGGAGCTGTAATTCAACCCCAAAAGGCACATCGAGCTCCCTCAACATCTTTTGCGCGACTATACCAACCACGTTTTCAGCAGGATCGGTAGACAGGCCGCAGATACCTTCTATGGCAGAAATCGTAACACCAGGGCTTTCTTTCTGGCGTACCCACACTTCATCTCCCGGCTGGTCCAGGGCAAAGCCTAACACATCGAAGCCACAGCAGACATTGGCAACCGTAGCCGGGGCAAATACTTTTATAAAGTCGGAATCTTTCATCTTTGTTTGTTAAGCCAACGCTTCGGCTGGTTTCTCTGATTTTTCTAAAAAAAAGCTGTCGTGCAACAGGTTAGCCGCTTGTACGGCATCCTCGCCCCGCACAACTAACGAGATGTTTCGCTCTGTGGCGCCCTGGGCAATGGCCCGGATGTTGACGCTGTGGTTTCCCAGAATGGAGAAGATGGTGCCGGCAATGCCGGGGTGCTGGATCATGCCATTCCCCACAATGGCCACAATGCTCATCTGCGACTCCAGGCTCACCGGATCCAGGTCGTTGATGGCAATATCCTGGGCAAACTCCTCTGTCAGGGCGTGCAGCGCTTTCTGACCTTCGGGATCTGCCATGGCAATGGTGATGCTTTGCTCAGAAGACGACTGCGTAATAAAGTAAATGTTGATGTTTTGCTTGGCCACCGCTTTGAACATGCGCATGGCGATGCCCGGTACCCCCACCATGCCACTGCCACTCAGCGTGATCAGCGTAATGTTGTCGATGCATGAAACCCCTTTGATGGTAGGGCCCGGGGCAGGGGCAGCTGTAATCAAAGTACCCGCATGCGATGGGTTAAAGGTGTTCTTCAGCATCAGGGGGATGTTTGCTGCTACGAGCGGAGAGATAGTAGGAGGGTAGAGGACCTTGGCCCCGAAATATGCCAACTCCATCGCCTCCTTGTAGCTCAACTCCTTTATAGGACGTGCTGCTTTTACTTTGCGCGGGTCAGCCGTGTACATCCCGTCCACATCCGACCAGATTTCCAGCCTTTCTGCCTTGAGTGCTGCTGCAAAAATTGAGGCGGTATAGTCAGAGCCTCCGCGGCCCAGCACTGTTGTTTTGCCAGCCTCTGTACGGGATATAAAGCCTGGTGCTATCACTAAGGGCGCATCCGGCATATGCGCCTGGATGCGGGCATAAGTTTTCTGCTGCTCTACCTTGGCGTTCAGGTAATTGCTGTCCGTGATGATGAAGTCCCGGCTGTCGATCAGCGTGTTCGGCAGTTCCAGGTGCTGGAAAGCCACCGAGATAAGCGCAGAGGACAAAAGCTCGCCATACGACATGAAGCGGGCCTTGATGCCGTCACTGAGTTCATCCAGCAGGAACACACCCTGACAAATGTCCTCCAGTTCGCGAAGCAGGAGCTTTACCTTGCCTTTGATGTCTATCTGATGGCTGAAAGGCACCAACTGCTCGATCGCCTCCATGTGCCGGTGTTCCAACTGCTGGATCACCTGATGATAGGAAGCGTCGTGCTGTGCCGCTTTCTGGTAACAGGACACGAGCATGTCTGTTACGCCGGACATGGCCGATACCACGACGATCCTGTTTCGGGAATATGTGTTTCCCTTTAAGACAGCTGCTACCTGGCGGATAGCCTGCGCGTTAGACACAGAGGTGCCTCCAAATTTTAAAACCAACATGAGCTAGGGTTGCTTAAATTGAAAAGAAAAGAAAAAGGAGCCTGACAGGAGGCTTAGACCGCGGCTATGGCGATACTGGAAAGGGGACGATATATGCAGCTAAACCCCAAAGGGGTAATGGTAGCTGTAATGATAATAGACGTGATAGCAAAGGACACAACGATTCCTTCTTTCGAAAAAGATAGGACGCTAAATGATATGTTGCTTGCCAGTTTCATTGCTATTGATAGACCAAAGTAAGAAGCTTGAAAGACAAATGCTAATTTTATTTAAAAATTGTTAAAATGCTTCTGAAGTCATGACTGGCCTGCGGTGGTGCGGAACGCCTGGGTACGCCTTGCGTGTTGCATTTTTATTAACTTTGTAAGTTCTACCCCTTGTAAAGGCATTAGCCCGCCGGGGGAGTATCAAATAATATATAATAGCCCCCTAAAAGGTGTGGCCATATCATAAGTTAGGATTGGAATCTATTAAAACATACAAAACAGCCTCTATCCACAGCGTACCGAAAGATGGCAGCGCACTACCGCTGATGGAGGCCTTTTATACCATACAGGGCGAGGGGGCCAATACGGGAACAGCCGCTTACTTCATTCGCCTGGGTGGCTGCGACGTGGGCTGCCACTGGTGCGATGTAAAGGAGTCGTGGGATGCCGAACAGCACCCACTGACCTTAACAGAGGATATTGTAAGTGCCGCAAACAGCTATCCGGGAAAAACGGTGGTGATTACGGGCGGCGAGCCTTTGCTGTATAACCTGGCACCTTTAACTTCTCAGCTGCAGCAGGAGGGAATTAAAACCCTGGTGGAGACCTCTGGTGCTTACCCTGTCAGCGGCAACTGGGATTGGGTTTGCTTGTCGCCTAAGAAGTTTAAGGCGCCGGATGCCTCGGTATATCCCTTTGCAGATGAGCTAAAAGTGGTTATCTTTAACAAGAGCGACTTTAAGTGGGCCGAAGCGCATGCCGCGCAGGTGGGAGAGCATTGTAAGCTGTACCTGCAACCGGAGTGGAGCAAGGCTGCCGACCTTATGCCGCTTATTGTAGAATACGTTAAACAAAATCCGAAATGGCGTGTGTCGTTGCAGACGCACAAGTACATGGATATTCCATAACTGATACTTTATGTATAAACCACTGCTAGCCGCTATTCTCCTGACCCTAAGTGCTGCCTCTGTCAGTTTAGCTCAAAACCAGAAGCTGAGTACTACCTCGTCTAAAGCAGTGCGTTTATACGAAAAAGCAGACGAGTACACCCGTGCCCGGGACTTTAATCGTGCCCTGGGGTTCCTGAACCAGGCCATAGAGAAAGATCCAGGGTTTGTAGAGGCTTACATTCGGGCGGCCAACCTGCACAAGATGATGGGCAACAAGCAGGCGGTTTTTGAGTACCTGCAGCGTGGCTTAGGGCAGACACCTTATAACCCCTCTTACGCCAATTACTACTTTGATCTGGCCGACCTGTACTTTGAGCGAGGCGCTTACCAGGAGGCAAAACAGAACTTTGAAGCTTTTTTAAAAGCCAAACCCCGGAATCCAAAGCTGGTACAGTGGGCCAAAGACCAAATCAGGTCTGCAGACTTTGCGCTGGCGGCTATGCAAAAGCCGGTGCCTTTTAATCCGGAGCAGCTGCCGCAAACCATTAACCGCTTCGGCTTACAGTACTTCCCCTATACCACGGCGGACCAGCGCTTTTTCATTTACACGGCCCGCGCTAGTAACAGGCCCGAGCACGACGAGAATATCTTTGTAAGTGCCTGGAAAGACGGCGAGTGGCAGGCACCTGCTCCTATTTCAGAGACCATCAATTCACCGGCCAATGAAGGGGCCGCTACCATCTCCGGAGATGGCAAAACCCTGGTGTTTACCTCCTGCAACCGATCAGACGGAGTAGGGGACTGTGACCTGTATATTTCCTTCCGGACGGGCAACGAGTGGAGTAAACCCAAGAACATGGGAAGCCCGGTAAATGCGAAGGCCTGGGATTCGCAGCCCAGCCTTTCAGCCGATGGCCGTACCCTCTACTTTACCTCTACCCGGAGTGGTGGCGTTGGGAAGGAGGACATTTGGGTAACGTACCTGAACGAAGACGGCAGCTGGCAGCAACCACTTAACCTGGGCGACAAGGTAAACTCACCGGGCAAAGACATGGCGCCCTCTATTCACGTGAGTGGTTCTACGCTCTACTTCGTGAGTGACGGCCATGTGGGACTCGGAGGACTGGATGTATTCAAAGCCACCAGAGGGGACAACAACCAGTGGTCCGAACCGCAGAACCTCGGCTATCCGTTAAATACCCATGCAGATGAAGGTTCTCTGTTCATTACACCCGATAACGAAGTTGGCTATTACTCCAGGCAGGGCACCACGGATGCCGGCGCTGTTACGATTCAGCTGTACCGTTTTGATGTACCGCAGGCCTGGCGCAGCAGCGTGAACAGCACCTATGCGCAAGGGCGTGTTTTTGATGCGGCCACCAAAAAGCCACTGGCGGCCCAGGTGCAGCTATATAATGTTGCTACCGATTCACTGGTGCAGCAAGTGAATTCTGATAAGGTAACAGGGGAGTATACGGTGGTATTAACTGAGGGAAAGCAATATGCCTTATATGTAAGTGCCCCTCAATACCTGATGAACAGCGTTAGCTTTGATTATACCTCGCCCAAGTCGCTGTCCCCGGTTGCACTGGATGTGTACCTGGAGCCGATTGTGCCCGGTGCCGCCGTCACGCTCAATAACCTGTTCTTCGATACGGGCAAGTACGAACTGGAAAAAGAGTCGAAGACGGAGCTAAACAAACTTGTGAAGTTTCTGGAGCAAAACCCGAAGGTAAAGATAGAAATAGCGGGTCATACAGACGACGTTGGCTCTGACAAAGCCAACCAGGTGCTTTCTGAAAAGCGCGCCAGGGCCGTAGTCGAATATTTGGCCAGCAACGGAGTTGCGAAAGACCGCTTCCGGTACAAAGGCTATGGGGAAAGCAAGCCCGTAAAGCCAAACACCTCGGACGAAAACCGCCAACAGAACCGTCGTATCGAAATGCGGGTTTTGTAAATTTACAGCCATTCCTGCTTTTCGCACTCGCCTTTTAAAAGTGCCCTATTTAAAAATGTGGCTGCTTTTAAAGTATAGGGAGAGCTCTCCCGCTCGTCCCTATTTCTCATTTATCAGTCGGTGACTTAATTATCCGAGGCGTACCATTCGGCAAAGGCGTTCTCCGTTTCCCAGAGTTTCAGGCTATGCAGGGTCACGTGGGCAGGTAGGATATCCAGCAGTCTTGTTTTAAAGTCAATCAGCATGTTTTCGCAGGTGGGCTGATAAGGTGTCAGCAGTAATTTCTGATCTGTTTTGCGCAGGGCTTCCTTCAGGTCCTTGCTACTGTCGGCGCGTAGGAGCAGGGCGTGGTCCACGCGCGCTATGATGTGCTCTTGTACGATTTGCTTCAGGTCACCAAAGTCCATCACCATGCCGTTCTTAGGGTGTTCTTCATCTACCAGGGGAGTGCCGATAACGGTTACTTCCAGTTTATAAGAGTGCCCGTGGATGTGGCGGCAGGGGCCGTCGTAACGTAGGAGGGCATGCGCTGCCTCAAAAGTAAAGCGTCGTGTTAGCCTGATTTTTGTCATGGCATTAGAAGGGGTAAGCAGAAATAAAGGTTATCGGAAAAGTAGTCGAAGTGCTAGGGGATTCTTAGCAGGAAGGGTTAAAAGAAAAGGCTGATCCAAAGACCAGCCTTTTATTAACAGGTAAACGATTAACGTTGCTCCAAAGGAACGTAGTCACGCTCTGTTTCACCCACATAGATCTGGCGTGGACGGCCGATTGGCTCCTTGTTCTCACGCATTTCTTTCCACTGTGCGATCCAGCCTGGCAGACGGCCCAGGGCAAACATTACGGTGAACATGTTGGTAGGAATACCCAATGCACGGTAGATGATACCAGAGTAGAAGTCCACGTTAGGGTACAACTTGCGCTCTACGAAGTATGAATCGTTCAGGGCAGCCTCTTCCAGTTCCTTCGCAATGTTCAGCACAGGGTCTTTAATACCCAGCGCATTCAGCACGTCGTCGGCAGACTTCTTGATGATGCGGGCGCGAGGGTCGAAGTTCTTGTACACACGGTGACCAAAGCCCATCAGACGGAACGGATCGTTTTTGTCTTTCGCCTTCTCGATGAATTTCTTCGAGTCGCCCCCGTCTGCCTTGATCGCTTCCAGCATTTCGATTACGGCCTGGTTCGCACCACCGTGTAATGGACCCCATAGGGCGCTGATACCGGCAGAGACAGAAGAGTAAAGGCTGGCATGGGCGGAGCCTACCAATCGTACGGTAGAAGTAGAGCAGTTTTGCTCGTGATCTGCGTGCAGGATAAGCAATTTGTTCAGGGCATCCACTACCACCGGATCGATCTCATAATCCTCTGTAGGATAAGAGAACATCATGTTCAGGAAGTTAGAGGCATAATCTAACTTGTTCTTAGGGTAGTTTACCGGGTGCCCGATTGAGTTTTTATAAGACCAGGCTGCAATGGTAGGCATCTTTGCCATCAAACGCACAATAGACAGGTTCATTTCGTCCTCTGTCTGGTTTGACTTCAAAGACTCTGGATAGAAAGCCGTGAGGGAGCTAACTAAAGCAGACAGGATGCCCATTGGGTGCGCCGTAGACGGGAAGCCATCCAAAATCTTGCGCATGTCTTCGTTTACCAGTGTATGGCGTCTGATTCTGTCGCTGAAATCATTCAGTTGCTCGCTGGTAGGCAGCGAGCCGTAGATCAGCAGGTAAGCCACTTCAATGAAGTTTGACTTCTCTGCCAGCTGTTCGATCGGATACCCTCTGTAACGAAGAATACCTTTTTCACCATCCAGGAATGTGATGGCACTTTGAGTTGCTCCTGTATTTTTATAGCCGGGGTCAAGGGTAATATAGCCAGTCTGTGCGCGCAGCGATGTAATGTCTAAAGCTTTTTCATCTTCCGTACCCACTATGATTGGCATTTGGAAGGGTTTACCTTCTAAATTAATTTCAGCAAAGTCTGACATGTCTGTTTGGGTTTATGTCCGTTGTTGTGTCTCTTGTGAAGCGAATTTATGGAAAAATGTTCTAAAATGAAACGGCGTTATTCTTTAATATCGTAATAAAGCAATATCCCCCTGGTACTGTTTTAAGGGGAGTAATGTAAGAAGTGATAAGTGGAAGAATTGTTTACCCGAATACGATTTTTATAGTGAAATGGCTATAAAAGCAGCGAAACATTTTGCCCTAGGGTCTTTACCTGTTAGGTTGGCAAGAAACCGTCGCTGTGCTTAGAGAATAATCGTCGGCTAGGCAAAAAATAAAGAGGGAAAAGCTACCGCTTTTCCCTCTTTATTTTTTGCCTGCTAAAGCTTTTCGCCTAGCAGTGTTATTGCACGTAGTTTACGGTAGTTTTCAGGTCGCCTACCATCAGGTCGAACGCCCCTGGCTCGGTTACCCACTGGCCTTGCTGGTTCACGAAGGCCATGTCTTCAGGGGAAACAGTAAAGTTCACGACCTTCTCCTCGCCAGGCTCCAACGAAACCTTTGTGAAGGCTCTCAGGCGCTTGGCGCTAGGGGTAATGCTGGCATACTGGTCGTGGCTGTAAAGCTCTACCGCCTTCTGGCCGGCACGCTTGCCCGTGTTCTTCACTTTTACAGACACCTGCAATTTGTCGTTCGGGCCGAAGTCTGTGGCGTTTACTTTCAAATCAGAGAAAGCAAAATTCGTATAGCTCAGGCCTGTGCCGAACGTCCACTGGGGGTTAAAACCGGCATCACCGTACGTATTAGGCACGTCTTCGCGGATACGCTCAGTGCCTTTGTAGTCGTAGTGCACGACATCGCCTGCATAACGCGGGTAGGTGAACGAGAGGGCACCACTTGGGTTCGCATCGCCGAACAGCACATCTGCCAGGGCCGGTGCACCAAAGGTTGATGGTCTGTAAGCCATCACCACGGCGTCTACCAAAGGCTCTACAGCAGATACAATACGTGGTCTGCCTTCCAGCAGTACCAGTACCACCGGCTTCCCGGTTTCCTTGGCAGCTTTGGCCAGGGCTACTTGCTTCGGATCCAGGTTCAGGTCGTCGATCACCCCCGGGCTTTCAGCATAGGCTTTCTCACCCAGGAACAGGATGATGGCATCCGCCTGCTTCGCATCCTTCTTCAGTTGCGCTGCATCGTAGTTAACAGCTGCATCGAAATCGGCTACAGAGCGGTTGATCACGTTGTTCTTGCCGATTTCTGCCACAAGGGCCTCCGCTACGGTTTTGGCCTTTTCCGGGTACTGGCTTTCGTCCGTTCCCTGCCATACGTAAGACCAGCTACCATGCAGCGCTCCAAGGGTGTTAGCTGCCGGACCGGCAATCAGCACTTTTGCGTTTTTACGAAGTGGCAATACCTGCTTTTCGTTTTTCAGCAGGGTAAGGCTTTCCAGGGCGGCCTGGTAGGCAACCGCGTCATACTCGGGCTTCTGTACCTGATCTTTCAGGGAGGCCACCGGATAAGGCTGGTCTAAAATACCCAGTTTCTTCTTCAGCGTCAGGATACGGCGCACAGAGGTATTGATACGCTCTTCAGAAATTTCCCCTTCCTTTACCAGTTCTACCAGCAGGTCATAGAAAGAATAGTCTGTTGGCACCATGCTCATGTCTAGGCCAGCTTCTACTGCCATTTTTACCGCTTCTTTCGGAGAATCGGCGATACGGTGCCTGGTGTGCAGGCGGATTACATCTTCCCAGTCAGATACTGCCACGCCTTCAAAGCCCAGCTCATCGCGCAGGATTTCGGTCAGGTAGTACTTGCTACCGTGTACCGGCACGCCGTTTACTTCACCTGAGTTGATCATGACAGAAGAAGCACCGGCGTCTACCGCCGCCTTAAAGGGTGGCAGGAAGATCTCGCGCAGCATTTGCTCCGGAATGTACGAAGGCGTGCGGTCTTTCCCGCTGGCAGGCACCGAGTAACCCAGGAAGTGCTTCATGGTAGAAGCCACGGTATGGTCTGTGTTCAGGTTGTCCTGCTCGTAGCCTTCAATGGCGGCCGTACCCATGGTTTTCACCAGGTACACGTCCTCGCCAAAAGTCTCCTCAAAGCGGGGCCACAGCGGCTGACGTCCCACGTCCAGTACCGGGTCGAAGTTCCATGGAATACCGGAAGCCCTTGTTTCTGCGGCCGTAATCATCGCCGCCTTGTGTACCAGCTCCGGGTTACGCGTGGCCGACATGCCAATGTTATGTGGGAACAGGGTAGAGCCTGCAATGTAGTTAGCGCCGTGTATGGCATCGATGCCATAAATAACCGGGATCCCTAGTCTGGTCTCTTTCGTAGCCACATCCTGTATGCCTGTCAGCAGCTTATGCCACTCGTCGATGGTATAGGCATTGCCTTTTACGTTCAGGATCGAACCTACTTTCTTGTCGATCAGGGCGGTGCGGAGCTTGGCAGGGTCAATCTCTGTCAGCGAATTGTCTTTCAGGATCAGGTCGACAGTTACCTGTGTCATCTGGCCTACCTTCTCCTCCACGCTCATTTTGGCCAGCAGGGCCTCTATCTCGGGGTCCAGGGCTTTTACGTCCGTAGCTTTTGCAACGGGAGTTTGTGTGGTTTCGGTCGTTTCTGCAGGCTGGCTTACCCCACAAGAGTTTAGTAATAAAATAGATGCTAAGAATAAGGGTGAATAACGCCTCATATTGGTTAAAATTTGTTTGGCACAAGATAGTTATAAAAGCAATTCTTCTGGACTTGCTACTGTAAAATCTTAAAGTAGTTACAAGGCCTTGCCTATAAAAAGCGCACGCTTCACTAAAAAGGTTCCCACATAGAAGACGTGCCATTACGCTGCTGGCAAAGTGCTGGAACAGGGGTGTGTACAGGTCTGCAGAGGCAGGTAACAGGCTTAGCTGCAAGGCTTTTAACTGGAACAGGCCAGGATACAGGAACAATTTTTTAAAAGCCTCTGCCTCAGCTGCTCTTAAGTTAATGGGGCTGTAGTTGCACTGCTAAAGCCTGCGAATAAAATCAAAAAGCACTATATTAACCGGTCCTGCTGTTCTCTAAACTTAGCAGCGGGTAGTAAGAAAGCAGATAAGAGCATGCATACCGAAAGATCAGAATCAAGGCTGCTACGTGTTGTGGTGGCCTCTAAAAACCCCGTTAAAGTAAAGGCAGCCCTCAGCGGTCTGCAACACATGTTCCCGGAGCAGGCATTTGAGGCCGTACCGGCTTCTGTGCCCAGTGGGGTGGCAGATCAGCCGATGAGCGATGAGGAAACATTGCAGGGGGCACTGAACCGGGTGAAAAACGCCCGGGAAGCGCACCCGGACGCAGATTACTGGATAGGCCTGGAAGGGGGCGTAAGCAGTATGCAGGGAGAGTTGGCCGCTTTTGCCTGGATCGTGGTGCAGGGGGGGACGCTCACCGGAAAAGCCCGTTCCGGTATATTCTTTCTGCCCCCGGCGGTGGCTGCGTTGGTGGAGCGCGGTGTAGAGCTGGGTAAGGCAGATGACATGGTGTTCAATCACCAGAATTCCAAACAAAAGGGAGGGGCAATCGGTATCTTAACCGGCAACGTGCTGGACCGGAAACAGCTTTACGAGCAAGCGGTCATGCTGGCCCTGGTGCCTTTTAAAAATAAGGAACTGTACCAGCAGGACATCACCAAGGCGTAAGTAACCAAAAGTAGGCGTTTTCCCACTTTTGCTTGTTTGTAGTTTGTATTTCCTGCCGGGAGTCGCTCCTGCATATCCTTCCATCATGCAATCCACGTGATGTGATTGAAATAAAACGACGAAACTAAAAATGAACTACAATAAACTGGGTAAGTCCGATCTGAAAGTAAGCGAGATGAGCTTTGGCTGTATGTCTCTGGGTGAGGACCATACGGCAAATGCCAAGCTGCTGCACCAGGCCCTGGACAAAGGCATTAATTTTTTTGACACCGCCGACCTGTACCAGCAGGGGGAGAACGAAGTGACGGTAGGGAAGGCCTTTAAGGGGCAGCGCGAAGAGGTGGTGCTGGCAACTAAGGTCGGTAACCAGTGGCGCCCGGATGGCAGTGGCTGGGACTGGAATCCTTCGAAGGCCTATATCCTGCAGGCCGTAGACAAAAGCCTGCAGCGCCTGCAAACCGATTATATAGACTTGTACCAGCTGCATGGGGGCACTATTGACGATCCAATCGACGAGACGATGGAGGCCTTTGAAACTCTGAAGCAGCAAGGGAAGATCCGGCATTACGGTATTTCCTCTATTAGGCCTAATGTAATCCGGGAATATGTGCAGCGCTCAGGTATCGTGAGTGTGATGATGCAGTACAGCCTGCTGGACCGCAGGCCCGAGGAGAGCTGCCTGGGCTTGTTGCAGGAGCATAACATCAGTGTACTGGCGCGGGGCAGTTTTGCGCAGGGACTCCTGCTAGGCAAACCTCCCAAAGCTTACTTGAACTACAGGGCAGACCAGGTAGCAAAGGCGGCCCAGGCAATCCAGGCAGTAGCGGGTAAGCGCAGGACGCCTGCAGACGTTGCCCTGCGTTTCGTGCTGCATGCCCCGGCTGTTGCCGCAGCTGTAGTGGGTATCCGGACCGAGGCGCAGTTGCAGGATGCACTGCTGGCGGCAAAAACAGATGCGTTGAGAGAAGAGGAACTGACAGTTTTAGGGCAAGCCTTGCCAGCGAATGTGTATGAGCAGCACCGTTAACTTGAGTAAATTCTGTTGCCCCTCATGCTCTCTCTCCCTTTTCAGCCAGCTTTCTAGTTGCAAAAGGAAAGGAATCATTTTTTAGCCTTGTTTCATGTTTAAACAATGGTGTCAGGCACAGTTTTAGCATACCATGCAACAGAGAGTCCTGGGCTCGGTTTGCATGGTTTCCGTCACAGAATAGGGCAGTAGCAGCGAACAGCGCTGGCAGGACACTAAATCAAAAAAGAACACACGATAGAATAGAATGTCTCAATTTATTTTGACCCTGGGCGTGATTTCCCTGTTCATGAACTGGTACGTCTTTCAGGGTATCAAAAGGCTAACGGCGGACTGGCGCTCCAAACAGGCACGGCTGGCTGTCCATTTAGTCTACTGGCTTTTCTTTATAGGGCTCATCGCCGGTTTTGCCTACTCTATTTATATTCGCTTTACCCTCGACCAGGCAACACCTTTTATACAGTGGTTCATCAATGCATTCCTGACCTTCTTCGTCACGCAGCTGGTGTTTATCCTGGTGCTGTTTGCGGAGGATATTTACCGGGCGATCGTAGCGCTTATCCGCTTTTCTGGTAAAAGCAGGAAGAAGCCGAAGCAGGAGCCCCTTGTTCCGGAGCGGCGGAAGTTTGTGAGTCAGGCAGCCCTTTTACTGGCCAGCATTCCCTTCGCTTCTTTCCTTTATGGAGTAACCAGGGGCAAGTACGACTATACCGTGCACCGCCATACCTTATACTTTGATGATCTACCGGAGGCGTTTGATGGCTTTACAATTACGCAGATCTCAGATGTACATGCCGGTAGCTTTGATGATCCGGAAGCGGTACGGCGGGGCATAGAGCTGATTAAAGCGCAGCAATCAGACCTTTTTGTTTTTACGGGTGACCTCGTGAATGACCATGCAGAAGAGATCGTGCCGTACATGGAGGTTTTCAGCCAAATCAAGGCCCCGTACGGACAGTACTCTATCCTGGGTAACCACGATTACGGGCTGTATGCCGACTGGGCAACGGAGGCCGAGCAGGAAGAAAACCTGGAAATGCTGAAGCAGCATCAGGCAGAGATGGGATGGCGGCTGTTACTGGACGAGAACGTGATCATCGAGAAAGGAGGGCAGAAGCTGGCCTTAGTAGGGGTCGAGAACTGGGGCGAGGGCTTTATAAAGGAAGGGGACCTGGGCAAGGCCTTACAGGGTGTGGAGGAAGACGCCTTTAAAGTACTGCTCTCGCATGACCCTTCGCACTGGGAGTCTGTTGTGAAGGAGTACCCGGCACCCGTGCACCTGACCCTCTCGGGCCATACGCACGGCATGCAATTCGGCATTGAAACGCCACTGGTGCGCTGGAGCCCTGCGAAGTACCGCTACGAAAACTGGGCAGGCCTGGCTGAGGCGAAAGAGCGCTTGCTGTATGTAAACCGGGGCTTTGGCTTCCTTGGCTTTTCCGGCCGTGTAGGCATCTGGCCCGAGATCACGGTGCTGGAACTCCGCAAGCGAAGCGCCTAAAATCATCTGATAAAACAGAAGAGCCACCTATAGCAGGTGGCTCTTCTGTTTTTGGGGCATTACCTCTTTGACGGAACAGTAGGCTTGGTTTTGTTCACCTGGCTGTTCCTGAGAGATACCATCGTCAGGGTGAAAAAACAGGAAGGATGAAGCAAACGTCTCAGTCCCTCTCAAGAGCCTGTCAGGCAGGAAACGAAAAAAAGCCTTTCGCAAGGTTCAACTATTAGAAAGTGTCCAAGCGGGACGGCCTGTTTGTAGAAAGAAGTGTATCTTATAGGTAAAGCTCCAGCGGAGCGACATGTAAACCTGATGCGAACATGTCGCTCCGCTGGAGCTTAGAGGCCCTGTTTATCCTCAAGCTACAAACAATCGTCCCGCTGGGACTAAAAAGGCAGTGCGCGTTTATCTCTTTTAGATTAGTCCCATGGAGGAGCTTTCTACGTTTGCTACTTCCCCGCTCCGAAGTAAGTCCGTATCATTTAAAATGTAGCGTTAAAGCAGCTGGAAAGCTACATGGAGATAGAGGACTGGCTCCTCTCCGGAAGGTAAAGCATTCGCTTCTGTGGGGGTAGACACCCTTTGTAAACAAGATCCTTTGCAGGATGACAAAAAGGAAGAATGAAAAGGCCCTACTCCGTAAAAGGGGTGGGTAAAACGCTTTTTGAAAACACCCTGCCTTACTGGAAAGCTACAAGCAGCTGCACTAAAATGGCTCCCAGCCTAAGCGACTTCCCAAAAAGCTCTTTTGATAGCCCCGTTAGGGGAGCCAGGAAAAGCAAGGGGCGGTAGCGAGCCTGTGCTGCCATCTCTCTGCCTTCGTGCAGAAAAGGTAAAAAAGTAGCACAGCCTGTTCATGCTGAAAAAGGTCTTTAAAGCATGTTTCCTCCGAGAAAAAGGCCTTTTTAAATACGGATCTGTGTTAAAAGCTTGATTTTACGCAAAGGGAGTGCTATATTATTCTTGCAAAGCTCGTATAAGCTTTATGGTATAAAATATTACCAATTTTGAATTTATAGTATCAAACTGCTGTTACACAGGTAAGCACTCTTTAAGTGCAACGTGAGCCTGTTTACTTGCTATTTGTATGGTAAGAACGGCGACAGCGATATCAAACCTATTTCATAACATAGGGTGTGATGGTGTGGTCTCTAGGATAGACCCCTATCACAGGAAACCCTAAAGCAGGCGCTGTAAAGCAGGGACTGTCGCACTACGCTTCAGGTACACTTTATAAGACCTTTACCCCCAGCACTGTTGGAGCAGAACCAACAGGGTGAGCACCAGACACCAAAGCACAGAAAAACATAAGACGCCTAAGCTGTTAGTAGACACGCTTCCCGTACAAGGCCTCCTTTTCTGTTGTTAAGTCAAGCAAGTAATAACACTTCATACTTCTATATCTATGCCCAGAATAGTTGCTTAGCAGTACCTACACTTCGGATCCATTCAGTGGAGAAACTGCTTATGGCGCTTTAAATAAAATGATTCTGACAAAGTATTAAGCCCAAAACCCTATGAACATTTTAGAAAAGATCAAGACCAATTACAGTGCCTCTACCAACGAGATGACAGTAGCTGCCTATTTAGAGGAGTGCAAGAAGAATCCGAAGGTGTATGCAAAACCTGCAGAAAGGATATTGGATGCGATCGGGGAACCGGAAATGCTGGACACCCGCCAGGACCCGGTACTAAGCCGAATTTTCTCTAACAAGAAGATCAAGATATATCCTGCCTTTAAGGACTTCTATGGCATGGAGAGCACTATCGAACAAATTGTTTCTTACTTCAGGCACTCGGCACAGGGGCTGGAAGAGAAGAAGCAGATCCTTTACCTGATGGGGCCAGTGGGGGGCGGTAAGAGCTCCCTGGCCGAAAAGCTGAAGCACCTCATGCAACAGCACCCCATTTACGTGCTGAAGGCAGGCGAAGAGGTGAGCCCGGTGTTTGAAAGCCCCCTGGGCTTGTTTGCCGACTATACCGAGGAGCTGGAGGAAGAGTACAACATTCCGTCCCGTTACGTGCCGAGCTGTATGAGCCCCTGGGCTTCCAAAAGGCTCCGGGAGTTTGATGGGGACATCAACCGGTTTAAGGTGATTAAGCTGTTTCCTTCTATTCAGGAGCAGATCGCCATCTCCAAAACAGAGCCCGGCGACGAAAACAACCAGGATATCTCCACGCTGGTAGGGAAGGTGGATATCCGCAAACTGGCTGAGTTCCAGCAAAGCGACCCGGATGCCTACTCCTATACGGGCGGCCTCTGCCTGGCCAACCAGGGCTTGCTGGAGTTTGTGGAGATGTTCAAGGCGCCGATCAAGGTGCTTAACCCGCTGCTAACAGCCACCCAGGAAAAGAACTACAAGGGCACCGAGCCGATAGGGGCCATTCCGTTCGACGGCATCATCATGGCGCACTCCAATGAGTCGGAATGGGCCAAGTTTCTGAACGACAAGAAAAACGAGGCCTTCCTGGATCGTATTTACAAAGTGCAGGTGCCTTACTGCCTGCGGGTAAGCGAAGAGATCAAAATCTACGAAAAGCTGATCCGGGAGAGTTCGCTGCGGGAGGCACCTTGTGCCCCTAAAACCATCGAACTGTTGGCTGAATTCTCCGTCATGTCACGCCTGAAAGAACCTGAGAACTCCAGCATTTACTCAAAGATGCGGGTGTACAATGGCGAAACCCTGCGCGAGACAGACCCGAACGCCAAATCACTGCAGGAGTACCGCGATGATGCGGGCATCAACGAGGGCATGCAGGGGATCTCTACCCGCTTTGCCTTCAAGATCCTCTCCAAGGTATTCAACTTCGACAGCGAAGAAATTGCCGCCAACCCGGTGCACCTGTTATATGTGCTGGAGCAGGAGGTGATCAAAATGATGCTGCCACCCGAAACAGAGACCAAATACCTGCACCTGATCAAGTCTGTGCTGGCCAGCAAGTACGCCGAGTTCATCTCCGACGAGATTCAGAAGGCATACATCGAGTCTTATAGCTCCTATGGCCAGAACATCTTTGAAAAGTATGTGATCTATGCGGATCATTGGATGCAGAACAACGACTACCGCGATCCGGACTCCGGCGAGATCTTCGACAGAAGCATCCTGAATGCCGAGCTTGAAAAGATCGAGAAACCAGCCGGTATTTCTAATCCAAAAGACTTCCGCGCCGAGGTGACCAACTTTACCTTGCGCTATAAAGCCAACCACGGCGGCGAAAACCCGCGCTGGGACTCTTATGAGAAGATCAAGAACGTGATCGAGAAAAAGATCTTCACCAACACCGAAGACCTGCTGCCCGTGGTGTCCTTTACCGCCAAGTCGAACGAGGAGGATGAGAAGAAGCACCGAGACTTCACGAAAAGAATGAAGGACAGGGGCTATACCGACAAGCAGATCCGCATTCTGGTAGACTGGTTTATGCGGGTAAGGAAAACAATGGCATAGGAGGGCAGCGCATGAGTCATATCATCGATAGAAGAAAGAACGATAAGGGGAAGTCTACGGGCAACCGGCAGAAGTTCCTGAAGCGGGTCGAGAACCAGATCAAAAAGGCGATCCCGGATATCATCAGCCAGGAGAGCATTAAGGATACCCAGACCGGGGGCAGCGTAAAGGTGCCCGTGCGCGGACTGGATGAGCCGAACTTCCGCCATGACCCGGCCACTGGTAAAAAGCAGATCGTGAAGCCGGGAAACGACCGGTTTAGCGAAGGCGACCGCGTCCCCAAACCAAAGGGAGGGGGCGCTGGCAGTGGTCCCGGGAAAGGATCGAATAGCCCTGAGATAACGGAAGATGAGTTTACGGTGGTCTTGTCGCGGGAGGAATTCCTGAAGTATTTCTTTGATGACCTGGCGCTGCCCAACATGGTGAAGAAGCTGATGGAAAGCACCGAGAACTACGAAATGCGACGAGCCGGCTATACCCGCGACAGCGTGCCTTCCCGGTTAAACATCAAGTCCAGTTACCAGCAGTCGCTGGGGCGGCAGCTGGCCCTGAAAGGGGTCTTTGATAAAAAGCTAAAGGCCCTGGAAGAGAAGCTGGCGGGCTTAACCGACCCCGACGAGATCGCAGCCCTGGAGCAGGAGATAGAGAAGGTCAGGCGGCAGGCCAATACCATTCCTTTTTTCGAGGACATCGACCTGCGCTACAATAACTTCGAACGGATACCTCTGCCCGTGACCTCTGCTGTGATGTTCTGCATCATGGACGTGTCGGCTTCCATGGGCTATCATGAAAAAGATATTGCCAAGCGTTTCTTCACGCTCCTTTATATCTTCCTGACCCGCCAGTACAAGAACGTGGAGCTGGTTTTTATCCGGCACCACACCGAAGCCAAGGAGGTAAACGAAGAGGAGTTCTTCAATTCCAGGGAAAGTGGCGGTACCGTTGTGGCCCCCTCACTCAAGCTGATGGACAAGATCATCCGGGAACGCTACGATGACAACTGGAACGTGTACTGCTGCCAGGCCTCGGATGGGGATGTGTGGTCGAAGCAGGATGCCCTGGAATGTAAGAGCCTGTTGCGGGAGACGATTTTGCCCGCTGTACAGTACATGGCCTACATCGAGATCAATAACAAGGGCAGGGAAAGCGATCTGTGGCAGGCCTATAAGCGCATCAGCAACGACGAGGAGTTCTCGATCCGGCACCTGTACGAGCCTTACGAGATCTGGCCCGTTTTCCAGGGCCTGTTCCGGAAACGCAATGCGGTAGCAGAGGGGTAAATTGCCTAACCAGGACTTCCTCGAGGAGTGGATGTGCTGGTTATAAGAGTAGTTGTGCTTTGGCGCTTCCTGGCGCAAGCGTCCGCTTGTCCCAAAGAACTTGAGCTGCCGTGCAAGAGAGGAGAGTTTAAATACCCTTCATTAACTGTGCTGGGTCCTTTAAATTGAATGAAGCGGCAAGGCACAAGCGGACGCCTGCGCCGGCACAGGAGTAGCCGTGTCTCCGGTAATTAAATAGTAGCCTGAGTTTAGCTGAAACAGTATTGTTGCTGCTAAACTGAAAGCGTTTGTTTCTGCCTTGAAAACGGAAGGAGTTGCAAGCTTGCACCGAGGACTGCCTGCGTGCCGTCAAGCAAGAGCCAACTTCATAAGATCTAAAGCCATGATGGATAAAGAGAAATACAGAGCAATGTTTTGCAACCCGAACTGGGACTACGAAACGCTGGAGGCGGCGGATGAGGTGATCAGCCGGATAGGGCGGGAGTACCTGAAACTGAAGACCTATCCAAACCAGATCGAGATCGTGACTTCAGAGCAGATGCTGGACGCCTATGCCCTAACCGGTTTGCCGACTTCCTATCCGCACTGGAAGTTCGGCAAAGACTTCGTCCTGAACCAGAATAACTATACCAAGGGGCGTATGGGCTTGTCCTACGAGATGGTGATCAACTCCAACCCCTGCATCAGCTACAACATGGAGAACAACTCCACCTGTATGATGCTACTGGTGATCGCCCACGCCTGCCAGGGCCATAATGCCTTTTTTGCGAATAACTACATGTTTCTCGATTGGACCTCTGCTGATTCCATCCTGGACTACATGGTGTTTGCCCGCGACTTTATTATGAAGTGTGAGGAAGAACATGGCGAAGAGGAGGTAGAGATGGTGCTGGACGCGGCCCATGCGCTCATGAACCACGGGGTAGACAAGTATAAAAAGCCTTCCAAGAAGTCGGCCCGGGAAGAAACCGAGCGGCTGAAAAAGCTAACGGCCGTTAAAAGGGAGAACTACAACGAGATTTGGAAAACCCTGCCCTCCATGCCTAGCCTACCGGAGGGAGCACTAGGAGAGGAGCAAAAGTTTCCGAAAGAGCCGGAAGAGAATATCCTTTATTTTATCGAAAAGTATGCCCCGGCTTTGCCTGAGTGGAAGCGGGAAATCATTCGCATCGTACGCAAGGTGTCGCAGTATTTCTACCCACAGGGTGCCACCAAGGTGATGAACGAGGGCTTCGCCACGTTCACCCACTACCACATTATCAATAAACTTTTTGAAGAAGGCTACGTGAACGACGGCTTTATGCTGGAGTTTATCAAAAGCCACAGCGGCGTGTTGTACCAGCCCGATTATAAAAGCAAGTTTTATTCGGGCCTGAACCCCTACACGCTGGGCTTTAATATCTTCATGGACATTAAGCGCATTTGTCAGGAGCCGACTGACGAAGACAGAGCCTGGTTTCCGAACCTGATCGGGAAAGACTGGCTGGACCAGGTACATTACGTGATGGAGAATTACCGCGACGATAGCTTTATCCTGCAGTTCTTGTCGCCTAAGGTTATCCGTGACATGCGGCTGTTTACTATACTCGACAACGAGCATGAGGAAGAGTATGAGATCGGCGCGATTCACAACGAACGGGGCTACCGGAAGGTGCGGGAGTACCTGAGCAACCAGTACGACCGGTCTTTTCATGTACCCAACATACAGGTCACGAAGGTAGACCTGCACCAGACGAGTAAGTTATACCTGACCCACTACATTCAGAAAGACCGCAAGCTGGACCCCGACAGCACACAGGCTACCCTGGAACACATCCGCTACCTCTGGGGATTTCCGGTGGAGCTGCATTCCAAAAACAAGCTGGGGATAAACGAGAGTACTTTTGAGGTGAAGTAGGGGATTGCTAAGAACCCTGTATCATCACAACAGCCTCTGCCTTTTTATAAGGGCAGAGGCTGTTGTTCTTTAGTATAAATGTTATGTTAAATAATAGAGGGTCACTTTTTGGAAAAGGAGTCTTACGTAGGGTAACTGTGAGGTTAAAATTACGATTGGCGAAATGGATGGCTTTGGTTTGTGCCTGGTATCGGACACGGGAACGCAAGGCTTTTTACCCACCCCTAGCCCCTCCGAGGAGGGGAATCAGGTGTTCGTGCAGCAAAGCATCATTCTTTCGTTGCAAGGGGTGATGACAGTGTACGTGTAGCTTTACTTTAAAAACAGGAAGTCTTTTTCTTAAACTTTCCAGAAGGTTCCCTGCTGTTCTGTCATCCTGAAAGGATCTTGTGAGTTGGTAGATTAAACTTAATTCCATGGAGGATAAGCCCCTGACCCTATATTTGAACCGGCTCCTGTAAGGAATGGCAGTTTCTTCCTCAAAAGGAATAGCTTATTCCTGGCTTTTTCAGGTGGAAAAGAATGAAACGGGCCCGTTTTAAGAGGGGCAAGGGATGCCATCAGGCACAGGTAAAGATTCCTGTTCTCGGCAGCAAGGAGTTCTGTTAGGCGCAGATGCCATCAGGCATAGGTAAAGATTCCCCTCTTGGGAGGGGTAGGGGTGGGTTTTACATCCGCTTGCGGCAATTACTTTAACCCTGTCGGAGCAGCCCTTGATTATATATGGGACATGCCGCTCCTCCGGAGCTTTAGAGGGACGGGGCTGTTTTCTACAAACATATCGCCCCGCTGGGGCTAAAAGGTGAGTCTAAAACTTTGCTTACAAGATTAGGGGAGGAGTGACAGCTTACCGGGTATGTTTCGTTTAAATGAGAGCTCGCTCTCATCGTTTAAACTGTAGATAAAACGTGAACTCGGGAATTAAACAGCATTTAGTTGACTGTAAATCAATACAATATGCATAGTTATAAGTATTAATCAAACACAAGCAGTTAGCTGTTTATCAGTGTTTTGAGGCTCCATCTCCTTAAATAGATGAAGAAGCAGTTAAATGTTAATGTTGAAGGCCTCAGAAACGGAAATTTCAAAGGTTAATTCCGAATTTACGTTAGATAAATTATTAATTTATTGCCATATAAAGCCAAGCAGCAAGCTGTCCGGACGTGTGCCGCTTATAGAACAAGGCCATAAAAATGCATCAGCAGATCTGCTCCATCCTAAATTCCTGTCAGTCCTGCTTCAGGCAATTTTGTACAGACTCTTGTCCCTTCAGTAAGGGATGTTGAGTATTAACTAGCAGCAGCTTTAGCTGCAAATGAGATTGCGAACAGGTGCCAAAGCAAAGGCCCCGGGTAGCAAGGTAAAGTTGCGATCCGGGGCGTTTTAGGTTGTTGTCTGTTAAACAGATCTGTCTTTCTTCTTTTCCTGCTGCTTTTCCTGTTTTTCAGCTCTTTTTTCCTTGGTCGTTTTCGCAGGTTTCTTCTTTTCTTCTTTTCGGGCGTTCTGTGACTTAGCCATGATCCTTTCGTTTATATTTTCTAAAGCTAACGATTTAACAGCCCATTTGGTCGTCTTTTTCAACTTATTGTTTTTCAGGGAGGGCTTCGTTCCAGAACTTCCCGAAAGAAGGGGAACGGTGCGTACAGGACCACCTTTTATTTTTCATAAACGGGAGAAGAACAAAGAATTTGGAAGGGACGCAAGGCCACCTTGCAGAGGAAGGCGCTGGCCTTTACAGCCCATTAGGGAAAGGGTTAAAATCGCAGCAAGTCTCAGAAACAATATAAAATGAAAGTGCCACAGGCACGACCACGACGCCAATCGTTAACAGTACGTTAAGCTTCTTTTCCTTCACTTTAACTATCTGATCCAAGGGAACAGCGCTATCGGGTGCTTTCATCGTGTTACCAGCGTAGTCGAGGGTGTAGATGGTACCATACAGGTAGGTGTCATCCATGCCCGTCACTCTGATTTTCGTCTCATCCCCCGACGAGGAGGTAACCTTGTAGAGTTTGCCCGGCTTAAACTGGGATGCGAGCTCAGGAGGGGAGAGCTCCCCGCTCCTGGTCGTGTTTCTATAGCTGTAGCACGACGTTAATACCTGGCAAAGCAGCAGCCCTACAGCTAACAGGCGGTAAACAAAGGTTTTCATAGGCTTGCTCATGGATTTGCTTGCGGATCATCAAATTAAAATGTTTTGGTGTTATATACGTTTTTTATGGTGTTATTATAAGGGCAGGAAGGTGTGTTTTCTTGTTTGGGGAGCACTGGCAGGGGTTTTGTACTGCTCTGCAAAAGGACGTAGCCGTGTAGGAGAAACGGAAAGCCCCGGTGAGGGTAGGGGAGGTATAGTAAAGCAGAGGCTCCAGTCAGCAGCTGGTGTTATTACCAGGGTCTGGGGGCCTCTTCGTCTTCGTCAGCGTCAGGGCCACGGAAGCCGGTGCGGGGGTTATAAGGGGTGCCGATGCCGTGCAGGTGGTTCCACATGTCGATTTGCAGCTTTTGCTGGTCCAGCTCCACGAACTCCTGCCAGCGTTCCTGGTCGTCTTCGTTCATACTGTTGACCACGTCCTGCAGTTGGGCTTTGTTTTGCTCCAACAGCTGTTGTAGTTCAGGATCCTGGCGCAGCAGCTGCTCTATCCGGATGCGGAAGTAGGTGTTCAGGTGGGTGTATTTTTCTTCGTCCCAGTTTTCCAGATGCGGGTTTTCCATAGTAGGGTATACTTGGTGGGGCTTGTAAGGTTAAGGTGGTGACAAAAGGGTTTCGTGTAGATTACTTTTGTTATGTTCTTTTGCAGGCTATAAACATATTTTTGAAGCTATAGCTCCTGTCTAGCTTTTCGCCTCGCCGGCTGGGCCTTAATTTCTCCTTGATGGGGGTAGGGGCCCTCTTAGAGAAAAAGAGAGGGCCCCTACCCCCGTAAGCAAAAGAATCAAGACGATTTTGAATCGAGGGCCCCTTCCCCCACTCGCTGAACGCTCAAACAAAAAATCGTCATCGGTGCACTTGGTTACCTTCTCTGCCTTGTAGTAGAAGTAAGGACGATTAAGGTATCTGAAGTTCCTACTTCGTGATCGAAGAAAGAAATCTTACCCAGTTTTTCTGGGAGGCGCCTTTGGAGATTTTCGGTACCGCGTGAGCGGTAGCGCGGTAAGCGCAGAAAATGTCCCAGCGCCGAGCGGGAAAACGCGCCCTCGCGGACGTGGAGCGCACTTAAGAAACAATGAAAAAGGACGCTTGTGATTCTACAGGATCAGCCGCCCCTACGCCAGCTTAGGCAATAGTCAAACTAGCAGTTTCTATCAAAGCTTAGGCGAAACGCAAGTTTCTCTGTCATAAGCAGATTATACTTAGGCTCTACCCCTCGAAGTGATACAAAAAAGTAATAATGCCGGTAAAGGCTGGTTTCTTGCTGTCTTTTATCTCCAGGGTAACTTCCAATCGGGCTTTGGCGATGCCGCGGAGGTCTTTTACCGAGAGGAGCTTGGCGCGCAGGCGCACGTCGCTGTTCACGGTCACGGCCTGGTTAAAGCGCAGGCTTTCGATCTCGTAGTTTACCTGCATCTTCAGGTTCTCGATAGAGGCGATCTGGTGCCAGAGGTAGGGGAGCAGCGATACGGTCAGGTAGCCATGGGCAATGGTGGCACCAAAGGGAGTTTCTGTTTTGGCGCGCTCGGCGTCCAGGTGGATCCACTGGTGATCGAGGGTGGCGTCTGCGAATTTGCTTATCTGCTCCTGCGTGATGGTGTGGTAGTCCGACACGCCCATTTCCTTGCCTTCATATTCGGCTAATTCCTGCAGGCTGCTGATCTTGAGTTGGCTCATGGCTGTTGTTGTTATTAGCTTGTTCTTTGGTGAGATATACTAACTACAATATTAAGCTAAATTTATTTATCTCCGCCTCCTCTTTCAAAAGTGCTTGCCTTTAAAAGGTGCGGGAAACTCTGTTAGACGAGCTAAGAATAGTGTACTTCCAGTTCGTTGCTTTCCAGGCCCAGGGCGATGCCGCGTTGCAGGATCATGCTGTTGGGGTGGGAGGGCTGGCTGAGGTCCGTTTCGATGTCTTCGATCGTGGTTTGCAGCGGGTCACCTTCAAAAAAACGGAACCACAGGCGCTTTCCGGTTTCCTCCTCGTCCGGGTCCTCCGACATCACCTGCAGTTCAATTTCACGTAGCCGCTCAATCAACGTATCCAAATCGATCTGCTGGTCCAGGTAAAGGCTGAAAGCTTCCCGGACAATGCTGGTGTAAGGGAGTTGTATGCTCATGGTACGCTAAGCTTTAAAAAGGAATACCCTGCAATATAGGATTAATTGTAATGGAAACACTCCCTTAATCCCCTCAAGAGGACAGTCTGCTCTTTGTAACTGTCTCAAGTAATCGTAAGGGTATAGCACTTGTATTAGATGAGCGGCAGCCTTAGCCCCTGTGCTTTTGTAATTGGTCCAGCGCCTGCTGTGTGGTACCACCTGCAGCTCTACCCGATAAAACCATTTTCTAACTCCCTTCCCTTCGGGCTTTTCCTGGCCTGTAGAGTGGCATTTCGTTGTGGAATGAGGCGCCGGAGTGATAAATGAGACCGGTGCTGCCGCTTTTTGAGTGCGTTTGTATTATACTAATACAAAAAATAACCTTTTGCCTTTATTTCTCGCATAAGTTAAGTGTAGCGGCCTGATGTGCAGTGTGTTAGTGTGCCGCCTCCGTTTAAACCTTCTATCTGTAACACAACCTGTAAATCTTACCTGTATGAAGACGTATGACGAAAAACACATCAAAAACGTAGCGCTGCTAGGCCCTGCGAAAAGCGGTAAAACAACGCTCGCCGAAACCATGCTCTTCGAAGCAGGCATCATTAACCGCCGTGGGACAGTAGAGGAGCACAACACCGTCTCCGATTACCACGAGGTGGAGCACGAGCGCGGCAGTTCCGTGTATGCGACCAGCCTGCATACCGAGTGGCGGGACTACAAGATCAACCTGATGGATACCCCCGGCCTCGACGATTTCGTGGGGGAGGTGATCTCCTCCATCCGGGTGTGCGACACGGCGGTATTGTTGCTCAACGCCCAGAACGGGGTGGAAGTAGGCACCGAATTGCTCTGGAGTTATGTGGACCGCTATAAAAAGCCCACCATCCTGGCTGTGAACCAGCTGGACTCCGGCAGGGCCAGTTTCAAGCAAACCATCGAGGAAGCGAAGCTCTTTTTTGGGCCGGCGGTCACCATCATGCAATATCCTGTCAATACGGGGCTGGGCTTCGACAGCATCGTGGACCTGCTGAAGATGGTGCTTTATAAGTTTCCGGAAGAAGGGGGCAAGCCCGAAAAGCTCCCCATACCCGACAGCGAGCAGGAGCGGGCGAACGCGCTGCACAACGAGCTGGTGGAAAAGGCGGCGGAGAACGATGAGGGCCTGATGGAGAAGTACTTTGAGAAGGGCACGCTGGACGAAGACGAAATGCGGCAGGGTCTGAAAATAGGGATGATGAAGCACGAGGTGTTCCCGGTGTTCTGCCTGTCCGCGAAAAAAGACATGGGCTCGGGCCGCATGATGGGCTTTATCGACAATGTGGCGCCTTCTGCCACCGAAATGCCCCCGGAGGGCACCGAAGACGGGCAGGAGGTACCCTGTGATCCGCAGGCACCCACCCGCCTGTTTTTCTTTAAAACCCTGATTGAGCCGCGCCTGGGTCGTTTGTCTTTCTTTAAAGTACTGGCCGGGGAAGTAACGACCGGCATGGAACTGCAGAACGAGAAGACGAACACAGTGGAGCGCATCGGGCAGTTGTTTATAACCGATGGAAAGAACCGTAACCCCGTGGAGTGCCTCAAGGCCGGGGATATTGGCTGCACGCTAAAGCTGCGGAACACCTACACCAACCATACGCTGAACGGCAAGGAGGCCACAGGCAGTATCGAGCCGATACAGTTTCCGGATCCGAAATGGCGGGTGGCGGTTACCGCCGTCAACCGGCAGGATGAGGAGAAGCTGGGGGAGGTGCTGAGCGAGATACACATGGAAGACCCCACCGTGGAGGTGAGCTACGACCAGGAACTGAAGCAACTCATCCTGGCCACCCAGGGCGAGCTGCACCTGATGGTCACAAAATGGCGGCTGGAGCACGTGTACAAAATGCAGGTCGAGTTCCAGAAAGTGAAGGTGCCGTACCGCGAAACCATCCAGCGGGCCGCCACGGCCACCTACCGCCACAAAAAACAGTCGGGAGGAGCCGGGCAGTTCGGGGAGGTGTCGCTGCAGGTGGAGCCCTACTACGAAGGCATGCCCCCGCTGAAGGAGCACCCGGTACGGGAAACAGAAACGATCGACCTGCCCTGGGGCGGCAAACTGGTGTTCAACAACTGCATTGTGGGCGGGGTGATCGATGGCCGCTTCCTGCCCTCTATCCTCAAAGGGGTGATGGAGAAAATGGAGCAGGGGCCGCTCACCGGTTCCTACGTGCGCGACGTGCGGGTGAGCGTATTTGATGGCAAAATGCACCCCGTCGACAGCAACGACATTTCCTTTAAGATCGCCGGGATGATGGCCTTCCGGGAAGCCTTTATGCAGGCAGAGCCCCTCCTGCTGGAGCCGGTACAGGAGCTGGAAGTAAGGGTGCCGCTTTCGCTGCTGGGCGACATGATGACGGAACTGCAGATCCGGAGAGGGATTATCCTGAACATGGAAATGGAGCAGGACTACCAGGTGATCCGGGCCCGGGCACCACTGGCCGAGCTGGACAAGCTCCTGGCCTCTATCCGCAACCTGAGCCAGGGCCGGGCCATCGTGCGCAGCCACTTCGCCGCATATGCCCCGGTGCCGGCCGACATGCAGAAGAGCATCAGCGCGGAACATGGTAAAACAGAAATGGCAGAGGCCCACTAGCATTTCTGCGAAGGTACCCCTGCCATTCTTCAGACAAGCGTTCTTAAGCGGGCGCAGCTATTGGCTGCTATGCTCGCTTAAGAACGCTTGCAGGCCCTGCTCAAAAAGTTCTACCTCTTCCAGGGTATTATAAGGCGCCAAGCCAATCCTGATCCAGCCGCCCATGGGGTTTACACCCAGCTTCTCGGCCATGGTAGAGGCGTAAAAGTGGCCGTCGGCAATGTTCATGTTGTAGCGTTCGGCAAACCAGGCCGAGGCTTCGCGGGCGTTTATGTTATCCAGGGTAAAGGCGAAGGTGGGCGTCTTGGGCGTGCCTTCCGGTGCCCGGTACAGGCGCACTTCCGGCACACGCTTTAAAAAGGCCTCGATCCGGTCGCTCAGCTCCTGCTCATGTGCCTCTATCCGCTGCATGCCCGACTGCAGGCGTTCTCTCCGGGTAGCGCCTTCCCCCAGGTTTTCGATGAATGAAATGGCCCCGATCAGACCGGCGATGGCTTCGTGGTTCTGGGTGCCGGTTTCCAGCTTATCGGGTATCTCCTGCGGGGCGGGCTGCAGCTTGTACACGGGCAGCTTCTCGAAAAGGGAAGCGGCGATTACGGCAATGCCCACGTGCGGACCGAAGAACTTATAGGCCGAGCACAGCAGCACATCGCAGCCCAGGTCTTTAAAGTCCAGGGAAAGGTGGGGCACCGCATGCACGGCATCCACCACCACCAGGGCGTTTACTTCCTTTGCCCGGGCAATGATCCGGGCGATGTCCGTTACCGTACCCGTTACGTTCGACGACAGGCCCACGGCCACCAGTTTCGTGTTCTCGGTGATAAGCTCGTGCAGCTTGTCCAGCTCCAGGGTGTAAGTGTCGGGGTTCACCGGAATAAAGGTCACGGGTGCCCCCTTGTCTTTGGCCAGCGTGACCCAGGGGTCTACGTTGGCGCGGTGGTCCAGCTCCGTCACCACCACTTCATCCGAGGCCGTGATGAAAGGCCCCAGGCTGCGGGCAATGGAAAAGGCAAGGGAGGTCATGTTCTGCCCGAAGGCTACCTCCTGTGGGGTGCAGTTCAGAAGGTCCGCCACTGCCTTCCGGCCATCTTCCAGTAAGCGGTCTGTCTTTACGCTGGTTTCAAAAGCGCCATGTAAATTGGCCATGCCGCTCGTAATATAGCCCACCATGGCATCCACGGCTTGCTGCGCCATCTGGGTGCCGCCGGGACCGTCGAAATAGATAAAAGGCTTCCTGTCTTTTGTCTCCTGTAAGGCAGGGAAGTCAGCGCGAAGCTGCTGTACGGATAAGGTACTCATGTCTTAGCTTGTTGAAAGGTGCTTGTTTGGGTGAAAGAGGTGTTGGCGCGGTTCTGGTCCCTTACCAGAGCTCGTGCACAGATGGCCGGATGTATTGGTCATACACCTGCTGTACCGCCTGCATTTGTTCCTGGCTCAGGGCCGGTAAGTTAGAGGCTTTGATGTTCGCCTCTACCTGGTCCGGACGCGAAGCGCCAGGGATCACGGTGCTTACTTCCGGCGACATCAGCACCCAGCGCAAGGCCCATGCGGCCAAAGGCTCCTGCCCGGGGAACACCTTTCGCAGTTCCTCCACGGCTTCCAGCCCCAGGTGAAAGTCAACGCCCGAAAAAGTCTCTCCCTTGTCAAAGGCTTCTCCCTGCCGGTTAAAAGTGCGGTGGTCTTCCGGGCCGAACTTCGTCTCCGGGCTCATCTTACCGGTAAGTAAGCCACTTGCCAAAGGCACCCGCGAGATGATGCCGACATTGTTTTCCTTCGCTTTTGAGAAGAACTCCTCGCCCGGCTTCAGGCGGAACATGTTGTAAATGATCTGCACGGTGGTCACGTTCGGGTACTGCATGGCCAGCAGGGCTTCGTCCACCAGTTCCACGCTCACGCCCAGGTTCCGGATCTTGCCCTGCTCTTTTAGCTTTTCGAACGTTTCAAATATTTCGGGACGGTTGTAGACCTCTGTTGGCGGACAGTGCAGCTGGATCAGGTCCAGGGTTTCGAGCTGCATGTTGCGCAGGCTTTGCTCCACAAAACCCTTCAGGCGTTCGGGCGTGTAGCCTTCGGACGTATGCGGGGAGATCTGGCGGCCGCACTTGGTGGCGATGTACACCTGCTCGCTCCGGCTTTTGACTACTTTGGCCACGGCAGCCTCGCTCTGGCCCTCGCTGTACACATCGGCGGTGTCAATAAAATTAACCCCTTCATCGATGGCTTTGTTAATAATCTGTGCGGCGTTCTGCTCATCAAAGGCGTCGCCCCAGCGGCCGCCTACTTGCCAGGTACCCAATGATACTTCTGATACCTCAAATCCTGTTTTTCCTAGTTTTCTGTATTGCATGATCTATGTCGCTATGTGGTTTACCCAAAATAAGCATGAAAAGAATGGAAACAAACCCGGGGCTTGCTTTAGGGCTTTAACAGCTGTTTGTGCTTTCTTGTTTGGTTATTTATCAAGGCGGTTCAGTGCACCAGGTTGGAGAGATGGGAAGGAAGGGGAGGCAAGGGCCTGGGTTTATTAGGCTTAAAGCGTAGTGGAGTCCAAACTCATTGTTCTCAGGGCTTATTTTAAATAGTTTCCTCGAGAAGGTATTACATTTCGTACTCCTCCTCTTGGGTCTTCCATATCATGATTATAACGGGGAATTACATGAAGGTGAACGTGTGGTATGGTTTGCCCGGCTGCTTCTTCAACGTTAACACCTATATTAAAGCCATCAGGATTATACTGCTCTTGTAAAATATTTTGAACTTTGTTTACCATGGACCAACAAGCTTGTTGCTCGGCGACAGTTAAATCAAAATAATTTGCTGTTATTCTCTTAGGTATAATTAAGCAGTGCCCGGGGTTGACAGGATATTTATCATAAATTGTAAATGCTTCAGTGCTTTCAGTAACTAATTCTCTTTCTTCGTTACCCTTCAGAAAAGGACTTAATTGCTCATTTCCTTGGTGCAAAGCTGTGTAATGTTGGTACTCATAAATTTCACAACTTTCATTTTTAAATATAGACTTAAAAGGTAGTAGAACATTGCACTGATAAGTTTGCTTTTGATGAAGTTTATGAAGCCTAAAACCTTCATACTGTATGTCTCTTCGAACAGCAAAATAAGCTTTACCATTTGACTTTAGTAATGACGAGACATTCATTAATACGTGTTCCTGTTCATTAGGAAGAAGGACATTTAACACGTAAAAACAAATAATTGTATCGAAAAGCTTTTTAGGATAATCAGGAAAATAGAATGGATCATAAGCTGTTACATTATGGCCTATACTATTTAATAATTCAACATCTTTACCTAATCCGCATCCAAAATCTAAAATAGCTCCCTTCAATAGCTGCCTTTCTTTGATGATTCTTGCAGGAAAGGAAATGGTATCTCTCTCTTTAGCTGTTAAATGGCTATAGGTGTTATTTTGTATAGTTCCACTCCTCATAACCTCGAATATTAATTAGGCTTGAACTTGTCTTTTTAAGTTGTTCAAAAGCTCTGTTTTGCCAGTTCTGTTTGTCAATGTACCCCGTTAGAGAGATGCTTAACTCATTAAAAAACTTTTCATTGAACTTTTGTTGAATGAGCTCCCAATAGTAAATAATAGTGTCCTTTCTCTTGTCTAAAAGAGTTAAAGATGCAATTTTGTCTCGCTTTTGGTTATTTACTTTAGGCGATGCCGGTAGTAGATTCCACAAGTCGTTGTTCTTCCATACAGAAAAAGGTATTAGGTGGTCGACATCATATTTGACTATGTTTGTACCTGACCAAACGCACTCAACTTGCTGTTTTTCTCCTAAAATAGATTTGTACAAGTCTTTTGAATCCTTTGCGTCTCTTTTCGTAATCGGGCCCTTTAAAATTTCATGTATTACTTTTTCTGTTGTAAGTGCATCTCTTGATGCACTTACTGAAAACTCAGCCCATTTGAAAAGTATAGAATCTGTTCCACCCAAAAAGCTACCTAATACTTTAAAGGCCTCATAATAAGAGAAAGGGATAGTGAAAGAGCCAAAAGAATCAACGAGCCATTGCGTATTCAGAGACTTACACGTTATTCTTTTACTTGTGCCTTGATAGTTGAAAATTGAATAATGCTTGTTTGAAATAGATCCTCCAATATAGCGCATTGGTTGTTCTACAATTGTTCTTTTTAAAGACTTGGAAAGATTTAGAAATTTGTCTCTTATTTCTAAGCTTACACCTTGATTTCGTAGCTCGTTGTAGAGTAAAGATAGTCCCCCGTGATGTCTATAATGCTTTATGATTTCATCAAAGTGTTTACCAAACGCAAGCTTTTTGTCTTTACCATTTATTTGTGGAACAAGTTGAGGAGAAGCTAGAATTGGATAATAATAAAGGATCCATTTCTCTATCATTAAGCCTAAAGGTATTTCTACAACATTTCCACGGACGAGAATAAATGGAGAATTCTCCTGTACTATGTCTATTGTACCCCTTAGTAAAGCAAATTTATAGGTTGTGAATTTACTATCTCGTTCAATTATTTTACTAATGTTACTAAAGGTTTGAGCATCCATCGTTTATTCTGTCAGTCGTACTTTCTATGTATACAAGTATCAATATATGACCTTTTAATATAGGGTGCAATTGTCTCAAGAGAGCCCTCCAATCGCTTCTTTTCGGTTTATCACAAAATTTATATCCTACTAACTAGAGACCATAATGAAAACAGTAACGTCGTTAGTGAATTGTAGGAAGGGCTTCTGAAGAAGCTTCGAACGATCTAAATAGTATTTCTAAAATCAAAGGTAGTATCACTAGTATGATATACTTCTGCATATGTGTACCGGAGGTATAAATATAGCTACAGCGGGAGGGGTGGTGTTACTATAGGTGATGCTCCAAAAGAAAATAGTTAGTCCACAGGGGGAGTTCTTTCCCCAAAGCTGCTTCTCTTACGAAAAACCTTGCTCCAGAACAGGTAAGACTTCCCTGCAAAACCTCCTTTCCTGAAGCTGCGTTCATAGCAACACCATCCAAAAGAAAAGGAGATAAAAGCAAATGGAGCAGAATACGTTGATCAATACCATCGAGCAACAAGAATGGCTGAAAACGGCTGGCGATGCTCTTCAGCCTGCGGTCGTGGATGCTTTTAAAGCAGGCGGCGAAACCGGCCAGCAAATCAAGAACGCCCTGCACGGCACTTGGCTTGGGCATCCGCTTCATCCGGCGATCACAGATGTGCCGGTCGGGTCCTGGACGACAGCCGCCGTGCTGGACACCATGGAACTGCTGGGCCAGAAAAAGTATGCGCCCGGCGCGGATGCTGCTGTGGCTGTGGGACTAGTCGGGGCGGTAGGCGCGGCCCTTTCGGGACTGGCGGACTGGACCGGCACGACCAAAGAAAAGCGAAAACTCGGCCTGATGCACGGCATGCTGAATGCGGGCGCGGCTGCCCTCTACGTTACCTCCCTGTTGCTGCGGCGGCGCAGGAAAACGCGCGGAGCGGCCATTGGCCTGTCTATGCTGGGCTACGGGATCGTGGGTGCGGGAGCTTACCTGGGCGGGCACCTCGTTTACAGCAAGCGCATCGGGGTAGACCATTCCCCTGCAGGAGCCAGGAAGCTACAAGACTTTGTGGTAGTTTTGCCGGAAAAGGAACTGGCAGAAAACAGCATGCGCTGCGTGAAAGCCGGGGACGTACCGGTGCTGCTAGCCCGGCAGGAGGGGAAGGTGTTTGCGCTGGCACACAGCTGCTCCCACATGGGCGGCCCGCTTTCTGATGGCGACCTGCTGGCAGACGGCCGTGTGCGCTGCCCCTGGCATGGCTCCGTCTTTTCTTTGGAGGATGGCAAGATTGAGCAGGGCCCGGCATCCGAGCCACAACCCGCCTTTGAAGTCCGCGTCCGGGACGGCCAGATCGAGGTGCGGTCAAAAGGGTAGTAGAGAAGAATCCCTGTGCGGTGACCTCTCCGGTTGATTTGGACAAGACCCTTCCGGAGAGGTGGTGTGGAGCAGGGGCGAAGGCGCCAGGGGAGGGGCCCTCGAAAAGAGATGAACCACCCCGCCTTCGGCACCCCTCCTTAAATAAGGAGGGGAGTGCACGAAAGACAATGCTGAACAGAGGGGCTCTGGCAGGAAACGAAACCGTGAGGCCCTAGCCCCGGCAGCGCTGAGCAGGAAAACCCGCCCTCGCTTCAGAAAGGCCCCTACCCCAGACGGGGAGCGCAAAGCCCTCCTCTATGCAAAAGGGCTTCATTAGAGCCGTGGATAAGCAGACCCTACGCCAACTTAGACAAGAAACTGCCAGTGCCCTCTCATAACCTGCGAGAGTTCTGCAGTAAAACATCAGCTCGGACAACGAACAGAAGTAACAACAGTGAATTCATGAGCCCTTGAATAAGCCACCACAACGCCAATTTATTCAAATCAAACCCTTGCCCATGCTTGCAACTTCTTACTCCATCGCCGACTTCCGGTGCTGGATCACCCGGAAATTCTCCACCAGCTTTACTGCTTCCGGGATGTCCTCCGAGAAAAGGGCAATGAAAGCGCCGTCCGGTGCATACTCCAGGGCATAGGCCAGGGCCCGTGTTTCCTGATTTATCTCAAGAGGTTCCAGCTCTGGTTTTACCGCAAAAATTCCCTCCTTCAAGAGGCTGTTGATCTCTTTGCCGGCGCGCCCGCGCAGGTCTTTGTCCTGCCGGATGATGATCTGATCAAATACCTCGGCGGCAATACGGCCTACCTCTTTCGTGTCCTCGTCGCGGCGGTCGCCAATGCCGGCGATGATCCCGATCTTGGTGCTCGCTTCGGTTTGGCTGACAAACTCCCCGATGGCCTGCATGGCGGCAATGTTATGGGCATAGTCCACCAGCACCTCGGCATGCGGCAGGTGAAACAGGTTCATGCGGCCTGGGGTGGTCTCCGGCGAGGGGATAAAGGTGCGCAGCGCCGTCTTGATCTCGTTTACCTCCATGTGCGAGATATAAGCTGCCAGGGTAGCCGCCAGCACATTGTAGATGTTGAAGCGGGCCTTGCCCCCGAAGGTAAGCGGTATGTCCGCTACCCGGTCGATCCGGATCTTGTAGGTGTTCTTGAAGATAGAGATATAGCCGTCTTCGAACACCGCCGCCAGTCCGCCTTTGGCCGTGTGCTCGATGATGCGCGGATTCGACTCGTCCAGGCTAAAGAAGGCCACTTTGCAGCGGAGGCCACTGGCCATGCCGTACACCAGGTCGTCGTCGGCGTTCAGCACGGCATAGCCATCCGGGCACACTGTTTTGGGAATCACGCCCTTTACCTTGGCCATGTCCTCCACGGTATTGATGTCGCCCAGCCCCAGGTGGTCTTCCGTCACGTTCATCACCACCCCGATATCGCATTGCGTAAAGGCCAGGCCCGAGCGCAGCAAACCGCCCCGGGCGCACTCCAGCACCGCATAGTTCACGGTCGGGTCTTTCAGCACAAACTCGCTGCTGTAGGAGCCCGTGGTGTCGCCTTTAATGATCTTGCGGCCCTGTATGTAAATGCCGTCGGTGGTGGTATAGCCCACCTTGTGGCCTTTGAACTGGAGGATATGGGCAATCAGGCGGGTGGTGGTGGTCTTGCCGTTGGTGCCCGTTACCGCCACAATGGGAATGCGGGAGGGGCAGCCGTAGGGGAACAGCATGTTGATGATTGGCTCGGCCACGTTGCGCGGCAGGCCCTCGGTAGGGGAGATGTGCATCCGCAGCCCCGGCGCGGCGTTCACCTCTATCACGGCCCCCCGGGTTTCAGGTAAGGGGATGGCGATGTCGGAGGTCATCACGTCGACCCCGCAAATATCCAGGCCGATGATGCCGGCAATGCGCTCGGCCATCAGCACGTTGTAAGGGTGCACGACATCTGTGACATCGGTAGCCGTGCCGCCGGTGCTCAGGTTGGCCGTGTTTTTCAGGTACAGCACCTGGCCCTTGGGGAGCACGGAATCTAAGGTAAGGCCTTTTTCGCGCAGGATGCCGCGGCTGATCTTGTCGATCTTGATGTGCGTGAGCGCCTTCTCGTGGCCCACCCCCCGGCGCGGGTCTTTGTTTACTGCGTTTACCAGCTGGCGGATCGTAGCGGTACCATCGCCGGTCACCATGGCCGGAGTACGTTTGGCAGCGGCGGTGAACTTGCCGTCGATCACGAGCAGCCGGTAGTCGAAGCCGGCTATGAACTGCTCTACCATCACGGCCTCGGCGTAGCGTTTTGCCTCTGCGAAGCCTTTCTGTGCCTCCTTCCAGTTCGGGATGTTGATGCTGGCCCCCTTGCCCTGGTTGCCGTTCAGGGGCTTGGTGACGAGTGGGTAGCCTAACTCGTCCACCGCCTCTTCCAGTTCGCGCGTGTTAGACACTGTGCGGCCCTGTGGCACGGGGATGCCTGCTTCCGCCAGTATCCGCTTCGTGACGTTTTTGTCGCCGGCACTCTCTACCGCAAAGCAGGAGGTATTGCTGCTCATGGCCGCCTGTATACGCTTCTGGTAAATGCCATAGCCCAAGTGGATGAGCCCGCTCTGTCTGTTCTGGATATAGGGGATGTCGCGGTTCACGGCCTCCTGTACAATGGCCTCGGTCGTTGGCCCGAAATACTCGTCTTCCCGTATCTGGTGCAGCTTCGCCACGTCCTGGATCACGCTCACCCGCTCCCCACGGGCCAGGGCCCCGGTAATGCGTACGGCCGCCTCGGCAGCGTATTCGCCCGCCCGTTCCTGCTGGTAGGAGAACACGACGAAGTCCACCCCCGGCTGGCTGGAGGCATAGCGCCTGCCGTAGCCGCTGTCCATGCCTGCGATGGTTTGCAGTTCCAGGGCAACGTGCTGCACGACCTTGCTCAGCGTGGTCCCTTCGTTCACCAGCCGGATAAAGCCCCCTTCGGTGCCCTCGGAGGAGCGGTGCCTGTAAAGGCCGGGGAGCAGCTTCAATAGCTTCTGCTCCAGGTTTGGTATTTCGTTCGTCTGGGTATCCTGCAGGTCCTGGAGGTCCAGTTTCAGTACGATGATCTTCGGATGCTTGATGGACCAGTAGTTTGGCCCGCGCATTATTTTAAGTTCAAGGATTTTCATGGATGTTCCGGGTACCGACTTATCCCCAGCTTTAATAAAAACGAATAAACAATACCATCACTTGATAAATGAGGGAGGAAGATGTAGCAGAAGGTAGAAAGTTATACGTAGAACACGCCAAAACGGCAGCGGGACAAGAGGCAAAAGAGGCTCTTTTGACAAAGAATCGTACTGTGCGTAGGAAGATAAGTGCGTACACCTGGGCCTTTGTTGTAGCCGTTAATCTGTTCCGCTGCATGGTTTCCGAACTTATACCAGCCAAAAAAAAACAGCCACACTCCCGAGGGAAAGCGGCTGTTCGCATATAAGGTGTTGCCAGCAAATAGCTGCAAAAGGGATTAGCAGAGGCGACTGATCTTGCTGCCCATTTTAACGGAGAACTCTTCTTCGGAGGTAGTACCCGTTAAGTCGAGGGCCTTGACGGACAAGGCGGCGCAGGCATGGGCATCCGAGGCGGCGCGGTGGTGCAGGAAATCGATCCGGTGCAGGTTGCAGAGCGTTTTCAGGTCGTAGCGGCTCATGCCTTTCCAGACGCTCTTGGAGAACTTCAGGCTGCCGGCATAGCGCGCCTCCGGTAGGGGGATGTTGTACGTAGCCAGCGTTTTACGCAGCACGTTCATGTCGAAGCTGGCATTATGGGCAATCAGGAACTGTCCTTCCAGGTAGGGCAGCAGCACCGGCCACAGCTCCCGGAAATCCGGCTGGTCTTTTACGTCGGAGGGCCGAATGCCGTGCACCGCCACATTAAAAGAACTGAAGTGCGGGTAATACAAAGGCTTGATTAGCCAGGAGCGGGTCTCTACCAGTTGCTTCCCCCGCACCACGGTCACACCGACCTCACAGGGGCTGTCCCGCTGCGGCGTCGCCGTCTCAAAGTCTATCGTCACAAAATCCATGGCCAAAGGTAAGGATAAAATAAGACGCCTTAGTGTTCCAAAAACATTATGATGGCATACTACAGGTGCAGAAACAACCTGAAACAAAAAAATCTATCTTTATTCCGGTATTCCGGGCAACGCTTTCACACCTCCCCCTGTCTTACCCCCAGAAACAAAAAGATAACCTGATGAGAAAACATATAACTGTTCGCCAAGCGTTTTTCCTGGCTCTGGCGAGTGCCGCTCTGGCGCTCTGGGGCTGTGAGCAGGTAGAGGAGGATGTAGCGCCGGTTTCCTTCACAAACTTCAAGCTGAACGATGACCTGCTCTATGTATATAATGACCAAGACAGCAGAGTTTGGAGCGCTGTGAACGATACAGTAGAGGTATATGAGAAGATAACCTATAGCCAACCGGTGCACGGGGAAATTTACCCTAATTATGCAAACGACAGTGAAAAGATCATGGGCTATAAACCTAAACCAGGTTATGTAGGCTTAGATAGTCTTACTTACGAAGTATGCAACGGGGGGACTTGTAAAACTGCGAAGATAAAGCTTGTTGTGGACAATCGTCCAGATTTCACTAACTGCACTTTTCAACTCGGAGCCGACTCTATCATCACCACAGTAAATAAGCCTTCTAAAGGAGTGAGGCTGTTCTTAAATGATAGTATCTGTAAGGGTACTTACAATTTTGGCACTAAGTACTGGCACCCAGAAAATGGTGTAATAAAAACTGTGGATTATTTTGAAGGTGAAAAGAATATTCTCTATGTCTATTACCCCAATAAAAATTTCAGAGGAGAAGATTCTTTTACCTATCGGGTTTATCCTAATGGCTGGGATGGTGAAAATGCCAATTACTATCAGGAAGTAAAGGTGAAGATAGTAGTTAAGTAGAGCTAAGCGCATTTGATTCGTTCTGGGAGTATTGATAGGATTAACTAGTGCCACATTATATCGAAACAGATTTACGTGCTATCTGAAGAGGAAATTATAGCTGGATGCAAGGAGGGCAAAGCGTCATCGCAGGAGAAGCTGTACCAGCTGTACTCCCGGCGGATGATGGCGGTGTGCGTGCGTTATACTAGTTCCAGATTCGAAGCGGAAGACATTTTTCACGAGGCTTTTGTGAAGGTGTTTAAGCACATCGACTCGTATAGTGGTGGCTCTTTTGAAGGATGGGTTAGGCGGATATTTGTGAATACAGCTATCAACCATTACCACAAGAACCGCAAGTACCAGGAACAGCTGGATTACAGCACCATTGAAGAAAGCACTCCCTCTACCGAAGACATCATCAGCCAGATTTCGGGGCAGGAGCTGCAAGCGCTTATTAATCTTATGCCAGAAGGGTATAAGCTGGTTTTTAACCTTTATGTCGTGGAAGGCTACAACCATCGTGAGATTGGTGAGGCACTGAACATTGCGGAGGGTACCTCAAAATCGCAACTGGCGAAAGCGAAAAGCTTTTTGAAAAAGATCCTTTTGAAACAACAAATCTCTGAGGCATGCTAACAGAAAAAGAACTTGAAGAGATAAGGCGCAAAATGCTGGAGCTCGAAGAGGAGCCTCCTGTGGGAAGCTGGCAGAGTATACAGGCTGAAGTGAGGCCTAAGCAGAAATGGCGCTCGTGGTGGTTCCTGCCACTGCTTCTTTTGCTGCTGGTAGGTACATATCAATTAATGAAAACTGGGCCGGAGATCGGGCAGGTTGACAAAAGCCAGGTTGCCAGTACACAGATTCCGTCAGCTAAGAGGAAGCTAAAAAACGAGAAGGTGAATGGAGAACAGCCTGTCGCTCCGGTACCGCCTGTACCTGAGAGCAACATCGGAGAGCAGCTTGCTCAGACCTCGGTAGATAAGAAGCAACAGGTAATGCAGCAGGATCTCCAGGAAAATCCGGCTCTAACTGCTGGGGCATCCACACCTTATTTATCGACACCTGAACATACTTACGGAGGGCGCTGGCCTCAGGCAGAATTCATACTTGAACTTCCTGTAATATCGGTGAGCATCACTAGTGTGGCTGATAGCGCAGACATGATACCGCGCGGCCAAATCAGTAAGAGATTACTTCCTGAAGCACCTATTCTTCCGTATCCTGATAAGAAGAAAGCGCGCAAACACAAGACTACTAAAACAAGAGATACAGAAACTCCTGCAGTAGAGAAAACTGGCGCTGAAGTAGCTGCGGTAGCTCCTGCAAAAGAGAAAAAGACAAAAGCAGCCGCTATACCTGAAAAAGCTGTTGTTGAAGAAAAGCAGCAGTCCAAGGCAACTCCGCAGAAAAAGCAGGAACATAGCAGGAATGAATGGACAGCAGGAGTATATTTTGCCCCTCGCTATGCTTTCAGAAAATTTGTGCCGAACGCCTCTGATGATATTCTTATAACAAAAGTAAGCAGTGCCAATCAGCTGGATCCCGAACGTATGGGCTTTGAGTTTGGCGCGAATTACAGCCGGGTTTTGTCTCCAGGACTATTTGCAGAAGGAGGCCTGAGCTGGATGCAGCTGAAGGAGAACGTTACCTATACGCTTACCACAGGTGAGATAGATACCTTCAACGTTTCACAGACAGGCGGCAGGCAGATAGTTATAGAGTCCAAACTTAGAACAGAGGAGCGCCAACTGGTTAGCTCCTATGCTTATGGAGGACTCCGCCTGGGGGCCACATATTACTTTATGGAAAGAGGCAACAGCAGGTTGAATATTACAGTTGCCGGAGGCGCTAACTTACTTATCAAGGGCAGAACGAAGCAGTACAGCAATGGAGTTTGGACGGAAACGGTGGAATTTCCTTCTGTGGAGAACATCCTGGAGCAGTCGAATTATAATCTGCAGTTTGGTATGGGGTATAATGTATCGGTGCTGGAAAACTATGAAGTAACACTAATGCCTACTATAAACTACTTCCTGGGATCCACCTATAAAGAGCGGGAACCGCTGGGGCTAAAACCATACTCCCTGGGTCTCAACCTGCAGCTCAAAAGGAGGTTTAACCACTAAGCAAGGTACAAAAACAGATAATAGTAGCGGTGGAGTAGCAGTAGCTACTCCACCGCTACTATCTTATGGCATAACATATCACAGAATATTTTTTAATATTAATTCTGCCCCAGGCAACGGTTTCGGAAATGGGCTGGTCTTACAGTCAAAATAAACCTATGAAAAGCATTGCCATGAAACCTAATCAACTTCTGCTCCTGGTCGGGCTTAGCCTGGCCACCCTTACCTTCTCCGCTTGCGACAAGGAAGACGTACTGCCAACAACACCAACTACACCTACAACGCCCTCTACCCCCAGCACACCTCCTAGTACACCATCTACCCCAAGTACGCCAACACCACCTGCCACGCCGCCTGTTACGGCTAACAGCCTGGTGAAGCAGTTCGGCACGCAGGTGTTTACGTATGACGCCCAGAACCGCCTGATTGAAGTGAGCTACTCCGATCAGCCCACGCACGGCTATACTATTCAATATGAGAGCAACAAACCCGTGCGTTTGGATTATAAACTGGGCAACAACTACATGCTCTATACTTACGAAGGAGACAAAGTGGTAGAGGCGGTACGCTATTACGGCGAAAACCTGGTAAACTACCGCTACAAATTTGAATACCAGGAAGACAAGCTGGTAAAGGAAACTGTGATGAGTTATGCCACTACCGATGCGGGTAAACTGGGCATCATAGAATATAAGTATGATGCCAACGGCAACATGGTGGAGTTGGTGCAGACCTGGTCTACGAGCAACCGAATGGAAGACATGGGGCAGCCATCTGTTATCAAGTGGGGCAGCTTCGACGAGAAGCAGAACCCGTTGCCTTTAACAAACAGCTCCTATTACCTGCCAGGTATCAAGCTGTTTGTAAACAACCCTGGTTATAAAGACCCCGGTTCAGGCAAGGAGTTCTACAGCTACGTGTACCATGCGTCTGGCATGCCGTTAGAACGTGCTACCAAGCTGGAGTTATATCCGTGGGTACAGTCCTTCATCGACAGGTATACCTATTAATTTCTTCTCTGGGTTTGAACCCCTTTGCCTTTGGAGACTAATTAGCAGCCGCTGTACGTAAAGTATGGCGGCTTTTTTTATTGTTGCTGCACGGTAGCTTAAATCTTGCTGCCCATTTTAAAGGTGAACTCTTCTTCGGAGGTAGTACCCGTTAAGTCGAGGGCCTTGACGGACAAGGCGGCGCAGGCATGGGCATCCGAGGCGGCGCGGTGGTGCAGGAAATCGATCCGGTGCAGGTTGCAGAGCGTTTTCAGGTCGTAGCGGCTCATGCCTTTCCAGACGCTCTTGGAGAACTTCAGGCTGCCGGCATAGCGCGCCTCCGGTAGGGGGATGTTGTACGTAGCCAGCGTTTTACGCAGCACGTTCATGTCGAAGCTGGCATTATGGGCAATCAGGAACTGTCCTTCCAGGTAGGGCAGCAGCACCGGCCACAGCTCCCGGAAATCCGGCTGGTCTTTTACGTCGGAGGGCCGAATACCGTGCACGGCCACATTAAAAGAACTGAAGTGCGGGTAATACAAAGGCTTGATTAGCCAGGAGCGGGTCTCTACCAGTTGCTTCCCCCGCACCACGGTCACACCGACCTCACAGGGGCTGTCCCGCTGCGGCGTCGCCGTTTCAAAGTCTATCGTCACAAAATCCATGGCCAAAGGTAAGGATTAATGCAGGGCTTGCCTAACAAATAGCAGCTAGCGCCACCAGTCCCGCTTCGGCGCTTTTTGATCCAGGATGACAGGCTCCCCGATAAGGGGTGTGGTGAACGGCACACACCGTTTCTTTGCTTCGGCGGTTACCCGTTCGATGGGTTCTTTCCAGCCGTGCATGGCCAGGGCAAAGGTTCTCCAGTGGATGGGCATCAGCAGCTTGCCCTGCAGGTCGAGGTGTGCCTGCACCGTTTGCTCGGGCATCATGTGTATGTTGGGCCATAGCTCGTTGTACTGCCCGGACTCCAGCAGGGTAAGATCAAAGGGACCGTATTTGTCGCCGATCGCCTTGAAGCCCTCGAAATAACCGCTGTCGCCGCTAAAGAAGATCTTGTCTTCCTCGCCCTGGATCACCCAGGAAGTCCACAGGGTCTGCATGCGGTCTGAGAGGCCACGGCCCGAGAAATGCCGTGAGGGAGTCGCCGCAAAGGTAAGCCCCTTGAAAGAGGCCTCCTGCCACCAGTCCAGCTCGGTAATCTTGCGGGCCGGGACGCCCCAGCGTTCCAGGTGGGCTCCCAAGCCTAGTGGCACATTCCCAAGCCTAGTGGCACATAAAAGTGCTCCGTCTTTTCGGCCAGCTCCTGAATGGAGCCAAGGTCCAGGTGGTCGTAGTGGTCGTGTGAGATCAGGACGGCATCCACCTGAGGCATTTCGCCGGCGGTAACAGGCAATTCTGAAAAACGCCTGGGCCCCATGAAGCTGAGCGGGGAGGCCCTGTTGCCCAGCATGGGGTCTAGCAACAGGCGCTTGCCGTCTATTTCAATCAGAAAAGCGGAATGGCCCAGCCAGGTCACCACCGTGGCGCTATCGGGCACGCGCTGCAGTCTGTCTGCTTCTATTTTCCGGACGGGTATCTTCCTGTCTGGCGTCTGGTTCTCATTGTCGCCGAAGATCCGGGACGAGAGCAGCTTTATATAGCCCTTAAAGCCCAGGTCCATGTTGGTCTCCACCAGGTTCCGGAATTCTCCGTTGGCATAGTTGGGCGATTGCTGTATCCTTTCCAGCCGTGCTCCTTCCGCTTCAGCGCCGAACTGTGGGGAAAGCTTCATCAAGGAGCATCCCGCTACGGCAGTTAACAGGACAAGGAAGGCAATAAGGTACAGGGTAATCCGAAAGGGCTTCTTCATGTTAGTTGGATATCCAGGGCAAAGATAAGAATGGAGAGAAGACAAGGCAGGTAAACTGGCGGCATCAAGGAGCGGTGGGAGGTACAGGGCAAGGGGGCATCGCGAGGTCTTATGCAGCTTGCTTTGTAGCTTCTATAAACTTCGGTATATAAGTAACAGTCTGTAAACTAGGACGTAGAGATGAATTAGTAGGACTAACGCAGGCAAAACGCTGCCCTGCCGAAGGACCTGTGATCATTAACCTTAACAACAGGAAAACAAGCTATGGTACAGTTAGCAAAACGAAACAACGGCGAAAACCTAGCACCCCGATCTTTTATGTCTGATTTTTTTCGGGATGTTGACCGCTTTTTTGAAAACGACATCATGCGCATGCCCATGCAATGGGGCCGCCAGATGATGGGAAGTATGCCCGCTGTGAACATTCGCGATAACGAGAAGGATTATGCCATTGAGGTGGCCGCGCCGGGTATGACCAAGCAGGACTTCGATATCAACGTGAACGAAGGCGTACTGACCATCAGCAGTCAGAAAGAGACCAGCAACACCGACGAGCAGGAGAACTATACCCGCCGCGAGTATAACTACAGTTCCTTCAGCCGTTCTTTCCGTTTGCCGGAAACCGTAAACCAGGAAGACATCAAGGCCCGCTACGAGGAAGGCATCCTGCACATCACCGTGCCCAAAGCACAAGTGCCTGAAAAGCAAAAGCGCTCCATCAACATTGAATAAAAAACAAAAGCTAAAGACCAAAGACAAAAAGCACCATTTCCAGCAGCCGGAGCCCCCACGCCTCCGGCTGCCACACTTTTTACGTGCTTCATAAGTTTCTCTTTAGTCACTAATGACGCTGACCTCTTTAACAGATAGTGTTTTCAAAATTAAACAACTACAGTCAGCGTGGAGAACAGAGCATTTCTAAAAGGAGATCGACGAAAAAAACTTACCCAGTTTTTCCGGGAGGTGCCGGGGGTAGGGGCCCTCTGTTTGTGGATGTTGCGGTGCCCGTAAGGGCAGCCCACAGCGGAGCGAGGAGCAGCTTCAGACACACAGCGCCGAGCGGGAAAACGCACCCTCGCTTCAGAAGGGCCCCTACCCCAGACGTGGAGCGCAAAGACTTAAACAATGAAAAAGGACTTAAGTAATTCTATAGGATCAGCCGTCCCTACGTTAGCTTAGACAAGAATCTTATAGTCAGCCATTAAGCCAGCTTAAACAAGCACAAAAGAAGAAGCCCATAAGCCCAAATAAATTAACTAAAAATAACAACAGGCTACCACCTCAAACCCACCCCACGCATGAACATCACCTTTTTCAACTCCAAAGCCTATGACCAACAATTCTTCACTGAAGCAAACAGAGACTATGAGCACCAGCTGAAGTTTCTGGAAGTGCCCTTGAACGAGCACACTGCGGTGCTGGCCAAAGGCAGTGAGGCCGTGTGCATCTTTGTAAACGACCTGGCCAACGCCCCGGTGCTGCACCTGCTAAAAGAGGCAGGGATTAAGCTCATCGCCCTGCGCTGTGCCGGCTACAACAACGTGGACCTGAAAGCTGCAGCCGAGTTGGGATTGAAAGTCGTGCGGGTGCCGGCTTACTCGCCATACGCCGTGGCGGAGCATACCCTGGCCCTTATCCTGGCTTTGAACCGCAAAACCCACCGGGCCTACAACCGGGTGCGGGAAGGGAACTTTGCCCTGAACGGCTTGATGGGCTTTGACCTGCATGGCCGCACGGTCGGAATCATTGGCCTGGGCAAGATAGGCCTGGTGACGGCCCGTATTCTGAAGGGCTTCGGGTGCCGGGTACTGGGCTACGATATACGCAACAACGAGGAGGCGATCCAGATCGGGATTGAGTTTACAGACCTGGACAGCGTGTATGCCCATTCCGATATTATTTCGCTGCACTGCCCGCTTACGCCCCAAACCTATCACCTGATCAACGAGGAGGCCATCGGTAAAATGAAGGCCGGCGTCATGCTGATCAACACCAGCCGCGGGGCCATCATCGACACACAGGCCGTGATCAAAGGGCTGAAGAGTGAGAAGATAAAGTACCTGGGGCTGGACGTGTACGAAGAGGAGGGAGACCTGTTTTTTGAGGACCTGTCGAACAAGGTGATCCAGGACGATGTGTTCATGCGCCTGCTCTCCTTCAACAACGTGCTGATCACAGGCCACCAGGCCTTCTTCACCACCGACGCCCTGCAGAGCATCGCCCACGTTACGCTGCAAAACATCACAGACTTTGAGCAGGGGAACGATTTAACTAATGAAGTACTGCCATAGGCTAGGATGTTTACCGGAGGGGGAAGAGGACAGTTGTTAATTTGTTGGTTATAATTGTGCATTTTAAAGTTGCTTACGTACAATAAAAGGTGCAAAACAAAGCGCTTTCCTAACAGAAGGAGCTAGGGTTATCCCTATGCTGATGATGCTGAAGAGTTAAAACAAGTGAAACAAGGAGGTGCCTATGAAAACGTATGCGGTTTGTACGCTTGATCAGGAGATGACCGAAATCTCCGAAGAGGAGATAAGGGAGCTTTCCGCAAAGCTGCATGGTGAACTTCTTACGCCTGAATCCCCCCAGTATGATGAGGCCCGCGCTATATGGAACAGTATGGTGGACCGCCGTCCTGGCCTGATTGTGCGCTGCTCCGGCTCTGCAGACGTGCTGCAGGCGGTTATCTTTGCACGGAACCACGATCTGCTCCTGTCTATCCGCGGCGGCGGGCACAACATTGCCGGAAGCGCGGTGTGCGACCATGGCCTGATGCTGGACTTGTCGCAGATGCGCTCTGTGCAAATAGACCCCGAAGCGCGGATTGCCCTGGTGGAGCCGGGATGCACCCTGGCCGACTTTGACCGCGAAGCGCAAGCCTTTGGCTTGGCGACACCTGTCGGCATCAACTCTACCACCGGCGTTGCCGGGCTTACCCTTGGTGGCGGCTTTGGCTGGCTCAGCCGGCTGTACGGTATGACGGTAGATAATCTGCTTGCTGTCGACATCGTTACAGCGGAAGGAGAGTTGGTGCAGGCGAGCGAGGATAGGCACCAGGACCTGTTCTGGGCGGTACGCGGTGGCGGCGGCAACTTTGGGGTGGTTACTTCCTTTAAGTTTAGGCTGCACAAGGTGGGCCCTGAAGTGCTTTCCGGACTGATTGTGCACCCCTTTTCGGAGGCGAAGAAAGTGTTGCAGTTTTACCGCGAATTTGTGGCTGGTTTGCCTGACGAAACGGCTGTGTGGGCAGTCGTTCGAAAAGCACCTCCACTACCTTTCCTTCCGGAGGAATGGCACGGCAAAGAGGTGGTGGTGCTGGCCGCCTTCCACGCCGGGGACATGGCCGAAGGCGAGCGCCTGCTGGAGCCGCTACGCAGTTGGGGTAAGCCCATCGCCGACGTGATCGGACCACACCAGTACGTGCAATGGCAGCAGGCCTTTGACCCGCTGCTCACCCCGGGTGCCCGTAATTACTGGAAGTCGCATAACTTCGAAGCTTTGAGCGACGAGGCACTGGACACTCTGGTAGACTACGCGGGCCGCCTTCCTTCACCGCATACCGAGATCTTTATCGGACAGGTAGGAGGGCAGATGGGGCGAGTGGGAGAGACGGAGACAGCTTATCCGCACCGGGACGCTGAATTTGTGATGAATGTGCATGCCCGGTGGGAGAATTCTTCCGAGGATGAGGAGTGCATCCAATGGGCACGGGCTTTCTTCCACGCCTCCGCCCCCTACGCTACCGGTGGAGTATACATTAACTTTCTCACACAGGAGGAGACAGACCGCATCCGCAACGCCTACGGCCCGAACTATGATCGGTTGGTAGAGGTGAAGACAAAGTACGACCCGCACAACCTCTTCCGGTTTAATCAAAACATTAAGCCCGCAGAAGTTGCCTGAGGCTAGTGGGTAAAAGTTTTGTTAGCACGCGTGCTAACACAGCCCAGGGTTCCTTCGAGCAGAGGCTCCCTGGGCTGTGTTAACAAGGCGGTTTTAAGCAAGTGTTTAGGCCTTGACTATCCGGATATGGATTGCCCCTTTCGTCGAAACGACAAGAGGATATGAGTGGAGTGGACATCCTGCTGACATTTCATGAAACCATGATCGGTAGAAAGATATCTGGGTGTAATAGCCTCTGTAAGCTGGCATCTTGAACTCGGAGAGAGCTAAACAGAGTCCCTATGATCTCTCCCATGGGGCGAGATGATCATAAAAAAAGCACCAGCAGGAGTTATAAGGCCATTTGGCAAAATGCGCTGCCTGTGTGCTGAGAAAAGCACCCGGCTGATAAAAGCTATCCAGGTAATAACCCCTTTAGGTGGTGAAAGCCGGTAGGTGGTAAAAGCTTCTGGCGGTACAGGTAATCTTTTGCTATAGCGGCTGTATCGCCGCTATAAACATCTAGCGCGTTTCCAGGGACAGTGCGAGCCTTATACTCGTATGATGTTATCTTTAAGAGAATAGGCAATTGCCAGCACATCTTTGCGTGAATCCGCGTCGATGCCGTGCTGGTCCAGCACCTGCAGGATATCGTCCAGCACCGCTATAAACTCTTCTTCGCTGATGTTCATTCCTTTGTGCGCCGCCAGCATGTCCCGGCCCGTGTACTGCTCCAGTCCACCGGTGCCAGCGCAGAAGAAGTCAACGGTGTGTGCCTTGATCAGCTTCAGGTTATCGGCTTGGTTGCGGTAGGGCTCGAAACGAGGCTTTACGACCGGGTTGTTCATGTGCGCCTCTACAATGTCATCTACCAGCGAGGTAATTCCCTCCCGCTTCCCCAGGCGTTCGTAGAGGGACAGTTTCTGGATAGTGGTTGTTTCGTTCATGGGTCTGAGATTGAAGGTTAAAAATGCATCGGCTGCAGTTGTGCTCTCCACCGTTCAGGAGGTGGAGCAGGGGAGGTAAAGACAAGTATGCCTTGCCTTCCGATAAACAGCTGTGGAGTCAGGGGCGCTGGCTTGTGGTGTTCTGTGGCCTGCGCAATAGGGGGTATGGATGTTTATTTCCTAGAAGGCAATCCGCATGCTTTTCTTAGTACTAGTACTATTGTTTACTAGGCGCAACTTATTTTGTTGATTTATTTCCTGAATAATTATGAAGCAGGCCTGGTTCTGCTTACCCGGACGGGGTATATTGCGTGAAAAAGGTTTGCCGGTGTTTCTGGTTTATTTGATCAAAATGCTAGCAAAGCACAGGTTATACAGACAAAAAAGATAGATTTAGATGCCTTACCTGCTCGCACTGCTGCCTATCCTGCTACTGGTGGCTATCTCTTTGACCAAAGGGGTGAAGCCGGCGGTGTTGATAGGCTGGGCCGTCACCACGCTGCTGTTCTTTTACTGGGGAGCGGGGCTGCCCCACTACCTGGGAGCGCTGGGTGTGTCGCTGCTGACCACGCTTAACATTCTGCTGATTGTGCTGGGCGCTGTTTTCCTCTATACGATCATGGACCATACGGGGCTGGTGGAGCAGATCACCCACTCGCTCGACAAGTTGCACCCCTCCAGAGAGCTGCGCTTTTTCCTGCTGGCCATCGGCTTAACGGCTTTCTTTGAGGGAGTGGCCGGCTTTGGTACGCCGGGTGCTATTGTACCCCTGATCCTGATGGCGCTGGGCTTTGAGGCAGTGCTTTCGGTGTCGGTGGTGCTGCTGTTCGACGGTTTGTTTGCCTTGTTCGGGGCCGTGGGCACACCGCTACTGATCGGGCTGCAACTGCCACTCAATTTAGGCAACGACACCCTGAAAGTGATTGGCATTACTGCGGCATTGCTGATGAGCCTGGCCGGCCTGCTGGTGCTGTGGTTTGTGCTCCGCCTGGTTCGTCAGCAGCATGGGGCGCTCGAGAACCAAAAGCAGGTACTGGTGCTGTATGTGTTCTTTATGCTCCCTTTCTGTGCCCTGGCCTGGCTGGCCCCTGAACTAGCCACTGTTTTTGCGGCCCTTCTCATGTTGGGACTTTCGGTCGTATACCTGCGCCAGAAAGGAACGCAGATCGACCTGCGGCCCTGGCTGCCCTATGCTGTGCTGGCGCTCCTGCTGCTCTTGCCCAAGCTCTTCGCCCCGCTGCGGCATTGGATTGGTTGGGAGCTGGTATTTGAGGACATGTTCCGCTCGGGCATCCGGGGAGGCATAAAGCCCCTGCAGTCCCCTTTTCTGCCCTTTGTTGTGGTGGGGCTGGGGGTCGCTTACTACAGGAAGAGCAAATCCCTGTACCTGAAAGAGCCCTTGGGCAAGATGGGGAATGTGTTTGTGGTGCTGTTCCCTTCTGTGGCGATTGCCCAACTCATGATTTTTTCGGGTGTGGAGCAGCCCTCCATGGTGCGCTACATTGCCGAACTACTGAGTAAGCTGGGGGACACTTACCCCGTGTTTGCCCCTTTTATCGGGGTGATGGGCGCTTTTATTACAGGCAGCACTACGATCTCTAACCTGGTATTCGGTGCCTCGCAACAGCAAACAGCCGCATCACTGGGCATCAGCGTGAACACGGTGCTGGCGCTGCAACTGGCGGGGGCCTCGATCGGGAATGCCGTTTGCCTGTTCAATATCATAGCGGCGGCTTCGGTGGCAAACATCAGGAACTACAAAGCCGTCCTGGCTAACAACCTTGTTCCAACCTTGCTGGCAGCACTGTTGTTAGGCTTGTTGGGCATGGGCTGGTTGCTGGTGTAGGGCGGTAGGAGGTGCTTAGCTCACAGATCAATCTTTTCCCGCTCATATTTCATCGCAATGGATGTTGGTTCTATTTCGCGCCCGCGCATGTTAGCATACGCCTTGGTGATCTCAGCCCCTAGCACAAAAACGAGGGAGGAGTAAAAGACCCACAGCAAGACCACCACCAGGGAGCCTGCCGCAGCGTAAATGCCCACTATTTTAACACTGCCTAAAAAGGTATTGATGAGCTCCTTGCCCAGCAGAAAAAGAATAGAAGAGATAAGGCCACCTGCCAGCGCGTCTTTCCAGCTTACCCTGGCGTCCGGCAATACTTTATGGACGGCGGTAAAAAAGCCTAAGACCACGACCAGGTAAAAAGCCGTGTTCATGATTCGGATAGCTGGGGAAAGGTGCTCTTCAAACAGGGCCTGCAGTTGTTGGCTGAAGACAGACACGACGGTGTCGAGCATTAGACTTAAGGTAAGCAGCAACCCTAAGCCTACAACCAATACCAGGGCAATAAGCCGGTGCTTTATAACCCGCCAGAGCTTTACGTCCGGCTTCACCTTTACCTGCCAAACCGTATTAAGCGCTTTTTGTATCATAAAGAACACGACAGAGGCTCCCTGAAGCACAACGACGACACCCAGCAGTACCTCCCAAAAGCCGAGTTGTAACTGAGAGAGGTTTTCCAGCACAGATTTTACCTGCTCCGCCGCATTCGCGTTGATCAGGTCTTCCACCTCTTTCACGATTTCTGTTCTTACCGTTTTCCCAGAAAAAAACAGGGTACCTATAAAGCTGATAACGATGAGGAGGGCAGGGAGCGAAAAGATGGTGAAGAAGGCAATCGCGGCACTGTGCACAATAGGCTCCCCTTTCAGAAAGCCTTTTTTGGTGTGCTGTATTACCTCCCAGGTCTTCTTTAAAAAGGAATTTAAATGCTTCATCCGGTAACAGTACAGCAGCGTTTGTGAGGGAATAGTATGTTTGGCTAACGGTTTATAGTGCAGGAGGTTAGCTTGTTACGTGTCGGGTGCCTGCTACATGAGCTTAGACAGAAGCCAGATAAAGGATCGCTATATCTGATTTACTGGGGAGCAAGCAGCTCAGTCCAGTCGGTTTGCCCGGAACAACCCGGACTTTTTTAAAGAAAGTAAAGCAAGAGTTTCCATAGCAAGACGAGGGTAACAATAACCAGCATGACCAGGTACCCGGCGCTTCGTGCTTTTTCGATTCTTCTGAGTCGTTGGGTGTACTCCTCGGCCGCCTTTTCTGGCAGGTAAAAGCCACGCCAGCCCTTGCCAGGTACCGACAGAACCCATTGTTCTTTGCAGGCATTGCACTTATAAAAAAGGCAGGAGCCCAAGAGCGAAATACTCCCTTTATTTTGCCTGTCTATGATGGTGTACTGGTTGGAAATACACTTCTCCTGCAGTGCATTCCCGAAGGACTCAAAGTCCTGGTGCGATTTAAATTTGTAGATATGCTTTTGTATACAGTGCTGACACATAAATTAGTTGACAATACGTCTCTTTACCCTTCCTTAGATACTGCTGTTTGCTCTTTCACCTGCTGCCTTTAGCGCTTTGTGGTGTTTCCGGCTGTACCTTCCCTTGTTCTCAAGGCGCTGCCAGAGAGCAGCTGGTTAGCTGTAGGTAGATATACGGGAACACGTGAAATCGTTCCACTGAAATGCGACACAACCTGTAGGCTCCCACCTAAAAAAGCATCGGGGCCTTTTAAAGCACAGGTAGGATATAAGGGCAGGCCTTACCAAGAGCGCCAGGAGGACCTGCTGATCCTGTTAGTCCGAACTCTTTTACACAGGCAGGCCGCTCCAATAGGGTTGAAGCGGCCTGCCCTTTAACTCCTCTCGCTTGACAAGCTGTGAGAGGACGTTTTTATAACCGGCGGTTTCGGTTTGTATAGAAGCGTTCCTCGTCGTAAAGAGGCGCGTCGTAAAACGCTCCTCTTGCCCGTGTTTCAGGCGCTGGGCCGGCCGGGTGGTTGAATACCTCCGTTACGGCTACCTCGTAGTCTCTGTCCACCACTTCCCCGGTATAGAGGGGGAAAGACGATACAGATACCTTGTCCACCTTATCTACAATTACCTGGTCATGGTCCTCGTCGAGCTTGGCAACGCCAATCGGCACAAGCATCCGCTTGCCTTCGCCACCCGCTACCAGGTCACGGGTCGGCTCCACGTCCAGGTAGCGCACCTTCTCTATGTCGGGGTCTACGAGTAGCTCCCGAACGGTACCGAACTTCTCCTTGTTCACGTCCACGATTTCCCAACCACGTACATCAGGGTCATCGCTGGCTACTTTATAATCGTCCAGTTCGCTTAAACGATATAAGTGCCTGTTGTCATGCTGCATGTCTCTGTTATCTGCCATATGGATTTCTATTTAATTCTTAAAAACAAGTTTGCTTGGTGGCTTTGTTTTCTTGCGCTGCGCTGATCCGTGAAGCAGGCCGGCAGCACGTAGGCGAAACAAAACCAAGCTGCTTGCTGTGCTCCCGCTTTAGGGGTATAGCCCCTTTTCGGTCGGGAAGGGGCGAAGCCACAGGCACTTTATCTGTGGCTTCTGTCTCTACTCTTTTTTAGTTAGGAGCCTACATCTTCGCTCATGCGCTCCACTGCTTCGCTGGCGGCTACAAAGAACTCTTTGATGGCTGGTTTCTGCTCCAAAGCAGGAACCTCTCCGTTGATATCGTCAGCTTCTTCCATCACTTTGTTCACATATACCGCATCGCCTTCCTCCTGAATCCGCTGCATGATATTCACAGCACGGACAAAGGCAAGCTGCATCAGTTCGGCGTGTCGCAGTTCGTCCGGGTTCGTCTGTATTTCCTGCGCGTAGGCTTCCAGTGCCTCCATTTCATCACGGATCTCTGTGCCCAGGTCTGTTTTCTCTCTAGCCAGTACGGCCAGTGCATTCTGTAGCTTTAGAATGCCTTCGCTGGTGTAAGAGTGGTTCAGGTTAAAGTCTGCTCCTTCAAACCGTTCTTCCACAAATTCCACATAGTCTCTTACTACTGCTGCGGTGTTCACTTCCTCCGTCTCTGCTGCTGCATAGCCTCCGGAGGCGACGCCCTCCTCAAACTGGCCTGCCTCAGGTGCATCATAGGCTGTTAATGGCTTTTCATCCTCTGCCAGGACCCACCACACAACACCCCCTATAATCAGTATGCCCAAAATCCAGGGCCAGATAGGGTTTTTGTTCTTCTTCTCTACATTAATTTCTGCCATAACAATTCATTTTAGTTGTACACGGATTATATCTACTCTTAAACTACGAGGCCTTCAAAAGCAGATGTTATGGATCTAAGTGTTTTTCCGCCAAAATCCGTAGTTATGGGGAAAGTTAGAAACGTCCCTTCTTATAAAAAGCACGTAGTAACTTAATTAAGTACTAAAAACAGTGGTCTTGGTTAGCTGCTGTGCCTGTATAGTGGTCTTTTTATCAGTGTATTACCGGCTGCTTTCAAGGCGGTTGAGGTGACTGCAATAAGAACGCAGGTCCCTTACGGTCATTCGTCAGGCTTTTTTGTACTCTTTGGATTTGAGAAGGTGAAAGCTAATGGGGGAGAAGCACACCAGAGCGTAAGCCTGCTGTAACAGAAGTTAAACCCTAATTAAGAACATAAGATGGAAAGGCTGGTAAGTTTTCTTAGAACGTTTGTCATACTGCTTTTTATCGTCAGTTGTCATCTTTCTGCTGCTATTGCACAGGAGGCGATGCACGGGGATTACTGGAAGCAGCAGGTACTGGACGATGTATTAGCTCCCTGGCAAAAACATGCGAAAGACCAGGAGTATGGGGCTTACCATACATACTTGAACAAAGACTGGGAAGTGGTTGGCCCGGATAAGAAATACCCGGGTATGATTGCCCGGCACATGTTCAGCTTTTCGGTAGGTTACCTGCTAAGCGGAGAGTCGCAGCACCTGAACTTAGCCCGAGATGCTTTTGAGTTCCTGGTCAAAAACGCCTGGGATGAGCAGTACGGAGGCTGGTACTACGAACTGGATCGTGCCGGTAAAGTCTTGTCCAGGGACAAGGACATGTTTACGCATGCCTATGCCATTACTGGTTTAGCCATGTATTACATAGTAACAAGGGATGCAAGGGTTAAAAGTTATCTCGACCGGTCGATTCGTGTACTTGAGGAACATGCCTGGGACAAGGCCAATGGAGGAGGCTACTTTCAGGGCCTTCACCGGGACCTAAGCGTGAAAGACGCAAACAAAGTGTTCTCACCGCAACTGGCACCTGTGTCGGGCTACCTGCTTTACCTGCATGCTGCCACCGGGCAGGATAAGTACCTAAAGATAAGTGAACGGATTCTGGACACAACGCTAAAGCACATGGAGGACAAAAGGACAGGCTGGGTAATGGAAGCTTATGACAGAAACTGGGCTCCTCTGGTGGAGAAGAACCGGATGATGAATACAGGGCATAACGTGGAAGTAGCCTGGATGCTGATGCGCCTCTATGCGCTAACCGGGAAGGAGGGGTATAGGGAAAAGGCCCTGGCTTTGAACGAAAACTTAATCCGCTATGCTTTCGACCCTGAGACCGGCATGTGGTACCATCGGTTAAAAGTAGACAGCCCGGAAGAGCACAGCCAGGACAGTCCCTGGTGGGTGCAGGCATATGGCAACATGTTGCAGCTGTATTTGTATGCCCATTTAGGGGAGGAGTGCTTTTGGGAAAATTACCAGAAGGGAGCTGCCTTTTGGAACAAGCATTTTCTGGATGCTGAAAGGGGTGGTGAATTTACCAGTGTAGGGAGAGACGGAAGTTTGCTTGACAGCAGCAAAGCAGGAAAGTACAAGACATCCTACCACGCCGTGGAAAACGGTCTTTTGAACATGATGTACCTGGACTACTGGGTCAACAGACAGCCGCTCACACTGTACTATCACATCAACTCTCCTGTTACAGAAGACTTCTTTCCGCTATTACTCGAAGCAAGGGACTATGACGTAAAAGAGGTGCTGCTAAACGGAAAAAGGTGGAAGAAGAGAAAGAACAGGAACGGCAGCATAAAACTACCGGCAAAAGGCGGATACGACCTGGTGGTTCAGGTGCAAAAGAAAAGCCGCGGTAAAAGTGTCCAGGCAATTCCTTAGTGTGCAGATCTAAATATGTTGATAAGCAGTGAGGTAGCCGTAAGGTTAGTGGATGTGTTTCGAGGATAAACGTGTAAGGTGTCTTCTATGCGAGCCTATGACAAAGGCTCATTCTACTAACTGAAAGCTTTATAAAAGATCCTTGCGAGATTACTTATAACAGTCTTTTAATCGGTTCAAGCAGTGTCCAGCCTTGCCGCATCCTGCGTTAGCATGAGCCGCTTTTGAACACTAATCATTCCTCTTTTTAGTGGAGGTAATAATACTGTTATTCAATCTGTCCTCAGAACATGAGCTTTTGTCTATTCTGTTTCTCTTAAATGGCTTTGTATAATAGAAAAAAAACGTGTTTGTTATATTTGCTAACACTGTTGAAATTGTATTAAAAAAATAAATTTAAAAAAAGTATATAGGAGCTGTTTGTTTATAAAGTTCAACATGTAATATTGCTTCCGGATTTATAAACAGGGGGTTGTAGTCAATTAAGCTGTTTGTTATCTACTGTACTTTATATCAATACAAACTTAATTAAATTACCATTGTTGCCTTTAATAAAGAAGGGTTGCCTCGTTGCATCCTTGGCTGTTTGTTGTACTTTTCAGTCGTGCGAGCTAATGCCTGAGTTCCCGTTGGGTCCGGAACAAGAAATAGGCCCAAATGCGATTGCCTATACTATTAAAAAGGGGGGGCATTATTCCATACGTAATTCCTTCAAAACCTTAAGCACAGACCAAATTCGCTTTTCTGTAACTTTTGATAGTACAGCTATCTATACCACAAAGAATCCAGCTAATCAGGGAGACATTAACAAATTATACGGCCTTGCTGATTGTAACAGCCTTCACCAAGTCAACAGTGTTCGGTTTGGCTGGCGCTGGTATGGAAACCGATTGGAAGTACTTGCCTATACGTATAAGAACAGGGCGAGGAACTACGCCTTTGTAGGGTATGCTACTTTGGGTCAACCTTCCACTTGTGAAATTAGATTGGAGGACCAGGCCTACATCCTAACTATGGATGGCAGGTCAGTTACATTACCCAGGGAATGTGATGGAGTGGGGCAGGGATACCGGTTGTATCCTTATTTTGGAGGCGACGAAGTAGCTCCTCATGATATCACTATTTCAATTCAGCAGTTGTTGTAGCAGGTTCTGCTCTGCTCCCCTTCATACAATTTTTTCCAAGCAACACGGTCGTTAGGAAGTACAACTTCTTTTTGACACCCTATCCTGTTTATATAATGCTATCTGCGCGAATTATTTTTTTCTTTGTTTTCTTAGTTTCTTATAAGCTTGCTTCAGCACAGACAACAGAAGCAGCAAGTTCCACGGTATCAGGTAAAGGCGCGGCAAAGCTTTGGTCAGAGACAACTGTAACGCACCATGCTTTGCCAGTAGTTGCTTCAAAAGAAAATTTTAGAAAGAACATAGTAAAGGTAAATCTCTCATCATTGGCTTTAGAAAATTACAGCTTAGGGTATGAGCGCTCCCTTACACGAAAAATGACTTGTGCACTAGGTTTTAATGTTATGCCTGAAACTACTTTGTCTTCGATATTCCTTGTAGAACGAGCAATAGATCTGTATTTGCAAGATTACGGGTTCCTTATAAACGAGTTAAACTTGGCTAGTATAGCGAACAACTCCTTTAATGGTGAAGCGAGGTTTTATGCTGGAAGGCATTCGGGAGCTAGAGGGCTTTATGTGTCGGTGTATGGGCGTTACGCAAGCATGAAGGCTGCTTATCCTTACAATTATGGTACAAACGACAATACATATCTGTTGCCCTTACAGGGAGCTTTTAAAGGGCTAGGCGGTGGAGTCATGATAGGTGCTCAATGGCTGATTTCAAAAAGAATGACCTTTGATTGGTACATGTTAGGGGGGCACTACGGAAAAACGGATATTGCTATGTCTGCCGCGGCAGATCTAAGTTCTTTATCAACAACTGAAAGGAAGGACTTGGAAGGTATTTTTGAGGGTATTAATGATTCTTTTAAGGGTGTTGCAGCCGTTGATGCTTCAGTGACTGATCAGGGATTAAACGTAACGGGCAAAGGGCCTTTTGCAGGAATCAGGAGCTTAGGGTTTAACCTGGGCATGACCTTTTAGGTGTTGTTGCTAAAAGGTGCTTCTTCTACTATTATGGTAAAATATTATGTTTTGTGACCAAATTGATTTTATACTCACACGGCATGGAGGCCTAAAAAGAAAACTTTAGCATTTGATATTTTTAGTACTTTAGTCGTTCCTCATAAATGCCCTAATAAGGACCTTCGATTATAGCTGTGGCTTGCCAATTATTTTGTAGCCAATGTTTTAAGTTTAATAATTGGAGTCTAAAGGAATTAGAAGCAGACTGATAGCTCATTTGTTTTTGTTTAGCCCTTTTATAACTATATTTAGTGAATATCCAAGGTTAATGCAATTTTTACTTCCCGAAAAAATGTACGTTTTTGCGATATCTTTAGTGATTAAGTAAACACTTAATAACGCTATATATAAGTGCTCCGTTGTTTAAGATTTACAACATTCGTCTCCGTCTGCCAAGACTTAAATTTGTTTACTATAAATGGCTCCTGAGCAGAAACTCAGAATCTTTGAGAAGATCAACAAGTACTCGCTTGATATCATCTGCACCCTCGATAGGCAAGGCTGCTTTTCTTATTTAAGTGATGCGTGCCAAGGCATACTGGGCTACAGCAGTGAGGAGCTGACTGGAAAAAGCTACGCTCGCTACCTTA
>NZ_FZOQ01000057.1 GCF_900188175.1 Pontibacter ummariensis | reverse complement strand
TCTTCCACGCCGAGAAAATGAGCGCCTCCGGAGCGGGGCTGGGCAACCACATCGACCGCAAGGAGGGCCACGAGCACACCTTCCAAAACGCCGACCCGGAGCGGCGGCACCTCAACCAGGCTTTCGCCGTCACTGCGCACTGCGCTAAGCCGATGCACCTGGCCATCACAGACCGTATAGCTGAGGGTTACACCGGCACCACCGCCATCCGGAAGGACGCGGTGCGGGCGCTCTCGCTGGTGTTCACCGGCACGCACGAGGACATGAAGGCCATCGAGGCGGACCCGGAGAAGATGAAGGGCTGGCTCAAGGCCAACTACCAGTTCGTGGCCCAGGAGTTCGGCAAGGAGAACGTGGTGCGCCTGGTGCTGCACCTGGACGAAAAGACCCCGCACCTGCACGCAGTGGTGGTGCCGCTCCGGGAGGGCAAGCTGACGGCCAAGACCATCCTGGGCAACAAAAAGGACATGAGCCAGCGGCAGGACCGCTACGCCCAGGCCATGGCGCCTTTCGGGCTCTCCAGGGGCGTTCGGGGGAGCAAGGCCATCCATAACGCAGAGGGCTGGTACCTGGGCCAGCAGCAGCAGGCGCAGGAGGCCGTTCTGGGCGATTTGCCGAAGCTCACGGCGCTGGACAGGCTAAACCCAACCCAGTACGAGCAGAAGGTGCAGGAGCGCTTTAAATCAGCCACAAAGGAGAAAACGGACGTGGGCCTGGAGCTCCGGCGCAGGGAGCAGCAGCTCCAGGCCCAGGAGCGGCAGATAAGCAAGCTGCAGCAGGAGCTGAAGGCGGTAAAGAGCCGTCTGAGCATCCTGCAGGAGACGGTGACGATGTTTGTCAAGTCCTTGCTGGGCAGGCCCGTGAGCGAGCAGGAGAAGAAAGTGATGGATATGTACGCCAACAGCTACAAGAAAGCAGAAGAAAAGAGCATGCAGGAAAAGCAGCAGGAGCAGCAGCGCCCGAAGAGAGGCCGTGGCATCGGGCGGTAGCGAAAGAAACCAAGACATCCCCCGCGCATCTGTGGCCTACCGTCCCGGTGTGGGTTGCTCAAGGAGGTTATTGGACAAGCAGCCCCATAACCCTTCCCTAACTATAGACTTATAAGCTCATTTATGATAAATAGGAAGGGTGATGTAGTAAGTACCTGGTGATGCAAGCGAAAGGACTTGCCAACTGCTGGAACACTTTGTTCAGCAGGCTATCACACCTCCTATTTTGAGCAGCCTGTAAGATGTGAAAATATCAATTTTTTTGCTATACTTGGTAAACTCACCTGACAGCACGTATGAACTTAGAGAACCAATTAGGCGTCGAATCCTTTCGGAATGAATGGCAGAAAGCCAGCATGAGTATCCTGTACACGTATGGCTTTCTTTCGAACAGCTACAACAGATTCTTTCAAAAGTATGACCTGACGGGGCAGCAGTATAACGCCCTGCGCATCCTGCGCGACCAGTACCCCCGGCCCGTGTCCACCTCCTTCCTGCGCGAGAAGATGCTCGACAGGATGTCGGATGCATCGCGGCTGGTAAGCCGTTTGCAAGGAAAGGGGCTGGTGGAGGTCACGACAAACACAGTAGATAAGCGCTTGGTCAATATCCTGATATCAGACAAGGGACAGAAAGCTTTGGGTGCTATTGATAAGGATTTGGACCATGTGGATGCCATGGTAGAGAGCCTTACGGAGGAAGAAGCCAGAGAATTGGCAGAGCTGCTCCACAAGGTAAGAGAGTCCCTAAGAGAGAGAGTTGGGGGAGCGGTTGCCGTAGAGCAGACTGACGCGTAAGAATAGCTCACCACTATCAGGGCCGGCAAGTATAACAGCTCACGCGCAAAAGGTGGCTCACCTCAAGCCCCTGCTCAGCGAGTGAGACCGCAGCCAGTTTCTGGCTTCTTCCATGTCATCGAAGACCTCGGCCCGGAAGGCGGTCAGGTTAGTGTAGAAGTCGGCGGCCGTGGAGCCGGCGAGGGTGTCGGGGACGGTGACCATGGCGAAGTGCCGCAGTCCGGCTCTGACCGCGGTGGGTGCCCAGTCCCCGAGCACCCAGTCCAGCGAATGGCCCCAGGAGGCGACCACCTCGCGGGTATCGTTGAGCACGCAGCTGAAGCCCGCCCTCTGCAAGGCCGCTGTGTAAGCGGCCGCCCCGGTCCTGATGTTGTCTGCGGTCAGGTAGCCTGTCCAGTTCACGTGCACCCATCTGTTCCGGGCGTCCACTTCTATTGTGAGGAACACCTTGCCGAAGGCATTCCTAAGCTCTTGTTTCATACACTGTAGTTAAGCCCCCAAAGATATTGATTTACAGTTAAAGCCTCCGCAAGGGAACCGAAAGCTATAAGTGTGCCTGCCGTGGCCGTTCCGCCGTGCAAGCTATCAGACTCTCCCGCCAGAGTACCAAAAAGATCCCCAAAAAAGACCCGCTCAGGTTGGCCGGAAAGGGGGTTTACGTTATAACCAATGTTATGTTAAGTAGGCAAGTTTTCTAAACGGAGTGCAATTATATAACATGCCGCAACCTGTTTCACTTCTAAACATTTCCCCTCCGGATTTTCTATTGAAGATGTGTTCCTGTAGCCATACACACCTCTTGCCAGTGCCTTTGGCCTGGGGCTAAGTATTCGCAATTCATACTTACAGAAGGAAAGATTACAAAAGGGAAGAAGATGTCTGGAGCAGCCAGATGGTGCGTCTCGACCTACATGTAAATAATGCGGTGCACCTTATCAACTGCACCAGGAACAGAGCCCGGAACGGAGTGGAGGAGCGGGGCTTCGGTAGTGCCCTGGGCAGATAGATAAAAAGCCTACACCCACTTTCCTTGAACAACCTTTCCCCATTAGCTGCGCTTTAGCGAGCTGAGCCACCTTTTGCGCGTGGGCTACGTAGTTTTAGCTGCTCCTGTTTATCATTAAAAGTAGCTTATGAGCTGATAACCGATGTTATCCTATGTTTGCCATCGCATATTAACTTGTATAAAAGAGCAGAAAGGGAGGATAAGGGGATGAGCATTGTACATTATGTATTGCGGGGGCACTTAAAACTTCTTGGGTTTTCGACTGGTGTGGAATATGGAGGTCACAAACACTGTTTCCTGCCCCTCATCGACCCAATAAACGACAAGGTAAGGGAATGTTTTCATGGGGGCAACATGGAGCTCATTGCCGTACCTGCCAGGATACTGGTGCGGCTTAGACCCGATCAGAGTCAGATAATGATCCACCATGTCGAGAAACCGATCACCAAGTCCCGGCTGCTGCGTCTCGTACCAGGTGTAGGCATCCCTGACTTCCAGCTCCGCCCTTTCTAGGAGCTGAACCTTAAGCACGCCTCAGGTCGCGCTTAATATCCTCCCAGGGACGGGCCGTGGTGCGGCCTTCCACAAAGTCACGTTTGGTCTGCAGCAGCCCTTTTACCTCCTCTTCGGAGAGACGGAAATCCTCGGGCTCATCCACGCGTCGGTAATCGTACTTCAGGCTGTCCAGAAAGGCCAGCAGCACTTTCTCCTCCTGCTCATTGTGGAAGTTGAATGTGAGTGTTCTCATGGTTCAAATGTACTATTTTTTCTCCCCTTTTGTTTATACTGATGCTCTCCTGGCTAGCGTAGCCCCAATACCTTTAGCAGCAATCCGGCAGGGTTCTTACTTGCTTTCGTTCTACCTGTTTTTAGCTCATAGTTGAATTTAAACATGCCGTCAGTAAGCTTCTCATCTGAAAGTATCTGCTGAATGAGCTTCGCATCTTTAATACCCAAGTCATCCAGGATCTGCCGGGCGTGCTGATGTCGTGCATTTTCAACAGGCTGATCAAAGGGGAGGGGTAACTGATCCGGAGCCTGAGTATTTATGTAAAACCGTATGCTCTGATAGGATCGCCCTTTTTTTATCAGTTCATAGCTAATCTTAAGATCTGTATGTGCGTTGATCTGGTTAACTGCAGTATCCAGCACAAACTTCTTAAACATCGATAGCTTCGTGTACTGTTCAGGATCCTTGCCTTTGGGGTCTTTCAGCATCAGCATCACTTTAAGATCATGAATTGAAAAGGTCTTACTTTCCCCTATGTCTTTCCATTGGGAGGCTATCTGATAGATGCGCTTAGCATATTTGCTTGTTAGGCTAAATGCAGCATGTAACCTGAAGCTAGTAAAGTTGTTTTTTAAGTCTATCAGGTACGGCCGAACTTTCTCTGACACTTCCAGCTCTATAACTCCTTCTCCCTTGATGTATTCAGCTGAGGCCAATAATCCTACCTGAAGAACTCTTTTTTCATCTTCAATAATGTACTCCCGGCTTCTCAAATTGGAAGTCGCTTCTAAAAACTGATTGTAGTGCCACTCTCGTCCTGTAATTGCCATCAAATCTCTGACCTTTACCTGGTACATTACCCCCCTCTCGTCTTCCTTCTTGATTAATGAAAGCAGGTAGAAAACGATATCCATCTCACAGGCTGTCATTTCATAACGAGCCGTAGTAATGGCGTTATGCTGCCTTATTTCAACGGATGCGGGTTTAGGAGTGGTCATGTCATGCGATTTTGATCAAATATATTGAAAAGAAAGAGAATAAAGGAAACCTTTCCATTAATATTATCTTCCCACTGATAAAACCTTTCCTTTTGACTGATAAAACCTTTCCTTTCGCTGATAAAACCTTTCCTTTCGCTGATAAAACCTTTCCTTTTGACTGATAAAACCTTTCCTTTTGACTCTGTATAACTTTGACATTCAGCTAATTATGAGAACTGCAAATAAGACAAATATATACAAATAACACAAAGTTGTGTTTCGCGCATGCGCGCGTAAGGCATTTAGGGAACTCAATAAACCGACAGATGGAACAATATCTCAGGCAAGGAAAAAAGCAAAAAACAACAAAAGGGGAAAGAAGAGCACCGGGGCGCGGAAACTAAGACTTTAGTTGATAAAAAAGAACAAAGTTTAGAAGCTGACCAGGTGAGACTGGGAGCCCTGCAGAATTATGGCCACAGGAAAGCCATAGCTCAATGCTGTGAGAGGCTCAGGGAAAAAACGTGGCTATACCTTCCAAAAGAGGCGGCGCGCTTAAAAGGGCTTAAAATCGATTTTTTCTTAACCAACAAAAATGAAAAGCGGATCACCAGCTGCAGTGCCAGGCAGATAAACCACAGTTGCTTCTGTTTAGCCGGAGTACCCCCAAGGCTAAAAACGAGTTTTTATAAGTCAACTCGCATTATCTTGATCCGTGGAGCTACTCTGTGATGCAGGGACTTTAATTCTTATTTTTGTTACGCCTTATGCGCCTGTTATACTACCTTTATGATGTTATCAGCATGATAACACGTGATAACATCCTGCCTAAAAATGAATAACACTGTTAACACAGGTGATTACATCACTCTAGCTGAAGCAGCTGCTCGCTCTGGAAAGTCAGAGATGACTATTCGCCGCCTTTCCAAAAAAGTGTACGCTAAAGAGCATGTTAAGCATGATGGCAACGGATTACTAATACGCTCCTCCTTTGTTAACAAAGTATATTCTTTCGATAACAAGCCCGTTATCAGTGTTAACATAGATGATAACACTGATAACAAACGTGATAACACGTACCAAAGCAGTCAAGCTGAGATCCTTCTGGCGAGGCTTGAAGAAAAAGACAAGTTATTAACAGTTCAGCAGCAGCAAATAGAGCGTCTAGAGAGACAATTTAATGAGTACAGGGAGGAAAAACAGAAGGAACTGGACCGGTTACATGATAAGTGGAGCCAGGAGCAGGAAATATTCAAGCGCGACCAGCATCTAAACGCAGGAAAGCTTTTAGCCCAGCAAAGCCAGGAGCAGCCGGAAGAAGTTGAAGCTAAGAAGAGGCGCTGGTGGCGTTGGTAGTGATTTCATCGCTCTCTCATCCAACTCTAGCCGCTACGCGTCTTTCTCACCTGTGAAGAAGGAATGCTCCAGGCATTCCGGATCCGACACTTCGTACGGCTCCCCTGTCCGTTCCGGCCAGGAAAAAAGGACAACCCTTAGGATGGACTTTCGGTAGTAAGTATAGCCCACTAGACTTCGTTCCGAAGCCGCGGGCCCTGCGGGGCCAGGGGGCATGCCAAGACCAAACACCACTGCCATGGGATTCGCCGTCTTCCACGCCGAGAAAATGAGCGCCTCCGGAGCGGGGCTGGGCAACCACATCGACCGCAAGGAGGGCCACGAGCACAC
>NZ_FZOQ01000006.1 GCF_900188175.1 Pontibacter ummariensis | reverse complement strand
GATGTCGATGCAGGTCACGTCGATGCCCACCTCGGCAAAGCACGTGCCCGTCACCAATCCTACGTAACCCGTGCCAACTACTGCTATTCTCATAGGTATTTAAACTATATCAAAAAAATAGAATCAATGTTTTTCATTCGGCAGTTCGATAACTTACCTTTTTCTTAAAAAGCTTTCTCATCTCCTCGAATTGCCTGCCAGGCCGTGAGCACCACAATTTTTAAGTCCAATAAGAAAGACCAGTTTTCAAGGTACCAGATGTCCGCCTGCACCCGCTTTTCCATGTACTGGGGATCTTTTGTCTCCCCCCGGAAACCGTTTACCTGTGCCCAACCCGTAATGCCGGGGGTCAGGAAATGTCTTACCATAAACTTTTCGATCATGGTGGAGTAGTCCTCCGTATGTTTCAGCATGTGCGGCCGTGGGCCAACGACCGACATATCCCCCATCAACACATTCAGGAATTGTGGCAATTCATCAATACTCGTTTTCCGGATAAAGGCCCCCACCCGGGTAATGCGTGCATCGCCTTTGCTTGCCTGCCTGCTGTCCGAATCGCTGTTCACGCTCATGCTACGGAACTTGAGGCAATAAAAAGGTCGGTTATCCTTACCGGAGCGCAACTGCTTAAAGAACACAGGTCCGGGGGAGTCTAATTTAATAATCAGGGCCATCAGTGGGATAAACCAGCTTAACAAAAAAACTGTCACCAGCAGGGAAAAGACAATATCAAAGCTCCGTTTTACGATCTCGTTCGCCTTGTCTTCTAAAGGTTCCCTCCTTGGTGTTAGAATAGGCAAATGCCCGTACATCTCCACCATGAAATTTTCCTTAAAGTAATTCTTCACATCCGGTACCAGCTTTATCCGAATCATGCGCTTGTCCGACTCCTCCATCAGCATCATGATTTTTTCGCGTGCGATGTCTGGCAAAGCGCAAAAGACCTCGTCTACATAATTTTGCTCTACAAAGTCCAGGCAATCTGCTACCTTCCCTAAAACAAGTTTGTTACTTCGGCCAGGGGGGATATGATCATCAAAAAAGCCAACAACTTCATAGCCTAAGTTCTTATGCTCTTTCACATAGTTATACAGGTCAACTCCAATCGTACCAGCCCCTACCACCACAATTCGTTTGTACTTGATCAGTGACCACCGCGTAGGTCTGCGCACAAGCAGAAAGGTAGTTTTCCAGAGCAACAGCAGCACGGTGAACAGCAGAAAAGACCCTATTATAAAAATATAGGGAAGATCGAACTGTGCAATGGACAGTTTCAGCAGGTTGGCAATAAGCACATACAAAAACAAGGACTTAAGCGTCACGCGGATGGTAGGGATCGCATCGCGTTTAAATATATCTTCGTACAATTTACTCACACTGGCGCAATAGAACCAGACGAGGTTCAAGAGCAGAAAATCCAATTTATAACTTTCTGTAATGTTCTCGCCGAGCAGGTCTGGATGGTGTAGGACAAAACCTGCATAAAGGGCCAGGTTTAGGAGCAGAAAGTCGAGTATTAAGTTTAGTCCTTTGGAAAAAGTAGTGTAGCGGTTTGCCATAAGTTAACAGCGGTACGGATTGAACGCCAAGTTACAAAATAACTATATAGAAACGCATAAATACTATGACATAATATTGCACTGTGCGAACTATAAGATTTTACCCTACAAGGAAATGCACTCACAAACAAGGATTGTCTATCTTAAAGCAGTAAACATTACAGGTAAACGATATTAAATTGCCTCCTTTTCCAAAAGTATGTGCCAAAAGTACTGCCAGTTATTAAGTACAGGAGCATGTTAAATGCTGTAGAGCTATAAAGATGAACTAGTAGAAAAAGTTTGACGAGATTTTGCTTTAAAAATAGAAGCTGCAAACACTGGCCCATAATATAGGTACCGCTTCCACATGCGTTTTGGCTCTTTTACCAATCGCCCTAACCACTCCAATCCCATGTTTATCCAAAATTTATCTGGCCGCTCCACGGTACCAGCATAAAAATCAAATACAGCTCCAATAGAGCAGATGACTTTTACATCCAGAAATTCCTTATGTGTGTGGACCCACTTTTCCTGTTTGGGTGCTGTCATGCCCACGAACAAGACATCTGGTTTATACCCATTGATCGCCTCCAACATAAGCGCATTATCTTCTTCCGAAAAGTTAGACTTGTAAGGAGGGGAGTACGTAACTGCTTGCACAGAGGGGTATTCAACGGCTAGACGTTCTTGAATTTTAGCAAGTGTTTTAGTTGAAGAACCTAAATAAAAGCACTTGCCTCCTTTCTTATTCAAGTCTTTCAGTAAATGTTGATGCAGATCTGCTCCAGCGATCTTAGCTACTTTTACTCCACTTAAAAACCTTGTTGCTGCCACAATACCGATTCCATCTGGCAGTAAAATATCTGCCTCCAACAAAGATCTCTTAAAGTCTACATCCTTCTCCGCCATACAATAAGAATACTGATTAATTGTGTTCACAAGCACTTTTGGCTGGTCAGGTAAAAAGTCTAAGCTACCTGAAAAAACAGGATAACCCATACAATTGACGGAGGTTAACTCTTTATTCATTCTACTTTTAAGCTTCTAAGGGTGAGTGTGGCTTATCGTACGACCCGTGCCTGCTTGTGTAAGCCAATAGTATTCTTGGACACGAATATTAAAATAATTGCAAATTTAAATATAGATGAACTAATACAAAAAAAGCACTAAACTTTAGTGCAATCTCATAAGGAGAAAAGCCGAAAGGGCCCTTTAGAACTAAGGGTAGATTTAATCTTTACCTAATACTGTTTATTCTTTGCATGCCTTTTATAGAACATTCAAATGCTTCAATAATGAAGCACTACCTTCTTTCTGTTATCATTTCAGCATCGATCAATTAGATTTCATTACTTTTTAGTATCTCGTGTTTTTTGTTAGAGATACTATTCAGGAAGGTTATGGTTGTAGAAGCACTTAAGCAACTACACTTTCTATGCCTCTATATTGTTTATGATCTTCTAGAAATTGCTTTTCAAGTAAAATGTGGTCTTCTAAATCTTTATACGAGTCGAATCTATCCCTAACTCTACGAGCTGGGTTCCCTGCATAAATTGTGTATGGTTCTGTATCTTTCGTTACAACTGAGCCTGCAGCTACAATAGACCCTTTCCCAAGCTTAACACCACTCATTATAATTGCACCATAGCCAACCCAAACATCATCTTCAATTACTGTAATTTGATTTAGCCCTTTCCAAGAATAGTGAGTATCCCTAATTCTTGGAGCAAGGCGAATAGGTACCCCTACTTTTTGGAAATGATGATCATACTTCCCAACCACAGCTACCTTGTTACCAAAGATTACATTATCTCCAATTATACAATCTGTTTCAATTTGAGAGTCTCTTCCAATATAGAAGTTATTGCCAATAACTAGCTTTTCTCTTGCCCAAAGGTAAACCCTAACCCCCGCATATAAGTTTTTTCCAATTTGATATCTTCTCCATTTGAGATGGACTAGATAGAAAAACCGAAGTTGTCTTAGTAATTGTTTCATTTATCTTTAGATATACTTAAGAACAAAGCTTTCAATCTTTGACTTTAGACGAGCTCTAATTCCCATCTTTCGCTGAAACCTTTTTTGATAGTAAGGATGCTTTTCTACTGCGTTAGGAAACACAAAATCTTCCGCATGACTCAAATCTAAAGAAGGGAGATATCTCTTGTTTGAGCCGTTCGTATGAGTCGCGAAATCATCAAATCCATTATTATAAACTTTAGAATGCACAGGATAAAGAGTTAGTCCGCCAACTTTATACTGGTAATAAAACCAACGTATTGCCCAGGAATCTAACAACCCTTCCATCTGGTGTCGAAGCATTTTGTTCAAGTCAGACCCGCCTTGTGCGAACTCCTTTTGCTCCTGCTTATTATGCTTGAAGCTGTCATAATCCTTTACCTGCCAGTCTACTCCTTCCCACCTGTCTTTCCACGTTGCCCATCCCCATGACCAGCCGCGGTTAAGAAAATAAGCATCCGCTTTATCAGAGGCACTTGTACCTAAGTCAAAAGAATACCCAGAGACTGAATAAACTTCTTGAACAGGCTGATATTGGAGTAAAGCTTTATTCATATAAGTTAGAAAGTTAGGAGTTGTTAATAGATCGTCCTCCAGAACTATAACTTTGTCGAAAGTTTTCATTACTTCCGTAACGCCATCAATTATGGAATTTGCTAACCCCTTATTAACTGGTGCTTCCTTTATTTTTACTGTTTTGAATCCCGTGATTGTTCTTAAATAAGCTCTTACTTCGCTAACTAATGCTAGGTCTTTTTCATGTTTAGCTCCATCAGAAAAAATAAATAAATTAGACTCTTTGGCAAGGGTGTTTTTTTGTAAGGCGTCTATTGCCTGCTTTAATGGATATACCCTTTTATAAGTAAAAAGTAAGACAGGAGCGTTAGAATTCATAATGAGCAGAATAACAGTAAGGGCTAAAAGCTCTTATCCCTTTACTTTTAGTTGAGAATATAACGTTCTTGCTGTGTCAAAAGTAAAGTACAATAAAGGAATGGGAGTATTATTTTTTGCCCAGTTCCATCTTGTCCTTAAGTTGTTGGGAGATTTAGGAGAAGTATAGAAATCTTTCCAATATGAAAAGTCCATTTTTTTGTGATGCTGTTTTAAACCTGTTTCTTCTACATGGGAAAAAACAACAGCTTTAGTAGCTACTAATAAATTGTACCCTTGTTTCTTACACCTTAAAGAAAATTCTTCATCAGCCATGTAATGAGGGAAATCACGTTGATTATATAATCCGAGCTCTCTGATACAGGCTATAGGAATCAACACACCTCGTCCAGGCAATAAATCAGCCACTACAAAATCTTGTCTTTTTTGCAATGTCTTCAATGAAAGTCCTAAGTCTACTGCTGGTCTGTACTTTGCTGTAATATTGTTCCATAAGGTACCTGCAAAATAAACTCTTTCCCTACTGTTTATGTCTACAGAAACAGAACCAACAAAAGCTGGCTTATTCTCTTCACAAACCTTCAATAACTCTTCTAAATAATTGTCTCTAACTACAAGATCATTATTTAACGTTAAAACAAAGTCATTTATTGAATCAGAAATTTCCAAAACCTTTTGAACTCCTAAGTTAGTAGCTGCTGTCCACCACATACTCTCATCCCCTTGAAGAACATGAACATCAGGGAAGTTTTCATATATAAATTCACTTGTACCGTCTGTAGAACCATGATCTACTACAATAACTTTATATTGTTTATAAGTTTGTTCATTAATACTAAATAAACATGATTTTGTATATTCCAAACGATTGAAAACAGGTATTATAATATATATCATATATTTATTGCTACCAAACTGAAAGTTGCTTGGCTTCAAAGGCCAACGTTTTTTTACTTCTATTGTTGATTATGGTAGAGTGTGTATAGAATACTTACACACTTAACATCCAACTTCTTTTTAAAAAGCTTTGACAGTAGTTCGATTGCTAGGCTATGAAATAATTACTAATATTCACCCGCTTACACTTATAACAACGGTACAAGCCTACATAAGCTATGTATCATTATACATAGAACTTAACTAACGATTTACCACAAATTATATCAAAGCTTTCTTTAATAGCTTCAATAGCAGGTATAGAAAAGTTTACGTGCTGCAAGCATATTATGAAAACAACTAAGGCTACAACTACTATCTAGCTTGATAGGACAATACCATCTTATCTATGTTAGATAAACCATGATTTTCCGTAACATAAGATCTAGCGGCTCTTCTAATTGAGTCGTATCTCAGCTTATCATTGAACGTAGAAACTACTCTTTCAGCAACTTCCTCAATATTCGAAAAGTCAACCACAAGCCCTGTTTCACCATTTTTTATCAAAGTGTTCAATCCTGGCACATTATTAACAACACAAAGAAGACTAGAAGCCATAGCTTCTAAACATGCGTTTCCAATTCCTTCAAATAAAGAAGGCATTAAATATATATTACTCATTGCCAAATAAGTAGCTACCTGATCTGTATTACCCGTAAACTGTACATGATTTTCCAAGTTGTTCTCTCTTACCCAATTTTTCTCTTCTCCTTCAAGATCGCCGCATCCGACATGAATGTATTGACAACTTATACCTTTATCAATTAGCAGCTTTATCAAATACAAACAAGCTTTATGATTTTTTACAACGGAACAAGACCCTACACTTACAAAACAGAGTCTTGTTAATTGACTATCAAAATTATTTGAGAGAAAACTACTAGAGCTTTTATTGTACAAATTTAAATCTATCCAATTATTAATCAGAACTGTTTTAGTTTTATATAGATACAACTCTGTCTCTTCAACACTCCCACTAATTGCAATGAAGGAAACTTTTAGAAGCTTCTGTGCTATCATATGATGAATCCGCCTTCGAACTTTTAGCGTGCCATAAAAAATAAAATTATTATGGACTGTTCTTACTATTTTTTTTGTACCTGCTAGGTAAGCGGTAAAAGCGGTATAAATGAAAGCACTTTCTCTATGTATATGAACAACATCAAAAGCCGAGTTATTTAAATAATCAAATAGCTCTTTAAAAAACTGAAAGTTTTTTTTGAAAGGTATATGTTCTACATTCCACCCTAATTCCCGATAGTATCTTGCATAAACACCTTCTTCAGTGCCTGTACTTAATACTGTGACTTGAAGTTTAGCTTTTTTAAACTTCGTTGAAGCTGTATATAGCATCAGCTCTGCACCTGAAAACTTTAATTCGCTAAGAATATGCAATACTTTCATATCAAATTAGTTTCTTATAAGCTTTTAAATATTTCTTTATAACTACTTCTTTAGAAAAATTTTTAAGAGCTACATCACGCCCTGTTAGCGAACATTTCTCTCGTACAGACTTCTCTAAAACTTTCTCTAAGCCACCGCATATACTTTGAGCATGTCTAACATCTACAAGTTTTCCTCCACCCTTTTCTAACATCCAAGGAATTCCACCTGCTTCCTTTCCTGCAACAATGGGGATTCCCATAGCCATTGCTTCAATGATAACCATAGGACAAGACTCCTCTAATGAGGTATGTAAAAAAACATCTGCATCTGAAAGTGCCTCCATTAGTTTATCAAAAGGTAATTTCCCGTGAAATGATACACCAGAAGAAGCATTATTCTTTAAGCACCAATAATAAGCATCTTCTCCAACACCATTTTGGGCGCCATATAAATGTAATTGAACGTTATGATATTTCTCTTTAAGTAGTAGATAAGCTTCAATTCCCTTATTAACATTCTTTAAACCATAAAAAGAATTATTTATCATTATAATCTTTATAGTATTTCCTAATTCCTTTTTTTTGTATAGCGAAAAAATTTCATCTGGTTCAAAGTTAGGTATAACATCCACGTTCTTTCTTGTAAATAATCTCAACCCTTTTGCTGTATAAGGTGAAACAGCTGTCAAATGTTTTGCTTTATATAAAACTATAGTTGCCATTATAAGCCTTACTAACCTATACACATCTTGTTGAGCACGAAGAACCCTTATCGGCGAATCATGACATGTTAGTAAAGTAGGAATTCCACTATCTATTGCTGCCCATCCATACTCATACTGCCAATGAGCATGAAGGATAGTTGGTTTTGACTTGATAATACTGTTCTTAAGAAACTGTCTCTCTTTGAAAAACAAATCTTTGCATCTGTCTAATGCCCTCTTTCTATACGCTCCTACATAAACTTTCAAGTTTTTTCCTTCCAACACTTCTACCTCATCTACCTCTAATTCAGGAGTCAAAGTAAAAACGAAAACTTCATACCCTTTTTCAAGTAAAGCTACAACTTGATGGTTAACAGGAGTCCCCCCCAAACCCTTTAACTTCAGTTTATCCTTATAGTATAAATGTTCACTAATTCCATTAATATCTATAGGTCCACATATTCCTATTTTCATTATTAATCAACTATAAATCATGAATTAATTACTAGAAGTGAAGCGGTTAAATACAATGTTCTTGTACATCCCCTACACATGGCCTAAACTCCCGCTATTGGACTCTATATTCTTAATTATAGAACAGTATAAGACTAAAAAGATCATCACTACCATCAGATAATTCGACTCTCTCACAAACTGTATTTTGTACTGGTTTATTAAAAAGAAAACAAACAACACATTGAACCCTAAAAGCAAATCTACATCGTAGCTTTTGTTTTTACTGGTTTTAGAGAATGAGACAAACCCTTTGTACAAAGGAAGAACAAAAAGAGAGACTAAGAAAAAAGCTCCTAAGTATCCCCAAATAACAATACTACTGAGGTACAGATTGTGATAGTCTGCAAAAGGACCAATTGCTCTATGGAAATGAACGCTTTTATAATCATCAACGGTAGTGAAATATCCTTCGCCTATGTACCCTCCATTTTGTTCTATTCTTTTGAATGCATAAGCAAATATACTACCTCGGTTCATTTCACTTCCAGAAGCTATGTCTGTAATTGATAAGCTACTTAAATTCATTTTGCTACTTCGTTCTGCAAAAGCTGAAATGTCAAAAATTTGGACATAACTATTTACGACAAAGAAAAAGATAACTGCAGTTATAAATGGTACAACTGCCTTAACTTTCACTCTTTTCCTAACTTTATATAGAATAAACACCAAAACTAACGGCAGTAGGAGAAATGAAGATCTAGTAACGGAAAGAAAAATACCAGAGATTGATATAACAATTATAGTAACACAAACTAAATAAAATTTTAAACTTACTTTTTTAAAGGAGCCTGAAAAAACGCCAGGTAAGAGCAAAGCAATCATTGACAAGGAATATTCTGCGTATGCTTCAAAATTTAAAAACGTGCCTGAACTTCTGAAAACGTTAAATTCAAACTCAACATCTGTAAATTTAGGAATGAGCTGAGAATTGAAAGGAATGAACTCAAACTTCTGGTTTAAAGAAACAACTAGCAAATATATTGAGAAAAAAAACTGAACTTCTATAAACCTAACATAATCGGAGTTCTCTATCTTTATCTTTGAAAGAAAGAGAATCAAAACCACTAAAGATAAGAATATAAAAAAAGCGCTAACCTTCGCATCAAAGGAAGCGCTTTGGTTAGCTACTAGGCTTAATAATTGGCATACTACAAGTAGAAAAAGAAAAGAAAGATTGGCTTTTGAAAATGAAGACTTTAACATAATAAATCTTTGATCATATACTGAATACATAATCAAAGCTAGTAAAGCAGCCAAGTTGAAAACCCCTCCTTTTTCGTTACCAAAAACAAAGTGGTTACAAAAGAACAACTGTATTAAAAATGAAGGAAAATCTAAGCGTTTTAGAGAAGAAAAAAATATTATGACAATCCCAACGAAAGAACATAAATTTACAGCAAATGGGAATTGCGCTAAACAAAAATTACCCAGTAGTAGGACTATAATCAACTTTATACAAATGACATACAAGCTTTCTTTGTTGGATGTAGTTTTCAAATACATATTCCTAAATTGTAATAGTCAGGATATAAGCTGACATTATCTGGCATGAAACAAGAGTTTACTTGACATTCCCCACTTAATATTTTTCTTTCGAAATCCCCCTTTCACCTACCCATGGAGGGGTAGCGAAAGAAAAATGAACCTGCTTGCTTTCTGCTACCAAGATTAGCTGTAGTGTCAGGTCAAGTAGTGGCATTTACACTATATGTGTGATAACGTCTGTGAAGCGAGTTTTATCTTAAACTATTGATAGCTTTTTATAAACATCTTTAATCTTCTTAAGTACGGTGTGTTCTTCATGAAATGGCTTTTCATGTGATAAGAGTCAAACTTAACACAACTACTAACTTCTCTAGATTCAACTTCTAAACTTTCTATCCAAGAATCAGTCTTCCTATGAAAGGCATTATTTTGTTCGCTCCTCTTTTTATCCTGTGCATGTGCACCTAAGGTTCCAACGTTAGTAATTAAATTAGTACTTGGAACTATCGCTAACCCATTATTCTTAAATAACGTATATTGCCACTGATAATCCCATGTAGATCCATAAACAGTGTCATTACTGTTATAAATTCGCTCAAAGTTATCTAACCAATACTGTGCATGTATTCTATGTTCAAAAAGCTGCAGTAGTTTTTTCTGTGTTTGTACCTTATTCCAATCTTGCATTTTGTAGTTATATTGCTTCCAAGCCCTTCTCCAAGTAGCCCATCCCCACACGTGCCCTATAATACTAAAAAAGTAGTTAGTTTGGCTCACTTTAAATTCTTCGTTCCATCGCGTCCCCGAAACGTGCATAACTCTTTCATCATGTTCATATTTGGACAACATTTTAGAGCAAAATTCAAAAAAAGACAAATCTGGCACACAATCATCTTCTAGAATAATCAATCTATCTACTCTTTCAAAAGCCCATGATATAGCTGAAGAGACTCCTTTCCCACAACCTAAATTAATATCTGAAAACTTAGTATAAACTTCACAATTCCAGTCGAAGATACGGCTATCAAGAAGTGTCCTGCATTTATATACTAGTTCTTTTTCTCCTTCTTTATTATATCGAGGGCCATCTGAAAAAATAAAAAGCTTTTCAGGCTTTATTTCTTTAATCTTACTTATCACCTTAGCAGTACACTCTGGCCTGTTAAATGTCACGAGTAGAACCGGCACTTTACACTGATTACTGTCTATCATTTTATCGGTTTTTTAGTAAAGCATTCTTCTTCTGTTCCTCTATAGCTTTTATTTAGGAAGAAGTGATAATAAATCACTTGTGAACTTTTCTTCTATAGATTACACAAAAGGTTTATTTTATTTTGGTGTTGCCTACGCCTCTTTAAAAGTAATCATGTATACTTGAAGAAGAACCAAAAACAAATATGTTAATACCGTAGCCACCGCAACTCCTATTTGTTCAAAATACCTACCTCCTAGTGAATATAATATGATACATAAAGTAGCTGATATTGCATGACTAATTAAACTTTTTCTAGTCTTTTGAGTAGCATTTATGATTGCATCTGAAATAGAAAACAATATCATCAAACCGCTTGTCACAGCTAATATGTTAGCATATTTAGTAGCAGAAGTATACTTACCAGCAGTAAGATAACTTATCAATAATGGAGAAAGTAGTATAAAAAGCATAACAGTTATCACAACTATTATCACCAGCAGCATCACCACTTTTTTCAATGCTTTAAGATTTTTATTAGCTGCGTGATTATATATCTCCGGCTCAAATGCTTGAAAAAAAGGAAACAAAGCAACATATATATAATTAGCTATACCTTTACCTATATTATATAATCCCATTTCGTAAGGATTATCCATTCTTTCCAGTACAATATTGTCAAAGTTCAAGACGGGTAAGTATAAAAATGATGCAGGAAGGAGAGGAAGTACAATTTTATAGGCTTTCTTCAAGACCTCTTTTTTTATAACTAATTTATTCGACTTAAAAATTATATAAATTGACAGCACTAAGAACAAAATTTCGTTTAATGCTAAACCAATCATTCGACCTTGTAACCCTAGACCTTCCGATACTACAAAATAAAGTGATATGGTAATAGCTAGCAGTCTATAACCTACTACAAAAAAGAGGTAGTTATATGGTTTGTTACTTAGTCGAAACTTCACTTGTATGAAGCCTTTATATAGGCTCATAACTTGAGTTCCTAAAGCTAGAAGAGCAAAAGGAAAGAAAGGTATAAGGGAATTAGAAAGCTTAAAATAAATACTTAATATTATATAAGAGGCCGGGAAGAAAATAATATTCCACAATATATTGAAAGCGACTAACGTAGCCAATGTTTCTCTTAACTGTTCAACTCCCTCTTTGAAATAAACAGACATGTAGTATGTCAAAAAGGAAAGGCTGTAAAAGCAACTAATAAAATTAGTTAAGGAAGTATAATAACCAAAATACGCAAACTCTTGGGCAGATAAATGTCGAGCAAATATCGGAGATGTAAATACAGAAATGCTAAATGTCAAAGCCGGTACAAGTAAATATATACCTGTTGTTTTTAGCTTTAACAGTAGAGGGTTATTGTTAAGCTTCCCCTTCTTATATTTTTTTTGTATTAACTCAACACTTGGCATCTAACACTACAAATAATTTTGTACAAAACTAAGCCTTTACCATCATTAAACTTTTATAATAAACAAGTCATGCTCTAGTAGAAAAGCCGTAGTTTTATCAAAAAGGTTAAGATTGAAAATTTAATAGACAGAGATTAGCTCATTTTTGATTTTTCAATAGAACAGCTGAAGAGGAAAATTAGCTTTAAAAAGCTCTTTTGTCTACATTATAGAGTACTAATTAGCAGTTGCAAGAGAACTTAGTCGATCTTACATCAAAGCATAAGACTTATCCTACTGTTTACACAATCCAGGCTAACCTTTTTCAATATTCTTTATAAATTAAATTTGTTGGGATAACATAAAGTAACATACTCCGGAGTTATATTGTTTTCTGTTTCTGCTTCTTTTCTTCTAAATTGGAGTAGCCGTAGCCGTAGCCGTAGCCGTAGCCGTAGCCGTAGCCGTTCTCCTTTTTTGCATCGTTCAGTACAATCATCGGGTGACTGAACTTCTGTTGCTGATATACCTCGTCCACAAGACTCAACTGTGACTTAAAGGTGTAGCCATAGCGGATGATGTAGATGCTTGAATCGATGTAAGCGGCCAGCGTAAAGGCATCCGATACCTGCCCTACCGGAGCAGTATCGATGATCACATGGTCGAAGTTCTGCTTCAGGATCTGGAGTAGCTGCCCTACCTTCGGGCTCAGCATCAATTCGGCTGGGTTAGGCGGAATAGGTCCTGATCCAACAACATATAGCCCCTCCTGTGCCGGTACAGGTCGTACGATATCGTCCACCGATACTTTATCAGACACCAAGTAGTTTGTGATTCCCTGTCCGTCCGGCAAATCTAGCTCTTGCAAGAGCCGTGGACGGCGCAGGTCAAAGCCCAGTACCACCACTTTTTTGCCTGTTAGTACCAAACTCGCACCTAGGTTAATACTGAAGAAAGTTTTGCCTTCGCCGCTCATGCTGGAGGTAACCAGGATCACTTTATTTTCCTTGCCCACGGCGGCATACTGCATGTTTGTGCGCACCAGGCGGAACATCTCGGCGATCGGGCTTCGGCTGTCCTTTGTTACCACCAGTGCTTCCCCGGTTTTATTATGGGCCAGTTCGCCTAGCACTGGGGTTCTAGTTGCCTTCTCTACCTCTTTCTTGTCCTGCACCTTATCATTCAGCAGGTCTTTTACAAAGATCCAGGCAAAGGGCACCCCCAGTCCCGCCATCAGGGCCAGCAATAGCACCAACATCTTTTTCGGTTTCACCGGATTATCCCCCGCCATGGCAGGGTCCAGCACGCGGGAATTTGAAACCGTGGCTGCCAAAGAAACGGCCGATTCTTCCCGCTTCTGCAAGAGGTACAGGTACAGTCCCTGCTTGATACTCTGCTGGCGCTGGATTTCCAAGAGCTCCCGTTCCACCAGCGGCACCTGCTGTATCCGGTTTTCGAAGGTGGCCATGTTGGCCCTTAAGTTATCCCGTGTGATCAGGAGGCCTCGCCGTATATTCTCCAGGTTCTCCAGGATGTTTACCCGCAAATTGGCCAGTTGGTCGTTCACGTTCTGCACGAGCAGGTTAGTAGGCTGCGTGGTATGCAGCATGCGCTCCCGCTCCAGCTGTAATTCATTGAACTTAGTGATAAGCCCGAGCAAGGTAGGATCCTCTATACTAAGGCTACTTGGCACCAGTTGGTAAGAACTCCCTTTTTCGCGCAGGTACTTTTCGATGGAGCTGAGCACCTCAAGCTGTATCTCGAATTCTGCCAGCTGTTTGCTGTAGGCACTGGCGCTTTCTACATAGAGTTTGGCCTCGGAACTGACATCCGTCAGCTCATTCTGCCGCTTGTAGGTCTCTACGTCCTTCTCTACGTCCGACAGTTCTGCGGTCAGGTACGTTAGTCGCTCGTCTATGAACTGAATCGTGTTAGAGGCAATCAGGTTTTTGTCTTCTACCGCCTCTTTGTTGTAGACCTCAACCAGCTTATTGATGATGTCTTTGCCTTTTTCCCGGATAGGGGCTGTTAGGCTAATGTTGAGCACGCTGGCGTCTTTGTTCACCGGCTCTATCACAAGCTCCTTGTTATAATAATTGGCTTGTTTCCGGAGGTCGTGAAACTTCACGATCACTTCCCGCAGATTTTCCGAAGAACTTCCTCCCGTTGCGTTCACTACTGTAAACACGCCATAGGGCTTTTTGATCTCCTGCCCGAGCTTGTGCGTAGAGATAATAGTCTCCCCTTCCTCATTCTCCTCTTCCAATTCAAAGAGATTGCCGTCTTGCAGGCGCAACACTATGCTTTTATCATAGGCCGCTGAATCCAGTTTCCCCACGATCACTTTTACCGGCAGGTCTTTGCCATAGATTTCGGCATCGCGCACCCTTCCCGGCTTGTAGTAGCTGGTTTGCAAAGAAAGCTCTGTCAGCACGCGCTGCATCAAGCTAACCGCTGTCAGCACCTCGATCTCGTTATCCACATTCTTCGTGGATTTAAAGATGTCCAGGTCACCAAGCGCAGAACCTCCTAGCAGATCTCCCCCCTTCTTATCATCCCGTATCAGGACTTTACTTTTGATGGCATATTGCGGCGTGGCATAGCGCAGGTATAGGAAAGCCAGGCCTAGCGCTACGATCGCTCCAATAACAAATATATACCAATAGCGCAGGTACTTGTACAGCTCCGCTTTCAGGTCGATCTCTTCTGCTTGTTCCGGTTGCTGGAACTGGAAAAATCCTTTCTCGGTCATGGCCTTATGCTACTAAAATAATCTTGCGACAAAAACGGAAACAATGGAAGCTGCTGCTGCTATAATGGACAGGGTGCGGGTGTTGGCGCTTGCCTGCACTTCTTTCATGCGGTCCGGCTCTACATACACCACATCATTTTGCTGTAGGTAGAAATAGGGAGAGTTCACCACCTCCTTGCTATTTAGGTTCAGGCGCATCATTTTACGCACGCCATTCTCCTCGCGCATCACCAGCACGTTCTCTCTTTTTCCAAAAGCCGTCATGTCCCCGGCCATACCCAATGCCTCGATGATATTGATCCGCTCGGAAGGGATAGTGAAGGTAGAAGGACGGTTTACTTCGCCTACCACCGTTACCTTGTAATTAAGGTAGCGCACGTTCACAATGGGTTCTTTCAGGTGCTCCCGCAATTGAGTCGTAAACTTCTCGGTTACCTGCGCTTTGGTAAGCCCTGCTACCTGCACTTTTCCCAGGATGGGGTAGGCAATGTTGCCTTCTTTGTCCACCAGGTAACCTTCTTTGGCCACGTTGCTGGCCGCAGTACTCGTCATGCTGAAATTGGTGATGCTACCTGCCGTGCTCGCGATGCCCGTGTTGAACAAGGCACTCGCTTCCGGATTCAGGCTGGTGACGGTGATGCTGAGCAGGTCGTAGGCCTGTATCTTCGGCTCGGTGTCGTTCAGGATCTTCTCCTCGTAGGTAGCCTGTTCGGGGATGTCGCTAAAGTAGGCCAGGTTGCGGGGGGTGCAGGAGACCAGAAACAGAAAGGCAAACAGGTAAAGTAAATGTAATTTCATTTGCAAAATAGGTTCTCAGGTAGAGAATAAAAAAGCAAGCATTCCGAAACATTTTTCTGTTGCTTTCGTAGCGCAAGCCTTTTGCAAATATGAGATAAAAGTTTGTTTTAAAGAATTAATGAATAGCTATTTTTCGAAAAGCGTACAAAAAAAATTTATGTTAAATATATAAGTATGAATATATAAGGCTAAGTTGGTTGGAAGGGCTTTGTCGGCGCTAAGTGGTGTTAGTTGGCCGAGAAGGTGTTTTTTAGTTTGTTGGCTGCGTGTTCTACAGTGTCGGGATTTGGTGGGGATAGCGTAGCTGGGCAGGTATATTTATTGACTGGCTGTGTCGCCTATAGCTTTGCTGTTCAGCATGGGTGAGTCCAACCACCCCTGCCCCTCCTTATCTAAGGAGGGGAGCTTCCCCCAGGAAGAGAGCTTACCCCCAGAAGAGGAGCCTGATCTTTTATATACTTAAAGTAGCCCCCTATGATGTACGTAGTTACCCACTAGTACCAAGCAAAAAGAGGTACACGTAGGATACAGGAGAGGGTCCCCTTGGGGTCTTACTGTTGCTCCAACAGAAACACGGCTTCTTACATTGTTTTTGATAGAGACAACAAGGGCTATAGCACTTATTTGTAGCTATCAGTAATAGCAGGCTCCCCTCCTTAGACAAGGAGGGGTAGGGGTGGTTGGACTTACCTATGCAAAACAGTAAAGCTTAATGCGACTTAGCAAGCGTAGGAACACCAGCCATCACAACCATACTTGCTCACCTAACCCAGTTGCTGCAAGACTTGCAAAGCGTAAATAAAACTTTCTCTTCTGCTATGTCCTACGGGTAGGTCTTTTTTCATAGGTAAGGGTAAGCAAGGGCTACGAAAAGCTTGCTGATCAACAGACACAGCAAAGGCACAGACAGATGCGATCATTAACTTATTTCTTCTGAAGCTGACGGCATGGCGCCTAGGCCCTTTAAAGTTCATCTTGTAAGGAGTGTCATCCTGCCTTTAGCTCCAGCGGGGCGTCCTGTAAACAGCTTCTTCCATTCCCCGCACGGCTGGAGTTCGTTGGTACTCTTGCTCATTTGGCTATAAGCATGTTGTTCCCCAGGGATTTTTCCTAACAACCTTTATGCTAAAAGCCTTACGAATTTCCTCTACAAGCCTTAACCTACCCCCTCCCAGGAGGGAAATAGGTTGCTACTTCTTGCACAACAGGTAATCCATGCTGGTATAAGGGCTCTGTTACAAGCTATTTCTTTAGAGCTTGGCAGTCTTATTCTATAAGAAGGCATTTATTCCTGGCTTTCTCTTTCAGTGTAAAAGAATAAAACGGCCCCATCTTAAGAGGACCCAGGGATGTAGCCGGGCACAGGAAGAAAAACTCCCCTCTTGGGAGGGGCAGGGGTGGGTTCTTATATGCCGGCCGCAGGTATAAGCTTCTAGCTACTGCTTTAGCCTAAGAAGCCTCGTAATTAACCGGAAGGAAGCCTCCTAATCTTTGATAACAGGCACATGAGGGCTAGGGGCTAGTAAGTCCCCGGCAGGTGGCTTTCGGACGAGGAAGCCCAAAAGAGCAGCTGTGAGCACGAATGCAATTAAGTTAAAGTCCCAGCGGGACGACAGGTTGGTAGCATGATAGGTAACAGTACCCGATAGCTCCGTAGGAGTGGCATGTGTGGGAGCGTTTTTACATGCCGCTCCTACGGAGCTCCAAGACAGCTGTGTGTTTTTCTACAAGCAAGCCGCCCCGCTGGGGCTAGAAGGCAATATCTGCTTACCCTACAGGCTAAAACCAGGGAGGGGAACAGGAAGGAAGACCAGGGAGGGGAACAGGCTTATACGGAACGCCCTATAAGCAGTTAGAGGGTTAGAGGGGGATGATGCCAGTGCACAGCAACGTGGACAGCCAAAACAAAGCCGGTAGGTTCTAAGACCTATCGGCTTTGCGTTTTCTGTTTGAAGCATTTAGCGAAGTAAGTGCCTTCGAGGGGGCTCTTAACAGGCAGTGGAGCGGCCATCGATCTCCAGGTCCAGTTGCTCAAAGCGGGAGTTCTGGCTAATGTACTCCGGTACGATCTGTTTCATCTTCTGCACGATCTTCAGCTCCTCCTTGTCCTTGTTCAGCTGCAGGAGCTCCTCGATCTCGCACACCACCTCCTCGTAGGCATATTCCCGCACCTTCGAGATCTTGATCTTTTTGTGATGGGTTGGGATGGTTGTTTCTTCCTCGTCCAGCAGCTCTTCGTACAGCTTCTCGCCAGGGCGCAGGCCCGTGAACACAATCTTGACGTCGATGTCCGGCACCAGCCCGGCGAGCTTGATCATCTTGCGGGCCAGGTCCACGATCTTCACAGGCTCGCCCATGTCAAAGATAAAGATCTCGCCTCCTTTGCCCATCGTGCCTGCTTCCAGCACCAGTTGCACCGCCTCCGGGATGGTCATAAAGTAGCGGGTGATCTCGGGGTGCGTGACGGTAACCGGGCCGCCCTTCTCAATTTGGGCACGGAAGCGTGGGATCACGGAACCATTGGACCCTAAAACGTTGCCAAAGCGGGTGGTAATGAACTTGGTTTGTGGACCGGAAGGGTTCTTCAGGAAGATCTTGCCATCTATTTTGCCGGCACTCACTTTGTTCAGCGACTGTATGTAGATCTCCGCGATACGCTTGGAAGTGCCCATCACATTGGTCGGGTTCACGGCTTTGTCGGTCGACACCATCACGAACTTCTCCACATCAAAGGTCAGCGACAGGTCCGCCAGGTTCTTCGTGCCCAGCACGTTGGTTAAGATAGCCTCGTAGGGGTTGTCTTCCATCATGGGCACGTGCTTGTAGGCCGCGGCATGGTACACAATTTCCGGGGCATGCTCCTCGAAGAGGGCATACATGCGGTTGAAGTTGGTTACATCGCAGATACAGGTGCACAAGTTCCCCTCGGGGAACAGTTCCTCCATTTCCAGCTTCAGCTCGTGCAAGGGCGACTCTGCCTGGTCGCACACCACGACCAGCGCAGGCTTGTAAAGGAGTACCTGCTTCACAATCTCGGAACCGATGGAGCCGGCGCCTCCTGTTACCAGGACGCGCTTCCCGGCCAGGTCCCGGGAAAGCTGCTCGTTCTCGATCACGATCGGTGGGCGCTGCAGCAAGTCCTCGATCTTCAGGTCCTTGATCTGGTTCATGCTCAGGTTACCCGACATCCACTGATCGGTCGGCGGCACGGTTACGACTTTAATGCCCAGTTCCACGCACTTCTCGATCGAGCGCTTCCGAAATTCTGACTTCAGGTCCTCATTAAACACGATGAGCTTATCAATCTTCAGCTTCCGCTGCAGCCGTTCGATGCTGTTGACATGGTACACCCTTTTCTGGTGGATGTCTTTATCGATCTTCCCCGGGTCTTCATCCACGAAACCTGCCACCGTAAAGCAGCCCGCATTACTTGCCTCCAGGGCCTGCTTCAGCAAGATAGAATGCCCGTCGGCGCCATAGATCAGGACGGTCTCTTTTTTATCTGCCGTACTTCGCTTGATAAACTGGAACAAAGCCTTGGCGGCCAGCCGGACCATGATCAAGAGCGTGGAGGAGATAAAGAAGGTAAGCAGTAGCACCAGGTAAATGTTGACCGAATCGATCTTATGCACTGGTGCCAGCCAGAAACCAATCAGGGCGGCATATACCAGGCTGCACACCAACAACGCCGAGAAGATGCGATAAATGTCGTAAATGCTCGAATAGCGGATCAGGCCCGTGTGCACCCGCATGGAGTAAAAGGTGATCAGGGACGTAAGGCAGAACAGCCCGATGTAAACCAGGAAATGTCCTCGTAAGATCTCAGAAAACTCAAATTGCCTCACCACGAAAAACGACAAGGCAAAGGCCCAGCTTAGGATGAGTTGATCTATTAATAAAATTATCCACTTCGGAAGTGATTTCTTAAGCAATATCTCCATAACCTTTAGACCCGCAGGTCCTTGTTGTTTCTACCACTGTCTGTTAGCTTAAAATAATGGCTATACCGCTCCAGACAAGTTGCGGCGATAGCATTTTAACTATAGATATGAAGAGTTATTTAAGTACAAGGTTTCTCATCTTTGAATCGCATATATAACTTTGTTAAGTCACACCACGCAAGCAGCAAGCCACGGCTTCCGTTGTGTTGATTAGAACGCGGAGAAAAACATTTGGTTTTACTGTTTTAAGACTGCTTTCTTTATTCATTAATTTTTACCGATATGTGCAACTACACATATTAGCATATATAAGTATGCAAATATAAATAAGATGCCTTGCTTTAAGCCCTGAGGATGGTCCGGTATGCGGCCTGCCATCGTACTGTTTTTTTAAAAAAAGAGGCCGTGAGAGGCAGGCAGCATATAAATAGCAACCACGCAGCTTTTGTTCTAACAGCCCGTTAGCAAAGGAGCCATTATCTAAAAAATCCTCCAATGGTGTATGGAGCGACAGGAAAGAGGGAGGTAGCACTGCAAACAGTTTCTCCTACACCAGACTGCCTTGTAGCCTTAGGGTGATCAGATCAGCTGAATAGTCCCGGCCCTCTTCCCCTGGCAAAGAATAGCATCAGCCTCATGCATGCAATCAAAAGCTGCCTGCGACAGGCATGCCGGAACCACTACATCTTGTCCCCGCTATGGATCATAATCTGCATTAACTCTTGCGCATCCGCAGCATCCGAAGTGGGCAGTATGGTAAAGAAGCCCGGCACGTTTTCGAAGCCCATCTCCTGGCAGGCTTTACTTAAGTCATTTTGTGTGGTAAAGTACAGGAGCTTTTTTCCCCTGTTCTCTAGCGCCCAATTTGTTAAGGCTTTGATGATCGTTTCGAAGGAGCCACCCTTATCGTGTGCCAGCAGTAAGACTTTAAGGGCGTTGTGCGTTTCCTCTACAAGGGCATAATCAGGGCCTATTTTCAGGAGTTCCGGCGCTTTTGGGCGGTTCAGGAACTGGGACCGGAACTCATCCGGCGTATAGCGAAAGCTTAAAGTGCCTGTTTGCGATTGGCTGTACCTGTTAAACACATCCGCCATAACCTCTTCCAGGTCACCTTCAATTCGTACCACCTCAGCCGCATCCACTCCGGGATAGGGTTCTCCCGGCGAAAACAACAGGTAAGTTGGCACTAAGGTAGATCCGGCATCCCGCAAACGCCTGTAGCTCGCGTTGCTTTCGGTCACAAAGGCCGCCAGGTAGGGCACCTTTTTTTGGGCAGCGATAGCCTTGGACAGGTGAATGATCTTGGTGAAGCACCCCTGCCCACGCGCCTTGGGGAGCGTCCAGGAGCCGGTCATGATGGCAATATCCACCGTGTCTCCATTCGGCTTTTCCAGCTTTCTGTACGTCACGGCCGAGCCGGCGATCACTTCTTTGTCTTCATGATGGATCAGCATGATGTCCGCGGGCTTGTCTCCCACTACTCGGCCAAAAGCCCAGTCATATTCTTTCTCCTGCCCCCAGCCCTTAAAACACGTATTCAGGTTTTTGATATACTCGGCTTTGTAGTTCCCGGGGTTAATTGTAACGTTATCCATTAAGCGGCAATTTTCTCGTGTGCAAATATCTGATCTGTGATCCCGCCCATGGATGTCCACCACAGGTCGTCTCCATACTCCTGCTCCAGCGCTGTTAGTAGTACGTCCAGGTAGTTCATGTAGGTTTGGTCTACGCCGTCTAAAGACACGTGCCCCATAGCCGTTTTGATGATATGGGCTTTGATAGACAGGAGTCCACCGTTATCCAATATCCTTCTGGCCCTGTCTGGCGTAGAAGTTGCCTGAAAGTTCGCCGGGATATGCACCAGCTGATCATTCTGGATTAAAGACGGATAAATGAGCGGAAGCTCTTTCAAGCCGCTCATGTTCGTTTTGGCATCTTTGGCGACAGGAGTAAAAATGTCCCGTGCCGAATTGATGAAGCGAATGTTGTGGGCGACCAGTTGATTCAGCAAACCATCCGGGGCGTTCCAGCCGGGCGGACAAATCCCTTTCACGTAGCGCAGTTTTGCACGGTCGAAGATCCGGATCATCTCGCTTAGGATGTCCTGAAACTCTTCCTCCGTCTGCTCCTGAAACTCCACTGGTATCTTCAAGCCTTTATGGCAGTGGTACAAGCCATGCAGGGCGATCTCTGTCCGCTCCATGTTGTTCAGGAAATTCACAAACTCCGGGTGCCGGTCGAGCCGCATGGTGCCTTTCTCCCATAGCGCTGCCAGGTAAAACTGATCCCTTAGTTGCGGAATTGAAGCAAGTAGCTTTCGGGTGGGGACAGGGGATATTTCCCGCCAGTCAGCCGTCGTAAAGAGCGTCACTTTTAGTTTCGGATGACGCTCCAACAGCCATTGGACGAGTCCCAGGCTCCCTTTCTCCAGGTCGCCCCCTGCCTCATAGTAATCGGTGCTTTTGGCGGGATGGATATCGTCTATGGTAAAACAGATGGCAGCTTTCTTGCCTTCCGGCAGCCAGTTTATCATGGAGTGCTTTCTTTTTGTTTGTAATGGCTTTAATGTTCATCTGGCAACAACTGTGTTTTCTGAACACTGGGTTTGTTTTCTGAACAGCGATGGACATGAGCAAGTACGAGTTGTAAGCGGAATGGGTTGATACTAGATATTGTGCAAGGTGTAAGCAAAGGCCGCAAAAGCAATAGCCAGTACTTAGAGCCAGCTCATCGTGATGTCCTCTCTACAACGCCTCTTACCTGCTCCACTACACGGTTCAAATCATCCTCTGTCAGATTAGATCCCGATGGCAGGCAGAGTCCCTGGTAAAAAAGCCTCTCGCTGGTACCGTCGCCATAGAAAGGAGCTGTTTCAAAAACAGGCTGCAGGTGCATGGGTTTCCAAAGCGGGCGCGATTCTATGTTCTCTTTTTCCAGGCCCAGGCGGATAGCCTCCCTCGTCAAGTCTCCCGTAGCATCGTCCTCCACTAAAATGGCACTCAACCACCTGTTTGCATAATAGCTTTCGTTAGGCTCATCAGCAAAGCGAATAGCAGGATAAGGGGCAAGCGACCTTTTATAGAACGCATAATTATTGCGCCTTTTCTCCACACGCTCTTTTAACACCTCCATTTGTCCACGCCCGATAGCCGCGCAAACGTTGCTCATCCTGTAGTTGTAGCCAATATGGGAATGCTGGTAATGGGGGGCGGCATCCCGTGCCTGGGTAGCCAGGAAGCGGGCTTTCTTTACCCAATCCTCATTTTTAGACACCAAAGCCCCTCCACCCGAAGTGGTGATGATCTTGTTTCCATTGAAAGAAAGAATACTCATGGCGCCAAAAGTACCAAGCTTCTGCCCTCTGTAAGAAGAGCCCAAGGCCTCTGCCGCATCCTCTACTACCGGTATCGCATGCCGGTTCGCAATTTCCATGATACGGTCCATTTGAGCTGGCATGCCGTAGAGGTGCACCACGATAATGGCCTTTGGTTTCTTGCCTGTCCGCTCCACACGGTCCAGAATCGCAGCTTCCAGGTAACGGGGTGACATGTTCCAGGTTTGGGCTTCACTGTCCACAAACACAGGCGTAGCGCCCTGGTAGGCAATAGGGTTGGCAGAAGCCGAGAAGGTCATGGACTGGCAGATCACCTCATCTCCCGCCTGCACTCCCAAAATAACCAGTGCCAGGTGCAGGGCAGCTGTGCCAGCGCTTAGGGCCGCTACGTGTACCCCCTCCCCTAAGTAAGAGGCAATGTCCTGTTCAAAGCCATTGACGTGGGGCCCAAGCGGAGCTATCCAGTTCGTGTCGAAGGCCTCTTGTACATACTTAAACTCGCTCTCGCCCATATGCGGCGAGGACAGCCATATCTTTTCTTTCATAGTCTTTTCTTTTGCTCGTAATAGTCAACGCAGACGGAGGGGTACTTCTCTCTTTTCATCTTATCAATCACGAGGTCTACCTTGTATACCAGTGCCTCCAGGTTTAGAGCCTTGCTTTCGGTATCATAGATGACGTAGTTGATCACGTTGATGTATTTCCTGTTCTGCCCCACGCTCCCGGTGTTCGTCAGCTTTCTCCCTGTAACTGACTCAGCTGTGAACTGATGGTGCGAATGCCCAATGATATAATCTTTCTCTAGTTTCAGCGCATTGACGTCCGTATCAGGATAAATGTATCGGTTATTGACGGTATGCTGTACCTGATAGTCCCCTATTACAGTGCTTTCTCCATAACCGGCGATTATTTCGTGCTGCAGAAAGGAGGGGTAGCAATGCTTGAAAAAAGCCTGGGCCACAGGATGCTCGCCGGGGTAAGCCCCGTTCAGAAAGTACGTTTCGTGGTTGCCCCGAAGGCAGGTGCAGCCCACACTTTCCAGTAACTGCACACACTCGTTGCTCCAGGGGCCATAGTTTACCACATCCCCATGGCATACCAGCTGGTCTACCTCTTTTTGCTCCTTTTGGAGCATTTTCTCGAGTGCAACCAGGTTGCCGTGTACGTCTCCAAAAATCAATACGCGCATGCCCCTTTCTTTAGGTTGGGAAAACCATGCTTTTCACTTTTTCAGTAAAAGGCCTGGTGCTGATGTTGCTTCCCGCTAGGTATTTTTCCAGAAGCGTGGTGTCAACCACCGCTCTTGAGGCACTAACCGCCTCATCTGTATTCAAAATGTTCTCAATGGGGTTCCCTGTGAGTTCACATAGGCTTTCTGCCAAGGCCAGTAGGGAAACCTCTTCTCCGGAAGCCAGATTGATAATTTTGTCGGGCCAGGACCGCATACGAGCTATGTGACAAATAGCTCTGGCCGCGTCCTCTACATGCAGGAAGTCGAAGCTAACCTTATTCCCGTTAGTCAAGCTGATCTTTTCTTTGTGCTGGGCCTGCTTTAATAGCTTTGTCAGGATGCCTCCCTCCTTCATGCCGGGGCCATAGAGCGCTGAGATACGCAAATGCAAGACTTCGATGTTATGCTGCGCCGCAACAGAACTCATCACGACCTCCTGTGCCAGTTTGGAAGCGCTGTAGCCTACGTGGTTGCCCATAGGATAGGTACTGGCTGTCTCTTTCAGCGGCACCGGCCAGGGCTTACCCACTACAACGAGGGTAGAGCAATTAATTACTTTCTTAACCCCGTTGGCAGCAGCCCAGTTCATGATGTTTGCGCCACCAATCACATTGGCTTCATATAAACGTCTCAGATCATCAGGGCTGCTGAAGCCTTGGGCAGGATCAGGCAAGGCAGAGGCACAGTTCATGATCACATCCGGAAGTACCCCAATGTCCTTAAAGGCTTTTGGCTGCGTAATGTCCACCGCATAGGCTCCATCCCGAGGGGTGCGCCGCACGGCATACACCTCCTCCCCCGCCTGTTGCAGGTGCTTCATCAGGGTACTCCCTAAGAATCCGCCCGCGCCGAATATCAAGTGTTTCATACAAATGTGCGTCTGTTCTTTTAGTGACTTCTAAACTTGACGGTGCCAAACCTGGCTGTTTAGCTTCAGGCACCCTACCCTTTCCGCACACCACTTATAGGGAAAACATAATACGAAATTAGCGGCAAAACCATACGGCAAGGTTTCGTGTTTCTCTCATCCTGAAAGCATTTTGTTAACTCCCAGCAATAGCCCGGGGTCCTGCTAAACCAGGTACTTACAAAACGGAAGAAGGACCTTCCTTTTACCGACGCAGTTTTCCGAACCTGTGCCGGTAAAGCTTGCTGCGCATAAAGTACAGGCCTGTTCCCCTCCCTGGAGGGGCTAGGGGTCGGGCTGCCACTACTTAGAGAAACAATCGAAAGTATTAGACTGAAAATGGGAAGTACTGACTTTGATACCCTTCCAGCACCTTGTTTTCTTTTAGTGCATTTAATTGCGAGGGCTCCACAAAAATGTCGGACCAGGTTCTGAACACCGCCCCGTCCCGAAGCTTGGGCTGTGTCATCTCCTCTATGCCAAAGAGATGGTTCAGCAAGGCCTCTACCTCATTGAAACCAAACATATACCGGAGGGGTGTGGTACCGCTAAAGCGACCATTTATCTCAAACACGACCGGTTTCCCATCTTTTATCCTGTATTGGAAATTTGCCGGCCCTTCTACCCCCAGGCGCTCTGCGATGCGACATATAATGGCATCATAAGGATTCTCGCCTTCCCGGTAAGCCCTGTAAGTGTTCCCATCGCGCAGGTCCCGTTTTAAGGAGACAATAGCCCGGCATTTTCCATCCACCACTATGCAGCCGGCCGTGTACTCTCCCTCTTCTTCCCCTATCATTTCCTGCACTACAAGATTGTTCGGATAAGAACACACTTCCTCCAGGTCCTGCTCATTTTCGATAACTTTTAATCCCTTCGAGCGGGCGCCATCCACTGGTTTGGCGATATAAGGAAAGGAGCTTTTCTGGCGCAGTTCTCGGAGGGCTTCTTTATCTGTTGTCAGGGCCGACACAGGATAGGGGAAACCATGCGCTTTCAAAAACTCTGCTGTCAGCCACTTGTCATTGGCGATCCGGATTACCTCAGGGCTGGACACAACAACCTTTACATGGTACTGCTCTTCCAGACGTTGCTTGTTTTCAGCGTAAACTGGCAGCTCTACATCTGTGCCAACCAGTACTGCATCTACTTTCTCTTTCTGAAGGATATCTTCCACAGCAGGTAAATAGCCGGGATCGGTCGCCATTGGGATAAGGTAAGCCTTATGCCCCAGGCTATGGCCCTGGGCTCTGTAATCCGGGTCGGCCGTGATGATGTAATATGCGTTTTTAGAGACTTTTAGGCTACGGAGTATGCCCTGCCCCAGCAAGGCACCGGCACCTGTAACAAGTATTCTTTTCATATAAGCGTCAGTTCTGATTTTTTTGGCGAACATGGTCAATAAAAGATGGCATCGTGGCATGCCCCTGTGCTGTTACCCCCTCCGATTTCAGCACCTTCTCCACTGTTAAAAGCAGGATTTTCAGATCCAGGGCAAAGGAAAGGTTCTCGACATACCTGGCATCGTACTCAAACTTCTCATCCCAGGTAAGTGCGTTTCGCCCTTTCACCGCCGCTAAGCCTGTGATACCAGGCCGCACCTCATGCCGTTTATGTTGCCTTTCGGTATACAAGGGAAGGTACTCAACGAGCAGCGGCCTGGGACCAATCAGGCTCATCTCTCCTTTCAGTACATTTAGCAGCTGCGGTATCTCATCCAGCGAGGTCTTCCGGACAAATTTCCCTACGGGCGTTAGCCTTTGCTCGTCTGGCAACAACTTGCCTTGCTTGTCCTTCAGATCGTTCATCGTCTTAAACTTAATGACACGAAAGACCTTCCCCCCCTTTCCGGGTCGGGGCTGTAAAAAGAAGACATCACCCCGGTTTGCCACGAACAGTAACAAGGTAACGAGCAGGAAAACGGGCAGCAAGACAAGCAGCGCAACCAAGCTGATGCTAAAATCGAGGAGCCGTTTGATGTAGCGTGGGTACAGTTTCATATTTTTTTAAGTGTTCCTGGTACTCCTTTAGCAGGAGCTTCCATAAGTGGGTTTGTTCATAGCGCTCCACGATCATGCGACGTGCCTTGCCGCTTAGCCGCGCGTAAAGCGCCTGGTCCACTAGTAATTTCTCCATCGCCTCGTAGAGTTCATCGGTTGCCTTCGGCGGAATGATCAGGCCGTTCTCCCCCTCCTCGATGATTTCGTTGCAACCATTAATATCCGTCACAATACAAGGCAGGTCGAAACAGCCTGCCTGCATTGGTACGTTCGGGAAGCCCTCCCGGTAAGACGGGAAAGCCAGCGCATGGCTCAGTGCCAGGTAAGGCCGCACATCAGACTGGTAACCGACAGATATAATGCCCGGGTTCTTTTCTATCTGCTCCAGTGTTTCTTCCGGAACAGGGTCTAAGTCCTGCTCTAGTGGCCCCACCAATAGCAGCTTACAGTTGGGGTGTTGCAGGTTTAGTTTTGTAAAGGCGGCGATCAGTTCCTGTATGCCCTTGTCTTTTACAATACGGCCAACGAAAACAAAAAGGAAATCGTTTTCGCGGACGCGAAGGCTTTCTTTTAGCTGCTGCTGTTTTTCGGCACTAAGCGTACTTCTGCTAAAGAAAGCTGTGTTGATGCCGTTGCTGCTCCCGTTTCCAATCACTTTCAGCTTTTCCGGATTATGGTAAAGGCTGTCTGAGATGATCTCCGCTAAATTACTGGAGTTCGGGTACACCTTGGTGGCACAGGCATAGGTTAGTTTCTCCACCATTTCTAATATGTAGCGCCTGAGTCCGCTTGTCTCCAGCAGGTATAAGCCTGCTACGGTGTGCAAGCGGATAGGGACACCCGCCAGCTTCCCCCCCAACATAGCAATAATACCAGCCTTGGGCGTGTGCGAATGTATAATAGCCGGCCTGTACCGCCTGCAAAGTTTATAAAAGTGCCACAGGGCTTTCAGGTCCTGGAGCGGTGTTATTTTACGGGTCAGGCCCAAAATAATATGTGGACAGTCCTGCTCTTTCATGGCCACCTCTCTTTCCGGGCCGTCTGCCGAGAGCATGATCGGCTTAAAGCCATGCTCCTTCATATATGGGAGTTGCCCCACGATCAGGTTCTTTAGAGAAATAGGTACTGTTGTAACACGAAATAAGACTGCCATTATGCTTTACCTTTTTGGATATGGTGGTATACGTCCAGCATGCTCATGCTCACCATCCCATACGTTTCTTTTAACTTCATAAAATGGTTCAGGATCAATACCAGGTCCTGCAGACTTTGCCTGGGGCTGTCGCCGAAGTTATGCGGATGCCACCACAGGTGGTAACACTCCCTGGCTTTTGCCGCTGCCGTCATCTCCCGTAGTACCCGTTTTAAGCGCAGACGGTTTAAAAAATTGTACTTCGGGTGTATCGGCCTCAGCAAGCGGCTGGCCGGAATGGCCAGTGGCAAGCCTTCTTTCAGCTGCAGCGAAGACAGCTTGTAGGACGTTTTTGCCCCAACCGGCACATAGGCATCCGCAGAGCGGAACAGTCTCTTCAGCAACCGCTCCTTCACATTCATATCCCAGAACCAATCCACCGGATTTGAACGAACCGTTTTGATACCCTCCTCAAAACAAACTTTCAGGTAGTCCTCATTCAGTTGATTCCGAGGGAACACCATGGAGTGCAGCATGGCTCCTTTTCTGGCGGCTATACTTTTAGCCGCCTGCAGGTCGCTTCTGAACTGGTCTACGGTCTGGCCAGCTTCCCGACAATAATAGTGCGAATAGGTATGGGTGGCCATCTCCTGGTACGGCGTGTTTTTTATCTGGTCTACAAGGGCCGGCGCAAAAAGGTACGGTGCCAGCTCAGGCTTTCCGGCGTACCAGTTTTGCAGCCTATAAGAAGATAAAGCCTGGTTTTCATAATCAGGCAGGACTTTCGGCTTAAAGGAGGTCCAGTCGTCCCAATCGTTCGCAAAGAGCATCCCCACGGTAGCCCAGGTAACGCGTATTTCCTCCCTTTCGAAATGTGCCAGCATTTCCGGAATTACCTGGCGCGTATTTTCAAAGTAACGCCCCTTTTCCTCCAGGGGCACCCTGTCGAAAATACCCCAATACAATTCGAAGTCTAATGAAATAGTAAATACTGGTAGATCGCTATGCATGTACTGTTGTTGCGTTTTCAATTGCCGCTGCCTCCATCAATTTCTTTTGCTTTAGGAAGCGCTTGTACTTTATCCTTCGCTTATAGTCAAGGTAGGAGAGCACTACAAAGAACAGGAAATACATCACCATACTCTTTTGCCTCATGGCTATCCCCAGGTTCGACATAACGAAGGAAAGTGCCAGGGAGGAGGTCAGGAAAATCGTAAGGCTCATCTTTACCAGAGAAGAGGAATTTGTCAGGTACTTAATAAAGCCCTTATCGAAAAGCTTGCTCGTTAAATAGAGATACAGCAGGTTCTCCAGAGAAACAAAGAGGCCTAAAGCTCCCGGGGCATCAAAGAACAAGGGGCGAAACCAGAAAGTGAACAGCTTGAGTGGCAGGGGATATGCGTTTATGTTAACACCGGATCCGGAATCAGACAGGTTCGCCGCCCGCTCTGTAGCAAATTCTTCAAAGCCCTCCACAATGCCCTCGTTTAAATTAATGTTAGCCATGGCCAGTATCTGATCGGAAAAGATGATCAGGGCGCCGATAAAAGAAACGTAGACCAGCAGCTTCTGGTAAAAAGGCACCTGCTCTTTACCGGTAAAATACCCTACCACAGCGCCTGCTCCTAAAAAGAGAAATACGTGTGGTCTAATCTGAAAGACGATAAAAGAACCCAGCAGCAAAGCGAGAATCCTTTTTTGCGGGAACTTCATGGCATAAGCAAACAAACCTATGCCCAGGAAAATGAGAGATCCCTTGCTAAAGGCAACGGTCCAGAAATGCATATTTGGCAGAAAAAGCAGCAGGGTAATGAATTCGAGCTTTAGCACTTTCACTTTTGTCTTTACATTCTCTTTGAAGAAAATATAAAAAAAGACAAAGCCCAGGTAACCAAACCAGGAGAACAAGGCCAACATCGTTTCATAAGAGAAACCCAGACTTTTGGCAAAGGGATAACCAACAAACTCTATAAACTTTGTATCGGACCCAAAGGCAGCGAACCAGGAGTCGTACCGGGTAGAGGCGTTTTCGTAGTAAGCCTTTGAGTCGGAGGGATGGGAAAGCTGGTAGACGTAATAGATAAGCCAGAACAAAGTGTGGTAAGCGTATAAACCGTTTAAGAGGTTAACAGACAGGAAGGGGAACTTCTTTTTCAGGTAACTTAGAATAGGCTGGTTTATGCCATATAATATTACTATCAGAATTAATGCCCCCATCATCTCTTAAGCGTCTTTTCTTAATGTACTCTGCTGTTCTGTTTATAATTCTTTGCAAGGCAGCGTGCCATAGCTAAACGGCCTTCGTCCTTCACCTGTGCCTCTGCTCCTACGTACCTCGCTGGTTCCGATACCATATTTCCATGGTCAGCAGGCCAAACAAAACCTTAGCCCGCTTGTCTTTCGACATGGCCACCTTATCGTTCATCAGATCTTCTACAAAGGAGGTGTCCAGCACATCTTTGTAGAGGCAGTTGCTACTATACAGGTAATCCTTGAGTATAGGTTGCAAGGTCTGGTCTACCATTCCGATGATCGGCACCTCAAACCCCCGTTTTGGGAGTTTCTCGTTGCCAGCCGGCAGGTACCTGGCGGCAAGCTTGCGGAGCAGATATTTTGTTGTTCTCCCCTTCACTTTCAATTTGTCCGGTAAGGAGGGAGCAAACTCCAATATATCCTTGGACAGGAAAGGTGACCTTCCTTCCAGTGAACTCTGCATGGAGCTGATATCGATCTTCTTTAGCAGGATATACGGCAGAATGGTCTGGAAGTCGGACAGCATGATCTTGCGCAGGTCAGAGATGTCTTTCCTATAGATGCCATTGATCGTTTTCTCCAAGGCCGTGTCAGGCTTCACTTTAAAGAGGGAGGTATCCAGCAGGAGGTCAGAACTGGCGCTCAGGTACTGCTCGTAACTGTCCAGGCTGTTGAGCTTCGCCAGGCGGTAGCCATAATTATAGAGGCTCATTTTATCTTTCGGAGACGGAAGCATGGGGGCCACTACCTTCGATAAAGCCTTTACTCCTTTGCTGCGCAGCAGGGCGTTTGCATAAGGCACATAGCGCCTGTAGCCGCCCAAAAGCTCGTCTCCGCCATCTCCATTCACAATCACGGTCAGGTGTTTCCTGGCCTCTTTGGCCACGTAGTAAGAAGGTATCTGGGAGTCATCCACAAAGGGCTCTCCGTAGGCGTTCACAATTTTTTCGAAGTCCTGCAAAAGATTGTCGTAAGACACGCTCAGCTCCTGGTGCCTGGTACCTAAATGGTTCGCCACTTTTCTGGCGATGGGTGACTCGTCGTACTTGTCGCTGAACTTTACGGTGAAAGTGCGTAGTTCCGGTTTCACCTCTGTAGCCATGGCGGTGACAATGCCACTGTCGATACCCCCGCTCAGGAAGCAACCTACTTCCAAGTCGCTGCTTTCGATGCGCTGCCGCACCGCCAGCTTTAACCTTTTGTCCAGCTCGGCCAAGGCCTCTTCTTCGCTGATGTCTAAGGTTTTCTCATAAAAAGGGACAATAGACCACCACTGCCTTTGCTCCGACATAGCGCCGCTGCGCACGTCTATTTCAAGTAAGTGGCCGGGGCGCAACTCGTATACTCCTTCAAAAGGCGTGTCTTTCCCATACACCATGCCGCTATGTAAATAAGTAGCAATAGCCGATAACCTGACAGAGGGCCGCAGCACTTGCTGCAGCACGTTCTGTTCGCTGCCGAAGTAAATGCTTTCGTCTGTTTTAGAGAAGTACAGCGGCTTTTTACCGGCCCGGTCGCGGATAAGGAACAGCTTGCCCTTCCGTTTGTCATACAGCGCCATGGCAAACATGCCTTCCAGGTGCTCTAGCATGTCCAGGCCCATTTGCTGGTACAGCAGCAGGATCGTTTCAGTATCGGAATGGGTATTACCCCTTAACCTGAACTGCTTACGCAGGTCCAGGTGGTTGTAGATCTCGCCATTGAAAATGATGGCTGCATCCTCTGTATCCATGGGCTGGGTACCGCCTGCAATGTCCACGATGCTGAGCCGGGCATGAAAGAGATGCACGTTGGGGTCATAGGTTTTGTACACCTGCCCGTCCGGCCCCCGGTGGCACAGCATCTCTTCCGCTATTTTCATGTCGCTTTCTTTCAGACGACCAACATTTCCAAATATTCCGCACATAGTTAATTAAAACAATTCCAGGTCTCCCATGGTGAAGGACCAGTTATTTATGTTGCCAGCGAGTGCTATCAGTTCGCTATCATTCACCTCCCGCACGGTTACTTCCGGGGCGAGCTGGCGCAGCGAAAACATTCTGAAGCGGATCCTTTCCCAGCGACTGATCGGGCCTTTCAGCATCAGACTGATAAAAGGAGTACCCAAACGGCCCGCCAGCTTGTGGCTGGCTTTGAGGAGCTGCTGCCGGTTTGGTTCGCCCCGCAGCCAAAGCGCATCGCATATCCTTAGCTCGTAGAAGTACTTTCGGGGCTTTAAATGAAAGAAGAGTAAAACCGCCTGCCCCTTTGCCTCATACACGAAAGACCCATAGGGTAGCTCCGGGATAGACTGATAGCGCCACTTGTAGTAATCAGCAGAATGATTCACATGGATCAGATCAGGTTTTAGATCAACTTGATAATTCCCCAAACCGCTGAAGTCCAGCTTTTGCAAATCGCGGTGGTAGGCCCAAAAGCGTTCTTTTGCAAATCTTGAATAACTAAAGGCTACGCTTCCTACCAGGTTAGGTTTCCCGAGCACCTGCCAACCCATTTTTAGGTAACCTGGTTTTGACTTATCGTTTGGCGTGTTGTAAATAAAAGAAGGAGGTTCGCTTTCTTTCAGATCCGCTATTAGCCCCTTCGTAAGCCGGGAAAAAATGCCCTTGCCCCTGTAATCGGGATGAGTACCGGTATCGACTGCCCGGAAGGCAGACAGTACCTTGTCCTGGTGTTTCCATTGCCAGCGCATAAAGGCCCGCAGCCCTACGAGCTTGTCCTCGTCAAAGGCCAGCAGCACCGGCGATTCGCCGAAAGGGTTGTCAATGTGTTTCCAGCGCCAGAAGCTCTCTGTCGGGGCGCCGTGCGCGGCCCCTAACGACAGCTCAAACAACTCAATGATGGCCGGTAGATCGCTTTCGCTAGCTGCTCTTACTGTATATTCTATCCGTTTCTTGGCTGTATGCTCCATGTGTTAAAAATTGATGGTAGACTTCTTCCAGTTCCTGCACCATTTTCTTCATGCTAAAGTGCTCCTCAATCCGCTTACGGGCATTGGAGGCGATCTCCTGTCTTCTTTCTTTATCGTGTAGCAGTGCCTCGATGTGCGCCTGCAGCGAGGCAATATCTCCGGCAGGGCTCAGCAGGCCTGACACACCATCCACCACGACTTCCGGAATGCCGCCAACACGGGTAGCCACCGGGGCGCAACTCATGCTCATCGCCTCCAGCAAAGCTATCGGCAGGCCTTCATAGTCGGAGGTCATCAGGTAAATGTCCGTCATGTCAAAATAAGGCATCACGTTGTGCTGCAGCCCTTCGAAAAAGATTCTGCCCTTCAGATTGGCCTGCATCGCCTGTGCCTCCACCTCTGCTCTTTCCGGCCCATCCCCTATCAGCACAAAGCTCACCTTGTCATGACCGGCCACAATCTCACGGGCCACCCGGACGAAATGATCCAGCCTTTTCTGCTTGCGGAAAACAGCCACAGTGCTTATCACCACATGGTCTTCCGGAATGCCCAGGCGCTGGGGCAGATCTGTTTCCGTGGTGCCGCGGGTAAAAAAAGCGGTATCGACCCCGTTTAAAACCAGTTTCAGTTTCTCAGGTGCCACCACCTCCTTCGAGGCCTGCTCTGCATCGGCTGAAACAGCAATTGTCAGGTCGCCCAGAGGCAGGGTTAAGCGGCTCATGAGCTTGGTGAGCATATGGTAGCTCGAGAAGTTATTGTGCTCTGTATAAATAACCGGAACGCCGGCTAACTTGGCAGCTACCCTGCCCGCGATACCCGCCCAGGCCAGGTGGCAGTGCACCAGCTTGATGTTGTGGCTTTTGATATAATCGACCAGGGCCGGCACCTTTAGGGAAATCTCGATATTATTAGCAGCTGAGAAGCAGGTAACCTTACCTCCATGACGCTCAATAGGCTTCACTACCTGGTCTTTCCAGGGAAGAAAATAGATGTAATGAAACTCAAATTGCTCTTGGTCATGGTATTTCAGCGTTTCGGGTAGCAGCATTTCTGCCCCCCCTCTACCGAGTGACTTTATAATGTGTAGAATTTTTATCTTTCCCGCCATGTGGCTCAATGGTTTTAGCTATTCTGTGTTCCATAAACAGTTCCGTGCAGGAACCACTTCATCTTTTCTGTTTCTTATTTTCTTTTGACACTGCTAGTACTAAGGAGCGGGAACGAACTGTATATTAATTTACCCTTCCTACTTTTGCCCCTTACAATTGTTTAGGCAGGGTTACTTCTTAACAAACCTTCATACAAGTGAACAAAGGAAGCTGCGATCCCTTCATTCATGTATTTCTTATTTACCTGCCTGAAGGCATGTTCGACGATACCCTTCGATTTATCGCTGTTCTTTATTAGCTCGCCTATTGCCTCGGTGAAACCCTGTTCATCTCCAGGCTCGACAAGCCAGCCTGTTTCACCCGGCCTCACTACTTCGCCAACTCCGCCTACTTTGTAGGCCACCACCGGCGTTTTGTAAAGCATTGCTTCTAAAATAACACCGGGTAGTCCTTCAATAATGCTCGGAAGCAAAAGTGCTTGTCCATGCGCTATGTAGTCTAAAGGATTTTGCACAAATCCGGTAAAATGCACTTGCTCCTGCAAGCCCATCTCAGCTACAAGTGCCTCAATCTCTGCCCGCATAGGGCCATCTCCTACAAGCCAAAGGTGTACCTGAGGTAGACGCGCCGTGGTTGCTTTGAAGATACGGAGGAGGCCCCGATGGTTCTTTTCGAAGGAGAACCCTCCAACATGCACCAAGTTAACCCGCTCAGGGGAGCTGCCCGGAAAAGGATCCTTTACCTCAACCTTCTTCTCTAAGCCAATAGGAATTACTTTCGTCTTAGCGTCCAGGGAGGGGAATAAACCGACTAAGTCCTGCCTGGAGTACTCGCTGACGGAAGCTACGGCATCCGTATGGTTGAATAAGAACCGGGTATAGGCTTTTTGAAGCGGCTTCTTAAGATACGAACTTAAGGTACTGGCGTTACGGAATACGAGTGGCTGCTGCCATCTAAAAAGCAACTTGGAGAAAACGGCATATTTTAACGTGTCTCCGGCATTTGCCTGTACAATGTCCGGCTTTTCCGCTGCTATTTTATCAGCTAAGGCTTTCCAGCCGGCCCTGTCCCACAAGCTGCTCTTAGGGTTTGCATTAATAGAAAGGTAGTTCCTGTTGTATTTTAAGGCATCCGGGCTTTCGTAAATAGCCAGTATTTTGGAACAATGTCCTTTTGTCTCAAGATTATCCGTTAACTGTGCTGCAAAGATTTCGGCTCCGCGTAGCTGTGGTTTATGAATTAACTGAAGGATTTTCATTTAAGTTGATTTACCCCTTTAACTCTCTTTAAGAACAATTCAAGTTGCAATAGCAGATTAAGTTGGCCTTTTTTCTACAAGAAAAGCGCTTCTCCTGCAGATGATGTACGGCTCAAATGAAAGGCGCGCTACTTATCAGGGAAGAGATCATAAGCGGAGTTCTTAACCCCTCTGTATAACTACAGCTAAAGAGCTGCTTATACAAGGTTCTAGATAAAAAACCTTGCTCAACACTTGCGGCTGAAGGCATACAATACGGCTGTTCCTGTAGCTTTCTTCCCGTAAGGGGAGACCTTAGTGTGCTTCTTTAGCTTTTACTTGGTTCAGGGCATAACTTACCGCGTAAGGGTACGACAACTCATCTGGGGTATTATCAGACTTAATATATTGGTTCCTGTATGTATTATAGTTAGGCTTAAGGCTTAGATCAATTTCCTGCAGATCATAATTATCTATGTTGATAACCTTTACATTTAGCTCTTTTGAAAGAGTCCTTATTGACCTCATGATATTTTCATAAGGTTCAAAGCCCCTGCTTGAGACCATTAATAAGGGCTTTTTATATATCACGGCAAAATTTACAGCTCCGCTATAATGAGTCATCACCAAAGCCGCATGCTTTACCAAATTAAGACTTTTGCCTGTTACAAGCTTTTTACCCTTAAACCTTTCTTGGTAGTGTGGATACTTTTCTGCTTCGGGGTGCCCGGCTATAACAACTGGTTTACCGTATTTTTGAGAGACATCATCCAATAGCTTGTTTAGCTTTTGGTAATACCTATCCACGTCTTTGTCATCCGCCCTCAGGTTTTTCAAGTCGGAATGATAATAAATCATTTGATCTAAAAAGACAATAGCATCTTGTAGAGAGAGGTCCAGCTCTATATCCTTCTTTAACAGATGTATATTATAATCATCTGCATGCGTTAGGATAACCCTTTCTTTAGGGTAACTAGAAGGAACTTGTTCTATGTTAGTAACCATTAAGTAATCGGGCTGATAGGCTTTTAAACCTACTACTTGTCCATACTTTCTGATAGCTTTCTGAACCACATAAAGCATTACATTACTAAAGGGCCGATATAAATTATAGAAAAATATGTTTCGTAGAACTGACTTTAGTGGATTAGAACTTTTACTGCTAGCTAAAGGAATACTTTTCGTTATCCTTCCAATCCAAATAAGGTCCTTGCGACACTTTATGATCTTGTATAGAATGGGAAAATAATGGAAGGTGCCTAAAGTAGAAAACAAAACAGCGCCGCTTTCTAACTCTTGCACCTTATCTTTAAGAATATCAAGGCTGTTGATCATAACAACATACTCCTTTATTGCTGGAGCATTCAAAACTATGTTACTGCTAAGACCAAAAAGGTTTCCAAAGTACCAGATTTCAACCTCGTGTCCCAGTTCTTTAAGCTGATTAAACTGATAGCTTTCAGTCATGCTATTTCGAAAAAGGCGTACTTCCAGAAAAACAATTTTACTCATAAGGGTGCTGTGAGACTTTGCTAATTGCGGCTTGCATGATGATAAATAGGATATGAAGCTTTACCTCTACTCTATATACATTTGCGTCTAGGGACATAAACCCCCTCTTAAAACAAAAGGTTACGGTTTTGCCAGCGTTTATAACAAAAGACAGGGGCCAAAAACACGCAAACCGTTCCTATCAAAAATAGAGCTTATTTATTGTATGAAGCTTTGATAGGTGAAATGTACTTTAAGTCTTTGGCAGGAAGAAGGCTGTGTAGGCTTACCTGAAAACACCCGGGAAAGATTAAAGCAGTTCACCAGGGCGCTCTCATAAATGCTTCTTTCCCCTTAGTACGGACTATGTTTACAGTTTGAGAGTAGGAACCCTTTAATGAAAATGGACAATTCATTAGAAAGGCAAAGGGCTTGTGCCTATGCTGGCCAAGAAAGCTGATCAAAACTACACGGCCAGGCGAGCTTAAGCCCTATTAAACTGCCTCAGAGGATGCTTACCTAGAAGACGGTGTACCTATGGAGTGTACTGAAGGGGCTGCTTATCTTTTACCCAAACTGGGTTTTGGTTAACAATAGTACACGCTCCGCAATACGACGTATAGCGGAAATGCTCTTTGGCAATATAATTGTTCGTAAAATGGTACCAGAAGTCAGACTCGTACTCATTTGGGAAGCGGGAGGCTCTCATTTGGAACCCAATGGATAAGTCCTCCCAAGGTAAGTAGTTTTCTATCACACACATAATAACCTCTGCCCTTATTCGAAGCTGCATTACCTTATAGCCTTCTACCTTAGCTACAAGGTCCTCTTTGTCGATCACCTTATATACATCATGGTAGAAATCGGCATATATGATTTTGCCCACTATCTCTTGATGTAAATCGTCTGTCGGAATGATTTGCAGTATTTGCTTCCCCCTAAAACCGGAGGACTTTAGATAATCAACAATGGCGCCTGGATCATACTGGAACTCCTCTTTAAACTTATTAATGTAATAAGTGCAGTCCTCTTTGTCTAAGTAAGTAGTTTCTACAGCTTTTGACGTTAAGTCCCCATCCCTAAACTCTATCACTTTGGCAGAATCAGGCCTTAAGGTCGTAACTGAAAGCCTTCCCAGGATTTTTTCGTAGTCCCCAAACGTGTTCTTGAGGTTTAAGTCCTTAATATACTTATCCCTTTCTGCATACTCAGAAAACATGCCTGCATAAGGCATATAGTACCGCGGAGTTGTTTCCTGAACGTACTTGAGCACGTTAGACTTAATTGCATTCCTGTTCCTTTTAAGCACAGCTACTTTCTCTTCCTCTGTATAGCCTTCGTAACAAAGCGGAAAGCCTGAGGCTCCTCCAGCAAATGAGGTCATTAGCAGATCAACATTCTTAGGAAGCTCATGGGCATTGAGGAAGTTAGAGTCTACAGTTAGTAATAGCTCATGGCCGTTGGCGCACACGTATAATCCAGAGTCGTCCCGGAAGTCACCGGATTTTAGCAGGCTTACCTGAAAGCCTGGGGTAAGCTCAAAAATGTCTAAAAAGTTGAGCGCTTTTACTTGAGTAAAACCAAGGTTACGTAAGAACTTCTCGGATGATCCGGACCTAAACTTTGGGGTGATAATGGTGATGTCGCGCGGTAGCAAGGCCAGGGTTTCTGCGTGCAGGTGGTCCGGGTGATTATGCGAGATATAAACGTAATCGGCCTTCTTCAGTAATTCGACAGACTCCTGAGGAGATGGGGCAGCTAACCACCAACCGGTCATAAACGCGGGACCAAACAACCAGGGATCCGTTATAATAGAGGTCCCATTACACTCTATAAAAACGGCAGCGTGGTTTAGCCATCGCAGGCTAACCGCTCCCTTCTTCTCTGATTGGAACGGATTCTTAAGCGACTTGTTGGCATCTTCTATGAACACCTCTCCTTGCTCGGACATCCGGAACGGCACCTGCTCTTTACATACATGTGAACTATTATATTGAAGGGTGTTTAGGTTGAGTCGCCAATCATGCATGGGGCATACCGCCTGCTCGCCTTTCACGATTAGCCTTCCTCCTGCATGATCGCATGTCTTATTAACAATGTAATCGATCTTGTGCGCGTCATTTACACGAATGATGTGATTCTTAACATCATTAATGCCAACCTTGAGTTCATCCAGTCGAACACATACCTCTTCCGATTCACTTACAGTCTCAAACCTGCCTAACTTGTTCATAGGGTACCTTGGTCTACTTTTCTAAAACAACATGGAAGCGAGCGCTTGTCGTGTTGCTTAGTTGATTCTTTATAATTAATTTATGTAGTTGCCTTATCTTAAAACCCGTTTCAGCAATAAGCCTGTTAATTCGCCTTTCGTTGTAAAAGCTTTGGATTGTGCCTTTCTCGTGCTCGCTTTGCACCAGCATGTCCCTGGCACCAAATCCTGATGAAGCATCTGTACAGATAAGGCTTAGATATACTAGTCTTTTTACCGTTCTGTTTAGCTCTTGCATGTATTTCCGTGCATTACTGAACTCCATGCTATCTAAAACGGAATCACAAATAGCTATATCAAAGAAGTTATCATGAAAAGGGAGCTCCGCTTTTTGGAGCAAGACAAAGCGATCAGCTAACTCAAAGCCCAAGGACTGCGCTAATTCTTGTGCCATCTTCAGCGCGTTAGAGGCAATGTCTACCCCGTATCCTTCTATTCCAAATTCCTCAAGTAATATGACTTGCCGCCCTATTCCGCAACCCAGGTCCAAGCCTTTTAGTTTTTGCTCTTCTACCAAGTGGTTTTGATAAGTGTCTACCCCAGTTTTTTTCTTTACAAAGCGGTTAAGAAACTTCACAACCTCTTCTTTTGGGTAGAAAATATAGTTCTCCTGACGGCTATAACTCTGCTCCCATTGTTCTAGTCTTAAACTTGCCATGGCCTGCTCTAAACGTTAAACAGCAATAACGAAAAGTCATAAGATACCCACTGTACCCCAACTTGCAGCTGTATCTGTTAGCGCAGTTAGAGGCATACTGCATGCGATAACAGCTAAGATGCTTTAACATGGTTATTGCTTCTTAGCGGGCTAACAGCAAGCCACCGGTATAGCCATAGAAATAAACTACTATAAGTTATTCATCTCTACCATTCTCTTGAATCTGTTAGAGGTTTCCTTAAGGGCGTCGAAGCTTCCCTCATTTTCTACCATACCATTCTTGAGGTAGACGATCCGGTCTGCATCTCTAACCGTTGATAAACGGTGCGCTATTATTATGATCGTATATTTACCCCTCAGCTGCTCAATATTTTCCTGTATGCTTTTTTCTGTTTCCGAATCAAGTGCAGAGGTAGCCTCGTCCATGAATAGAAAGTCCACTTCTTTATACAATTCCCGCGCAATGGATAAACGCTGTTTCTGCCCGCCACTCACCATAATGCCATTGTTTCCCAGCGGGGCATGCTCCTTTTCAGGAAGGCTCATTACGAAATCATAAATAGAGGCCATACGGAGTGCTTTATAAAAACGCGCTATGTTTTTTTCCGTCGGCTCATCCCAAAAAGTGATGTTGTTGAAAACGGTATCGTTAAAGATGACGGGCTCCTGTGTTATATAACCAATCCTTCTCTGAAAGGACCTGACGTCATATGCCTGAAGCTCTACGCCATCGATCAGTATCGTTCCTCTGTTTACCTGTAGCAAGCCACTTAGAACATTCATCAGCGTAGTTTTCCCTGACCCACTCTCACCTACCAGCGCTACCGTTTCATTTTTCCGAATCCTAAGAGACACATTTCTTAGCACCTGCGTATTATCGTAGGAGAAGTCTAGGTCTTTTAGCTCTATCTCGTGTTCAAACCTGCCAAAAGGCCTTGTCCCCGATCTTTCCTGGTGCCGTTCCAGTTCTTCCGAAAACTCGGTCATGTTATACAAGGAGCCCGAAACGGACAGAAAGGTGTTCCAGTAGTTTTGAACAGACATCAAAAAATTAAGGGCCCGGTAAAAGAACAGCAGGCTGAGAATAATTAAGCCCAAGCTCTGCCCAAAGAGGTTCACTTGGACTAAGATAACCACCACCACCACCAGTATGACAAGGGGCTCTCGTATAGCAACCAAGGCTGCAGCCAAAGTGCCTAGCCTACGCTGCACAAGTTCTATCCCTCCAATGGATTTTTTGAGCTTTTGGCCAAACTCGTGAATCAACCCGGAGGCTTTCAGGTACTTAAAGTTTGCCACCATTTGAATCAACAAGCCCTGAAAAGAATGGGTCCGGTTGGTAAACTTTTTTGATAGCTGCTTCGACTTTTTATAGAAGACATTGAATAAGGCATTGGTGAGTATTCCACCAATGGCAACAAATATGGCGAATTGTGCATTGGCCATGAGCGCAAAGCTCATGTACACAAATACCATTACACCATACTGGTATGCTTTAAAATAAGCCTGGTAGGCTTGGTTTACCCTATCTACTTCCCCACTAAATGTGTTCTGAATCTTACCGGAGTCACTGTTCACAAACTCAGTATAGCTGTATCCTGACAGCAAACTGATGTTCGAAAACCGGATTTGACGGATAAATCTCTGCTGCAGAACCACTTTATAGAAACCCTCCAAAAACTTCATTATCCCCTTTAGGGTAAAGAAGGACAACATAATTAAGAGAACCGTCTGCAAGTTCAGTTCGACGCCATACGTCTTCAGCCCCTCAACCAGAAAGGATAAGTTCCCCATCTGTTCTGTGTCTACCTCTCCCGCTCTACTGTCTATCATTTGTAGTAAGGGAAGAAACATGGCCAACCCAAAGCCGTCCAACACCCCTACCAAAATGCTTAGTCCTACAGAAATAAATATCTTATTTCCCAGGAAATGATAGAAGTAGGCGAAGTTTCCAAAGTATTTATTAAATATGTCTTTAATTTTACCCACGTTCTTCTCTAGAAATAACTAATTCAACAAGACTGAAATCAACTCCATCATCTATATCTATAGAAGCTACTTTATTCATTACGTACTTCTGTTTTTTTAATCTGCCCAACCCCTTTTGCTTTAACTTGTCTACGTTGATAATATAGATAGCCCCATTCAGCTCATACACTTTCGGGCAGTCCTGCCTCCTGGAAAAGTTTCCCTCTTTAGACTTTTGCAATACGCCGTCCGGATCTTCTTCGAATAGCACATAGTACGGGTTCGCGTCTGTTTCTTTTACAGAAACGATCATCTCCGTATCAGGCCTAACTAAGTTCAGTGCTTCCTGCAAGTGCTTACCTGTTCTTAAAGGCGAGGTAGGCTGCAGTAGCACGATGTAATCGTAAAGAACACCCTTGCTTTCATAAAACTGAAGGGCATGGAGCACAACCTGCTCTGTTGTGGCATGATCTGTGGCAAACTCTTTAGGCCTGATAAAGGGAACTTCTATGCCATACTCCTGTACCACGGCTGCAATCCCAGCGTCATCCGTGGATACACAGATGTTTTTCGGGTCGCTTATCTCCCGGGCGGCATCTATGGTAAACTGGATGAGAGGCTTTCCCTGAATCGGCTTGATGTTCTTTCCTGGCAGCCCCTTGGATCCGCCGCGTGCCGGAATCAAAAAAAGAAAGCTCATTAAAGTCTTAGTGTATCTTGTGGTTTATTTATCGCCCCTGACATGACCATCTGAGATAGTGTACTCCGCAAAGAAGAGAAATATTTTGAAAGGTACTGGAAAACAAAGCTGTTACCTTTCGCATTAAGATGATACCCATCTTCTAGGAATAAATCATTATCACCTGACTCTAAAGGGTCAACACTTGAAATAAAATCATATTCCTTTGTTAGCTTATCAAATATTGAATTGTACTTATCAACTTGGCGAGTAATTCCCGGATTCTTGTCTATCATGTTTTGACTGGGCTGTGCTATTTTAATTACTATTACCTTACTAATACTAGCCTCCCTGCATCGGCTAAAGTAATCTCTTAAGTTTTTCTCAAACTTATGTGGTAACACGTCTGCATACTTGGCCTCTCTTTTCCCAACAGTGTTAATAACACGCCATATCCTAGCAGAAACCGGTTTAGGCAGTTCATTCAGGGCTTTCACAAACAGCGAACTCCGTCTCAAGAATCTTGGAGCACAGTCAACGACCCCGATCTGCAATATAACCAGGCTCGGTTCGTAATGCTCCAAGTAATCTGATTTCGTAGAACTTACAAGGGCTTTGGTCGTTAAGCCCCTATAAAATTTAGGAATAAACAAAAACTCTGGATAAGCTTGGCAAAGCTTGAAGAACCATGTTTCTTCGAACTTTACATTTGCACGGGGTAAAGCCAAAGAATCTGCAACACATAACACTTTGTTACTAACCATTTTCCTTAATACGCTTTATTTAACATCGTGCTGTATATTTTTTTTGTATTCTCTACATGTTCTTTAAATGACACCAGTCTAGACCGTTCATTTTCTAAAAAAGCAAGAACCTGTTTGTATAAGCCTGGCTTATACTTCTTATCAATTTCATCATCAAACGAATGTTCCTCAACTTTTACGCTGCCTTTCTCTTGGATAGACAACGATTCGAGCGGTTTAAGATAGATCCTTCTTTTGCGTGTTAACAATTCGATTGCCCATCGTCCTGCACTTTCCCAATTTGCCAAATAGGAAAAAAGCACCCCTTTTTCAGTAACACCAGCCCCTGCAAAGTTAGATCTATGATGCCATGAGATATTTCCTTCCTTAGAAAAAGCCTGCCAGGTAGTTGGCTTACCAGCAAGACTGAACGCGAGATCAACCACGTGGGTAGAGTTTGCAAAAAACCAATTTTCCTTTACACCTTCAGCTTTAACCAAAGGCTCTATTCTATGCGCCCACTCAGTAAACTCGAACTGTAAAGTTTCAAGTCCCCCATCCTGTTCTATCAGCTTCTCAGCTTCAAGCACAGACGCATAAAACCTTCTGTTATAACCAACATAAATTTCAGCGTAATAACCGCTTATCTCCTCTTCCTTATCAAGAAGTTCATTCATACTAATAGCAGCAGGCTTTTCAACAAGGACATGCTTTATGCCAGCATTCAGAAGTAACTCCAGGGTTGGCATCAAGGACTCGGTACCCGTAGCAATAATGACTTTTGTTTTAGGTGCCACTTGGTTCTCCTTCAGATATTTCTCAATACCTCCTGTTTGGGGTGAAACTCCTGTACTTTGCTTAAAGCTTTTTGCAGAACTTAGCCCCCGACCTACTACATCAAAATGAACATGGACATCCTTCAACACTTCGGTATAGGCAACTGCCATCGGGCCTGTCCCGATCAGTAATAGACTCATATTGCTTTATGTTATTGGGCATGTATTTGTCTGTAAGCCAGACAACAAATTATACTTTTCTACTAGTGCTTTAATATATGGCACATGAGTATGGTAGGCTTCTTCAAAAGTTGGCAAATCACAGTCCCCCTTTTCAAAGAGTTGCTCTGCTAGTTTAGTGGTTAAAGAACTCTGAAACTCTACAGGATATTCAGTTACTACTCCCCTGTTATCGTTTTCTGGGTCGATGTACACAATTTGATTACCGCCTCCTTCTGATACCAACCAACGATAGGGGCCTGCTGAAATAAAGCTCGTCAATAAACTTTGCTCACCTTGACTTGAGGTGACAGTGAACTGGCTGCCATCTTTCATAACCCCCTTTATCGTCCCTGTAAATTCAACATGCCCCACTCTTTTACTATCTAAAAGGTTATCATCTACCCATCCTGTATCAATCGTATCTATAAAGGAATCCGTCAGGTAGGATATTAGATCGAGAAAATGAATTGCATTGCAAGCTAAACCCCAATTGCCTCCATAAACATTTAAAGTAACGGGAGCTTGCACGGTTGAAACTCTTTCTTTGATCTCTTGATAATGACAAGCCATCCTTCTCGGATGATTAACCCAAACAGAAACACGCTTCCTTCGCAGCAGATCCTGTACCTCGTCATAAGCAGCCAAGTCTTGAAACAGCACCTTTTCCAAGATCAAGAATTTAACTTCATGAAATTGTAAAAGCTTTTTAACGATGTCTTTTCTTACCCCAGCATTAGTCGCGACAATAACTAAATCCACTGATAGGGGTAAGTCCTCCCAGTCAGAAGTTAAAATGACCTCATGCTGGTGCTCTACTTCCTCAGCTCTTAAACGGGCTGTTTCTAATGATTTGCGTGAAGGATCTACAACGTAGATCTTTTGGTGGACATGGTGTTTAAGTAGCCCTTGGAGATGCCTACTTCCCAATTGCCCTGCCCCAATAATAAAAGTAACTCTCATAGTAGTTCGTATACCTTCTATTTCTATAGAACAGCTTAAATAATTTTAGAATCGTTACACCATCAACAAAAACTTCTGTCTATTTGTGAATCTTGTCTAATAAGAAGCCTGTTTAAAACTTAATATGCTTGATGTCTTCCTGCGCCTTTTTAAAGTCTTCTGGCTTCCCAACATCCAGCCAGTACCCCCGCATGGGGTAGGAATTTACTTTCAGGCCTTTTTCTATCAGCAGTTCCATTAGATCCGTTGTATTGTAGAAACGCTCTTTCGGAATGTATTTCAACACCTCCTTCTTGATCAGGTAAATTCCTCCGTTAGAGTAATACGTGTAAGTCGGCTTTTCCTTAAAGCTTTTGACACTGGTATCCTCCGTTTCTAAAACTGCATACGGTATGTTAACACTATAAGGTATGGTCACTACAGACAGGGCAGCATCTTTTGCCATGAAGTCCAGGTAAAAGTCCTCATAGTCCAGGTTCGTGAGCAAATCTGAATTTGAAACCAGTACACAATCGTTCTGGAAATCATCTATTTTGCTTACTGCTCCCAAGGTGCCAAGCGGCTCATCTTCCCACACGTATTTTATGTTGACGTACTTTGACCTGCCATCGCCAAAATGCTCTTCCAGCTGCTCGCCCAGGTAGCGGACAGACAGCCAGATATCGTCGATGCCATAGCTGATCAGCCTGTCCAGGTTATGCTCTATAATAGGTTTATCCCCAACCTTAAGCAGGGGCTTAGGCACATTATCAGTTAAAGGCCTAAGTCTTTGCCCTCTGCCACCTGCCATCAGGACGGCATCAACAGGCAAGTAGGATTTTAAAAACCTAAAGTTGACAACATTAACGATCCGGCCTTTCTGGCAGAGTACCGGAATAATTCTAAAATCATTCTTCCGGTAGCTAATAACTTCTTCAATCGTATAGCCCCCCTTTTGGAGGAATCTCGGGTTCTTCTGCGTAAACTTGTCAACTGTGTCCTCCAGCGTAAGACCTTTTAGGAGGCCCCTCCTCACGTCTCCGTCTGTTAACGCCCCTACTAACTTTTCATCACTGTCTACTGCAAAAAGAATTGCATCGGCTGCCAATTCATCTAGTTGTGCCAATGCTTGCCTCAAACTTGCGTCTCTTGGGATTATATGCCTGTGGTAGTCCTTCATTCTGTTTATTCGTCTGTTTTATTTTTGATAAGCCCCGGCATGGATTTGCCGACACTTGCCTCTTATACTATGCAAGTGCTTTTCTGTTTTGCTTGGCGCGGGAAAAGCGCCCTATTCTGATGCAGGGGCTGCCTACAGCCCGATCCGTGTTTTATTGGTCTGAGCCTGTTACGGTATACTTCAACTAGATAGTTAAGCAAGACCACTCAGCCGTACACGCGGCTTCATTAGTTTATAATTTCCGTATTAGCAGCCCTTGCTCTGTGTACGGAAATCACGAAGAGGGGGTACAGCAATTGGCCAGACTTAAAGCCTTCTGGTTAATCACCAGGTTAACCAGAAAAGCGCGCCTTAGCGCAGATCAAAAAACTTCTTCTTTAGAAGCCCCTCTGTGTCAACTTCTTTCAGGACTCTTATGATCTCTTCAGAGGCATTCTTTTCCCCATAAGGGTTTTTCACCTCTCGTAGAGACGCTCTAAAACTTGTAGAAAAAGCCTTGCGAAGAGCTTCTCTTATTGCCGCATGGTCAGGGCTACAGGAGATCACGCTCTCGGCTTTAATGCGCCCCCGTTGCCTGTCGCCGATATCAATGGTGGCCTTCCTGAAACTAGGGGCTTCCAACAAACCACTCGACGAATTGCCCACCACCGCATCTACATGCTGCAGGGCAGACAAATACCTTAGTTGGCCCAGCGAGACAAAAGCGGCACTTCTATCAGCATGCGCTTTCACGTACTCATCTATCAGGTGTATGATCACCCGGCCATCGGTGTCGGCATTTGGTTTGGTGAAAATAAGATGGGTGTCCTCCAGCTCATCCAAGGCCCGAAGCAGCTCTTTAAACTGATGCGCTGCCGTAGCGTTTTCCAACGTGACAGGGTGAAAGGTTACCAGCACGTTTCTCTTCCCTAGTTTGAAGTCGATACTCTCCTCAAAGGCTTGCCTGTCCAGTAGTTCCAGCCTGTTAATATTTTCAATACCAAGGGCCCCCACATGATGCACGTTAGCCGGCTGCTCCCCGAGTTGGATCACCCGCCTTCTGTACTCCTCGGTGGCCGTAAAATGGATGTGCGCCATTTTGGTGATCGAATGCCGGATGGACTCGTCAAAAGCACCTTCGGTGGCTTCGCCGCCGTGGCAATGGGCAATAGGGATTTTACAGATCATGGCCGCAGTGGCAGCCGCGAAGATCTCGAAGCGATCGCCCAAGACTAAAACAAGATCAGGCTGCAGCTCCGTAAAGGCCTCCGAAAAGGAGATGACGCCCAGGCCAATGCTTTTGGAGATGCCCACAGATGAATCTGATGATAAGAGCACTTCCACCTTCTTGTCGATTTGAAAGCCATCCTCTTCAATTTGCTTGTAAGTAAGGCCAAACTCCGGCGACAGGTGCATCCCCGTCACGCACAGTTGCAGGTCTAGCGTATCATCTTCCTGTAGGGCTTTCAATGTCCAGTACAGCAGACCGTATTCTGCCCGTGTACCGGTTACTACGCATATTTTCTTCATGAGAAATCGGTATGTTCCACAAGCTCCCCTTCCTTTACCTCTCTTTTCAGGGTTTTACCCAGGAGGTCATCTATGCGCATAGGGCTAAAGCCAGTCGCAGGGCGCTTCGCAATGAAGTGACTTTCCTCTAATACAGTACCGGCAGGGTAAGCCTCTTTGTAGTACAGGCTCTTTCTGACCAGTGGTTTGTTTTGCAGCTCCGACGGGCTCGGCCTCTTTCTACCGTCTCCGCTCAGCGCCAGCTCTATGTTACGGATGGCCTGTACCATGGCTTTTAATTCAGCAGGCCCAAGGGAGGCTTTGTGGTCAGGGCCTGGCAGGTCATGATCCAGTGTGAAATGCTTTTCGATAACAGTCGCCCCTAAGGTGACGGCAGCTATCGGCACCTCAATGCCCAAGGTGTGGTCAGAGTAACCTACCTTAACCTTGAAAGCATCCCGGATCGTCAGCATGGCTTTTAAGTTCACATCGGCCATAGGGGTAGGGTACTCCGTGTTGCAATGTACCACCGTGATCTGGTCACGCTGCAACCCGGCCTCCTCCAGCACGTCCATCGCCTCTTCGACCTCCTTTAAAGAGGCCATGCCGGTAGACAGGACAACAGGCTTTCCCTTCCGGGCAACATGCTTCAGGTAAGGCTTATTGGTGATTTCACCGGACGGGATCTTGAAAAGATTAAGCCCCAGCTTATCCAGGAAGTCGATGCTGTCATGGTCAAAGCCTGTCGACAAAAACTTAATTCCTTTCTGGTCGGCATGCTGCTGCAGTTCATAATGGTCCTCCTCTGACAGCTCCAGCTTTTTTAACATGCTGTACTGTGTATCGTCACCTTGCCCGCTTTGGTTCTTCACCTGGTAGGCGGCCTGCTTGGCGGCTTTGCTCACCAGCTTATCGGCTTTGAACGTCTGGAACTTCACGTAATCTGCGCCGGCATCTGCTGCTACATTTATCAGCTGTTTGGCTAAGGCCATGTCCCCGTTATGGTTCACGCCGGCTTCAGCTATAATAATGGTTTTGCTCATTTAACTATTTCTTTAGCTGGGTTCCCCACCCATGTTTGATCATCGGGCACGTCTTTCAGTACAACAGCTCCGGCTCCAATCAACACGTTACTTCCGATACGGACTCCTTGTTTCACAACCGCATTGGCGCCTATAAAACTACCCTCGCCCACCGTCACATTACCAGCCAGCACAGCACCGGGGGCTATATGCGCAAAGTCCCCTATCCTGCACTCATGCTCCACGATACAGCCTGTATTGAGGATAACACCTGCTCCAACCGCCGCTAAGGCGTTCACCTTTACGCCGGCAGCCACAAAAGTACCTTCTCCTATCTCAGTTAAACCGGAAACAATAGCCGAAGGGTGGATAACCTGTGCCAGGGCTACCCCTTGGTTTTTCAGGAAGGACATGACTTTTTCCCGTATGCTGCACTCCCCTACACCTACGATTCCAGGAACACCCTGTTCTTTTAAGAGCCGTAAGTTATCCCGGTCCTGCTCGTATCCTAAATAAGGTATGCCAAAAGGGTTTACCTGCGCTTCCTCTTTCTCATAGTAGCCTACGAGTTGGTCTCCACATGCGCTGATAGCATCCGCTACCACATAGGCATGGCCGGAGTAGCCGAAAAGTGCAAGCTTCCTCATCTTTCTATTCTGACGCTACTCGGTACATTCACTAGCCGGTCCGCTACCAATTCGCTCTCTGTGACATCATCGTGCTGGCAGTTCCGGAACATGGGAAGCTTGTGCATCAGGGTCCAGGCTGGCCGGGACATCACGCCATTGCTGTTTGCCTCCTCTAAGAAAGCATCGCGGGCTGCCCTGTTCTCCAGCAACAGCGCATTGAGCCAGTAATTTGCTCGCGCGTCTTTGCCCTCCTCGCAAAACCTTACCTCTTTTACCTCGCTAAAGAAGTTTTTGTATTTTTCTGCCAGGTCGCGCTTATTATCCACAAAAGTATTTAGCTGTTCCAGTTGCGCACAGGCCAAAGCAGCATTCAGGTTGGGCATACGGTAGTTGTAACCAACATGATCATGATTGAACTCCCAGGCGTGCGGCACCTTTGCTTGTGTGGTCAGGTGCTTGGCAAGCTTTGCTAACTGTTCGTTGTCTGTCACAATAGCCCCGCCTCCACCGCAGGTCACTGTTTTGTTTCCGTTAAAGCTAAAAGTGCCCAGGAGCCCGAAGCCGCCGGTGTGCCTACCCTTGTAATAGCTCCCTAAAGACTCTGCAGCGTCTTCCACCAAAGAAATTTGCCACTCCTTACAAATAGCGGCTATCTTGTCTATTTCACAGGGAAGGCCATAGGTATGCATCGGCACGCAGGCAGCTATGCGCCTACCCGTTCTCTTGTTAATCGTTCCTGTTTCCCGCTTCTGCCCATGCTCCTGCAGGAAAGCCTCTAACTTATCTGCTGATAAGCCCAGGGTCTTTCTGTCTATATCCAGAAACACCGGATGCGCGCCAATGTAACTGATGGCGTTTGCCGTCGCAATAAAAGTCAGGTCCTGCGACAGCACCTCGTCGCCCTGCTTTACGCCGGCCACTATCAGGGCCATATGCAAGGCGGAGGTGCCGTTTACAGTGGCAACAGCATACTTTGCCCCAGTTATGTCCTGCATCATCTCTTCGAAGCGGTTCACATAGGCTCCCACCGAAGACACGAAAGTTGAGTCAATCGCATCCGTCACGTACTTCTTTTCATTCCCGGTAAACCTGGGCTCGTGCAAGGGAATAAAGTCCTGCCCAGGGAAAAGGCTTTTGATATATTCTATAATGTGGCTGTACTGGTTTGCTTGCCCCATAAATTTATGATCGCGTTTTTCGATGGGCTTATCTTAGATGTTGTAAATATCGGCCTTGTAGTGGCGTAGGTTTTCTTTGTTACTGAACCATTCGATGGTTTCTTTAAGCCCTTCTTCCAGGGTATATTTCATTTGCCAGTCGGTGTTGCGCCTGATCTTGCCGTTGGCCCCGTATAAACGGAACACCTCACTTTTCTGAGGGCGCAGGCGCACCTCGTCCTGGATGATCTTTGCCTGGGGGTTGATCTGGTCGATAATGCCTTGCGCCAGCTCCCCGATGGAGATCTCTGACTCGGTGGCGATGTTGCAGTCCTCGCCCATCAGGCTGTCTGACTTGGCGATCTGCACAAAGCCGTTGGCGGTGTCTTTCACAAACAGCAGGTCGCGTGTCGGGCTCAGGTCCCCGAGTTTGATCTCTGTCTTGCCTTGCAGCAGTTGTGTGATGATGGTAGGGATAACAGCCCTGGCTGACTGCCGCGGCCCATAGGTGTTGAAGGGACGAACGATGGTCAGGGGCAGGTCGAAGCTCCTGTAGAAGGACTCGGCAATGCAGTCGGCCCCAATCTTAGAGGCAGAGTACGGCGATTGTGGCTGACGCGGGTGTTTCTCGTCGATGGGAATGTACTGTGCGGTACCATACACCTCGGACGTAGAAGTAACCAATACACGCTCCACACCCAGGTCTTTCGCCGCCTGCACCACGTTTAGTGTTCCTTTCACATTAGTGTCGATGTAGCTGTCAGGTGAGTGGTAGCTGAAGGGGATGGCAATAAGCGCCGCCAGGTGAAAGACCACCTCTATGTCCTTCATGGCGGTGCGCACCCCGTTCGGGTCCCGGATGTCTCCGGCGAATATCTCGACCTGCGATAGTTTCTCTTGAGGAAAGTTGTCCAGCCATCCCCAACTATTGAAAGAGTTATAGTACACAAAGGCGCGCACTTTACAGCCTTCTTCTAACAAGCGCTCTACTAAGTGGCTTCCAATAAAACCATCCGCACCCGTTACCAGAACATGTTTGTTTCTTAATTCCATTTGGTTGAATTATGAGACGACTCATGACGCCTCGTTTGACTTAGCACTTTAGAAAACCACTGAACAATTAGATCTCACAGCACCATAGAATTTTTATTTGTGTTTGGCCTGATGAAAGAAGTAGCGCAATGCGAACGCTGGAACCATAACACACCCATTCTTGAGTTAAAGAACTGACAGCAAGTATGAGATGCAAAGCAAGCCATTTATCAGCATTTTAAAGTTAAATATCCTAAAATAGAAGAGTTCGGCCGTGAAACATTTGTACGAAGGGTTTTAAAAAGAATCTTTTAAAGATTAACTCTCGCGTTAGTGTTATTCCTCTCCTACCTTCAAGCTACACGCAGTTATAAAGCACTATGCGCTCCTTTCCTGTAGAAGTCGAGGGTTACTTCATTTATCTGTTCGAGCCGGAACTTCTTCCTAAAGTTTTGCAGGCTTTTCTCGCGCATACATTTTCGTAAAGAACCGTCCTCTATCACAGTCGCCAACTGCCGGGAAAATGCCTTGGCATCAGCTACAGGAAACATCAAAGCGTTTTCATTATTATTTACCACCTCGTGCAAGACGGGTATGTCGGAGCATACCACAGGGAGTGCCGCCGCCTGGGCCTCAATCAGTGCCCCTCCCAGTCCTTCATAGAGGGAGGGAAAAACAAAAACATCAGCGGCAGCCAGCAATTCCGGCACATCATGGCGATGCCCCAGCCAATGAATATTAGCCTGTAAGCCACTGTGCTTTTTCATAAAAGCGTCGATGTCCTCTGAAGCATTGCCCCTTCTCCCGCAAAATACCATCGTTAGCTTATCCCATACCGCCTGGTGCTCAGCATAAAGGTGCTGTAAGGCCTGTAGCAGGTAAATATGCCCTTTCTGGTACTCCTGCCTCCCTACGTGAATCAGCACGACCTTCTCCTGCTCCACGCCTAGCTCCGCTTGCAGCTTTCTTCTGCTTTCTGACCTCGAGCCCAAATGACTGTTCTCGTTGCGCCCACGATAGATGACGGACAGCCGTTCCTTGGGGACACCTTGCTGGCTCTGGTAGTGTTTTTCAACCTCCCGGGTAATGGCAATGGAGTGGTCTACTCCTTTAGGCCGGGTAAAGCGGTCTAAGTACTTGTACAGGTAAAAGCCTGCTTTGCCCACCCGAGGGTCCTTTAACCTGATAGGGTCATATGTGCAGTTCACCAGGCTTTCTACATGGTAGAAGGAGGCAAAAAGTTTTGCCAGCCTTACGCGTAAGTTTGACCTTATCAGGGTAGAATGGACTACCGTTGGCTTATACGCCTTTATGATAGCCGCTATCTCTCTGCTATTGCTTAGGAAGCTTCCCTGCTTTAAAAAAATCACAGGAAAACCTTCGCCTACGATTTCTCTTTCAATTCCTTCCTGCCGGTGCTCCAGCACAACAATGGAAAACGCTATTCCTTTTGCCCTGAGGTAGTACCAGAGGGTCGCGTTAGAGCGCTCTGCCCCACCGGTCCCCAGGCTATCCTGTACAAAAAGTATCTTCATGCTTTAATCAGGTATCCATACTGCTCTAGATAAGGGAGCGCAGTTCTGTTTATAAGCGAGACTTCTTCCTCCCGAAGCTTCTTCAGGCTCCTTTCGTTCATGTTCTGGATGCTGCTCTCTACATTGTGCACAGAAAACACCTGATCTTTAAAGCTGTTCCGGAAGGGCGCTACACCTATAAAATCTGTTATTTCACGCAGCACCACGTCCGGCTCTGCTGTAAACTCCTCATAGGTGATCTCATAAAAGTTGTCTGCTTTTGCTTTTGTCTCTGCAACTAGCTCCAGGCTTCTGGCCCACTGTTGGGCACAGAGTTCCAGGGGATAACGCTCCTCTACCCCGAACATAGGGTTGCCCGCCATAATAGCAGCCTTGCGGTGTATGCCCTCCGCCACAGCATAGCCGTTTCTGACTAGGTGTATGAAGTACACGTCTTTAAAGTACCGGTTAAAGAACCCGATGCGGGTGGTGTTGGCTATTGACTTTTCGAGCAGTACCGGTTTCTTTAAATCATAAAAATGAGACCAATGCCTTTTCACTCTTCTGGCCACTTCTGCAGCCTCTTCTTCTTTAACCTGCATTTCTTCTTCACAGGCGTGCCACATACGGCGCCAGGCGAAGTCCTCCGGGCGCAATAGCTTATCTGTTAGCATTACCCCTTCCTCCAATAAGGAGCTCATAGCCGGATGCGTAGAGAGCACTTGCTCTAAAAGGGTAGTACCTGAATTATAACACCCGATCACAAATACCCATTTTTTGTGATCGATGTTACTTCCTGTCGCATCAAGAAGTGACATAAACGCCTTATTCTTCCTGAAGCGTGCCACTAAACGGTGAAAAAATGGTTTATCTGCCATGGAGTACGTTATATATTTTTCTGCGGAAAGGCAACAGCTTCGTATGCCATCCGCTTAGTATAAAGTGCAGCTTACGGGCACTTGTCTGGTCTGTTACGCTTAGCCGGGATATGCGGTACGGGTCGAATATTTTATTCGGCAGCTTGTGGTCGAACAGGAAAGCGTAGTTTATTCCCTCTTCTTTCGCTACCCTTTCTGCTACAGGATTATAATTACCATTGGGGTACGCGAACAGGTCATAGCCTTTCAGCTGCCGCGCCTCAAAGAACTGCCTGGAGCGGCTAAACTCTTCCCGAAGCTCATCCTCGGTACACTGGTCAAACATGGGGTGTGTGTGGGAATGGTTCGCGATGATAACCCCTGCTGCCTGCATCTCCTGCAACTGTTCAGTGGTTAGCTGTGTTTGCTCCAGTGGTCGCTTAGAGGACTTATCCCGAAGTTGCTGCAAGTAGGCTAGCCTTTCGTGATTGGGCCAGGTTTTTACTTCCCACACCTTTTTCTCACCTTCCTCTGCTCCCAGCAAGTACACCAGTTCATCCCACCAGAAAGGTATTTTGGTGTCTACCAGCCCTGTGATCACAAACAGGATAGCCGGTACTTGATGGGCCTTAATCAGCGGGAAAAGATGGTGATAAAAAGAAATGTCTCCGTCATCCACCGTGATCAGAACATCCTTTCCCCGATAAATGTCAAAGTGAGCAGCAAGGTTATGCCGGGCGCTTATTTTGTGGTACGCCACTATCTTTTTACGCTGTATCAGGTCGTTCATCTTATCGCAGGCAAACAGAGTTAAAGGATCATACCCGCCGCTACTGTTTCGTTCGTGGTTTCGTCGATCAGGATAATACTACCCGTTTGGCGGTTCCGGTTATACGGATCAGCAAGCAAGGGTTTTGTTGTGCGCAGGCGTACCCGGCTGATCTCGTTCATCTTTATCTCCTTGTCGTCTTCTATGCGATGCAGCGTATTAATGTCCACTTTGTACAGCACTTCCTTGATCATGGTCCGCACCTCGTTTGTAGTGTGCCGCAACACATATTTCCCGCGCATGGCGGGCCCCTGCTCGTTCAGCCAGCACAGCATCACGTCCAGGTCTTGGCTTACCCTGGGCTGGTTATTTTCCCTGACAATCATGTCTCCCCGGCTGATGTCAATGTCATCCTCCAGGGTGATGCTGACTGACATAGGAGGAAAGGCCTCCTGCACGGGTCCGTCGTAGGTATCGATGCTTTTTATGGTGCTGCTAAAGCCTGAAGGCATGACCAGTACTTTATCACCGGGCTTAAACACCCCTCCCGCCACACGGCCGGCGTAGCCCCTGTAGTCGTGATACTCCTCGCTGTGTGGCCGTATAACGGTCTGTACCGGAAAGCGGCAGTCTATCAGGTTCTTGTCATTCCCGATGTGGATAGTCTCCAGCAAGTGCAACAGTGTTTCGCCCTGGTACCACTTCATCTTCTCGGAGCGGTTCACCACGTTGTCGCCGTACAAGGCACTGATCGGCACAAAGCGAACGTCCTTTACATTCAGCTTCGCGGCGAACTCTGTGTACTGCTCCACGATCTCCTCAAACCGCTCCTCTGAATAGTCCACCAGGTCCATCTTGTTCACGCATACCACAATGTGCGGGATTTGCAGGAGGGTCGCGATAAAAGAGTGACGGCATGTTTGCTCCACCACCCCCTTGCGGGCGTCCAACAGGATGAGGGCGAGGTTTGCCGTAGAAGCACCCGTCACCATGTTGCGGGTGTACTGTATATGGCCCGGCGTGTCGGCAATGATAAATTTACGCTTGGGCGTGGCGAAATAGCGGTATGCCACATCGATGGTAATCCCCTGCTCCCGCTCATCCTTCAGGCCATCTGTCAACAAAGACAGGTCCACGTGCTCCAGGCCCTTCTTCTCACTGGACCTCTTGACGGCCTCAATCTGATCTTCAAAAATAGACTTAGAGTCATATAACAAACGGCCGATAAGGGTGCTTTTTCCGTCATCCACACTACCGGCGGTTGTAAATCTTAATAGTTGCATAATGTTATGTTTTTGGGGAGCTTGTTTAAGGCTTGTTCTTACAGATCGAAGGATTAGTCCTAAACCAGCTCTTAAAAATAGCCCTGCTTTTTTCTGTCTTCCATGGAGGTCTCGGAGCGCTTATCATCTGCTCTGTTGCCGCGTTCTGTATGGCGCGAGGCGGCTACCTCCAGAATTATTTTATCTAAAGTGTCGGCGTCTGACTCTACTCCACCCGTAATGGTGATGTCGCCAAGCGTTCTGAAACGTATCTGCTTGCGAACCACCTCTTCTTCGTCGCGCAAACTGATATGCTCTGATACTGGCAGCCAACAGTCATCACGGTAGATCACGTCACGGTGATGGGCGAAATACAACGAAGGAATAGCAATATTCTCTGTCAGGATATACTGCCAGATATCCATCTCCGTCCAGTTACTGATTGGGAACACCCTAAAGTGCTCGCCCATATTTTTCCGGCCATTAAAAAGGGTCCACAGCTCCGGGCGCTGGTTCTTGGGATCCCACTGCCCGAAATCGTCCCGGTGAGAAAAGAAGCGTTCTTTGGCTCTTGCCTTTTCTTCGTCGCGGCGCGCCCCCCCAATGGCGGCATCTATCTTATGCGTTTCTATTGCATCCAGCAAGGTTGCTGTTTGCAGGGCATTTCGGCTCGCATTTCGGCCTGCTTCTTCTTTCACAAGCCCCTTGTCTATCGACTCCTGCACAGAACCTATGACTAGCTGTACACCAAGCTCTTTTACCAGACTATCACGGAAAGCAATGGTTTCAGGGAAGTTATGCCCTGTGTCTATATGCACCAGCGGCATGGGGATCTTTGCCGGGAAAAAGGCTTTGCGGGCTAAGTGGGTGACGACGATGGAGTCCTTCCCCCCTGAGAAAAGGATGGCAGGCCATTCGAACTGCGCCACCACCTCACGTATAACAAAAATTGCCTCGGCCTCCAGTTCTTTTAAATGACTTAAAGAATAGTTACTCATTTGATAGGTTCAGTTTGGGTTGTATGTAAGAGATGAGCTTCTGTACGGATACATCCAGCGGCTCTTTATCTGATTGAATGTGTATGTCGGGACTTTCCGGTGCTTCGAAAGGGGCACTAATACCCGTAAAATTGCTGATCTCTCCTCTCCTTGCCTTTGCATACAGCCCCTTCGTATCACGCTGTTCACACACCTCTATAGGGCAGTCAACAAAAACTTCAATAAAGTTACCTTCTCCTGCTATCTTCCTTACCCGCTCCCTATCTTCCCGGAAAGGGGAGATGAAAGCCGACATCACCACCAAGCCAGCATCCGCCATTAGCTTTGTCACTTCTCCTATTCTGCGAATGTTTTCTTTGCGTGACCCGTCAGAAAAGTCCAGGTCGCTGTTCAACCCCTTTCGTACGTTATCCCCATCCAGCACAAAAGTGTGGTACCCTTGCTCGTAGAGCGCCTCCTCCAGGGCATTGGCAAGCGTGGACTTGCCACTACCAGAAAAACCAGTAAACCAAATGACTAAAGAGCTGTGCCCCTTCATTTCGTTTCGCATCCTCCTGTTAATCCGGTGCTTGTGCGGTATTATATGTAGCTTCTCACTCATAGTTTAGAAATAAGTCAGTATTATATAGGACATACATGTTATAGAATACAATAGGGTAAAAGGCACACCTATTTTTATAAAATCCCCGGACTTATAGGACCCCGGTCCATAAATCATTAGATTCGTTTGATACCCTACCGGGGTAATAAAACTGGCTGAGGCTCCAAAGGCAATTGCTACATAGAAGCCGGTCGGGTCTAGCCCCATGCCATGACTTAGCGAATAGGCAATGGGGAAAACAATAGAGACAGCTGCTACATTCGTAAGGAACGAGGTCAGTAAGACCGTGATAAGGTACAAACCGATCAGTATACCGTACTTTCCCCAATCTTCAAAAAAAGCAATAAATAAGGATGCCATCTCTTGTGCTACCCCAGTATCAATCAGCGCTTTACTAAGCGTCAGGGCACCTCCTAACACAATGAGCAGGTCCAAGTCCAGCAGTTTCTTTATATCTCCAGCCCGGAGAAGTCCTGTGAGGGCCATAAGCACACTTACCAGAAACAAGCTAAAAAACAGGTTAAAAGCCCCTGCGGCCATTAAGCCTATCGACAGCAGGGCACCAACCAAAAAAACCATTTTTTTCCAGGTGGCTGCACCATTGCTTCTGTACACTACAGATACAGTGTACAAGTCGCGGTTATTTTTGTTGCGTGTAAGAAACTTTTGCCCTGCTGACAGAAGTAGCAAATCTCCCGGTTCCAGCACGATAGCTCCGATCTTGCCCCTTAAATTCTCCCCGTTTCGATGAATAGCCACTACCGCGGCGTCATGCTTTTCCCGAAACTGGCTTTCCTTCAAAGTGCGCCCTGTCAGGTCACTGTTGCGAGGTACCACCGTCTCTACTAAATCTACATGCTGCCCAATGCCTAACCTCTCGGAGTGCGGTATCTGCAAGCCATTATCCTGTTGCAGTAGTTCCACTACTTTTTCAGTGTCACCGGCGAAGTAAAGGTGATCGCCTACCTGCAGTACCTCACCTGGCGTTACCGGGCTGATTATCTTTCCTTTTCTGACAATCTCAAAAAGGTAAATTCCCTCCAGGTTTCGGAGATTGGCTTCCGTAATAGTTTTACCAGCCAATACAGAGCCATCTTCAATAAGCGTTTCTACGAGATATTGCCGGGCATTGGTTTTAAATTCATCCAAGGGGTTTACCCGTGAGGGCAGTAACTTGTAGCCTATCGTGGAAAGAAAGACAAGTCCCACGGTCGTTACCAGGGCCCCGGGTAAAAGAAAGTCAAGAAAGTCAAGTCCCTCAGGCTCCTTAGTCAGGATAAAGCCATTCAGCACCAGGTTGGTGGAGGTACCAATAATGGTCATCATCCCCCCAACCATCGCAGAAAAAGACAAAGGAAGCAGCAACTTGGAAGGTGCCACTTTATGCCGCTTCGACCACTGGTATACATATGGAATCATGAGCGCGACAATAGGGGTGTTGTTAACAACTGAGGAAAGTAGGGATACGCCCGTAGTCATGCGCACCATAAAGCTTCTGGGGCTCCTGGCTGACTTGAACAACCTGTTTAAAAAGCCAATAAGGTTAAAATGCTCTTTTATTCCTGCTGTAATAAAAATCAGAAGGAATATCGTGACAATAGACTGATTACTGAGGCTTTCGAGAAAGTCTTCAGGCTGTACTACTCGGGCCAGCATGAGCACTACCACGGCGCTAAGAAAAACAACAGACGGTCGTAACCTTCCCGTAAGCAAACCTGCCACACACCAAACCAGCACAAGCATTGTGATCCACTCGCCGACGGGTAGACCAGACATTAGCGTTGTACTATAAACCAAGGATTTAAAAGGTTTTCTTTATTATACAGGAGTGGATCTCCGTTTTCGTACTGCACTACCTGATAGCCGGCACTGCGGGCAACGGCATCACCGGCGGCCGTGTCCCACTCCATTGTAGGAGCTAAACGGGGGTATATATCAGCGGTTCCCTCTACCACCAGGCATATTTTCAGGGAACTCCCCATTGATACGAAGTTTAGCTGGCCATGCTTTTTTTCAAGCTTTGCGATAAACGCATCGGTTTCTTTAGATTTATGCGATCGGCTACCGACTACCGTATAACTTCTTTCCTGGTCTAATTTAAGGGGTAAACGTTGCCCCGCTTCTTTCCAATTTTCCGGTAACTGGTGGTCCTGCAACTCCAGTTTCCATGCGCCCTCTCCTTCTGACCCAATGTAGAGCCACTTCTTTACTGGAGTATACACGGCACCTAACACAGGCTTACCCTGATGGATGAGGGCAATGTTTACTGTAAACTCTCCCGTTCGGGTCACGAACTCTTTGGTACCGTCCAGAGGGTCCACCAACCAGTAGTAGGGCCAAGTACTCCTTTCTTCAAAAGGAATGTCTCGACCTTCTTCGCTCAGTACAGGATAAGGTGTTTGCTCCAGGTACTGGGTGATGATGTCGTGCGACTTGCTGTCAGCTAGGGTGAGAGGAGATTGGTCTGTTTTGTACGCTACAGTAAACTCGTTTTCATAAACTTTTAAAATCTCTTTTCCAGCTGCTAGAGCAGCTAAAGCTATATGGTCGCTTAAATTCATCTCTAATAACTCCTATATGTACCTCTTAGGGAATCGCCATAACAGAGCAGCCGTTCCAAGAAAGCTCAATGTTACAACTCTCACCCTAGCTACCCAACCCTAGTCTCGCTCTACAAGTGTTAAGTAAGACAGGGCTAAGAGAGCTTATGGTATTGATTACTGCATGTAAAAATGATACTCTTTCCCTCTATCAAGCAGGGCTAGCGCAAAAACCGTTTAAGTTCAACACTAGCATAGGTTGAAATATCTTTTATCTTCCATGTTAACTTATCCTCTGCTGTCTCAAAATTGGCATACCCAAACTTTTCAGCAAGTTTCACTGTTTCATCCCGCATTGTATGCCCAAACTTTTCGTCCGACTTCCATTTCTCAAGGGATGATCTTCTAAATGCGAAATCATCCGAAACGGGTTCGAGCCCTAGTACTCTATGCATAAAAGCACCATTCTCCTCAACCAGATCTTCATATCGGACTAAGTCAATAGCAAGATCCTGCTTGTAATCCAACAAGTTCCTGTTAGAGATGAACCACTCTTTTTCAAATTTGCCACAGTCATACTTCCATCTGTCCCATCCAGAGTAAATGACAGAGAGAGGATGCCGGACTAGCCCTATCACCTTGAAGTCTATCTCATCTTTAAACTGAGAAATAAACTCTCGTATCAAGTCTAAATTACTTTCATTATAGAGGTGGTGTGGGCTCTTTTCAACGAAACGGGGTTGATATTGTGCTATAAGACTTTTATAGCAGCTAAAGATACTTCCTTTTGTTGGACACCCCCCCTGTAAGGCATCTGCGTTATTAGCCTTGCAGAACTGGCGCAAACTATCAAGAGCCTTTGTACTTGAGTAGGGCACTTGGCTCCTATGCATCTTTTGCTGCTGTAGCCCCAAGACAGAGGCTGCCTTCGTCCAGAATAACGTTTCATTCTCGTGATGCATAGTCTCTGTAGTCATATTAAAGCCAAAATTTTGGACCAAATACTTCTGTAGAGCACTTGACCCTGCTGACTTTGTAGAAAGAATAATACAGTGATAAGGCTTGTTCATATAATCTAAAAATTTACTTTCACCTTTTTTAAGTATAGCAGCTGTAGTCTGGAACTAACCTTTATGAAAAACTCTTCGACCCTTGACCGCTTTAGGCTAAAGAAGTCCTGGTGCTCTTGCACAAGAGACGAGAAGTTATTCTTAATTTTATTATATATAAGATTTCTAGCTTGCTTAACGTATGGATGGTTCGCGATTCTGAGTTTTTCCTTTATAGCATTGTCAACCATTTTCCAACTTAAGATAACACTCCTCACCCTGTCTTCTTTATTCAATGAACTTGTGTTGTTACTAATATGGCGCCTGTAGTATACTTCCGTAGTAGCCACAAACACAATCTGCGATGCGCATAACAGTACCCGTGCAAAAAATTCCCCGTCCTTGTTCATTTTTAAATCCTCGTTCCAGTTTCCTGCCTTGTCAATGGTTGTTTTTCTTGTTAGGTAAACATGCGAGGGCAGCCAGATACTATGCTTCACAAAAACATTAAGAAGCTTTAAAGGACCTTCTGAACTGATATAGGTTGGCTCATTTGCTTTAGCTCTTAAGCGGTCACGAGAAGTCCTGAACCGCCCCCACTTGCAAGTGGCCACGGCATCATTAGCACTGTGGCTTAAAGCCCTGACCTGCTCTTCAAACTTATTAGCAGCAAGCAAATCGTTTGAGTCCAGAAACTGGATAAACGTTCCTTTCGCTAACTCCAGACCTATGTTTCTGCATGAATTGCCTCCTTTAGGTCTGTCAGCTGGTCGTTTTACGTATTTAAACCGGGAGTCTCGTTCAGTATAACGCTGCACCAAAGCCTCTGTTTCGTCAACTGACCCATCATCAACTATAATGCATTCCCAGTCGGATAAGGTTTGCGCTTCAACGGAGTCTAACGTCTCTCCTATTAGGCTTCCTCTATTATAGGTTGATATGATGACAGAAACTTTAACGTCCATAAATTTAGTATCAGGGAATATATAAAAACGCCGCTATATGTATAGCATCCCAACCTAGGTTACTCCTCCTTAAGGCGAAAGGTTTTAACTTATCAAGCCATCAACAGCTACGTTTTACACAAACTTACATCAAGCCTATTACAAATTGTTTAGATACTATATTTGGCACTCCCTATTCTCTGTTTTATGTATTAAAAGACAACAAGACGGCCAAGGTATGACGTAAGGCAGATAACTTTCAATTGGAGAGAAATCTTTGTATTGCATATCAGTATTGAGGTAATAGCTGGTGAGGAGAAAAGGAGTAAAGTGGTTTTAAAGGGACGGTCTTGTAAAGAAAAAGGCAACAGGAACTTCAGCTAAAGCCAAAGCCATGTTGCCCTTCATACAAGTAAAGTACCCTGTACTCTACAACAATAGGCTTGCGATAACTACTCTCTTATCTTTCAGCGTACCATTCTACTGCTATCCGTAGACCCTCCCTTACCGAGAACTCGGGACGATACCCCACCAGCTCCTTTGCTTTGGACACATTTGCCAGGCTGTGCTTGACGTCCCCTTTCCGCTCCTCCCGGTACACCGGCTCGATGTCCACGCCAGCTAAGCTGCTGATCTCCCCCCACAGCTCGTTTAAAGTCGTGCGCTCCCCGAAGGCGATGTTCACCACCTCGTGCTGTGTTATGTTAGCAGCCAGCATGGCTTTCACATTCGCCTGCACCGCGTTCTCCACAAAGGTAAAGTCACGGCTTGTCTCGCCATCTCCATTAATAAAAGGAGCCTCTTTCTTTAGGGCAGCCTCTATAAACAAAGGGATAACAGCGGCATAGGGCCCCTGCGGGTTCTGCCTCGGGCCGAACACGTTGAAGTAGCGCAGCCCGATGGTATGGAATCCGTAGGTCCTGGAGAAGACGCTGCCGTAGAGCTCGTTCACGTACTTGGTGACAGCATAAGGCGAGAGCGGATTGCCGATCTCCTCCTCCACCTTCGGCAAGCCAGGATGGTCGCCGTAGGTACTGGAGCTGGCGGCGTACACCATGCGCTTCACGCCCGCGTCGCGGGCGGCCACCAGCATGTTCAGATGGCCGCTGACGTTCGCCTCGTTCGTGGCGATCGGGTCGTTGATGGAGCGCGGCACAGAGCCCAGCGCTGCCTGGTGGGATACGTAGTCTATCCCCGCCAAAGCATCCCTGCACGCTTGCAAGTCCCGTACGTCGCCCTCTACTAGCTCAAAAGCAGGGTTTTCTTTGAACGCCTCTAGGTTGGCGGCAGAGCCCGTGGAGAAGTTATCCAGCACCCGCACCTTTCCTGCCTTGTACTTGAGCAGGTACTCCACAAGGTTAGAGCCGATAAAGCCGGCTCCTCCTGTTACTAAAAAGCTGTACTGCGAGAGATCTTCTGTATGGTAAGGGGTTTCGTACACGGTTTAGGAATTAGGGGTAACACTTTTTTTAAGGTGGGGTTGGCCTGCCGAACTTCGTAATGCCCGTTCAAACCACCCCTAACCCCTCCTTGGCTAAGGAGGGAAGTTTCTTGTGTGCCATCTTAAGCACCATGAGTAATATAGCTTGAGTTCTAACTAGCCCTCTCACGCTGTTCGAGATGACAGTTAATGTTACAGCCTGGCGTCTGCCAGTTCTTTTGGCAGCACGCCCTTCACGTCGTAGATCACGGCGTTGCCCTTGCAGAGCTTCTTCAAATCAAGTGACTTGAACTTATCGTGGGAAACGGCCAGGATAACAGCATCGCAGTCGCAGGTGCCGTTCAGCTCCCGCACCGAATCCCAGCCGTACTCCTGCTTCACCTCCCCGGGCTCTGCCCACGGGTCGTAGATGGTGATGTTGGTCTGGTACTCCTTGAGGGTGCGCAGGATGTCCACCACCTTGGTGTTGCGCACGTCCGGGCAGTTCTCCTTAAAGGTGACGCCCAGCACCAGGATGTTGGCGTTCTTAACCGGGATATCCTTCTTGACCATGAGCTTGATCACCTCGTGGGCCACGTACTCGCCCATGCCGTCGTTGAGGCGACGGCCCGCCAGGATGATCTCGGGGTGGTAGCCCACCTCCTGCGCCTTCTGGGCCAGGTAGTAGGGATCTACGCCGATGCAGTGCCCCCCTACAAGGCCGGGCTTGAAGGGAAGGAAGTTCCACTTGGTCCCCGCCGCCTTCAGCACATCCTCTGTGTCTATGTCCAGGCGGTTGAAGATTTTGGCCAGCTCGTTGACAAAGGCAATGTTGATGTCGCGCTGCGCGTTCTCGATCACTTTAGCCGCCTCCGCCACCTTGATAGAGGTAGCCTTGTGCGTGCCGGCCGTGATGACCGAGTTATAGAGCCTGTCCACTTTTTCTGCTGCCTCGGGTGTAGAGCCAGAAGTTACCTTCAGTATCTTGGCCACGGTGTGCTCCTTGTCCCCGGGGTTGATACGCTCCGGGGAATAACCGGCAAAGAAGTCCTCGTTAAACTTTAGCCCCGACACCTTTTCCAGAACGGGCACGCACTCCTCCTCCGTCACACCGGGGTAAACAGTAGACTCATAGATCACGATGTCTCCTTTTTTCAGCACCTTGCCCACCGTCTCACTCGCTTTGTAGAGCGGTGTCAGGTCCGGACGGTGATGCTTGTCCACGGGGGTAGGCACTGTAACAATGTAGTAGTTGCAGCCCTGTATCTTGTCAAGCTCGTTGGTGCAGAAAAGCCCCTTCGGGGTGGTGCAGTCGTTGGTGATGATTGCCTTCAGCGTCTCGTCGTCCACCTCCAGCGTGTGGTCATGCCCGCCAGACAGCTCGGCCACCCGCCGCGCATTGATATCGAAACCGAAGGTCTTGTACTTCTTGGCAAACTCCACGGCCAAAGGAAGGCCAACATAGCCTAAGCCTATAACCGCTACCCGAGCACCCTCTGTTTCTAACTTATTTATCGACATATGAATTATATACTTTCTGTTAGAGCCCAAATATATGACTTGAAAACTGTTTCCTTCTTAGGGAGTAATGCTACTTGCTCAGCTTTGTCCTTTGAATCTTCTGACCAGTTTCTTTCTCCAGCTTACCTTCTCAGCCTCCCCATATCCGTAGCCATAGCCGTAGCCATAGCCGTAGCCGTTTCCTTTCTTCGCATCATTCAACACGATCATAGGGTAACGGAGCTTTTTCTTTTTGTACAGGTCATCCACAATAGCAATTTGCGACTTGCTCGTATAATTATAGCGCACCATGTAAATACAGGAATCAACATAAGGTGCCAGGGCCAGCGCATCTGCTACCTGCCCTACGGGTGCTGTATCAATAAGCACATAGTCAAACCTCTCTTTTAGTTCATGGATCAGTTCCCCTACCTTCGGGACAGTCATCAGTTCTCCCGGATTAGGGGGGAGTGCCCCTCCCGGGATTACCGCCAAACCCTCTACTCCAGGAACCGGGACGACGATATCATTTACTGTGACGGTATCCGACACGAGATAGTTCGTGATCCCCACCTCATTCGGTAAGCCCAGCCGCACTGTCAGTTTTGGTTTTCTCAGGTCAAAGCCAAGCACCACTACCTTTTTACCAGTCAGTACCAGGCTTGCTGCCATATTCAGGCTAAAAAAGGTCTTACCCTCACCGCTCAGGCTTGAGGTAACAAGAATTGCCTTGTTCTCTTTTCCTGCTGTTGCAAACTGCAGGTTAGACCTGATAAGCCTAAACTGTTCCGCTATTGTCGATCTGCTTTCTGCTGCTACCACCAGTTCGTCCGGTCTGTTGCTATGGTTCAGTTCTCCTAGGATGGGCGTCTTCGTTGCCTGTTCCACATCCGTCAGCAGTTCTACCTCATCGTTCAGCAAGTCCTTTATCGTGATGCCGGCAAAAGGCACGACCAAGCCAACTAACAGGGCTATCAGGTAAACCATGCTGGGCTGAGGATGTACCGGCCCTACAGCAACGGCTGCATCAATTACTCTGGAGTTAGGCACGGTGGATGCAAGGGAAACCGCGGCCTCTTCTCTTTTATATAAAAGGTACAAGTAAACATCGGTCTTAATCTTCTGGTCCCTGACAATTTCCATGAGTTCCCGCTCCATTGTTGGTACTTCCAGTTTCTTAGATCGAAACTTAGAGGAGCTGGCCATGAGGTTATTACGAGACACAACAAGACCCTCCCTGATGTTTTGCAGGTTCTCCAGTATGCTAGTTCTCAAATCACCCAACTGCTCAGTCACGTTCACCACGATGGGATTATTAGGCTTGGTCGTCTGTAAAATACGGCGACGCTCGTTCTGTAGCTGATTAAAGGCTTGGATTAAGCCTCCAAGGGTAGGATCTTGTATACTCAGACTAGTCGGGACCAATTCAAACTCATTCTCCTCTTTATTCAGGTAATTTTCAATAGATCCCAGTACATCGATCTGGATATCCAACTCCGCCAACTGCTTGTTATAATTATCCTGGTTTGCCGCGTATAAGCCCCCTGCAGCTGCCACGTCCAAAACTTCATTCTTACGTTTATAGACTTCCACATCTTTTTCTACCTCTGACAGCTCCCCTGTCAGGTGCTTCAGGCGCTCGTCGATAAACTCAATCGTATTGGTAGCTAACACTTTTTTATCTTCCACTACCTCTTTGCTGTAGACATCTGTCAGTGCATTAACGATATCCTCTCCCTTCTCCGGAATATGATCGGTCAGGCTCAACATTAGCACATTTGGACTGTTTTGGTAAGGGCTTATTAATAGTTTTTTGCTGTACTTATCAGCAAGCCGCCCTATATCATGCAGCGAAATATAGACTGTTTCTCCTTTGTCAGCCTTATCAGTACTAATAATCGTAAATGAACCGTAGGGCTTGTTTATTTTCTTGCCAAATTCATAGGTGCTGGCACCTTCACTGTCTGTTAAAACAAACCTGTTGTTGTCTTTAACCTGCACAGTAAGTGTCTTTCCATATGCGGCGGAATCCAACTTAGTGGTCACAAACCTTACAGGTAAGTCATTTCCATAAACCTCCACCGTTTTTACCCGGCCCTCCATATAATAGGTGACAAACAAGGGCAATTCGGCCAAGGCCCTTTCCATCAGGCTCTTGGATTTCAACACAATGATTTCGTTCTCCAGCCCCTTTTTAGGCTCAAACAATCCCCCGTCAGTCAAAACCACAGCTGGGCTACTTTGGTCATCCTTCACCATTAAGGTACTCGTAACCTGATACTCAGGGGTAGAGTAGCGCAGGTAAAGGTATGCTACAGCAAGGCTAAGGACGACACCTATTACAAACAGGTACCAATACCTTAAATACCTATAGAGAATGTTCTTTATGTTTATTGGCTGATCAGATTCAAACTCTGATAATTCTAATTCAGACATTCTGTACGATTAGTAATTTTAAAAAGCTCTTAACAGAAGAAAGGCCGTAGAAATCAGACCCACTGCAAACCCCCAGTTACGTCTAATAAAGCCTGTACCGGCTACTTTAGCTTTGTCTGGTTCCACGTAAACCACGTCATTCTGGTGCAGGTAAAAGAAGGGGGAGTCGAATACCTTTCTGCTGTTCAGGTTCAGCCGGGCCATCTTCCGAACCCCGTCTTCCTCTCGTATCACCAGCACATTTTCCCGTTTTCCGTAAATGGTCATATCCCCGACCATTGCCAATGCCTCAATCACCGTTACGTCATCATCCGGAACAGTTACCACAGAAGGGCTCCCGACCTCCCCAAGCACAAACACTCGAAAGTTCAAGTACCTTACCTCTACGATCGGTTCCTGCAAATATTCATCTAGTTGCTCCCGAATTAAAACTTTAGCCTCGTTTCGCGTGAGACCTCCCACCTTAACACGCCCCAGCACAGGAAGGACAACGTACCCTTCATCGTCCACTAAATACCCCTCCGCTTCATTCCCGGCCCCCTGTCTTATGTTGCTTCCTCCCATGGCACCGGGTGGTTGAATATAGCCTCTGTTAAACAGAATGTTAGATTCTGGATTTAAACTGGTAACAGTAATGCTCAGCAGATCCTCTGGCTTTATAACAGGATCACTATCGCGAATGACGGTCTCTGTAATGAGGGGTTCTTCTGGAAGATCACTTAAGTAAACGACGTTTCTTGATCTTAATGCGCTACAGGATGCCAGCAGGAACACAAGCAAAGCGCAACAGACATTTATCTTCATTATGGTTTGATTATAAGGGTGCAAGTATCAGCATTGAGGATACTAGACTTCTAAAATGATTCAAAGAGAAATAACTCTGAAATACTGTAAAAGGCACAACAGCAATGGAGAACCTGGCAATTGGACTAAGAATAACACCAATTTAGAAACGGTTATCCACGCCTAGTAGCATATATTCACTCTCGCGAGTACGACAAGTTTATACTACTACCATTTTCATATGTTTCAGTTTTTGAAACTATTTTAAAGCAAGGAAAGCTGAAGCCCGTGCGGTTACTAGGCCATTCAGAGCGGTAGTAGGAGGCCCTCGGTAAGGGGGGGGGAGCTAAGACTGAGGGGGATACCGTTAAAAAAGGCAGCAAGTAAAACAGCACCTGTAACTTTGCAGGTGCTGTTTTACTTGCTGCCTCTCCAACCAAAATAGGCTTGGCAAAAAAGGGGGGAAAGCTGCCGCTAAGGCTCTCTTAATTTCTTACGGCTATCATCAGCCCCAGCTCTTTGTAGCGCATGCCAAACCGTTTGGCGATGCTGCCATTGGTAAGGCTGCCTTTGTAAATGTACACGCCGCTCCGGTAGTGCTCATTCATGAACAGCACCTCGTTAATCCCTCCGTATTTGGAGAACTCAGTAAAGATTGGCGTAAAGATATTGCTTAGTGCCTGGGTTGCTGTGCGGGGAACCCGGGACGGTATGTTCGGCACACAATAGTGAATGATATCGTATTTGCGGTAGATTGGCCGTGAATGCGAGGTTACTTCGGATGTTTCAAAGCAGCCGCCCTGGTCAATGCACACGTCAATGATGATGGAGCCTGGGTTCATCTGTGCGATGACGCTCTCCTCTATCATGCACATGAGTTGCCCGTCTTCCGGCACCAGTGCCCCGATCACAACGTCGGCCTGCTTTATTTCGTGGTAGAGTACAGCCTTATCCAGTGTAGAAGTGAACAACTGAGTGCCGACGTTCTGCTTCAGGCGGCGCAGTTTGTAGATGTGGTTGTCAAAGACCTTTACCTCCGCTCCCAGTCCAAAAGCCGCCCGGGCAGCATGTTCGGCCACCGTGCCTGCCCCCAGGATAACGACCTTGCTGGGTGGCACCCCGGTAATCCCTCCTAGTATGACGCCTTTGCCATCGTTGCTGCTGCTTAAATACTCTGCTGCCACCAGCATCACGGTGCTGCCTGCTATTTCACTCATGGCCCGCACCACTGGCTTTGCTTCCGACTTATCCCGGATCAACTCAAAAGAAATGGCGTTAATCTTCTTCCGAAGCAAGGCATTGATGTAATCTCCCGTCAGGTTCCCGAACTGCAGCGCTGAGATCAGCGTCTGCCCCGGGTGCAGGTACTCTACCTCGTCGTACGTAGGTGGTGCGATCTTCAGGATAATGTCCGCTTCGTATACTTCCTCGGTAGAGTAAACGATTTTGGCGCCGGCTTCCGAGTACTCATTATCCGAGTACTTGGAGGGACTCCCGGCCCCTGCCTCCACCCACACGCGATGGCCCTGGTCAGAGAGCTGCTTGACGGCGTCCGGCGTTAGGCCTATCCTGTTTTCCTGAAAAGACGACTCTTTGGGAATGCCGATAAACAAACTGCGGCGCCTCTCCTCTACTGCCAGCATCGACTCTTTGGGATAAAGAGCCTCGCGTGTGGCGATCTTACCTAGGTCTACGGCGAACTTCTCCGTCATGCTAAATGTGGTTTATGGTCATGGTGCGCTCCTCGCCGTTGTTAGAGGGCTGCAGCACAACGAGCAAATAATGCTCGGGCAATAAATTCGGTATCATAGAGGGCCACTCGACCAGGCAAAGTTGCCCTGAGTCGAAGTACTCCAGGGCTCCTATATCCAAGGCTTCCCGTTCCTCTTGTATCCTATAAAAATCAAAATGGTAAATAAGGTTCCCGCTCCCGGTCTCATACTCATTCACAAGCGCAAAGGTAGGGCTGCTGACGTTCTCCTGTACACCTAGCTGCTTGCAAACTTCTTTGATAAGCGTAGTTTTGCCGGCGCCCATGGGCCCTTCAAAAAGGAGCGTCGAGGTGCCCTTTGCATGCTCTAAAAGCACAGAAGCCGCCGCTGGTAAATCTTCCAACGACGACATCCTGAGCTGTGCTTTCTGAACTCCTGTGTTATACATTCTTAGGCGTAAGTGTTACGAGCGGTATAATAACCTCCTCCAAAGATACGCCTCCGTGCTGGAAGGTGTCTTTGTAGTAGTTCACGTAGTAGTTATAGTTATTAGGGTAGGCGAAGAAGTAATCCTCAATCGCGAATACAAACGTAGTAGAAACATTGGCTTTTGGCAAGAAAAATCGTTCCGGCTTTTTCACCGTGAACACGTCTTTATCCGTGTAGCCCAGGTTCTTGCCATGCTTGTAGCGCAGGTTGGTGTTGGTATTCCGGTCGCCGATGATCTTGAAAGGACGCTTTACCCGGATTGTGCCATGGTCTGTCGTGATAACCAGCTTCCCTTTTTTCTCGGCGATCATTTTCAAAGTCTCGAACAAAGGAGAGTGCAGGAACCAGGAACGGGTAATGGAGCGGTAAGCTGACTCATCCGGCGCCAGTTCACGCACCATGTTGCTATCGGTACGGGCGTGGGAGAGCATGTCCACGAAGTTGTACACGATCACGTTTAGCTTGTTGTTGTCCAGGTTACTGAACTTGCCAAGCAGATCTTTGCCTGCCGCCGGGTTCGTAATTTTATGGTAGCTGTGCTTTACGTTCACGCGGTTCTGCTGCAGCTGTATGTCCAGGAAGTCCGGCTCGTTCAGGTTCTTGCCTTCCTCCTCGTCGTCGTTCACCCAAAGGTTCGGGTACTTTTTGGCGATCTCAGTCGGCAGCATCCCTGAGAAGATGGCATTACGGGCATAGGCGGTAGTAGTAGGTAAAATGGAGTAGTACATTTCCTCGCTGTCTACACTGAAGTAATCGGCTATCAGCGGCTCCAGCACCTTCCATTGGTCATAGCGCAGGTTGTCGATCAGCAAGAAGTACACGGGTCGCTCCGTTTCCTTCAGCATTGGAAACACCCGCTCCTTAAACACCTGATGCGACATCAGCGGCGCATCATCCGAGTCCTGGTTTATCCAGTCTTCGTAGTTATCCATGATAAACTTGGCGAAGTTAGAGTTGGCCTCGTCCTTCTGCATGTTGATCACGTCCGCCATGCTCTTGTTTTCCGTCTCGTCTATCTCCAACTCCCAATACACGAGCTTTTTGTAGATGTCGGCCCATTCCTGCGGGCTCAGGCGCTCCCCAAAAGCCATGCCGAGCTGCCTGAAATCGCGCTGGTAGCTCATGTTGGTCTTTTCTGAAACCAGACGCTTGTTCTCCAGCACCTTTTTAACAGAGAGCAGGATCTGGTTCGGGTTAAGGGGCTTGATGAGGTAATCAGTGATCCGGGACCCGATCGCCTCCTCCATGATATGCTCCTCTTCGCTCTTGGTGATCATGATCACGGGCACCGTGGGCCGGATGTTCTTTAGTTCCGTCAGGGTTTCCAGGCCGCTGATGCCGGGCATGTTCTCATCCAGGAACACCAGGTCGAAGCTTTTCTCCTGGAAGGCCTCGATGGCATCCGTCCCGCTGTTCACCGGCGTGATGTCATATCCCCGTTCCTCTAAAAAGAGGATGTGCGGCTTCAGCAGGTCGATCTCGTCATCAGCCCATAAAATATTGTATCTTTGCATAGTGTTATTCTCCTTTAGCGTAACTCTTTACACGTTTTGTGGCTAACTTTTGTTGATAGCTATACCATTAAATACCGCCTCCTTACAGCCTTTAACTCGTAAGCAGGCTCATCCGGACAATAATTACTCCAAAAAACGAAACCAGATTTCTTGTGAATAAGAAGAAAATCTTCAACGATCCCGTTTACGGCTTTATCTCCGTTCCCTCCGAGCTCATTTTCGACATCATCAACCACCCTTACTTTCAGCGCCTGCGTCGTATCAAGCAACTCGGACTCACAGAGATGGTGTACCCGGGGGCACTGCATACCCGCTTTCATCACGCCCTGGGCGCCATGCACCTGATGGACACAGCCCTACACACACTGAGAAGTAAAAATAACGAAATTTACGATAAAGAGCTGGAAGCTTCGCTAATAGCTATCCTGCTGCATGACATCGGCCATGGCCCTTTCTCCCATGCCCTGGAAACGGCCATCTTCAAAAACGTACACCACGAAGACCTTTCCCTGCATATCATGCACATGCTGAACGATGGGTTCGACGGAAGATTGAGTTTAGCCATCGATATTTTCACAAATAACTACGACCGCAAGTTCTTTCACCAACTGGTCTCCAGTCAGCTGGACGTGGACCGGCTGGACTACCTGAACCGGGACAGCTTCTACACTGGTGTTTACGAAGGCAAGATTGGCGCAGACCGCATCATCAAGATGCTGGATGTGGCGAACGACCAACTGGTGGTAGAAGAGAAGGCCATTTACAGCATTGAAAACTTTTTGGTTAGCCGCCGACTCATGTACTGGCAGGTTTACCTGCACAAAACCGTGATCAGCGCCGAGAACATGGTGCTGCGGGTAGTACAACGTGCCCGCGAGTTATTACAGCAAGGCGTGGACGTAGCAGCCAGCCCTGCCCTTAAGTTCTTCCTGGCCTCCGACCTGACCATGGATGACTTTAAGCAGGACCAAAGCATACTGGAGCGTTTCGTAAGTCTGGACGACCACGATGTATGGGGAGGCATTAAAATGTGGGCCTCGCATCCTGACAAGATTTTGTCTTTCCTGGCATCCAGTATCCTCAGCCGCCGCCTGTTCAAGGTAATAATCTCGAACAAACCCATAGACGAAGAAATGCAGCTGGGTATCAGTGAGCTGGTGCAGGAGCAATTCGGGGTGAGGGAGGCCGATGTAAAGTATTTGATGATCGCCGGAAAGATCAGCAACAATGCCTATGATGTAGAGGGCCAGACCATCAATATACTCACAAAATCCGGCTACGTGGTGGATGTGGCCGAAGCCTCGGACCTGCCGAATATCAGGGCCATTAGTAATAAAGTGGAGAAATACTATGTGTGTTACCCCAAGGAGGTGGCCACCTTCTAAACAGAGCTGCCTGCCAACACAGTATCTGGCATTTCATAGCCCCGCCTTTCTTAGCAAAGGCGGGGCTATGCGTTTACACGAGCCTAAGCTGTGAAAACATATCTGCACCGGCACATTAAAGGGCACGTTTTTTTGTTAAGTTTGCAGCCCGAACGCATTAGCGTTTTTGAGTTTTTGCTCTAATTTTACAAAATGGAATTTACTGTTCAACAGATAGCTGACCTGCTGCAGGGCGAAGTAGAAGGAGACAACTTAGTAAAGGTCAGCACATTGGCTAAAATAGAAGAGGCCCAACGGGGTGCTCTTGCTTTTTTATCCAACCCAAAGTACGAACCTTTTTTATACAGTACCGGCGCCAGTGCCGTGATCGTTTCAGATAAGCTGGAGTTAAAAAAGCCTGTGCAGGCAGCCCTCATCCGGGTAGCAGATCCCTACTCCAGTTTTTCCACGTTGTTACAGTATTACCAAACCGCTCTGATTGCCTCTAAGACAGGTGTTGAAGAGCCTTCCTACATAGGCAGCGGTAGCCAGATCGGGGATAACCATTACCGCGGTGCCTTTTCTTATATCGGCAACAACTGCATAATTGGTGAGAATGTACGCTTGTTCCCCCACGTGTACCTGGGGGATAACGTAAAAATAGGCGACAACACCACCATTTTTGCCGGTGCCAAGCTTTATGCAAACACGGTGGTAGGTAACAACTGCACCATACATGCGGGCGCTGTCATCGGAAGCGACGGTTTCGGCTTTGCCCCCCAGTCCGACGGCACCTATAAAGCGATTCCCCAAATCGGCAATGTCATTTTGGAGGACGATATCTCCGTCGGGGCAAACACTACCATCGATTGCGCCACCATGGGCTCTACGATTATTCACAAAGGCAGCAAAATAGACAACCTGGTGCAAATCGCACATAACGTAGAAGTAGGATCAAACACTGTGATTGCCTCCCAGACAGGAATTTCCGGCTCTACTAAAATTGGTAGCAACTGTGTTATTGCCGGTCAGGTAGGAATCGTAGGGCACATCTCCCTGGCAGATAAAACCACTGTTGGGGCCCAGTCAGGCGTGTCGAAGTCTGTGAAAGAGACAGGTACAATTATACAGGGCTCCCCAGCCTTCGATTACAAGCAGAACCTGCGTGCCATGACCGTTTTCCGCAAGCTGCCGGAACTACAGCGAGAAGTAGAGTTGCTGAAGGGAAAGCCTGAGAGCCAGCAGAAGCAAGGGGCTAATTCCTGATAAAAAGTGGTAATAGCTTACATAAAATCTTAAGTTTGCAGGGGCAAAGTGGTATAAGTCCTTTCCCGGGAGTAATCAAACGGCAGCGTAACAAGCTGCCGCTCTTGTTATTCAACAGCAAGCATTTAACACGACTAAGATACGTGAATGAACGATAAACAACATACCATACAGGCCCCGGTAACCGTATCGGGCGTAGGGTTACACACAGGCGTGACTTCAAACATGACGTTTAAGCCTGCGCCAATCAACCACGGATACAAGTTCCAGCGCATCGACCTGCCAGGACAGCCTATCGTGAGTGCCGATGTAGACAATGTCGTCGACCTGTCCCGGGGCACGACCATAGAGCAGAACGGTGCCCGTGTTAATACAGTGGAGCACACGCTGGCAGCCTTGGTGGGCTTGCAAATAGACAACGTGCTGATTGAGCTGGACGGCCCGGAGCCCCCTATTATGGATGGGTCAGCCATCGAGTTTGTAAAGGCCCTACAGGGAGCTGGCCTACAGGAGCAGAACGCCCTGCGCAACTACTTCGAGATTACGAAAGGCCTGACATACAAAGACGAGAGCCGCGGTGTGGAAATCGTGGGCTTGCCCCTGGATGACTACCGCCTGACGGTGATGGTGGATTACAATTCCCCAATCCTGGGTAGCCAGCATGCCTCTATCACAGACATTGAGCAGTTTACAGAAGAGATAGCCCCTTCCCGTACGTTCGTGTTTCTGCACGAACTGGAGGCGCTATTCAAACAGAACCTGATCAAAGGCGGTGACCTGGATAACGCCATCGTGATCGTGGACCGTGTGGTGCAGGAGGACGAGCTTAGCCACCTGTCGGAACTACTGCAAAAGCCGAAGGTGGAGGTAAAAGCGGAAGGCGTGCTGAACAACACGGACCTGCGCTTCAAGAACGAACCTGCCCGCCATAAACTGCTGGACTTGTTGGGTGATCTTGCTTTGATCGGAAGACCGATCAAAGGCCAAATACTGGCTGCACGCCCTGGCCATGCGGCCAACGTGGGCTTTGCCAAAAAGGTAAAAAAGATGATCCAGGAAGCGGCCATCAAAAACGTGCCGACTTACGACCCCAAGAAGAAGCCGGTGATGGACATCAACCAGATTGCCGCTACGCTTCCGCACCGTTACCCTTTCCTGCTGATTGATAAAATCATTCACTTAGACGAAACTACGGTTACAGGCGTTAAGAACATTACCATGAACGAGCCCTTCTTTCAGGGGCACTTCCCGGGTAACCCAGTGCTGCCGGGTGTGATCCAAATAGAGGCCATGGCCCAGACGGGAGGCATTCTGGTACTGAATACCGTTGAAAACCCGGAGGACTACTGGACTTACTTTCTGGGCATAGACAAGTGCCGCTTTAAGCGCAAGGTAATTCCGGGCGATACAATCATCTTTAAATGTGAACTGCTGGCGCCAATCAAACGGGGTATTGCCAAAATGCATGGCCAGGCTTTTGTGGCCGGCCAACTGGTAATGGAAGCAGAAATGTCGGCAAGTATAGTAAAGAAAGACGCATGAATCAGCCATTAGCATACATACACCCAGAGGCTAAGATCGCGCAGAACGTAGTGGTAGAGCCATTCTCCACCATTTACAAGAACGTGGAGATCGGCGAGGGGACCTGGATCGGACCGAACGTAACCATCATGGAAGGTGCACGCATCGGGAAAAACTGCAAGATCTTCCCGGGTGCTGTTATCTCCTCAGTGCCCCAGGACCTGAAGTTCGCCGGCGAGGAAACTACCGCCATTATCGGAGATAACACCGTGATACGCGAGTGTGTGACGGTTAGCCGCGGCACGATTGATAAGATGAAGACAATCGTGGGCAGCAACTGCCTGGTAATGTCTTATGCCCACATTGCGCATGATTGCGTGATAGGCAATAATTGTATCGTTGTGAACGCCGTGCAGATGGCTGGCCACGTAGAAATGGGCGACTATGCCATTATCGGGGGCTCCAGTGCGGTGCATCAATTTGTTAAGATCGGTGCGCATGCCATGATTTCCGGTGGCTCTCTTATCCGTAAAGATGTTCCTCCGTTTGTAAAAGCGGCCCGTGAGCCACTTACCTATGCCGGTATTAATTCCATCGGGCTCCGCCGCAGAGGCTTCACGAGTGAGCAAATAAACGACATACAGCAGGTGTACCGCATCCTGTTCATGAGTGGCCTGAACAACACAGAAGCCCTCGATAAGATAGAGCTGGAGTTGGCGCCAAGTAAGGAGCGTGACGAGATCATTAACTTTATCCGTAACTCCGGCCGCGGTATTATCAAGAGTTATTTTGCAAAAGATGCAGGTTAGCCTAAGCAACTTAGGTAAACGCTATAATTACGAGTGGATTTTCCGGAACCTGACCTATACGTTTGAGTCAGGCGCCTCTTATGCCATTTTAGGGCATAATGGCTCCGGGAAATCCACTCTTCTTACGACTATCGCAGGCTATAACCTACATAGCGAGGGGCAGATAAACTACACCCTGCATGCAAAGCCCCTTTCTGTGGAGGAAGCTTACCGTCACCTGTCCCTGACGGCGCCCTACCTGGAAGTGATCGAGGAGTTTACCCTGCTGGAAATGCTGGCTTTCCACGTAAAGTTTAAGCCCTTGCGCCACGGCCTCTCCCCTCTGGAGCTGGTTGAACGCATGGGCTTGCAGAAGGCCAAAAACAAGTTCGTAAAGGATTTTTCTTCAGGCATGAAGCAGCGCCTGAAGCTCGGCCTGGCCATATACTCCGATACGGCCCTGCTGTTGCTAGACGAACCCACCACAAACCTGGACCAGGAGGGCGTGGCCTGGTACCAGGAGCACGTGCAACAGAACCAGGAAGGCAGACTCACCATTGTCGCCTCCAACATCCTGCACGAGTACAGCTTTTGCTCGCACCGCCTTCAGATCTCTGACTATCACCCGGTCCCGAGAAAGTAGCGTTGTTCGTATTCGAGAGCTATATGATTACACGGCTAGCAGACGAAAAGGAGGTAAGTAAATGCCTGCCTTCCTTATAGGTGGCTGTTATACTTATAGCGAACAACCACCTATCCGATTAACGAAAAACGAGTAGCGAACAACGAATTTACCATGGCACTACCAATTTACGCGTAAGCTGCCTAACTTTGTTGTATATACTTCACTCATACTATGGGACGAGCATTTGAATTTAGAAAAGCCCGCAAGTTTAAGCGCTGGGACAAGATGTCGAAAGCCTTTACGCGGCTGGGCAAAGAAATAGTGATGGCCGTTAAGGAAAGCGGACCTAACCCTGACACCAACTCCCGTTTGCGCACGGCTATACAGAATGCCAAAGGTGTGAACATGCCGAAAGACCGTATTGAGGCAGCCATCAAGAGAGCATCCTCTAAAGAAGAGAAAGACTACGAGGAAGTAGTATACGAGGGCTATGCCCCCCACGGCATCGCTGTCGTGGTGGAATGCGCCACAGACAACCTGAACCGTACGGTGGCGAACGTGCGCATGCACTTCTCCAAAGGAGGCGGGTCGCTCGGCAAAACCGGTTCCCTGGACTTTATGTTCGACCGCAAGGGCATCTTTAAGATACCAGCAGAAGGCATTGACCTGGAGGAACTGGAACTGGAGCTGATTGATTTCGGTGCCGAGGATATCTACGAGCACGAAGGGGAAATCATTATCGAAACAGGCTTTACCGAGTTTGGCACCATGCAGAAAGGCCTGGAAGAAAAAGGGCTGGAAGTGACCAGTTCTGAAGTACAGCGTATCCCTACTACCCGTACCGAACTCACCGAGGAGCAGGAAGAAGAGGTAATGAACCTGATCGAGCGTCTGGAAGAGGATGACGATGTGCAGGCGGTTTACCACAACATGCAGTAACCGCTACAGGTGCTTTAAATATAGATTGGCTGCCCGGGGAAAGTACTGCGGGCGGCCAATTTTCATTTTTAACATATTCCTAGACTTACTCGCGAAAGGAAAAGAAGACACGTCCCCAGATGCTTTTATACATACTGTTTATTGTAGGCTTTGTATTTTTAATAAAAGGTGCTGACATTTTGGTAGAAGGCTCCTCCTCCATCGCAAAGCGCTTCGGCCTTTCGGATATGGTGGTGGGCCTGACGATCGTGTCCTTCGGCACCTCCCTTCCAGAGCTTATCATTAACATCCTGTCGAGCATGCAGGGCCAGTCGGAATTGGCCATAGGGAACGTGTTTGGCAGTAATGTAGCCAACCTCCTGCTCATACTGGGGGTAACGGCCCTGATCTGCCCCCTGCCTATCAGGCGGAACACCATTCTCACAGAACTCCCTTTCTCCCTTATCGCCACCCTGCTGGTAGGCTTTCTGGCCAACGCCACACTCCTGCATAACCTCGAGGACCTGTATATTAGCCGTCTGGACGGGGGGATTCTGCTGTTTTTCTTTGTCCTGTTTATGGCCTACATCTACAACGTGGCCAAAACAAATAAAGACGAGGTGATAGAGGAAGACGATACTCCGATGATGTCCATCGGTAAGTCTGTACTCTTTATTCTGTTGGGCGTGGTCGGTTTGTTCTTAGGCGGTAAGTGGGTAGTAGAGGGTGCTGTGCACATTGCGCAGTCTTTTGGCCTCAGTGAGTCCTTCATAGGCTTAACGGTAGTGGCCATCGGCACCTCGCTTCCAGAACTAGTCACCTCTGCCATGGCTGCCTACCGTCGTAATATTGATATTGCGGTGGGGAACGTGGTAGGCTCTAACATCTTTAACCTGCTCTGGATACTGGGTATCAGTGCCCTGATCAATCCACTCCCCTTCGATGTAGTGAGTAATTCCGACATCGTGATGATGATCTTTGCCAGCACGCTGCTCATCCTGGCCATGCCTATTGGCAAGAAAAACGCTATTGACAGGCTCAATGGTGTCGTCTTCCTGCTTATTTACGTGGCTTATATCGTGTTTCTGGTGCAAAGAGGGTAAGTCGCTACTCCGCTTGCACAACATAGGTTCATAGGTCAGGCCACAGCGCTTAGTAGTTCCAGGGGTAGAGGTCTGGCTCTTTGCCGCCACGGATCTTCATTCGGAGCGGGTGCACCGCCTCGCTTTCCTCAAAGTACACGAAGGCATCGTAGCGCTCAGGCACCACAGTAGGTACGTAGTTACCGAACATCTCATACTTGGGGTCATAGACCACCCCAATAGCCCGGTTCCCTATACGCTTCTGTAGCTTCGGTATGTCCCGCAGATTTTTCGACAGCACAATCTTGTCATCTGTGCCTAATTCGTGCAGCATGTGCTCCCAGCTGCCCTCTAATGCCTCTGGCACTTCCATTACCTGCATGGGCGCTCCCCATGCCTTTCCGGCAATCACAGTGCCCTTATAAGCCCCAAAACCTACGAGACGCACCTGCTCCCGTCCGTACTTCTCCCGTGCCAGCTGGCCGATGTTGAACATACCATCGTCCGCCATGTCGGTATAGCTCGCATCTCCGATATGGGTGTTGTGCTCCCACACGATGGCTTTAGATTCCGGGCCATGAAACTCCAGCAAGCGGTCCAGGGTCTCCATCATATGACTGTCGCGCACGTTCCAGGAGCTGCCTCCCCCACGCACCATCGCCCGGTAGTACTTCTCAGCGTTTACTGCCACCAAAGCGTTCTGCTTTGTATTAAAGTCATTCTCCGGGTCATCGGTGAACGTACGCTGCGACTGCACGCGCTGCAGCATCTCAATCACTTCATTTTCACAGTCTGTCGGCACAAAGGCTGTCGCCTGCGCATAAGTCTGCGGGTCGCGGTTAAAGGGCTCAAAGCAGTTGATGGCCTTACGGGCTGCCTCTACCGCCTGCCCGTCGTTGTTCTCCAGGAAATGCACGATCTGGTCCAGCGACTCCCACAGGCTATACACATCCAGCCCATAGAAGCCTGCCTTGTCACTACTGCTGCGCTGATGGTTGTAGTCCCGCAGCCACTCTATCAGGGCAGCGACCTCCCAGTTAGCCCACATCCAGGTTGGCCAGCGCCGGAACACCTGCAGTACATCCGCAATCTTACTACCAGCGTTCTGGTAGCCCTTTATCAGGCGATTAAGGGCGTAGCACTCCGGCCAGTCCCCCTCCACAGCGATAAAGTTAAAGCCCTTTTCCTGTATCAGCCGCTTCGAAATAGCTGTCCGCCATGTATAGTACTCTGAGGTCCCGTGCGACCCCTCCCCCAGCATCACGATCCGGGCATCGCCTATGTCTTCCAACAACACATCCAGGTCTTTCTCTTTGGTAAGTTTGGTATACTTTATCTGTTTGTCTTCCATAGCTGTGCTCCCTGATTCGTGCGCTGTACCTAGTTTAAAATTTGCTGTATTGTACTTTTGTTGAGGACTTTATGTTCCACAAAAAAAAGCCCCCGCTTTACTTCTGAGTAAAGCGGGGGCAATTATAAGTAAAGGTAAAGCTCCCTTAAGACTTGTCTTGCTGGCTGAAAACCCGACGCAGCAGGTCTGTCGTGCGGGCCACCGGGTTCTCACGGATATTCTGCTCTTCCTGGGCAATCAGCACGAACAGCCCGTCAATCGCCTTTTTGGTGGCGTAATCATCCAGGTCCGGATTCACTTCCTGTACCAAAGGTATCTTGTTGTACTGGTTCACAATATCGGTATAGTACCTAGTAGCATTGGTTTTTTCCAGCGAGTTAACGATAATGGGGTTAAACTTATCATACAGCTGTTGGGAGGTAGTGCGTCGCAGGTACTCTGTCGCAGCATTATCATCCCCCCGCAGGATAGCCCAGGCATCGGCAATGGTCATTTGCTTGATAGCGTCCACAAAAACAGGTACAGCACTTCTTGCGGCATCCTCAGCACCACGGTTCAGGGTAAGAATAAACTTATCTACCTCGTTCCCCAGCCCTACTTTGCGCAAGGTGTTCTCTACCCGCTGTACGTCCTCTGGGAAAGGGATGCGAAGAAGGGGATTGCCATAGTAGCCATCTACCTGTGAGGCTTGGTTGGAGCCGCTCTTGATCCCGACCTCCAGCGCCTGTTTCAGACCGGCAGCTACCTCATCGCGGGTGACCGGAAGGCCGCCTGTGCCGGCTAGCACGCCATCCATGGTACGTTGTACATCGGCCACTGTGCAGGCGGAAGCCCCCAGGGCAAGGGCAACAAAAGAAGTGTAAAGTAGTTTTCTCATATCCATAGAACATCTATAACTTAGAGCATGTTTAGATTTTTTATTCCGGAAAGCGAAGATGAGCGGCTTAAGGTTCTAAAGGCATCGTCTTTCCTCCAAAGTAAGGCATCATCACGCTCTTAAATCGGTTTTTCTAAACGTACGCACAAATCAGACCAAAAAGTATATGAAAGCAGTTCTTGCCGAGATCATCACCATTGGCGACGAAATCCTCTTCGGCCAAATCGTGGACACCAACTCGGCCTGGATGGGGACAGAGTTAACCAAAATTGGCATCCGCGTAAAGCAGATCACATCCGTCTCTGACAGCCCCGATCACATAGTAGAGGCCCTGGACAGCGCTAAGACAAGGGCAGATATTATCCTCATCACAGGTGGGCTGGGCCCGACGAAAGATGACCTGACCAAACACGTATTGGCGGAGTACTTCCACACAACGCTAAAGCTGCACGAGCCCTCGCTGGCGGATGTGACGGCCATCTTCGAGAAGCGGGGCAGGGCACTGACAGCGCTCAACAGGCAGCAGGCCTTTCTGCCCGAGTCCTGCATGCCCGTCCGTAACGTACTGGGCACCGCGCCGGGCATGTGGTTTGAACAGGAAGGGAAGGTATTTGTCTCCATGCCGGGCGTTCCCTTCGAAATGAAGCGCATGATGACGGACATTGTGCTTCCCCAACTAAAAGCCTACTTCAAAACGCCGGAGATTATCCACAAGGTAGTACAGACGGTGGGCATCCCCGAATCCATTCTGGCAGATAAACTGGAGGACTGGGAAAATAGCTTACCCTCACACCTGAAGCTTGCTTACCTGCCCCACCTCGGGGGTGTACGCCTGCGCCTGACAGGCACTGGCAGTAATGTTTCTCAACTGGAGCAGGAGCTACAGGCAGAAGTAGACAAACTGCAGGACCTCATTCCGGACTATATTTTTGCTTATGGCGAAGTGAAACTGGAGGAAGCCGTGGGGCAGCTGTTGAAAAGCCAGGGACTAACATTGGCGACTGCCGAGAGCTGTACAGGAGGTTACCTGGCGCACAGAATTACCAGTGTGGCAGGTAGCTCGGCCTATTTTCAGGGTAGCGTCATCGCCTACCACAACGAGGTAAAAACAAGCGAGCTAAATGTGCGCACTGAAACCCTACAACAACATGGTGCCGTAAGCGAGGCTACAGTGCGGGAAATGGCGGAGAACGTACGGCAGAAGTTTAAGACAGACATCGGCGTGGCCACCAGCGGAATCGCCGGACCGGGTGGAGGCAGCCCCGACAAGCCTGTGGGCACCATCTGGATCGCTTATGCCGACAAGAATGGCACCAGGACGAAACTGCTGCATTATAACAAAGACAGGCTCCTGAATATAGAGTACACTGCCCTCGCTGTACTGAATCTAATCCGGCAAAGTTTAACAGGCCTCGTTGAGGAATAGGCTAAAATTTCTAACTTTGTGCAAAATTTAGAGGAAAGGACCTTACAGAAAGTAAACACTCACTTTCTGTAGCTAACAACAGCATGGTGGCAGGCCTTTCTCTTTCATTCCTAAAAACGACAAGATCAACGAATAACGACACATATGGCACTTGTAGAAATGGTGATGCCCAAGATGGGCGAGAGTATCATGGAAGGTACCGTTCTGAAATGGCTCAAGAATGTGGGTGATACCATTGAGCAGGATGAGTCGGTGCTGGAAGTGGCTACAGATAAAGTAGACACAGAGGTACCTGCCCTGCAAGGGGGTGTGCTAAAGGAAATCCTGGTGCAGGAAGGCGATGTAGTTGCCGTTGGCGCTCCGATAGCCATCATCTCCACAAATGGGGAGGATACTGGCGCTTCTGCCGCTCCTGCAGCCGCTGAGGCCCCTACGACTACTTCTGCCCCTGAGGCTGCTCCGCAGCAGGCTGTTGCCGCTTCCTCTTCCGGTGATGCCTCCTCTAAACTGGACGAGCCCGCCACTGGCCGATTCTACTCGCCTTTAGTGCTAAACATTGCCCGCGAGGAAGGAATTTCGATGCAGGAACTGGAGTACATTCCAGGAACTGGCAAAGAGGGCCGTGTATCTAAAAAGGACATTCTCACCTACGTAGAGAGCCGCAAGCAAGCGCCACAGCAGGCAGCCTCGCAGGCAAATAATGCTCCGGCACCACAAGCTCAGCCATCGGTACAAGTCCCAGCTGCTGCCCCTGTCCCGGCAGCGCAACCACAGGCAGCTCCTGCTTCTGTGAAGCCAGCGGCCTCTGTTAGCGGTAACGACGAGATCATTGAGATGGACCGCATGCGCCGCATGATCGCTGACCGCATGGTGGAAAGCAAGCGCATTTCTCCGCACGTAACTTCTTTTGTAGAGGCCGATGTGACCAACATCGTGAACTGGCGAAACAAGTGGAAGAACGAGTACAAAAAGCGCGAGGGTGAGAACCTGACCTTTACCCCGATCATGATTGAAGCGGTGGTGAAAGCCATCAAGGACTTCCCGATGATCAACGTTTCGGTAGAGGGCAACAGCATCATCCGCCACAGAGACATCAACATCGGCATGGCCGTAGCCTTGCCAAGCGGCAACCTGATTGTGCCAAACATTAAGAACGCTGACATGATGAACCTGAATGGGCTGACCAAGAAGGTGAATGACCTGGCAAACCGTGGACGTAACAACAAACTGACGCCAGACGACCTGTCAGGAGGCACTTACACGGTATCGAATGTGGGTTCTTTCGGCAATGTAATGGGCACTCCGATCATCATGCAGCCGCAGGTGGCGATCATGGCATTGGGCGCGATCAAGAAGAAGCCAGCCGTGATCGAAACACCGGAAGGCGACCTAATCGGTATCCGCCACTTTATGTACCTGTCGCACTCCTACGACCACCGTGTGGTGGATGGCTCTTTGGGGGGCATGTTTGTGCGCCGCGTAGCTGACTATCTGGAGAACTTTGACGTGAACCAGACGATTTAACTTGGTTTAATACGTACAGGAAAGCCTGTCTCGCTCAGAGGCAGGCTTTCTTTGTTAAAAAGCGCTTGCCTGAGAGTACTTCTTGAAGAGAAGGTATAAATTAGCATCGCAAAAAAATGAAGAAGCCTAATTATAACAGACCTTACAAGATGAAAAATAGCCTTCCCTGGATTGTAGCCGCCCTTTTCCTGTTACTAGCCCTGTACTTTTACTGGCAGAAGGTAGAAGCAGAAAACCGCTTGGTCCTTTTAGAGCAGGATGTAGTGGAAGCCGGCCGAGAACTGGCACAGGAAGAAGCGCCTGAAGACTCCCTTGTGGCTGCTGAACCTTCGCCTGAAGATGAAGGAGAGCTAGTGCCTCCGGGCGGTGCCGCCTTTGTGGACGAACTGGGTACGCTGAGTGAAAGTGACATACAGCGCCTGGAGCGCAAAGGGCTCGAGAACCCGGAAGTGGGGCTCAAAAACGACCTGAACCAAAAGCAGAGCAAGTTAATCCCTACCGATGGTGTGCTGGGAGGGACGATGCGCATCCGCGATAGCCGTATCTTAAACGATCGCTATGCCCTTGCCTACTACGAGGATGGCCATATTGCCGGCTACATGCTCCTAAAATATGAAGTTAACAACGGCAACATCAACTGGACGGTGTTAGACAACACGCGGTTGTAAACCCTTTGAGCAGCGGAACTGTATCCTACAATACACCATGCTCTGACATATGCACTTACTTTTCGCTATACTTCCGCTGCTTTTTTATTTTACCCAGGAGGCTCCAAGGCTTTTGCTGCAAAAAGACTTACAGGAAGACCTTCGCCGCCTTCAGAACGGAAGCCGTTACTTTATTAGTGATACAGGTAACCCTTCCCCCTCTTTACAGAGCCTCACGGAGGACCTGCAGTTCTTCCAGCTAGTTGCAGACCTGGACTTATCTAAAGCAGACTACAGCAGCCAGCAAAGAGGGAATCATATCATCCGTTCCTGGCGGCTGCCGGACGGCGATATCAAGGTCATATACCAGATAGAAAGCCCTGTACACCTCGACACGGTTGTCACCCAGCGTTACCTTGAACAGCGGGCACCCACGCAGCACCGCATTACCAACGACTTTACCTTCCGGACCTACGCTGTATCCTCCTCTACTACGCCCCTCAAGCTGTTTTATCTGACAGAGGCAGATCAGGGCCTGCTGGCCTACCAGCTAAACGACCGACAGGTACAGGTCAATTACACCGGCAAAAAAGAGGGCCTGAGCGATATTCTGCCCCAGTACAAAGAAGAGGTCACGCAGCTACTGAAGACCTTACAAAGGCAGGAAAGGCATTACATTCAGGAGTAGTTGTCAATGTCCTTTTAGGCTGTATAGGAGTAATAAAGTGAAGGTCTCGTGCACTGCACCTTTTTACTTCAAGGACACAAAAACATAAAAAAGTACTACACGTTCTACAGCGCTTAATAAATAAATTCCTATATTTATTTGATACTCACTCCTAAGCGCATGAAAACCAAACTTTTACTCCCACTGCTACTATTACTAGCACAACTCTCTTTTGCTCAAACTACCACCAGGTCTGTCGTTGGCTTTGGAACAGTTGTTACCGGTAACGGTGACCTGCCCGGCCCAATGCTTTTGCTGGGCACGCAGAGAAAGCTTGGCAAACGCATTGGCTATGAAATTATGGCTTCCGGTTCTTCCACACAAGGTACCCGGTTCTTCGCCCCTGGCTACACCATCGAGGAAAAATCAAAAGGAATGTCTTTAGATGGCGGCTTTCACCTTTATCTGCACCTGGGCCGGCTTACTTTTTATCCGGCCATAGGGCCTAGCATACGCTTTGCCCGAGAACGCTACATGAAATCTGCCTCTATACGGCAGGTAAATGGCCAGGTAGTGGAGTTTGAATCAGAGGTGGTAGACGAGCACCAGGTACAGCTAGGGGGTATGTTAGCATTAAATATAGATGCCCGACTTACAGATAAGTACTCTTTGGGGCTTCGTGGCTCTGTGCACACATACCACACCGGACAGCGGCTGGCCTTTGTCGGCTTCACCCTTAAGAAAACAGGCTGGTGGTTTTAGAAGCTAATGGTAATTAACCGGGCGCCCACCTTATCAATCATTAACTCCACCAGTAAAAGCCTCAACTGCCTCATCAAGGCCTTCGCTACAATGGGTTCAATCAGCGGAAAGCCGATAGTTGCTACCTTCTCTTACTCCTTCTATTACAGTTCAGTATAAAACAAAACAGCGGCCGCTCCCTTTCAGGAACGGCCGCTGCTCTTCTAAAAGCTACTCTTATGTTATCTACAAAGAAGCAAGACTTTGCTCAATGGCGTTGATCTTAGCCTCTGCGTCAGCTTGCTTTTTACGCTCGTTGGCGATAACAGCCTCTGGCGCACCGTTTACGAAGCGTTCGTTGCTCAATTTCTTTGTAACAGATGCCAAAAAGCCTTTGGTATACTCCAACTCCTTTATCAGGCGCTCACGCTCCGCTTCCACATCAATATTGCCCTCCATTGGAATAAAGAATTCATCCCCGGCCACAATAAAGCTGATGGCCCCCTCGATGTTCTCCTCCACGAACTTCACCTCGTCCAGGTTGGCCAGCTTGCGCAAAATACCAAGGAAAGGTTCATACTGATCATGGCTCATCACCTTGATATATAGGCCTAGTTGCTTGTTATTCGGAATGTTCTTGGAGTTGCGGATATTACGGACAGCCCCTACCACGTTCAACACGTTCTCCATCTGCTCCACGATCTGCTCGTCGAACTTGTCCTTCTTTGGCCACGGGGCTACGATCAGGAACTCCTTCTCTTTGCGCTCCTTCAGCTCGTGCCAGATTTCTTCGGTGATGAAAGGCATAAACGGATGCAGTACTTTCAGCACTTTCTCCAGTAAGCCAACAGTTACCTCAATGGTCCGCTTATCAATCGGCTGCTGGTAGGCAGGCTTGATCATCTCCAGATAATTGGAGCAGAAGTCGTCCCATACTAGCTTATATACCGCCAGCAGCGCATCCGAAATACGGAACTTGCTGAAGTGGTCCTCTATCTGCACGAAGGCTTCGTTGAAGCGCGACTCAAACCACTTGATAGCTGTCTCGTTCGGGCATGGCAGGCTTTCGTCTACTTCCCAGCCCTTGATCAAGCGGAAGGCATTCCAGATCTTGTTGCTGAAGTTACGTCCCTGCTCTACCAATTTCTCGTCGAACAACAGGTCATTACCAGCAGGGGAACTAAAGAGCATACCTGTACGAACCCCGTCCGCGCCGTACTGCTCAATCAGGTCCAGCGGGTCAGGGGAATTACCCAGCTGCTTTGACATTTTGCGGCCCTGTGTGTCCCGCACGATGCCTGTCAGGTACACGTTCTTGAACGGCACCTCGTTACGGAACTCAAAGCCTGCCATGATCATACGCGCCACCCAGAAGAAAAGGATCTCCGGAGCAGTTACCAGATCGTTGGTTGGATAATAGTAGAGAATATCTTTATTGTCCGGGTCTTTAAAGCCGTCGAACACTGAAATTGGCCACAGCCAGGAAGAGAACCAGGTATCCAACACGTCCTCGTCCTGCTTCAGGTCGCTGAGCTGCAGCGCCTCGTTCCCGCTCTCTTTACGGGCTAGTTCTAAGGCCTCTTCATCCGTAGCCGCCACCACGAAAGAACCATCTGGCAGGTAATAGGCCGGGATGCGCTGGCCCCACCACAGCTGGCGCGAGATACACCAGTCGCGCACGTTCTCCATCCAGGAGCGGTACATGTTCTTAAATTTCGGCGGGTGCAGCCGTATCTGGTCTTCCATGACCGCCTCCAGGGCAGGCTTGGCCATTTTATCCATTTTGCACCACCACTGCATCGACAGACGCGGCTCGATCACAGCACCGGTACGCTCCGAAGTTTGCAGCACACTGGCGTACTCTTCTATCTTCACCATCAAGCCAGCCTCCTGCAAGTCCTTTACAATGTTACGGCGGGCGGCAAAACGGTCTTGCCCAACGTACAGTTGCGCCTGTTCATTCAGGGTACCGTCGTTATTCAGGATATCGATGGTTGGTAGCTTATGCTTCTGACCCAGCTCGTAGTCGTTCAGGTCGTGGGCTGGCGTTACTTTCAGAGCACCCGTACCAAAATCGATGGCCACGTACTCATCCAGGATGATTGGAATCTCTTTACCCAGCAAAGGAATGCGTACGCGCTTGCCATGCAGGTGCTTGTAGCGCTCGTCGTTTGGGTTAACCGCCACAGCCACGTCCGCCATAATGGTTTCCGGACGAGAGGTTGCCACCGTGATATAAGCAGGCTCAGCCACACCATCCGTCACTATCTCGTAGTTCAGGTGGTACATTTTGGCCATTGTCTCTTTCGGAATCACCTCCTCGTCGGATAGCGCTGTACGGCCCTGTGGGTCCCAGTTCACCATGCGCACGCCCCGGTATATCTGTCCTTTGCGGTACAGGTCCACGAATACCTCGATCACAGCGGCGCTCATGTCGTCCTCCATGGTGAAGCGGGTACGGTCCCAGTCGCAGGAAGCGCCGAGTTTCTTCAGCTGGTCCAGGATAATGCCGCCGTACTTCTCCTTCCACTCCCAGGCATAGGTCAGGAATTCCTCACGCGTGAGATCGCTTTTGTTGATGCCCTTTTCTTTCAGCATCGCCACCACCTTCGCCTCTGTAGCAATGGAAGCGTGGTCGGTACCAGGTACCCAGCAAGCCTCTTTGCCCTGCATCCGCGCACGGCGTATCAGCACATCCTGAATGGTGTTGTTGAGCATGTGTCCCATGTGCAGCACCCCCGTTACGTTGGGCGGTGGAATCACGATGGTATAAGGCTCTTTATTCGGATTAGGCTCAGAGTGGAAGAAGCCGCGCTGCATCCAGCTGTCGTACCACTTCTTCTCTACTTCTTTGGGGTTATATTTCGTTGAAATCGACATCATTTCAGGTTATTTTCGGCGTGTTGTGCTAAAAAGCAAAATTAGAGAATAAAAGACAAAAGACCATTAGACAAAGGAAGAAAGAGGATACAAGCAATACCTACAACAAAAAAGCCCGCCGAAGAGGCAGGCTTTTTTCAATCTTCAGCTAAGGACTTAGCTTGCCTGGTGCAGCCAGTCTTTCTTAGCCAACAACTCTTCCTCTGTCTCGCGGTAGTCCGGGTCGTCTACGCAGCAATCGACAGGGCAAACGGCAGCGCACTGCGGCTCTTCATGGAAGCCCATGCACTCGGTGCACTTATCAGACACAATGTAATAGAACTCGTCTGAAATCGGCTGCTGTGGGGCGTCTCCCGCAATAACCTCTCCTCCGTCTATTTCCACTTCTGTCAGGTCGGTGCCACCGCCCCAGGTCCACTCCATGCCACCTTCGTAGATCGCAGTGTTTGGGCACTCTGGCTCACAGGCTCCGCAGTTAATGCACTCGTCGGTTATCATTATCGCCATAGTCGTATCTCCTCTATATTTTTTATACTTTTGTATTTATCGTTTCTGTTAACAAACAAAATTAGGAACATTCAGTATCCTTATCAAGTATTTTTTAATACAACCTACTGCCATGACACTAGAGAACAGGATAGAAGCTTTTGTAGCACTCGGTAAGCAACTACAAAACTTAACACCGGAAGACAGGAAAGCCTGGGCGCAAGTGGCCGCCTCACGTAACCCCTGGTTTGATGCAGATAATGTGTCCTGGGCTCTTGATGGCATCATTACCATGCTGGATGAGCAGTATCTCCGAGAATGGCTTTACCCCTATCACCTCAAACAGGTTACACCTAAGAAAGTAGGCGTGGTGATGGCAGGTAATATTCCTATGGTTGGCTTCCATGATTTTCTGTCCGTACTGATCAGCGGGCATTACCTGCTCGCGAAGCCTAGTTCCGAAGACGAGCTGCTGATGAAGCGCCTGGCGAACATGCTGATCGGGATAGAACCAGCCTTCGGAAACCGCATCGAGTTTGTGGACCTCCTACGGGATGCCGACGCTATCATTGCAACCGGCTCTGATAACACAGCCCGTTACTTCGAGCATTACTTTGCCAAGCGTCCGCACATTATCCGTAAAAACAGAACGAGTATCGGCGTGCTAACAGGGCATGAGGAGAAAGACGACCTGCAGGCATTAGGCGAGGATTTCTTTCGCTACTATGGCCTCGGCTGCCGCAATGTGTCCAAAGTGTTTGTGCCGGAAGGCTATACCTTCGATAAGTTCTTTGAGGCTAACCAGTACCGCAGCTCAATCCTGGACCACCACAAGTACCAGAATAACTACGACTACAATAAGTCGATCCTGCTGGTAAACCGCGTACCGCACTTCGACAACGGCTTTATGCTGGTACAGCAAAGTGAGAAGCTGGTATCCCCTATTTCAGTGCTTTTCTACGACACATTCAGTTCCCTGGACGATCTTCGTCACAAATTAGCCAAGGTAAAAGATAAAACACAGGTAGTTGTCTCTGCCCATGGCTGGCTGGAAGGGAGTATTCCGTTTGGAGAGGCGCAAATCCCAATGGTGTGGGATTACGCTGATGGCGTAGATACACTGGCTTTCTTACAGAAACTGTAAAAAAAATACGGCAATACTAACTTTTAAGTAATCTTTTAGTATATTAGTTGAGTGTTTAATCACTTAAACAAGCAAAACTAATATATGAACACAATGACTAACCCGGTTCCACTGATAGCGAAGGAACAGCTACACTCTTTTAGATTTGCACAGGAAGATGTTCTCACTGATCTGGCAGCGCGCCAGAAGCGCCAGTGGGATATAAACAGGGCAACCTCTCTTGGCAATGCTTACCGTGGAAAAGTCGAAATTACCTTCCAGACTGCTGAAGGGGAGAAAAAACGAGTTGACACTACCGTTTGGGCTGTAGATGACCTGTTTATGATACTGAAGGCCGGTAGATATATTCCAATTATTTCGGTATTAGGCGTAGAGTTCTTTTAAGACCAAGAAACACAAAGAGACTTTTTTGCTTTAAAGCAAAAAACAAGAGGCCCCGACACGTAAGTCGGGGCCTCTTGTTTTTAATACCTTATTAACTCCAACTACACTCTTTCCAGTACCTTCACGATCAAGCTGTCGATCACCTCCTCGGCGTTGTCGGCGAACTTCTGCGTGATGCGGTTGGCAACGATAGCGTTAAGCGATAACATCTCGTGCCCCAGTAAACGGCCCATGCTGTAATAACCTGCCGTCTCCATCTCGAAATTAGTCAGCTTAAAATCGTTAAAGCGGAAATTGTGGTAGGTGTCGAGGATGGTGGGATTTTGCAGGCCGGCACGCAGCACGCGCCCCTGTGGGGCATAAAAGCCGGGGCAGGTAAGCGTGTTCCCCGGAATCATGTCGTGCGCTACTTTTTTGAGCAGGCTCTCTGAACCAGGTACACAGTAAGGTTTAAACCCTAAGCCTAAGGCTTGCTGCAAAGCCTCTGTTATCTGCTGTTCCTCAGCTGTCTGCTGCAAGGGATAAAAGGCCATTAGCGAGTCCAGGCCGATAGCCCGATGCGAGGCCAGGTGGCTTCCCAGTGGCACGCTCTCCTGCAGGGAGCCAGAGGTACCTATTCTGATAATCTTTAGCCTGATCGGCTCCTCGTTTACCTCTCTGCTCTGAAAATCAATGTTTACCAGCGCATCCAGCTCGTTCATCAAAACATCAATATTGTCTGTTCCCATACCCGTCGAAATCACGGTTAGGCGCTTGCCTTTGTAGTAGCCGGTATGTGTCACAAACTCACGCTTCACTACCTCTACCTCCAGCTCATCGAAATACTTGCTTACCTTCGCCACCCGCTCCGGGTCCCCCACTGTAATGATGGTATCGGAAATGTGCTCGGGTAGCAGGTTAAGATGGTACACGGTACCGTTGGGATTAATGATTAACTCTGATTCAGCTATGGCCATGTTCTGCTCTTTTAGGTTAATAATAACGATCAGCTGTTTCTGCTAACCGACCTGGTAAAGCCGTCCGGGCAATGAAGTACTGCCACTACGGGCCAGCAAAAGTATTAAGGTTATAGTGTACCATGGCAGACAGGGTTAAGTTTTCTTTTCCTGCGATAAAGAGCAAGGCTTGACGTTGCTGGTATGCACCTAAATTTCAGATCGTTTTAGCTAAACCGGATTTTCTGTTACTTTTACTACGGGCAAAACAAAAATTTATGCGGCTACTTTTACTATGTCTATTCATGCTAAGTATCTCCTCTAATGCCTGGAGCCAGGAACGAAAACGGGCACGGGACTATGGTGTTAAAATAGGTGTGCTGCCCACTGGCAAGCACAATGCGATTACAGACGTGCCAGGCGTAAAAGTAGGCCACACAACGCTTGTACAGGGCGAACAAGTCCGAACCGGCGTTACCGCTATTATTCCCCACGAGGGAAACGTGTTCCAGGAAAAAGTACCAGCGGCCGTGTACGTAGGGAATGGCTTCGGTAAGCTGGCCGGCACCACACAGGTACAGGAATTGGGTAACCTCGAAACGCCTATTCTTCTGACCAATACGCTAAGCGTAGGAACCGGCCTGAATGCAGTGGTAGATTACGTGTTGCAACAGCCCGGAAACGAAGAAGTGCGATCCGTAAATGCGGTGGTTGGCGAAACAAACGATGGCTACCTGAACGATATCCGGGGCAGGCATGTAACGGAAGCGCATGTGGCCTCAGCCATACAGCAAGCCAAGACCGGTGCTGTAGCAGAAGGGAACGTTGGTGCTGGCACAGGAACGGTATGCTTTGGCTTTAAGGGCGGCATTGGCACTGCCTCCCGTGCTTTGCCACAGAACATGGGTGGCTATACCGTGGGCGTGCTGGTGCAAACGAATTTCGGGGGCGTGCTGCAGCTAGACGGTGTACCAATCGGAGAAGAATTGGGGCAGTATTACTTCAGCCAAAAGATCAAAGACAGCGCTGACGGCTCCTGTATGATTGTAGTGGCTACCGATGCCCCTGTAGATGCCCGCAATCTGGAGCGCATGGCCAAACGCGCCATGATGGGACTGGCCAAGACAGGTGGCATTGCCTCCAACGGCAGTGGGGATTATGTGATCGCCTTCTCCTCCAACGCCGCACTGCGTATTCCTTACAATTCTCCGGCAAAGACCGAAACAGTAACCTTGCTACGCAACGACGAGATGTCTCCGCTGTTTATGGCTACGATAGAGGCCACAGAAGAAGCTATTGTCAATTCTCTTTTTAAAGCCGAAACCATGCAAGGCAGAGAACAGCAAGTGGTAGAGGCTCTTCCTATTGAAAAAGTTGTCAAAATCTTAAAGAAACACCATGCCCTCGAGCTCTAAGCTCCACGCCTATATTCACGGTAAAATTCAGCCGCTACAAGATGCTTACCTGCACGTGAGCGACCTATCTGTACAGCGAGGCTATGGGGTGTTCGACTTCTTTAAAGTGCAGGATGGGAAGCCCGTGTTTCTGGACGATTACCTGCAACGCTTTTACGAATCAGCCAGGTTGATGGACATGGCCGTTCCGCTTTCAGAAAAGAAGCTGAAGGAGGTAATTGCGCAGTTGATTCAACTAAACCAGCTCCCCCTATCCGGGGTTAAAATGATCCTGACAGGTGGTTACTCCCCCAATGGCTACGACCTCGCTGCGCCAAACCTGATCATGATGCAACAAGGATTTAGTTTACCTAACCGAGCAACGGTAGAAGAAGGCATCAAGATCATCACGCACGAGTACGTGCGCGAAATACCGGTAGCCAAAACGATCAACTACACGGTAGGAATCCGGCTACAAAAGGAGATAAAAGCGCAAGGGGCGGATGATGTATTGTATCATCAGCAGGGAACAGTGACGGAGTTCCCCCGCTGCAACTTCTTTATCGTAAAGCAGGACAATACTGTTGTAACGCCGGCAAAGGACGTGCTCCTGGGCATTACCCGAAAGAGAACCCTGGAGCTCGCTTCGCAGCAGTACCCGGTAGTAGAAGGGCCGGTGACACTGGAGGACATTTACCAGGCAAAAGAAGCTTTCCTGACCAGTACCACCAAGAGAATACTGCCAATCGTACAGGTAAACGGCAGGGCAATCGGCGACGGAAAGTCAGGCACAGTTACACTTGACTTGCTGGACCGATTGATCGCACAGGAAGAGCAGCAGGTATCCCGAACAGCCTAAAAAAAGAAAAGCGTGGCCTGAGGGCACACGCTTTTCCTGAGCTTTAGAGAATACTTATATCTGTACGTCAGTTTTCTTTTTGCGGTTGAAGCCTTTTAAAGGATTATAACCGTTCATTTCTTTCTGGTAGTAACCGGTTCCATCGTAAGGGCGTTTCTCCGGGTGCTCTTTGCACTCGGCAGAGCAAGCACCCTCCATTTCATGCCCACAGTTCTCACAGATTGGCACGTGGCGGTTACAAACCGGGTTAGCACAGTTTACCATGCGGTCACTCTCTGTGTTGCACACGTAGCACCTGGATACCACCTTTGGGTTTACGCGGTTCACATCCACCGCTACCCGGTTATCAAATACATAGCACTTGCCCTCAAAGTCCTCTCCGCCGGCCTCCATGCCATATTTGATGATACCCCCGTGCAACTGGTACACATTCTCAAAGCCCTGCTCCAGCAAAAAGGCGCTCGCCTTCTCGCACTTGATGCCGCCTGTGCAGTAGGTCAGTACTTTCTTGTCCTTGTACTTCTCCTTCAGCTCGTTCACCTTCTCCGGAAACTCACGGAAGTTCTCGATATCCAGCGTCACCGCGTTTTTAAAGCGCCCTACACTGTGCTCGTAATCGGAACGCACGTCCAGTACCACCACGTCCTCCTTGTCTTTCATATCCTTAAACTCAGCGGGTGAAAGGTGCACGCCTGTCCGCTTGTTCGGGTCAATGTGGGTAAGGCCTGAGTGTACAATCTCTGGCTTATAACGCACATGCAGTTTTGTAAAGGCGTGCTTGTCTGAATAATCTACTTTAAAATCGGTCTTGGTAAAGCGTGGGTCTGCCTTCATCCATGCCATGTACTTGTCACAGTCCTCTTTCAGGCCGGACACGGTACCGTTGATCCCTTCAGCAGAGACAATGATGCGGCCGAGCAAATTCAGCTCCAGGCAAAGTAGGTGATGTTCATCCCGGAAAGCCTCCGGATCCTCTATGGGCGTATAGCAATAATAGAGTAGTATGCTGTATGGTTTGTTCATAACTGCTAAGTTTCTCGCTTAGTGTTAATTTTAATTTATAATTACTTTCTGAATAAAAGACAGGACAAGATGCCCTTTCTCTTTTTGCCGGGCAAAACTAGCCAAAGCCGTATTCCCCGAAAATGACATTTATCAGTTCTGCTGTGTAACAGCAGAAAACGCTTGAAAAGTTTACTTTACAGGGGCAGCCGGGTTGCCGAACACCGTTGCTTTTGCAGGCACGTCTGCTACCACAACAGAACCAGCCCCCACACGGGCATTCTTCCCGATCTTCACGCCGGATACGATCACCGCACCGGTACCAATGAAAGCGCCTTCCTCTACCACCACTTCTGAATTGATAATAGCGCCGGTCCCCACTTGCACAAAATCGCTGAGCTCTGCCTTGGTATCCACCACGGCATTTGAATGGATCAGGCAATGGTTCCCCACCTTGGCATTGTTGTTAATCACAGCGCCAGCCGCCACCATGTTGCCATGGCCCAGCCAGGCAAACTCTGACACCGCGCTAAAACGGTGAATGGCATTTACCGGCACTGCCTTGTACTCCTCCTTCAGCAGTTTGATCAGGCCTTTGCGTGCCGCAGCATCCTCGACCGCCACAAACACATCGCACTTTTTGCCGATCAGCTTCAGAAACTCACTGTCTTCGGTGCCGCCCATTACGGCAATATTGTTCACTTCCTCCTGCTGCTGTTCCTTATTATCTTCCAGAAAGCAGTACACGATAACGCTGTTGCTGTTGAAAATATCTAACGCGGCAGTACCCAACTTTTGGGCACCTAATATGATCACAGGATTTTGCATAACTCCATTTAAATAAGCTGCAAAGATACAAAGAAGCCCGGGAGATTAAAAGAGGGACTATAGCCCCAGCTTTTGCAGCACCCGCTGTGCATAGGCGTTTTGTAGCAGCAGGTACACCAGGAAAGGCAGGAACACAATTCGGTAACGGCTCAGGGAACCGAAGTTTGGGGTGGTCAGGCCGACAACGCCCGCTAACACCAGCACAAAGATCAGAAACACGAGGTGCAGCAAGGGAGGACGCTGAAAACCTTTCCGTAAAGCGGCTGCAAAAAAAAGTACCGTGAGTACTAGGAGTAAGAGGTTTTCCAGTCCCATCAGCACATACAGTGCCCCCCAGGCTTCCCCTAAAAAAGGGCGGTACACAGCGCTTAGGGCAGCTTCAGGATAGCTAAGTAAGCTTTGCTCTACTCCCGGCCCCATCCGCTCCAGCACGATGTGCGGCCCATGCCGGGACACTTCTAACATACTGGTGTAGTTGCGGTGCATCTCAGAAAGCAGAAAGTCCAGGCTAAAGAAAACACCCAGCAGGCTACCCGCAAGTGCTCCCAACACAAGAACAAACAAAAAGCTTCCGACCTGCACGGCATAGGACTCTCCCATCCGCGTGTGCCTGCTCACAAGCTTAATGAAGATGTAGGCCAAGAGCAAAGGAATCAGCACTGCCGCATAAAAGAGCTTGATTCTGACAAAAACGTAAAGCATGAGCGGCGCCAGGATAAGCTGCCCTGCGCGCGCCTTTCTTCCGTGGGTAATTTTTAAAGCGAAGAAGATAAGCCAGCACATGCTCCCAAACATGAGGGCATCTTTTAACAAGCCAGAACTCCAGAAAACCACTGATGGGAAAAAGAGAAAAGCAATAGCCGCTGCCTTCCCTCTTTTAGGAAAACAGGCTTGCAACGAGGCGACTAAACGTGCCGCGCCCCAAAAGCTAAAGAGACTCAGGTACAGGGCATTTAAGTAATAAGAACTGCGGGTAAGCAGATTCAGTGCACTAAGAAGTTTGATAAAGTAGAAGGAGTTGGAAAAGTCAGGGAACTTCGAAAAAGGCACCGTTGCCCGAAACGCCTCGCTGCTAAAGGTATTAAAGAGCAACAGTTTACTATAAGCTCCGGGGTTCTGCAGGGCATAATCCGTGAGTACGAGTGAGGCCTTATAGTAGGTAATTGTGTCTCCACTATGATAGTAATAGCGGTAAAGCAGTCCGAGCAGAATGCCACAAAGAAGCTTAAATACGAGCGCCGGCAAAAAGTAGGGCTTTAGAGTGCTTGCCCAATCCTGCCGCTGCATCCAGCTTACAAGCCCTACGATAAGCAGCAGGTGCAGCCCATAAAAAAGTAAACTCATGCCGTGAAGCTGTTCTGTTTCATCACCTTGTTCCCTATGGCGCAGCGCATGCAGTTTACTGGCTGGCAATAGTTCTTGTATAGCCCCAGGGCCGCCTGGTTATCTGCGGCTGACTTGGCTTGCCAGCCCAGCTCCTCATACAAGCGGGTTATTTTGTTGCTTTCCTCCTTCAGCTGCTCTAACAAGTTAACGGCCTTTTCCAGATGCTGCCTGTTATCGGTATAAGCGGCATAGGCCGTGAGTAGGGGCACGGTAACATTGATAATGAGGTTGTGCGCGCTCCCCTTGCCCATCCGCTGGAGCAAGGCCTTTTTCTCTTTGCCCAACAGGTAGTGTTGCTGCCAGTATGGTGAGGCCTGCGCCTGGAAGAAAGCCTCATATGCCTTCACCGTTTTTGCTTCCAGTAACATGGAGAAAAAACCCTGTTGCTGGTATAGCACAGCAGCAACCTGTGCTAGCCGCACCGTGGGGAAATTGGCTGGGCGCAACCGCAGAAAGTTCCACTGATACCGCTCCATCTTCCGGGTTTGCAGCTGGTACTTATGGCTCAGGAAAAGATACTCTTTTTGTAACTGCCGTGCATACTCATCCGGGGCTTCCTCCAAAAAGCCTGCCTGCCCCAACAGCAGTGCCTCCAGTTGCAAAAGGGAAGCCTGGTGCCTTCGCACAACAGACAGTGGCAAGGCATTTGCCAGTTCCCCGAAGGCCTGTTGATTGATTTTAAAGCCAAAGCCGCGCAGCAAGGTGTGGTAGGCCGTTTGTTCCCAATCATGTTCATAGCGCTGAAAGGTCTTTAGCACCTCTTCCCCCTTGGTCTCCAGCCGCTCTACCAAGGCGCGTTCCAGCATCAGTGTTTTGGTGATCTCGGGCACATCCGGCCAGAAAGCGGCACAGGGAATAGCATTTTTTGCCTGTTGCAGCCGCTCATAGGTTTTTAGCAGTTGCAGGTCTACCCGTTCTTTCAACTCCAGTACAGGTACTAAAGTCCCGTCTGTCCGTTGCACGGGCTTATCCGCCTCCCACACCACATGCAGCACGACCTGGTCATACCTGGGGTCCTGCTGGTGCTGATGGCGGTACCATTCCGAAGCCCTTACGTGGATCTCCACGCTTCCTGACCACTCTACCTCTCCTACACGAAGAATGGCTTCCCTAAAATCGGGTCCGGCATCTGTATTATAGTAGCCTACCCGCAGCACTTGTAGCATTTCATCGTCAGCTGTTGCCAAGCCCGCTTTAGCAAAATACTGGTGTTGCCAGATGTAGTGCAGGAAGTCCTCTTTCATGCTTCAGGTTTATACACCAAGATGCGGAAAGTACGGTTTAAAACCAACTTTATGCAGCAGCGCCTGCCCCGGAAGGAGCAGGCGCGACACTTTTTGAATGGCTAGCTATCCTTACCACGATACTTTAGCTGCATGCCATGCAGGAAGTTGCGCAGGATCTGATCTTTGCACTGCCGGTACTGGCTCTGGTTCGGGTTGCGGAAAAATGCGCTTAGCTCATGCTTGCTCAAGCGGAAATTTGCCAGGGCAAGTATATCCAGCATGTCCTCATCTTTCAGGTTCAACGCAATTTTCAGCTTTCGTAGAATTATATTGTTGTTCAAGCGCTTTTCCGGCTCAGGCTGTGGGCCTTCTTTTTTACCTCTCCTGTCGTTGATCAGCCCATTCAGGAAGCCTGCCAAATGCTCGTCGTCCAACTCCTTGACCTCGGGGTCATCCTCCTTCTTTAACCAGTCGCTTACCTCTGCTCGTGTTACCTGCTGCCCTGCCGAGGCAAACAGCTCCATCATTTTGGAATCAGAGAAATCGAAGGTATAGCGGATCCGGCGTAGTATATCGTTATTATTCATAATGAGCTATTTTATATTAAGAGGAGGAAAAGATAAACTCCTTCTTCCTATCCTAGGTACTGATCAAGATACTGCTCCATCTCGCGCTGCATGGCCAGAGCAGCCTCGCGTGCTTTCTCGGCAAAGTCAGGACCTGAGGAGGCGTAGATAATCCCGCGCGAAGAGTTTACCAACAGCCCGCACTGCTTGTTCATGCCTATTCGGGAAATGTCTTCCAGGCTACCGCCTTGCGCCCCTACCCCCGGAACGAGCAGGAAATGATTTGGCACGATGTCACGCACCCGCTGCACATAGTCTGCCTGTGTGGCTCCTACCACGTACATCATCTGGTCTGCAGGTCCCCAATCAGCGCTGGTGCGCAGTACCTGCTCAAACAAGTACTCCTCATTCCCATCCTCTAAGCGCAGCATCTGGAAGTCCTGACTGCCTGTGTTTGAGGTCAGCGCCAGTAAAATTACCCATTTATCGGGTTGCAGGAAGGGCTTCACAGAATCCGCCCCCATGTAAGGTGCCACCGTTACCGAGTCAAAGTTCAGGGTTTCGAAGAATGCGCGGGCATAAAGCTCCGCGGTATTGCCAATGTCCCCCCGCTTGGCGTCCGCAATCGTAAAAATATCTCCGGGTATTACCTGGAGCGTCTTCTCAAGGCTTACCCATCCTGCCGGTCCCTGCGCCTCATAAAAAGCGATATTGGGCTTGTAAGCTACGCAAAGGTCTGCCGTGGCTTCTATGATCTGCCTGTTAAACTCAAATACCGGATCTTCGGTATCGAGGAGGTGTTGTGGCAGTTTCTTAGGATCTGTGTCCAGGCCAACACACAGGTAAGACTTTTTCTTTAGTATCTGCTCGAAAAGCTGCTCTCTGGTCATGAGTCGGTAAGGCTATGGTTTCTACAAAAGTATGGGTTTTGCGTTTGGGGCAAAACAATTCATGCTCCCATTCACCTTCACATGCAACCTTTTGCTTGACTTAGGGTCTTCTTTATAAAGGCATTTCCTCTATGAAAAAGGTTTTAACTGTGTGCCTGCTGGCCTGTGCCCTACTGGTGCTGGCTGCCTGTAGCAAAGAGCAGGAGGCGACACCAGCCCCCTGGCTCAATAACATTTCGAAACTCTACGAGCATAACCAGAGCAAAATAGTCGTAACGGGAGGCATCGCGGGTACACTTACATTGAAAGAGGGGAACTGCATGCCCATCGTAAACAGGAACAGCTGCAAAGAATACCCGGTTAAAAGGGGGATTGTGCTGTACCCTTATCTTACCCTACAGGATGTAGAAATGAAGAACTATACCTTTTATACCCCCATTAGTGCTAAGCCCCTCCTAACCACTGAAACTGACGCAGAGGGCTTTTATGAAATAGAAATGCCCGCTGGCGTTTACTCCATCTTTATCCTGGAAGACGGGCAACTATATGCCAATGGTTTAGACGGACAGGGGGGCATTAACCCGGTGGTGGTAGAAGCTGGCAGCGTGAATAAAGTTAATCTCCGGCTGGACTACGCTGTTTACTAGGAAACTTCTCCCTTACAGGTGTGTAACCTGGACCTACCCTAAAACAGAAAGGGCTGCCCTTTTCCGGAGCAGCCCTTTCTCTGATCATTAGAGAAGCATTATCTTAAGTCAACCACGTTCACGCCTTTGTGCTTTGCTTTATTAAAGGTAAAAGCATCGGCAGCAAGGGTTGGGTTTGCCTGAAAGTTCTTAATGGTGTAAGTATAGCGGTTGCCGTTGTTACGGAACATTTGCCAGCTCTTCAGGGTCTTGTCTTTCTGGCTGATGTACAGGCGCACTTTGTAGATTGGGTTCTTGCGGTCTTCCGGCGATAGCTCGATCACATCGTACTTGCCTCCGTCAATCGTCTCGGTGCCAGCAAAGGCATACTTATAACCTTTCTTATACATGTCGAAGATTTTGCTTGGCGACATGGCCTCAGCCTCTTCGTCGCTCTCTGTGATGGTTACCTCGTTGGCATCTTTCAGGAATGTCCACATCAACTTACCGTCGCTGATAATTTCCTGTCCGCTCACTCCCAGGCGATATTTATCACCGCTCACCAGGATATTACCGTTCATCGTCTCCTTCACTTTCGCAGAAGGGTTTTCCAGCGTTTGAGCGAAGTCGGCTTTGAAAGCCTTCATCGTCTTATACTTCTGGCTCATGGCATTTAAGATTTTGCCGGCCTTCGGGTCTTGCTGCGCGAACGCCAGGTTCACTAACATTAGGGCAAGCAGTAGTAGAGATACAACTTTTTTCATGTCTTTTAACTATTGTATAGAGTTCTACTCTATGGTATTCAATAACTGTTCCAAACTGTACTCGTCCGGAATCAAAACCTCACGCGCCTTGCTTCCTTCGAACGGGCCAACGATACCGGCCGACTCCAGTTGATCGATCAAACGACCAGCACGGTTATAGCCCAGCTTCAGGCGGCGCTGTAAAAGGGAAGTGCTTCCCTGCTGGTGCTGCACGATCACCCGGGCCGCCTCCTCAAACAAAGGATCACGGTTAGACGGATCAAAATCGGCTTTCTCGTTGCCACTCTCGTCGCCCACGAACTCCGGCAGCAGGTACGCGTCGTCGTAGCCTTGCTGCTCCCCAATAAACTCACAGATGCGGTCTACCTCTGGCGTATCCACAAAAGCACATTGGATGCGGATCATGTCGGAGCCGATCGAGAATAGCATGTCCCCCTGACCAATCAACTGATCCGCACCACCAGCGTCCAGAATCGTGCGCGAGTCGATTTTGGAGGTTACTTTAAAGGAGATACGCGCCGGGAAGTTGGCCTTGATAATACCAGTGATCACGTTTACAGACGGTCGCTGGGTAGCTACTACCAGGTGAATACCGATAGCACGGGCCAGCTGCGCCAAGCGGGCAATCGGGGTTTCCACCTCTTTACCGGCTGTCATCATTAAGTCGGCCAACTCATCTATCACCAGCACGATGTACGGCATAAAGCGGTGACCCTTTTTCGGGTTCAGCTTGCGCTCCACAAATTTGCGGTTGTACTCCTTCAGGTTGCGGCAGCCCGCGTCCTTCAGCAGGTCGTAGCGCATGTCCATCTCCATACAGAGCGAGTTCAGGGTGTTCACCACCTTTTTGGTATCGGTGATGATGGCCTCATCGCTGTCTGGCAGCTTGGCCAGGAAGTGGCGCTCGATCTTGTTGAACAGCGAGAGCTCCACCTTTTTAGGGTCTACAAGCACGAACTTAAGCTGCGAAGGGTGACGCTTGTACAACAGTGAGGTCAGGATAGCGTTCAGACCAACGGATTTACCCTGGCCTGTAGCACCCGCCATCAGCAGGTGTGGCATTTTAGCCAGGTCGGTAATAAAGACCTCGTTCGTGATGGTCTTTCCGAAGGCTATCGGCAGGTCCATGTCACTCTTGCTGAACTTCTCTGTTGCCAGGATGGACTTGATCGGCACCATCTCCTTCTTCGTGTTCGGCACCTCAATACCGATGGTTCCTTTACCGGGAATCGGCGCGATGATACGGATACCCAAAGCTGCTAAGCTCAGGGCAATATCGTCCTCCAGGTTCTTGATCTTGGAGATACGCACCCCGGCATCCGGTACAATCTCATAAAGGGTAACAGTAGGGCCAATGGTTGCCTTGATGTTGGCAATGCTGATGTTGTAGTGGCCAAGCGTCTCGACGATCTTATCCTTATTCGCCTCCAGCTCCTCTTTGCTCACCTGTATTTTGTTGATGCCATAGTCGGTCAACAGCTCGATGTGCGGGTACTGGTAACGGGCTAGGTCCAGGGTGGGGTCATAATTTTCCATGGTGCCCCGGCTCTCCTCTTCCTCAGGCACCTCCTCTATCTGCAGGGCCATGTCGTCTTCCGCTTCCGCCGTTGTATCCTCCAGGAGCACGTCTTCCGGCAGATCAATATCCAACTCCAAGGCAGGGGTAGCTGGTTTAGCAGGCGCAGGCTTCTCTTCTTTTTTTTCTTCTTTTGGCTGAAGCGTACTCAGTTCCATCTCCAGCGCCCGGTCTATCTCCTCTTCCTCGTCCTCATCAAAAGGCACCTCTTCGTCAATATACTCTTCCTCCTCTTCTTCCAGTGAGGCGGTAGGGTCTGCATTGTGGTTGATATTTCTGGTGGAGGCGCCCATAACATCCCCTAGCGAGGAAGCATAGTTTTCTTGCGGAGCGGCAACTGGTTGTTCAGCAGTTTTGGTACCCCAGCCCCAGTTAATACTCGTGATGTTAAAGAAGAAGACCAGGAAGATAGTGAGCAGAAAGCCCAGTAACAGCCAGGAGCCCCAGCCAATCAGGCTGTTGAGCCAGATGGCTGTCTCGATGCCAATGCCCCCGCCCAAGAAGCCCATCTTGCCTACTGTACCAGAAGCAAAAACAATGTAGCCCATGGTTAGGCTTAGCCACAGCATCGAAAAGCTGCACAGGCCCAGCACATAGCTGAGGGAAACATTCACACGTTTAAAAACGATTTTGAGCCCCGAAAAGAACAGGACCGGGATGATAAAGAAAGCCCCGATGCCTACCAGGTCGTACATGAATAGGTGCGACAGCCAGGCCCCGAACAGGCCCAGCCAGTTCTCGGCCTCCTGCCCCGACTCTTTCAGGCCGGTGCCGCTGACGGTTTCCACCACGCTTTGGTCAGCGTTCCCCGTGAAAAGATAGGACACAAAAGCGATGGTCAGGAAAAAGGAGAAAAGCAGAAAGGTAAAGCCGGCCGCTAATTTAAAGCGGCGGTCCTGCAAAAATCCGATTCTGATGTTCAGGCTTGGTAACTTAAAAGATGGCTTCCAGTTCCGCTTGGGTTTCTTTGGCTTCTCCCCTTTCGGCACATTTGCCCTACGCGGCTCATTCTTACCCCGCACCTCATTCTTACGCCCTACGCTGAGCGTATCTTCTCTGTAAGTGTTCTTGGCCATACCCTCTGCTAAAGTTAAGATTCCAAATTTACAATTTTTCGCGGCATTGCCTCCAGTAAAAGGAAGGGATTCTGGATTATCCGGCGAGCAGCTTTCTATTGATTTTGCCTATCAGGGATGGACCTTCATAAATAAAGCCGGTATACAATTGTACGAGGTCTGCGCCTACCTGCAACTTTTCCACCGCATCTTCTGCCTGCATAATTCCTCCCACACCGATCAGCCGGATCGCTGGAGGAAGGAAAGTACGCAGGTGCTGAATTATCTGGGTCGCATGTGTTTTTAGGGGTTTGCCGCTGAGCCCGCCCATGCCGATCTCTGTGATCCGCTGCGCCGGGGTTAACAAGCCCTGTCGCCCTACTGTCGTGTTGGTGGCGATGAGCCCGCTTAGTTTGGCTTCTATGGCAATCTCGATGATGTCGTGCAGCTGCGCCAGGTTCAGGTCCGGGGCTATTTTAAGCAAGAGGGGCTTCGGCCTGGCCATTTTCTGGTTTTCTTCCTGCAAAGTAAGCAGCAGCTTTTGCAGCGGTTCCTTGTCCTGCAGAGCGCGCAGGTCGGGAGTGTTCGGAGAGCTAACGTTTACCACAAAGTAATCCACCACGGGGTATAGCGCCTTAAAGCAGTACAGGTAATCGTTCACAGCCTCTTCATTAGGCGTTACCTTGTTCTTGCCGATGTTGCCTCCGACAATGATGTTGCTCTTCCGCTTCTCCAGCCTTCGGACAGCAGCGTCCACTCCTTCGTTGTTAAAGCCCATGCGGTTGATGATGGCCTGGTCCTGCGGCAAACGGAACAAGCGTGGCTTCTCGTTACCAGACTGTGGTTTGGGCGTCAGGGTGCCGATCTCAACAAAGCCAAAGCCCAGCTCGGCCAGTTCATCTACCAGCTTGGCGTCTTTATCGAAGCCTGCGGCCAGCCCTACAGGGTTTGGGAATTTCAGCCCGAATAGTTCCCGTTCCAGTCGTGGGTCCTGCACCTGAAACATACTCTTGCTGATGTTTCGGGCAAAAGGCAGCATGAGGGAAGCACGAAGGGCATCGGTTGTAAGGTAATGCACTTGCTCAGGATCGAGCTGGAAAAGAAGCGGGCGCAGCAGGCTCTTGTACACGTTTTCGGATTTTGATTGCTGCCTGCAAAGATAAAAACCTACCGATAGCTTGCTTGGGAAAAAGGCGATTATCTTTTAAGCCGGAAACCAGCCCAATCCCTTACGTTATCCTGATGTCATACTTATCGAGCAGGCCTGCCACCCCATGGAGTGAGAATTTCGCTTTTTTGATGCTGTTTATCTCCGGATCAATACTAAAGTTAAAGGCGGCTGACAAATCCGCTTCTTTCAGTTCTGTTCTGTTAAAGATAGCGCGCTCCAGGTTGGTATTGTCAAACAAGGCTCCGGTCAGATTCGCAGCTGTAAAGTCCACGCTTTTCAGAGAGGTGTTGTAAAACCGGGTCTTTGTCATTCTCCTCTTGGCAAAAGAGGCATAATCGAGGATGCAGTTCTCGAAGCGAACCGAGAACAGAAAGTCTTCGCACTCACCAAAATTCAGCCCCGTTAACTTACAGTCCGTGAAAGCTACGTCCTGCAAGGAAGTGCCGCTCAGCTTCATCATCGCCAGGTTACAGCCTATAAAGCTACATTCAGTAAAACGGTTGTGAGAGAAATTACTGTCAGAAAAATCACAGTTCTTAAAGGTACAGTTTTCGAACTCCCGGCCCTTTATCTCTTTCCCGGAATAGCTGATCTTTTCAAAGGTCTTCCCCTCGTGGGTAAGTAATTCCATAAGCTTGATCTGGTCTGTTAGTAGTCCTTTAAAAAGCGGAAGGCATAAACATAGCACCGGAAGCCTGCCCCTGTACCACGAGTTTAAGTATTAACTCAACGCCTCTAAAGTTTAACTTTATAAATGTTAGTTGGCCCCTACACCCCTTCCTCCAGCTGGCCTGTCTTTCTGACAAACAACCTCCGGGACAGGGGTAACTTAACAACAGAAGGGCAGAAAGCAAAACCGTTCCCTTCTAAACTGTTGGCAGGCACAGGTGAGTCAGTAACAAACTATCAAGCAAATTAAAGCTGCACACGTATGCAGGAAGTGACACTGGGGGGGCGGTGCATCAACAGATACCAGGTGTTCCCTGGCCAGCCATACAGGATGGAATCCCTTACCTGGCTATGCAAGACTAGGACCTGCAAGGCGAATATAAAGTGGGCTCGGGCGTTCCCATTGAATTTGCGGCCAAAAAAGCTTTATACGTGCCGGTAACGAACTCCGAGACCCGGAATAGCGGCGGCTAGGGCGTTTTTGTAAAGAAAGAGGCGACCAGCAGCGCTGATGCAGAAACAGCGAACAAGTTTCTGAACAACCTGCAAGCCAACTATTTTAAAGAGCAGTATAGAAAGCCGGTTCTTTTAAATAAAAAGCGCTTACCTCCTCGTTTACAGTAGTACTATTAAAGAGCAGCTACCTGTTTAATTAAGCTTGCTTTTGTAAGCTAGCAGGGGAGCATGCACAGGCTAGGATCGCCTCTGTGTAAAGAAGACAACAAGGTTCATTGCCTAAAACACCCACACTTGTTTGCGCGGAAAGTCGATGATAAATTTTGACTTGCCTAGCAAAGCATAGTTTAAGGCCCCATCGTAGATAATGTCCTCAGAGGCTGCTTTACTTTCCATCCTTTTCTTACCTAATTGCACAGCTACCGTGCCCAGCTCTTTACGATGTGCCACCGTATCGCTTTGCAAGCCCCACTCATAGGCTGTTTGATATGAGAGGAGCAAGTCGTTTAAGTTGCCTGAGTCAAAAAGGAACCAATAGGGGCGTTTGTTATAGGGGATGTTGAGGAAGATCGTTAGTTCGTTCCCATCCAAGCCATTGGCAAAGCGGCTTGGCAAAACAGATATACTTCTTTTCAGCTTTCTGAAGGAAGCCGGTGTTTCCAAGATCAGCCTGTTCCCGGTTAGGTCAAGCGTCACCACTCTGTCGCTAAAGGATTTTAAGGACAGTACACCGTCAATTTTGGGGAGCCCCTCAGGCAGAATGCTCATCAGGTCCCACACGCCCACAGTAGGATGGAAGAACGTATTCGTCCCTATTTGGATGGTAACAGAATCGCTCCTCTGATACTTCAGCATTTCCCCGCTCATGCGGAAGGCGGTTGAATTTCCATAAGGAGCTTTGCCAAGCCGCCTGGCTATTTCAGGGGAAATGAACGTTTCGCCTCCTCCTGTGTCGAACAAAAAGCTGTAGGGCTGTCCTGCTATCGTAAGCTCTACTTTCTTTAATTGACTGATGTAGGTTTTCAAATGAATCGTGTCCTGCGCATTGCCTTCGTTAATAAGGCACAGGACGATGCTCAAGCATAAGAAAAGTATTTTCATACGGAGGGGGTTATAGCAAGCCTGGCCTGCTGTAGCGTGTATGGGAAAAGGCATCTTTAAACAGCATAACCTGGTTCTAGCTTGAAGAAGCTTTGTTCAGGTCTAGCTTCATCTGGTAAAGGTCGAACCCTTCTGCCCAGTAATCTTTTTCTACTTTTTCTAACTCAAAGCCAATCTTCTGATAAAATCCATACACCAACTGGGTCGTTCGCACAACAATTTTCTTTACGGCAGGGTCCTCCCTGATCTGATCAATTCTATAGCGTGTCAGTTTTTTTCCGATACCTTTTCCCTGGTAGTCAGGGTGAATGATATCCCAGGAGATCCGAACCGTTCTCCCGTTATCAAATCCGCCATTAAACCCGCCTGCTCCCACCAACATTCCTGCGTCTTCAACCACAAAATAGTTTTCGGCTTCCTGCTCAAGGTACTCGATAAAATCCTTTTCCTCATCCGGATGAAAGAACTCCGGCGTATTGAGCCGTAAAAGCTCAACGAGCTTTCCTTTGTCGTTACTGCTATATGCTCTGATCATTCCTATTAAATGTTGATTTTATATTTCCCGTAAGCTCTTGCTAAGGTTTCTTTCAAAAGAAGGCAGCTTTAATGGTTCTAGCTGGGCGCTATTCTTCTAAATGCCGGATCACCCGGCAAGGATTACCCGCAGCAAACACATCGGAGGGAATATCTTTGGTTACCACGCTTCCGGCCCCAATTACAGCCCGGTCTCCAATTGTGACACCAGGACATACCACAACACTGCCCCCTAGCCAAACGTCTTCTCCAATAGTGATCGGCTTGGCAAACTCAAGCCCTGAAGCTCGCTCTTTATGATTCATGGGGTGCGCCGCCGTGTAAAGCTGCACGTTTGGCCCAAACAAGGTCCTGCTGCCAATTATTACTGGCATCACATCGAGCACCACACAATTAAAGTTGAAAAATACCTTTTCGCCAATTTTTATATTCGTCCCATAGTCGCAATAGAATGGCGGCTGTATCCACAAGCCTTCCCCTGCTTCCGGAATCAGTTCTTTAAGAACGCGAGTTCGCGCTGCTACCTGGTCTTCCCGGCTGTCATTAAGTTGTTTGAGGAGTCGCCTTGCCTGCAACCTTTCCTCTGAGAGTTGTTTATCGAGCGCATCATACAACTCGCCTGAAAGCATTTTTTCTTTTTCTATTTTCATGGCATTTAGAGTGGAAGCCAAGGTAGTGTTCCTTCATTGGTCGTGATAATCGCCTGGCTTATAGCTTGTTTATTATTTTCATGAGTGTTTGAAAAGCGACTTGATTGTTGGCGGTTTGGTTAACTGTACCAGTTATAAAAGCCTTCTTTTCAGGAACAAAGAACGCTATGGTACCTGCAGAACCACAATGCCCAATAATTTTAGGCACTGCTTTGAACGGTGACAGTATCCTTGGTATGTAGAACAGTTGAACTCCAATGCCATATTTAAAGGGAAAAAAGATGGTATTCCATTTCTCAAGCCCTACCAAGTTCTTTTCCTGGAAAAAGTGCCCTTGAAAAAACGCTTTTAAAAACAGCATCAGGTCTTGTGCTGTACTGGCGATGTCTTTATTAGTAGACTTCCAGTAGGCATCAATGGTAATTTGAGTTTGCTTAAAGTAAACCGGCAAACAGTTGTCCGCCTTTGCGGACGGCAGCACAACAGTGTTGCGCATACCCAGTTCTTTAAATAATTCTGTAAGTGATTGGCGGATGGGCTTCCCTGTCACTAGTTCATGAATCCTTTCCAGCAACCGGAAGTTTGTCTCAGCGTAATTCGCTTTCCCTTTCTTGCCAGGCGGGAACTTCGGTTTCATTTCTTTCGTCACAGCAATCACCTTATCAAAGGGCCAGGATTGATTTTCCCCGTTCAAGATCAGGTCCATGTTTTTGCCCCCGCCAGGTTGCTTGTCTATTAAGTAACAAGGCAATCCTGAGGTATGCGATATTAAATGCTGTATGGTAATTTCGTCTGAGTAGTCCTTGTCACCAAGCTTCAACAACCCCTTCATCACTTCCAAAGGAAAGTATTCAGATATCTTATCCGATAAGCTTATAGTGTTTTCGTGGCAAAGCCGAAGTATCAACGCTGAGACCATCAGCTTGTTAATGCTTGCTATATAATATTGGTCTTCAATCCCAATATTACCCTGTGCACTTGTCAGTCCCAAGGAATTGTCTAAAGAGGAAACATGAAAAACAGCCCCATGTATGTTTTTGTGTGAGGCCGTTTTAGTTACGATTGTGTCTAGTGTAGCTTGTGTAATGTGATACATCCCTTTGTTATCCTGTGCGAACTGTTATGGCATTCTATGTCCCGCCCCAACAGAATCTTGCCGTTTACAGGACCTAATATAGCAGATAAAGGCAATAACTATCTGGCTTATACCTGCTTTATTTAAGCAGATAAACTTCTTTTAAGCTTCGTCTAACGCTACGCCTGCTAAGGCTTGGGCCAAAACATTAGGCTCTCCTTCAGCGAACAGCATGCTACCTTACCACGCACATTATTTACAGCTTTTCCTGCGCCTAGCAGATGCTTGCCCAGCCAACAAACACATGCTGTAGTTACTACCTGATTTATAACAACTTGATTAAAACAAAGGCTACCAAAAGGTATTATATTTATAAATTATTTGTTTAAATTGAATACTACTTCAAGTTAGCATTATTCTTCACATAAAACATTCTGGCATGGATTCACGTCGAGACTTTCTGCAAAAGCTTACCTTTTCGGCAATAGGCTTGCCCTTTTTAAGCCTTTCTGGCTCAACACTTACAGAAGCGTTTTACAAGCAACCCTATGAGGGACCGGTACTGCGGGTGGCCATTATGGGCTTAGGCAGCTACGGTAACCGGGTTGCCGAGGCGATGCAGTCCTGCAAGAGGGCTAAAGTAACAGGAGTGATCAGTGGCACGCCCTCCAAGATCAAAGACTGGCAGAGCAAGTACGGCATTCCGGCGAAGAACTGCTATAACTACGAGAACTTCGACCGCATAAAAGACAATCCAGATGTCGATGCCGTGTACGTAATCACGCCGAACTCCCTCCACCACAACCACGTGATTCGGGCGGCCAGGGCTGGTAAACACGTTATCTGTGAAAAGCCCATGGCCGTCAACGCCAAAGAAGGACAGGAAATGGTGGATGCCTGCAACAAAGCCAACGTGAAACTGCTGGTGGGCTACAGAATGCACTTCGAGCCCAAAACACTGGAGGTAATCCGGATGCGCCAAGCAGGGGAACTGGGCAAGATCATGTTCTTTCAGGGGCTGTCCGGCTTTAGAATAGGAGATCCTACCCAGTGGCGACTTAACAAGCAATTAGCCGGAGGCGGTTCGCTCATGGACATTGGCATTTACTCCATTAACGGGGCCCGCTACATGGTAGGCGAAGACCCGGTTTGGGTAACAGCAGTAGAGACAAAAACCGACGAGGTGAAATTTAAAGAAGGCGTAGACGAGACGATCCAGTTCCAGCTGGGTTTCCCTGGTGGAGCGGTTGCCTCCTGTTTGTCGACCTACAACATGGGTAACCTGGACCGCTTTTTCCTAAACGGGCAGGACGGTTTTGCTGAGTTGCAGCCGGCCACCGGCTATGGCCCTATCAAAGGCCGCACGCATAAAGGAGAGTTAACCCAGCCGCACTACACCCACCAAACCATACAAATGGATGAAATGGCAGGAATTATACTGGATGGCAAAAAACCCGTGGTGCCTGTGGATGGCGAAGAAGGGTTAAAAGACCTTAAAATTATTGACGCCATCTACCTGGCAGCGAAAACAGGTAAAAAGGTGGACCTGAAATTATAAGTACTGCCTCAGCCCTTTCCTGCTTCCGATCATATTAGAGGAAAGTCCATTATCCGTCTTGAATCTCAACTGATAATGGACTTTCTTCTTATTATTGTTTTGGTGTCCTGTCTTCTTAAAAGCATAAAAGCCGAATGAAACGAACTCGCAAAGACCAGATAGCGGGTCTCTATGCTCTTTAAGCACCTTAAAGACAACGCTTGCTAAGCGATTGAACTTGCCGAAGGCTTCCTCCCTTTACACAGTCCTTGTTGCGGCAGCCTGCTCTGCTTTATGATCGTACTTAAATAACAGAAGCTCTTCATCGTCATTTGGCAAGAACGTTGTTCTGCAGAAATAAAACCCCAGCTTTTTTAGTAACTTTTGAGAAGCGAAGTTGTCTTTTATGGTAATGGCTTTCAGCTCAGATATCCCGAACTCTTCAATACCAGCTCGTTTGATCTCATTGGCAGCTTCAAAAGCATATCCCATCTTCTCGTGTTCGGGCAGAAACGCAAAGCCTATATCTATTCCTTCCAAACCTTCTCTGTCATACAGCCCGCATGTACCAACTTTAACATTAGCTGCCTTCTGAATCACTGTGTAGTTCGAGAAACCTAACCGCTCCAGTTGAGGCCGCATTCTGCGCCTTATGTATTCCGCAGCATCTTCTATGGATTTAACATTCCTGTCACCTATGTACTTTATCCATTTTGGGGTATTTAGTAACTCATAAATGAAAGAAGCATCCTCTTCTGAGGTTGGTTTGAGAATTAACCTTTCCGTTTCAAATGACTTGTAAGGATCCATTAGACAGTTTAAACTAGTGATGGCTCGGAAAAAGCAATTTAAAGTATTTTTCAGCTGCTGTAGTCTTCATTTCTTCTACTGTCCTCCCCTTGTTCTAAGAAATGCTAGCGACATTTCTCTACAGGCTAGCTTCTTGCTAGTTGTTTGCCCAGGCATACTACCTTCTCTCCCAAAGCTCCGTTCCTAAATACAGGTGCTCTGTTAACAGCTTTTCATAAACTTTATCAACAATGTCACCATTCAGGAAAACGACATACCCATTCTTAGTACTGCCAGTGTACTCACCCAGTCATCTTTACCTGCATGCAATAACGCATAGTCCCCCGTGCTGAAGTCCGTGAGTTTCTCCCAACCCAGCCCGAAAAAAGCCTCCCTGTGTTGAATATCACTCTGCTCGTGATAGAATTTGAGATCTTTGTGAACTGCCTTGGCTAGATACTCAAAGTCACACTAATTCCCCCCTTCAAACAATATGCTGTCCTGCTTTTTAAAGCCAGGAACAGTTCAGAGTTTTTGGAACCTGCCTGTGGACAAAACCTACTGAGAACAACAGGATCAGCAGACTTATAAATGGATGCTTCATGTCAGTTTCGTTCATCTTTGCCTAATACTCTTGTTAGCAGGAGTGCTACTTCTACTAACAGCACTATAAGAGCACTTTAGCGGAAAGCCTCGCAGGCAAGCTTCTTCAGCACAGAAAGCGGCACTTAACTTCTTGGGTGGTAGTCTGTGATCACCTGCTTCAGATAGTCTCTGTCCAGGTGGGTATAGATCTCGGTGGTAGTGATAGACTCGTGGCCCAGCATTTCCTGTACGGCACGCAGGTCAGCACCGCCTTCTATCAAATGCGTGGCAAAGGAATGGCGGAAGGTATGCGGACTAATTGTTTTCTGTATGCCTGCCTTGGCAGCCAGGTCTTTGATGATGGTAAAAACCATGACCCGCGACATCTTCGCCCCTCTGCGGTTCAGAAACAGGATGTCCTCATGCCCTTTCTTGATTTTAAGGTGGCAGCGAATGCCCTCGCGGTACAGTTTGATGTGCTTTAACGCGTCCCGCCCAATGGGCACCAGGCGCTCCTTATCGCCCTTACCGGCTATTTTCAGGAAGCCCGCGTCCTCATAAAGGTGACTTATCCGCAGATCAAGCAACTCCGACACACGCAATCCGGAGCTGTAAAGCGTTTCGAGCATGGCCCGGTTACGGGTGCCCTCCGGGGTAGAAAGGTCAATGGCGGCTAACAACTGCTCGATCTCGTGGAAGTGAAGCGTGTCGGGCAACTTCCGATCCAGTTTGGGGGCCTCAATGGTATCGGTGGGGTCTGTCTGCAGCATGTCCTCCATGATCAGGAATTTGTAAAAGGCGCGTATGCCGGACAGGGTGCGGGCCTGCGAGTGTGCTGTCATACCCAGTTCTGCTATCCACTCCAGAAAGTCCCGGAGGTGGGCTGGCGTTACCTCTTCGGGCGAAACACCCAGGCCTTTTATGTCCAGGAAGTCGATCAGCTTGCGAATGTCACGGCCATACGCTTCCACTGAGTGCCGCGACAGCGACTTCTCCAACTTCAGATACTCTCCGAATTGCTTGCTGCAAATAGACCAGTTCATTTTCCTGTGAAGAAGGAGTTTAAGATGAAGGACAAAAGAGGCTGACGGAAGGCCTTTCCGGCGAAGCACGGGAAAGCGGCTTGCGCTTAATCCTTTGTCTAAATTCTTTTGACAAAAACGATAGCAAAGATAGTTAATCCTTACCTTTGTTTTTTCGGAAAATTGCAAAAAGCACCTTCCCTTCTATGAAAATACTCATCCTGAACGGCCCAAACCTGAACCTGCTGGGCATACGCGAGAAGTCCGTGTACGGCAACCGCTCTTTTGAAGACTATTTCGACGAACTGAAAGAAGCCTTTCCGGCACTGGAGCTTTCTTATTTCCAGTCGAACACAGAGGGCACGCTGATCGATAAGCTGCACGAAGTGGGGTTTGGGGATTACAAAGGCATTGTGTTTAATGCCGGTGCCTACACACATACGTCTGTCGCCCTTTCGGATGCGATTAAGGCCATTGATACCCCCGTGATAGAGGTACACATCTCTAATGTATACGCCCGCGAGGCCTTCCGGCATAAGAGCATGATCGCACCGCACTGTAAGGGCAGTATCGCCGGGTTCGGGCTGGAAAGTTACCGGCTTGCCCTCCAGTACTTTGAGCGCCAAAAGCCAAAAAGGATTGGTTTTAACGCCTAAGGGCGTAACCTAGACAGCTGCTCCTTCGTTTGATATTAGATTATCAGAACAAATATAGCATATATACTATACTATTTATAACTTCCCTCTATGCTCAACTTTTATCCAGGCCCTTCCAAGGTGTACCCCGAGGTGCGCAACTACCTTGTAGATGCGTATGACGAGGGTATACTGAGTACGCCGCACAGGGGGGAGCAGTTTGTTCAGATGACCCGCGCTGTAGTAGGCTCGGTAAAGCGCCGGCTTAACATCCCGCAGGATTACTACATCTTCTTCACTTCCTCTGCCACCGAGTGCTGGGAGGTGCTGATTCAGAGCCTGACCAAGCATAAGAGTTCTCACATCTACAACGGCTCTTTCGGGGAAAAGTGGTATCAGTATGCCCAAAAGCTAAGGCCAGCCGCCGAGGGGTTTTCTTTTGACTTGAATGCTCCTATGCCTGTGGAGCAACTAAACATTAGTGCAGACACGGAGCTGATCTGTTTTACCCACAACGAAACCTCTAATGGTACCCAGGTAAGCCCAACAACCATCCTGAACCTGCACAACCGCTACCGCGACACGCTTATAGCCGTGGACGCGACCTCCAGCATGGCGGGCCTGAACCTGAAGGTGATTAAAGCAGACATCTGGTTCGCATCTGCCCAAAAGTGCTTTGGCCTGCCGGCCGGGCTGGCTGTGATGGCCTGCTCTCCCAGGGCTATTTTCCGGGCAAAGCAAATGGGGGAACGCGCGCACTATAACAGCCTCGTATCCATGTACGAGAAGATGCTGAACTACCAGACCACGCACACCCCCAACGTGCTGAATATCTACTTGCTGAAGAGGGCGCTCGAAGACAGGCCGTTCATCAAGACCATTGACCTGGAGTTGACAGACCGGGCACAGGAGCTATATACCTTCTTTGAGCAGTTCTCCGATTTTCAGCTACTGGTGGAGAACGAAGAAGTACGCTCTAAAACGGTCTTAGCTTTACAGGGGAACGAGAAGCTGATAGATGATATCAAGAAGCGGGCCCTGCACCACAACATGCGCCTGGGCAACGGATACGGCCCCTGGGCCCGCAATACCTTCCGGATTGCCAACTTCCCGGCCATCCTCAACGAAGAATACGAAGAGCTGAAACGCTTTTTCCTGCACTATTACGCCTAAGCCTGCTACCTTTGCCGTTTAAGTGGCGCCAAGGACTGTTTGCTTCATTAGCGACCCTGTCTGGCACAGGTGTACCCGCGGCCACTTAGCAACGGAACAAACCACAATTTAACAATCAGGCCATGTTCAGCTTAAAAGAAATAGCCTCTGTCACGCTTATTCTTTTTGCCGTGATCGATATTATCGGATCTATTCCCATCATCATCGACCTGCGCAAGCGGGAAGGGAAAATTGAGTCCGAAAAAGCTACGGTCGTATCGGGTATCCTGATGATCATCTTCCTGTTTCTGGGCCAGTCTATCCTGCAGCTGTTCGGCATTGATTTTCAGTCCTTCGCCATGGCAGGTGCCATCATTATTTTCCTAATAGGCCTAGAGATGATCCTGGGCAAGGACTTTTTCCATACCGATCCTGAAACCAAGAGTGGCTCCATCGTACCCCTGGCCTTCCCCCTGATTGTCGGGGCCGGTACTATGACCACGCTGCTGTCCTTACGGGCTGCTTATTCCCTGCCCAACGTGCTGGTTGGCATTGTCCTGAACCTGGTCTTTGTTTACCTCGTGCTTAAATCCTCCAGCTGGATAGAGCGCAAGCTCGGGAAAGACGGTGCGAACGTGCTCCGCAAAGTGTTCGGAATCATCCTGCTGGCCATTGCAATTAAACTGTTCAAAACAAATTTGTAGTATTTGAAAACAGGAAGACCGAAGAAAACATTTACTCAACTTACCGTTCAGGTTTTCTCGCATCTTCAAAATTGATATATGATAGAATTATTTACCGATGGTGCTTCACGTGGAAACCCAGGGCCGGGAGGCTATGGCGTGATTCTGCGCTGGAAGCAGCATGTAAAAGAAATTACCCAGGGCTTCCGGAAAACCACCAACAACCGCATGGAACTGCTGGCCGTGATTGTAGGTCTGGAGGCTATTACCAAGCCCGGCATACCCGTTACCATTTACTCCGACTCTAAGTACGTGGTAGATGCGGTGGAAAAGCGCTGGGTGTTCGGATGGCAGAAAAAGGGCTTTAAAGGCAAAGCCAACGCCGACCTGTGGGCCCACTTTCTGCGGGTGTACGCGAAGCACAACGTTCGCTTCGTGTGGATAAAAGGCCATGCGGGCCACCCCGAGAATGAACGCTGCGATGAACTGGCCGTGGCCAGCGCCCTCTCTCCTAACCTGCTAGTTGACGAGGGCTTCGAATCCGGTGCATCCCAGCCAAGTTAAACTTTCAACTCCAAACAACTTAATCTTGAATAATTGAATCAGGAGTGATTAGAAAACCTGTAAGTCGCTTTTACTATTTAAAAGCCTCTTCTCTTCCTTCTTTTGCTCATAGTGCTGTGATTCAAAACTCAACTATTTAGTCCTTTAAATAAAATGGGTAACAGCTACTTCCAGTTCAAGCGGTTTCGGGTAGAGCAGGATAAGTGCGCCATGAAAGTGTGCACCGACTCCTGCGTGTTCGGTGCTTACGTGGAGGCGGAAGACACCAGAAGGGTATTGGATATTGGGGCTGGCACAGGACTGCTGTCGTTGATGGTGGCGCAGCGCACAGGGGCAAAAATAGATGCAGTAGAGATAAACCCGGAGGCACAGCAACAGGCAAGAGATAATTTTGAGCGGAGCCCCTGGGCGGAGCGCTTGACTTTGCATCCGATGCCCTTACAGGAATTTGCCCCGCAAAACCAACAGCCGTACGACCTTATTCTCTCTAACCCGCCCTTTTTCCTTTCTTCCTTAAGATCTCCTGACGCAGCCCGTAATACGGCCCGCCATAGTGGGGAGCTCTTTTTTGAGGACATTACGGCTTTCACTAGTCAGCATCTTCGCCCAGAGGGGAAGCTATGCCTGCTCCTGCCTCCTCCTGAGGCAGCCCTCTTTCAGAAGAAGGCGCAGTTGCAAGGGCTACACCTGGCAGAGACACTAGAAGTATACACTTACCACGGGGGCAAATGCATCCGACACATCCAGACCTATACTTTTTCTCCCACAGCCACTCCTACTGTTAAAAGCTTCTATATCCGGGAAGCAGACAAGGTAACCTATACCCCTGCTTTTGCAGCACTGCTAAACGATTACTATCTCATTTTCTAGAGGCAGAGGAAAGCCTGCTACACGTGCTCCACTATCCGCTCCTTTTCCACAAACTGTATCCCATACTCCTCCAATTCGTCCAACACAGGCGCATACAGTTCAGGATAAATGGGTATGACCACCCCGCGGTAGGTAATCTTGCCCTGTAGCATCCGCTTGGCAAGGATTCCTACTGGCAAGCCCACAGTCTTGGCCATGGCCGTCTGCACTTCGTCCTCTCCTGTAACGACCAAGGACGAGGTCACTTCGCGCCGCTCTCCCTGCAGTTCATACTCAAACAGGTGCTGCATCACGATCATGTCCTTATCACCCGGAGCGAGCGTCCATTTCTCCTTCAGAATCTTTTCCAGTATCTGTGCAGGGGTAGCGCCTGCCAGTGCTACCGGCGTATTATCAAACAGCCCCAGCCATTCCAGCTTCTCCACCACTTCTCCGTCGGCTGGTATCCCTAGGTATTCACTTATACGCGTTGCCATTGTTTGCCCAGGAGATGAAGCGGGCGGCAGGAAGGACTCCACAAAAGTGCGGTAAGTCATGTGCTCGGAGTTACTGAGCGCATAACTGTCATCGGTCAGGCCCAACTGCACGAACACGTTCCAGCCCTCGCAATAACCTGGGCGACGCAGGGTGCCGCGCAGCATCGTCGGGATGTCCAATAGTTCGTAAGGCTCGCGGTAGCTTAGGGAGTCTCGGTTGGCATAGCCCTCAAAGTGGCCGTAACCTTCCACATAAAACGCATCCGTACGCTGAAACAGCTTGTGGTAAGGAATGTACTTGTACTGCCCCTCTTTGATGTACTTGGCTGTTCCCTGCCCTGCCAGCACCACGTTGCGCGGGTTCCAGGTAAACTTGTAATGCCAGGGATTGTTGTCTGATTCCGGTGCTACCAGGCCTCCTGTAAAAGATTTAAAAGAAGTTAGCCTGCCTCCTTCTGCCTTAATGCGCCGGATCACCGCCATGGCCGACATATGGTCTATCCCGGGGTCCAGCCCCGACTCCATCAGAATAGTGAGGTTCTTTTCCTGTGCCTCCTGGTGCAGCGCCAGTATTGCCGGTGATACATAACTGGCTGTGATCAGGTTCTTCCCCTGTTTCAGGCACTCCCGTGCTACTTCTAGGTGAAAAGCAGCTGGTAACAAAGAAATCACCAGGTCCGCCTTACGCACCTCCTGGGCTCGTTGCGCTTCGTTGTGCACGTCAAAGGGAATGGCTTGGGCAAAGCTCACAGCTTCTGTCAGAGGCCGAAGGTGGGCAACCGTAATGTCACCAATAGTTATTTGCCATTTCTCGGCAGTTGCCTGGTCGAACAGGTAACGGATGAGTGACAGGGCCGAACGGCCTGCGCCAAGGAGCAAGATTTTTTTCATAGTGGGTCGTGGTTTCCATTTAATTTAAACATTACGGCCTGCAAGGCAAACCCATTCCATGGTTTTGTCAGAATATTAGCTTAAATTTATAGCCCTTTTCTATTTTCCAGACCTATTCGTGACGAAATGGCAAGTGAACTGAACATAAACATCAGCATCGACGTGCTGGACCAAACCGAGCTAAGTGACCAGGAGCGCGAGGCCATGCAGCTAGCCCAGGAGGCAGCCAACGATGCCTACGCCCCTTATTCTAACTTTCTGGTAGGCGCAGCACTCGTATTAGAAGATGGTAGTATGTTCAAAGGTAGCAACCAGGAAAATGCGGCCTATCCCTCCGGACTGTGCGCGGAGCGTACAGCCCTTTTTGCAATGAGTGCGCATTATCCGAACAAGAAGATCAAGATGATGGCGGTGACGGCTCGCCGGCGCAGCGAAGAAACATACTTGCCAGCCATGCCCTGCGGCGCCTGCCGGCAAGTAATGGCGGAGTATGAACACAAGCAACAGGAGAATATCCCTGTGCTACTGCAAACCGCTGATGGCAAGTTTTACCGGTTTCGTAAAGTAGCCGACCTCTTGCCGTTCCTGTTCACGAAAGACAATCTCTAAACCCCGACAGCCGTGTGGATGCGGCTCCAACGAAACGAGAACAGCAGACATTGGAAGAACATAAGCTAAGCGTTCCCCGCACAGCCCGATACTACTCCTTAGGCACCCCCTCCGATCAAACCAGGCACTTGTGGCTCGTATGCCACGGCTACGGGCAACTGGCCCGCTATTTTCTGCGCCACTTTCAGCCGCTGGATGATGGGAAAACGGTCATTATAGCACCGGAGGCCTTGTCGCGCTTTTACCTCGATGGCTTTTCCGGAAGAGTAGGTGCAACTTGGATGACAAAAGAGGACCGCCTGTCGGAGATAGACGACCAGGCCACCTACTTAAACCTGCTGCTGGAGGAACAGCTGAAGCAACTGCCGGAAGATGTGCAGGTCACGGTGCTGGGCTTCTCCCAGGGAGGAGCCACGGTAAGCCGCTGGTTCACTAACACCTCCCTGCCAGTGCACCGCCTTGTCCTCTGGGCCGCCGCATTCCCCGAAGACATTGACTTTACCACCGGCAAAGCGGCATTTACGGGCCTGCCCGTACACGTGGTCTACGGCACCCGGGACGAGTTCATCACGCCTGAGAAGCTACAGCAGCAAGAAAAGCTTTTGGCTAAGCTTGGCATCGCTCCTGTGTTCTATACCTTTGAAGGCGGCCACACCATACATGGGGAAACACTTTTAACGCTGAACAGCAACAGTTGACCAGAAAAGACTGTGCTTATTCTTACAGGACAACCTTGTCTGCTTATAGCTAACAAAGCCTACATGGATATTGTCGTTGTTGGCCTTTCTTACTAGCCATGCACTAGCAATATCATCTTATCCTTCCTAAGCGACCTACCCTCCTAAACACAACTTAGGAGTTTGGCCATTACAGGCTACCTCTCCCACATTCCCTCCATCACCACCTCCAGCAGGTGCTGGTCCGGGTCTCTGAAGTAAAAGGACAGGAAATTCCCGCCCCAGTCAAACTCCTGCTCTATTGGGATGCCTTGCTCCTGTACCTTCTCCTTCCAAGGGCCATATTCCTCCCGCCTCACTTCAAAAGCCAGGTGCAACTGCCCGGCGCCGTAGTGCGGTGGCAAATGGCCGCCTTGCCGGGATGCTTCCGGGAGAAAGCAGAGTAAAACAGAAGTGCCTGCCCTGAAAAAGACATGGCGGTTCTTCACCTCCCCAATCAGTTTCAGGCCTAACTGCCCTTGATAGAAGGCCTTGCTTGTCTCCAGGTCCGACACGTAAAGGCAGGTCTCTTTAATTTTGCTGATCTCCATTGTCTGTTCTTTTAAAGGCTAATCCTTGCGCAGCTATAAGGCTTCTTTCAAGATCGCTGTTTTTAAGCTTAACGTCCGATCGCTTGCTCTCGTTAACAGAAAGACTAGCATTTCCTTTTTTGAATTTAATTAAAGATGAGACTTATGATAAAAATAACAGCTGTGCTTATAGCTGTGGTGGGCCTAATGACCTTTTTCTTTTATGAAACGGTACCTGAACCGGACATCACAACGACAAGAGGCTTTGAAAAGCTGGCAAACCTACCCAACGAGGTAGAAGAAAGCTCGGGCTTAGTAGCGCTCCCCCAACAAGGCCTGTACCTGACCCACAACGATGCGGGCAACAAGCCTTACCTGTATAAACTAAATGAGGAGGGCCAACTGATCGAGACGATCAAGTTAGACTTAAAGAACAAGGACTGGGAAGATCTGACCATGGATGATCAAGGGAATATCTATATTGCGGACACAGGCAACAACAACAACAACCGCCGCGACCTTGCCGTGTTCAAACTAGACCTGCAACGACCGGAGCGGGTGCAGGCAATACGCTATACTTACGAAGACCAGCAAGAATTTCCGCCCCCTAAAAAGGAACGCAACTTCGACAGTGAGGCCAGCTTCTGGTATGGGGGCGCTATCTACCTTGTTACCAAAGACAGAGGCCGCGGCGAAACGGCCAAGCTATACCAACTACCCGATAAACCCGGTCAGCACCAGGCAAAGCTCATTGGCAGGCATGCCTTAAAGACGCAGGTAACAGGTGCGGCTATCAGCCCTGACGGCAGGACAGTAGCGCTATTGGGGGATGAGAAGCTACACCTTTATACCGGCTTTCAGGAACCAGCCACCTTTTACAAAGGCCGGCACGAGGAGGTTGAGCTGAAAAAGGCCGGGCAAACGGAAGGGCTTACTTTCAGAGACAACAGCACGCTTATTATTAGCAGTGAGGGGGGCAGCCTCTACCGCTATACACTGTAGGGAGGGCCCGACAAGCAAACAGCCCCTTCTGTAGAAGAAGGGGCTGTTTTATTTATGTTAGGCATTGCTCTCCGTTAACCGGCCACCAGGGCGGGCCGGCTTCGGATTACGCCATACCATGAACAAGATAACAAGTCCCAGAATAACCAACGGCAGGCTCAGTAGCTGTCCCATGTTAAAGGTAAGTTCATCCTCAAAGGCCTCCTGGTTCTCTTTCACGAACTCTACCAGAAAACGGAAGCTAAACAGCAAGGTAACGAAAAGGCCGAACAGTAAGCCGCGCGGAGTTGCCTCCCTGTACTTGCTCCAAAGACCATAAAGCAACACAAACAGCCCGAACACCATTAGCGACTCGTACAACTGTGCCGGGTGCCTTGGAACAGGCACAGCCTCGTTCAGGCGCACAAATATAAAGGCCCAAGGCACGTCGGTTGGTCGCCCAATGATCTCGGAATTCATCAGGTTACCCAGGCGAATCAGGGCTCCTCCTAACGCCACGACAATCACTATGCGATCCAGTACCCACAGGTAGTCAAACTTCATTCGTTTACTGAAGAGCCATAAGGCTAATAGAATACCAACAGTTGCTCCGTGGCTGGCAAGCCCCCCTTCCCATATCTTCAGGATCTCGATCGGGTTGCTCAGGTAATAGTCTGGTGCATAAAACAGGGTATGCCCCAACCGGGCACCAATTACGGTACCAATGATCATGTACAGCGTGATGACATCCACATCGCCTTCGGTGCGGCCCTCGGCTACATAAATCTTAGTAAGAATGCGTTGGCCAATCACAAAGCCCAGCGCGAAAAGCAGGCCATACCAGCGGATATGCAAAGGTCCTAAACTGAAGATCTCAGGATCAACGTTCCAGGTGATATAGTTTAAGATGTTCATAAGGTGATTCTGTTCCTGCCAAAGTTACGATAAATCAGGTATAAAAAAACGCAAGCCCTGCCTGTGCGGCAAGGAGCCCTGGGAAGAAAAGGGAAGCGTATAAGGAAAACGATGTTGTTTCTACACCTATTGCCCGGCCTGCTGGTCACGCTTATTGGCCTGGCTTTTCGCAAGTGGCCGCCCAGGCCCTATAACCGACTCTATGGCTACCACACCCGTTATGCCATGCGCAGCCCCGAGATATGGCGCGAAGGAAACCGCTACTATGCCAGGCTGCTTATTGGCAGCGGTCTGCTAGACGTACTGACCGGTTGGGTCTGCTATTATACACTCCCCTTGTTTACTGGCTTGCTCTTACCCATTGGGGTACTACTGGTGCTGCTGGTGCTAACCCTTCTCTTAACCGAGTCGCACCTAAAAAGAAAGTTCGGACGCTAGCCCCAGGCAAAAAAAGCAGGAGGCATCACCCTCAGCGACACCTCCTGCTTTTTGCTTACTGTTTGCTACAGCTGCTGTATCCGGGATAACTCGTCTTTAAAGCCGCCACTCAGGATCGGGAAGCGAAGCCAGCTGCGCGGGTCAACGTTATAATCATCCAGGTGAAAGGAAGGCGCGTAACGCTCCCGCTTCCATTGGTTGCGTGCCCATAGGCTGTAGAACTTAGTTAGCCAGGCCTTTAACACCTCCGGTTTGGCAATTCCCTGCTCTAACAGCATCTGGTATACCTCTTCCGGCGAGTAACGATCGTGGAAGGCCAGCCGTTCGATCTGGTTCAGCACCTCATACGGCATCAGGTCCTTTTCATCTGTCTGTTCCTCTTCTGAAGGCCGCAACTCCGCACTTGGCTGCAGGTTATTCACATACTGCAACCCCTCGTAGCCCAGTTCCTGCTGTGCCCAGATCAGAAACTGCCGGATAAAAGCTTTATCGATACCGGCGATAGGCGAGATACTGCCTGCTGTATCCCCATCCATGGTGGCGTACCCTACTGATGCCTCACTCCTGTTAGACGTGGCCAGTAGCAAAGCGTACTTGATGTTTGCCAGCATCCAGATGCCTGGGGCACGGACACGTGCCTGTATGTTCTGCAAGGTAATGTCGTCCTGCTCCCATGTGAGCTCGCGCTCCAACACGTGCTCTATCTTTTTCGTGTAGCCTTTCACCTCCTCGTCGATGGTCCAGTTATAAAAAACCGCTCCTATAGACTTTGCCAGCTCTTTGGCCGAATTATAAGTATTGTCCGATGAGTTAACGGTACCCTGGTATGCACAAGTCAGTAAGCGACCTACGATGGCCTTCTCTACCTCATCCGGTCCGAGTGTTTCCAGGTGAGTAATTTCATCCTCTTTGAACAAAAGGGACTTGCGGGCAAACGCACGGACACCTAAGCTTCCTATGCCCCGGTGCACCATCTCTGCCACGGCCACAGCACAAAGCGAGGAGTCTGCCCCGCCGCTTAAGGACAGCACAAAACCCCTGCTACGGCTCTTGCGCATATAGTCGAACAGGGCCAGGCTCAGAGCTGAAGTTAATTCGCTGTTCTCGTCAATTGGCGGCAGGTACTCGATAACCTCTGTTATCTCCGGGTTCTGCGAGAAGCATACCTCGGCGATCTCCATGTCCACGTCTTTAAAGCAGAGCAACTCGTTCCGCCGGATCAGCTGTCCGTTTTGCGCAATAAGCACCTCTCCATCGTAGATCACGCGCCCTGCCTCATTGCCCAGCATATTAGCGTACACATAGGCACAGTGGTACTTCTGAGACGCCTCTACGACCAACCGGTGCCGCAGGTCTGTTTTACTCAGCGCAAAGTGGCTGGCGCTGGGGTTTAAAATCAGGTCTACTCCTTTGGGAATGTGCCGTTCAGCTGGTCTGTTCGGGCGCCAGGCATCTTCGCAGATCTCGAAGGCATACTTTACCCCCTGTTCTTCAAAGATAATGTCACCGATAGGATAGCGCTGCCCGTTTACGACGAACTCTTCTACCACGTTGGCTGGCCATGGTGTAAACCAGCGCGGCTCATAGTGCACCCCGTCATTTGCCAGGAACTGCTTGGCCGCAAAGCCTACGATTTCTTTATTCCTGATGATGCAGGCCGTGTTGTATACCCTGTAGTTATAGAAGACAGGTAAACCCACTGCCACGGTGATGTTCGCACACCACTCTTTGATCTGCAGGAGTTTATCAAAAGCAACTTCTGATAGCCAGGGGCTCAGAAACATGTCCTCGCAGCCATAGCCCGTGATACAAAGCTCTGGCAAGAGCAATATGTCAGCCTTTTGGGATGCCGCTTCCAGGACTGCATCCTGTATGTTTTGGAGGTTGCTGCCCCAGTCCATCGGTGTCTGGTTCAGGGCCGCCGCCGCCAGGTTTAATCTCGTTTCTTTCATGGAGTTTTATAACGCAAGTAGTGGCAGGCAAGTTAAGCGCTTTATCCAATTTTGAATAATCAAAAAAACTGAATGAACAGATTTTAAAACGCAAATAAAGGAAGACGCGGTAAAGCACCCGGTCAGCTTATGCCACCAGCGATGCTACGTCCAATAAGTATCTGGTAGTAGACTAGGAGATCTTGAGGAAGTCGAGGCCTTTTTCGGCAGCAGCCTGATCGGCTTTTTTCTTAGACAAGCCAACCCCTACGGCAATGGGCTTGTCGTTGAGGTAAACTTCGGAGGTGAACTCCGTCATATTGCCATGCTGCTTCCGCTTAACAATATCAAAGCGGATGTCCATATTCTGGCTTTGCGCCCACTCAATTAGCTTGCTCTTGAAATTGGCAGTGGTGTTTACCAGTTTATGCAGGTCTACGTGCGGGCGCACGAGCTTTTTCAAAATAAAGCGACGGGTTGTATCATAGCCTTTATCCAGGTACACCGCCCCCACAAGTGCCTCCAGCGCGTTTCCGTTTACGGATTTGTGACGCATGCCATGGTTGGTGGTGTCTACCTTTACCAGCAGATTCAGCCCGATCTTAACGGCAATCTGGTTGAGGGACTCCCGGTTCACGATACGCGAACGGATTTCCGTCAGAAAGCCTTCATCCTCGTAGGGGAATTTCCGAAACAACAACTCCGCCACTACAGCCCCTAACACGGCGTCGCCCAGGAACTCCAGGCGTTCATTTGTCTCGTGTTTGCCGGCCAAGTTCTGGCGCGCAAAAGAGGTATGCGTCAGGGCAAGCTTATACAGGCGGAGATTATCAGGTGTGCTACCCGTAACGCCAGCAATAGCGCGTACTAATTCTCTGTCTTTATTAAAAAGTCGGTGAAATACGCGCCGAACTGGTTTAATGGGCCCAAACACTTAGTCGTTCACTTGACGGAATAAAACAGAGGTATTGTGCCCTCCAAAACCAAAGGTATTGCTCAAAGCTACTTTTACCTCCCGCTCCTGCGCCTTATTGAAGGTCAGGTTCAGGCGACTATCCAGGTTCTCATCATCCGTAAAGTGGTTGATGGTAGGCGGGATCACATTGTTTTGAATGGCTAGGATAGAGGCAATGGCCTCTATAGCACCGGCAGCACCCAGCAAGTGGCCTGTCATGGACTTCGTAGAACTGATGTTCAGATTGTAGGCATGCTCGCCAAACACCTGCTTGATCGCTTTTACCTCACTGATGTCGCCAAGTGGGGTAGAGGTGCCGTGCACGTTGATATAGTCCACCTCCTCAGGCTTGATATTGGCATCGCGCAGTGCATTCTTCATTACATTTAGTGCCCCCAGTCCCTCTGGATGTGGTGCTGTAATGTGATGCGCGTCAGCAGACATACCACCGCCGATGATTTCGGCGTATATCTTAGCACCACGTGCCTTGGCGTGCTCGTACTCCTCCAGGATAATGGCACCTGCCCCTTCTCCTAACACGAAACCATCACGGTCTGCATCAAAAGGGCGGGAAGCGGTTTCGGGAGAATCATTGCGCTCCGAAAGGGCTTTCAGCGCGTTAAAGCCTCCGATGCCTGCTTCCGTTACCGCTGCCTCTGAGCCTCCTGACACAATTACATCAGCCATACCCAATCGGATATAGTTATAAGAGTCCAGCAGGGCGTTGGTGGCAGAGGCACAGGCTGATACGGTCACAAAGTTAGGACCGCGGAAGCCGTACTTAATAGAGATCTGACCGGCACTGATGTCGGCGATCATTTTGGGGATGAAGAAAGGATTGAAACGTGGTGTTCCGTCGCCGTTGGCAAAATTCACACACTCTTCCTGAAAGGTGCGCAGGCCGCCGATGCCGGACCCCCAGATCACACCGATGCGATCCACGTCCACGTTATCCTCGATCAGTTTTGCATCTTTTACGGCCTCCTCGGCCACCACTAGTGCAAACTGCGTAAAAAGGTCCATTTTACGGGCCTCTTTACGGTCAAAGTAATTTTCCGGCTCGTACCCTTTAACTTCGCAGGCAAACTGCGTTTTAAACTTACTTGCATCGAAACGAGTAATAGGCGCGGCGCCACTCACGCCATTGACCAAACCGTTCCAGTACTCTGAAACGGTGTTCCCAATTGGCGTGAGTGCGCCAAGCCCAGTAACTACAACTCTCTTAAGCTCCATAAGCTGTTAGTAGAGGATAGATAGTAGAAAATTTGATTCTGATAGAAAGGAGGGGATGACTATTTTGCGTGCTCTTCCAGGTAGCTAACAGCCTGACCTACAGTAGAGATATTTTCAGCCTGATCATCTGGAATAGAAACGTTGAATTCTTTTTCGAATTCCATGATAAGCTCTACTGTATCCAGTGAGTCAGCGCCAAGGTCGTTAGTAAAGCTTGCCTCTGGCGTTACCTCTGACTCTTCCACACCAAGCTTATCGATGATGATAGCTTTTACTTTTTCTGCGATTTCTGACATTTTTCTTATAGTTATTTAAAACACTGTGCAAAGAAATAACTTTCGACAGACAATGTCAAAAAAAATTACTCTATTCACTCTAATGCAAAAGTTTTGCGCTTTAGCTGCCATTTTGCCGGATACCTTCTTACTTTTGGAAACGGAACAGCAAAATGAAAGTATTTCGTTTAGACATAGCGCCTTGTTACGATTTTGATGTGTACGGAGTGGCCGCTACAGTAAAAGAGTACAAACTAGCCTGGGCCCTGAACAGGCTGCTGGGAACGCAGCTAACGAAGCAGCAGGACCTGTGTTATGACATATTCGGAAAAGAGCGTCTAATTATATCGAATTATAAGTATATTACGCCCCACAGCGAGGTGCGCCTCTTCCGCAACAAAGCAATGGGGACCTCTACTCTGAAAAAACCTTTTTTGCTGCCAGACATTAAAGAGTATGAGTACGTGCTTCAGGTAACGGGAGCCATCCGACAGTTGTACCCGCAGGAGTTAATGAGTAAATTGCTGCGCATTCCGTTAGTACAACACGTAAAGAAGTTTGATCCGCTAACACTTAAATTTAAAGAGAATCTCATTTTCTGATTATGGAAATTTCGTTTAAGAGAACCAAAATATTAGCTACTGTTGGTCCAGCGAGCAGTTCGCCAGAGCGTTTGAAAGCACTTGTTCAGGAAGGCGTTAATGCTTTCCGTCTTAACTTTTCGCACGGTGCCCACTCCGAACATCAAAAAGTAATTGACCGTGTGCGCGACATTAACCGCCAGTACGGCACCAACATTTGCCTGGTACAGGACTTACAGGGCCCAAAGATTCGCCTTGGCGATGTAGAAAATGGCGGAATTGAGATCAAAGAAGGGCAGCGCATCAAACTTGTTTGCGACGGATCTGTCACCACAGAAGGTCGCCTGTCTACTATATATAAGGACCTGGCCAAGGATGTAAACCCTGGCGACGCGATCCTGCTGGACGACGGTAAGCTGGAAGTAAAGGTCATCAGCACCGACAAAGACATGGAAGTGGAGGCAGAGGTTATTTACGGCGGTGTTGTAAAGCCGCGCAAAGGCATTAACCTTCCCGACTCCAGTGTGTCTGCGCCGTCCATGACGGAGAAGGACATCGAAGACCTGCACTTCGGCCTGGACAACGACGTGGAGTGGGTAGCCCTTTCCTTTGTTCGCAAAGCAGCGGACATCCACGAGATAAAGCGCATTATTGCTGAGAGAGGCAAGACCACACGCGTAATCGCCAAGATCGAAAAGCCTGAGGCTATCAAGAACATCGATGAGATCATCGAGGCAACTGACGCGATCATGGTGGCACGTGGTGACCTGGGTGTGGAAGTAGGCATGGAGAAAGTGCCTATGATCCAGAAAATGCTGGTGGAGAAAAGCAACAGAGCAGCGAAACCTGTGATTGTGGCCACGCAAATGATGGAAAGCATGATCGTGAACCCTCGCCCTACCCGTGCGGAGACAAACGACGTGGCCAATGCCGTGATTGACGGTGGCGATGCCCTGATGCTAAGCGCTGAGACAGCTGTGGGCGCTTACCCTATTGAGACCATTCGCAGCATGACACTTACCATCAAGATGGTAGAGGAGAACGCGAATATCTACAACAAGAACTATGTGGTGGCGCCAAACGCCGACTCTTATTACAGTGACAGCCTCGTAGCCAATGCCTGTAACCTGGCCCGCGACACCAACGCCCGTGCGATCATTGGCATGACCAAGTCTGGCTATACCGCCTTCCACCTGTCCAAGCACCGTCCTAAATCAGATATCTTTGTTTTCACAGATAACGAGCAACTGTTGACGACCCTAAACCTTGTGTGGGGCGTTCGTGGCTTCCACTACAACAAGTTTGAGTCTACTGATGCTACAATTGCTGACATCAAGGACACACTGATTGAAAAAGGCTTCCTGCAAAAAGGGGATGTTTTCATCAACACAGCCAGCATGCCATTGAACGAGCAGAAGCGTACAAACATGATCAAGCTGAGTGTTGTGTAACAACCACGCTACCCAAGCAAAACAGAAAGACCTGAGGCTTCCGCCCAGGTCTTTCTGTTTTATCTGAATGGTTGAGTAGCCATCTTCAAAAGCACGATGGAAAGCACTTAAGACAGTTAAGTTCCTCATTCTTACTTAAAGTGCCTCTCTTGGCCTAACTCGGTAGCAACCCACACAAGCGGACGCTTGCGCTACGCTCTTTCATCTACACAAACGAGGCTCACAGGATAAAACCGCTTCATGTTGAGCGCCTCTCTCCGTCCACCAAAGCGCAACCCAGCCCTTATAAACACAAAAAGCCTTACACAAGGGTGTAAGGCTTCTCTTATAAAGTTTTCCGTAAAAACTAATTAAGCAGCAGCGAGGCTGTTTACAAATTTAGCCAGCTTAGACTTGTTGTTAGCTGCCTTGTTTTTGTGGATGATGTTTTTCTTAGCCAGACGGTCAAGCATAGAAGAAACCGTCTTGTACAGTTCTTGCGCTTCGGTTTGATCAGTAGTGTTTCTCAACTTCTTGATGAAGGTACGAGTAGTTTTCGCCTGATATCTGTTACGAAGACGTTTAGCGTTGTTCGCTCTGATTCTTTTTAATGCCGACTTATGGTTAGCCATGTTATTCTATAATAATTAAATCTTTTAATTCTGTTCCGAATGAGTTTGCAAAGGTAAAGCCTTCGCACCTAATTTCCAAAGTCCTTGAAGAAAATTTTAAAGAGCTTCTTTGTACTGCAAACATAACGAATTCAGCGGCTTTCCCCCTATGCTTTAGCTAAAAATACCACCCTAAAAAAACCTCTATGACAACCGAGGGTTCTGGAACTGCCTCAGGGAAAACGGTTTTTCAGCACCGCTCTAAAGCAGGTGCATAAAAAACATTTAACTGGTAAATTTGTACCTATGTACAAACACCCCTTACACAGGCTTAAGAAGCTACAACAACATGCCCCTGGTAAAATCCCAATACAACACCTCCCCCCTCTTCTTATTTAATGGTCATCTACAGACCATTGTCCCGAGCCTGTTCAGGCAGGTAGAAGGGGTGCGTTACGAGCGCGAACGCATCACGACACCCGACAAGGACTTTATTGACATAGACTGGTCCAGGGTAGGCTCAAAAAAGCTTGTCCTGCTCTCCCACGGCCTGGAGGGCGACACGGGCAGGCCTTACATCACCGGTATGGTGAAAGCCTTTAACGCGCGCGGGGTAGACGCGTTGGCCTGGAACTACCGTAGCTGTAGCGGGGAGCCGAACAAGCTGCTCCGCTCCTATCACCTTGGCGCCTCCGATGACCTGGACTTCGTGCTGCACCATGCCCTGCAGCAGGACCGCTACGAAACGGTTTACCTGGTAGGCTTTAGTGCCGGGGGAAATATCACCCTCAAGTACCTGGGGGAGGCACCAGCGCAGGTACCCTCCCGGGTGGAACGAGCTGCCGTTTTCTCCACCCCAGTAGACCTGAAGGGCTCGGCCCAACGGATCTCCAAAATTTACACACAGCGCTTTCTAAGAACCCTCGGCCAGAAGCTGGAACAGAAGCAGCAGATGTTCCCGGACGAGCTGGACTTGAACGGTTATAGCCTGTCGTGGTCCTTCCCTGAGTTTGACGACCGCTATACGGCCCCTATCCACGGTTTCAAGAGCGCAGAGGATTACTACGCCCGCGTCAGCTCCAGGCAGTTTTTAAAGAACATCCGTATCCCGACGCTTCTGGTAAATGCCAAGAATGATCCCTTTCTGTCAGAAAGCTGCTACCCCCTGCAAGAGGCTGAGCACAACCCTAACTTTTACCTGGAAATCCCAGAGAAGGGAGGCCATGTGGGCTTCGCCGAGGACTTTGGCCGGGACCAGTATTACTCGGAGAAAAGAGCCGTTAGATTCCTGCTCGACAAGGCATAGCCTTACCCTCCATGGCAGAAAGCGTTGGCTGTTGTTACTTCTTTAATGGCACATACACCACCTTCTTCGTCTGGAAGAACTCTTCTGTAAAGTAGTCCTGCAGGTCATAAACCTGCGTGATTAGGCCCGACTCTGCTATTTCTTCTTCCAGGTCGCCACCCTTCAGGTAATAGAGCCCTTCCTCCTCCAGACCGGTTTTCTTAAAACTGTTCATCACCCAGGGCCAGAAATTGGCTAAGCGGGTAACAGCGCGGCTCACCACAAAATCGTACTTCTCCCGCACCTGCTCCGCTCGGGTATGCGTGGCTGTCACGTTCAGCAGGTGCAGCTCCCGCGCTATCTCCTGCACCACGTGTATCTTTTTGCCAATGGAGTCTACCAGGTGAAACTTCACCTCCGGGAACATCACCGCCAAGGGCAAGCCCGGCAAGCCGCCACCTGTTCCCACATCCAACACAGCGGTATGCTCCGGAAAGCGCACCACCTTGGCAATACCCAACGAATGCAGGATGTGGTGCACGCCCAGTTGTTCCATGTCCTTGCGCGAGATCACGTTTATCTTCTGGTTCCACTCCTGGTACAACTCTCCCATCCGCTCATACTTTTGCAGTTGATCTTCGGTAAGCTCCGGGAAATAACCAGAAAGCAGGGTACGGATAGAGGTTGAGTGCGACATTTCTTGTAGGGTTATCGATCGTAAACGTTAAGAACTTAGACAGTGATAAAGTATAGCAAACCGGCAAAAACGGCCACAAACACTACTACGGCGAGGGCCATCAGCAGGTCAAACAGCAAGACAAGGCCCGCATTGCGGAACTGCCCCTCGTACCGGCGCTCCAGTTCCTGTTGCACCTGCTCCGTTTTGCGGAGCCGCAGGTACAAATACAGCTTCCCGAAAATCGAAAGTACGGTATCCGCAAAAGAGCCCTTCATGGTGATGGAGTAGAAAGTAATCGTGCAGTAGGCCTGTTAACAGCAAAAGTATAAAATAAAACCAGATGCGCTGCAAAACAAAAGCCCCAGCTACACCAGGGCAGCAGGGGCTTTCTCCGTAATCAATATATTAACCTTAATTCAATACGTTAGATAAGGTGCTTCTTGTTTTTCACCATGTCAAAAAGCAGCTCGCGGGCGCGGTGCAGCTGGGCTTTTACGGTGCCTAGCGGGGCATTCAGCTCCGTGGCGATCTCTTCGTAGCTCAGCTCATTAAAATAACGCAGCGTTACCAGGCGCTGGTACTTGTCCGGCAGCTTAGCTACCACGTACTGCATAATCTCGATCTTCTGGTTCTTGATCGCCTCCTCCTGCGGGTTCAGGTTCTTGTCCTTAAAGTCGATCGTAATCTCGTCGCCATTATCGATTTTAATGGCAGAGTCGATCGACATGGTCTTGATCCTGTTCTTGCGGATAAAATCGATGCAGTTGTTGGTGGCGATGCGGAAAAGCCAGGTACTGAAGGCATATTCCGGGTTAAACTTGTGCAGGTTTTTAAAGGCCTTGGCAAAAGCTTCTATCGTTAAGTCCTCTGCATCGTCAGCATTGCGAACCATCTTCAAGACCACGTGGTATACAGGCTTTTTGTAGATGCTCATCAGCTCGGCATAGGCTTTCTCGTCGTTTTCTTCTACCGCGGCCTGAATGAGCTTAAAGTCGTGCTTTGCTTTTGCAGAGAATTGTTTGTTTACTTCCATCTGATTTTTTTATACAATACTACAGATACCCCAAGGAACAGGTAGTTGATAAAATACACTACATCCAGCACAGGCAACAATGGCAAAGCTATCTTTTCATCTAATCTGCGGGCAACCATCACATAAATCGGCAGTACCACCAGGTACCGTAGGCCTACTAAAGCCCCCAATATAGCGAAATGACTATTTAAGACAAGAAGAACTACTAAAAGTATGTAAAAAAGTATGTTCGCGAGAACAAAAGCTCCAATCCTTCTTCTGTCAGCCGCTTTATACCGCCCTCCGACAGATAAATGCCTGCGCTTCTGGACAAGCCACTCCCGAAACGTCTTTTTGGGAATGCTTTCTGTCTGCGCATCCTTGCTGATAACAATGCTTACTTTACTATTGTTTGCGGCGTCCCGAACAAAAAGGTCGTCGTCGCCACCCATCGTTTTGATGTGAGATGCAAACCCCTTGTTTTTAAAGAAACACCCTTTCGTGTAAGATAAGTTTCGGCCTACCCCCATGTAGGGCTTACCTTTGTTTGCATGAGACAGATACTGAATTCCCGTGAGCAAGGTTTCATATCGGATCAAGTGATTCAGAAAACCTTTTAAATGTGCATATGGAGAGTAGCCCAGTACCACTTCTGCTCCTGTTTCATAGCCCCCCTGCATATTTTTAATCCAATTCGGGCTGCATGGCCGGCAGTCCGCATCCAGGAACAGAAGGTGCTCATATTTAGCGGCCCTGATTCCCAAGGCCAAGGCATATTTTTTCGGATTCAGGTACTCCGGCGTCTTTTTTACGGTCACTACCCGGAAGTTCGGGTACTGCTTTTCCAGTTCGTAGGTATAAAACTCCGTGTCGTCCTCCGAGCGGTCGTTTACCAGCAGCACTTCGAACTCAGGGTAGTCCTGGTCCAACAGCATGGGCAGCAGCTCTATCAGGTTCTCCAGTTCATCATGCGCTGCCACGATCACCGATACAGGCCGCTGCACGTCACTTTCCGGGTCTTTGTACTTGGCAAGGGGTAGGAAATAAAAAAATGAAAAATAAAGCTGAACGAGCACACACAGCGCCAGCAGCACTAAGAGTATAAGTGTAACCAAATCCTTTGAGCTAAATTAGTTTTATCTGGGTCCGGTGCCCGTTTTACCACGGCAGGCCTTGCAAGCGCAACCCTTGCCTTCGAGCGTATCCCCGGCACCCTGTCCTCTTCAAAATTAGCTAATCTGAAGCCATTTCCGAAGCCCTACCATATTTTATCCGGTGCTATGGTTTGTGCAGTGCGAGTTTGTATCTTTGCCGGTTATTAAGATTTTCAGAACCAAAAGAATAAGAGGCCCTGAGCCAGCCTGGCAATGGCGTTATTTTTGATAGCTATCGCCCCGGCGACCCTATTATCATGCAATTTTCTCTAGTAGCAAAAGACAAACAATCGAAAGCCCGCGCGGGTGTTGTGCAAACGGACCACGGAGCGATCGAAACCCCTATATTTATGCCTGTGGGCACAGCCGGTACGGTAAAGGCCGTGCACCAGCAGGAGCTGAAGGAAGATGTAAAAGCCGAGATTATTTTAGGCAACACGTACCATCTCTACCTGCGCCCTGGCCTGGATGTGCTGGAAAAAGCAGGCGGACTGCATAAGTTCAATGGCTGGGACCGCCCTATCCTCACTGACAGCGGCGGCTACCAGGTTTTCTCCCTGGCAGGTACCCGAAAGATCAAGGAAGAGGGCGTGAAGTTTAAGTCGCACATTGACGGGTCTCCGCTGGATTTTACGCCGGAAAACGTGATGGATACGCAACGTACGATCGGGGCCGACATTATCATGGCTTTTGATGAGTGCACCCCCTACCCTTGCGACTACACCTACGCCAAGAACTCCATGGAGCGCACCCACCGTTGGCTGCAGCGCTGCGTGGACCGTTTCGACAGTACCGAACCGAAGTATGGTTACAACCAAACACTCTTCCCAATCGTGCAAGGCAGCACGTATAAGGACCTGCGGGTACAGTCAGCCGAGACCATTGCCAGCTTTGGACGCGAGGGCAACGCCATCGGGGGCCTTTCAGTAGGCGAGCCAGCCGAAGTGATGTACGAGATGACGGAACTTGTGTGCGACATACTGCCGACAGACAAACCCCGTTACCTGATGGGCGTGGGCACCCCGGCCAATATCCTGGAAAACATCGCCCTGGGGGTAGACATGTTCGACTGCGTGCTGCCAACGCGCAATGCCCGCAATGGCATGCTCTTCACCACGCAGGGCATCGTGAACATCCGGAACAAGAAGTGGGCCGACGACTTTAGCCCGATCGATGCCGAACTGGGAGGCTATGTGAGCACCTTCTACACCAAGGCTTACCTGCGGCACCTGATTCATAGCGGCGAATACCTGGCCGGGCAGATAGCAAGCGTGCACAACCTGACGTTCTACCTGTGGCTGGTAAAGCAGGCGCGCCAGCAAATTCTGAATGGAACTTTCCGGGAGTGGAAAGATGTGATGGTAAAGAAACTAATGACAAGGCTCTAAGAGCCAGTTAAAAGTGAAGCGTTGAAAGTTAAATGCACCGGCATGCAGCCAAAGCGAAACACAGATGCGGCACCACCAACTTTCAACTCTAAACTCATAACTTTAAACTGATTTAAAGTGAAGCTCCTCGACAAGTACATATTAAAGAAGTTCCTGACCACCTACGTCTTTACGGTGCTGATACTGGTGGCCGTCATCCTCGTGATTGACTTCACGGAGAAGAACGACGACTTTATCAAGACGAACCCGAGCGTGAGCGAGATCCTGTTTGATTATTACCTCAACCTGATCCCGTTCTATGCCAACATGCTCAGCCCTATTACTGTGTTTATTGCCACGGTTTTCGTTACGGCCAAGCTGGCCTCCCATACGGAGATTGTGGCGATGCTGAGCAGCGGCATTAGTTTCAGGCGCTTTCTGGTACCTTACCTCATGGGTTCTTCTCTAATTGCCATCCTGATTTTCCTGTTCATTGGCTGGGTTATTCCCAACGCGAACAAGGAGAGTGTGGCTTTCCAGGTGAAGTACATCAAGAGCCCGTTCACCTACGACGGGCGCAACATACACATTAAGATAGCCCCGGAGACTTATGTGTACATGGAGAGCTATAACAATACCGCGCACGTGGGCTATAACTTCGCGTTAGAGACAATAGAGGGCACCAAGCTAAAGCAGAAGCTCACCTCCAATAATATTTCCTGGAATAAGGAGCTGGAGAAGTGGCATGTGGACAAGTATGTGCTGCGTACGTTTAATGGCGAGAAGGAGACGATTTATAAAGGGGAAGCATTAGATACGGCTCTAAACATGCTCCCTAAGGACTTTGAAAGCACCTATAAGCTGGAGACTACCCTGACGCTGACACAGCTGAACGACTACATACAGGAAAAAAGAGAGCGTGGTGCGGATGATATCGAGACTTATCTCATTGAAAAGTACGAGCGGCTCAGCTATCCTTTTGCCATCATCATCCTAACGGTAATCGGGGTAATTGTGAGTGCCCGCAAGGCCCGTGGCGGCGTAGGCTTCCAGATAGCCCTTGGCTTCTTCCTGGCCTTTATCTTCATCATTTTCGTGATCACTAGCCGCAGCTTGGCACAGGTAGGAGACATTCCGCCACAAATTGCCGCCTGGGTCCCGACGATTGTCTTTACTGGTATTGGTTTCTTATTATACCGTTACGTTCCGCGCTAGATGCCTCGTTTCAAAGAATTCCTGGAGCTCCATTTCGTTATCTTCCTGTGGGGCTTTACGGCCATACTGGGTAAGCTGATCAGCATTCCGGCTGTAGAGCTGGTAACGCTGCGAACCCTCATCACGGCTCTGGCGCTGGGCCTGATCATTTACCGGCGAGGGACTCAATTCTGGTTGGGGGGAGCAAACGTACTGAAGATTGTGGGTGTGGGCTTTATAATTGCCGCACACTGGATTTTGTTCTTCGCTGCGGCCCGTATCTCCTCCGTATCAATCTGCCTGGTGGGTATGGCCACCTGTAGCCTGTGGACGGCCTTTCTGGAGCCGCTTTTCTCTAAAAGCAAGGTAAAGCCGCACGAAATAGTACTGGCGCTGTTCATCATACTGGGGCTTTATGTTATCTTCCAGCACGAGACAAAGTTTGAAAGCATTTTGGGGATTGCCATGGCGGTGGGCTCTGCCCTGTTGGCCTCGATCTTTACCATTATCAATGCCAAGCTGGTAAAAAAAGTACCCTCCACCACCATCACCTGTTACGAAATGGCCGGGGCCTGCCTGGGCAGCACCCTGTTCTTTCCGGTGTACACCGCTTACTTTGCTGAGGGAGGCGCCCTGAACTTTACCCTTTCAGGTATGGATTGGGTGTACCTGCTGATCTTGTCCCTGGCCTGCACGGTGTATGCCTATACGGCCGGCGTACGCCTGATGCAGCGGATATCGGCCTATACCATGAACCTGACAGTAAACCTGGAGCCCGTGTATGGCATCATCCTGGCCTTTATCATTTTTAAAGAGGGGGAACAACTTTCTGCAGGCTTTTACTACGGTGCCTTCATCATCTTAATGAGCATATTTATCTACCCGGTGCTGGACACCTATGTCGCGCGGCGGCAAAGGCTAAAGCAGGCCCTGCCAGACAAGGTAGTGCTCGGGAAAGACTAAGGTAGCCGGCACCTCTCCAGCCTTAAAAAGCCCGTACAGGGCTGAGCCAGACCCGGTCATGGAAGCATAGACCGCACCTGCTCCATACAGTTTCTCCTTTACAGCTGCCAGTTCCGGGTACTTGGGGAACAGGGCATCCTCAAAGTCATTATGCAGCACGGTTTTCCACACATCCAGGTCCTGCTTCAGTAATATTTCCATGCCGCAGCTAGGTTCTTTGGGGTTTATGCTGCCGTAGGCCTCGGCTGTGGTAATATGAATACCGGGATAAACGATGACACAAGCGTACCCGCTCAGGTCGAGGCTAAAGCGCTCAAAAACATCTCCCCGCTCTGTAGCGATTACAGGCTGGTTCTGGACAAAAAAAGCACAATCGCTCCCAAGCTGGCGGGCATAGTCTTCTAGGGCAGCTGCACTTAAGTTTAACTCGAACAGCTTGTTCAGGATACGGAGGGTAAAAGCCGCATCTGCAGAGCCTCCCCCCAGTCCCGCTCCCATTGGTAGTACTTTGTGCAGGTGCATGTGTACCGGCGGTAAAGCAAAGTCCTGCTGCAACAGTCGGTACGCTTTCAGGCACAGATTAGAAGCAGGGTCGCCGGGCACGGGTAGCCCTGTCATCTCAAACCTCTCTTCCTTGGCCGGTAGGATCTCCAGCGCATCACACCATTTCACGGGGTAAAAGCAGGACTGCAGGTTATGGAACCCGTCGGGGCGTTTGGCGGTAACGTAGAGGCCAAGATTGATCTTAGCGTTCGGGAAATCGAGCATAATCCTTAGCGGGCTTGTTATTTTTTGTTTGCAATCTATAAAAATGTGCCGACACAGCTACCGTAGGCAAAGTATTTCTGAAATTGTACGTCTCCTGACTGTTGCCGTAACAGCTAAAAATGTATATTGAATAGAAATAAGCTAAAGGGCATGAAAGACAGAGACCTATGCTTTCGCTTTTACGAACAGCCATGCCTGCCACCCTGAAGCTTTATCACGTAGTACCACTGTCTCATCACCAAAATACCACTTGCCATGCTTTGCCATCACCTGCTTTACAGCTGTGGCAGGCATTAATCAGAACAATACAGCACATGAACTACAGGCCAGGAAGAATCTTTTTATCAGCCCCTCATTTGGGCGGTCATGAGAAGAACTACGTGCTGAAAGCACTGGAGGATAACTGGGTGACAACCACCGGGCCCAACCTGCCTGGCTTTGAGCACGACATCTGCCAGCACACCAACGCCCGCCATGCAATAGCCCTTAGCTCGGGCACAGCGGCTATCCACCTGGCGCTCCGCTTACTGGGCGTGCAAGCAGGGGATGAAGTACTTTGCTCTACCTTTACTTTTGTAGCCTCTGCCAACCCCATCCTTTACCTGGGTGCCCGCCCGGTTTTTGTGGAAAGCGAGCCAGGCACCTGGAACATGTCGCCAGAGGCACTGCATGAAGCCATTGCAGCCCGACTTAAAGTGGGGAAAAGACCGGCTGCCCTCCTCCTCGTGCACCTTTATGGCATGCCCGCCAGACTAAAGGAAATATTGCAGTTGGCAGACGAGTACGGCATCCCTGTTATAGAGGATGCTGCAGAAGCTTTGGGATCCCGTTACGGAGGGCACCAGGTAGGTACTTTTGGACGCCTGGGCATCTTCTCCTTTAACGGCAACAAGATTATCACCACCTCAGCTGGTGGTGCCTTAATTACGGCTGATGAGTCCCTGGCAGCACAGGCCCGTTTCCTGGCCGCGCAGGCAAAAGACCCAGCCCCTTTTTACCAGCACTCCCAAATGGGCTACAATTACCAACTGAGTAACGTTAGCGCCGGTATCGGGCGTGGGCAAATAGAGTTGCTCGAAAAGCGAGTGAAACAGCGTAGGGAGGTTTTTACTTTCTACAGGAACCGGCTCCAGCACATAGAGGGCCTGGAATTTATGCAGGAACCCAAAGGGTCTTTTTCCAACCGCTGGCTCACCACGGTGCTTTTACCGGAAGGGAAGCAGCCGGAAGACCTAAGACAGGCCCTGGAAGATGAGAACATAGAAACACGACTCCTCTGGAAGCCCATGCACCTGCAACCCTTGTTCGCGCAGCAGCCCTACTATGGCAATAACCTAAGCAGTATGCTGTTCAGCAGAGGCCTCTGCCTGCCCAGCGGCAGTAATTTAACAGAAGAAGAACTCGAGAAAGTGGTAAAGCACCTCAGGCTGCTTCTGGAGCAAGCCTAAACGCAGGTTACCCGGTTAAGGATTTATTATACCTTCGCCAGGGCCTGCTCAACATCAGCCCAAAGCTCCTCCGGTTCCTCTACACCCACTGAAAAGCGGATGACCCCTTCGGTTATCCCCAGCTTTTGGCGCTGTTCTTTGGCCAGGGACCGGTGCGAAGTACCCAGCGGATAGGAGATAGAGGAGTTAACCCCAGCCAGAGACGGAGCAAACGGAATGTTTTGCAAGGCCCGCATGAAGCGGTTAACAGCCTCTTGGTCGTCTTTTATACGGAAACTGAGCATACCGCCAAACATGCCCTGCCCCTGCTTTTTTGCTAGCTCGTAATGCGGGTGCTCTTCCAGCCCCGGATACCACACCTTCTCTACTTTGGGGTGCTCCTGCAGGTGTTTCGCCATGGCCAGGGCATTGCTGCTATGTTGCCGCATACGCAGGCGGAGTGTTTTGAGGCCGCGCGCTGCCAGCCAGCTATCAAAAGGGCTAAGGTTCAGGCCATACACCATCATTACCTGCTTCACGCGCTGCAAGTCCTCCTGCTGCTGGCAGACCACAACGCCTGCCGTTACATCGCTGTGCCCGGACAGGTACTTCGTCACGCTGTGGAGCACGAGATCGGCACCTAAGGCAAGAGGTCTCGTGATCACCGGCGTGGCAAAAGTATTATCGACCAACAGCTTGAGCCGGTGTTGCCGCGTTTCCTGCGCCAACCGCTGAATATCCAACACCTGTAGCAAAGGATTACTCATGGTCTCTACCAGCAACAAGCGGGTATTCGGCTGCCTGTAATCCTGTAGGGTGTAAAGGTCAGAAGTAGGCACTAAGGTTACTTCTATGCCGATGCGTGTTAGTTCCTGCGTTAGCAAGGCCGAAGAGCCTCCATAAATCTCCTCAGCACACAGCACATGATCGCCTGCCTTGCATATCGCCAGCACGGCAGCCAGAATTGCCGACATACCAGAGGACGTTACCACAGCACCAACACCTCCTTCCAGTTTGTTCACCTGCTCTGCCAGCTCGTCGGAGTTCGGGTTGCTGTAGCGGGTGTACATGTAACTCTGCCCCGGTTCATCAAAGTAACGCTCCAAGGCATTCAGATCTTCGAAAGTAAAGACAGAGGTCTGGTAGATGGGAGTGGTTTTCGGGTGGATGTGCACAGGAGTGGTTTTAGCGTTAGAAGATGCTGTTCTTACAAAAATAACAACTCCCCACATCTTTCAAACATGATTTTCAGGAAGCCCTGCTCTTAGAGCTACAGATTTTGTAATCGAACGCTGCTCGTCCCCGTATCTCTTAAACAAAGTAAAGAGACACAAAGGAACATGGAAGAGAAAACGACACCGACAAATTACCCCAGTTTATTCTCCTCATTCAAAATAGGCCACACTACGCTAAAAAACCGATTGGGCCTTGCCCCCATGACCCGTACCAGTGCAAACCCCGACGGCACAGCCAACGAGCAGATGCTCGCCTACTACAGGCGCTACGCCCGGGGAGGGTTTGCCTTAATTTTAACGGAGGGCGTTTACCCCGACGAGTCATACAGCCAAGGTTACCTGGACCAGCCCGGGATAGCGAACCAAGCCCAGATTGAGGCATGGCAAAAGATTGTTGACGCCGTACACCAGGAAGGTGCCAAAATCTTTTGCCAACTGATGCATGCTGGCGCGCTCTCACAGGGCAATCGCTTTGAGAACTACCGTATTGGCCCATCCTCTGTGCAGCCCAAGGGGCAGCAACTGGAGTTCTACGGTGGGAAAGGCCCCTACCCTACTCCCTTAGAAATGGCCATTGAGGACATCCGCAATGTGACAAACAACTTTGTACAGGCCGCAAAGAACGCCGTGGCGGCAGGCTTCGACGGCATTGAGATACACGGCGCCAACGGCTATCTCCTGGACCAGTTCCTGACAGAATACACTAATGAACGGACCGACGAATACGGTGGCAGCACCCGTAACCGTATCAGATTCGCTGCTGAGGTCGTAAAGGCGACAAGAGAGGCTTTAGATCCTGCCATCCCGGTTGGAATCCGCATCTCCCAGAGCAAGGTGAATGATTACACCTATAAATGGTCGGGTGGCGTGGAAGATGCCCGCGTTGTTTTCGCGACCCTAGCCGAAGCCGGTGCTGATTTTATCCATACGACGGAATACGAGGCCCTGAAACCTGCCTTCGGCGACACAGGCCTTACGCTGGCAGCTCTGGCGAAAAGGTTCAGCCAGCTCCCCATTGTCGTAAACGGCAGCCTGAACACGCCCGACCTGGTAGAGCTAATGCTGAAAGAAGGCGGTGCCGACATCGTGACGATAGGAAAAGGAGCCTTAGCCAACAAAGACTGGCCTAACAGGGTAGCCCAGGGGAAAGAGTTGAATCAGTTTAAGCCTGAAGACTTTCTGGCTCCCAATGCGAAAGTAAAACCGCACGAGCTGTAGTTGGTAAGCCGCAAAGCAGCGAACATAAAAGGGCGCGCCCTATGCAGCTCTGCATAGGGCGCGCCCTTTATAATGTAATGCCTTCAGCTACTTAGGAGAGCACAGACTCGGCCAATACGATGATCTTGTTGTTCAGTACTTCTACCACACCACCATCCACTGTAAAGAATTCGTCTCCTTTGCCAGTTGTTACCCGGATTCTGCCTTTGTCCATCGTACTGATGAGCGGCGCGTGGGAGTCCAGCACCTCAAAAGAGCCATTGCTTCCTGGGAACTGGGCGGCCTCTACCTCACCGGCATAGACCTTTTTATCAGGCGTGATTATCTCTAAATACATCTTATTTAGTTAAGAGTTTAGAGTTAAGAGTTATGAGCTTTGTGGTATAACCGACTCCTAACTCTTAACTTTTAACTATAAAACCTATTTTGCTTCGGCCATCATCTTTTCACCTTTGGCAACTGCATCTTCGATGGTGCCTACCAGGTTGAAAGCAGACTCTGGAAGGTGGTCATACTTACCGTCCATGATCTCGTTGAAGCCTTTGATGGTATCTTTAATGTCTACCAGCACACCTTTCAGGCCAGTGAACTGCTCTGCTACGTGGAACGGCTGAGACAGGAAACGCTGCACGCGGCGTGCTCTGTGTACAACCAGTTTATCCTCGTCAGAAAGTTCGTCCATACCCAGGATGGCGATGATGTCCTGAAGTTCTTTGTAGCGCTGCAGTATCTCTTTCACACGCTGTGCGGTGTTGTAGTGATCATCACCCACCACATCTGGTGAAAGGATACGGGAAGTAGAATCCAGCGGGTCTACCGCAGGGTAGATACCAAGCTCAGAGATCTTGCGGGAAAGTACAGTCGTTGCGTCCAGGTGGGCAAACGTTGTTGCCGGAGCCGGGTCAGTTAAGTCGTCGGCAGGTACGTAAACAGCCTGTACAGAGGTAATGGAACCACGCTTAGTAGAGGTGATACGCTCCTGCATGGCACCCATTTCCGTTGCCAGCGTTGGCTGGTAACCTACCGCAGAAGGCATACGACCCAGAAGGGCTGATACCTCAGAACCCGCCTGCGTGAAACGGAAGATATTGTCCACGAAGAACAGGATGTCACGACCAGCGTCGCTAGAGCCAGGCTCACCATCGCGGTAGTACTCCGCCATTGTAAGACCAGACAAGGCCACACGGGCACGTGCCCCTGGCGGCTCATTCATCTGACCAAACACGAAGGTTGCTTTAGACTCCTTCAGTTCTTCCTGATTTACTTTAGAAAGGTCCCAGCCACCGTGCTCCAGTGACTCCAGGAACTCAGCGCCGTAGCGCACAATGCCAGCTTCGATCATTTCACGAAGAAGGTCATTCCCCTCACGGGTACGCTCACCCACACCGGCAAAAACAGAAAGACCACCGTGAGCTTTCGCGATGTTGTTGATCAGCTCCTGGATCAATACTGTTTTACCTACACCGGCACCACCGAACAAACCGATCTTACCACCTTTTGCATAAGGCTCGATCAGGTCGATTACTTTGATACCTGTATAAAGAACTTCAGAAGAAGTAGCAAGGTCTTCGAAACGAGGCGCAGGTCTGTGAATTGGCAAACCACCTGTGCTCACAGGCTGCGGAATACCGTCAATGGCTTCGCCGATCACGTTGAAAAGACGACCCTTGATGCCCTCGCCTGTTGGCATTTTAATAGGGCCGCCCAAGTCAACTACTTCAGCGCCACGGGTCAGACCTTCTGTCGAGTCCATCGCAATGGTACGCACGCGGTCTTCACCCAAGTGGTTTTGCACTTCCAGCACGATTACCTGACCGTTGTCTTTCGTCACTTGCAGGGCATCCAAAATATTTGGTAGCTTAGAGTTTTCACCCACAAAGCTAACGTCCACTACCGGACCGATAACCTGGGTAATTCTGCCAATGTTCGCCATTTGACTTTGTTATAGTGATTAACTATTGTTACGGAGTTATTTCAGGGTGCAAAAATAATGGATAAATCTCTTAAATCCATATAAGGATATAAAAACTTTTAAACAACTCACCCTGAGCAGTTAAGCCCTTGAAAACAATAACAGCATGATGTTCCAAGTCCCCACCCCCTTTATGAACTCAGAAGGGCTGCATGGACAAGGCGTTCCGACAAGAAGGCTCCCCTCCTGGGGCCTAGGGGCTTTATAACAGGACACAAACGCCTAGCACAAAGTACGCCCCCGGAACTGACTAAGCAGTGCCCGGCTGTTCTTCTAAAGGTTCTTCAGCATCTCGATCTGCTCGTCGTTTAGCAGAATATACCTGTTGTGGAAAGGATTCGCGAAGAACTTCTCCGCTATAATGTACTCCCCCGACTTTAGTTTGTGGATGTTATAGCTAAACAAGCTATTGGAGCGTTCTAGGACCAACTCGGTGTTACTCAGGTCCAATTCACGTCCGCAAGTAGTAACAACAATATCAGGGTTTGTGGTCATAGTAAGAAAAGGTAAAAAGAAAAAAATACTGCAGGTTTCTGTACGCATAAATGGTACAGGGGTGTCAGATGGAGCGAATAAAAGGAGATAAATTTTCCGCATTCCTCCATGCCTCAGCCCTTCAGCTAGGCAAGAGGGCGACAAACGTTCCTAAATTACTGCCCAGCAGGGGAAGAACTTCACAGAACTAAGCCCTTTCAGATGATGGGGTCAAAGCATACCCTCTATATAACATACCTCTATATAAGAGGCATGGTTATGCGCGTCGGCAATAGGGTAACTCCTTTGACACCCTTTTATAGGCGATGAGCTTTTATGTAAAAAGCGCTAAGCCATAAACGCGCTGGCAAAAGTCATCGAGCAGAAACTAAGAAGGCCTGTGGATGACGTGGCAGGCAGGGGCGTTTACTTCACGTTGCCGGCGCCTGCGATGCCGGGCCATCTGCGCTCCGGCACCGTGACAAACAAAAATTTTAGAAAAGGTGCCTTTTTATATGGTGAGAGCCCAAAGGGCGTCGTGTAGTTGGCTAATTCTGGATAGACAGCCTGATCTAGAACAGGTACTACAAAATAAAGGCATGACTTTCATGAAATTAGCCTTCGTGAAGGCCAGTGCTATCCTGTAGCCGGAGCCCCTTCAGGAGGCATTACTGTGGCTAAAAAGTATGGTGACACGGCCCTGAAGCAGATTTCAGGCTAAAATTTTCTGACTTTTTTTGCAGCAAATGTTTGCAGTTTAAATTCGTCTCTCTATCTTTGCATCACCAAACGATAACAGAGCAACAGCTCGAAAGTCGATGCGGAGATTGTCCGATGGTGTAACTGGCAACACGTCTGATTTTGGTTCAGAAGAGTCCAGGTTCGAGCCCTGGTCGGACAACATAAAAAAGAACAACATCTGCTACAGGTGTTGTTCTTTTTTTGCTTTTACATGGGATGTAACTATTTAAAAATCAGAAATATTTGGTGACCGGCATCAGGATTTTTGGTAGCTTTGCAGGCATAATCATCCAACCTAGACATCCAAAAACTAGCATCTAGCACTGTTATGCCACAGGTTAAAATCTTCTCTGGTTCTACATCCCAGTACCTGGCCGAAAAAATAGCTGCCGCTTACGGCACTAAACTCGGCGATTTAAGTATTTCCCGTTTCAGCGACGGCGAGATAGGAGTACATTACAATGAGTCGGTTCGTGGTGCAGAGGTATTTATTATCCTCTCTACGTTTCCGCCGGCTGATAACCTGATGGAACTGATGCTGTTGGTAGACGCTGCCAAGCGTGCTTCGGCCCATAAGGTAATTGTGGTAATGCCATACTATGGCTATGCCCGCCAGGACAGGAAAGACAAGCCGCGTGTAGCCATTGGCTCTAAAGTAGTGGCCAACGCGATACAGTCTGTTGGAGCGGATCGTTTGATGACCTGCGACCTGCACGCCGGACAGATACAGGGCTTCTTCGACATCCCGGTAGATCACCTGGACGGTTCGGCCATTTTTGTGCCTTACCTGCGCAGCCTGAACCTGGGCAACGACCTGATCTTCGCTTCTCCTGACGTGGGAGGTGTGGTAAGAACAAGGGCCTTTGCCAAAAACTTCGGCGCGGAGATGGTGGTGTGCGACAAGCACCGCAAACGTGCTAATGAGATTGCCTCGATGCAGGTGATCGGCGACGTGGAGGGTATGGATGTTGTGCTGGTGGATGACATGGTGGATACAGCAGGTACTATCACCAAGGCAGCGGAGCTGCTAAAAGAAAAGGGAGCTAAAACAGTGCGCGCTATCGCCACACACCCGATACTTTCGGGACCAGCCTATGAGCGCGTGGAGAACTCTGTACTGGAAGAGCTTGTTGTGTCGGATACAATTCCGCTGAAACGAGAAAGCTCTAAAATTAAGGTGCTTTCGTTCTCGCAACTGTTTGCCCGGGCAATCAACAATGTGGTAACCCACGAGTCGATCAGCTCTCTATTTATTTAGTTGTTCGTTACCTGTTGCTCGTTTATCGCTTTTAGAATACGAACAACAAATAACGGATAACAAACAACGAAAACGGCTATACTTTTGTAGCGATATACATTTAACAAATTCATTTTTATGAAAACTTTAGAGATTATAGGGTTTAAAAGAGCAAATCTCGGAAAGCAGCAGGCCAAAGACCTGCGTAATGAGTCTTATGTACCAGGCGTACTGTACGGTGGTGGTGACCAGGTTCACTTCTATGCTCCAGCTATCCTGTTCAGAGACTTGATTTATTCTCCTGAAGTATACGAAGTAGACCTGAACATTGAAGGTACGCACTACAGAGCTATTCTGCAGGATGCACAGTTCCACCCGGTAAACGACATGCTGCTGCACGTTGACTTCCTGGAGCTGCAAGAAGGCAAGCCCGTTAAAATGGACATCCCTGTGAAGTTCGTGGGTACCTCTCCTGGTGTAATCCTGGGTGGTAAACTGGCTGTTAAACTACGTTCCCTGAAAGTGAAAGCACTTCCTGCTAACCTGCCAGACTACGTAGAGGTTGATATTTCTGACCTGGAGCTTGGTAAGTCTATCAAGGTATCGAAAGTTCAAACACAGAACTACGAGGTCCTGACAAACCCTAACTCTCCGATCGCTACGGTAACTATTCCGCGTGCCCTTAAGAGTGCACAGGCTGAAGAAGCACGTGGTGGAAAGAAATAAGCTCTTTGAGCTTCAAGCATCAAATCCTGTCCTGCCACTGCAGGACAGGATTTTTTGTTTGAAGCTTTACCTTTGATAGAAGATGAATTGATAAAGGACAAAAGACTTGTCTACACAAAGCGTGTCTTTCTTCTTTTGTTTAAACAGTCCTTTATCTGATCAAGTATGCTACAAACGATTAAAGCATGGCTGGGACTTAAGACAGAGAAAACAGCCGCTACCGAAGACACACGTATGAAATACCTGATTGTGGGACTAGGAAATATTGGTCCTGAATATGCAAAAACCCGTCACAACATTGGCTTTATGGTGCTGGATTACCTGGCGCAGAAACTCGGCAGCGCGAGCTTTGAGGTGAGCCGCCATGCCTTTGTAACAGAGATCAAGGCTAAGGGCCGCACTTTTGTGTTGGTAAAGCCTACCACTTACATGAACCTGAGCGGCAAAGCAGTAGGGCATTACCTCAACTCCCTGAAGCTACCGCCAGAGCAGATGCTGGTGATTACCGATGACATCGCCCTGCCCTTCGGCAAGATCCGTATCCGGGCCAAGGGCAGCCCAGGGGGGCATAACGGTTTAAAGCACATCGAGCAGACCCTCGGGAACAACAATTACCCGCGCCTGCGCTTTGGGGTGGGCGACGACTTCTCGAAAGGCAAGCAGGTAGACTACGTGCTGAGCACTTTTAGCGAGGAGGAAGAACCCGAACTGCAAACGCTGATTGAAAAATCCGCTGACGCTGTGATTGCCTTCGGCACCATTGGGCTGGAGCGCACCATGAACCAGTACAACACCAAATAAAAAAACAACACTAGCCGTCTGCAATACAAGGTGTCTCCATTTAGCCGGGGGCACCTTATATTTTTTGTAAACGGCAGCATAAGTATCCTGCCGAAAACATACATTTGCCTTTGCTCGACCCGCTTACCCACCGCTATGAAAAAAGTGCTCCTACTCTACCGCAACGCCTTCGGCGGTCTGTCTAAACCAGCCTGGATGATGTCGCTGGTCATGCTTATTAACCGCAGCGGCTCAATGGTAACGCCTTTCCTGAGCCTCTACGTGACCGACCTGTTAGGCTATAGCTTACAGGAAGCAGGGATTATCCTCAGCATCTACGGCATAGGCTCTGTATGCGGCTCCTTCCTGGGCGGCTGGCTGACAGACAAGATCGGGCACTTCCGGGTACAGTTCGTAGCTTTAACACTGGGAGGCTTGCTCTACTTTGTGTTGCTTAACCTGTATCAGTTTGAGTATCTGGCGATGGGCGTGTTCATTCTCAGCTTGGTGAACGACTGCCTCCGACCGGCTAACGCTGCCTCCATCGCTTACTATGCCAAGCCCGAGAACATGACGCGTGCCTTTTCGCTGAACCGCATGGCCATCAACCTGGGCTTTTCGGTTGGGCCGGCTGTTGGCGGTTTGCTGGCCGCTATCTCCTACCGCTGGCTCTTTATTGCGGATGGGGCTACCTGTATTGCTGCGGGTATCTTCTTTTTTCTGTACTTCCGCAAGCAACAGGGGCACCGCCCGCAACGCAAGCCGGCAGCAGTAACAAACAACATAACGCCCGCCGCACCAGCTGTGCGCTCCCCCTACCGCGATGCCTACTTCCTGATCTTTGCCGCCTTATGCAGCTGCTTTGCCATTATCTTTTTTCAACTGTTCTCTACCCTGCCACTGTACTACAGGCAAGCCTATGCCCTCTCCGAAAGCAGCATCGGCGCGCTGATGGCACTTAATGGCTTGATTGTTTTCCTGCTCGAGATGATCACGGTGTACATATTGGGCGAAAAGGCAAAGAAGTCCGCGCTTGTCGCTACAGGGGTTTTGATACTTGGTGTATCTTTTGTGCTCCTGAACCTGGTACAACACCTGAGTGTGCTCTACATCTCCATGCTGCTGCTCAGTATAGCGGAAATACTGGCCATGCCCTTTATGGCTACCATCACCGTAGAGCGTTCCGGAGAAAGCAACCGCGGGGCCTACATGGGCCTTTACACCATTTCCTATGCTATAGCACATGTCTTCGCCCCTTTTCTGGGCACTACCCTCATTGCCGCCTATGGCTTTTCAACCTTGTGGTGGGCAACAGGGGGGCTCGCCGTGATGACAGCAGTAGGCTTTGCGTGGGTAGTAGGCAAAATTGAGCAGGAGCGGACCAGCAAAGCGATAATAGCTGCTTCCGAGGCAAAAGGAATTGCTGTTGGGTAAGGGGCATTGCTCATAAACACTCTTTATGGCTAAGCCAAGGACAAACGCATTATGAGGAAGCTCTTGCTGACAGTAGCTTGTTTGGGGAGTCCATCTTTTCCAACAGTTTCTGATATCGTGGATCAGCTCTAAGTGCATCAGGTACCCAGTGCTCATGTTTAATGGAGACAAGTAAGGGATCATGCTCCTGGAAGCCTCTTTCGAGGTACTGAAAAGCATCGTCCAGGTTATCGCTTACCCAACCTGCTGCAATCCCGATTACCGTGCAGACGATGTACTCTTTTTCGGCCCTTTCTTTTAAGTCGTTTAACTCTTTTCGCGCTCTGTCAAAGTTCCCCATTTTGCCAAGCGCCATAACCAAGGCTCCATGTGCGAAGTTATGCTTGTTAGACAGTAATACTAATCTATCTAGCACAGCCACTGCTTCTTCATATTGTTGTAAGAAGAGGTAAGAGTAGCCCTCATACAAGTGACATAAAAATGAGTTGGGGTCTAGTTCCAGCCCTGTCTTACAGGCAGCGAGTGCTTCACTAAACTTCCCAGCAGTATGTAGTATCTGGGCATAAATACCGTAGCAGATAGCGCTTAATGGCTCTAGCTTTATGGCCATCTTCCCATGTTCCTCTGCTTGGACAAAGTCCCCTTTCATCCAGGCCAGGAAATTTAAGCCATACCTCAGGTGTGTCTGTGCATAGTTCGGATTTAGCTCTAATGATTTCAGAAAGTGTTTCTCTGCCTCGTGCAGGTCCCAGATGTAGCAGTAGTAGGACCCCAGTGCACAATAGGCTTCACCAAGGACTGGGTTAAGTTTCAAAGCTTTTTCGGCCGATTGTTTTGCTTTATGCATGACTTGCTTGGGTGGCAACAAGCCATAAAGGCCTGCCAGCATGTTGGCATCGGCATAATCTGCATGTGCCAGAGCGAAATTCGGGTCTGCCTCAATCGCTTTTTGCAGTAATTCTATACCTGTAATAATGTAAGCCCCTCTCCTGTTCACATTAAACCGGCCTTTCAGGTACAACTCATAAGCTTCCGTATTTGGTGCAGAGTTCTTCTTTATTCTGCTCCGGCCTTTCTCCAGCAAGGTCACCTTCATCTTCTCTGTAATGGCCTGTGCAATCTCATCTTGAATGGCGAAGATATCGTCCATACTGCCATCATACCGCTCAGACCACAGGTGGAATCCGTCATCTACTTTGGTTAGCTGGACAGTTATTCTTAGGCGATTTCCTTGTTTTCGTACGCTGCCCTGCAGTACAGTGCTTACCCCTAACTTTTCTCCTACTTCCCGCAGGTCCACATTCTTCCTGTCAAACTTAAAGGAGGAGGTACGGCCTGCCACTTTTAGGTCTTGCAGGTTAGATAAGGAATTGATGATCTCCTCCGCAACCCCATCACTAAAGTACTGCTGCTCAGGATCGTTGCTTAGGTTTACGAGGGGGAGCACTGCTATACTTTTAGAAGACGGTTTTTTAGGGTTTCTGAAGGGCCGCGTCTTTTTTTCTTCCGTTTTCCCTTTTAAGGAATTTGGGACAGGCTTTACCAGATCTTCGTGATCCAGTGCGAATACTTCTACCTGTCGTTCAACGTTTTTAAACTGATAAAGCCCAACAGAGTAAGTGCTGATGCCAGTATGGTTTATGATCTCGTCCTGGATCTTATCGGAGATCAAGACACTGCCTGCCACTCCCAAAGATTCAATGCGGGAGGCGATATTTACCCCGTCACCAAACAACTGCTCCTCGTCAAATATCACATCGCCCATATGCAACCCTATCCGCACAGGAACCTGTGGTGTTTGGAGATACGCCAGTTGCATGGCTAAAGCGCACTCCACTGCTTCTACTGCGCTCTGAAATATGCTCAGTGTGCCGTCGCCATAGTACTGAATGATACGTCCATTGTATTGCCGGTGCTCATGTTGCAAAACTTCGCGGTGCCGGTTCTTCAAAGCCAGTGCCTGCTGTTCACTCTGCTGCATTACAGCAGTATATCCTTCGATATCTGTGAACATAATGGCTGCAAGTTGGCGGTGCTGGCTCATAATCTAAAACACTTACTAAAACTTCCACACCTCTTGGATCCCTTCTATTTACGTTAGTAAGAGCAAAAGGCACAACTAAATGCTTTTCTTATAAGGCCTTATGGTGCCCCTCATACACACCTCTAAGGAAGCCAAAACAAAAACCTCACTTGCCCAAGGACAAGTGAGGTTTTTACTTCTTGTTAGTGGAACAGACTAAATCTAGCTTACGCCTCCTCCATTTTTGATCGCTTTGCTCGGCTGTACAAAGGCCAGGGAGCCGTCCGCGTCCTCCGCCATCAGGATCATGCCCTGGCTGGTGATGCCTTTGATCTCGCGTGGGGCCAGGTTCACCAGAATGCTCACTTGCTGCCCGATGATATCCTCCGGCTTAAAGAACTCCGCGATGCCGCTTACCACGGTACGCTGATCCAACCCAGTGTCTATCTTTAGCTTCAGGAGCTTCTTGGTTTTGGCAACCTTTTCGGCTTCTATAATGGTACCAACCCGGATGTCCATCTTCGAGAAATCTTCGAAGGTAATGTTTTCTTTCGCTGGCTCTACTGTGGCATTGGCCAGCTCGTTCGCTTTCTTCGTGTCCAGCAGCTTCTGTACTTGGGCATCAACTGCGGCATCCTCCACTTTCTCGAACAGCAGCTCTGGTTTGCCAATCACGTGGCCTGCCGGCAATAGTTCCCGTGAACCGGCATCTGCCCATTTGCCAGGATTGGCATTGAGCATCGTGCGCAGCTTAGCGGCAGAATCAGGCAGGAACGGCTCCATCAGAATATTCAGGCTGGCCGAGATCTGCAGGGCAATGTTCATGATCGTCTTTACACGCTCCGCATCCGTCTTGATTAGCTTCCAAGGCTCGGTATCGGCCAGGTACTTATTCCCTAGGCGCGCCAGGTTCATCAACTCTCCTAAGGCATCGCGGAAACGGTAACGCTCCAGGTACGAAGCGATCACCATCGGCATGCCCTCCAGTACGTCTAATACCTCCTTATCATAGTCTGTCAGCTCAACACGTGCTGGAATTGCCCCCTCATAGTACTTCTGCGTCAGAACTACGGCGCGGTTAATGAAATTACCCAAAATAGCTAATAGCTCATTGTTGTTGCGTGCCTGGTAGTCTTTCCAGGTAAAGTCGTTATCCTTCGTCTCCGGAGCATTTGAGGCAAGTACATAACGCAGTACATCGGCTTTGCCAGGAAAATCCTGCAAGTATTCATGCAGCCACACCGCCCAGTTGCGGGAGGTGGATATCTTATCGCCCTCCAGGTTCAGGAACTCGTTCGCAGGTACATTATCCGGAAGAATATACTCTCCGTGTGCTTTCAGCATGCTCGGGAAAATGATGCAGTGGAAAACGATGTTGTCCTTGCCAATGAAGTGCACCAGCTTGGTTTCCTCGTCTTTCCAGTACTTCTCCCAATCGTCTGTCAAAGCCTTTGTGGCCGAAATATAACCGATTGGGGCATCGAACCACACGTACAGCACTTTACCTTCGGCACCCTCTACCGGTACAGGCACGCCCCAGTCCAGGTCGCGGGTAACGGCACGGGGCTGCAGGCCCTGGTCTATCCAGCTTTTGCACTGCCCGTACACGTTGGGTTTCCAGTCGCCTTTATGGCCTTCCACAATCCACTCACGGAGCCAGGACTCATAGTTATCCAAGGGCAGGTACCAGTGCTTGGTCTCACGCAGTACCGGCTTCAGGCCACTCAGGGTGCTCTTCGGGTTGATAAGGTCGGTAGCGTTCAGCGACGTGCCGCAAGACTCGCATTGGTCACCATAGGCATTCTCGTTGCCGCACTTCGGGCAGGTACCCACAATGTAGCGGTCGGCCAAGAACTGCTGTGCGCCCTCGTCGTAGTACTGCTGCGTGGTCTGCTCGATGAACTTGCCGTCCTGGTACAGCTTCAGGAAGAAACCGGAGGCTGTCTCAGCGTGCGTTTTAGAGGATGTGCGGTGATAGATATCAAAGGAAACGTTAAAGTCTTTGAAGGAGTCCCTGATCAGCTCATGATATTTATCTACAGCCTGCTGTGGCGTAATGCCCTCCTTCTTCGCCCGAATGGTGATCGGCACACCGTGCTCGTCAGAGCCACAGATAAACTTCACGTCGCGGTCCTGCAGCCGCAGGTAGCGCACATAGATATCGGCGGGCAGGTAAACACCCGCCAGGTGGCCAATGTGCACAGGGCCATTGGCATACGGCAAGGCAGCCGTAACAGTATATCGTTTGGGGTTATTGCTCATGTCTTAATCTTAAAAAAGCAAATATACGAATACAGAACAGATTGCGCCGAGCCTGCTGTCCAATTGTCAAAATCTACCCGAACTCCTGACTTCTGAAAAGTTTTCCCGTAAGAAAAGCAACAAGGCTTAATGCATAAGCAAGTACTGCCTCCCGGAAACAGTGCGGGAGCACAGCGCAGAAGCGGCCGTACTTATAGCCTATAAGATGTTGAATCAACAGAAACAGGTATATGAAGAACAAGGATAATTTCAGAACAAGAAAAGACGGAGGTGACAGTTTAGGTAATCCTCAGGAGGTAAAAAGAGTGCCTGAGGATCCTGCACCCAAAGAGGTGGACAGAGAGTCTGAGAATACCCCGAAAGAAAACCAGGTATATGTAGACCTGGAACCGGATGACCTGCACCTGGGCGACGAAGAGCCCGAGGAAGTAAAAGGGAAAAAGAAGAAAAAATAAGGCAAACAGAAAGGCTCCCGGTAAGTAAGATCAGGAGCCTTTTCTATGTTGTCGTTCATCAGAAAGAAACAGAGTACTCTTCGCTAAGCATTCTTACCGTACAGGTGGTCGTGCCCTACCTGCGTCAGCATCAGGCCATCCGGCGCCGGGTTTACAAAGCTTTCTTTTGCAAGGTGATGCTCTGCCTCTTTCTGTACATCCTTGTAAAGCGGGTAGCGCTCCTGCAGGTAGGGGTAGAGTTGTTGGTAGTGTAGCACCTCCCCTTCCCGTACATTCATTTCTTTGAAAGCATCCATGATGCACTGCGCGGTGTTCTCTATATTATCTGCTTCTGAGTGTAATTCTGCCATTGTTCTTTGCATTTAGTTCAGGTTAGAGATACGGCAGCCGTTGTCTGAATGTTAATTCTTACGCACCTAATTGCTGTACACTAAGCCTCAGAAGGCAGCAGGTTGCGGATACCGTTCCAAAGCTCGATGCGCTGCTCAATGCACTCCCTGGATACCTCCAGGGCCTCCTGCCATTTGTCATCATCATCCCCGCAGAGTTCGTCTACCATTTGCAAAGCCAAAGGCGTGTGCACTTCCTCATCCAACTGCACGTGGCGGTTCAGGTAATAGATAAAAGTACGCAGCTTGCCCGGGAAACGCTGGTTCAGATCTGCGATCAGGTTGCGGAACATATCCGGAATCAAATCCTCACGCCCGAAAGTAAAGGCAGCCGCGATGGCAGAAGTGTTTCCGGAGTCTATCACACGGAAGGTGTTTCGGACAAAGTACTTAACAGAAGCGTCTATCTGCACCAGGTCCAGCGCGTTGTTCACGCTCTTTCCTTCGTTTATGGCCTCCAGAAACAGCTCTATCTTCTGCGTATCGGCGCCGCACTCTCCCATGGCCTGCAGGTACAACTCGAAATGGCTCACAGGCTTTCCCTCCTGGTCCACGTCCGTTTCCTCCTCTAACACGATCTCATTCACCAGCCGGCGCGTGCTGGGGCTGCCTTTAGGCACCCAAGGCATTGAAGTGCAGGTCAGATCGCGCTGTAAGGCTTTCAGTAGGCTCATAAAGTCCCAAACCGCAAATACATGGTGTTCCATAAACACCTTCAGATCATCCAGTGTCTCTAAAGACTGGTACACATTATGGCGGAGCAAACGCTGTTTGTGCTCCCGCAGGCCCTGCTGTAGGGCTGTAATTCTTCTGCTCATATAAAAGTTACTCTTGCCAGGCTCCGGCTGTTCCAACAAAAACTGCTGCTAAGCTTTTCAATCAGCTTAACAGCAGCAAAAATATAACCGCGAAGACTAGTTTCTGTTTATTCTGCTTGCACAAAGTCCAGCGCCACTGAGTTCAGGCAATAGCGCAGCCCTGTCGGTTCAGGCCCATCGGGGAACACATGGCCAATGTGCGAGCCGCAGCGGGCACACTCTACTTCGGTGCGGAGCATACCCAGGGCATAGTCATCCACCTCTTTTACACGTTCTTCCTCAAGCGGGGCATAAAAGCTGGGCCAGCCGGTACCGGATTCGAACTTGGTTTCCGAACCGAACATGGGGTTACCGCAGGCAGCGCATGCGTAAACTCCCTCCTTTTCGTTATCCCAGTACTCGTTTCGGAAGGCAATCTCTGTCCCCTCTTCGCGTAGTACCTGGAACTCTGCCCGGGTCAGCTCTCTGCGCCACTCGGCCTCTGTCTTTACAACGGTGTCCGCTAAGGTTTCACTGTTTAAGAGCCTTATGGCCAGGTCTGACAGGGGTTCATCACCAGCGGTGGCCGTTGTAAGGGCGTATTCTGCCGACTCATCCTGTTGCTGGGCACAGGCTACCATTCCAAGGGTTGCTATCAGGACATAAAATACTTGCTTCATAGGTCATTCAGTTTGTTTTACTTCTGGTTTAAAGGTTGCGTCTGTTTTTTTGTACGGAACATCAGGACGTTTAGACTTGTCGCCTTCAAATTTCCTAACTCCTTATGAAACAAAGCGCAAGGCAGAAATGTTGACTAGCTACCGGTGCCTAAAAGCAGGCGCAGCGGGAAGTAACTTAATCATAACCTGTTTATTTCGAGCGAACTAGTAAAAGTCTGAACCCTTTTTAGTACTTTTGCGGCTCGAAAAATCAATTCAATGCAAAATATTCGAAATATTGCGATCATCGCACACGTAGACCACGGCAAAACAACGCTCGTGGACAAGATCATCCATGCCTCTAAGCTTTTCGCGGAGCACCAGCAGTTCGACGACCTGATTCTGGACAACAACGACCTGGAGCGCGAGCGCGGCATCACGATCGTTTCAAAGAACGTGTCGGTGCGCTACAAAGACGTGAAGATCAACATCATCGACACCCCTGGTCACGCCGACTTTGGTGGTGAGGTGGAGCGCGTGCTGAAAATGGCCGACGGTGTACTCCTGCTGGTAGACGCCTTTGAAGGAGCCATGCCACAGACACGTTTCGTGTTGAGCAAAGCTATACAGTTAGGCCTTAAGCCAATTGTGGTAGTAAACAAAGTAGATAAAGAAAACTGCCGCCCAGACGAGGTGCACGAGCAGGTGTTTGACCTGATGTTCAACCTGGACGCAACAGAAGAGCAGCTGGACTTCGTGACGTTGTACGGTTCTTCTAAGCAAGGCTGGATGAGCCTGGACTGGCAGAAACCAACTGAGGATATTACCCCGCTGCTGGATGCTATTATTGATGTGATCCCGGCGGCCCCTTACCGCGAAGGCTCTCCTCAGATGCAGATCACGTCATTGGACTACTCTTCCTTCGTAGGACGTATTGCCATTGGCCGTGTGCACCGTGGTACGCTGAAAGAAGGCATGCCAATCGCCCTTTGCAAAGCAGACGGCAGCATAAAGAAAGGCCGTATCAAAGAACTTCAGGTATTTGAAGGCCTGGGCAAGCAAACCGTAGCGGAAGTAACAGCCGGTGAGATTTGCGCTGTAACCGGTATCGAAGGCTTTGACATTGGTGATACTATTGCCGATGCGGAGAATCCGGAGCCATTGGTGCGTATCTCTATCGACGAGCCAACCATGAACATGCTGTTCACGATCAACAACTCTCCGTTCTTCGGTAAAGAGGGCAAGTTCGTGACATCCCGCCACCTGCGTGACCGCTTGTTCAAGGAAACAGAGAAGAACCTGGCCCTGCGTGTACAGGAGACTGACCGTGAGGATTCTTTCCTGGTGTTCGGTCGTGGTATCCTGCACTTGTCTGTACTGATCGAAACCATGCGCCGTGAGGGCTATGAGTTACAGGTTGGTCAGCCGCAGGTAATCTATAAAGAAGTGGACGGCCAGCGTCATGAGCCAATTGAGCACCTGGTGGTGGACGTGCCGGAAGAGACTGCCGGCAAGGTAATTGAATTGGTAACGCAGCGCAAAGGCGAGCTGACGATCATGGAGCCGAAAGGCGACCTGCAGCACCTGGAGTTCAACATCCCGGCCCGTGGCCTGATTGGTCTGCGTAACAACGTATTGACAGCTACTGCCGGTGAGGCCATTATGAACCACCGCTTCCTGCGTTACGAGCCATTCAAAGGCAATATTCCTGGCCGTAATAACGGCTCTATCATTTCGATGGAAACAGGTATGGGTACTGCCTATGCGATCGACAAGTTACAGGACCGTGGTGTGTTCTTCGTAGATCCGGGCGTGGAAGTATACATGGGTCAGGTAATTGGCGAGCACAGCCGTCAGAACGATATCACAGTGAACATTCAGAAGGGCAAGAAGCTGACAAACATGCGTGCTTCCGGCTCTGATGACAACGTGAAGATCGCACCTGCTAAAAACTTCTCACTAGAGGAGGCCATGGAATACATCCAGAAAGATGAGTACCTGGAGGTAACACCGAAGAGCATCCGCATGCGTAAGATTTACCTCGACGAGAACGAGCGTAACCGTATGTCAAAAGCAGATGCCTAAGCATTACATATCCTGCTTCTAAAAAGGCCAGCCGTACTAATACGGCTGGCCTTTTGTTTTAAGACTTATAGATGGTCATCCTACCCATGTCAGTCCCTGTTCACCACGCCACCGCCCGTAGCCACAGCAAGGTCTTTGGGCTCTCCCACTTTACCGCCTATCGCAGCGGCGATGGCTCCTAGCAGCAGCCCAAAGAAGGAATAGATAGCGGCTTTTGACACAGCCGATGCCACGTCTCCACCTATCTCCTGTGCACGCGCCCCGACCTGGGCTCTGGTGTCCTTGTACTGGGCTTTCGCCTGCTCGTAAGTGTTGACCCAGCCATTCACGACCTCCTCTGCCTCTGCTCTGCTTCTACCCGTTCGCTCCATTACAATGTTGATGGCTGCTTCACGGTCAGCCGCATTCACAATGTCCTGGCCTTGCCCGTATAGCCTATCAAACACGGCATCAAAAGTAGAGCCTGCTGCCTGAGGACTTGCAGCGGCCTCACCTGCTGCGCCTTGTACATTACTAGCAGTCTGCTGCGCCTCTTCCTCCAGGTTTTCCGGTTGCAACTCCTCTTTCCCTGTCTGGCGCAACAACTGACGGGCCTCCTGTTTTAAAGTCGACAGATCGATGTTAGTGTTCTGTAGTTGCCCCTGCACAGCATTTGCCGCCTCAGGTGCCACTGCGGCAATGCCTCGGCCTGCCAGTGAAAGCGTATCTCCAACCAGGCTGCCCACACCGCTTAGTACCCGTCCTACAGCAGTTGTGAGCAGGTAAAAGGAGAGTAAGGTAAACAGGCTCCAGGTGATAATGCCATGCAGGATACTGTCTGCTGTGGTGGGCATACCAGCCAGTCTACCTGCCACCCAGCCCCCGATAAACAGGGAAACCAGCGTGCTCACTATCCACCAGATAAGAGCTCCAGTACCGAGTCCTGCCATGGGGTCCTGTTCCTCAACGGGGTTTATTGTTCCAAAGCCAATGCCCAAGCCCAACAGGCTCCAGGCTAGTTGCACCACCAAAGCTACTACCAGGCCTGCAAAAACCGCCCCCCAGGATATTCGCTTAAATACGCCCAGGCCGGTGCCATACCGGGGCCCCGCTACAGGAACAGTGTAACCTCGTTCGTCACGTAAGTTGTCTTCCATAATTTTATAGCATCAAAATTTCAGATAAGCTTTCTAACGCTTTTAATCTTAGCGAGTTATAAAACCTTCTTTCAGAAGCCTTTTCCGCTCCTCCATAATGCCTTCATAGCACTGAAACTCTAAGAAAAGTGCGCGAACCGTAGACAGGCTGAGGTGTGCCACGACATTAGCCGCCGAACGGAGAAGACGAACCCCTCAACAGTTAAAAGCTTACAGTTAACTAAAAAAACCTTCTTCTAAACTTTGAACTTTGCCAAAAACTGTTAGCTTTGCTTTTACAATGATCAAACAAGCACAACTCTTCGTCAGCATTATTATTAACCTTGTGATTTTACCACAGGGACGGAGATGAATTGCTAAAGAATACCCCTATCAGAATTTGATAACAGCAACCATCTCCTGCAAGAGATGGTTTTTTATTTACTGCCTCGCCCGAATTAACTTATACACAGCATGCTTCTCTCTTCCATCATAGTAGTCATTCTGATTCTTGTCATTTCTCCTCTACCCCCACCGGGTTGACAGGACAGGCCTCTTTATATGCAAAAGCCTTTCTGCCCCGGTGGTCAGAAAGGCTTTTTTGTTTAGTCCACATATCCTTACACCTTAAAACAAAAGATAAGATGCCCGCAAATAGTAAAATACCCGTGCCTTGGGGGGAGAAGTTTACAAGAGTCAGACAGCTACCGCCCTAGAGCACCTCTTCCCAGCCTCTTAATTGCTTTGCTTAACAGTTGTAGTCCATTAAAAATGACAGTTAGAGATTGTATCGACAAAGGGGCAAAAAGCTGCAATTAAGGCAAATAGACGCAAAAAAAGAGACTTTAGAAATAGTGAAAAGCGAAAGCGTTGGTTTCAGGGGCAGGGATAATCCCAAGTAAATTGTAATCTAAACAAAGCCGCGTTCCTGCCACTCAGGAACAAAGAGAGACGAAACAGACTCCTTGTTAACAGTGCCGGCGCGAGCTTGTAACCAAAGCAGAATTACTAAGCCAAGTAAAAATGACCTTGAATAAATATAGCCGCATCTACACCCAGGATGACAGTTTGCCAGCCTCACAGGCCATGCTCATTGGTTCGGGTTTATCTGAAGAAGACCTGCGGAAGCCCTTTGTGGGTATCTGCTCTACAGGCTTTGAAGGGAACACCTGTAACATGCACCTCGACGGTCTCGCAGACGAGGTAAAGAAAGGAGTAAGCCAATTAGGGATGGTGGGCCTGCGCTTTAATACCATTGGTGTGAGCGATGGCATTACCAACGGTACGGAAGGCATGCGCTACTCGCTGGTATCAAGAGAAGTGATTGCCGACTCCATTGAGACTATCTCAGGAGCCCATAACTACGATGCCTTGGCTTGCGTGGTAGGCTGTGATAAAAACATGCCCGGCTCCCTCATCGCCATGGCCCGCCTGAACAGACCATCCCTCATGGTGTATGGTGGCACCATCAAAGGAGGGATGTTTAAAGGGGAAAAATTAAATATCGTTTCCTGTTTCGAAGCTTATGGCCAGAAACTGAACGGGAACATATCAGAAGAGGATTACCGCGGCATCATCCGCAATGCCTGCCCCGGCCCCGGGGCCTGTGGGGGCATGTACACGGCCAATACCATGGCCTCTGCCGCAGAAGCCCTCGGCATGGCCATCCCTTATACCTCCTCGTTGCCGGCTGTAAGCCAGCAAAAACGCGAGGAGTGCCTTCAGACGGGCAAATACCTGCTGAACCTGCTGGAGAAGGACATCAAGCCGAGCGACATTCTGGTGCGTGAGGCCTTTGAGAACGCGATGGTCCTGATCACGGTGCTGGGCGGGTCCACAAACGCGGTGATACACCTCATTGCCATCGCCAGCGCGGCAGGCATTAAACTAACATTGGACGATTTCCAGGCAGTAAGTAACCGGGTACCTGTGTTGGGCGACCTAAAGCCAAGCGGTAAGTACCTGATGGAAGATCTGTGCGCCTTGGGCGGTGTACCGGCTGTGATGAAGACGCTCCTGAATGAGGGCCTCATCAACGGTGACCTATTGACAGTAACAGGCAAAACGGTGGCAGAGAACCTGGCGGATGTAAAGCCACTGGGGGAAGAGCAGGACCTGTTAAGGCCGCTCTCGAATCCTATCAAAGCTGATGGGCATATCCAGATCCTGTACGGCAACTTGGCTACTAAAGGCGGCGTGGCCAAAATCAGCGGAAAAGAAGGCCTGCGATTTGAAGGGCCAGCCGTGGTATTCAACTCTGAAGAAGAACTGAACGAAGGCCTGAAAGTGAATAAAGTAAAGGCAGGTAACGTTGTCGTTATCCGCTATGTCGGGCCAAAAGGTGGACCGGGCATGCCAGAGATGCTGAAGCCAACCTCTGCCATTATGGGAGCCGGTTTGGGCGATAAAGTAGCTTTGATCACCGACGGGCGTTTCTCTGGCGGTACGCATGGCTTTGTGATTGGCCATGTTACGCCGGAAGCCTTTGATGGCGGCAACATCGCACTAGTGGAAGAAGGGGATATTATTACCCTGGATGCAGCAACCAATACCGTGCACCTGCACGTGGACGAGGCCCTGCTAGCCTTGCGTCGCGACAAATGGGTAGCCCCACAGGCTAGGGTGAAAAGAGGCGTGTTGCAGAAGTACATTAAAACGGTAAGCGACGCAAGTAACGGATGTATAACAGATTTAGAAGAGGCGTATGTTAACGAAAGAGAACCGAGCTCCGGAATTGCTTGAGGATGTACAAACAAAATCAGGGGCGGAAGCACTCATTCTTTCGCTTCTTGAAGAAAAAGTAGATACCATTTTCGGATATCCTGGAGGGGCTATCATGCCTGTCTACGATGCCTTGTATGATTACCAGGACAAAGTAAACCACGTGCTGGTACGGCATGAGCAGGGGGGCATACACGCCGGGCAGGGCTATGCCCGCTCTTCCGGTAAGGTAGGCGTCGTGTTTGCCACCAGCGGCCCGGGAGCCACTAACCTGGTAACGGGTCTGGCAGATGCGATGATCGACAGCACGCCGCTCGTGTGTATTACCGGGCAGGTGTTCGCGCACCTGTTAGGTACCGATGCCTTTCAGGAAGCAGACGTGGTCAGCATCACAGCCCCTGTAACCAAATGGAACTACCAGGTAACAGAAGCCTCTGAAATACCCGAGGTGCTGGCCAAAGCCTTTTACATTGCCAAAAGCGGCCGGCCAGGGCCTGTACTGGTCGACATCACAAAGAACGCCCAACTGCAGAAATTCGACTTCAAAGGTTATACACCTTGTCAGCACATACGCAGCTACCGCCCTAAACCAATTGTTCGCAAAGAGTACATCGAACAGGCTGCAGAACTGATCAACCAGGCGCAGAAGCCTTTTGTGTTATGGGGACAGGGCGTAATGCTAGGCTCGGCCGAGCAGGAGTTTAAGGCCTTTGTCGAAAAGGCGGGCATACCATCTGCCTGGACGATTATGGGCGCCGGGGCGCTGCCAAGCGATCATTACCTGAACGTGGGCATGCTGGGCATGCACGGCAACTACGGCCCCAACGTGTTAACCAACGAGTGTGATGTGCTTATTGCCATCGGGATGCGCTTCGATGACCGCGTAACCGGCAGGCTGGATAAATATGCCAAACAGGCAAAGATCATTCACCTGGACATTGACCCGGCTGAGATCGGCAAAAACGTAGAGACCACGGTGCCCGTGTGGGGCGACTGCAAAGAAACGCTGCCCCTGCTGACTGAGCTGGTACAACAAAAAAAGCACAGCGCGTGGCTGGAGAAGTTCAGAATGTATGAGGCGGAAGAAATCGCTGCCGTGATTCAGGACGAACTGCACCCGGCCTCCGAAGAACTCACCATGGGCGAAGTATTCCAGCAACTGAACACGCTCACCAACGGGGACGCCATTATTGTAAGCGACGTTGGGCAGCACCAGATGGTAGCCTGCCGCTATGCTAAACTTAACCACACCCGCAGTAATATTACCAGCGGTGGCCTTGGCACCATGGGTTTTGCTTTGCCTGCAGCCATTGGAGCCAAGTTCGGCGCACCAAACAGAACAGTAGTAGCCGTGGCCGGCGACGGAGGCTTTCAGATGACCTTACAGGAACTCGGCACTATAATGCAGAGTGGCGCGGACGTGAAAATGATCATTCTGAACAACCAGTTTCTGGGAATGGTACGGCAGTGGCAGGAACTCTTCCACGACAGGCGCTACTCTTTTGTAGACATTACCAGCCCTGACTTTGTGAAAGTGGCAAGCGGTTATGGCATTGCCGGCAAGAGCATCTCTAAAAGAGAAGACCTGCAAAGCGCACTACGGGAAATGCTCCAGCACCCGGGCTCTTTCCTCTTGGAAGTAATGGTGACCAAAGAGAACAATGTGTTCCCGATGGTACCACAAGGGTGTAGCGTGAGCGAGATAAGACTTAAGTAATTCTTCTGCGAAAGTGGAAACCGATTAAAGAAAGAGTTATGAGCAATGCGAATCATATCGACAGGAAGGAATTTAACATCACCGTTTACACGGAGAACCAGATAGGCCTGCTCAACCGCATCGCCATCATTTTCTCCCGGCGAAAGATCAATGTCGACAGCCTGAACACCTCCCCCTCCGAGATAGAGGGAATCCACCGCTTCAGCATCGTAATACACGAAACAGAGGAGGTCGTGTCGAAACTGGCAAAGCAGATAGAGAAACAGGTGGAGGTACTCAAAGTGTACTATAACACGAACGAGGAGGTGATCTGGCAGGAAATGGCCCTGTACAAGGTACCCACAGACGTGATCGCCGAGAAAGCGCTGGTAGAGCGACTGCTCCGTGAGAATGGTGCCCGCGCTGTGGTGATCCGCAAGGACTACACCGTGTTCGAAACAACCGGCCACCGCGAAGAAACGGACAACCTGATCAAGGTGCTGCAGCCTTTTGGGCTGATAGAGTTTGTTCGAAGCGCCCGCATCGCGATTATCAAGCACAGCGAAGGCTTTAACCGAAAGCTGCGTGAGTTTGAGCGAACAGAGCCCGGCCACGAAGTAAGCGAGAACGAGTACCTCAACAGCCGCGACAAAGTTTTTTCAATGTAGATTTTTACGACAGAAGATCTTTGACAAAAGACAAGAGCGCCTTACAAGGGAATCATTCCGCAGCATAAAGCCTCCTACAGTCCTTCGTCTTTTATCTTATGTCCCTTATAAAAGAAATAATTACTAACCTTAAAACGAGCTAAATTAAAATGGCAACTATCAATTTCGGAGGAGTAGACGAAACCGTAATCACCCGTGACGAATTTCCTCTATCAAAAGCGCAGGAAGTACTGAAAGACGAGGTTATCGCCGTAATCGGATACGGTGTGCAAGGCCCCGGACAGGCACTTAATATGCGGGACAATGGATTTAATGTTATAGTTGGCCAGCGCAAAGATTCTCCATCCTGGGACAGAGCCGTAAGCGACGGTTTTGTAGAAGGAGAGACACTTTTTTCTATCGAAGAGGCGGCAGAGCGCGGCACCATCCTGGTGAACCTCCTGTCAGATGCCGGGCAGATTGCTGTATGGCCTACCCTGAAAGAAAGACTAACCCCTGGTAAGACCCTTTACTTCTCCCACGGCTTCGGTATCACTTTTAAAGAGCAAACCAACATAGTGCCTCCGACTGATGTGGATGTGATCCTGGTAGCCCCGAAAGGTAGCGGTACCAGCCTGCGCAGGCTGTTCCTGGCTGGCGGTGGCCTCAACTCTTCGTTTGCCGTGTACCAGGACGCGACTGGGAAGGCTTATGAGAAAGCAATCGCGATGGGCATTGGTGTAGGGTCCGGTTATCTGTTCGAGACAGACTTCAAAAAAGAAGTATACAGTGACCTTACTGGCGAGCGAGGTGTGCTGATGGGTGCCCTGGCAGGAATCATCGAGGCACAGTATCAAGTACTGCGGCAGCGTGGCCACTCCCCTTCTGAGGCGTTTAATGAAACGGTGGAAGAACTGACACAAAGCCTGGTGCCGCTTGTTGGCGAGAATGGTATGGATTGGATGTTCGCCAACTGCTCCGTTACAGCGCAGCGCGGCGCCCTGGACTGGAAAGGCAAGTTTAGGGAAGCAACGCTACCGGTATTGAACGAGCTATATGATAGCGTGGCGTCTGGTAAAGAGGCTGAGCGCACTATCCAAAGAGGTTCTACCCCTGGCTACCGCAAGGACTTGGAAGCAGAACTGAAGGAGCTGCGCGAATCAGAATTATGGCAAACCGGAGCAGTGGTAAGAAAGCTACGCTCCAAGTAAAGGTATAGCAAATGCATAAAGATGTAGTTTCTTTTGATCGCGTAGTGGATCTGGAAAACGTCGAGAAGGCGGCAAAGAACCTAAAGGGCGTTATCTCTAAAACCCCACTGTTACAGAACCTCTCCCTGTCAGAGCAGTACGGCGCAAACATTTACCTGAAGCGGGAAGACCTGCAGATCGTGCGCTCTTATAAGATCAGAGGAGCTTACAACAAGATGTGCACTCTGCCCCGAGAGGAGCAGCCCAACCTGGAGATTGTTTGCTCCAGCGCGGGAAACCATGCACAGGGGGTGGCTTACGCGTGCCAGTTGCTCGGGATCAAGGGCTACATCTTTATGCCTGCTAAAACACCGGCTCAGAAAGTAAACAAAGTGCGCCTGTTTGGGAAGGATAAGGTGGAGGTCGTACTAACCGGCAACACCTATGATGATACTTTCCAGGCTGCCAAAGCTTTTTCAGATGCACACGGGAGCACTTTTATTCCTCCTTTCGATGATATGGCTATCGTGGAGGGACAGGCAACCGTGGGGCTGGAGATCCTCAGAGCTGCGACCTTTCCAATCGATTACCTCTTCATGCCAATTGGAGGCGGAGGACTCGCCTCGGGTGTTTCCAGTGTGTTTAAACAGCTGAGCCCCGACACAAAACTGATCGGCGTACAACCAATGGGCGCCCCGTCTATGTACCGCTCCGTGAAGGAAGGACAGCGCCTGATGTTGGACGAGATCGACAGCTTTGTGGATGGCGCAGCCGTGAAATGCCCAGGGGAACTTACCTTTGAGATTTGCCGCGAACTGCTGGACGATATTCTCCTGATCCCGGAAGGACAGATCTGTGAGGACATTCTGAAGATGTATAACGAGGAGGGAGTTGTATTGGAGCCAGCCGGCACCTTATCCATCTCTGCCTTAAAAAGCTACGCAGAGGAGATTAGAGGGAAAAACGTGGTATGCGTAGTGAGTGGCAGCAACAATGATATCACCCGCATGGAGGATATCAAGGAGCGTGCCATGCGGCACCAGGGACTAAAACATTACTTTATGGTGACGTTCAACCAAAAGCCAGGGGCTCTCCGCACCTTTGTGAATCAGGTGTTGCACCCGGACGATGACATCATCCATTTCCAGTACATCAAGAAAAACAACAAAGAAAAAGGCCCTGTTTTTATCGGTGTCGAGGTAAAGCATCCGCACGATGTGGAAAGCATCAAGCAACGGATGACGGAGGAAGGCTTTGGCTATGAGTACCTGAATGGCAAGCAGGACTTCCTGAACCTGCTCGTATAAAGCACAGATCCCTAATGCCTGCCACAAAACCTTTTCTTTCGCTTCAGAATATTACCGTCCGACACCTGCGCCAGGTGCTGTTCCAAAACCTGAACTTTCAGGTGAATAAGGGGGAGCACTGGGCCCTTGTAGGTGAAAGCGGTTCTGGCAAAAGCAGCCTACTCCAAGCTATCGCAGGTAACTCCCTGGTGGTAAATGGTAGCATAAAGCACTTCTATTTTCAGGATTTTGCAAAAGAGCAGCTATCGAAAAATGTACCGCTCACGCACCGGGACTTCCTGGCACACGTGCAGCAGCGCCACAACTTCCGTAACCTCTCGTCTAACAATACTGAGTTTTATTACCAGCAGCGCTATCATGCCGCTGATGCAGGGGATGCACCGACAGTAACGGCATACTTACAGGCGGTGATGCCTGCTACAGCTTTAGAACAACATTGGACTTATGAAAAGGTAGTACAGACCTTAAAGCTGGCGCCATTGCTCAACAAGGAGCTTATTAAGCTATCGAATGGAGAAACCAAAAGACTGCTAATTGCCGCAGCCCTGCTCAAGAACCCACTCCTGCTCCTGTTAGACGCGCCCCTCACCGGCCTGGACATACAGACACGGGAAGAATTTAACGGCATCATTCGGGAAATCACCGCATCCGGCATCACGGTCATCATGGCCACTACTCCCACAGAAATACCGGAAGCCATCACCCACGTAGCAGAATTGCGACAAGGGAAGATCATCAAAGCAGTACCAAAAAACGCTTACCAGCCAAAGACCAGGGAGTCCATTGCTAGCCCCTCTCTGGATGAAAAGGAATTGCAGGCCTTGCTTGCCGTGCATACTTCTCCTAGCTTCGACACGATCGTGAAGATGGACGAAGTATCGATCCGCTACGGCGATAAACAGGTGTTGGACGAAGTTGACTGGCATATCCAGCAGGGGGAGCGCTGGGCCCTGTTAGGCCATAATGGAGCTGGTAAAACCACGCTGCTCAGCCTGATCAACGGAGATAACCCACAGGCTTTTGCGCAACGCTTAGTGCTTTTCGACAGGAAAAGAGGCAGCGGCGAAACCATCTGGGACATTAAGCGGAACATTGGCTTTGTATCGCCGGAACTGCAGCAATACTTCCCGTACAACAGCACCTGTCTGGAAGTAGTGGAGTCAGGCTTTTATGATACACTGGGGCTCACCCGTAAAAGCGAGCCTAAGAAGGCGGCGTTTGCCTTACATTGGATGCGCCTCTTTAGAATTGAAGCCTTGGCACAAAAGCAGTTTAAACAGGCTTCTGCCAGTGCCCAAAGGCTTTGCCTGCTGGCGCGCGCCCTGATTAAGCACCCGCCCCTGCTCATTCTGGACGAGCCCTGCCAGGGGCTGGACCAAGCCCAGCAGCAAGAGTTAAAGCAAGTGCTCAATACCATCTGCCGCCTAAGCCGGATTACCCTTATTTATGTAACGCACTACCAGGAAGAATTGCCTGAAGCCGTAACCCGTATCTTACAATTAGCACAGGGAAAGATGGTACCAACCCTGTCCCTCTCTCCTGCTCTTTAGGCTTTCGGGTAGCTTCATGTCAGGAGCTTCTCTCTTTCCCGAAGACTAGCTTCTTCATCTTCTACTTTTATCCCACTACCCAGTAAAAACTTACTTTTACTAATTTTAATTATATTATTTATGATATAATTTCTAGTATTTATAGCTTGTAGTCTGTCTTAAGCCACTTGTTCTTATGAAAAAGACTATTATAACCGCTTGCTGTGCAGGGCTCTTAGCCCTTACCCTCCTTCCCGCACAAGCCCAGTTTAATGTTGGTAAGAAAATTCAAAACAAGCTGAACCAGAAGGTAGACCAACAGATTGACAAATCCATTGATGATGCTTTGGAGGGTCCTAAGAAAACCAACACCAAAAAGGACGGCAACGGGGTGGGTAGTGAAGTTGCTACCGCGGATAAAGCAGGCAATGCTGCTAAAACAGGAGACATCAAAGCCTGGACGAAATATGATTTCGTGGCTGGCGACAAGGTCATGTTCGCAGACAACCTGGCAGGGGAGGAAAACGGAGAGTTTCCCTCACGGTGGGACTTGCTGAGCGGCAATGCCGAAATTGCTATGTTCGAAGGAGAGCCAGTGATTAACCTGGTACAAAGCCAGACAGACATCACGCCATTAATGGAGGGGGACGCCTGGCTGCCGGAAACCTTTACCATCGAAATGGACCTCTTCTTTGACAGTGATAATTCGAATGTAGGCTACTATATATACCTTATTCCTGACGGTAAGTACTACAAACAGGAAATCCATGGCGACCTGTGGGACCCGATTGATGTAAGGGCTAATGGTGTACGGTTTAAGGACTATGGGTCCGAATCGACGGAACTAAAGGCTGCTGGCATACAGGGGCAGTGGCGACACGTGGCTATTTCCTTTAACAAGCGTAGCATGAAGGTGTACCTCGACCAGCAGCGCCTGATCAACATACCCAACGTAAACGGCAAACCCAGCGACCTGCGGATAAAGATTGACAAACGCATAGACGCCAACACCATGGTGAAGAACGTAATGATAGCAGAAGGCGGCAAGAAGCTGTACGACCAGATAATGGCAGATGGAAAATTTGTGACCTACGGCATTAAGTTCGACGTGAACAAGGCTAATATTCGTCCGGAGTCAGTTGGCACCCTGAACAGTATTGTGCAGCTGTTGCAAGAGCAGCCAACGCTTAAGTTCAGCATAGAGGGCCATACCGACAGTGATGGCGAGGAGGACAGCAACATCAAGCTTAGCCAGCAGCGGGCAGAAGCCGTGCGGAGCTACCTGGTTGGGCAGGGCATTAAAGATGACCGACTGACTGCCAAGGGCTGGGGCGAGTCGAAACCCATGGACAATAACAACACCAAAGAGGCAAAGGCCAACAACAGAAGAGTCGAGTTCGTGAAGCTGTGACCCTTTGTTGCACATTGTTCCTCTTACAAAATATACTGTACTCCCATGGGCCTACCTGTAGCAGGTAGGCCCTCTTTTTTTTAAAGGCTTATCTGGCGCTATATTCGTCTTCAAAGATGAAACAGCCGAGGCAATATTTTCCAAGATGTACCATACCGTAAAAAGCTTGCAACCGCACAACTCCTATGATTGGGTATGGCAGCAGAAACTTGGCTGGGAGAGGCTTATCCCGGCGGTGCCTATAACAGAACAGTATGCTGATTATAAGTTGCCTGTACCAAGTTTCCGGAGAATGGCAACAACAGAATAGCTTCCCAAGCAATTTACCTGCCTTAAAAGGAAAGGGCCTGCTATAGTTAGCAGGCCCTTTCCTTTATTTTACGAGCTTTCTTTACAGTTTAAACTGCACGGAGGCTTTCAGTCCGAACTTTCTGGCTCCCTCATCCAAATAGGTTAACCTATGGAAGGCATCCACGCGTAGCACCTTAAAAATGTTCTCGATCCCGTAACCCACTTCCACATAAGGCGTGTTACCCAATGCCTTAAACGTTTCCTGTGGAGCACCCGAAGGAGTTACTTCCGGCATCAGATCCAGGTTGCTTTGGCTCAGGCTACCGTAGAGGATGTTTCCGCTGGCCAGTACACGCCACTTCAGCTTTTTAATAAGGGGCAGTCGGTTAAACAACAGGCCCTCGAAATACTGCTCGTAATGCAGGGAAGCGTAGGTATCACTGGCAAACTCAAAGTAGTCCATCAGGTTGTAAGTAGCTTCATAGTAAAAAGGCGTTTCGTTACCGGTATGTACCTCCAGCAGTGGGTAAGGCACCGGAGAAAAAATCTTACCCGCTTCCAGCCTGTAAAGGGCGTTGCCCAGGCGCCCCATCACAAACTCCTGCTCCACGCCCAGGTCTACCCTCTGGTAGTTCACGGTTGCTCCCAGGGTGTTGTTAAGGCCAAGGGTGTACTTCAGGTTCATCACAGGCCAGCTGCCGCTACCCAAGCTGATGCGCTCGTTATCGTTCTCTACAAATACTTCGTTATTTGCAAAGCGCGTCATAAAGCTAAGCTCAGTGGCTGTAAAGGAGCTAGCCACTTTCTCTGGCTGCCCGACACCCTCTGCATAGTATGCAAAATCATACTGCGGATCGAAATGCCGAGTACGCAAGCCAACACGCTCTGTCACACCTCGTAGCAGGTCACGCTGTAGGTACAAACTCATTTCCCGCACCATAATAGGACGGCGCAACTCACCGAAACGGGAGAAACCCATGAAAAAAGGACTTGCTTCCAGCTTCTCTGACATCAGTCCCACCTGCTGCAGGTCCTCCTGGTACTTCAGGCCTACTTCGCTCCAACGCTTACGGCTCAGGATGTAGCGCCCTCCCACGCTATACTTGGTTTCCCGGTCTTCGGTGCCGTAGGCGGCATAGCCCCGCAACTCCAGCTTATCGCTAAAATTTATGTTCGTTTTGCCGCCTACCTGAAAGCGGTGTCCTTCCACGTTATTATTAGCATAGGTATAAGGCCAGGGCCCCCAACTTACACTACCCAAGCTCTTATAGCCCGTTCCTAATACCATGGCCATGTTGGTAAAGCGCTGCACTTTGGGTGTTTCACGGATCGCGTTGATGGTAGCGTATACCTGCTGGTCCGCCACACTCAGGGTATCATGACGGCGCTCCTCCCAGAAGGTATCTGTCTGCTTGCCGGCCCCTGCCATCAGCTCTACCGGCTTATCGAAAAAGTCGGACTGCTGGGGCTGGTTTACGGTAACATCTTTATAAGATGTATGCACCTTTGCCAGTATCCCCGGCCGCTTTGGGGTCAGCCCTACGATCTTGATCCTCACGTCTGTCTTGGAGGGCATCCAGGCACTTTCTCCTACTGGCAACAACTCCTGCTGCAGGGCGATGCTCTCCACAAAGTTGATGTTAGCCGATTTGCTTACTGTCACATCGATCTTACGCAGGGCATAGCTGTCTGCAGTGATCCACATGCGGCCGTTAAAGGCCAAATCTTGCGGGCGTTTCTGCTTGAAGGAGAGCTCATAGCACCAGTCTTCACCAACAAAGGTACTGTCCTCTAGTTCGTAGTGATAGTAACCTTTCCAGCCATCCGCGATGGGGCTGACAAAGTTCTTCTGCAATACGCTTACCCAGTTCTGGTAAAAGTTATAGTCCTGGTAGCTGCTGCCAATCACCTGCGATACCAGCGTGCCATCCTGCAGGCCAATGCCTGTTACCTTGGTGGCTTTAATGTTCTCCTTACTGCGCTTAGGGTCCCGCATATAGTAAAAGTCGGAGAGAGATTCTGAGATAAAGAAGGGGAGAACTTTTCTGCCGTCCTCACCAGCCAGGTACATTTGTGAGTCTACCAGCGAGGTAATGGCCTTCCCTAGCACACCCTTGCCTTTTTGCTGCCCCACGTTGTCCACGTCGAACTGCATTTTGGTATAGGCCTCATACTGGTAAGCAGTCAGCTTGCGCTTATCGTTCGCGTTTTTGTTGTCCATGACCCGGCGCATAACAGGCCAGGCAGGGTTCTCGCCGGGGCGAATCACCACCTCCTGCAATTTCTGCGCATTTGTCCCCAGCTTAAAGTCAATGACCTGCACTGCCACGCCTTTCTTCACGGGCAAGGTCTGCGACAAGTAACCTACAAAAGAGGCTGTCAGCGAATCAGGCGCAGCGGAAAGACGAATATTGTAGGCCCCGTTTTCGTCGGTAGAGGTACCTACCGACGTGTTCTTTACAAAGATGCCCACAAACGGAAGCGCTTCGCCCGTCACGGCATCTGTTACTTGCCCCGTGATGCGAATCTGCGCCTGGGTGGCGCTGGCAACAAGTAAACAAAGTAAAATAGTTAAATATTTTCTCAAAGCTATATTATGAAAGGGCGCGCAAAGGTAAAATGTTTTTCCAAATTCTAAACAAGTTCTTCGTAAAGGCTCCAGCACCTGCCCTTCACCAAATAAAACAGACTTTGGCAAACCCTTACAGCTAAGCTTCAGTACTTTCCAGTTCGTGTTGGCTTGTTTTAACTGTCTGCGGCAGTTCGCCACAAGAACACTTTGAGCAGGTTTATTGTTTAAACATCATAAATCCTTCCGTGGGAGTATTTTTTATTAAAAAGGATTCAGTACAAACAGTGAATAAGAATAAAGAATTAGTCATCATTTTGATACTTGGGGCACTGGCCGCCATTGGCCCTTTCTCCATTGACATGTACCTGCCAGGCTTCCCGGCCATTGCCGCTGACCTGCATACCGATATTGCCCATGTAGGCCTCTCTCTGACAAGTTACTTTATCGGCATCTCGGTGGGGCAACTGGTTTACGGACCTTTAATTGACCGTTTCGGACGCCGGAGGCCTCTGCTCTTCGGGCTGCTGCTCTACATGGCTGCGGCGGCATTCTGTGCCTTTGCTCCCACTATTCATTGGCTTATCGGCCTCAGGCTGCTGCTGGCCTTGGGGGGCTGTGTGGGCATGGTGGCGAGCCGGGCCGTGGTGCGGGACCTCTTCCCGCCCAGCGAAACAGCCCGTGTGTTTTCCACGCTACTGCTCGTGATGGGCGTTGCCCCTATCGTGGCGCCCACCATCGGCGGCTACGTAACGGCGCTTCTGGGCTGGCGCTTTATTTTTGCCGTGCTCTTTGGTATCTCCGTGTTGGTATTCTTTGCCGTGTTGCGCTACCTGCCCGAGAGTAAGCCGGAGGACAAGAGCATATCGCTACACCCTGCCAACATCACAAAAAAGTTCTGGACGGTCTTAAAAGATCAAACCTTTAGGAGTTATGCCATAGCCGGCAGCTTTGGTTCAGCGGGTATGTTCGCCTACATTACCGGCTCCCCTTATGTGTATATGGAGATACTAGGCTTTACGGAACAGCAGTACGGGTGGCTGTTTGGGCTAAATGCGTTTGGCCTGATTGCTGCAAGCCAGTTTAACAGGGTATTGTTAAAAAGGCGGAGCAGTGCCGATATTACCCTTTTAGCCGGTACACTACAGTTCCTGACAGGGCTTTTACTGATCCTGAGTAGCGCCTTTGGGCTGATTCCACTGTCGGCTGTGCTGGTACTAATCTTTAGTTATCTGGTGTGGCAGGGCTTTATATTCCCCAATGCTACGGCCCTGGCACTGGAGCCCTTCACCACCCATGCCGGTAGCGCCTCTGCCCTGATCGGGAGCATGCAGATGGTAGTGGGTGCGGTTGCCTCAGGTCTGGTTAGCTATTTTCATGATGGCACGGCAGTTCCTATGGCAGCGATCATGGCTGTATGTACCTCCATTGCCTTTGTCGCACTGCTAGGGGCCAAGATAAACCCCAGGGTGGCACCTGCCGTTTCCTAATGCCGCTTTGGCAAGAGGAAAGCTTATGAAACAGTTCAGAACTGAGGTCTTTCTTCTCTGTCGGCTCAGCAAAGAGGGCCCTTGCCTAAGGCCCAAGGGCGCTTCGCCTGAAAACTTAATGCCTGATTTACGTTAGAAGTGTTAACAATAAAATGAATAGGCGTCCATGATGATAAAACCGTGGCAAGTAATACTTGTACTTCTTTTACTAACCTTTACTGGCTGTGCCAGAAAGAACTTCTTCGCTGAAACACCCGTGGTAGACCCAACAGTTTATGCTAAACTGCAAGAGTCGCCGGAAGGCATAGACAGCGTAGTGGTAAAAGCGGGCAAGCACTACAAGCGCGGATGGTTGCATCGCCTGTTCTGGGGCCAGCACAACCGCCCCATATGGGCGAGCCCCGTAAAAGTACCCGTGTTTGATATGGATACCGTGCAAGGAGGCTTGGAGATTGAAGAACTTGGCGGGGGCTTTCAAACAACCAGCCTCACACTGGTAGGAAAAGACGGCTTTACCTATGCCCTCCGCTCTATTGATAAAGATCCCAGGGAGGTGCTACCAAAAGGCTTGCGGAAAACCTTTATGACCAATGTGCTCCGCGACCAAATCTCTGCTATTAACCCCTATGGGGCTTTTGTCATTCCCCCGCTAGCGGAAGCAGCAGGGATCTATCATAGCAATCCGCGGCTCGTGTATGTACGCCCCAACGATACAGACTTTGGCGAGTACACCGATACCTTCAGTGATAACTTGTTCATGCTTGAGGAAAAGTTTGATGACGAGCACACCATCACGCCGATGCTTGGAAACGCTGTGGATATTGATGGTTCAGGAACCGTACTTGAGAACCGCTTTAGTGAGAACGACCATTTTATAGACGAAACAGCTTTTGCCAAGGCCCGCCTCCTGGACATCCTGGTAAACGATTGGGACCGCCATGAGGGGCAGTGGGAATGGGCCGTATATGAAGAAGACGGAGAGAAGATTTACCGCCCAATCCCCGAAGACCGTGATAATGTCTTTTACCGGGGGCAGGACGGCATTATCCCCTGGCTGCTTACCCGCAACTGGGGAATCCGCAAGTTTGAGTCTTTTGACAAGGAGATCAATGACGTAAAGGCCCTGACGGTTAACTCGGAGTTCATAGACAAACGTGCCCTGTCGCAGGTAACACGGCAACAGTTCGACTCCCTGGCTAAAGAACTTCAGGTTGCCCTCACAGATGAGGTCATAGACCGGGCCGTGCGCCAATTCCCGGACTCCGTTTACAACCTGATCGGCGAGCGTACAGAGCGCAGCCTGATCAGCCGGCGGGACATGCTGGATGAAGCGGCGGCCAAATTTTATGAGATACTGGCGAAGGAAGTGCTGGTGGTTGGCACAAACCAGGAGGACAAGTTTGAGGTGAAACGCCTGGATGATGAGCGGACCGAGGTTGTGGTGCGCCGACAATCGGACGACAAAGTATACTACCGGCGCACTTTTTACCGACCAGAAACGGAGCTAATCACTTTGCGCGGACTGGCTGGGGAAGATGAGTTTGAGATAAGCGGGGATGTGCAACGGGGAATAAAAGTAGAGGTGTATGGGGGGCGTGGCGAAGACGAGATAAAAGACACGTCCCGTGTAAGACGCGGAGGCAAGAAGACCTGGGTGTATGACACGAAGCGGGGCACAGAACTAGAGAAGAGTCGCGAAACAAAAGACAAACGCACGAACGATATACGCGTGCACGCCTTTGACTGGGAAGGCTTTTAGAACTAGTACCCCCAAAAAGAAGCTTACTCTTATTTCCCTCATTTTCTTTACTATAAAGCCCCGGATGCTGTGCCGTTCCTGATGCATCCTCCCGTCCAGAGTTTCTGTGGCCGGCTTTTTTGTTGCAAGCAAATCCTCCTACTTCCATGTTTAAACAATAACGATTGGCAGGAAAGGAACAATTGTGTTAGTTTTACTTCAAATAAAAATAACACAACCCGCAGCTCCATTCGCAGCTGGCGTTTTGATCACGCTGCCTGCTGTGGCTTCACCCACACCTGCCTTTTATGAAACAAATTGTACTCCCTTTACTGGCTTGTCTGCAAGCAGGCCAGGTACTTGCCCAAACCCTGGAATACCCTGCTACACGCCAGACCGCTGTGGTAGACACCTTCTATCAAAAGAACATAATCACAGATAATTACCGCTGGCTCGAAGACCTACGCAGCATCGAAACGAACAAGTGGGTAGAGTCGCAAAACAGCGTGTCGAAGAAGTTCCTCGCGAAGGCATCCAATAAGACAAACGCCTTCCTGGGTTTCGATAAATACAGCTACGTCCGGACGACCAACAACTTCGTGAAAGACGGCAACTATTATTTCCGGTATTACTACTATAACACCACTGGCTCCTCAGGGCTCTACTACAAAAGTACCATGAGTGACAATCCCACTCTGGACAACGTATCGCCGCTCGTGGACCCTAAAGATATTTCTGCCACTGACCGCATCAACCTGAAGGGCTATAAGGTATCCCAAAGCTCTGATTTACTGGCGTACCAGTTCAGCCGCAACGGCAGTGACTGGGCGGAGATCAAGGTTGTGGAGCTAAAAAGCGGACGGCATCGCCCGGACCATCTGCGCTTTGTGAAGTTCTCGAATATCGCATGGAAAGGGAACGGCTTCTTTTACGCCGCTTACCCCAAGGCTGGCGAAGGGCAGAAAGTGTACTACCACGAGCTGGGCACCGAGCAAACACAGGACAAGCTCATCTTTGAGCGCAACAGTGCCTACTACATGTTTGATTTCAGCACCACAGCAGATGGCCGCTACTTTGTGCTTCGGGAAGAGCACCAGGTAACAGGCACGGAAAGCACCTTTATCATCGACTATAGCAGCGAAACCCCTGTCCTGAAGCCACTGCTTGCGAACCTTGCGTTCACGTTTAAGGTGCAGAACAGCCGTAACGGCAAACTTCTCGCCTACACCACGCACAACGCCCCCAATGGACGTTTGGTAGAGGTAGACCCGGCCAACCCGTTTAACTGGCGGGAAATTATACCGCAGTTCTCCAAGGCACTGCTTACAGAAACGTACCTGATGGAGGACCGGATAGTGGCAACCTTTCTGGTAAAGGGGCATCCACTGCTCACCGTGTTCGACTATACCGGCAAAATGCTGTATAACCTGGAGCTGCCTGTGGCAACGTCTGTGCACAATTTCTCCGGTGCCCCGAATAAAGACGAGGTGTATTACCGCTACAATGCGTATACCTTCCCATCTGTCGTATACAAGTTCAACACGAAGACTTTTGAGCGAACGCTTACTGAACGCACCACCGTGTCTTATGACATCGACAACTTTGAATATAAGGAGGTCGAGTATCCGGGTAAAGACGGCACGCTGATCCCGATGACGCTTATATATGAGAAAGGGCTCCGGCTCGAAGGCGGCAATCCGACCCTCCTGAAGGCCTACGGTGGCTTTGGAGTAATCAGCACACCGCACTTTGACCCGGGCATTATTCACTTCGTGAAAAAAGGGGGCGTATTTGCCTTTGCATCTATCCGGGGCGGTGGCGAACTGGGCCAGGAGTGGGCCAGGCAGGGTCGCGGGGCCAATAAGCAAACCTCCTTTGATGATTTCAACGCTGCCGCAGAGTACCTTATTCAGGCGGGCTATACCAATCCGGCCAGGTTGGCGGCAACAGGGGCCTCAAACGGCGGCCTGGTGGTGGCCGCCGCTGCCATCCAGCGCCCGGACCTGTACAAAGCAGTAGTTCCCGTAGCGGCTCCACTGGACATGTTGCGCTTTGAGAAATTCACGGTAGGGGCCCTGCACGTAGATGAGTACGGTACAACGCAGGACAGCCTCAGTTTTCAGAAGCTCCGGGAGTACTCGCCATTGCATAATATAAAGCCAACGGTAAATTACCCGGCCATGCTGCTGATGGCATCTTCTAACGATGACCGGGTGCCCCCCTTCCACTCTTATAAGTTCGTGGCCGCGCTGCAAAACCGTCCGGCGCAAAAGAACCCGGTCATTCTGAGAACTGAGCAGGACGCCGGGCATTACGGGGCCACAGGACTTTATTCCATGGTACGTGAGGAGGCAGACCTTTATGCCTTTGTGATGCAGCTTCTCTCAGAGGATCAGTAAAAAGTGTTTCGGGTACCTGAACCTGCTAAGCCAAGGCTAAGGCGTAAAGGTTATCCATGCACGCCATGTACTAGCTTCAGCACAAGCGCAAGGACTTCTTCTGCGCGCTGAGTTCGATAATTATAAAAGCCCCGCTTCCAGAGGCACTGATGCCAAAGAAAGCGGGGCTTTTGTATACCTTAATCCCGTCACTAACTATTGCTTATGCAATACGGTTGCTGAGGCCTGTGCAGTGGGTAACACGAGCACCTCTGCCAGGTTAACGTGGGCCGGGCGGGTAACGATAAAGCTGATCAATTCGGCAATGTCCTGTGCCTGCAGGGCTTCAAATCCCTGGTACACGCTGGCCGCACGTACTTTGTCTCCTTTAAAGCGTACTTCCGAAAACTCTGTTTCCACCAAGCCCGGGTTCACCTCCGATACTCTGATTCCTTCCTGTACCAGGTCGATACGCATGCCTTTCGAAAGGGCGTCCACAGCATGCTTTGAGCCGCAATACACGTTCCCGTTCGGGTACACCTCTTTGCCTGCAATGGAGCCTATGTTCACGATGTGGCCTTTTTTCTGCGGCAACATCAGCGGCAAAACGGCTTTGGTTACGTAGAGCAGGCCTTTCACATTTATATCGATCATCGCATCCCAGTCATCCAGTGCCCCCTCCTGTATCGGGGCAAGGCCATGGGCATTACCGGCATTGTTTACCAACACCTCTACCTGCCGCCAGGCTTCAGGCAAGGAGTCTATGGCCTCCTGCACAGCTTCCTTATCCCGAACGTCGAACACCAGGGGATAGACCGGCACGCTTAACTGCTGCTGTAAGGCCTCCAGGCGTTCTGCCCGGCGACCTGTGGCAATGATACGGTAGCCTTTTTCTGCCAGTTCCACAGCCGTTGCCCAGCCGATACCAGAGGTAGCCCCGGTAATGAGTGCGATTTTCGTCATAGTTTATTCAAAGAAAAAGATGAGTGAAACGTTGTGGTTGGTCAGCTTCTGGATATAGTTGCTATACTCTTCGCCAGTTGGCTTGTGCTGGTCAAACAATCCGTGGGAGAAGCGCAGCTCTGGTGCAAATTTGAAATAGGGATAGAAGACGTCCAGGCCGATACCGTACTCCAGCGCTATGTCAAAAGTCTCCACACGCAGTTCCTTGTTATCTCCCGCGTCGTTTTTGGCTTTCCCCAGATCAATGCCCGGCTTTACCCCTGCCACCAGGTACGGCCGCAGGTTAGAGCGTCGCTTGGCTCTGTATTTTAACAGGAAGGGCAGTTCGATAACCGTAGAGTTGATGCTTTGGTCCTCATCCATGCGCTCCCCTGAATCCTGAAGGGCGTTCGCGAACTCTATTTTCCTGTTATAGAAACCTACCCCGGGCACAAAGCGGGCATCCAGGTACTGGGCCAGGCGCACGTTTAGCACCAGGCCGGTATAAAACCCAACGCTTGTTTTCGTGTTCACGTCAACGTGCGGTGTTGTAGCGTTCTGCTGGTCTACATAGGCCTTGGAGTGTTGCAGGTTATATTTGGTAAAGGGTACAGCCAGGTAAAACCCATAGTGTACGGGTCTTTCGTCATAACCAGGCTTGTTCATGGTCATGATCTTCTCCTGCGCCTCTGCCGTGGTACCAGCAAACAGCAACAATGCCAGCAAATTGATAAGAACTATTTCTTTCCTATATAGATGGAGCTTATTCCAAATGTGAGTGAATGCCATTTCGTGCTTCTAAATCCTACTTTTTGATAAATATTAAGAAAACTCTGCCCATCCGGAAAGGCCTGGACGGACTCAGGCAGATAAGTATAGGCAGCATTATCTTTAGAAACGATCTTCCCTACCACCGGTAGTATATTCTTAAAATAAAATTGATAAAGCTGCTTCATCGGGAAGCTGCGCGGCTTCGAGAATTCCAGCACGACGGCAGTGCCGCCCGGCTTCAGGACCCGGTACATGTCCGCCAGCCCCTTCTCCAGGTTCTCGAAGTTGCGTACTCCGAAAGCTACTGTTATGGCATCAAAGGAATTGTCTTCAAACGGCAGGTTTTCAGAATCCCCATACTTCAACTCAATCTTGTCTGTCAGGCCTTTCTTGGCAAGCTTCTCGCGTCCCACCGCCAACATACCCTCCGAGATGTCCACTCCTACAATTTTCTCGGGCTTAAGACGCAGGGTTTCGATCGCAAAGTCGGCGGTGCCGGTAGCAATGTCCAGCACGAACTTAGGCTTTTCTGGAGCAAGCAGGCTAACAGCCTTCTTTCTCCAGATAATATCGATGCCAGCACTGAGAAAGTGGTTCAGGAAGTCGTACTTGCCCGCGATGTTGTTAAACATCGTAGCCACCTGCGATTTCTTGTTCTCGTTCTGGTCTTTGTAAGGTACTACCGCCATGGGTTAAGGTATAAGGTGTTAGGCCGGCAAAAATACTCTTCCTAAAACTATAATTCACGGATTATGTTCCGAAATATAAAAAAAGCAGGCTGGGCGAATACCCAGCCTGCTCTCCGGCGTACCGTTTCTGTGGCTACAAGCGCTTAGTCAGCGCTATACTTATCAAGCCTTCCCCTTTGCTGGATGGCACCTTCAGCTCTTCTCTACAGTTAGCAACGGCTCCAACACCAGTGCAGGGCACCTCACAAGACTCGCCGCATTCCCTTAGTCAACATAAAAGTTTTGGGTAAGAGTCGTGGCTTCGTCCAGCACCAGGGGCACTTCAAACTCTTGTTCACCTATTAGCTTCCCATCTTTCAAAAACTGCACCTGATACTTTCTGCCAGAAAGCAAGTCGACCTTATAGTTGGCCAGAGAGGCATCGGACACGCTGCGGTAGGAAATAGGGTGCTTATTCGCCTGCATGCCGTTAAAGACAAGTTCAACTTCAGGCATACTGGTGCCATCAGCCTTAGACAGCACCTGCCCGCTCACGTTTACGTTTCGAATATAGTTGATCCTATAAATGTCCGTTTCACCAAAGCCTCCAAGACGATAAGACGTCAAATAAGCGTAACTACCATCTGGTGCCAAGCGGTAGTACGTGTCCTCGTCAGGGGTATTGATGGGCGCCCCCAGGTTCTCGGGAACCGTCCATTTGTTCGCCACAGGATCAAACTTTGCGACAAAAATATCATAGCCACCCATGGAGTTATGGCCCCGGGAGGCAAAATAGAGCGAGCCGTCCCGGGCAAGAAAAGGGCTATCATCATCATAAGGGGTATTAATAGTTTCGCCTACACTTATTGGCGAACCCCAGTTGCCTTTCTCATCCTTCTTGACCATGTAAATGTCCAGGTCCCCGTTTTTGGAGTAGTGACTGGTAGAATAAAGAAGTGTCTGCCCATCGGGGGTAATAAAAGCGTCCGCCTCAAAGTCCCGGGTGTTCACTTGGTCACTTATGCTCCTTGGTTTTCCCCAGCTACCACCAGCCCCCCGCTCTGATACCAGGATATCGCCGTTGTTCTCGGACCGGTACATCAACAGTTTGGTATCATTATCAAAAAGTTGAATGGAAGCGTCATGAACCGAGCTGTTTAGCTCGCCGGCAACTACGCTTGGTTTGTCCCACTCCCCCTCAGACGTCCGCTTTGTCTCAAAGATATCCTCAAAGTATTCTCCATCTCTGGCTTCCTGGTTTCCTGTTGCTTTCTCACTTCTGGAAGTATAAAGCAGGTAATTATCATCTAATGAAATAGCAGGGCTGTGCTCGGAATAGAGCGTGTTAACAGCCTCTCCAAGATTCTTCACAAATACATCTTTAGGGTTAGCTACTTCCTGCTTTGCATTCTTTGCATTCTGAATGAGGCGCTTGACCTCCTCATGCCGTTCTGCATATCGCTTTGGCAGCTCCTCCTGGTACTCCTGGAAGTGCTCAATGGCGGTATCGAAATGGTAGTTAATCAGGTTTACGCGGCCTAACCAGTAATCCAAGTCCCTGTCAAAGTCCGGCTCTAGCTTCTGTACGCGGTACAGGTAATCAGCGGCTTTCTCTTTATCAAACGTTAGATAGCTAACCCCAGCAGGATACAGTACTTTAACATTGGCAGGTTCTTTAGCAAGCGCTTTCTCATAGTAGGAAGCGGCTTCCCTGTAGTTCCCTCTCTCAAAAAACCTGTTTCCCTTCCTGAGCAGCTTTCTAGTGCTCTGAGCTAGTGCTGTACTTACTAACAGGCAACTCAGTACCAGCAGGGTCGCATATCGGATAGTATGTTTGGTTTCTAAACGCATAGCTAAGTCTTCAATATCTCAGGGTTGGGTACAGCTTGCGCACCATAGTGCCCGCAGCTAACAACCCGGTTCATACAGTAGTGGTATTTGTACGAATTACATTAAGAGTTGTCCATATATTAACCTATACTTTATTGAATACTACTGATTTAGGCACTCCCTTTTTACGCTGCTACAGATGATGCTGACAACAGCAATTAACTACATGCAGACAGCTTTGCCCTGCTGCTGCGACATTAAAAAAGCACTTCCTCACAGATCTTCCTCCGTGTTCCGGACGCCATTCACTCACCCCTAGCCAAGTAAAGAGGGCTTTCACTTTGTTAGGAGAAAATCAGTATCTTTGAGATGAAAACTCAAGCCTTGCACAAGGCGCAGTTTGCGATGCTGTAATCACATGGCCGAAGCTGTATCCACGGAAATGAGTGCGTATTTAAACCAGCAGCATGATTATTAAAGAAGCAAAGTTTTTGATGAGCAATACCCGTGTAGAGGATTGCCCGGCCCCAAACAAGCCGGAGTACGCTTTTATCGGACGCTCAAACGTGGGCAAGTCGTCTCTTATCAACATGCTGACCGAGCAGAAAGGCTTAGCGAAAACTTCTTCCTCCCCCGGAAAGACACAACTGATCAACCACTTCCTGATAAATGACTCCTGGTACCTGGTAGACTTACCCGGGTATGGCTATGCCAAGGTAAGCAAAGGAGAAAGAGAGAAGTGGAAGAAAATGATCAATTTCTACTTCCAGAAGCGTGAAAACTTAGCCTGCGTATTCGTGCTGATCGACTCGCGCCATGAGCCGCTGAAGCAGGACCTGGAGTTTATTAACTATTTAGGAGGCATGGGCTTGCCTTTTGTTATTGTGTTCACCAAACTCGACAAACAATCAGCGGTCAAGACGGACTCAACCATCGCCGCCTACCAGCGTAAACTGCTTGAAACGTGGGAAGAGCTTCCTCAAATGTTTCGCACATCAGCTGAAACGAAGGCAGGGCGCGACGAGATCCTGAATTTTATTGACGAAGTAAACATACAGATGCAAAATCAGTAGCCGCCTGTATCAAGGTCTGCATCTCTGCCCGAACCATAGCTCCCCATAACATCTAAACTTAATATTTACCCTTTATGAAAAGAAAATTCTCCTTTTTGTTTCTTTTATTTGCTTTGATGGCCGGCACCGTGGCCGCTCAGAACACAGAGACAAAGCAAGCTGCCCCGCAGCAGGAAAACAACGTGTGGGTGCCAGAGAAAGTCGTTCCGGTAGCCGAGCACTATGACGGGGGCCAGGAGGCCATGTACAAGGCTATCTACGAGGAGCTGAGCTACCCGCCTATGGCCAAACGTCACCGGGTGCAGGGCGACTGTATCATAGGCTTTACAGTGAATGAAGATGGGTCTACCTCTAACTTTAAGGTAATCCGCACCCAAGGTGCCGGCACAGGTGAAGAAGCCCTTCGTGTGGCCAAGCTGCTTAAATTTAAAGCCCCGGGCTACCGACTGGATGCCAGCATCCCAATTATGTTTAAATTATAACCACCAAATGTTTATTCTTTTATGCCTATTGATTTAAGACAAATTGCAGCCATTTCTGGCATGAGTGGCCTTTACCGTGTGGTAAAGCCAACGCGTACCGGTGTTATTGTGGAAAGCTTGGAAGAGAACCCAAAGACGCTGGTCGCACAGGCGCGGCACCGCATGTCATTACTGGATGAGATTTCTATTTATACTACTGATGAAGAAGGTACTGTGCCCCTCGCCGAAGTGTTTGACAGAGTTCACCAGAAGTATGGCAGTGACCTGCCCCTGAGCGAAAAGCCAAGCAACGAGGATTACAAAAGCTTTATGTATGACGTGCTGCCCAACTTTGATGAAGACCGCGTGTACGTATCAGACATGAAAAAGCTGGCGAACTGGTACCAGATCGTGAACCAGCACGTGGGCTTTACGGCACAAGAGCAAGCAGAAGCTTCTGACTCGAAAACAGACGAAGGCAAAGAAGAACAAGCATAACCATTACGAAAATACAAAAAGGCCCTTCCCTCCAGAGGGGCTTTTCTGTTTCCGCAGGCGCCTCCAAACTCCAAGCTTATGCCCTATTCACCTGCCATTGTTACAAGTGCTACAAACCACCTCCAGCGGGTTTTTGACATAGAGAACCTACCTGGTCAGGACCTGGAAGCCCTGCAGTACAAGCTTGCCCGGGTGGTGTTGCACCTGCTTCACTCGGACCTGAACCGCTTGTTACACATCCTGTATCGCATTGATGTGGAAGAACATAAAGTTAAAGAGGCCATGGTGGCTGACGATCCGGAAACTATAGCGGAGCGAATTGCCCGGCTGATTATAAAACGGGAACTGCGGAAGGCCGAGATACGGGACAGGTACCGGCAAAGGTAAAGGCTGGAACTCCTCCCTGGTATGGATACAGAAAAGCGAAGGCAGCGAGGACTTATCCTCGCTGCCTTCGCTTTTTCACAGTATGTGGTGCTTTATTTTGAAACGATGCCTTCTTCCACTTCAACCTCCTTTAAGAAGGCTTCCGCTTTATCCACCATCTTTGCCGAGCCGATTAGCAGCGGGCAACGCTGGTGCAACTCTTCCGGTTGCAGGTCCATGATGCGCTTGAAGCCGGTGGTAGCCTTGCCCCCCGCCTGCTCAATGATAAAAGCCAGGGCATTGCACTCGTAAATCAGGCGCAGCTTTCCACTTGGCGCTTTATTCGTCGGAGGATACATGTAAATCCCGCCCTTTAGCAGATTCCGGTGAAAGTCTGCTACCAGGGATCCAATGTAGCGGGCAGAGTAGTTCTGGTCTTTGCAGTAGTTCACGTAGTTCTGGATCCCCTCCGGAAAGCTGTTCATGTTACCCTCGTTACACGAATAAGTAGTGCCGTCTGCCGGCGTGGTAATATTGGGGTGCGACAGGAAGAACTCGCCTAGAGACGGCTCATACGTAAAGCCGTTTACCCCGTGCCCCGTGGTGTAGACCAACATCGTAGAGGATCCATAGATCACATAGCCCGCCGCCACCTGCCGGGTGCCCTGCTGCAGGCAATCCTCCATTGTACCGTTAGAACCTGTCTCGGACTTTCTCCTGTAAATAGAGAAGATCGTCCCGATTGATACGTTCACGTCGATGTTGGAGGAACCGTCCAGCGGGTCTATTGCCACGATGTACTTGCCCCGGTGGTTACCGGTCTGTATGACGTCATCCTCCTCTTCCGAGATGATCGTGCACACCTCCCCCCCGTTCCGCAAGGCCCGTATAAAGCGGATGTTGGCGATGACATCCAGTTTTTGCTGCTCTTCCCCCTGTATGTTCTGGTTTCCGTAGGCACCTGTTACATCCAGCAAACCGGCACGGTTAATTTCCCGGTTTACGATTTTTGCCGCGAGGGCTATGTCGCGTAGCAGTTGCGACAGCTCTCCTGTCGCGAAGGGAAACTCTTCCTGTTTCCGCATGATAAACCTGTCCAGCGTAGTGCCAACAGGGAGTGCGAGTTTGTCGTTCATACGATTGATTTTGACCTATATAGAAAAACATTGATTTTGGGCATTCCGGCGAACTATGCCTACTTTTACGGAACTTAAGCTAAGACAGGATGAAAGTATATAAATTTGGTGGTGCATCGGTAAAAGACGCCAGCGCGTTCCGCAACCTGGCCAGCATCGTAAGAACACAGGGAGGTGAAAGGCAATTGTTACTGGTGGTCTCCGCCATGGGTAAAACCACCAATGCTTTAGAGCAGGTCATGGACCTGGCCTACCAACAGAAGGACTTTCAGCAGGAGTACACGCAACTAAAGGACTATCACACGGGCGTATTGCAGGAGTTGTTCCCACAGCAGCATCCGGCACACGAAAGGCAGGAGCACTTACTCCGTCTCCTGCTACAGGACCTGCAAAGCATGGATCCTTCCGGTGAGTACGACCAACTGTACGATCAGATTGTTAGCTACGGCGAGTTGTTGTCTTCCTCTATCCTCCACTACTTCCTGCAAGAGCAGGGGCTACAAAACAAGTGGGTGGATAGTAGAAAGTACATCCGAACAGACAGTAGCTGGCGCGAGGCGAAAGTAGACTGGGTGAGCACAGAGCGGCAGATCAAGCAAGACTTACCCGCTGTTTTAGAGCAGGAACTGGTGGTGACGCAGGGCTTCTTGGGAGGCACACCTGAAGGCCGCACGACGACCCTTGGCCGCGAAGGCTCTGATTTTAGCGCCGCTATTTTTGCCTACGGACTCGATGCGACAGAGATGTGCATCTGGAAAGATGTGGAGGGGCTGTTAAACGCTGACCCGAAGTATTTTCCGGACACAGTGCGCTACGCGGAGATCTCTTACCAGGAAACCGTTGAAATGGCTTACTACGGGGCCTCTGTTATACACCCCAAAACGATCAAGCCCCTTGCCAACAAGCAGATTCCGCTCCATGTTAAGTCTTTCCTGAACCCAACAGGGGCAGGCACCAAGATCTATAACTGCCGGTTCGATAAACTGGCTCCGGCCTATATCATCAAAGAAAACCAGTGCCTGGTTTCCTTCGCCGTTAAAGACTTTACTTTCGTTTCTGAGAAAAACCTAAGCACTATTTTTGGTGTCTTATCCGAACTGCGGATTAAGATAAACCTCATGCAAAACTCCGCTATCTCCTTCTCTATCTGCACCGACTTCCATGCGGAGCGCTTACACCGTCTGATGCAAAGACTGCATGACCAGTTTGTAATTCACTATAACACCAACCTGCGTCTTTTTACCATAAAGAACTACACAACAGAAAGTATAACGAAGCTGATGGATGCAAAAGAGATACTGCTGGAACAACGGACTCGCACAACTTTTCAGTTTGTGAGCAAATAAGCGACTGCATCTTTTTAAAATATTTTGGCTTTTATGCAATATAATTTTTTGCATATTCAATATGTTATTTTTATTTTACATGTAACAAACGTAATATTGTGTCTTAAGCCCTATTTACTTGCCCATGCAAGCAGCTGAAAAAGTCACCCCGTTATTTCTGCTTAAGCTAAGTCTGTTATTTGTGCTTCTGCTTATTGGTTTTATGTACAAACCGCAGGAAATCATGCATATAGACCGGTCTATTCCGCTTTTAGTAGCCCCTCCAACAACCCCGGTTGATAAGCCCATGGACCAGTATAAGAATGTACATGAGTTATATTTTAAGATTGCGCAGGGCGAAGCTTCCCGCTCAAGACCTATTTGACTTCTGCTAATATTGTCATCATTCTTTGCTTGCCCTCCACAAAAAGGGCATTGCTTACCCCTGGCCTTACTGGCTGTACTTCTCCCTCCCCCCTTCTTTGGTTACCTTCAGCACACGTTTGGCATTGCCTCTACAAGCCCCTCTCCCAAGCTTGATATCAATCATAAAAGGAAGCAGCTTAGGTGTTCTGCCTAATCGTCCTCATTTAAAAGCTTTCGTTGTTTAGCGGCGACCTTTTTGCTCTGTAAAAAAATCTGTTGTAGCTTTGCATAAATTCCTAAACAGGAATTTTTCTTAGTTAGATAGATGCAGCAAACTAACCGTCAGTACTTACGAGAGCGCCTTTTGCAAAATAGCCTGAAAGCTACGCACCAGCGGATTGTTGTGTACGAAGCCCTGACGGAGCTGCATGGGCACCACCCAACCGCTGAGGAAGTGTACCAGCACTTAAAGCCTGCCAACCCCAGCATCTCCTTAGGCACGGTGTACAAAACCCTCGATACCTTTGTAGAGGCAGAACTTATCCGGCGGGTACTTTCGGAAGAGGGAGGCAAGCGCTATGATGCGAACACAATGGTGCACAACCATATCTACTGCAGCAATACCAAAGAGATCATTGATTACGAGGATGCAGAACTGGAACAGTTACTGCAGGACTTCTTCAGAAAACGAAACCTGGAGAACTTCGAAATCAAGAGCTTTTCGGTGCAATTAACGGGCAAAAAGGTAGTGCCCGAAAAACAGATCAGCATTTCACGAGTATCTAAATAGATTTTAAACTTTTAAATTAATTTTAAATGGCAGTATTAGTAGGAAAAAAAGCGCCTTCTTTCAAAGCTACGGCTGTAGTAAACGGTGAGGATTTTGAGGAAAACTTCTCATTAGAGCAGTATGTAGGCAAGAAGCATGTGCTGTTCTTCTTCTACCCAATGGACTTCACATTCGTGTGTCCAACTGAGATCCTGGCTTTCCAGGACCGTCTGGCTGACTTCGAGCGCAAAGGTGTTGCCGTTGTTGGTTGCTCTACAGACACACACGTATCACACTTTGCCTGGCTGAACACGCCTCAGGACCAAGGTGGTATTCAGGGTGTAACATACCCTCTGGTTGCTGACGCGGCTAAGACAATCGCTCAGAACTACGACGTTTTGGCTGGTCACTACGACTACAATGAAGAAGGTGAAGTAACTTTCGTTGGAGAGCCTGTAGCTTACCGTGGCTTGTTCCTGATCGACAAAGAAGGTGTGGTACGCCACCAGGTAGTAAACGACCTTCCACTAGGCCGCAGCATCGACGAGGCACTTCGCATGGTAGACGCCCTGCAGTACTTCGAGGAGAAAGGCGAAGTTTGCCCTGCTAACTGGGAAGAAGGCAAAGAAGCCATGCAGGCTACAAAAGAAGGTGTTTCGAACTACCTTGCAAACAGAAACCAGTAAGCACAGCTTGCTTATAAATAACAAAAAGGCCCCGGCAATTGCCGGGGCCTTTTTGTTATTCAATACTGTCCTCTAAGCAAGGGTAAGGTGCAGCACCTGAAAGAACCTCCCGTAGCAGGTGCTGCATCAAACTTTATCTCCACCACCTCCACGCCGGTCTTTCTTATCATATCGTTAATGGGCTTACATAAAGGATGATCGCGGCTGATGACCTTATCCTGTGACAGGGACAGAATGTTTGTTGCTAACTCCTGCTGCTGTGCTTTATCTACTTTAATCAGTTCGTACACGTCTGTTATCTCCCTAGGTACCGCTTCAAAGCCTTCCTCATAAATCAGAGCAGCCTTCTCTCCTACGGGGTTAAACATGCAATCCAGGTGCAGCACGTTTTCTCCTTCTGCCAGCGCCCGGGCCTTGATGGGTACGATATTGAACACATCCCCAAACTGCTCTTTCAGAAACTCTACCCCCTCCTGGTTTGTCCGCTGCGACACCGCTACAAAGATGTTTCCTTTATCAATCAGGATATCCCCTCCTTCTATAAAACAGGTAGGCGAATCGGGAATGATGATATTCGGCTCGCTGTCGGGGATATGGTGCAGGTAGCGAAAAATACCGGCGCTCTCGTAGCGCCGGCTCCGCTTTACCATATTGCACAGCAGAAACTTCTCCCCGATCACCACGCCAATATCGCGGGGTGTGAGCTGGTCATACACAAACTTGCCTACATAATCCGGCACCAGCACCTCTACGCCCGCCTCTGTCAGCACATTTCTGAAGTTCTCGAACTCCTCCTTCAGCTGTTCGCGTGGAGGCAGTCCTGTCTTTTGCTCCTCGTTTACCAGCTCCGCATAAGCGGGAGACTCATTGTAGTTTTCGTATCTACCGATAATTACCTTTTGCAGTGTATCTGTCTCGCTGTGTTGCTGTATCATGCAGGGTTCTAGAATTAACAAAATGTTGGCAGTGCCACAGGTGCAAAAATAACGCCTAAGTATCGAAATGGGTGTATTTATACTGCTGCCACGCCTTCTGTCAGACAAAGACAGCTGATCCCACCGCAATGCCTTATATTTGCACGATAACATGGTCTGGCTGGCAATGCACGTTACCGGTTGTTTTGCGGCCACTGCAAGTACGAAATTTGAAGTTACTTTACGATATCGGCCTGACGGCATACAAATCAGCCCTAAAGCTGGCAGCACCCTTTAACCAGAAGGCCAAGCTCATGCTGCAGGGGCGCGAGCACCAGCTGGAGCGGCTGCAAGAAGCTTTACGTGGCCACAAAGCGCCTGTCGTGTGGTTCCACTGCGCCTCTTTGGGAGAGTTTGAGCAGGGCCGCCCGGTAATAGAGGCCTTTCGGGAGGAGTTCCCGGCCTATAAGGTACTGCTTACCTTCTTCTCTCCTTCCGGCTACGAGGTACGCAAAAATTACACAGGCGCAGACTACATCGCTTACCTGCCGCTGGACAGCGCCTCTAATGCACGGCGCTTTTTAGATGTGGTACAGCCAAAACTGGCCGTGTTTGTGAAATATGAGTTCTGGCACTATTACCTGCAGGAGCTCCAGCAACAACGTGTTCCGGCACTCTCTATATCGGCTATCTTCCGTCAGGAGCAGGTTTTCTTTAAACCTTACGGGGAGTTTTACCGCAACATCCTGCGCCGCTTTACCCACGTTTACACACAGAACCAAAGCTCTCTGCAGCTACTTCAAAGCATCCACATCACCCAGGCAAGCGTTGCCGGGGATACCCGCTTCGACAGGGTGCTGCAAACAGCCGCCTCTGTAAAGCAGATCCCGCTTGTGGAGGCATTCGTGCAACAGCAACCGGTCTTTATGATAGGCAGCAGTTGGCCTGCGGACATTGATGTTCTGTTGCCGCTCATCCAGAAGTACCGTGCCTCCATAAAGTTCATCATTGCCCCGCACGAGGTGCAGGAACAAGGCATTGTGCAGCTTATGAAAGCTTTAGGAGGAAAGGCTGTTCGCTTTTCCAAAACGACGGCGGCGGACGCACCCCAACAAGATGTACTGGTTATCGACAACGTTGGGATGCTGTCTTCGCTCTACCGTTATGGCACCTATGCCTACGTTGGCGGGGCCTTTGGGAAAGGCCTGCATAACACCTTAGAAGCAGCCGTTTTTGGACTCCCACTTTTCTTTGGGCCTAAGTACGAAAAGTTTCAGGAGGCAAAAGACCTCGTAGCGCTACAATGTGCCTTTCCTATTCAGGACGCAGAGGAGCTGTTGGCCGCCTTTGAGCAGGTACACCTGGAGGCAGGAGCCAGACAAAAAATAACCGATACCGAAAAACGATACGTAAAGAAACAGGCAGGTGCCACGAAGCGGATAATAGCTGATATGAAAAGCCTGATAAAGGAAATCGCATGAAAGGAGTTGTAGTAAAATCGACAGGGTCCTGGTATCTGGTACGTGATGAGGAGGGAAAACTGCACCGCGCACGCCTGCGGGGCAAGTTTAAGATTAAAGGCCTGAAGGTAAGTAACCCCCTGGCTGTGGGCGATAAGGTAGACTTTGAGGTGGAGGAAAGCGGGGACGACACGGCTGTTATCAACCAAATCCAGGACCGTGAAAATTATATCATCCGGCAGTCGACCCATAAATCGGCCTTCTCTCATATTATTGCAGCCAACCTCGACCAGGCCTTTCTGATCGTTACCCTGGTTTCACCGCGTACCTCCTTCGGCTTCATCGACCGTTTCCTGGTTACAGCTGAGGCCTATGATATTCCGGCCATGCTAATTTTCAATAAAACGGACCTTTACGATGAGGACGTTCAGGATTACCAGCGCCAGATCAGCCATATGTATGGAGCGATAGGTTATGGTAGCCTGCCGGTATCGGCTAAGAACGAAGAGGGGATTGAGGCGATCCGGGAATTATTACAGGGGAAAACCACACTCCTCTCCGGCCACTCCGGTGTTGGCAAGTCCTCGCTCATCAACCTGCTGGTACCGGACCTGGAGCTGAAGACATCGGAAATCTCTGACTTCTCAGATAAAGGGGTACACACCACCACCTTTGCCGAGATGTTTGAGGTGAATGAGGATACCTTTATTATTGATACCCCCGGGATAAAGGAACTGGGCATCGTAGACATTCCGCCGGTAGAGTTAAGCCATTTCTTCCCCGAGATGCGCGAACGCCTGAACCAGTGCCGGTTCAACAACTGCACCCACTTTAATGAGCCAGGCTGCGCCGTGATCGAGGCCGTACGCCGTAATGAGATCTCCCTGAGCCGTTATGAAAGTTACCTGAGCATGCTGCACGGCCAGGATAACAGGAAATAGTTCCGCCATTTAGACAAAAGGGAGCGGCAGGTCTGTGTAGACACCTGCCGCTCCCTTTTTAGGCCTATTCGTTATAGTGTGTCGGTTAATTCTCGACCGTCAGTACTTTGTCGACCACGTGAATCACGCCATTATCGCTGATAATACCGCCCTCCACTACTTCTGCTCCGTTAACCATTACATTCCCACCGCGTTTGGTGACTGTTAATCGCTCTCCTCCAACCGTATTAAGCGTAGTAGCGTCCAGCAGTTCGGCATTCGTGATCGCCCCCGTTACAATATGGTTATTCAACAACTCCTTAAGGCGTTGCTGGTTTTCCTCATCCGTCAGGTTCTCCAGCACACCCTCTGGCAAAGACTCAAAGGCTTCGTTAGATGGGGCAAAAATGGTATAAGGTCCTGTACCTGCCAATACATCCACTATCTCTCCCTTTCTGATTAGAGAAGCGAAAGTAGTCAGGTTCATATTAGAGGTAATGTTCTCTGTGATCAACTGCGTCGGCATCATGGTATGTCCGCCTATAGCCGGGTCTGTCATACGTAGGTCTGCCTCATCATCAGGTGCTGCGTGGGAAGGCGGGTCGAGATTGTCGCGCATGTTGGGGTCATTGTTCTCCTGCTGCATCTCGTTTTCAACTGCGTCTTCCGGAGAGCCACAGCTAAACAGCATGGTCAAAGCAAAAAGCGCAGCTCCAAAAGTAAATAATCGGGTTCTTTTCATAGTTTGTGTTCGTCGTGCTTAATTAAACGTAAGTTTTATAAAGCTTAAATCGCTTTGGCTCCCTAAAAAGAGCCATCTCCCTTTCTTAAACTATAAATTCCGTACTTTTGTTATCCACATTGTTTTAACGCATAACCGAACAAACCATGAAAACTGCAGAAATCCATACTGGCAAAGGTGTGATGAAAGTCGAGTTTTATGAGAAAGACGCTCCTAAAACAGTACAAAACTTCATAGATCTTGCAAAGAAAGGCTTCTACGACGGCCTTACCTTCCACCGCGTTATTCCTGATTTTGTGATTCAGGGTGGCTGCCCGAACACGCGCGAAGGCGCGAAGGGAGTACCAGGTACAGGCGGACCGGGCTACAAGATCGACTGTGAACTGACAGGCGAGAACCAGTACCACGACCGGGGCGTGCTGAGCATGGCTCACGCCGGCCGTAATACAGGAGGTTCCCAGTTCTTCATTTGCCACAGCCGCAAAAACACTGCGCACTTAGACCGTAACCATACTGTGTTTGGCAAAGTGGTAGAAGGCGACGAGGTGATCGACAAGATCAAGGCGAACGACAGAATCGAAAAAGTTGTCGTGAACGAGGAATAGTATACCCTACCACTTCTCAACGTTCTATCAAAAGCCGCTCTTAGAGCGGCTTTTTTCTTTACTACCCTTCTGCCACGATGCACTTTTAGGAGGTACTACAGCAACTTTCCAACAATAATCCTGCTTCCTGAGTATTTATGCGTAATTTTAGGATAGAGCGATTCGGTGCCTATTGGGAATTCCTGCTTTGCCTGTCCCGGCTTTTTAGTACCATGCTCCCGTATAACCCTAAGCTTACATGCATATTCGGGTAGAGCCACCATGCTTTGCCCCTGACCTTAAACTACGTATGAAAAGACTTGCTTTACACTGGCGGATCCTGATCGGCATGGCCCTCGGCGTGCTGTGGGGTATAGCAGCCAGTTCCCTCGGTCTTATTGAGTTCACACTCGACTGGATCAAGCCCTTTGGCACCATTTTCATCAACCTGCTCAAGCTCATTGCCGTACCGCTGGTACTTGTCTCCCTGATCACGGGCGTGTCCAGCCTCAGCGACATCAGCAAACTCTCCCGTATTGGCTCTAAAACCATTGGCATCTATCTCATGACGACAGTAGTTGCCGTGGTCATGGGCTTGGTATTGGTAAACCTGACGGAACCGGGCAAAGCTTTTTCGCCGGAGAAGCGGGAGGAGTTCAGAGAGGAGTTTGCTTCTACTACCACCCAAAAATCCACAGATGCCGCCGCTGTGGAGGGGCAAGGGCCACTACAGCCTCTGGTTGATATCGTACCGGCAAACATATTCGGTTCCTTAACAAACAACGGGGCCATGCTGCAGGTCATTTTCTTTGCCTTGCTCTTCGGCATCGCCCTCATCACCATACCGCCCGACAAGGCCGCCCCTGTGAATGACTTCTTTGAGGGGGTGAACCTGGTTATCCTGAAGATCGTGGACTTTATCATGCAAACGGCCCCTTATGGTGTGTTTGCCCTGTTAGCAGGCCTGGTGGTGGAGTTTGCCGGCGAAGACCCTAACGCTGCCTTAGAGTTGTTACTGGTTCTTGGCTATTATTGCCTGGTAGTGATAGCCGGTCTGGCCATCATGATTTTCGTTGTCTATCCTGCCCTTGCCGTATTGGTAGGGAAAACCACCTATAAGAAGTTCTTCGAAGGAATCTTCCCGGCACAGATGCTGGCCTTCTCCACCTCCTCCAGTGCCGCTACCTTGCCGGTAACCATGGAGTGCGCCGAAAAGAACCTGGGCATTAACCGGGAAATCACCAGCTTTGTGTTACCGTTGGGCGCCACGATTAATATGGACGGTACCAGCCTTTATCAGGCTGTGGCTGCCGTCTTTATTGCACAGGCTTATGGCATAGAGCTCGACATCATGGCGCAGATCGGTATTGTAATGACCGCTACCCTCGCCTCAATTGGCGCTGCTGCCGTGCCTGGCGCCGGAACCGTGATGCTCGTAATCGTACTGCAACAGGCTGGTATCCCGGTAGAGGGGATAGCCCTCATACTGGCCCCTGACCGTATCCTGGACATGATCCGCACTACGGTAAACGTGACAGGCGATGCTACGGTATCCATGATGGTGGCACGCACCGAAGACCAGCTGCAACCGCCTAAAGAGACAGCAAGAGTATAGCATAGGCAATAACCCCGAGCGCAAAGGCCCAGTAGCGGCTTTTGCGCTCTTCGGGTAACTCTTCCTTCAGCACGTTCAGAATTACGCCTCCTCCTATAAAAGACAGTACCAGCACTATGATCGTGTGCGATACTTCTATCAAATAACCAACGCTCCAGCCTCCTATAAGCGCCAGTACCAACAGCCAACGGCCGTACTTCCTGTACCTGTAGCGGTAATGATCCATCAGGCCAAAGTCGTTAACAATAAAGTGCAGCGCCATGGCTACGGTAAACAGGATTAGCTTGCGCAGCGGCCCCTCTTCTCTATAAAAAAGGATATAACCGATCAGGGCGTTGTACACGGCAAAGGAAGCTATGTGAAGCCAGAAAAGTCCTGGAGAGGGCACATACACCCCCTCCTCCTCTTTGTTTTCCTTCTTTGAATCTATCACCGAACGCTCTAACCCGAAGAACACAGTGAGACCAAGTAAGGCCATGATGTACACGTGATGGCTCAGAAATCCCTCCCCCGGAAAAGCCTGCTCTATATGCTCCTGTCCTTCACTCAGCTCAGGAAACAAATGCAGAAATACATAGGCAACAGAGCTTCCTCCTGCTGCTGATAGCCATATACTACGTGGTACGCCAGCCCAAAACCGTAGTCTCGTTCCAAAGAAATGTATAAAGGCCAGCACCAGCACCGGCCATATCGAAACATGTTGCACCATGTTAAAGGCTACTTGAATTAGACTGTCCGGGTTTTTAGCACAACAGGACTTTAACCGATAAACAATCTAATCCGGTGAGGCTATAAGTGCACTTCCTGTAAATTTTAGTACATTTAAGTAAACATCCTCAAGAACTTCCTCTCAAAAGAAAACTATGCGTGATTCGTACCTGAAGCAAAGAGAGCCGTCCAAGCCCTGGACCTTCTTCGCCTTAAGTTTTGCCTTCTCCTGGGTTGTTTGGGGAGCTGTGCTGGCCGTCCCAATGCCGGAGAGCCTTCTCCTGCCAGTTATCATTCTGGGCGCCTTTGGGCCAACCTTCGCTGCTGTTTTCCTGGTTCAGGCCTCCTCAGATAAGGAGACAAGGGGCGACTTTTGGAATAGAGTCCTTAGCTTAAAGCGCATAGGCTGGAGGTGGTATCTGTTTATCTTTCTCTTTTTTCCGGCTATCTACCTTCTGGGCTACTATGTCTACTCTTTCTTTGGCGGCTCCCAACCTCCCGTAGAGAGCTTGTTCAGTGGGCTCGAAACACCTGCGGATGCGCTGATTTTTGCACTGATCATGATCTTGGGTGGACCTGTAGCGGAAGAGTTAGGCTGGCGCGGCTATGTGCTGGACCCACTGCAGGAAAAGTGGGGAGCATTGAAAGGCAGTGCCATACTAGGCTTTTTCTGGATATGCTGGCACTTGCCGCTGTTCTTTATCGAGGGCACCTCGCAGCATGCCAAAGGCTTTGGCTTTCAGTTCTGGTCCTGGTCTTTTCAGCTGGTCTTCCTTTCTATCGTCTTTACCTGGGTTTATAACAACACGAACAGAAGTATTTTGGCGGCAGTACTGCTGCACCTGATGGCCAACATGGCCTATCCTGTTAACCTGGAGCCTGTCGGAGAGGCCATCTTCACAGTAATCCGGTTACTGATCGTACTAGCCATTGCATTCGCCTGGCGGCAAAAGCCTTCGGTCAAAAAGCAACTGATAAGGGCATAGGGCGACCATAAACAGGAAACTAGCCTGCCTGTTTGCCAGTAATAAGGGCTAAAGCGAATTACTCTTCCCCGGCATTTTAGAATTGAATTGTTACTCGTTGATGATGGATTTACATAGCTATAAACAGAGCCTGTCGGCTAATACACCTCCCGTCAATACGTCTGTCTACCTACAGGCCTTATGGTATGAGGCGAAAGGGAACTGGGATAAAGCACACGAGTTAGTACAGGACCTGCCGGACAAAGAGGCTGCCTGGGTACATGCGTACCTGCACCACAAAGAAGGCGACACCTGGAACGCTGACTACTGGTACAGCCGGGCGGGCAGAAAAAGGCCGGCTGTTTCTTTGGACAGAGAGTGGGATCAGATGGCGGAGGCGCTTTTACAGCAATAAAAAAGGCAGGAGCTTAACACTCCTGCCTTTCTACTTAAAAGCCACCAAACGTTAGTAGTTGTCGTCATCGTCTTCCTCGCCAAAATCCGGCATGGTAAACATCCCACTAAGCAGGTCCTTAAACTGTAAGCCGGTGCTGAGGCGATTCTTGCTGAGCTGGCTGTGCTCTGCTAGGCCATGCAAGGCGAACTCCATCATAAACAGCTTCTCGTCTCCTTTCGCGTCTGGCTGATATTTCTCTACCAGCTCCTTTAGGCCGGGTACGCGCTGCAAGGCCTTCTTATAATCTGCTTCGGAAGCATCGCTCAATATGTCCACAGTGTTACCATCCCCGAACCAGTCTGTCACCGTTTTATAAGGGTTGCCTTGTTTCGACTTCTTACCCTTGTCCGGATCCGGGAAGTAGTTCAGGAACTGAGTACGGATCGCTTTGCCCATGAGTACCTGCGCCACATGGCCCGCTCCCTCCTGCTCGCCCTCGTACACCAGCTCTACTTTACCGGTAACTGCAGGAATCGTATTCAGAAAATCAGCAACCCGCACATACGTAGCACTTTCTCCATTTAGCAGGGCCCTTCGCTCTGCGGCACTTAGCAGGTTTTCAAAGGCAGAAATGGTCAGTCGGGCAGACACCCCGCTTTTGGCATCCACGTACTCACTCTCCCGGGCCTCAAAAGCCACCTGCTCTATCAGGTCGCGGATAATGTCGTTCGTTTGCACTACCTCGCTTTGTCCGGCTTTCACTCTCGCCTCCTGGCTGGTGATCTTCTTCCCTGTCTCGATGCTCTTCGGGTAGTGCGTGATAATCTGGGAGTCGATACGGTCTTTCAATGGCGTTACGATGGAACCACGGTTTGTATAATCTTCCGGGTTGGCCGTAAATACGAACTGTATGTCCAGGGGCATGCGTACTTTAAAGCCACGGATCTGGATATCGCCCTCCTGCAGAATGTTGAACAACGCCACCTGGATACGCGCCTGTAAGTCCGGTAACTCATTGATGACGAAAATACCGCGGTGCGAACGAGGGATCAGGCCAAAGTGAATCACCCGCTCATCAGAGTAAGGCAGCTTCAGGGTAGCGGCTTTAATGGGGTCCGCGTCCCCAATCAGGTCTGCTACAGACACATCAGGCGTGGCTAGCTTCTCGGTATAGCGCTCAGAGCGATGCAGCCAGCTAATAGGGGTATCGTCGCCATGCTCGTGCACCTGGTCCTTGGCATAACGCGAAAGCGGCTGCAAGGGGTCATCGTTCAACTCAGAACCCTTCACTACAGGAATGTACTCATCCAGCAAATCTACCATCTGCCGGGCAATTCGAGTCTTGGCCTGTCCGCGCAAGCCAAGCAGGTTCACATGGTGCATCGACAGGATCGCACGCTGCATGTCCGGGATTACGGTTTCCTCATAGCCCCAGATACCCGGGAACACCTCTTCTTTGTTCTGCAGCTTTTTGATCAGGTTCTGACGCAGCTCCTGCTTAACTGACTGTGGCTCATAGCCAGCTGCTTTCAGCTGGCCCAGGGTTTTTATCTGTAATAATTTCTCGGAAGGAATGTTCTTATATTTCATTTTGTCTTTTTCTGTTCTACTCCTTTGGCTTCGGTTGTGGCTCCCTGCTCAGGAATAACTGCTATGGCGCAGGTACGTCTTATCAAAGTTATCACCTTAGTAAAACATAAATACTTGCATACTTCTTAAAACGTTTTTCTACGGTTCTGCTTGTAATCCCGGAACACAAGGTGCCCCAAGCCTTTCAGGCTGCTGTAGTAGGCTTGGCCGTTGTTTACCTGTGTAAACTCGTCAACAAACTGTTGCAGGTAAGGGTCTGAGGCGATCATAAAAGTCGTGATCGGGATCTTCAGGCGCCGGCATTGCGCAGCCAGGTTCAGAGTTTTGTTCACCACCTTGCGGTCCAGCCCGAAGCTGTTTTTGTAATAGCGCAAACCCTCTTTTAAGCAGGTGGGCTTTCCGTCCGTGATCATGAAGATCTGCTTGTTGGGCGTCTTGCGCTTGCGCAGGATGTCCATCGCCAACTCCAGCCCTGCCACCGTGTTCGTGTGATAAGGCCCCACCTCCAGGTAAGGCAGGTCTTTGATTTCTATCTGCCAGGCATCGTTGCCAAACACGATCACGTCCAGCGAGTCTTTCGGAAACTTCTGCTTCACCAGCTCCGCGAGGGCCATGGCTACTTTTTTAGCCGGTGTAATACGGTCTTCGCCATACAGGATCATGGAGTGCGAGATGTCAATCATGAGCACAGTAGCCGCCTGTGTCTTGTGCTCCGTCTCGGTTACCTCCAGGTCCTGCTCGGTTAAGCGCAGGTCGCCGATGCCGTGATTTATCTGGGCATTGCGCAGCGAGTCCGTCATGGAAATCTGCTCCAGCGCATCCCCGAAACGGTACTCCCGCCGGTCGGTGCTGGCCTCATCGCCAATACCTGTGTGCGGGGTGGCATGGCTGCCTTTGCCTCCTTTCTTCAGTTTCCCGAAAATTTCTTCTAAAGCACTCTTTCGGATGCCCTGCTCGCTCTTGGCCGTCAGTGTAAAGTTTCCCTGTCGCTGCGGGTCTTCATCCAGATAACCCTTTTTGCGCAGGTCTTCTATAAAGTCGCCGATGCCGTACTCACCACTGGTCAAATTATATTGCTTGTCGAGCGAACTGAGCCAGTTCAATGCCTCCCCAACATCTCCGGAGGTAATGGTGACCAGTTGCATAAAGATTTTCAATAGTGATTCGAACCCCGGCTTGTCGTCCTGGGGTGGTACATATTCTGAAAAACGGTATCCTAAAGACATAAAGTAAAGTGCTTTGTGAGGTATAACAGTGCAGGCCGCCACATTGTTCGGGAAAGGGCTTAACGCCTCCTACATGCAATAATTTAGAAGATAAAGCCTAAGAATTCAACATTTATCCAACAGCCCTAGTAGAACTAGGATATCACAAACTATAAAACGTAATAATTTATGAAAGCGATATGGAATGCCGTAGTGATTGCAGACAGTGATCGTACCGTAGAAGTGAATGGCAACCACTACTTCCCACCGAACAACGTAAACCCGGAGTACCTGGAGGAGAGCCGCACGCACACCGATTCTGAGTTAGGCGAGGCGACGTATTACCACGTAAAAGTACACGGCGACGTGAAGCTGGACGGGGCCTGGTCTTACCCAGACCCGACAGACGCAGGCAAAGAGGTCAGGGGATATATTGCGTTCTCGAAAGAGATAAAGCTAGAAGAGTAACGAAGTGCTAGGGAAAAGAGCCCTATATCAAAGGCAAAAAGCAGGAGGGGAGCCGATTTAATGGCTCCCCTCCTGCTTTTTATATCAATTAATTTTTAGGTGCTGGTTTGTCTACCGGTCTGCAATCCAACGGAACTTGTATTCCAAAGAAGGAACACGCATGCGGTCGGCTACACGCTTCAGGCGGTTTGGCAGCGCCATCACATAATCACGGGCGCGCTCACCAGCTTCGTTCAGGCCAGTCAGTCCTTCAATCTTCCACTCCTTGATCAAGCCATCCAGAATGTCGGTATAATCGGCAGAGGTGTACACCCCAATGCGTTGTGCGGCATCTGTAAAATGACCGAACGTTTTCCCCAGGTCCACACCCAGTTCACGCATGTAGTGCGCTGGCATCACGATCTTTTTGCGCATCATGTCCTCAAAAGCAAGCATCATTTCGTTCGGATCGGCCTCAAATATCTTGCTTACAAAGGCTTTGTAGGCTTTGGCATGTCGGGCCTCATCCGCTGCCACATGGCCGCAAAGCTTGGCCAGCATGTTATCTCCCTGCTTTTTAGCAATCTGTGCTACGCGGCGGTGCGAAATGTTCGTTGCTGTTTCCTGAAAGCTGGTGTACACAAAAGAGCGGTACGGGTCATTGTCCGTCTGCAAGTCAAAGCCATCAGCCAACAGGTACTGCGTAGAGGCTTCCATCTCGCGCATGTTGATGCGACCACTCAGAAACAGGTAACGGTTCAGCGCATCACCATGTCGGTTTTCCTCGGCAGTCCAGCTGCGGTTCCACTTCATCCACGGGCCGTTTGGGTCTTGCGGCAGGCCATCGATCGTCATCAGCCAGCTTTCGTACGTCGGCAATGCTTCTTCGGTAATGGTGTCCCCTACTAGTACAGCCAACAGGTCATAACTTAAATCACGGGCACGTTCCCGCAAGTCCTTGAGCTCGTCAAAAAAATTATCCAACGTGCTATCAGGCAAAAGATCAGCAGGTTGCCAACTATCTTCTACTGACTTAAGAAACTCTGAGAGCTTTTCACCCACAAAGTCTTCCATCCATCTGATTACTTCTATTCGGGAGGCAGTCGGTGCTGTGATCATTCTGTTTTGGTTGATTAAAAGTCAAATATACTTATTAAAGCGAATATAGCTGCTCGGCAGATTAATAATTTAACAAGGTCCGTACAGGAAACCCTAATTAATCTGTTAAGCAACTTATACTTACGAAAAAAAAGGAATGAGTTATGCGGATTGAAGAAAATATAACAGAAGTATCAGAAAAAGAGTGCAATTAATTTTATTTTCGGAGGTGATGGTACCATTTCCGAAGGAAACTCAGGTTGATATTCTGGCGGTTTAGCTGCCTTAAAAGCTGGTATAAAAAGGGTAATTTTCCCTGTTTTTGTAAAAGCGAAAACAGCTGCTCCGCCTCCTGATAATTGCAGGTAAGGTAGGCATGCCTGGCCTCATATTTAAGGCGCACGGCCAGGGCCTGCCTTTCTTCCTCTGTTAGTACCAGTCGCGCTGCCTTTTCACACACCTTCACGGTGGAGGAGAGTAACTTATTCCCTACTTTGTACAAGCCCTGAGAGAGCGATCGCTCATGCACGCGCCGCAGAGTCGTGACGCGGTTCAGGTAAAAGTATTTGTACTTGCGCGACGACCTCACCCAAAAATCGAAGTCCTCATAAGCCAAGGCTTCGTCATAGCCCCCCAGGTCCTCAAACACCTCCCGCCGCATCATCATCGTTGGCGGGCAAATAAAATAGCGCCGCAAAATATCTTTAAACACATCGCCAGACGGCACTTCCGCAGCCACAGTCCCATCCTGGTGCCGCTGATAATGATAACCCAGGTGAGCAGAAGCGTCGGAAATATATGCCGCATCGGAGAAGACCACGCCATAACTTTTATCGAGCTGTTCGAAGGCCGCCACCTGCTGGGCTACCCGCTCAGGCAACAGCACATCATCCGTGGCAAAATCAAGGAGGTACGCCCCCCGGCTGGCCCTCCATCCGATGTTAAAAGCTTTTGTGTTCCCAACGTTCTGCCCGGTACTGATAAACTTTATCTGCGGGTACTTGTCCAGGTACTCCTGAATGATGGCCACGCTATCATCCGTACTGCTATCGTCCACTACCAGTATCTCCACGCTCGGATAAGTTTGCGCCAGCACCGAATCCAGCGCCTCTCGCAAGAATCGTTCATGGTTATAGCACAGGCAAATGATGGAGACTAAGGGTAGTTGGTGCATCTGCGAAGGTACTAAGAAATTAAGCAGACTGGAAGGCTATGTTCATATCACGCTGTACAAGCCAAGGATCATGTTATTCTCCAGTTTGGACAAATTATAATTGAATGTATGCTTATCTTCTAAAGAACTTTCGCACTACGTCTACCACCCTCTCCTGCTCCTCCGCCTGCATTCCCGGAAACAGCGGCAGGCTAAGGCTGGTGCTCGCTAAGTCCTCCGCTACAGGTAAGTCGCCTTGCTTGTAACCTAAAAACCCGTAGGCGGGCTGCAAGTGCACGGGCACTGGGTAATGAATAGCTGTTCCTATGCCCTGCTCCAGCAAGTGTTGTTTCAGCTTATCTCGTGGAGCGGTCCGGATGTTAAAGACGTGGTACACGTGGCCACAGCCTGGAGCAGTGTATGGGAGCATCAAGCCGCCTACATCCTGAAGTTCCTGCAAATATACCTGGGCCAACTTTTGACGGGCAACGTTCAGTTCATCCAGGTGTTGTAGCTTTACCCGCAGCACAGCTGCCTGCAGCTCGTCCAGGCGCGAGTTCACCCCTACCAACTCACTCCGGTACTTTTGCACCTCACCGTAATTGCGGTATTTCCGGATAAATTCTGCCACTGCTATATCATCCGTAACCACGGCACCGGCATCACCCAGCGCCCCCAGATTTTTGGTAGGGTAAAAGCTGAAGGCAGCGGCATCCCCAAAGGAGCCAGCTTTCTGCCCCCGATAAGTTGCACCATGCGCCTGGGCAGCGTCCTCCACTACCGACAGGTTATGCTCCTGTGCCAGCTCAAGAAGCGGCGCCATGTCACATACCTGCCCGTATAGGTGCACAGGCAATAAGGCTTTTGTCTTTGAAGAAACAGCTTTCGCCGCTGTCCTGATAGTAAGGTTATAGGTATGGGCATCAGGCTCTACCAAAACCGGCTTCGCCCCTACCTGCAGTATAGCATTTACAGTGGCCACAAAGGTATTAGCGGGCACGACCACTTCGTCGCCAGCCCCTATCCCCACACCTTTTAAAGCGAGTACCAGGGCATCGTAGCCATTGCCGACACCTGCTGCATGCCCTACTCCGATAAAACGCGCAAAGGCCTCCTCAAAGGTCTTTACTTGCTTGCCTAAGATGTAATGCTTGCTCGCCACCGCTTCCAGCAAAGCAGCTTCCACAGCAGCTTCTAAACCGGCTGGGTAACCTCTGAACTGAAAATATGGGATCGACGCCATACGGAAGAACTGGCTACAGCGCCAGGTGATTTGCTAACTGCTTAAAGTATGCATAATCGCGGATGTAGTCCTTCTCGTCGTAATCCGTTGAGGCAAGGCACAGCGCGATGGCCCCTTCCGAAAACTGCAGCTCCGTCCAACACATGGCCGGAATATAGACGCCTTGCCGGGAGTCGCTCAGATCAAACACATACACTTCGTTGCCCGTGTCCACCTTCACCTGAAGCTTCCCTGAGATGGCAATCAGCACCTCTTCCGTGGCTTTGTTCGCATGGTTCCCCCGCGTTACCCCCATCGGGATGTCATGCGTCCAGAACACTCTTTTAATTTTAAAAGGGACATTTGCAGCTAACTGCGTAGAGGTCAGGAAGCCTTCTTCCGGGCTACCCATGCGCTCCAAGGGAATCAGGTATGGATTGGCAGGCAATGGCTTTGGATTTAGTACTGTCACAAAATAAGCCTTTTTGCTGTAATTATGTTCCGTTTAGTCCCCGGGTTTTGCCCTTGCCCTTAGTTGGCTACCTTTGCAGTAAGGCAGGCAAGGGGACACTGCCGAGAAAACCTATGCTCTACCTTCTCCTCAGTATATTAGTCAGCACTCTGCTGATCTTCATTTTTAAGTTGTTCCAACGCTACAACGTGCACGTGTTTCAGGCTATCGTGGTCAACTACGTGGTCTGTATACTCGTGGGACTGGCTTTTCCGGAGGGTGCTGAGGTATTACAACCGCAGATCTTTACACGCACCTGGGCCTACTTTGCCTTGGCCCTTGGCACCATCTTTATCTGCACTTTTTACCTGATAGCCCTTTCCACGCAAAAGGTAGGCGTTACGGCCACATCCGTAGCCGCTAAAATTTCTCTGGTGATTCCGGTATTGTTCAGCCTGCTGGTCTTGCAGACAAGCCTGAAGGACTACACCTTGCTCAACTACCTGGGCATGGGCCTGGCCCTGGTAGCCATCGTCCTTTCCTCCCTGCGGCCGCGGCAGGCAGAAGGAGTGGAGGCCTCCCCTGCCATGGCACTCATACTCCCACTTACCATATTTCTGAATGGGGGTATTGCCGATTCGCTCATCAACTACACGAATCAATATTACCTGCAGGCCCACGAAGCGAGCCAGTTTACCATGCTGACCTTTGCGACCTCTGCTGTAGTTGGCCTGCTCGTGTTACTATACCAGAAAGCTTTTGGCAAGACGCACTTTAAACGTCGTAGCCTTGTGGCCGGCGTTATACTGGGAGTACCTAACTTTTTCTCTATCTTTTTCCTGATCAAAGCACTCGCCGCCTTCGATAACGACGGGGCCTTCTTTTACCCGATCAATAACATGGGTATTATCATGGCGGGCGCTCTAGGAGCCGTTCTCTTTTTCAAAGAAAAGCTCAATGGCCTCAACCTGGTGGGGCTCGGCCTCGCGGTTCTGGCCCTGGTGCTGCTCTCGTATCAGGAAATAGCACGTAACCTGTTTTAGCTTATGGAAGAAGACACCTACCGCACCATCGAAGCGCCATCCGAAGGCCTTTACAAGGAAAAAGGCAGTAAGTTTATTGCTTTGGCCTACCCCGTGTACACAGAGGAGGAAGTAAAAGAGGTGATGGCAGACCTGAAGAAAAAATACTACGATGCCCGCCACCATTGCTATGCCTATAGCTTGGGAGCCGACAAAAGTCGCTACCGCGCCAATGACGACGGCGAACCAAACCATTCTGCCGGGGATCCTATCCTGGGGCAGATCCGCTCTGCCGACCTTAGTAATGTGCTGATTGCGGTAATCCGCTACTTCGGGGGCACCAAGCTGGGGGTCAGCGGTCTGATCAACGCCTACAAGACCGCCTCGGCCGATGCGATCGAGCATGCGACCATCGTTGAAAAACACGAGACTGTGCTGTTGCAGGCGCATTACGCCTACCCTCAGATGAACGACGTGATGAGCCTGGTAAAAGAGTATAACCTAGACGTGCGGGAGCAACACTTTGAATTGGACTGCCGCCTGACCCTGGAAGTGCGCCGGAAACTGGAAGAGGAAATAACCACCAGGCTGGAAGAGGTAGACGGCGTACAGGTGTCTGTAAAAGGCTGATTTAGCCTGCAGTTGCAAGCCCCCTCCTTTCATCCTTACATGTACAGAACACCAGTTGCCCACAGCCTGACAAGGCTCATTCCGGTAAATTCAGTTATTTTTTCCGTAATTGGCCTGTTGACCATCCCAACGCATACCCATGTCTAAACGCAAGCACCGCCGCACCCGCAGCAAAATACTCGATCGCAAAGCAGGCCTAAAACCAGGTTCTCTGCTGATACCAACTGAGGCGTATCCCCCGCGCTTTTTCCTGATGTCGTTCAACGAGGAGTTCTTTGAGGAGATAGAGCTAAAAAGCTACGGAGAGCTGCTGCAGCGCGTGCAGGCAAAACCAGAAGCCCGCCACTGGATAGACATTCGAGGCTACGGTGAACAGGCCATGCTGGAGCAACTCACGATAGACTTTGGTTTGCACCCCCTTCAAATGGAAGACGTGATAAACGATTACCAGCGCCCCAAGGTAGAGGAGTTTGACGACAACAGGCTGTTCATTATTACGCGTATGCTGCGTTGGTCACCAGAGTTCAAAAGCCTGGACGACGTACAGCTGTCTCTCTTTACTGGCCCCAATTACGTGCTTACCCTCCAGAGCGACTATGGCGACTGCCTGGACCCGCTGAGGGAGCGCATCCGGATTGGCAAAGGGGTTATCCGGCACCGCCCGACCATGTACATGGCCTATGCCATTCTGGACGTAGTGTTGGATTACTACTTCCCGGTAATCGGGGAGATTGGCATTTACATAGAGGACCTGGAGCAACAGGTGTTACGGGAGCCGAACAAGTCTACCCTGAGCAGTATTCTCGACCTGAAAAGCGAACTCATCAAGCTACGGCGGATTGCCTGGCCAGAGCGGGACAAGATGGTAGAACTGCTGCGCATGGACGAAGATACCATTCCGGAATCGCTGCATGTGTACTTCCGGGATGCCTATGACCACTCGGTTCAGTTAGTGGATCTGATCGATAACCACAAGGAAATGGCCTCCAGCCTGGTGGAGCTATATATGTCCACGGTAAGTAACAGGATGAACGAGATCATGAAGGTGCTTACCATCATCTCCAGTATCTTTATTCCATTGAGCTTTATCGTGGGCTTGTACGGGATGAACTTCTCCCGGGAGAATCCAGATACGGGGGATGTACTACCCTACAACATGCCCGAACTCTACCAACCTTATGCCTACCCTATCCTACTCTTCCTGATGATAACGCTGATCACGCTGCAACTCATCTTCTTTTACCGGAAGGGCTGGTTCAAGAGCTTCTAGCAATGCTGTAGGAGATTAATCAGGCAGCGTAAAGCTGATTTTCTTTAACTCGTTGCGGAACACCTTGTACAACGTGTAGGTATTTGTCGTTTCGTTGTAGTAAATGGAGACCGGCTTATTGCTTTCGAACGTACGGTTGCCAATAAGATTTCCTTCTGTATCGTACAGGTACGTTTTCTGCGGCCCTGTTTCCGTAACGGCAAAGATTTCGTTAGCCCCACCGAAGTTAAAGTACTGCACAATTTTAGGGGCGGAGGTCACATAGCGTTTCTCAAACAGCTGGTTCAGGTCCTGATCAAAAATAGTTACCTGCCCCTGCTCCTGCCGCACAATTACGAAAGAACGTCCTCCGCTGCTTTCCGGCACCAGCTCAAACAGCGCGCGCTTACTTGGCCTTGGCAATTGTTCCCTGTTCAATACCCTGCCCTGCAGGTTGAAGGTCACCACGTTGCCATAGCGCGTGACAGCGGTCAGCTCTGTTTGCTTCAGGTCTGCGCCAACATTCACCACTACACCGGAAGTTAAAGGAGACTTTAAACTGATAGGAAAACCGGGTAAGGTCTCCCCCTCAGGGTTAAGGGCATACACATAGCCGTTCTCAAGAGGCACCAGAATTACGTCTGTTCCGCCCACGCGCAGGTGTTGCGGTTCTGCTGCCAGCTTGTAATCCAGTTTGCGCGGCTGCCAGCCCGGAATAGCAGCGCCGCTCATGTTGTACATGTACAGGTTGCCCTTGCTGTCGTCTACCAGCAGCCGGTACTCCTTGTTATTCTCGTAATCGAACACAACCAGGTGCTGTATGTCCAGCGAATCGCCCAGGTTAAAAGGGAAGTTTTCCAGCTCCTGCCCTTGGTTGTTGATGGCATGAATGCGGTTGGCGGTGGCGAAAACATAGCTTAGCTTGTTGTTCGGGCCATACTCTATCTGCTTTATCCTTCCCCGGATAGAAGTCCCCAGGGTATCTACCCAGCCCCGTTGCCCGGAAGCCGTGATGTTGATCAGCACATCAGCAGAGTCCTGCACAATCACCTCGGGGCTCCTGTCCACCGTGTTTTGCACCGGAAAGGGCCTTGTATCTATGCGGTTGCTTAAAGGTAATGTCTGCTCCACAGCAAATGTTTCCTGCGTTACATTATTTGTAAGGTGTGGCCTGCGGATAACAAGGCTAGTATAATACTGCCCGTCTACTAGGGAGAATTGAAGGCTTAACTGGCTAAAGCGCTTGATCAGCGAAGCATTTTGCAATAAGTCTTCCCGGTTTTCCTCCACCACATAGCGGTTCAGGATATACCAGGCATTCACGGTATTGAAATACACGCTCAGGTTCGCCTCCTGCAGGGTCTCTTCCAGAAAGGCTTTCTGCCCGCCGGACTTTCCCCACACGTCCTCGTCTGAGATGTCATCCAACAGGCTCCGCAGCGTAGCCATCTCCTCTGCTATCAACAGGTAATTGTCTACCTGCACGACATAACTCTGCTCAAACCCCTGAAACAACCTGCCGAAGAGCTGTGCAGGCAGTTCCGGTATCTGCAGCAGCATGATGTCGTAGCTACCATACCTCTCGGTATAGGGCTGTTGCTTTCTTGCCACTGCCACCTGCCTGTTCAAACTACTCAGAAGCTGCAGGGTTAGAGCAGGAGCAGGCATATGGGCATAGGCTACTTTCTCCGGGCTGGCTGTCAAGCTGTTTGTTTCCAGGTACGCGATAGCGGCCTCACTGCTAAAGGTCTGTGCCAGGCTATCCACAGCAGGGGCAAAAGCCACGTCCGCAACTTGTAGCGGCAGGCGCAGGCGCTCAATCTCCTTTAAGCCGAAGTGCAGCAATAAGGCGGTTCTGTTCGGCAGGTAATTCTTCACTCCTAGCTCGCGGGGCTCCTCGGGTTGCATGACGCTGTGCAGCGATGTTTTCAGCTTTTCAGGTAGTGAAAAGCCGTTCAAGAATATTTTGTCCTGCTGCAGCTTTAATTCCAGCATGCCACTGCGGCAAAGGGAGGCCAGGTAGCGCACCTCCGGCATAATTTCAGCTTCCAGGAAAAGGGCGAGCAAGTCTGGCAGGGCCCGGTAATTCACGAACACATTGGCATACACGTCCGGCTGGCCAAGGTAATTGGTACTGGCGAACTCAGCGGCAACAGAAGCGGGCGTACGCCGGTTGATGCGCCGTACAGTCTCCTCCAACAGGGCAGGAGAAGGACTAAGAATGATGTTGTTATGATATGTGAAGTAGGAAAAGGTGCTGCCGGTATACGTGTTCCGGACATCTGTGATCAGGAAGTCCTGGTACTCGTGGGTGCCTTCGTCGAAAAAAGGGCTTTTACCAATGTCCTCGGTGAGCGTGCGAAGAAAGCGGTGCTCGCCAACCGTGTTGACGGGGATGTAGTAAACAACTTCCACATCTTTGTTGCCCACTACATGTACGGAGGTCAGTATCTCCTTTTTATCGAGGAAGCGCTCCAGCCGCTGGCTCCCCGGTGCCACACTGTCCAGGTACGCTATGTTTTCCTGAAGCAGTTGTGTTGCGGGCAAGGTAGACAAGCTTTCCCACAGCCCTGTCTCGCGTAGGTGCTCCACCAAGGCTAAGTGATCGTTCGTCTCCACTACCAATACAGCACTGTCGGGCACCAGTGTCCACAGGTCCACCTTCTCCCTGGAGTCTTTCCAACGGCTAAAGCCATAGAAAGCCAGCGAGGCCAGCACAACAAAGCCAATGAAGTAGAATACGATGCGTTTTGGCATGGCAAGCGTTTTCGAGCTACAAAATTAACCTAATTTTTTAAAAACACCGGCCCGTCCCTGCCAACTGTTCACTTCCCGTTGCAGCGCAGGAGGTTAAGCTTCAGAAAGGACAACACCTCCTTGACACACGCACGTATACAGGACCCAAACACATCGAATCGCATGTTCAGAGTTCTCGTACCCGTAGATTTTTCAGATAGTTCTACCCTCGCCGGGCAGTACGCATTACACATCGCCGCTGCCACCAGGGGCGCCCGCCTATTACTCCTGCACTGTTACCAGGATTACATGCTCGACGCGGAGAACGCAAACGGGTCTTCCGAACTTGGGGCAGGCTTTAGCCTTGCTTCGGAGGCAATCACAGACGAAGTGCTCAACCGTAATCAGCGAGACGAACAAGGGTTGTTGGACGAGCTGTTTGAGGAACTGCAGCATAAGGCCCGGCGCATCGCCCCTCAGGTAGAGGTGGAACGAGCCTTTATCTATGGCTTGCCGGAAGACGTGATTCCGGAAGAGATCACACGCTTTCGCCCTGACCTGATGGTTATGGGCACCAGAGGGAGCTCCAACCTAGCCCGCTCTTTTTTCGGCACCATTACGACCAAGATGGTACAGGAGGTTTCCGTTCCGGTGCTCACCATCCCCCAACAGCACAAGGGTACAGCTCTGGAGCGGGTGCTTTACGCCACCGACTTTAACCAAACAGACCTGCAGGCCCTGGATGCGCTCCAGCATCTGCTACACCCCTTTGCCCCCCGCATTATCTGTGTGCATGTTACCAGTGAGTCAGAAAAGCAGGACAGGCAGGAACTGGACAAGCTACAGCAAAAGCTGGAAGCAAGGGTACAGACAGACAATGTGCGCTTTATGTTATTGCAGGGCGATGACGTGGCAGAGGCGCTCCAACAGTTTGTGGCAGAACAGCAAGTAGACCTGGTGGCCGTGAACAATCAAAAGCGGTCGATGCTGGACAGCGTTCTGCACCCCAGCCTGACCAAGAAGTTAGTGCTGGAGACACAGGTACCGCTCCTGGTTTTCCATAGTAACCCAAAGGCTTAAGCAAGGCTGACAGCGTGCGCTCCTATCTGCGCCATCAAAGCTTCATAGTAACGCTCAAAAGCCCCCTCATTTGTAGACAGGAACAAGAAGGGCTCAATTAGCTCCAACTCCATCAGCACAAGTTCTCCCGCTACCTCCACGCCGTCTACCCGGGCATAAAGGCAGTATTTCGCCACTGTATCTATCACGTGCTGGGCAGTCTCGAGTAAGGCGGCAGGCGGCTCCGGCGTGTGCACGGTACCCCCGTAAAAGTGCTGTACCCGGAAGTCGCCGGGCTTAGCCGCTTTAAGCACAGTGTGGCTGTACTTACCGTTAAAAAACAGGAAAGACCACTCGCCTTTGGTGCTGACCTCCTCCACGAAAGGTTGTGCCAGGAAGCTTTCCTGTTGTAAGAGGCGGTTGATCTTCTCTTCCTTTACCACTGCCTCAGAAGGGCTAAGGGCAAAGGTGTTTTTGGCGCCCCCGCTCACGGCTGGCTTAATGATTATCTTCTCCGCCTTCAGTTCCGTGAACACCTCAACGGCGTTGAAGCTTGTCCCCGCTTCCAGCCAAACAGTCGGCACTACCTTCACGCCTTTTGTCTGCAGGTCCAGCAGGTAACGCTTGTCGGCGTTCCAACGCACTGTCCGCACCGGGTTCAGCACCCGTACATTCAGCTGCTCCAGCTTGTCGAGCCAGGCATAAAAAGCATCAATTTTATCAAAGTAATCCCAGGGAGACTTCAGCAGTACCAAATCAAATTGGCTCCAGTCTACTGCCGGATCATCCCAGATCTGAAAAGAAACAGGAAGGCCTTTTTCCTGCAACAATTCGAAGAGCTTTGTGTTCTCTTCTTCAGATATCCCCGCGTAACTTCCCTTGTCCGTATATGTAACTAAAGCTATTTGTTGTATTTCCATTTTTGTTTCATATTTGCTGCCAAATTATACTTTATCCTGAGCCTAAACAACCAGCTGAGGCAGTTTTAGCTATAACTTTTGAGCGGCCTGTACTCGTATGTAAGGTATAGTCTTACCTGCACCTATTTATCCATTTAACATGCCTTACCGCCGTTACAACAGCCGCAGCTATTCGTACAGCCTTGCTGTGCGCCTGTTAGTGCTGTTGTTACTCATCCATACTTTTGCCTCAGCCTGCACCGCCGACTCTGCTACGGAGGAAGAAGCCGGCATGCCCGAAGCGCCCGACAACGCATTGGCAGCCGATACCTCCTCTGTCCGCCGCTCAGCTTATGTCAGCCTGCTGGGGAACCCTTTTATTGGCAATTACAGCCAGGTCAACAACCTGAATAGTTACTTCGACCGCATCAACGCGGACTTTACCCTGGATGCGGACCCCATCGAAAACCGACACCAGCCCAGCGTAACAGACACAATTTATACTATCCGCTCCGGCAACTCTGTGATGGAGTTTTACGCCCCTACTAAGTCTGGTATACTACTACTACAGATGGCCGACATAACCAGCGGGGATATAAAACTACGGGATAACCTGCGGGTGGGCATGAGCCAAGGTGAGCTCATGAACAGCCTTAAAGCCCATGGCCAGGACCTGAAGATCACCCAGAGCCCGAGCGAGGTTATTGCTGCGAACCGGGAAGGCGCCCCGACCCTGCTCCGCTTTTTCCTTAAGAACGGGAAAGTACACCGTATCCTGTTCGAGGGCTACGTGGATTAGGCATTTTTCAAGAAAAGGCGCTCTCCTAAACGACCACCTGTACTGATTATCGCTTAAAGGCTAAGCTCGCCCCGCTTTCTGTTCCCTGGCATTCGCAAATTGGTATCTTTGCAGGAAACCAACACAGAACAAAATGCGCTTAGTCATTCAGCGGGTAACCCGGGCATCTGTCGAGATCGAAAAAAAAGTAAAAGGCGAAATAGGGCCCGGGCTGCTCCTGCTAGCCGGTTTCTGCCCGGATGACACGCCAGAGGACCTAAAGTGGATGGCTAGTAAAGCGGTGCAGCTGCGCATTTTCAGCGACAGCGAGGACAAGATGAACCTGAGTGTGCAGGACGTGGGAGGCGACCTGCTCGTGGTAAGCCAGTTTACCCTCTTTGCCAGTACCAAGAAAGGCAACCGCCCCTCTTATATAAATGCTGCTCCTCCTGCTGTGGCGATTCCCTTATATGGGCAATTTGTGGCGCTGCTGGAGGCCGCTTTAGGCAAAAAAGTGCAGACAGGAGAGTTCGGCGCCGACATGAAAGTATCGCTTTTAAACGACGGCCCGGTAACCATCGTGATCGACTCGAAGAACAAAGAGTAAGGCAAAAATATTTAAAAGGGAGCCATCTCTAAGGCTGAGGAATTTCTATATATTTAAGGGAAAGTTAAATTATAGCTTCCTTTCCTCATACTGCATGGGCTACAGCACTCCCTCTGCGCTTACGGCAACGCTTGCCGTTCTCCTCCTGTTGCTCGCTACAGGTACCGTAGCCCATGCGCAGGACAGGATACAGGAACAAACGCAGCCACGCCAGCACTGGCGGATACAAACAAAAGACGGATCTGTTTTACAGGGCGTTTTCCTTGGCCAGACCGAGGCTGGTATCCGGCTGCTGACGGAGAGCGCAGGGGAAATTACAGTGCCCATGGAGCAGGTAAACAGCTTCCGGATACTGGACGAGCGTAATTTTAAGAACGGGGAATACTGGTTTGAGAACCCAAATGCCACCCGCTACCTTTTCTCCCCAACGGCCTATAGCCTCCGCAAAGGAGAGGCCTACTACCAGAACACCTACCTGGTGCTTAACTCCTTTAATTATGGGCTTACTGACAGGTTTACCATAGGGGCAGGATTCGAAATAATTTCTACTTTCTCCGGCGAACCCACCTTCTTTATTACCCCGAAATACTCGATCCCAATTAGCGATAAATTAAACGCTGGCGTTGGCGTGCTATATGCGACCACCGCTTTAGGCGAGGGTTTCGGAGGCTTGGGCATCGGCTACGGCATAGTAACCTATGGCAACAGGGAGCACAACGCCACCCTGGGTGCAGGTTTTGGCTTTGTGGACGACGAAGTATCCGGACAGCCCGTCCTAACCCTAAGCGGCATGACGCGGGTAGGCCGCAAGACAGCGCTGGTAACAGAAAACTGGTTTATACCGGAAAACAGCAGTTACTATGGAGTTTACTCCTATGGGATACGCTTTATGGGAGAGAAGATTACCGTAGACCTGGCCTTCCTGAACAACGCCGACATTGCCGAATCAATCCCCATTGGGGTACCTTACGTCGATTTTGTGGTTAAATTCGGGCAATAATTAACTTACACGAACATGACGATAGGCGAAGCACAGGCACTGGTAGACAAATGGATCAAAGAAAACGGGGTGCGCTACTTTAATGAACTCACCAACATGGCCATATTAACGGAAGAGGTAGGCGAAGTAGCCCGTATCATCTCAAGGCAGTACGGTGAGCAGTCTTTTAAGAAAAGTGACGAAGGGAAACAGCTATCCGATGAACTGGCCGACGTGCTGTTTGTGCTTATCTGCCTGGCCAACCAGACCGGCATTGACCTAACGGAGGCACTGCGAAAAAACCTTGACAAGAAGACCAGCCGCGACAGCAACCGCCATAAACAAAACGAGAAGCTGAAATAAACTGAACGGGGTAGTGCTTTAGTAAAGCACTACCCCGTTCAGTTTATTTCTTGTGACGGCTTACTGCTCTACAGCAGTCGCGTTCAGGTCTACCAGCCTGTCCTGGCGCCACACAGGCAAGGCCTCGTACACGTTGTGCTGCAGGCAAAACTCAACGTCTTGATGGATCTCCAGGTTCTCGAGTCGCCGCACGTGCGAAGACTGCCTTAAAAAGTTACCCAGGTCAGCTTTAGCGGACTGGTACAGGCACAATGCCGCGAGTGTGGCATCGTTTTCAAAGGAGAACTGCCCCTGCAAACGCTCTGCCAGGGCTCCGGCATAGAGGGTATCCTCCAGGTTAAACATCCCTTTCCACCCGGCACAAACCACCAGCACATCCAGCTGCAACGCGGCCAGGTGGCTGGCCACCGCCTCCAGGTTCAGGAAGGCCCCTATCACGATTTCCTCAGCCCCCTCCGACATGCGGATGGCTCTGGTACCGTTCGTGGTCGTGATGGCAATCGTACGCCCTGTCACCTGACCATCCATATAAGCAAAAGGAGAGTTGCCCAGGTCAAAGCCTTCGGCCTTAATGCCATTCCGCTCGGCGGCTGTCAGGCAGCCCTGCGCTGCAAAGGCACGGCACTCCTCCAGCTGCATCACCGGGAAAATATTGGCAGCACCATGTGCAAAAGCTGTTACCATTGTGGAAGTGGCCCGTAGTATGTCCACGGCTACCACCGCCTTCCCCTTCAAATCATACAAGTGCAACAGCTCCGGGCTATAACACACATCTATACTTGCCATAGTGTTCTTATGATGAATAAAAAACAAAAGACACAGGGAGTAGCTTTCGCACTTGGCCTCAGCGTTCCCTGTGTCTTTCTGGTTAGTTTTACTTCTTATAAAAAGGCAGTTTTACCACCTGTGCCTTCATGTCTTTGTTGCGCACGCGGATAAACAACTCGGTGCCGGCCTTGCTATACTCTTTAGAGACATAGCCCATGCCAATGCCTTTGCTCAGTGAAGGCGACATGGTACCGGAGGTTACCTCCCCTATTTTCTCGCCTTCGGCATTTACGATCTCGTAATGTGCTCTTGGGATGGCCCGCTCCAGCATCTCAAACCCGACTAACTTGCGGCTAACGCCGGCCTCTTTCTGCGCTTTCAGGTTATCTGCATTCGTAAAGTCCTTATCGAACTTGGTGATCCAACCCAGACCAGCCTCCAATGGAGAGGTCGTATCGTTTATATCATTCCCGTAAAGGCAGAAGCCCATTTCCAGGCGCAGGGTATCACGTGCGCCCAAGCCGATCGGTTTGATGCCGTACTCTTTGCCTGCATCCATAATCGCATTGAACACCTGCTTCGCATCCTCGTTCTTCACGTAGATCTCAAAGCCGCCTGCTCCGGTATAACCGGTAGCTGACACAATCACATCCTGCACGCCTGCAAACTCCCCTTTCCCGAAGGTATAGTAAGTCATGTTGGGAAGGTCGATTGCGGTAAGCGCCTGTAAGGCCTCTGCCGCTTTGGGTCCCTGCACTGCGAACAGCGACACCTCATCCGAAACGTTCTCCATCTCCACACCTGCGGTATTGTACTTGCTTATCCAGGCCCAGTCTTTGTCGATGTTCGAAGCATTTACCACCAGCATGTACTCTTCCTCTCTCAAACGGTACACCAACAGGTCATCCACAATACCGCCCTCTTCGTTTGGCAGGCAGGAGTACTGCACCTTGCCGTCTGCCAGTTTAGAGGCATCGTTAGAGGTAACCCGCTGGATCAGGTCCAGGGCTTTAGGCCCTCGCACCATAAACTCGCCCATGTGCGACACGTCAAAAATACCCACGGCATTACGCACCGTATTATGCTCTTCTATATCTGATGAATAGCGTACAGGCATGTTGTAACCGGCAAAAGGCACCATTTTCGCGCCAAGGGCCTCGTGTACATCATTCAGGGCAATTTTCTTTAATTCCATTCTCGTTATGCTGTTCTGTGGTTCGTGGCAAATTTAAGTAAAATTAGGGCGCTACCGAAATAAAATGCCTTCTCCTGCCGGCACCCGGTCTTGCTCGGGGGCTTTCTTTTTAAGGCATTCCTCTTATCTTGCGGATGCTTGTCGTGTCGCGTAACCTAAAGTCTTCTCAGAACATGGCCTTAGGCAAGGACACGCGCTTCTGTATCAGACAAGTCTCCCCATGAAACTATCTGTAAAGCTTTTCGCCGGATTCGTGCTGGTTTTGGTGTTATTCACGGCCGTCGCCATCGTGAACTACCAACTCTCTGAGGACGTGATCAAAAACTCCCAATGGGTGTCCCGTTCGCAGGTCGTGATCCGGAACTCCGTAGCCCTGCAACGCAGCGTGGTAGACATGGAGACAGGCCTGCGGGGCTTCCTGTTAAATGGGAACAAAGCTTTTCTGGAGCCCTACGTGCTAGCGAAAGTGCAACTCCCCCGGCTGTTTAAAGAAACAGGGGCCCTTGTACAGGGCACAGAAGGACAGACGCAGAAGATCAATGAGATCATTCAGCTTCAGAACCGCTGGCAGGAGGTTTACGCAGAGCCGCTCATCGGCATGAAGCAAGCAGACAAGGTCCTGGACGACCCCGAGTTCGAAGTAAAGATTGACAGCATGATACTGGGGGAGAAAGTGCTTATGGACTCTATCCGAGCATCGTTTCGGGAGTTTAACACCATTGAGTACCAGATACGGGAAGATCGCCGCAACCGCCTGACCAGCAGTATTGCCACCACCCGCCAGGTGTCCACCTTCCTGACCATTCTGTCGGTTATACTAGGCTTAAGCTGGGCCTATTACATTACCCGCGTTATTACCAAGCGCATTGTTAAAATGGTAACGCTGGCAGAACAGATCTCGCAGGGCGACTACAAAACACAGATCATCGACACTTCGGGGGATGAGCTGAGCAAGCTCTCCGCCTCCCTTAACAGGATGTCGACCACCATCGACGAGACCTTTACAGAACTGGACCGCAAGAACAAAGAACTGGACCAGTTTGCCTACGTTGTGTCGCATGACCTGAAAGCCCCCTTAAGGGGCATAGAGGTAGCCTCGCGGTGGGTGGAGGAAGACATGGGCAGCCAGTTGCCGCCAAAGGTGCAGGAATACCTGCATATGATGCGGGTGCGCGTAACCCGCATGGAAAACCTGATCAACGGTATTCTGGCCCTTGCCCGCATCGGGCGTTCAAACCAGATAGCGGAAGACGTAGACGTAAACAAGCTCCTGAGTGAAATAGTAGAGCTGCTCTCCCCTCCGCCAGGCTTCGTTATTGACATACAAAAGAACCTCCCTACCCTGCACACCATCCGTATACAGCTGCAACAGGTCTTCAGCAACCTGATCAGCAATGCCATTAAATACCACGACAGGGACACCGGGCTGATTACAGTGCGGTACCACGAAACGGAGAAGTTTCATGTCTTTTCTGTAACCGATGATGGCCCCGGCATCGCCCCGGAGTACCACGACAGGATCTTTGTGATCTTCCAGACGCTGCAGGAACGTGATGCGGTGGAGAGTACCGGTGTAGGCCTTACCATCGTAAAGAAAATAGTGGAATGGCAGGGAGGCACTGTTCTGCTTACTTCGCAGCCGGGTCAGGGAGCAACCTTTACCTTTACCTGGCCAAAAACAGAAGAAGCAGAAGAAGAGCTGGCCTAATTTTTAGATTTAATAGAACCAGAAGCACCTATAATAATGAGTGAGAAGAAAGTTAATATCCTTTTAGTGGAGGACGACTACCTGGATATTATGAACGTGGAGCGGGAGCTTGGAAAGATCAGCGTAGAGTATCCCTTGCATGTAGCGCGCAACGGAAGGGAGGCCCTGGACATGCTCCGCGGGGAGGGGGTGCCTAAAATATCACCTGTTCCAAGCGTGATCCTGCTGGACATAAACATGCCCAAAATGAATGGCATGGAGTTCCTGGCCGAATTGCGGCGGGACCCGGAGTTCAGCCATATCCCCGTCTTTATTATGACTACCTCTAACGAAGACACAGACCGGCTGGCTGCGCAGCGCCTGAACGTGTCGGGCTATATTGTAAAGCCCCTCTCCTTCGACAGCTTCGAGCGAAGCCACTCCTCCCTGGATAGCTTCAGCCTCTTTCTGGACCTGATAAAATTAAAATAGGGAATAGACAGGGGCAGGCTACGAAACAACCAGGTCGAGTTGTTCCGGCAGCAGCGTGAAGGACTGCCGGTGATGGGCCGTAACGCCGTGCTGCATAATGCCTTCCCGGTGCTGTTTGGTGGGGTAGCCCGCATTGTTCTCCCAGCCGTAGTGCGGGTAATCCAGCCCCAGCTTGCCCATCAGGTCATCGCGATACGTTTTAGCCAGTACAGAGGCCGCCGCTATGGAAAGATAACGCCCGTCCCCCTTCACCATGCAGGCATAAGGCAGGTCCCTGTAAGGTTTAAACCTGTTCCCATCCACCAGCAGGTACTCGGGCTGCTTTTGCAACAGGTCCAAGGCCCGGTGCATCGCCAGGTAGGTCGCATTAAGAATATTGACACTGTCTATCTCGGCAGGGCTAGCCTCTCCTATGGCCCAGGCCACCGCATCTTTGAAAATGTCCTCCCGTAGCAGTTCGCGCTGTGCCCTGGTCAGTTTCTTGGAGTCATTTAGTAAGCCATGGCGATAATCTGCTGGTAGCACAACGGCAGCGGCCACTACGGGCCCGGCCAGGCAGCCTCGCCCTACCTCATCTACGCCTGCCTCCAGCAAATATCCGCTGTGGTTTGATAAAAGCATATGCTCGTGTTTGATACAAGTATAAAGATAAAAGCCCACTGGCCAAACGACGGATGAGCTTTTTCTTAACAAAAAGCGATCGGATCGGGTTCTGTTTTTCTTCGTTCTCCATGCCCCTTCACCCTGCACTTGATGCCCAATAACCTGCACCTCAGCAGAGGTGCCTCAAATAAAAAAAGGCGACCCCAAGGCCGCCTTTTTCTGCATTACCAGGTATTAATTAATCAACATCCCAGAAAATTCTTTGGTCAAAGATATTCGCCAGCTTCGGCACGTTTGTAGCATTAGAGGCAAGTTCCGTCTGCACATAAGGGATGCGCACAGGGAACTTCGGGGTAACTGCCGTCAGTGAAAGCGGGTTACCAGCAGGATAACCTGTTCTACGGAACTCGTTCCACGCTTCGATACCGTTAATTCCGTTCAAAGCGATCCACTTTTGGGTAATGATGGCCTCTACTTTGTTTGCAGAAGCCTCCCAGCCCACCAGGTTCATATCCTGCTCCAGGTAGGCATCCGCGCCGGTAGCTCCCAACAAGGTAAAGGACGCTTTCACACCAGCTTCGTACAGGGCTTTTGCATCACCTATAAGATAACCGCGCTGTACGGCCTCTGCCTGCAGGAACAGGCTTTCAGAAGAAGTCATCAGGTAAATTGGCTGGGCATACCCCGCCTCTGCGAAGGGTTTGATGATGGCTTTACCAACACCAGACACCACTGAGGACTTGTTGTCGTCACCTGGCGATACCCCGTTTCTGATACCCTTTAACTGGCCGGCATTATGAGCAGCCGTTGCCGAAACGCGGGTGTACAGTCTTTCTACCCGTGGGTCGCTGGTGGTTTTCAGGAACTCGATCGCAAACTCGTTGGCACGGGTGGCTCTGTTACCAGAAGTAACAGAACCCGTTGTGTTGTAACCAATGTTCGCTACCAGCGGGTTAGTTTTGCCGCTTGAGTTGTTAAAGCCAGGGTTCACAGCTACCTCTTCGCCAGCTGCCAGGAACTCAGCACCTGCCATGGCCTTGATGCCAGCCTCTGCTACGCTTGGCTTGGCGATGCTCTGGCGCATGTACACGCGCAGCTTCAGGGTATTGGCGAATTTCTTCCACTGCGCCATGTTCCCTTTAAAGATAATGTCCTCCGCCCCGGGCTTTGCAGCCGCCACGTCCAGCGAGGCAATTCCCTCATCCAGCAAAGTGATCACAGTCTTGTATACCTCCTCGGCCGAGTCGTAGGCTGGAGAGATCTCATCCGTGCCTTGCAGGGCACTTTTCACCGGAACGTCTCCCCACAGGTCCGCCAGCAGTTGGTAGTTATAGGCCTGCAGGATTTTGGCAATAGCCACGTAGTTCTTGTTACCGCTCTCTTTCGCCTGTTTCTCAACGTACTGCAGGTCTCTCAGGCTGCCTGCATAAAGGTTGGTCCAGGTATCGTTGTAGGAGTTAGCAGTTAAGTTGTACTGCTCCTCCGACACGTACCACAGGTAATCCGAGGCCTGCGCCCAGTTGCCCACCCACAGGTTACCCAGGATGTTAAGGTCCTCTCCTACCTCTGTGGCTGTGGCGCGCATGGCACTTGGCAGGGTAAGTTTGGCGGTAGAAACTGTTGAGTTGTTGGGGTTGGTGTTAACGTCCAGGAAGTTGTCCTCACAGGCCGTTGTTGCAAGCAACAGGCCAAGCCCCAGCATATATTTACTATATCTAAATAGCTTCATAATGACTAGTCTTATTAATTAGAAAGTTACTGATAAGTTTACACCGTAAGATCTGGTAGACGGTGTCGTGTTGTACTCACGGCCCTGTGAGTTGCTTGTACCGAAGATGCTTGCCTCTGGGTCGATGAACTCGTTTTCCTCCGGCACGAACAACAACAGGTTACGGCCAACAAAAGCCACTGTCGCTCTGCCAAAAGGCGTCTTCGCGATGAGAGAAGTTGGCAGGTTGTACGTAAGGGCAGCCTCGCGCAGCTTCACGTAAGAAGCATCGATCACGTTGTTTTCTGCCACTGCGTTGTACTGCCCATACCAGTAGTCAAAGCCGCCGTCTTTTGTCTTGATGTCTGTGTTCGGCTTAAACACGCCCGGAGACGTCTCCACAACAGAGTTAGGGTACACAAAAGGCTGACGGCCGTACTGCGCCGTTTCTTTTGAAGAGCCAGTAAACACCAGGGTGTTCTTAGTACCAGAGTAGATAGACATTCCCTGGCGGATATCCCAAACAGTAGAGAGAGACAGTCCTTTATAAGAGAAGGTGTTGTTGATACCCACGATATAATCCGGGTTAATCTTACCCAGGATCTTCAGTTCAGGATCTCTCTTCGGATAACCTGTGGCCGGATCAATAATCACACGGCCTTCTGGGTCGCGCAGCAAGGCAGTTCCTTTCAACACAGGGAAAGACTCGCCCACGATGGCCGTAGGAACGGCACCACCAGTACCAAAGGCAAGCTCTTTCGAATCGCCGTACAGGCTCTCCACGATGCTGTTGTTTTTAGAGTAGTTAACTCCGATGTCCCATCTGAAACCACCCATTGTTCTTACAGGTGTTGCATTCAGGGCCAGTTCGATACCCTTGTTGCTGATCTCTCCCGCATTTACATAAGCACCTGTGTAGCCCGAAGAAGGCGAGGTAGCTATCTTCACGATATTGTTTGTGCTCAGCGTCTTATACACGGTCGCATCCAGGGTCACCAGGTTATTGAAGAAAGACAGCTCAGCCCCTACTTCGTATGAGGTTGTGAACTCTGGTGTCAGGTTCGGGTTGTACACAGTGTTATCTACCGTGTAAGAGGTTAAAGAGCCATAAGGGAAACCGGTACCCACGCTAAAGATAGGCTGCAGCGTATAGGGATCGGCATCATTACCTACTTTGGCGTAGCTGGCTCTCAGTTTACCATAAGACAGTACGTTGTTGTCTTTAAGAGCAGGTACAGCCTCTGTAAACACAAAGCCTAAGCTGGTGCTTGGGTAGAAGTAAGAGTTGTTCTCATCAGACAAGGTAGAAGACCAGTCGTTTCGGCCTGTCACGTTCAGGAACAGGTAGTCTCTGTAACCCAAGGTAATATCCCCAAACACGCCATAGATGCGTCGCTTGAACGACTCCTCAGACGCACTTACCTCCCCTACTCGGTTACCGATGTTGTAGAAGTCAGGAATAGACAGGGCGTTGGCCGTAGCGCTCAGTTGTCTGGTGTCGCGCTGTCTGATGTTCTGGCCAACAATCACCTGCAGGTTAAGGTCATCTGTCAGGTTTTTCTTGGCAGTTACAAGAGCGTCAGAAGTGATCTCACGGATAAAGATATCTGTCTCGGTCACCGCGCCCGGGAAGTCAGAAGGACGGTCGTACTCTTCGCCGTTCGGGTCCACACCATTGTAATCTACCTGCGCAAAGGTCTGCTTTCTTCTGTCAGTAGACACGTCTGTACCCAACCGGTAAGTAAAGCTCAACCAGTCCAGCGGATCGTAAGTAACAGCCAGGTTACCCATTACACGGTCCAGGTTGCTGTGGAAACGGTTGTTGTCGATTACCCAGTAAGGGTTAGGATAGTAACCAGAGAAGAAGCCGTCAGGCGCAGCGAACTTGTTGTTTCTCCAGTCTTTGTAGTCAGCCAGGTCGATCATACGCGCACCGTTCAGCACGGCATTGTACACGCCTGTTCTACCGGTTGTACCCCCATAAGACACGTTTGTCACGTTCTTGTTGTAGCTCAAGGAAGCATTCGCGGTGATGTTGTTCGACAGCTTGGTTCCACCGGTAATTTTCACGGTGTTTCTTCCGAACTCATCGCTTGGGATAACACCTTTCTGATCTACGTCAGAGAAAGAAAGGTAGAAGTTAGACTTCTCGTTACCACCAGCCAGCGATACAGAGTTCTGGAATGTAGTACCCGTCTCAAAAAAGTCTTTCACGTTGTCTGGCTTAGCCGTGTAAGGCAGCATTAGCTGGCTTCCGTCTGCCAATACAGGACCTACCGGACGCAGCTGCCCGTCAAATTTTGGCCCCCAGTTCGTGTTTTCGTACGGCACATAGGTGTCCAGGTCATAGCCTGAGCCGAACTCGTTCTGGAAATCAGGCAGTTTCATTACGTTATCCAGCACGTAAGAAGTGTTGAACGTAACTTCTGCTTTCTTGCCGCGCGCAGCGGCGTTTTTACCAGACTTGGTTGTGATGATGATGGCACCGTTAGAGGCACGCGAGCCATAAAGAGCAGCCGCGCTTGGGCCTTTCAGTACGGTCATAGACTCGATGTCATCCGGGTTGATGTCGTTTACGCGGTTACCCACGTCCACCTGGCTACCAGATGTAGAAGAAGGCTGGATGCTGGAGTTATCGATTGGAATACCGTCTACAACAAACAGCGGCTGGTTCTCGCCGTTGAAGGAGCGCTGACCACGAAGCGTAACGCGCGTAGAACTGTTCACGCCGCCGCCTGACTTGTTGATCTGCACACCGGCCACTTTACCTTGCAAAGCACCCAGTACCTGGGTAGAACGGCCCTGTGTGATCTCGTCGGCCTTCACTTCGGCGATGGCATAGCCGATCGTCTTTGGCTTACGCTCGATACCAACGGCTGTCACCACCACTTCGCTTAACTGCTTCGTGTCTAACGACAGGGCCACGTTCACTGTGCCCGCGTTACCGATCGTACGCTCTACCACGTTGTAGCCGACAAAACGGTAGATCAGGGTCCCGCCATTGGCCGGTACGCTAATAGAATAAGTACCGTCGACTCCCGTGGTAGTACCAACTGTGGTCCCCTTTAAAATGACTGCCACCCCTGGCAGCCCCTGGGATGTGCTCTGGTCCGTTACCGTACCAGAGATCGTTTTGCTTTGGGCATACGCTTGTTGTAGAAGCGTAAGCACCAAGGCAAAACTCAGTAGTAGTAGTTTTCTCATCTGAGTTTTAATGGTTAAATTGGTTAGAATAAAGTAGATAAAAAGCTCGCGTATAGGCACAAAAAGGCCTGTAGCACCATTCTCAGGTGCCAAAAATTGGACATAACAAATACAGGACACACCGAAAACGGCGCCCGCGTGCTCGCCCATGATCAAATAAAAAGAAGTTATCCCAACGAGATACACCCTACAACGGCATATCACCTGAAATGAAGAGAGAGTAGCAGCAAAGCAACGACGAACCCGAATTTCCTACCACCCTGGTTGCCCTCGCTCCTAATCGACGTCCAAGTATATAGATATGAAAATATAAAAGCAAGGGAGCCCATAAAAAAGTTTGTTATAACATCAGTTGTCCGTTCAGGCCCCATTGCACGTTGCCACACGCTACAGCATACGTTTGCTGCTTTTTTGCCTTGGCTGTTCTCAGCGAGGCGTTTCCTGTTCAGGGCACAGCACCCTATTAACCAGACAGATAACAGAGAAACCTAATACCTTAAAAGCAAAAAAGCCCGCCATCTTACGACGGCGGGCTTTGGTTAAATTTAAAAAGGTAGCTTACAGCAATTTGTTTGTCGCTATCTCCGAGTTAGGCATCGGCCACACATAGTCGGTAGAGCTTGGAGCAACTGCCGGAGCATTTAAGCCGCTACCTGTCTTTTCAGGGAAAGTCTGAAGCGTTCTCATGATGTCCATGGAGCGGAAGCCCTCTCCCAGTAACTCAATTCTTCTTTCTTTAAGAATTGTGCTTACCAGCGCCGGCTGTGTGCTCACAGACTCAGCAGGGAAAGTATAGCTCGCGTCAGAGCGTTTCCTGACAGCTGAAAGCAGATCAGTTGCTTTAGCAAGATCGTTTGTTCTGGCTGCTGCCTCTGCATAATTTAGCAACACCTCCGCATAACGTATCACAGGAACATAATCTGTAAAAGGAGCCGGCTTGTTATACTTTTTGAGGTACTGGTTACCACCAGCAGCTACAATAAAGTTTACTCTTCTGGCATCTGTGGCTGACCAACTTGCATCGCCCACAATACCTGCACTGTTTAGATAGTACTCCCCGTTACCAGTTGGTGCCGCGTTAAAGTAGTACCCTAACTGATTTTGAAGCCCTGGGGCATCCAGATCAGACATAGGCATAGAGAATACAGATTCCGTTGTCGTGTAGTTAGCGAATGGAACTGCTACGTCAGCCTGTAAGGCATGCGCAACACCAGTAGTTGCGGTGAAAGGAGCCGCTGCTGAAACAATCTTCTGTGCTTCTTCCACTACCTTCGCATAATTGCCCATGTGCAGGTATACCCTGGTCTTTAGGGCAATAGCCGTGTTCTTGTGTGCTCTGGTTGTGTTGAGCACTGCTGATGCATAAGATGCTGGCAGACCACCCTCTGCCTCATTCAGGTCCTTAAGAATTTGCGCGTAAACCTGCGCTACAGTGCTGCGAGCCAGATCGTTGTTTGCTGTAGAAGTCTCAGAAATCAAACGCAGTGGCAGGCCAGGCGAGGCCCCGTTATCAGCATTAAAGGGCTTTGCGTAAAGCGTTACCAGGCTGTGGTAAGACAGTGCCCTCAGAAACTTGGCCTCTGCCTGGTACTGGGTGTAAAGCGTCGGATCAATCTTAGACTTGTTGTCCTCCAGCCCTTGCAAGAACACGTTAATGCGGTTAATAGAGGCATAAGCGGCTCCCCACAGGTTCTGCACCTCGTTAGTGCCTGACTGTACGTTTTGCTGCCAGGTCTGTAAGCCCGTAACGCCATTCGTCAGTCGGTTGATGTACTCTTCTCCTCTGATCTCGTTGTAAACGATGAGTCTGCCTCCGAAGAACTGGCCGCTTTTTAAGGCGTCATACAAACCATTTATCTGCCCTTGTATTCTATCCGGAGTGTCAAAAGCGTTCTTGTCTGAGATAGAGGTTTCCGGAACCGGGTTTAACAGTTCATCTGTATCGCAAGCTGCAAACGTGAATGGCAAAGCAAGAAAAGCCATTCTCAACAGATAACGCTTGCGTAAGGTTATATTTAAACTTTTCATTTTCCTTAATTTAAAATGTTAGAAGCCAACGTTTACACCCATTGTGAATGTTCTGCCCTGCGGTACAGAGTTACGCTCTACACCTGGGGTAATATTTGAGTTACCATTGGTTGAAATCTCAGGGTCAGCGCCAGTGTATTCTGTCAATACAAAGGCATTGAATACCTGAGCGTAAATTCTTACAGAGCTGATTCCTGCTTTACTCACAAGTGCCGCTGGTATTCTGTAACCCAGTGTAGCTGTCTGCAGCTTCAGAAAGTCCGCCTTCTCTACGTTCTCAGAAATTACAAGAGCTGAACCGTTAGACACGTTATCACCAAATACTACACTCGGGAAAGCTGTGCTCTTGTTCTCTGGGGTCCATCTGTCAAGCACATCCGTGTGGTTGTTCCAGAAGCGCTGATCGCGCAAGCCTGCTTTTGTACCGTTGTAGATGTAGTTGCCGCCAGAGTAAGTAAAGTTCAGGCCAAGGTCGATGTTACCATACTTAAAGGTGTTCTGGAAACCACCATACCAGGTAGGCAAGGCGTTACCAAGAATCTGTCCGTCAGCAGCAGCCGTAATAGCAGGGGCAGTAGTACCGTCCAGGTAAGTCCAGCGCTGCGAAGCTGGGGCAGCATGGTTGTACTGTACTTCTTTGCCTTCTTTGTTGATAAAGATACGCTGTCCGTTGTCTGGGTTAACCCCCGCAGTTTTAACACCATAAATGCTACCTACTGAATGCCCAACACGCGTGACGTTTGTCATTTCCAGACCACCTGTAAAGCCGAAGATATCTGCGTTACCGTCGGAAAGTGCCGTTACCTCGTTCTTAATAGAAGTGAAGTTAAGGTTTGTGCTCCAGGTGAATCTGCCGTTATCGATTGGGGTAGCGTTGATCGCAAACTCCAGGCCTCGGTTATACATAGAGCCCACGTTCTTTAGGATAGTGTTATCAGGAATACCCTTTGAAGGTGACTGGGGCGCGTTTAGAATCAGGTTATTTACATCATTGTTAAAGTAAGTGGCTTCGAACTGGATACGGTCATTCAGGAAGCCTAGGTCAACCCCGATGTTTGTCTGCGTACTGGTTTCCCAAGCTAACTCTGAGTTACCTGCCTGGCTGAATACCAATGTAGGCATGTCAGCATACAGGCCTGATCCGTACAGGAACAAAGAACCGTAGGCTGTTGGCAGGTTACCGTTACCTACTTTACCCCAGCTGGCTCTTAGCTTCACGTTGTTTGCTACGTTAGATAAGCCAGATCCTTTGTAGAAGCCTTCTTCTGAAAGTGCCCATCCACCAGACACACCACCAAAGTTACCCCACTTGTTTTCTGCAGCCAGAGCGGAGTTACCGTCTCTACGGAAGTTGACAGTCAGGAAGTAACGCTTCGCAAAATCGTAGCTAAAGCGAGAGAAAGCAGACACAAAGGCTCTCTCAGTATAGAAGTTGTTTGAAGGAGCTATGTTGGTAAAGTTACCCTGATACTCGTTAAAGAAGTTATCAGCCACACCAAACCTGTTAGCGCCCCATCCCTTGTTCTCAAAAGCCTGAATGTCAGAACCTACCAACAAAGACAGGTTGTGGTCATTGGCAACAGTCTTTTGCATAGACAAGGTATTGATCCAGTTCCAGTTGTCTAGGCGCTGGAAAGTGTTAGTTGCGTTACCCTTGTTCGTAAATCCGTCACCGTGCAATGGGTTCTGGAAAGAGATGCCCTCCACGCTTGTTCTGTCCATGGAGTAGGACGTGTTAAAGTCTACGCCTTTCACTATCTGCACATTGGCTCCGAAAGTACCGAATATACGGTCTGTTTCAGAAGTAAATGAGCTGAGGTCAAGGAGCGGAAGCGGGTTAGTGAAGCCAGACTGCGTCAGGTTGTTTCCTCTACCCATGGTATTATCAGGGCGGATGTTGTAAGACCCGTCAGGATTTCGAGGAGCAACGTTTGGCGCCGTTACAATCGCTAAACGACCAAGGCCACTCGTGTTGAAGGATGTGCCCGGAACAGAGCCTGTGTTTGGTGCGGAGTTAAAGCTGTTCACGTAGTTTGCGCCCGCTTTCAGCTTCAGCCAGTCCGTCAGCTTATGATCGATGTTAAAACGAACTGTCTTTCGCTGAAAGTTATTTCCTTTAATAAAGCCGTCCTGGTCTGTAAGTCCGGCAGAGAAAAAGTATGTCGTAGCATCAGTACCACCAGACACGCTTAAGTTATGGCTTTGAGAATATGCCTGACGGTATACCTCCTTGTACCAGTCTGTGTCTACTAAAGAGCCATCCTCATTGTAAGAAGGGAAGAACAGGGCCGAGGCTACTTTCTCGTCGTCTCCTTTACCACTCAGGATCTTCTGGTTCAGAACTGCTTCGTTCTTGATCATCATATACTGCTCCGCATTAAGAAGCTCCGGAAGCCTCACTGCTTTTGTAGTACCTGCCCAGCCTTCGTAATTTACTCTTGGCTTGCCAGATTTACCTTTCTTAGTTGTAATAAGCAGTACACCACCAGCCGCTCTTGATCCATAGATGGCTGTAGAGGCAGCATCTTTGAGAATGTCAATGGACTCAATGTCAGCAGGGTTGATATCGCCCAGGGCGTTGCTTGCCGCTGATGTGGCAGAATTATCTCCTGTATTAATAGCAATACCATCTACCACTACCAACGGGAAAGAGCTTAATGAAATGGAGTTTGTACCGCGGATGCGTATGACCGGTGGGTTGTTAAGCACACCGTTAGGCTGTACAATGTTAACACCGGCAGCTCTACCACCTAAAGCCTGATCAAAGCTTTGCACAGGCATTTCCTTTAACTTGTCCCCGGAAACAGAGGCGGCAGAACCAGTAAATTCCTGCTTACTTTGTGTACCATAACCTACCACCACAACCTCTTCCAGCTGTTTGTTATCTACAGCTAGTCCAACATTGATCGTGCTGGCATTCCCAATAGCGCGTTCGGTTACCTGGTAACCAATAAAGCGGAAGACTAAGGTGTTTCCACTAGCAGGCACACTGATGGAATATGTACCGTCTGCGCCAGTTGTTGTACCCACTGTTGTCCCTTTCACGATAACTGCCACCCCCGGCAGTACTTGCGATGTGTTCTGGTCCGTTACCGTACCAGACACGGTTTTGCTCTGGGCGTAGGCCTGCTGCAGCAGCGTTAGCACCAATGCAAAACTCATCAATAGTAGTTTTCTCATGTGAGTGTTTGTAATAAAGGTGAATAAGTAGTTAAAAGGTTAGATAAATTGTTTGTAATATTTTTAGTTAAGGCATAGTAAGGCCATGAACACTTTTTTTGAGTGCTTAAAATTGTACACTGTGGGGTCTGGGCAGCCTTAAAAAGGGAGCCAGCAGTGTTAAGTCTATAAGTTTGTGTATGGGGTTATTCCAAATTGATGCGCTCTACAACAGACACAGCAGGTTGGAACTGCGAGTGGGAATAGGAACTTGGCGTTAAGCTTTCTGTCAAATTTAGCGCCCCTGCTCCTAAACTTTCCCAATAATATGGTGCGGAAAATTCAAAAGCAATAGGCAATGAAAAATATTATGCATAGCGAATATCTATGGTTAAACATTATACAGCTCAACCTCTTACCCCCGCAGCAGGCCAGCACCAACTATGGCCCTTTGGGCGCTAGCTGCACAGATATCAGTTCCTCGCTCTCTTTATATCCAGCGCTGTCACCGGTTTCTTTTTACCGGAAGGCATTCTCAGTGCAAATTACCCCCCTAATACGGCACTACCTGAAAGTACAACACCATCTGGTTATACCATAATTGTGCTCTAGTTCTAGTTAGGAAACCAGGATTCTCTGCTAACACCAAAAGCTTCGCTCTTTATCCTACTATATTCCTATCACAAGGTTAACAACACATTGGCATTAAATCAAAATTATGGCTTAATTTTTAATTACTAAACAAAATAAAAGACATATTTTTAACATTATATCAAATTAACAGACTATATAATAAAATATTGTCAATACAACAAAAGTAAGCAAACACTTACCTGTTTGGACTATTCTAACAACCTCTTAGAAGCAAGTTTCCTTTATTGTAGTCTCCCAACACTATCTTATCCTTTTGTACAGGAACAAGCTTATAAAACGAGCAAGGCCAGTGTTATTAACACTGGCCTTGCTCGTTTTATTCATCAGATCGTGATGTTTACGCCTGCATCAGATAAGCCTTGATATATTCATCCAGGTCTCCATCCAGCACGTTTTGCACGTCGGTACGCTCCACGCCTGTGCGGATGTCTTTAATCAGCTTGTAAGGGTGCAGCACGTAGTTCCGTATTTGTGAGCCGAAATCGATCCGCTTCTTCGTACTCTCGATGCGGTCACGCTCTTCGTTGCGCTTCTCTATCTCCATCTGGTACAACCTGGACTTGAGCATGCGCAGGGCGTGTTCTTTGTTCATGAGCTGTGAACGCTCAATCTGGCACTCGATCACAATACCTGTCGGCTTGTGCTTCAGGCGTACCGCCGTCTCCACTTTGTTTACGTTCTGCCCGCCGGCACCACCCGAGCGGAAGGTATCCCACTCTATGTCGCCCATGTTAATCTCGATGTTGATGGTGTCATCCACAACCGGGTAGGCAAAAACCGAGGCAAAGGACGTATGGCGACGGCCACCGGAGTCAAAGGGCGAGATACGCACCAGGCGGTGCACCCCGATCTCGGACTTCAGGTAGCCGTAGGCGAAGTCTCCGGTAATCTCTAAAGTGGCGGATTTTATACCAGCCCCTTCTCCGGCATTGTAGTTCAGCTGCTTTACCCCAAAGTTGTGCGACTCGGCCCACATGATGTACATGCGCATGAGCATCTCGGCCCAGTCCTGGCTCTCGGTGCCGCCTGCCCCTGGGTTAATTTCGACAATGGCGCTCAGTTGGTCTTCCTCGCCGCTCAGCATCCGCTTAAACTCCAGCCCTTCTACAGCCTGCTCAGCTTTCCCATGTTCCTGCCGGATGTCTTCTTCCGACACGTCCCCCTCTTTGTAAAAGTCGAACAGCACCTCAAAGTCAGACACGGCTTTCTCCACCTCTTCATAGTGGTCTGTCCACACCTTTACCGCCTTAATCTCTTTGAGGATCTTTTCGGCTTCCTTCGGGTCATCCCAAAAGTCGGGGGCGGTGGTCTGCTTCTCTGTTTCCGCTATCTGCTCTTTTCTGGCATCGTAGTCAAAGATACCTCCTCAAGGCCTCTACTCTGGCCTTTAACTCTTTTACTTGCTCTGTTGTCATGCGTGTTGTGTATAATTCGTTTGTCTTGCTCCTAAATAAGAAAATGCTGAAGCACAAACCACACTAGCTTATACTTCAGCATTCTGTACTCCTTTAGCCGCTTACAGGCTGATTCTATACGTCCAGCCGTACTGGTCCTCTACCTGGCCAGTTTTGATCTTGTCTAATTCTGCCGCAATTTTGTTCGATACATCACGTCCCTCCACCGGCGGCAACTCATAATCTGTACCGTTGTAATGGATAACGGCAATCTGTGCCACAGTAGCAGCGGTGCCTACCCCGAAGGCCTCCTTCAGCTTGCCAGCATCCTGCGCCTCGATTACTTCCTCTACAGAGACTCTACGCTCTTCCACGGTATAGCCTAAGTCACGGGCCAGGCGCAGCACACTGTTACGTGTAATGCCGTTCAGGATAGTGGTGCTAACAGCCGGAGTGATGATCTTGTTATCGATCAGGAACATGATGTTCATGGTACCCGCTTCTTCTATGTACTTGTGCTCGCGGGCATCCGTCCAAATGAGCTGGTGGAAGCCTTTCTCCTGCATTTTGCGGGCTGGCATCATGGCAGCGCCATAGTTACCGGCTGTTTTCGCGAAGCCTGTTCCTCCCTCAGCGGCACGCGCATAGTTTGGCTCGATGGCTGCTCTTACCGGATGATTATAATAAGCGCCTACCGGACAGGTGAAAACGATGAAACGGTACGTAGCCGACGGACGGACGCCAATAAAGTCATCGGTGGCGAACATGAAGGGACGCAGATACAGGGCGCTTCCCGGTGCGGATGGAACCCAGGCAGCATCCAGGCGCAACAGCTGCTCCAGCCCTTGCATGAATATATCCTCCGGCACATCCGGCATGCACATGCGCTCTGCCGACAGGTTCAGCCTTTTCAGGTTATCCAGCGGGCGGAACAGCAACACGTCGCCGTTCTTGCTGTCACGGTAGGCCTTCATCCCCTCAAAGATAGACTGGCCATAATGCAGGGCCGAGGTAGCAGGACTTAAGGACATATCGCCATAAGGCATGATCTGCGGCGTTTGCCAGGCACCGTCTTTATAGTCGACCACCAACATGTGGTCTGAGAAGACTTTGCCAAACTCAATGTTACTGAAGTCCACTTCAGCAAGGCGTGACTGTTGCACACGCTGTGTAGGTATAGTTAGAGTATCAACTGACATAGTAAATTTATTTATTTCTGATAGGGTATTCTGTAGCGTTCCTAAACCCTTGGCTTCCAGGTTATCTCTTCGGCCTGTAGTTCATGGGTCATTTTACGGCAAAGCGCAAAAAGATAGTCCGACAGCCTGTTCAGGTACTTTATCACCAGGTCCTCGACCTCGGAAATCTCCTGCAGGCTGATTGCCAGGCGCTCTGCCCTGCGGCACACGCAGCGGGCAACATGGCAAAATGATACAGACTGGTGCCCTCCCGGTAGCACAAAGGCGCGCAGCGGGGGCACCTCGGCCATCATCTTGTCTATCTCCTGCTCCAGTAAGCTGATGTCCTCCTCATGCAGGTCCGGCGTTTTCATCTTAGACTTCTCGGGGTCTGTGGCCAACAGAGCACCAATGGTGAAGAGGCGGTCCTGTATCTCTTTCAAAATATCCAGCCGCCCTTTGTTTACCTCCTGGTCGCGCACAAGCCCAATGTAAGAGTTTAACTCGTCCACGGTTCCATAGGCCTCAATGCGCAAGTGGGACTTCACCACCCGTGTACCACCAATAAGAGAGGTTGTTCCCTTGTCGCCGGTCTTTGTGTATATCTTCATGGAGTTTACTGCTATTGTTCTGTCTGTAGGCGGGCAGCTGTGATCACATCCTCATTCACCAGGTCAGACTCTACCAGCCCGTCGCGCAGCCGAACAATCCGGTGCGCATACCGGGCGATGTCCTCCTCGTGTGTGACCATGATGATCGTGTTGCCCTTGGCATGCAGGTTCTCGAACAGCTCCATAATCTCATAAGAGGTCTTGGTATCGAGGTTACCGGTAGGTTCGTCGGCCAGTATAATGCTGGGGTCGTTGATCAGGGCACGGGCAATGGCCACACGCTGGCGCTGGCCACCGGATAGCTCATTCGGCTTATGCTTGCCACGTGTACCCAGTCCTACGCTCTCCAGTGCTTTCTGCGCCTTCTCCTCTCTCCTGCTCTTGTTATAGCCGGCATAAATGAGTGGCAAGGCCACATTCTCCAGAGAGCTCTGGCGGGGCAGCAGGTTGAAAGTCTGAAACACGAAGCCAATCTCTTTGTTACGCACCTCGGCCAGCTCGTTATCGGTCATGTTACTCACATCCTGCCCGTTGAGGACGTACGTACCGCCTGTGGGTGTGTCGAGGCATCCGATAATGTTCATAAAGGTTGACTTTCCAGAGCCGGAAGGCCCCATGAACGCCACGTACTCCCCTTTGTTTATTTTGATGGATACCGATTTCAGGGCGTGGATCGTCTCTGCGCCCATGCGGTACACCTTTGAGATATCGTTTGTTTCGATGATGGTGCTGCTCATATGCTTTTTTTCATAGTTGCCAGTTTTCAGCACGCGCCTCGATTTCCTGGCGTTTTTGGTCTAACGTCTCTATAAATGTACTGTATTCTGCCGCAGGAAGCAAGTTGCTAAGCGTTTCCTGCGCCTGCTCTGCATAGCTATAAAGCCCCTGATCCAGGCTTTCCAGGGCATAAGCCTTGTAAAGCTCCGCAGCGAAAGGGTTGTAGGTAATGCCGCTCAGCAAAATGTTATAAGCGGTCTCTTCCTTCGGCTGATACTTGTTAAAGAAATTTGCCGCTGCCAGCACTACCTCTTCATCATACAACAGCATCTTCAGGGCCTGCTCGTAACGGGCGGCTGCCTCTTCTGTACGTCCTTTCACTTCCGCAATACGCGCTTTAAAGTACAGCTTCTGGCGCTCGTCCCGGGCGGTAAAGTACAGCCGGTCCATCCGGTCAAGGAGGGCATCGTAGTTCTTGGTGTACAGCCAGAGCCTGAGCTGCTGCAGGTTTAGTTGGGAGCGCAACTCCCCTTCCGGTTGTAGTTGCGTAGCTGTTTCCTTTATAGCAAAGTAAGCGGTCCGCCACTTCTTCTGCCCCATCAGGTAATTTACCCGGGCCACCAGCGCCCTTCGTTTCAGGTCTTTCTCCCCGACGGCCTCTACCAGGGCATCCACCTCCCGCCTGCTCAGTTCCGGCAGGTAGGTAAGCAGGTACTGTACCTTGTCCTTGTCCGGGGCCTGTGCTATAACCGAGTCCACCTCCTGCTGTAAAAGCGCAGCAAGGTCCTGGGCCACCGCCGTCGCCGCTTCATTCTCTGCAAAAGCCACCTCCTCCAGTGCCTGCACGGCTTCTTCCGGCTGGTTTGCCAACGCCAGGGCGTAGCCATGCGAGAGGTAGGCCTGCGCATAACCATGGTCTTTGGCTTGCTTAAAGTAAGCGGCGGCAGCCTTGTAGTTCTGCTCTTCCAGCATCCACTGCCCTAAGGCGTTATAGTAATAGCCGCTGTTACTTTCCGACTGCAGGGCCAGGTTCTCAACCAGGCGCCTCCCCTCTTTTGGGAGGCCGTTGTAATGGTGCACCAAGCCTTTGAGGTAAAGCAGGTCCTCGAAGAACAGCTGGTTTCCCGGAGTGGCCAGGTAATTGTTTATCGCTTGCAGCCGGCTAGTGTCCCCTTCGTTCAGCCGGCTTATGGTCTGGTTATAGAAGAGGGTAAAGTCCTCCACCGCCTCCAGCGAGTCGGGTATAAAGGCCTCCTTACTCTCCGGGTCCTGCCCCAGCAATTGCCTGAGGGCGGCCATGTTGCTGCGCAGGGTCTTGTACTTGCCCTTCCGGCTCTCCTCCAGCACGGCCCGTGCCGGATCCAGCATCGCCTGTCGGGTATAGAAAGCCAGTTGGTTACTGTGTACAAAGTCCTCGTCAGAGGCAAACCGCTCTGCCAGGTTAAAGTAATACGCTGTGCTGTCCTGCACACTGGTTTGGGAATAAAGCAGTGCCAGGTTGTTATAGATCTCGGCACTCTCCGGGAACTCCTCAGCCCCCTGCTGCAGCACGTAGAGCTTCTCAAAGAAGTACTCCTTCTCGTTGTAAAGGTTAGCCAGGCGCACGTACAGCTTCGGGTTCGGCCGCTTCTCCAGGGCCTCCTTCAGCCGGAGAACCTCCTCATTCCGCTCCTGCGCCTCCCGGTGCATCGAGGCCAGGCTGTAATTAGCCTTCACATTGTTAGCATCGTAAAGATCGCTCTCCTCAAAAAAGCGCTCCGCCAGGATCTCATTCCCTGAAGCCGTATACAGGTCGCCGAGGTAATTGTAATAGCCCGCCTGCGCATAGAAGTAAGAGCGGTACTGCGTCCGCATCACCAGAATGGCGCACAGGGCCATGCTTATCAGCAGAAAAGAAAAGAGAGAAAGCTTCTTCGGCTCATACACCACCTTGTACACGGGCAAGCGCTCCTCCATCAGCCTGCCAAAGTTAACCATCACGTACAGGAAGAACCCAAAGCCAAAAGCCAGATGGGTGTACACAATCAGGTCGTGATACAGTACGGTAAGGGAATCGTTGGCAGTGGCGAAAGCATAGCCAATGCTCAGGAAGGTGATGGTGGCAAACACCAGGTACAGCACCGCCCCTGTCGGGCGGAAATGAAACAGGTTCTTATAGTAAGCCTCCCGCTGCCGCATGCCCCAAAAACCAGTCAGCGTAGACAGCAACAGGATAAAGTACCCGTTGAGGTAAAACAGGTCATCAGCCTTCAGGTAGCCTACATGGCGCAAGTACAAGAGCAACAGGCTGAGCAGGTACAGTACGCTGATCAGCATAAACTGCCACAGGCTAAAGCGCCGCTCTGGCGTCTTGCCCTGTGTATTGATCCACACAAGGGCATTCACGTTCTCATAAGACACCCACAGCATAAACAGAACAGTGGCGACCAGGGTACCGATACTGCTGTAGCTTACCAGGTGCAGGGTAACTAGTTCAGGGGGGAACTCCGCTTCGCTGTAGATCAGGAAGCCCAGCACGACCATCACCCCCAGCATGGCTACGACGCGTATGGCAAAGGGCGTACCCGGCCAGAAGGCCTGAAAGGCGTAACTGGTAACTGCCAGCAGGGCAATGCTGAGCAGCAAGGCCGTCTGGCTGGCACCGCCCCCGAAAACATCCAGCAGGTCGAAATTAAAGGTGGCCAGAAAAAGCATCAGCAACAGCACGCCTCCAAAGTAGGGTAGCCGCTTCATTGCGCTGATCGCAGCCGTATAAAAGGCAACGCATATGGCCAGAATACCCAGCAACAGCATGGCGGCCGTGGTGTTGACCGTGGGCAGGGCCACGTCGTACTGCTCAAAGATCAGGTAGCCGTTGGCGGTAAGCGTAAAGGGTTCCAGCAGGCGCGTTACCTCATGCACCGGCACCGGCACTACCTGCAGGTCCGTCAGCTTGTCCCACCCGAACACACTGCTTTCTCCTGTAAAGTAGTGGTACACGCCAGCAAGCAGGGCCACGACACTCAGCAGGAGTAAAAAAAGATAGGGATACCTTGTGTCAGTATCCCAGCCTTTCCAAAATTTGATTTTATTCATAAAGTAGTCTACGGATTACTCCAGTACTTTTGGTACACGGAAATAGTCCGAGTCTTTTTTAGGCGCATTCAGCAGGGCCTCCTCATGCGATACAGTATTTACAGCCACATCCTCGCGCAGCACATTCACCTCCTCCGACATATGGATCAGCGGCTCTACGTTCTCTGTGTCCAGCTCGCGTAGCTGATCCATCCAGTTCAGGATCTTGTTCAGGTCCTGCAGCATTTCCTGCGCTTTCTCCTCGTTAAATTCTAGCCTCGCTAAATGCGCTATTTTCTTGATAGTCTGGATATCCGTTGACATATGTCTTACTGTGTTTCGTTATTTCTGTTTGTATAATATTAAATACTCTCTCTTTTAGCTCCGGCAAGTCTGCCAGGGTCATGCCCTTTGTATCGATCGGCTCGTGCACCACGATCTTGAGCGGATGCCAGCGCACCTTCAGCTTCCCATCCAGGTCGGGCAGGAAGTGCTGGTTATACGGCATGGTAACCGGCACAACGGGCACCTGCATTTCGATGGCGATCTTAAACGGCCCGTCCTTAAAGGGGAGCATCTTCACTCCCGCCGTTTTGGGAATGGTGCCTTCCGGAAAGATAACCAGGTTGCGCCCCTGCTCCAACGTTTTCTTTGAGCGGATGTAGCTTCGGGCACTGCTCACCGGGTTCCGGCGGTCCACGGGAATGTAAAGCTTGCTGTATACCTCTCCCCAGAGCGGCACTTTCGCCAAGGAGCTTTTGCCCACAAAGTTAAGAAATCCGGGAATGGTATGCAGCAACATCGGAATATCCAGGTAAGAGCTGTGGTTAGGCGTGAAAACATAGAGCTGCTTTCGGTCAAACCTCATGCGCCACTCCACGATCAGCGGGGCGAGGAACATCCGTAAAAAGACAGTAGACCAGGCCCTGTTGATGTTATGCACATGCCGGTACCACTTCTCTTTTCTGGATAAAAAAGCCTGCAAGGGATACGTTACCACAAACGGCACCACAAACCAGGTAACGCACCAGGTTGTGTAAATTCGATGTGATAAATATTTAATGGCTTTCATACTTCCAAATGTAAGCATTCTACATTATTGTACAACAGCGAAGCGCTGGCACATCCGGCTCCTCTTATAACGCTGGGCCAGCCATACTGGTATACCGGCCATTTCGTTAAGCCTCTCGCCGAAGTAGCAGGGCTGCCTTCAGGATACCGGCCACGCTGATCGCATCTGTTATTTCGTTATTCATCGCCATGCGCACGGCTTCCTCAAAGGGCACCCGTTTGATGTGCAGCTCCTCTGTTTCCTCAAAAGCTGTTTCCCCGGAAGTTAGTTCCTGTGCCAGGAAAACAAAGCCTTCCTCGTCGGTAACGGAGTTGGAGGTGTGCAAGCGGCAGATATTCGTCCATTTAGCAGCGGTAAAGCCTGTTTCCTCCTTCAGCTCCCGCTTGGCGGAGTCCAGGATATCATCCTCCATGGGCCCTCCGCCCATGGGTATCTCCCAACTGTACTCGTTTAAGGGATAACGGTACTGCCCGATCAGGTAGGTATAACCTTCATCATCTATGGGGATGATACCGATCGCCTTGTTCCTCATGCTCACGACTCCGTAGATGCCCTCTCCCCCTTTCGGGTTCAGCACCTGGTCTTCGCGCACCCTGATCCAGGGATTTTGATAAATGTCTTTGGAGGAAAGGGTGGTCCAGGGGTTATGTTGTTCGTCTGGCATAGCTTGTTCTTGTTCTTTTGCAAAGATAGGGTTTTAGTGCACGCAAAGCTTTAAGCTTGCACCTCCCGGATTACGAGGGCAACTGCCTTACCGTTTCTGTCTCTCTTTTTCTGGCTTATGTTAGCAGCCTGAGCAGAAGCAACCTGTTGTTCATACGCTCTTCAAAGGTATATGAGAAAGCAGGAGCACCGGAATTCGCCTGCGGCTTGGCTGGCAGAAGTTATCTCCACCAACTCATCAGCCCAGGTAGTTCAGTTGAAAGCGCACCTGCAGCAGTTCCTGCACGTCGCTGATTGGCCTGAAGGTATTCCGGAGCGTCTGCCGTTCCAGCTTGCTGAGTTGCGCAGGGTTGATGTAGCGCCCGGAGTCGTGGTTTTGCAGGCCGCTCAGGGCACGGTGCCGCATCATGATCTCGTAGGCCAGGGCGGCCTCTTTGTAAAGGCTTGCATTCTGCGGCTCTAAGGTTGCCAGCTTTGCAAAGCGCTTAAAGGTATTGTTTTCCCCAGTCATGCGGTTTTCCAGCGCTAGCACCCGGGCAGCGTCCACGAGTGGGGCCATGGCACGGAGCTTTATGTCGAACCGGTCTTTGTGCTCCCCGCCGCGTTCCACAACAAAGTTGCGAAAGAAGCTGAGGGGTGGCGGGCTTTGCAACGCGTGCTTGGCCAGGTAAGGCAGAAAGATGTGCTCCTGCTGTATGTACCGGTAAATATACGCCGTCAGCTGTTCGGCCAGACTGAACTCACCATACACTGGCCGATAGTCGAAAAAGATGCTGGCATTCAGCAGGGCCTCCTCCGTGGGCTCGAGGATCCAGTCATGAAAGTACCCCTTCCAGACCTGCAGGGGCTGGCACCACCTGGGGTTGCCTGCCATCATGTTGGCCGGGCACTTCTCAAAGCCACACTTCGCCAACACCTCATTCACCAGCCTGGCCAGCTCTACAAAATATGCCTGTGCCTCCTGCTCCTTGCCTGTATGGGTATCCTCAAACACCAGCGCATTATCCTGGTCGGTGCGCAGCAACTGCTCTTCGCGGCCTTCGCTCCCGATGGAGAGCCAGCAATAGCGCAGCGGAGGCTCACCCAGCACCTTTTCGGCATGCTGCAACGCCCGTACCACCAAGGCATCGTTTATCTCGGTCATAACGTTGGCCACAAAAGCAATGCTTACGTCCTGCTCCAGGTATTTCTGCAGAAGTTCCTCGGCCCGGTTACGAATGGAAGGTAAGTTCTCTACGTTTGGCGTTTGTCGGATTTCCTGCACTATTACAGCCGGGTTGTTCCCCTGGGCCAGCAAGAGGTGATGCTCAGTCAGCACCCCTTCTACCGGCGTCTTACCCGAGCCGTCGGTGGTCACACAAAGGTGCTTGACACGGTGGCGCATCATCAGCAGAAGAGCCTCTGCCAGTCGGGGATTAGGCGCTATGGTGACTACCGGTGCAGACATCACTTCCGTTACAGCGTCATCTACACTCAGGTGCCCCGCCACGACGCGCTTGCGCAGGTCTGAGTCCGTCAATATACCGACAGGGTGCTCCTGCTCATCCACCACCAGCATAAAGCTGGAGTTTTTGTCGCTCATGATCTGTGCAGCCAGCCGAATGGAGGTATGGGCAGCACAAGTCACTTGGTTATGATGCGTAGGCAGTGGCAGGATATCCTCTAAATGCAGGGGCTGCGTGCTGTGGTGATGTAAACGACGCGCCTCTTTGGTTTCCTGCATGCTACCCTGCTGCCGGGGTGCCCCGGCCGCGAACCCGGCGGCAAAGTACAAGGCCACTTCCGGGCTTTGATGCAGTATGGGATCGAACAGGGCGACCGGGACTCCATACACGAGGGTTTCTTCAGCGGCCGTAGCAGTGGAAGAGTAATCTTTTTTGGCGATAAGGGCCCGTGCACCGAACACGTCGCCTTCATCGCAAATATCCACTAAACGCTGCGCATGCTCCGGCCCCTGCTCTAAGCGCACCGATCCCTGCCGGACGACATAAAACTGGCTGTGTGGTGTGTCTCCCTGCCGGAAGAGCACCTGCTCCGGCTCCAGGACCTGTACTCTTACCTGTTCCGCCAACTGGCGCAACTCCTCCTCGGGTATCAGGTTAAATGGTGGGTATTGCTTCAGGAACCCCAGTACGCGCTCTTGTGTAGCATTGGCAGGTGACATTTCAACAGGTTTTATCCTTGTTTAAGGTAGTGGTTTTGAGGGTGCGGCGCAAGCGGGACGAGACGTAAGGCGTTTGCCTGTTCACATAGATGCCACCGCTACAAAAAAGGTCCTGCAGCGAGAACCACAGGACCTTCTTTCACAAAAGCCAGCCACTTATATGGCTCCTTCTTTGATCTCATCCACCACAGCCGGATCGAGTAGCGTAGAGGTGTCTCCCAGGTTAGAGGTATCTCCTTCGGCTACTTTGCGCAGGATGCGACGCATAATTTTACCAGAACGTGTCTTCGGCAGCCCGCTCACGATCTGTATCTTGTCCGGCTTCGCGATCTTACCGATCTTCTCTACCACCGTTTCGATGATCTCGGCCCGCAGCCAGTCCTCATTCTCCGGCTTGCCTTTCAGAATCACAAAGGCATAGATACCCTGCCCCTTCACATCGTGCGGATAACCCACCACGGCCGACTCCACCACGTGCTCGTTGTGGTTGATGGCCTCCTCTATCTCGGCTGTTCCAAAACGGTGCCCGGAAACGTTGATCACGTCATCTACACGGCCAATAATGCGGTACAAGCCGTTCTCGTCACGCTTGGCGCCATCTCCCGTAAAGTACAGCCCCTTGTAGGTGGAGAAATAGCTCAGGCGTGCGCGCTCATGGTCGCCATACGTGGTGCGGATAATGCTTGGCCACGGGAACTTCATGCATAGGTAGCCTTCCACCCCGTTTTCGGTGATCTCGTTTCCATCGCTGTCTACCAGGATCGGCTGTATCCCTGGCAGTGGCAGGCCCGCGTGGCTGGGCTTCATAGGCGTTACGTCTGCGAGAGTGGAGATCATAATACCGCCCGTTTCTGTTTGCCACCAGGTATCCACTACCGGGCAGTCCTCCTTGCCCACGTGGATATGGTACCAGTGCCAGGCCTCTTCGTTGATCGGTTCGCCCACTGACCCTAACACCCGGAGGGAGTCCAGGCTGTAGGACAACACATCCTCGATATCGCCTCCCATCAGGGCACGGATAGCCGTTGGCGCGGTATAAAATATCGTAACGCCGAACTTATCCACCACCTGCCAGAATCGCCCGTTGTCCGGGTAGGTAGGTACCCCCTCAAACATCAGGGTAGTAGCACCGGCCAAAAGCGGGCCGTACACCAGGTAGGTATGGCCTGTGATCCAGCCCACGTCTGCCGTACACCAGTACACATCACTTTCCTGGTACTGAAACACGTTGCAGAAGCTGTACTGCGCATATACCATGTAGCCGCCGCAGGTATGCACCACCCCCTTGGGCTTACCGGTAGAGCCAGAGGTATACAGGATGAACAGCATGTCTTCGGCATCCATTTCCTCAGCCGGGCAGTCTTTGCTCACATCCTCCACTTCGTCGTGGTACCACACATCACGGCCTTCCACCATGTTCACGGCCCATCCCAGGCGCTCTACCACAATCACTTTCTTCACAGACGCACAGTCCTCTAAAGCCTCGTCTACCACGCGCTTGACAGGTATCTGCTTGGCACCACGGTTCAGCCCGTCCGAGGTTAAGACCATGCTGCACTGGGCATCGTTAATGCGGTCGGCCATGGCCGAGGCAGAGAAACCGGCAAACACCACCGAGTGAATGGCCCCAATGCGGGCACAGGCCAGCACCGCGATGGTCAGCTCGGGGATCATCGGCATGTAAATACAGATGCGGTCCCCCTTCTTCGCCCCATTCTTTTTCAGGACGTTGGCGAACTGGCACACTTTCTCGTGCAACTCGCGGTAAGTGTAGCGGATAAAACGCTCTTTCGGGTCGTTGGGCTCCCAGATCAGGGCAAGCTTATTGCCCCGGGTTTTCAGGTGGCGGTCCAGGCAGTTTTCCGTAATGTTCAGCTTGCCTCCCAGAAACCACTTCACGTTCGGCTCCTCAAAGTTCCAGTCCAAGACCTTATCCCACTTCCTGCGCCAGGTAAAGGTATCGGCTATGTCAGCCCAGAACCCCTCCGGGTCCTCGGTGCTGCGCTTATAGGCTTCCTGGTATTCTTCATAGGTTTTAAGCTGATAGTTCGTCATGGCTAAACTTAGTTCTTGGTTTGAATTTAATTTATAGGGTGGAAAGGCGCTGCCTATGTTTCTTTTCTTTAAAGGTCTCGTATTTCTGTCAGTATGGCCGGATCGTCGACGGTAGAGGGCACGGCATAATGCACACCGTCCGCCATATGGCGGATAATTTTACGCAGGATCTGCCAGAGTGTGTCTTCGGGAGCCTGTTTACCATCAAAAACACTGTGAAAGCAGGCCACAACCCCGATCTTTTCACGAATCAGCGCTACCAGCACCTGCTCCAGTTGCCCCTCTCCTACGGTCTGCCCGTCTTTCAGTACGACCAAACCCACAGGACGCTGTCTGCACAACTCGACGGCAATGCCAACCACAGCACACTCTGCCTCTGCCAGATGGGAGGAGACCACCTCCTCCATCTCCCCGGTAGGCAGCCGGTGCAGCCCATGGTATACACATAGCCCTCCTCTTCGATATAACCCGCCGTCGCGGGTCATGTAGTAGCCAGGGAAGCGCTTCAGACAAAAATCACGGAAGCGGCCATCCTCCTGCCAGCGTATTGGCCGCCGGGGGGCAGCGGCAGCTTTACGGCTACCACACCTTCCTGATTTAGGATAAGCAGATTCTCCTCCTCTCGCAGGACCTGCACATTATAGCCGCAAACGGGTTTACCTGCAGCGCCCGGCTTGGCAGGCATTTCCTCCAGCCCCACCAAGTTGGCCACCATTGGCCGGCCTGACTCTGTTTGCTACCAGTGGTCTACCACGGGCACCTGAAGCAAGTTCCTGGCCCAGTAATACGTAACCACGTCGCAGCGCTCTCCAGCTAAAAATAAGAATTTAAGTGATGCCGTGTCATACTTTTTCTTGAATACCCCGTCCGGATCCTCTTTTTTAATGGCACGAAAAGTCGTTGGAGCCGTGAACAGCACCTTTACCCCGTGCTGCTGAAGGATACGCCAGAAAGTGCCGGCATCAGGCACACGTACGGACTTGCCCCCTTTAAACCAGCGGTAAAAGCCTTGTTCATCGGTCGAGCGAATGCCTGCTGTGGTTTTTCGTACCATGCCAGTCGTCCGGCCTGCTCTCCCAGCATGCCTCCGGGTCCGTGCTACTCTGCGCGTAGGTGCTTGGTGTTTCGGTCAAAGTCTCCATAGTTTTAACTTTTTTGCCTTCCGTCAACATGCTGTCAGGTCTTTTATTTTCTCCATCAGGAAGCGCGTGGAGAAAGGCTTTAAGATATACAGGTCGGCCCCTACAGCATAGCCTTTCTTTATGTCGGCCTCCTTGGTCTTGGCACTCAGGAAAATAACCTTGGCGCCACTCATTTCCGGTTTCCCGCGAATGTGGCGGCACACCTCATAGCCGTCCATTTCGGGCATCATGATGTCCAGCACCACCACTTTCGGCAGTTCCCTGTTCACACTCTCCATTGCCTCCACGCCATTGCGGGCTATAAACACCTGGTAGCCGTTCTTGCGCATCAGGAACTCCAGCGGCATCAGGATGCTGGGCTCATCATCCACCACCAGCACCTTCAGTTTTTCTTTTTCCTTGCTCATCGTTTTATGCTTTAGCGGCAGGGTAAAAGAGAACCTTGCCCCTTTGCCCGACTCGTTCGCTACCCACAGTCGCCCCTGGTGCGACTTAATTATCTTTTTGCAGAGGGCCAGCGGGCATAGGCATAAGGGTTGCGTACAAAGCTCCTCCTTGCTGCTGAGCGGCGCTCCGCCCAGGAAACCAGCCCTAACAGCAAGGCCAGGTATCAAAACAGCACCCTGATCACAAGCCAATAACTCATGCTCTTTACTTCGGTTTCCGGATGGGCTTTCGCTCTCCAGACAAACCAATAACCACAACACCCCCTCGCCCCACTACAAAAGAAACGGTACGCTTGCGTAGCTTCTTTTATTTGGGGCGAGGGGTGAGTCTAACTGTGTTGCGGAAAAGAGACTAGTGGTGCGCTGCCGCCGCTACTGCTCCACGTGGAATCCGAATGTCCTCTACCAGGTCCTGAATATGAGCCGGCGGCGGTGGCGTCATGCGGGATATCACAAAAGACACCACAAAGTTTAGCAACATGCCAAGCGTACCGATACCCTCCGGTGATATCCCGAACCACCAGTTCTCGGGCTGGTTAGCGGCCGGGTTGATAAACTTAAAGTAGGAGATGTAGACGATGGTAAAGGTAAGGCCCACGATCATCCCCCAGATGGCTCCCTGCTTGTTCATGCGCGTGGAGAAGATGCCCATGATAATGACGGGGAAGAAAGACGCAGCAGCCAGACCAAAGGCAAAGGCCACCACCTCGGCCACAAAACCGGGTGGGTAAATGCCAAAGTATCCGGCAATCACCACCGCCGCCGTGGCTGCCAGCCGTGCCGCGATCAGCTCGTTCTTCTCTGATATGTCCGGCACAAAGGACTTCTTGAGCAGGTCGTGGGAGATAGAGGTCGAGATAACCAGTAACAGGCCTGCTGCCGTGGAAAGGGCGGCCGCCAAGCCACCGGCTCCTACCAGGGCAATCACCCAGTTGGGTAGTCGCGCAATCTCCGGGTTGGCCAGCACCATGATGTCTTTGTCAATGGTCAGTTCGTTCTGCTCCGGGTTCTTGACATACTGAATCAGTCCATCCGCGTTCTTGTCCGTCACAGCAATCAAACCTGTCTTTCCCCAGTTCCCCACCCACTGTGGCATAGAGGCGATAGGTTGGTTACTGGTGGTGGTGAGCATGTTGTACATACCGAAAGCAGCAATAGCCGGCGCGGTCGTATAGAGTATGGCGATGAATACCAACGCATACCCCGCCGATTTGCGGGCATCCTTTACCTTTGGCACTGTAAAAAAACGGACAATTACGTGTGGCAGGCCAGCAGTGCCTACCATCAAAGCAGCTGTGATAAAGAAAACATCGATGGTAGACTTGGTACCGGCCGTGTAGGGAGCGAAGCCCAGTTCTGTGAGCATGCCGTCCAGCTTGGCCAGCAAGGGAGTGCCATCGGCTACATCACCACCCAAACCAAGCTGTGGAATCGGATTGCCGGTAAGCATTACCGAAATGAAAATGGCCGGTACCATGTAAGCAAAAATCAGCACACAGTACTGTGCCACCTGTGTATAAGTAATGCCCTTCATGCCACCCAATACTGCGTAAAACAGCACGATAATCATCCCGATGATCACGCCCGTCTCAATTTCCACTTCCAAAAAGCGGGAGAACACGATTCCCACACCGCGCATCTGCCCGGCCACATAAGTAAACGACACGAAGATGGCACAAACTACCGCCACCAGGCGGGCCGTTTTAGAGTAGTAGCGGTCACCCACAAAGTCCGGCACCGTAAACTTCCCGAACTTACGCAGGTAGGGTGCCAGCAACAGGGCCAGCAGCACATAGCCTCCGGTCCAGCCCATCAGGTATACAGACCCGTCGTAGCCCATGAATGAGATCAGGCCCGCCATGGAGATAAAGGAAGCGGCACTCATCCAGTCGGCGGCAGTGGCCATGCCGTTTGCCAGTGGGCTTACCCCACCGCCAGCCACATAGAATTCTTTTGTAGAGCCGGCACGCGACCAGATGGCGATGCCGATGTAAAGGGCGAACGAAAGGCCCACGAGAAGGTATGTCCAGGCTAAAATTCCCATTTTTCTGTTTCTTTTAAGTTGCTACTAATTAGTCTTCATCCACGTCAAACTCTTTATCCAGCTTGTTCATCAGAACCACATAAATAAAGATGATGATAACGAAGCAGTAAATGGAGCCTTGCTGGGCAAACCAGAAGCCGAGCTTAAAGCCTCCCAGGTGAAACTGGTTAAGCTTTTCCACGAGCAAAATCCCGAACAGATACGAGACCGCGAACCAAAGACCGAGCAGTGTAAGCAGGATGCGCACGTTGCGCTTCCAGTACTCCTGCATCTTTTGTCTGTTGTTTTCCATGTGCTAAAGTTTAGTGTTTTGAGTAATGGTGTTAGAGACAGTTCCTAGCCTGTAAGGTGACCTCAGGCTAATCCTGTAGGTTGTCTATTTTGTAAAGTCGGGACGGTGATGAAGCGTCATCTACGCATGGTGCTCCCCAGTAGTAGGTTCTGGCATAGTTAAGTCGAAGTATTTTAAGCCATCCTTGTTTAGAGGCTTTTTCGTACTGAACCATCAGGGAGGCACTGCTCCAATAGCAGCAAAGCCCAAGACGGGCCACCACACTTCGGAAAAGTTTGTTCGCTACAATCCAGGAAATAAGGTACTTACCCGTGCGCAGCTGGTCCCTGAATCTTAAATCTAGTATATAGGATTAGCAGGAGAAAGGATAAACAGGGATATACAAACGCTAACTTGCTATACATCTTCGTTTTAAGAGCTACGGTAAAAGCTTTACAAGGCCTGCTTCTGCTATTCAAACAGCTGCGTAGCACCATAAAAGCAGAATACCGCTAATTAACTTAAGATGCGAGTTACTCAAGAACTTGAGCCAATAAGGGAAGGGCTCTGCTAGTCTCTGAAACGTTTCCACTTAATCATGATGTACTTATCACCTAGCTCTGTGATGATCATACCAGCGCCCTTCAGGTTTCCCCCGTTTTTGATGTGTTCTACGAGTTCGTTGTGATTTAATATTTTGTAGGTAGGGTGGTACTCTGTCTGTTCGGGGGCCTTTATCTTATACTTTCGCACCCAATTCATCACCGACACGTGGCTTACCCCTAAGATACGCTCAATTTCACGGTAGCTAATCCCCTCAATGTAAAGCTGCAGGGCTTTTGTTACGTAGTAGTTATCGATGTTTTTACCCAATTTATTTACCGTGTAGTAGTAGTTGCAAGACTTACAACGGTACCGCTGCCGCTCGTTTATAATGCCACTCTTCACTACGTCTGGCGCATTGCAACGGGGGCAGGCAGGGCTTTTCATCGTTTTCAGCGTATCTAACTGAGTAATCAATTACCATATATATAAACTTAGCGTATCTATAGTAAATTAGCAAATTAATCTTCCAGAATAGATGGGTCTATTTAAACATACCTAGGGGAATCCGCAACAAAGGCAGTCGCTGTGGGCAAGTAAAAGCCCTGCCATTGCTGACAGGGCTTTTTACAGAAGGTCAAATAGGGGTATTTAGCTTTAGCAGAAAATCTCAAGGACTTTGTCCGTCGCTGCCCTTCTTTGGAACAACATTGCAGGGAAACAAGATACTAAACAGCCTGTCACCTGAGGGTTCCCTAGCTGGTTTTACATATCCCGCAGGGAGACAATCACTTCGTTATACTTCTCTACCCCGTTTAGAAAGGTAACAACCTTACGGCCTACTTCTTCTGGCGAAGTCAGCTCTCCCTTCGCCTTGTAGTCTTTGAAACGTTGTATATTACTAAAGCGCGTGGCATCGCTGCTCCGTATGTTTCCCTGCATTTCTGTATCTACTACACCTGGGGACAGGGCAAACACTTTCACACCGGTGCCTCGTATGTCCTGTTCCTGCTGCGCAGTTTGGGAGAGCATGTCGATGGCTGCTTTGGAGGCGCAATAGCTGGCCCAACCGTCCACAGGGTATTTTCCTGCTCCAGAGCTGATGTTTACTACTACCTGCTGTGCCCTGTGGTGCCGGTAGGTCTTTAGGAAGGTGTTCATTAGCATGGCAGGAGCCACTACGTTTACATCAAACACAATCTTAAACGTCTCGTTCGGTAGGTCCTCCCCAACGTACCCGATGTCGCCCAGCACCCCGGCATTGTTTATCAACCCCAAGCGGGCCGCGTCCTGGTAAGGCAGAAACACTTCCGGCAGCATTTTCTCCAAACTGGTTAGGTCAGAAAAATCAATGGGGTGATGCCGGTAGTTAGGGTGCGCTATGCTGCTACTGCGCGACAGGCCGATAACCTGATTATTCTCGTCTTTCAACAGTTCCTCTGCGATGGCCTTGCCAATTCCTTTGCTTGCTCCGGTAATTATGTAGATGTTCAATTTCTTTCAGCTAAATGGTGCGCTCTAAGTTACGGATGAAACAGGAAGAAGGGTCAGGTGCCAGGTGGAAAGGGCGTAGACGATGAAAACAAAGAGCCGGCGCCCCTACACATGTAGAAGCGCCGGCTCTTAATGATAAACCAGCTAAGCAAAACCAGCCTGACGGCTTGCACTGGCCTAACGCAGCTAACACGGCTAAATCAGGCAAACACATTGTACCAAGCCGCCGGTCTCACCTTTTAAGCTTACAAAATATACTGGCTTAGGTCGCGGTTCTTTACCATGCCCGACAGCTTTTCCTGCACCATTTCGCGGGTAACCACGATATGGGCATTAGCACCAATCTTATCTGGTACATCAAAGAGGATGTCGTTCAGCAGGCGGCTCATTACCGTGTGCAGGCGACGTGCCCCGATGTTCTCTACCTCTGTGTTTACTTCGTAGGCAATAGACGCGATCTCGTCCAGCGCCTCGTCGTTAAAAGTCAACTCTACCTCCTCGGCCGAAAGTAAGGCTTCATACTGCTTGGTCAGCGCATTCTTCGGGAACTTCAGAATTTGGTAGAAGTCATCTTTTGTCAGGCTGTCCAGCTCCACGCGAATCGGGAAACGACCCTGCAATTCCGGGATCAGGTCTGATGGTTTGGCCACGTGGAACGCACCGGCTGCAATAAACAAGATATGGTCTGTGCTGATGATACCATACTTAGTATTAACGGTAGAGCCTTCTACAATTGGTAACAGGTCGCGCTGCACTCCTTCACGGCTTACGTCCGGCCCACCGCCTCCTTTGTTGCTCGCGCTGGCAACTTTGTCGATCTCATCGATAAAAATCACACCAGAGTTCTCCGCCTTAAAGATAGCTTCCTCCTTCACTTCGTCCATATCAATGAGCTTAGACGCTTCCTCTTCCAGCAGAATTTTACGGGCTTCCGCGATCGTTACCTTTCGCTTCTTGGTTTTCTTAGGCATCATGCCGCTGATCATCTCCTGTATGTTCATCATAGAGGCCTCGTCCATGCCTGGCCCCATCACGCCTACACCCGGAGCACTGCTCTGCTGCACGCGGATCTCGATCTTGCGGTCTTCCAGTTCCCCGTTGCGGATCTTCTCACGGAACTTCTCACGGGTACGCTCGTTTAGTTCATAATCGTTGTCTGGAACGGCATTCGGGTCCGAAGTAATAGAAATGGGGGTATTGTTCTTGCCCTGGATCGGCGGGATGAGCGCATCGAGGATGATGTCTTCCACCACCTCAGCGGCTCTTTGCTTCACCTCTTCCTTTTTCTTCTGCTTCACCATGTTCACCGACTGCTCCACCAGGTCGCGCACCATGCTTTCCACGTCGCGGCCCACGTAACCAACCTCTGTAAATTTAGAGGCTTCTACTTTGGTGAAAGGCGCATCGGCGATCTTGGCCAACCGACGGGCTATCTCTGTTTTACCCACACCGGTTGCCCCGATCATCAGGATGTTGTTCGGCACAATGTCGCCCTGTATGCTCTTGTCGGCATTCATACGGCGCCAGCGGTTTCGCAGGGCAATAGCGACATTGCGCTTCGCGTCCTTCTGCCCGATGATATACTTATCCAGCTCCTCAACAATCTGGGCTGGCGTCAGGGATGCAATATTGTCTAACATGATTTTATCTCTTTCTTCTATGATGGGCTACACCTCCTTTAAGAGCTGCCCATGGTTTTCAACTTCTTTTCTTCTTTAAGAACGTACGGGTATCCGTGCTTAAAGTAATATAATGCGTGGCACCGGACGGATGGAAAAAGGCGCTGCCGTAGTTTAACTCAAAGGACCTTACCCGCAACATAGCCCCTACCGACAAGCCTGCCCCCCCGGATCTAGTGTCCAGACGAAGCTCTTTGCGCCGCAGGTAATTATAGCCTGCCCGTAGCTGAAAGTTCTTGCTAAAAGCGAACTCTGCCCCGGCTACAAAATGACGGGCGATCTTATCTCCCAACTGTTTTTCCTCCTTCACTTCGTTCCCGTTCTCGTCTAGCTCACCCGGGGCGTTTGGGTCTAGGTATACGATATCGAACTGGTAAAGGCGGTGTGCGGTGAGCGAAAGCCGCACTGGCATGTGCTCAGGCTTATAAGTCACGCCCAGTTGTGCATCAAAGGGCATTGGCTGTCGTTCGCCCCCGTCGTAGGGCTTTACCTGATAGCCCACATTCTTAAACGCCAGGCCCACGGTAAAGTCTCTTTCCGGATGTTTAAAAATTACCCCGGCATCAGCTAGTATACTTATAGCCTGATTCCCCGCGATGCTGGATACGGCCACTCTGGCCGTAGCACCCATACGGAAGGCCTCTACCTGCCGTGCATGCGTTAGGTTCAGCGCATACTCGTTCACGCTAAAGTCTCCCTCCACAGCACCGGAGGCGTCCCGCTGCACAAAGTCTCCGTAGTTCAGATAGTTCACGCTGGCGGCCCAAGCACCTTTCTCCCCGGCCTTAAAAGCATAAGCCGCGTGGCTCTGCTTTATGTCGGCCAGGTAACCCACATAGGTCAGGCTGAGCTGCTGTTCCATTTCCTCGTTTAGCAGGGCCGGATTAGCCGATACCATACCTACATCATGGCCTCCTGCCGTAACGTTAACACCACCTAGCGCAGCCAGCTTAGCGGTGTTTGGCAATTCGAGAAAAGAAAAGCCCCGCTGCCCACCCACCTGCGCCTGTGCTGTAAGCAGCAGGCACAGCAGCAGTAGGGTTAGCAAAGCCTTTTCTCTTCTCATGCCTCTTATCGGTAAATTAGAATAACTGACTTTTGAAGGATAGAACAGCAAGGCTCGATGCCATCATTTAGTCATTCTACCTTTAACTTTCTGCGGCAACTTTATCTTCCGTTACCGTCAGCTTAAGCGGGTTCTTTACTTTCTCTTTCAGCAAGGCAATCTTCACCACCTCATCCACACGATCTACGAAATGAATGCTGAGACCTTTGATGTACTGTGCCGGAATCTCGTTGATGTCCTTCTTATTTTTCTGGCAAAGAATAACATCTGTTATTCCCGCACGTTTGGCTGCTAAAATCTTCTCTTTAATACCCCCTACCGGCAACACTTTGCCACGAAGGGTAATTTCCCCGGTCATGGCCAGCCTCGACTTCACTTTGCGTTGTGTAAACACCGACGCAATAGAGGTAAAGATGGCGATACCGGCCGATGGTCCGTCTTTCGGCACTGCCCCTTCCGGAAAGTGGATGTGCAGGTCGTACTGGTCGAACAGGCGGTAATCAATCTCCAGCAACTCAGCATGTGCTTTCAGGTAAGAGATGGCCGTCATGGCCGACTCCTTCATCACATCCCCCAGCTGACCCGACAAAGTCAGTTTGCCCTTGCCTTTGCTCAGGATGGACTCAATAAACAGGATGTCACCACCCACAGAGGTCCAGGCTAAGCCCGTCACCACCCCAGCTGTGTCAATGTCCTGGTAGATTTCCTTATCAAAGATCTCCGAGCCAAGGATTTTGACTACATCGTCTGGCTTGATGGTATGCGCATACTCCTCTTCCATCGCTTTCTGCTTGGCGGTGTTACGCACCAGCTGCCCGATCTTACGCTCCAGGTTTCTAACGCCCGATTCGCGGGTATAGTCTTCGATTACTTTCTGGATCGTGTTTTTCGGCAGTTTCACATCGCCTTCTTCCAGGCCATGGTCTTCTACCTGCTTCGGCACCAGGTGGCGCTTAGCGATTTCGGTCTTTTCTTCCATCGTATAGCCTGTAATCTCGATGATCTCCATACGGTCGCGCAGGGCTGGCTGAATGGTATCCAGAGAGTTGGCCGTAGCGATGAACAGTACCTTAGACAGGTCATACTCCACGTCCAGGTAGTTATCCATAAAGGTATGGTTCTGCTCAGGGTCCAGCACCTCTAACAAGGCAGAAGACGGGTCGCCACGAAAATCTGAGGCCAGCTTATCGATCTCGTCCAGGATAATGACTGGATTTGAAGAGCCTGTCTTTTTGATCTGGCTGATGATTTTGCCTGGCATGGCCCCCACATAAGTACGGCGGTGCCCACGTATCTCCGCCTCATCCCGTACGCCACCGAGCGACATGCGCACGTAATTTCGTCCCAAAGCTTTGGCTACAGAGCGGCCAAGCGAGGTTTTACCAACCCCCGGAGGGCCATAGAGGCACAGAATAGGTGCCTTCATGTCCTGCTTCAGCTTTAGCACAGCCAAATACTCCAAAATGCGCTCCTTCACCTTCTCCAGGCCGTAATGGTCGGCATCCAGGATCTTTTTGGTGCGCTTCAGGTTGAAATTGTCCTTGGTATACTCACTCCAGGGCAGGTCCAGCAGGAACTCCAGGTAGTTTACGGCCACCGGGTACTCAGCTGCCTGTGGGTTCAGGCGGCCTAGTTTGTCTATTTCCTTCTTAAAATGCTGTGCTACCGGCTCGGGCCACTTTTTCTTTTTGGCGCGCTCCCGGAAGCGCTCGATCTCCTGGTCGGGACCTTCCTGCCCCAGCTCGTCCTGCAGCACCTTTATCTGCTGCCGCAGGAAATAGTCCCGCTGCTGCTGGTCGATGTCGGTATGTACTTTGGTGTGGATTTCCTGCTTTAGCTCCAGTAACTGAATTTCGCGCAGCATCAGCTCGAGCAACTGTGTTCCCCGCTCCTGCCCGTCGTTCACTTCCAGCAAAGCCTGCTTCTGGGCTACCTCCACGTTCAGGTTGCTAGACAGGAAGTGCGTGAGGAAGCTCGGACTATCAATACTCTCCAGTGCCACCTGTGCCTCTTGCGGTATCTCCGGGTTCAGCTTCAGCATTTTAGCGGCCGCATCCTTTAGCGACTGCACCAGAGCCTTCACCTTCTTATTCTCTTTATCCATCGGTACCTCTTCGCAAAGGCTTACTTTGGCTGTCAGATAAGGGTCTTCCTGCAAAATCTCCTCTACTTTAAAGCGGCTTTGTCCCTGAATAATGATGGTGGTGTTCCCGTCGGGCAGTACCAGCATCTTCAGGATTTTGGCCACCGTACCCACTTCGTAGAGGTCCTCTGCAGTGGGGTCATCGCTACTGGTGTTCTTCTGCGCCACTACTCCTATGACTTTATCACCGCTGTGCGCCTTGCGTACCAGTTTCACCGATTTTTTCCGGCTCACGGTGATGGGTAACACCACGCCAGGAAAGAGCACGGTGTTACGCACTGCCAGTATAGGTAGCTCATCCGGCAGATCCTCCGCCTTCACCTCATCCTCTACCTCTGCCGTTATTACCGGAATAAACTCAGCGTTATCATCGTCGGAAATACTGCTTAAGAGTAGGTTGTGTAAAAAGTGCTTGAATGTATAGTTCATATCTTGTTTAATGCCAATTTGACAGAAAAGCACCTGCTGGTCCCCCACTTTTCTGCACTGCACTAGTATTGTCAAGTCCTGTGCCAAGCTGCCCTGGCTGAAGTTTTGTCGGGAAATAGGTACAAGACTGCTACTATTTTAAAGATCGGTGCCGAAAAATTGCCATCTCACAAAAAATTAGCGCAAAAACAATATCTTTGACTTCAGGTATAACACGTAAGCTGATGAAGCGATCTATCCTGCTTGGTCTGTACTTTCTGCTTTTCCTCCCTTTCCTATGCATGGGGCAAAAGTACAAGCATGTCCCGCTTGAAGCAGGCCCAAGCCAAAAAGTACACAAAAAGAGCCCTAGCCCTGAATTACATCTCGATTTCCCTAATTTAAACAAAATACCCTACTATCGTAACTCCCGGCAGCTTGCCGCCATCCAAAAGCTCGAAAAACGGAAGCGTTATGACCAGGTACTCCCGCTGTTGGAGAAGTACGTGCACAATTTCGGGGTTGAGAACTTTTACAAAGACACTCGCCTGCTCTGGCGTTTAGGCCAGCTGGCAGAGCGACAGGGAGAACTGGAAAAAGCAAAAGCGCTGTACAGGCTCGTACTGAAGCACCATCGTTCCGATGTGCGCCGTGTTGCCTCTTATTACGACTCTTTAGAGCAAAACACGAAAGACTACTATGTGCCGCTAGACTACTACTATGAACTGGTAGAGTACCGTAAATCCGTCACTACCTTTAAGCCACCCAAAGGGGTATACGTAAACATGGGCAAGGCCATTAACTCCTCTTATGCGGACTACGGCCCTACTCTGAGCGACACGAATGCTACTCTGATCTTTACCTCCAAACGGCACATTCACGGGCTAAAGGACCGCTCTAATGAGGACCTCTTCTATAGCAGGCAAATTAATGGGTTCTGGGAAGAAGCGCAGCCATTCGGCAAGCCTGTTAACAGCATTTACAATGAAGGCTCCGCTTACCTGAGCCGTGATGGCCACACGCTTTTTTTCACACGCTGTGAAGCGCGCGACAGCTATGGCAACTGTGATATCTATACCGCCACAAAACAGCCAGACGGCAACTGGGGGCAGATCAAGAACTTAGGCAGCAATGTAAACAGCGAGGCGTGGGACTCTCAACCCACCCTGTCTGCCAATGAAGATACGCTCTACTTCTCTTCTGACCGTCTGGGTGGCTTTGGCCTGTCAGACATCTACTATTCCTACAAAACCAAAAGCGGGGACTGGGCCAAGGCACAGAACATGGGCCCTGTGATTAATACCCGTGATAGTGAAGTCAGCCCTTTCTATCACCCGCTTTACCAGGTATTGTATTTTAGTTCAAGAGGACAGCTCAATAACTTCGGAGACTTTGATATTTACAAGACGTACAAGGTGCAGGGCCACTGGCAGGAGCCACGAAATATAGGGCCCCTGGTTAACGGCCGTGGCAGCGAGTACTATTTTACCATTGATGCCGCCTCCAAAAACCTGTACTACGCCCGCTCTGAAGCCGATGACATTGAGAATCTGGATCTTTTCTCCTTCCCGCTGCCCATGGAAGCGCACCCCTTAGCAGTAACTAAAGTAGTGGGAATGCTAACTGACTCTGTGACACAAAAGCCGCTCTCCGGGGTTATCTCCGTGATAGACCTAGACAACGGCATCGAGATCTCCTCGAAATATATCCGCCCGGATGGCTCTTTTGAATTTAACCTGATCGATAACAGCAACTACCTGCTCCTGATCCAAAGCCCGGACTTCTTTACTATTGAAAAGCAATTACAGCTGCAGCAGGACACAAGCGTCCAGGTTATGACCACCGTTATCGACTACAGCATCCCGCTTGTGTTTAAGAACATTGAGTTTGACCAGAACCAGTCTTCTATTAAGGAGGACATGAAGCCTGTGCTCGATGAAGTGGCTCTCTTCCTGATGGACCACCCCACTTACCGCCTGCAGATTGCCGGTTATACTGACGGCTTTGGGGATCCTAATTTCAACCTCTCGCTTTCCCAGGACCGCGCCGATGCCATTAAGCGCTACATTGAGCGGCAGATTGGTATTCCGGGTACTGACAGCCGCGTGGAGGCAATCGGCTATGGCAGCACAAGGCCTTTGCGGGAGGAGAAAACAGAAGAAGACAGACGTATTAACCGACGGGTGGAATTTAAAATCATCAAGCCGGATAAGGGCCAGTTTTGAGGTGATACGTTACACGCGCCCAGGAAAAGAAGTCTAAACCAAAAGGGCTCAGCAGTTAGCTGAGCCCTTTTGGTTTAAGCTTGAGAGTAGCTTAGAAGGAGACCTTCTTGGCTACCTCCCCCCGCTGCATCATCACGCTTTCTGTTGTCCCCCTGTAGTTTACGTTCACGATGTTCATCTGATCTGAGAACAGTTCTGTAAGTACGGCGTTCTTGACATATAACTGCGGCACAGATGCCTGCTGTACGGGTACTTCCACATACATCCACACCACATCGGCGTCCTCTTCCGAGCCAACAAACTTTTGCTTCAGCGGCTTACCTTTCTCCACCTCAAATACCAGGTTGGCACTCAGGTAATCTGCCAGGTACTTCTTTACCTGTTCCGATGCACTGTAAGTAACGCTGCTTTTGGTCCGGCGGGAGAGCGCAGCCTCCAGGTCATCCATGAATACTTTCACGGCTACTTCAAGGCTCTGCGTGCGCGGGTTAAACTTTACGTCTGTAATGCTGGCATGGTAATCATGCGCTTGAACGGGCTGTGCAAGCATAAACCCCAAAAGCAGCAGGAATCCTAATATTTTAAATTTCATAGTATAAAGGTACAAGGGTTAAGACATATGATCATATCAAAAACAGCACCAAACTCCTTGCACCCTCTCGAAACCAGGGAAAAGCTATTTAGCAGCTGGCAAATCCGATAGCACCTGTCTGGCCATACCCGGCATGCTCTCACTTACAATCCGCTGTACATCGTTGATGTTAGAATGATAAGGGACTTTCACCTTGTTACCCGATACTAGTTTCCCCTTGTTATCATAAATGGAATAGTGCACCAGAAAGTCGCGCTCATAGTTCTGAGCCGCCCTGTCCAGGCAATGCTCGTACACCGTTTTTACCTCAAACTGATTGATGAACACGTAATAGTCGATGCCATACTGGTTATTGAAATAGCTGAAGAACTCCGGGTCTTTTACTTCTACCCCGAAATGCTTGTTTGGGTCCTGGGCTACCGGCACCTCTTCCGGTTCTCTCTGCAGCCCCAGTTTCTCTTTTTGGCGCTGCACCCAGGCTACGGCTCCTACCGTCTCCTCTTCCACTACCTGCGGCTGACGGTTATAACGCGACTGTTTGTTGTCTTGATAACCATAGTTCAGCGACTCGTAGACGCGGCTCAGCTCACTTACACTATCACGGTAAACACCGCCTAGCAAATGAATTGTTTCGTATCCTTCCGGTGCCAGCATGGCATTGAGCCGGCCCCGAAAAATGTGGCGCACGTTCTGGCGAGGAATGTGCGACTGACGCGCTATCTCGTGGTCAGCATCTGAAAAATAGAGGTGTGGGTCGAAGGGGATGACCAATACGCGGCTCTTTGTCTTAAAATCGGCTGTTTTAGGCGCCGGTGCCACTGAAACCGTCGTACTGTTGTTCGATGGTCCTGTTTGGGAAACAGCGGTTGCTTCATTTTTAGTGGTAACAGCGCGCCTTTTAGTACGTCTTTTGGAGGAGGCAACAGCCTTAGAGGCAGAGTCTCCCTGCCCCGTTAGATATAGGGTTTGCCCAATCTGTAATTTATTTCTGTTCCACTTCTGAAGGGAGTCAATCGGCAGGTTAAAGCGCTGGGATAAGCTGTAATAGGTATCTCCTTGCTGTACCATGTACACGCTGTCGCTCAGTAAAGCGACAGCGTGCTGGTTTATGGAAGCCAGCCGGGAAGCAGGTGCTGCTCCAGCGGCATTTTGGATGGCAAAAACGAAAAGAAAAATTAAGCTTGTTAAGGTAGTGCGCTGTACGATGTTCTTCATGAGAGAAATCTTTTGTTAGAAGATTATCTTGAATACATCATTAAAGATAGCAAATGCCATTAAGCCTAACAAAATTACCATGCCCACTTTCTGGGCGTTCTCTAAAAAGTTATCAGAAGGTTTACGCCCACTGATCATCTCATAAGTCAAAAACACTACGTGTCCGCCATCGAGTGCAGGAATGGGCAGGAAGTTCATGAACGCCAGCACCATGGAAAGCATGGCGGTAATGTTCCAGAACTTATACCAGCTAAAGGTATCGCCAAAGATCTGTGCTATACCAATGGGCCCGCTCAGGGACTTAGACGCAGAAACTTCTCCTCTGAAAATTTTGCCAAAGCCTTTCACGTTAGCTGTGATTACCCCAAAGGCCTGCTCTGTACCAAGCGGGATAGCCTCCCCTAAGCTGTACTCGCGGGTTGCAAACTGCAGTAGTTGCACAGGCTGGAAACCAATTGTTCCCTCTTCACTTACCTGTGCCTGTAGTTTGATGGGCTTTCCGTTACGCTCTACCGTCATGGTGACCGTCTTTCCGGCATTCTCCTGCAGGGCCTGCTGGAACTCGTGGAAGAACTTCACACTCTCCCCGTTCACTTTTTCAATGAAGTCGCCTGTTTCCAGGCCTGCTTTGTCGGCTGCGCTGCCCGCTAAAACCTGGCCTACCTTAAAAGGCTGTCGCGGCTGTACAAAGAACATGCGGTCTTCCTTGTCTGCCAACCGATCCATCAGGTCTACCGGTACTTTCAGGTCTACCAGCTGTCCTTCACGCTCTACTGTGTAAAAAGCATTCTGCCCCAGCAATGCGTCCATTGAGTACACATCCTCAAACTTCTCCAGTTGTCTGCCATTTACAGCAACAATTTTATCGCCTGTTTCAAAGCCAATGCCCCGTCCAATCTCATTCGGCACCACGCCGTACTTCACTTCCTTTGCCGGAATATACTGCTCACCATAGTTAAAGGTCAGGGCAATGTAGATGACAATACCCGTGATTACATTCACGATGATGCCGCCCATCATCACGATCAAGCGCTGCCAGGCAGGCTTGGCCCGGAACTCCCAGGGCTTTGGTTCCTCTTTCAGGGCCTCTGTGTCCATGGACTCATCCACCATACCTGATATCTTGACGAAACCACCCAGGGGAATCAGGCCCAACATATACTCTGTCTCACCGAACCTTTTCCCGAAAATTTTAGGCGGGAAGCCGATCGCATACTTCTCTACGCGCATCCCAAACCACTTGGCTGCCAGCATGTGCCCTAACTCGTGCAATCCTACCAGGATTGTCAGGCCCAGAATAAGCTGGCCTACCATTACTAATATATCCATCTACAAAAGAAAAATTTATAATCTTGATTTACCTGAGGGTTAACCAGGCTTTTCTACTTACACTTGCACTCCATCGCCAGCGCACGCGCCTCTCCGTCTGTACTAACATAGTCCTCGTACGAAGGATTCGCAATATACGCAACTTTTGCCAGACAGCTTTCGATCATGTCGGACATGCCCAGGAAGCTTACCTCATCACGCAAAAAGGCACTGACAGCTACTTCGTTGGCAGCATTCAGGATACAGGGCATGTTCCCTCCTTTGGCCATTGCCTCATAGGCCAGCTGCAGGTTCCGGAACGTTTCCAGGTCCGGCTGCTCGAAGGTCAGCTGCGGGTAGTCCAGAAAGCTGAAACGCGGAAAATCTGATTTCAGGCGCTGCGGATAGCCTAAGGCATACTGAATCGGCAACTTCATGTCCGGCAGGCCCAGCTGCGCTTTGATGGACCCATCCTCAAACTGCACTAGCGAATGGATGATAGACTGCGGGTGCACCACTACGTCAATCTGCTCGTTGCGCAGCCCAAACAGCCACTTGGCTTCGATCACTTCCAGCCCCTTGTTCATCAGCGAAGCCGAGTCGATCGTAATCTTAGCCCCCATGTCCCAGTTAGGATGCTTCAGGGCCTGTGCTTTGGTTACTTTTTCCAGCTCCGCTGCCTTATATCCCCTAAAAGGGCCTCCGGAGGCTGTCAGGATGATTTTCTCGATCGGGTTATGGAATTCGCCGGCCAGGCACTGGAAAATAGCACTGTGCTCTGAATCGACGGGGTAAATGTTTACCCCATGCTCCTTTGCCAGGTCGGTAATCAGCTGCCCTGCTACCACCAGCGTTTCTTTGTTAGCCAAGGCAATTTGCTTGCCAGCTTTAATAGTCCTGATGGTGGGCAGTAGTCCGGCATAACCTACCATGGCCGTCAGCACCATGTCTACCGTACCCATTTCCACCACCGAGCAAAGGGCCTTGCTCCCGGCATACACTTTTATATCCTCCCCCTGCAGTGCCTCCCGCACCTGCTCGTACAGGTCTTCCCGCACAATAACTACGGCATTAGGCTTAAACTCCAAGGCTTGCTGTACAAGCAGGCCGGCGTTACTGTGAGCTGTAATTACCTCCAGCTCAAAACTCTCCGGATGGGCTTTTATCACGTCGAGGGCTTGTGTACCGATAGAGCCGGTAGAGCCTAAAATGGCGATTCTCTTCATGGAATGAGTTCAGTACGGACGGCATCAGTCCTAGACCAGCAAAGGCCTAAGAAAAATGCCTACCGTCGCTGTAGTTTGTTTGTTATAATCAATGCTTTATGGCTGTCCCTGCCGTCTTACTTAGCAATAGCCTATCTGCTCGACACAAGGGGTAGAAGAGTTTTAAGCTTCCTTCCTCTTAAAGTTTGGCAACCCCTAGCAAGCCATCAGCCAGCTTGCGGTCGTTACTCAACCTCGGCACTTTGTTCTGCCCACCCAGTTTGCCCTGTGATTTCATATAATCCCGGAAAGTGCCTCTCGGCAAGCCTGTAATCTTTAGTCTCTGCAGAATGTTTCCGGAAATTAAATCGTAGTAGTACGAGTTCAGCTTCTGTAACTGCTGGTCCAGTTCATCCGTGAAGGCCTCCAGATTTTGAGGTTCCCTCGAAAACTCTACCAACCATTCGTGGAAGGATGCGCCTTTGTCCTGGCTCACATGTGGCGCTACGGTAAACTCAATCAGCTCCACAGTAGGGAACTTAGCCATGGTTCGCTGCATCGCCTTCTCCACCTCCTCGCCAATCACGTGCTCACCGAAGGCAGAAATAAAGTGCTTGATACGACCACTCACCACTACCTTATATGGTTTTATGGAGGTAAACTTCACCGTGTCACCAATAGAGTAGCTCCACAGACCGGCATTGCTGCTAATAACCAAGGCATAGTTTACCCCTGGCTCCACCTCTCCAATCGTCAAACGGGTAGGGTTCTCCTTGAAGTACTCCTCTACTGGTATAAACTCATAGAAGATGCCATCGTTTAGCAACAGCAACAGTCCTTTATCCTGCTGCTGATTCTGGTAAGCGAAGAATCCCTCTGAAGCCGGAAAAAGCTCAATGGAATCTACCTCTTTGCCAATCGACTCGAAGAGTTTCTTGCGGTAGGGCTCAAAGTTCACGCCTCCGTACACAAATAGCTGGAAATTCGGGAAGATATCTTTAATGGGCTTGCCCGTCTGCCGCATGAGCTTGTCGAAATACATCTGCACCCAGGGCGGAATACCGGAGATCAGCGTCATGTTTTGGTCTATGGTCTCCTCAATGATCTGATCGAGCTTTGTCTCCCAGTCTTCGATGCAGTTGGTCTGATAGCTTGGCAGCTGGTTCGTGCGCAGGTAACCCGGTACATGATGGTTGGCTATACCCGAAAGGCGGCCAGTCTTAATACCGCCTATTTCCTCCAGTTCCGGGCTGCCCGACAGAAAGATCAGTTTGCCATCCAGAAAGGCGGAGTTTCCGGTTTCGTGTACATAGGCCAGCAGGGCATTGCGGGCCCCGTTGATGTGATTCGAAATGGAATCGGAGGTAATCGGGATGTACTTCGTGCCGGAGGTCGTGCCGGAAGTCTTGGCCAGGTACAAGGGCTTGCCCGGCCATAACACGTCTTTCTCGCCCTGCTTTACCCGGTTAAAGTAGCTGGAGAGCCCTTCATAGTCCCGAACCGGGACGGCTTGTACAAAATCAGCATGCGAGGAAATGGCGGAAAACCCATGGTCACGGCCAAAGCGGGTGGCCTGCGCCTTGCGCACGATACTTTTGAACACTGCCTGCTGCGCCTCTACAGGGTTCTCTATCCAACTTCGATCCTTTTTGTGCACGTATGCAGCCAGAGGCTTGCTCAACAACGCCTTTACACCCATACAATCTCATTTAGTGGCAGGTAAAGATAATTAGTTAATGCTGCAATGCATAACCCTGCAGGAAACATAGAAGTATTACTAACAGGTTTCTAGCCTTGAAATAGAGAAACATCCTTCCAGCGTTTAAGTTATTACTATAATTAACACAGCTAAACCTTAAAGCAAATGAAAAAACACAGAGCACAAGCAAGATGGAACAAAGGCCTGAAAGACGGAGAAGGTGAAGTAAAAACCGGGAACGGCGCTATAGAGTCAAAATACAGCTATGCCTCCCGCTTCGGTGACAGCAACAGCGGTACCAGCCCGGAAGAATTGATCGGTGCTGCCCATGCCGGTTGTTTCTCTATGTTCCTGAGCGCGCTGATGGGAAACCAGGACCTGACGCCTGAGTACATCGAGACAAAGGCCGTTGTTTCGCTAGGCGAGAAGGACGGAGCACCGCTTATCCAGAAAATAGAACTGACGACCGAGGCGAAGGTAGACGGACTGGACGAGAACACTTTCCAGGAACTTGTACAGCAAGCAAAAGCAGGCTGCCCGGTATCAAAGGCGCTTAATGCAGTACCCGAGATAACAGTGGAAGCCAGCCTTGCAAAATAATTGCTATATTGCAAGGCCGTTTCTGGCCAATTATCTGACTTAATATCCTAACAATGGCAGTATCTGGCAGTAGCTCAAGGTCTACCCTGATTGTGCAGCTAAGCCCAACCCGCACCGCGAAGCTCTCCTTTACGGTGCAACTTATCCTCACAGTCTTTTGGCTGGCCTGGGTTATAGCGCTTTTGCTCTCTAGTAATCCGGAAAGCAGCCAGAGCTTCATGCACTATATTTTCCTGGGTTTGGGGCTTGCCTTCCTGGTGTACATCATACTACAGAATACTTCTGTTTTTGGTGTGCAGTCCTACATTGAGGTAACGCCGCAGTACATCGTGCAAAAGTTTGGTGTTTTCCGGAAAAAGCAAGTCATCCCAATTCCCGAGATAGAGCAAGTGTACATTTCGCCCCTGGCTCTCAGGGTGACAAGGAAGGACGGCGCGAAGGTGTACCTGGATCTGAAGCAGGTGCGCAAAAAACGTGACATGGAGAAAATAAAGGCAAAAGTACGTCACATGGCCCCCGAACACGGCTATGTGGTAACAAATGCTACGAATCAGCGCTCTTAGTTAGCTTAAGAACATTATAAAAAAAGCGGAGGCGGTACTTGTACAAGTACCGCCTCCGCTTTTTTATGCTATACATCTAAAGGCTGCTTAGCCTGCCTTAGATTTAAACTTCTTCTGTAACTCCTGAATACTTACTTTAAACTTCTTATCGGTATCTATGAGGTCAGACACCGTTTGTACAGAGTGAATAACTGTACTGTGGTCACGGCCACCAAAATGGTAACCGATAGACTTGAGGGAATGGCTGGTAAACTCTTTGGCAAAATACATCGCAACCTGGCGCGCCGTCACAATCTCTTTCTTGCGCGTTTTGGCCTTCAGCGAGTCCAGGCTTACCTGGAAGTACTCGGCCACGGTTTTCTGGATGAAGTCGAGGTTTACCTCTGTTTCTACATCCTCTATGATATGCTTCAGGGCCTGCTTGGCAAGCTCCAAATCAATTTCCTTGCGGTTGAGCGATGACTGCGCAATCAAAGAGATCAACACGCCCTCCAGTTCACGCACGTTGGTATCCACGCTGTAGGCCAGGTACTCCACCACGTTGTCCGGGATATCGATGCCATCGCTTTGCATCTTCTTCTGGATGATGGCCATACGCGTTTCAAAGTCCGGGCTCTGCAGGTCGGCTGTCAGACCCCACTTAAAGCGGGACAGCAAACGCTCTTCCAGGCCCTTGAGGTCGCGTGGCGGACAGTCAGAGGTCATCACGATCTGCTTGCCGGACTGGTGCAGGTGGTTGAAGATGTGGAAAAACATCTCCTGCGTTTTATCCTTTCCGCTCAGGAACTGCACGTCGTCAATGATCAGGATGTCCACCAGCAGGTAAAAGTTAGCGAAGTCCTGCACATTATTCGTCCGCACCGATTCAATGAACTGGTTCACGAATTTCTCGGAGGAAACGTACAGCACGAACTTCTCCGGGTCGCTGTTTTTGATGTGGTTGCCGATGGCCTGCACCAGGTGCGTTTTTCCCAGTCCTACCCCACCGTATACCATTAAAGGATTAAAGGAGGTGGTACCGGGCTTGTTGGCCACCGCAAAACCAGCCGAGCGGGCCAGGCGGTTACAGTCTCCCTCAATATAGTTCTCGAAGGTATAAGCCGGGTTCAGCTGCGAATTCAGGAAGTTGCGGTCGATGGTCTTCGACTCGAAAGGGCTCTTAATAAAGCTCTGCTCGGGCTTATAAGAGTTAACAACCGCAGCGGGTATTTTCTTTGTAGGGATATTAACCGTCTGCGGCTTGTTTACCTCGTTGCCGCGGTCTACAATAATAGAGTACTCGAGGCGCCCCTCACTCCCCAATTCCTGGTAGATGACCTTTTTTAAGAGCTGCACATAGTGCTCCTCCAGCCATTCGTAAAAGAACTGGCTGGGCACTTGTATGGTCAGTACGCTGTCGCGCAGGGATATAGGCTTTATTGGCTCGAACCAAGTCTTATAACTCTGTTCGCCAATATTGTCCTTTATAACCTGCAGGCAGTTACTCCATACAGTTGAACAGTCTTTGATCATCCAATTTTCCAAAGCTCATTAAGATTCGTTTGGTGAAACAAACCTCTCCTTTATCGGCAGGCGGGTTACAAATTTGATTAAATATCTGTAAACAAAAAATTATTTTTTCACGAAGATGTTACAGGTCTGTTTACCGGCAAAAGTGCGGTTCTCATATCTGTTCTTCGCTTTGAGTTTTTATTGAATGAGAAGTCTATACGGCCTAAAAACAGGCCTGACCACCCCACCTGATTTATCAGGGTTTCATGGCCGCTGGCATGCCGGATAAGCTCCGGCAGCTCTAAAAAGGTATGGGTGTGCCCACCTAAAATCAGGTCAATTCCTGCTACCTGTTTTGCTAGCTTAATATCATCAATTTTTTCTTCCTGATAACTATAGCCCAAGTGCGAAAGGCAAATAATTAAGTGACATTTTTGTTGCTGCCGTAACTCCTGTACCATTTCCCGCGCCACGGCTACCGGATCCTGGTAAACTGTCTCCCCAAAGTTGTTCTTGCTCACCAGTCCCTCCAGCTCTATGCCCAGGCCAAACATCCCTATGCGCAGGCCCTGCTTCTCAAAAACCTTGTAGGGCTGAAAGCGCCCCTTCAGAATGGTATCAGAGAAATCGTAGTTGGCGATCAGGAAGGGGAACCGGGCATGTGGCAACTGGCGCTCCAAACCAATAAGTCCGTTATCGAAGTCATGGTTTCCGAGGGTGGCCGCATCGTACTTCATGTCGCTCATCAGCTTAAACTCCAGCTCTCCGTTAAAGAAGTTGAAGTAAGGCGTGCCCTGCCAGATGTCCCCGGCATCAAGCAAAAGCACATTGGGCTCCTCTTTCCGGATCTGCTCTACCAATGTGGCCCGCCGCGACATGCCCCCCATGCCGCCGTACTTGCGCCCATCATCCGGGAAGGGCTCGATGCGTGAGTGCTGGTCATTGGTGTGCAAAATCGTCAGGTTTATGCTTTGAGCGGCCTCTGCAGAAAAAGGCAAGCCCACCAGGCTAAGCCCTGCCGCCCCTACTGCCGTTGTTCTAAGGAAATCTCTTCTGTTCATTTGGTTTTCTTATGGAAGGACGGTCACGCGCATGGTCGTGTCTGCGCCAATAGCCTGCCCTTTGGCGGTTAGCTCCCGGATCTGCTCTATGATGGCATCCCGCATCATCAGGCCCACCTTCTCCGTCTTTAGCGCGTTTTTAAACATACTCAGGTTATCCCCGCCTCCGGCCAGGTAATCAGAGGTAACAAGGGTATAGTTCTGGTCTAGCTTCAGCGGCTCTTCGCCAATCCTGATGTCCATTGCCTTGCCATCTTTCACGGTATAGGTGGCGTTGGCAACAGGGGCATACTTGGCTTCGGCGGCCACATCGAAAAAAGCTTTCACCGTATGGCCATCCAGTGTCAGCACCACCAGTTCGTTCTCGAAGGGCATCAACTCAAAAATTGTCCCCATTTCCACGTAACCCATCGGGATGGGAATTCGCAAACCTCCGTTCGTGGTGGTGGCCATGTCAATCTCCCCCTCGTAGCGCTCGCGCGCCTGTGCCAGCATCAGGTCTACCACGAAATTACCCAGTGGCGACTGGTAGTCCGCCGTGCCCAGTTCTACAGGCGCTCTACCAATAATCTCAGCCATCTTTTCGGTTACCTGCTCCCGGTAAGGCGCTATCCGGGCCTCCAGTTCCGGATCCGGAACAATCGTTTTTTCAACGGGTACATCTGTCGTTTCCAGATTGGGGGAAGCTACCCAGGCGCGCTGACAGGAGGCAAGGCTAAGGAGAAGTAATAAAGCGCTAATACTTTTAGAAAAATATCGGGTCATTCTGGTTAATGAGGTTCCAACATCAAGTAGTCTGCCTCTGCAACATTAACCCAAGGGCTTAGGTTCTACACAAAATTCACTTCTTACGCAGCAGTATAAGTAGAACCCATTTTACATATAAATATATTAACAAATCATATTAGTTATATGTATATTATGTCTGAGACACTTTACCCTCCTGCCCATGAAGACAAAACTCATTATCAGCATGTTAGTTCTACTGTTACAACCACTGTTCGTAGAGGCCTTGCACCTATACAGTGGCTACATCAGCTATACAGTTGATGCACAAAATCCGCGTCAGTTTAACTTCGTCTTAACACTCTATACCGACATGAGATCTAGTGCTGATGATCCGGTTGTAAGTGTTCAGATGGGTGATGGGAACACGTTGGATATTTCTAACCGTAAGGTTACACGCTACAGTCAGCTGTATGACAGAGAAACCTTTACCTGGAGCTACATCTACTCCAGCCCTGGTAACTATACTGTTTCCTGGAGTGGAATTAACCGTAATTCTGGTGTTATCAACTCACCGGAAGATGTTGAAACGCAGTCCATGTACATATACACTAAGGTAAAAGTAGAAGCTTTGACGGAAAACAAGAACGGAGTTAAGCTAGCTGGCATCCCCATTCTTGAGGCTTATACAGGAGAACCAATGACGTATAACTTATTAGCCTACGATGCCGATGGCGACCGATTGACATACGACCTAGTACCGCCGAAGCATAAAACACAAGAAGGAGTTGTAAGTTACCTGCCAGGTTACCAATTCCCCCAAGGGCTTAGAGTAGACAAGTTTGGGGAGTTGCAATGGGATAATCCTAGTATTAAAGGACCCTATATTGTTGCTCTGCTTGTAACGGAGTGGCGTGGGGATAAGGTATTAGGCTCTATGGTTGTGGATATGACTCTTAACGTAACGGAGCGTAGCCGTCAACCAGAGCTAACACTTCTGAACAGAGACCGCCTCAACTTGAGTCAAAATGACGGCTCTGTGCTGGCGCGGCCCAACCAGCCTCTTAAGCTAGAATATCTCCTACGCAACAGTCCTGACCATGACCTACCGCTAAGTGCCCGGCAATATGGTGAGCTAGACACTTTAAACCTACCCAACACTACACTTGCTGTGCGAGACACAACCGAGGGTTTGGCCGTTACCCTCACCTTTACCCCTACCTCTGAACTGCAACGTCAGGAGCCTTACCTGATAGGGGTGCGGGGCAGAGCTGGAGAAATATCTTTTGGAGAGGTTTCTAGCTCCTATCTCGAATTCGATTGGGGCTTTACCTATGTTTATGTAGGGGAGCAGCTCCCCACAGCAGCTGAAGATGAACTGACGAAAGCAGGTTTTACACTATATCCCAATCCTGCCACTAATAGGTTTGTGATAGAAGCTCCGGAAATGCCTGCGATGCATCTGCAACTGTACAACGCAACCGGAAAAGCAGTCGGCTCCCTCACCTTAAAGCCGGGGAAAAACACGATAAACAAATCTCCCAAAATGTCCAGCGGTTTATACTTTTATACCATTAGCAGCCGCCAAAAACCTATAGGCAGCGGCCGACTAGTCGTACACTAAACAACAAAGGCAGCCGAAATGGCTGCCTTTGTTGTTTTGGTAGTGTTATGCTTACGAGCTCTTGCCTTTGCTGTTCATGTAGTCCAGCGTCAGGTTAGTAAGCGTTTTCACGCCTAGCTTCAGGCCACTTTCGTCTATAAAGAAGTCAGGCGTGTGGTGGGGTGCTGCCGTAGCAGGGTCTTGCCCTTTCGGCATACCACCTACAAACACGTACAGCCCCGGAATCTTCTCCTGGAAGAAGGCAAAGTCCTCGGCACCTGTCACGGCTTTGGTCAGGATCACGTTCTCCTTACCAGCTGTGGCTTGCAGCGTAGGCAGCATCTTCTGCGTTAGGGCTGGATCATTGTAAGTGACAGGCGTTTGCGGAATGAACGACACTTCTGCAGTAGCCCCGGCGCTCTCCGCAATCTTCGTGGCCGTCAGGCGTATCTTCTCGTGTATCTTCTGCTGCATGTCCGTGTTCAGTGTGCGGATCGTTCCCTCCAGGTGCACCTCTTCCGGGATAATGTTGTTACGCACCCCACCGTGGATCATACCAACTGTCACAACAGCTGCGTCTTCCAAGAGCTCTGTCTGGCGGCTGATGATCGTCTGCAGACCATTGATGATCTGTGCGGAGGTTACGATCGGGTCGACCCCGTTCCAGGGATAAGCCCCGTGTACCTGCTTGCCGTTTACCTTAATGCGGAAAATATCCGCACTGGCCATAGTCCCCCCCGGGCGGTACTTGATTTGGCCAACCTCTGTCTGCGAGTTGATGTGCAGGCCGAAGATCACCTCCGGCTTGGGGCCTTTTTCCAGCACCCCTTCCTTCACCATCAGCTTGGCACCACCCTCCTCGCCTACCGGCGATCCCTCCTCGGCTGGCTGGAAGATAAACTTGACAGTCCCAGGCAAGTCCTTCTTCATGCTGGCCAGCACTTCGGCTGCCCCCATCAGCATGGCAATATGCGTGTCGTGACCGCAGGCATGCATCACGCCTACCTCCTGGCCATTATAAACGCCTTTCGCCTTCGAGGCAAAAGGTATATCGGTACGCTCGGTTACAGGCAAGCCGTCGATGTCCGCGCGTAATGCCACGACAGGTCCCGGTTTACCGCCTTTCAGCACGCCAACCACGCCCGTTTTAGCGACACCCGTTTCTACCTCCATACCCAGCTTTTTAAGGTGTGCGGCTATTTTGGCTGCTGTTTCTTTCTCCTGGTTGCCCAGTTCCGGATGCTCGTGGAAATCACGGCGCCACTCTATTACCTTGGGCTCCACTTTATCGGCCAGGGCGCTGACTTTCGCTAACTGCTTGCTGTTCTGAGCCAGTGCAGGCACAGTCAGTAATCCGAATCCAAGCGCAGAAAGCAGGGTACGCTTGGCTAAAGTATAGTTCTTACTCATGTGTCTTGTGTTTGGGTGAAGCTTTGAAGATAATGAATTTTCAAATTGTGAAAGAGAATTTTAAGAACCTTGGTTCCTAATATCAGAGTGATGTTAAAGAAGTTCCACGCTATGGAGCAATTGGAAAACTGGTACACGCTTATCCAATTCTTTCCTCATCTGCGTTTCACAGCCCCTGGCTCTCTGCTCGCCTCGCCGGCTAGGCCTCCTTATCTCCTTGATAAGGCTGGATATGAGGCCGCCAGTTCTTCAAAGACTAGAGTCTAACACTGCCTGCAATGCAAACAAAGAACAAAGGTTTATGCTACTGCTTGAACTTACTTAAATCAGGGCTGTACTTCCTTTCTCGTTTCAGTTCATGGTCGTAAATGATCTGCCCTACCTCTTTAAAGAAAGGATACCCAACTTCCTCGTACTCGTACTTGTTGTCGTTCAGCACCCCGTCGCTGTTCACGTAGATCACGGCTGACAGCATATACTCCACCTTGTTCTTAAAATCAACCACATAAGAAGCGTCTGTCAGGAAGCCATAGGACCAACCCGTTTTGTTGAATACCCGCATGTAGTCCGGTATCTTGCTTTTGTCCGCCCGGAACATGAAGAACTTTGTATAGCTGTCGAAGAACTCATTGGTATCGTAGGACGGGTAGTCGCTCTCAAAGGGGAGCTTGGCCATGTACTCATAGAGGAACGTGTAATCTTCATGGCTTAGGTTAAAGCGCTTTTTGGCTGGCACTGACTCCGGAAACATCACAGACTGCAATAGCTGCTGTAAGTCCTGCAGGGGCAGCTGGTTATGAGTCGTAAAGTCAATCGGCTCATGAATCAGTTCATCGTCCCAATTATAATGTGCCTTGCCAACATGAATGGTTTTACTGAAGTCGAAGTTTGCGTTGCTTCGAACGGCAGCCTGCGCATACAGTACTTTATCCTGCTGCATAAAACGGACTGGGTTTGTCCAGCGGTTCTCCTCTTCCGACATTGGGGTAAAACGACGGGTAATGCGCACGTCCTTATAGCCTTTCTGCCACAGCCCCTCGTTCAGCGTTTGCTGCCCCACCCATTCATACAAACGGTTGTAGGCATCGTTATCACTTACCAGGAACACTTTCTTGATATAATGGGCAATGGAAGGTAAACCGTTTTCAGCCGTTGAATCGGATACCACAGCAGTTTGCTTGCTAAAGGCACTGTCTGTGAGCATGGCCGTGAACTTGTCCACTCCTTTTAGCTGTAGCGTATTGAGCTTCTCCAAAGCCATGAGGGCTGTGGGCAACTTCACCGTAGAAGCAGGATTGTGGTACCTGTTGCGGTCGACGTTAAAATAGTGATGCTTAAAGTGAGGCCGGTTGTGCTTATCACGGTTAATTTCGGTATAAATGATCTGGTACTGGAAGGTATCCGGCTGATTGAGCACCTGCTGTAGAAGCGGCGATCCTTGGGACCGCAACAGGTCCTCTAACCAGCGGTCACCTTTTGTCTGAGCGTTAACAGTAGCAAAGGCCGAACCGATAAGACAGCAAGCAGCTAGCAGTAAGGGAAGTTTCATGTATACATCTGTTGATAGTGGCTCCCTAATATATAGAATTATAAACTTACTTAACAGCGCCCCTTGCTCCTGGCAAGAGCTACTGTGATGCATAATCATCCAACGCCTTTCATACTCCCTTTCTTTGCTCTGGGCCAGCACAGCTTCCTGCTTCTTCCGTACAGCTTTTGGCTCTCAGCTGTGTTTCTTTTACAAAAGCCCGCCCTACTTTAATTCAAATTCAAGTATATTTGAAAACACTTGACTAATTAACGGAATGCTAAAGGAAGAACGGCAGGCTTTTATCATTAAGCAAATAAACCTGCACAACAAAGTCCTTTCATCAGACCTGAGCGCTCAGCTTAATGTTTCTGAAGATACCATCAGGAGAGACTTACATGAGTTGGCCGAGGCCGGTAAGATTTTAAAAGTACACGGCGGGGCCTTGTCCAAGTCCTTTCATTACCCCTTTCAGGAGAGCGAGACATACGCCAAGGAAGCCAAGAAAGAAATAGCCCGAAAAGTACTTCAGCTGGTTCAGGACGAGATGGTGCTGCTGGTTGGCGGTGGCACGACCATGATTGAGGTGGCCCGCATGGTACCGGAAAGCCTCAAGTGTACTATCTTTACGGTAAGTCCACTTGTGGCCCTGGAATTGGCCGAACACCCTAACGTAACAGTTATCCTGATCGGCGGGCAACTATCAAAGAACTCGCACATTAGTTTTGGTGCCCAGGTCATCAACCAGCTCTCGGAGATCCGGGTAGATCTCTGTATTCTGGGCACGAACGGCCTCTCTCTTTCGGAGGGGGTAACAGATTCAGATTGGGAAGTGGTACAGGTAAAAAAGGCCATGATCAAATCAGCCAAGAAAATAGCGATCATGGGCATCGCTGAAAAACTGGATTCTGTGCAGAACATGAAAGTCTGCAACTTAAACGCAGTACACTACATGGTAACGGACGTGGAACCATCCAGTCCTGCTTTAAGGGAATACGCCAAAGTAGTCACGGTGCTTTAACCCGGTATAGCCTGCACTCTCTTTGCTCTTACATTGAGGCAAAATAAAAAGGGGGCGTTTCAACAGAAACGCCCCCTTTTTACTACCTGTCAATGCGTTGTTAAAACTTCCACCGCACAAAGGCCTCCATCGCCTCATACTCGGCCAACCCCAGTCGGTCATATGATCGGGCAGTCTCACTGGTCCGTTCTTCGGCCCGCAC
>NZ_FZOQ01000034.1 GCF_900188175.1 Pontibacter ummariensis | reverse complement strand
GCAGGCTTCCAGAAAACAAAGAAACAGCCACTGCCGGGAGCAAAGCTCTTGGGAGAAGCACTGGTTAAACTACAAAATATGGTAGAAGGATGGAGGCTCTTTGAAACGCAACAAAATAATACAAACTTTTCCCTACAAGATTAGCTTCGAGGAGGGGAGTCAGTTATTGGATTAATTCTCCCCTTGGAGGGGTAGCTTGCTTTTAAGACCGTGTACGCGTAACGCAGGTTATTGCGTAGTTTGGACAGCGGGCCTGCCCAGGCAAAAGCTACTCCGATCTTAACTTCTAATTCATTATCGTATAACTCTTCATAATGAAAATCTTTCTTCTGGGCATGATGGGCAGTGGTAAGACCACTTTGGGTGAGCAACTGGCCACGCAGCTAGGCTATGCTTTCGTGGACCTGGACGCATACATTGTGCAGCGAGAGGGGAGATCCATTGCGGATATCTTTGAGCAACAAGGGCAGGAGCGATTCCGGGAGTTGGAGCGGCAGGCCCTGGAGGCGGTGGTGCGGGAGTATGAGCATGCGGTTATATCAGCCGGCGGAGGAGCGCCCTGCTTCTTTGATAACATGGATTTCATAAACCAATACGGTGAAAGTATCTTTCTGGACGTTCCCGCGTCCGAGCTTGCAAAGCGACTGTTAGCTTCCAACTTACAGGTAAGGCCCCTTTTGGCTGGCAAAACAGAGGATGAACTGCGGGAGTTCTTAGATAACATGTTGGAACACAGAAGGTCCTTCTACGAGCAGGCCCGGCACAAGGTAAAGGGGGCCGCAATCACATCAGAGCAATTAAGCTCTTTGTTATAACCCTAGCAAGAGGGTCTCGTTATATCCCTATAGCGAGCATCCAAATACTACGCTTACGTAGACGAAAAGTAGCAGCAAATTAAAATTTAAGTAGTTTTGCAGCGTTAACCAAAACAGCAAAATCTAACTATGAAACCTAACCATAAAGGACGTGCTCGGCTTTTCAAGAACCCGGTTCTTGAGAAGATGAGCAGAACGCACATTGCCCTGCCGATATCTATTTTCATTGCGATAGCAACAGGCTTGATTTACTACGGAATTACCTACAGCTTTATTAATGTGATAGAAGCCATAGGTTTTTTCTTTCTGGGCTGGCTTATCTTTACCCTGATAGAATACCTGGCACACCGCTACGTGTTCCACATGAGTACAGACACGCCGCTGAAGGCGCGCTTGCAGTACCTCTTCCATGGCAACCACCATGAGTTTCCGAAGGACAAGGACCGCTTGGCGATGCCTCCGATCGTGAGCATACTCTATGCTTCTGCCTTCTTTTTCATCTTCAAGCTGATCTTCGGTCAGTTTGTGTTTGGGGTGGTGGCAGGCCTGCTGTTTGGTTATGCCATGTATTTATTCGTGCATTATGCCGTACATGCCTATGCGCCACCGAAGAATTCCCTAAAAACACTTTGGGTGCACCACAGCATTCATCACTACAAAGACCCGCACGTAGCTTATGGCGTTTCTTCACCGCTGTGGGATTATATTTTGGGAACCATGCCGAAGAAAGCGAAGTAAAGAAAGCATGCAAACATTAAAAAAAAGGGAGCTCAGAAGGCTCCCTTTTTTACGTTCCAGGTAGTAGTGTTTCTTTTGGTGTGCAGGTCCTCACGTTCACGAAAAAGGAGCCTTTTGAGCCCCTTTTTCAAATTAAACGCGTGTTATCCTCTTAGTTTTCGGAATATCCAGACAATTAGCAGCACGACAAGTACAATGATGATAAGCGCTGTCCACATGCCTGCCTCAAATACGTCTCCTATAAACTCGCAGCTGCTTAACGTAAAGGTTAACAGCACGAGCATGACCGTAAAATAAACTCTTATGTTTCTCATAGTTTTATCACTTTAAGTTTTAATAGCAGGCCCTCTAATGGCTATGGCGAGGTAAGGCTAACTATTTATATGAAGATTTTGCCATGTTATAGAGTACTGCAACAGCGTGAAAAAAGTTAGGGCAGAGGGAATTAAGAGGAGAGGGAGATGAAAAAAAGCAAGACTACCGGGTGTGCCGGTAGCCTTGCTTTAGGAAGAGGTTTTACAGAAAAGCTTTCGCTTATCCGTAGATGTTATTCAGAATACCAGCCAGGCGAATGCCGGCCTCTAGCAGGCGCTGCTCTACCAGGTCATAGTTCTCATAAGAGTAGCGGTAGCTTAACTTGCCGTTTTCCGGCAGGTCATACACCTGGTCGCGGTAGGTCATCGACTCGTGCGCCCAGTCCCTGACAGAAGTAGACTGAAGCTGCTTTACTTGTTCTTTGCTAGGCTTACCCAGGAACTCCGTCAGTTCAGTATAGCTCAGGTTTTTGCCATCTATCATGCCGCTGTCCCACACGCTATGCAAGTTAGAGGGCTTTCCGAACCACTCTACTTTTACGGCATTACCGCCCATGTCATCGCCCGTGCCCACGTGCAGTGGCTGGTGCAGGTCGCCTACCATGTGTACCAGGTACTTAAGGTACTCCTGCTGCTGCTCTTTGGGCAGGTTGCCCGCTTCGAGGGCACTGATCGCTTCCTCTATTTTCGCGATCACGTCCCCGTTCGGGTTCTTCTCTGTCTGTTCGTATTTCATGCCACCCGGGATAGTAACCCAGTGCCAGTCATGCGTGTGGTCGTAAGCGTTATCAGAGCGGATATCGTCCATCCAAACAGAAACTTCGGCCAGGGAGTTACCCTCCAGGATCTTTGCAATTTCTCGTTTGGCTTTTTTACTCAAGTGCTGCTCGGCTACCAGCCCAACAGCGCGGTGGCCGTTTTGGCCCCAGGCAAACGCTTGTCCGGTAACAAGAGCGGCTAATAAAAGGGTGCTTAGTAATTTTTTCATCTATTTGCTGTGCTAGCTGATTTGAGAATACAAAACAAAGAATTATTTCTCTGACCTATGTTATAACGAGGTTAATAATTTCTGCGAAGCCGGCCTAACGTGCAGGAGCTGACTAAATTTCTGCTCTGTTTATAGCAGGAAATGTGCCAAAGCTTACTTATGTGGGGTGTAGGGCCATGTAAGTTCAAGAGCGTTAGCCTTTATCCGGTTCGAAGCTTTCGTAAGCCCTCTGCCGTACACCGGAAGAAAAAGGCTTATGTGCGGACGCTATTCTATCATCAGTAAAAACAAAGAGGGGAAAGGCTCTGTGCGGGCAGCGCGGCTCCTGAAACAGCAGCAGGTACAGGAGCGCTATAATGTGGCCCCTTCCCAGAGCTTGCCAGTAATTACAGGGGAGGAGCCCGACAGGCTGCAGTTCTTTACCTGGGGCCTTTTACCGCACTGGGCTAAAGAGAACAGCTATAAACGTAAGATCATTAACGCCCGTGCCGAGAGCCTCACCGAAAAGCCCCTGTACAAAGGGCTGGTAAATAGGAAGCGCTGCCTGGTGCCGGCAGACAGTTTTACGAGTGGCGCAATTCCCCAACCGGCAAGACACCCTATCGCTTTTTATTAAAAGACGAGGGAATCTTTTGCTTTGCCGGGCTGTGGGACGAGTGGGCAGACAAAGAGACGGGGGAGATGATCCGAAGCTACACGCTTATCACCACCGAACCCAACGAACTAATGCGCCCTATTCACGAGCGCATGCCAGTACTTTTGCATCCGGAGGAGGAGGACCTGTGGCTCTCTGATGCCCCTGCTGATGAGCATTTGCTGTCCCTGCTCAGTCCTTACCCCAGCGAAGAGATGAAAGCCTATCCTGTGTCCTCTCTTGTGAACTCTCCCGCCAATGACGGCCCCGAAGTGTTGGAGCCTGTGGCAGAACAGGGGGATCTGTTCAGTTAGAAAGAGCAGGCGCCCGGAGCTAAGGTGCGGCACCCTGTGGCACACCTTAGCTCCGGGCGCTTGTGCAGCTGTTGAATGGAGGTATCAGGTTTTTTCAAAAACCATTCGGTAATGGTCCATTACCTCTAGTTCAAAACAGACCCGGTTAGGGCTTATCCGGAATACTTCTATTTGATTCCTTAGTTCTTTATCTAGCAGGTACTTAGGCAGAAGCGATAGATACAGCAGATACTTTTGGAGGTTGAACTTTCTAAATCTTTTTCGCCACTGCCCGATGGTTTCTATATAGTCTAGTCTGCCGCTACTCTGCGAAATTAGTTTAAAGTCGGGTGCGGCGTTTTGGAGGAGCATTTCCGGGCCGTAGGGGAGCCAGGAGCCAGGGAACTCCTTTATCATTAAAGCAAGCACATGTTCTGGCGACCCTTTTTTAGCAGTTACAGAAACATCTTCAAAAGCGGGCATGTTCTTGCTGAACGTCATAGTTTGCAAATAGAACCTGCCTCCTGCTGGTAACAACTCGCTTACGGTTCTGAAGAAGTTCCGGTACACCGTCTCTTGTTTGCCTGCCTGCCACTCCTCGATCGAACAGAAATGTTCAAAGGCCCCGACACAAACAACAGCGTCAAACAACCCAAAGTCTTCGGGTTTCACGTAGCGACAGTCCTTTATAAAGACTTGCAAGCCGTTTTTCTGGCAGGCTTTTGCCTGCCCTTCCGACAAGGTCAAGCCTATGCCCTGTGCTTTTTTTCCCTTGGTAGCGTAGGTAAGGAAAGCACCCCAGCCACAGCCCATATCCAGTACTTTACTGCCTTCCCTGATGTTCAGGCTATCGGCAATGAACTTGTGCTTGGCACGCTGTGCTTCTTCCAACGACATAGAGAAGTCTCCGTCGTACTTGGCGCCACTATAGTCTGCTGATTCCCCTAAACTCAAGCGGAACAGCTTGTCTATTGTGGTATAGGTAAAGTCAAGGTCGTTCTTGCTGGCCATAGTCTAGCTGTTTATGTTTTCAGAGCAGGCTTAAATGCCTCAAGAATCGGTATTAAGCGCTCTGTTTTACTAAAAGAAGCAGTAAAAAGTGCCTTCTGTAAAAAGTCTTACCGCTCTTTTAGCTATTGTACTCCATGAAGGTAAATTAGGATAACGGTTGAGGAGGATTATTTTGCTTCTTGTAGTTTAGGGCTCTCTTCCTTGATTTAGACGACTGCTTTAGCTTCTATTAAGTGCTATGCACTTTTATGATGGGCTGGTAGTAAACTGTTGTAGGGCGAGGCAGAAAGCAAAAAGCCTTACAAGTTCTTGTAAGGCTTTTTATAGCTGTTCGTCAGGTACTAAAAGAGCTTAAGAGCAGCAGTTGCTGCTGCACAGTTTATCACTGTTTGCTTTCTCAAAGCACTCTTTCCCTTCCTTAAAGGCAAAGTAAGCGATGCCCAGCGTGCCGATGCTGTCGATATAAGGGATGCCTGTTAGTTCATAGATGCCGCTAGCCACCAGCAGGATGACGGACATGTAGATACATACCCGGGTACAGCCCGCATCGGCCAAAATGGCGTCTGAGTTCAACTTGTTGCCTACACGCTCCTTGGTATACACCAGGGCCCACATCACAGCAATTGAGATAATGGAGATGACAACACCCCAGAAGGTGGTCTCAGGCTTATGGCCCGTCCAGATGTTATAGAGACTAGTAACAGTAAGGCCCGCTACCAGCGTGTAAAAGGCAAAGCCTGTTATCCGCAGTGCTGTCCGCTCGAACTTGTCCCTAGGGCTGTTGTCGTTTCGTTGTATGCGCAGCACCATATGGGCAATGCCAATGCCAGAGATCACCTCGATAAAGCTGTCCGCCCCAAAGCCAAACAGGGAAAGGCTCTCGTCTTCATATCCCAGGTAAGTGGAGACCAGACCTTCTATTGTATTGTAAGCAATGGTAAACAAAGCGAGCCAAAAGGCTATTTTGTACAGCCTTGCCTTATTGTCTGTATTTATAATTGAGATTGTATCCATGGCACAATAACAAAATATGGAAGAAAAAGGTCAATTCTTAGTCTACTATAAGGGTAAGTAAACGTTACGCGAGAAGTTCTAAATCAACTTAAGGTCAGGCGGGTAGCGTCTTGGCGCCCTTAGGTACAGGAAAATTTTACTCTTATACCTGTTAAGAGGAAAGTATAACTAACGTAAAAATCGCATAGCGCTAGTTTAAAGGAATAAGATTCGCTAAGCAAACTATACGCGTATGAAAAGCCGCTTAACAGTTTTATCCGTAGATAACTTTCTTTTCCCCTAAGCATAAACCAGTGAACCTGGTTAGCAGATTTTTCTGCAATAAGTATGTTACTTGTTGCTGCTTTGAAGATGTGTTAAATAGATAATGTGCAGCTTTTAAAGTTGCTTTGTTGTTGTGACATGTTTTAGTAATATGGAAACATTTAATAATATAAGTTATTTTTATAATTAAAGTCTCCTTTCCCCTGGCAAAACTATGCTGTTTTATTGCATCGTGTAGTTATAGAGTTTGCAAACGACTTAGACAGACGATAGTGAAGACATTTATAATTGATGATGATCCGCTCAGTTCTTTCGTTACAGAAATGGTCCTGAAACTGGAGAACTTCACGGAGCAGGTAACAACTTTCTCTTCTGCTGAGGAAACCCTAGGTTACCTGACAGAGGATTTAGCGGTAAATGCCCCTCAGGTTATATTCCTTGACCTAAATATGCCGTCTATGAACGGCTGGGAGTTTTTGCAGGCGTTAAAACCACATGAGAACGTAATCTCCAGCAACTGCTCCGTCTTCATCTTAACCTCCTCTATAGACTCAGCAGAGCAACAAATGGCGGAGCAGCATGCTATGGTGAAAGGGTTTATCAGCAAGCCTTTGACCGAAACCCATTTGGGTATAATAAAGCAACAGCTAGGTAACGCAGCATAACCTTTAGTGGCTGCAATAACATGCAGGCAACCGGTTGCAGCATGACCTCCAGTAGAAAAAGGAAAAGCTCTTTGCAGGTGAGTATATGCGCAGTAACCTTTGAGGCTCTTTCCTGTTAATGCTTCATCCTGATAAGGTTTGTTAACTGCCTGTTAGTGCAATTTAATAGCTTCCCTACTTTGTACTGTAGAAGAAGGAAGAGGGTAAGAGCGAGGTAACGTGCCCTTCTTGAAGTCCTTCAATAAAAGCAGAAGCCACTGGTAATTTCGCTGCCATTTTATAGCTTACTTCTTACGCGTGTGTTAGCAAGAGTTTTTGTTTTATGCCCCTGTGTCCTGTGGCAAGCTGCAGAAACTCAAACCCCACAATCCTGACTACATCCAGAAAGTCTTCGAAATAACCTGCTCGGTATAGGCTAACTGAGGTTGTAGCTGTTGCTTCTTGTCTGCAAAGATTCTAGTAGTGCAAGGTTAGCGATATTTAGAACCTGGGGAGCTAATCATGAATAAGCAACTGTATGTGCATAAAAAAAGCCACTTAACGATTTGACTCGTAAGTGGCTTTCTCTTTTGCTCCCCCTCCTGGGCTTGAACCAGGGACCCCCTGATTAACAGTCAGGTGCTCTAACCAACTGAGCTAAGGAGGAATCTGTTTTATTGTTTTCAGCAGCTTTCCCGCTGATTGATGGTGCAATATTACGGCGGATTTGCTTACTGCGCAAGTGCTGTCCCAAAAAAACTTTTGGCTTATCTCGTAATTTACTGCAAATCAGAAAGAAAAAATTAGTTTGAAATGTAAAGGATAGAACCTGACAGTGAGGTGGCGTACTGCTTCAGCGGGTGAACGGCTGGTCCGCCCATTACACTACCTTGCAGATTAAACTGAGAGCCGCAGCACCTATCCACCAAAAACAGGTTCGACTCGTCCATCTCTACCTTTGAGCAGGTGGCGGCAGGGTCGTAAGGGCAGGCACGCTCAAAGGCCGTGTACTGCCCGGCGTTCTGTCGTACGATCAGAATACCCTTATAGCCCCCGCCAATATAGGCATAGCCCCCATCACGGCGTAGCTCGGGGTAGAGTTGGCTACTTACGTTTATTTCCTCGTTTACGAATACATTGGGGATTGCAGGGCCTGCACTGTTGTCTTTACAAGCGGTGAGCAAGGAGAAGAGAAGCAGTAGCAGCGGCACCCAAGCTCTGCTTAAGCTAAAAGACAGGCGTAAACGCGTGTGTTTATAGATCTCATGCCTGCTAAAGGGAGCTGAACCTGTCGTCATAAGAGGTTTCTTTTAGAAAAGGTGATCAGGAGAATCAACAACAGCCGGGCTATTAAGTTCAAAAGGGCCCTGCGGACAAGTAAATGGTGCCTGCAGAACCCTTTTGAACTACTATGCTGTAGTGTTGTGCTAGATAATGCTCTCGAACTGGCGCAGGAAGCGCACGTCGTTCTCGGTGAAAAGGCGCAGGTCCTTGATCTGGTACTTCAGCATGGTAATGCGTTCGATTCCCATACCAAAGGCAAAGCCAGAGTACTCTTCCGGATCGATACCGCTGCTCTGGAGCACGGCAGGGTCTACCATACCGGAACCCCCAATTTCTACCCAGCCGGAGCCCTTGCAGATGTTACAGCCCGCGCCCTTGCAGATAAAGCAGGTAATGTCGATCTCGGCGCTTGGCTCTGTGAAAGGAAAGAAAGACGGACGGAAACGGATCTGGGTGTCCTGCCCGAACATCTCCTTGGCAAAGTAATACAGGGTTTCTTTCAGGTCCTTAAAGCTCACGCCCTTGTTCACGTACAGGCCCTCTACCTGGTGGAACACCATGTGCGCCCGTGCCGAGATCGCTTCATTGCGGTACACGCGGCCCGGCATGATGCTGCGAAGCGGCGGCTGGTTATTCTCCATCAGGCGCACCTGCACTGTCGAAGTATGCGTGCGGAGCAACCTCTCTTTGTCTTCGCTCAGGAAGAAGGTGTCCTGCATTTCCCGGGCGGGGTGGTTTTCCGGGAAGTTCAGGGCCGAGAAGTTGTGCCAGTCGTCCTCTATCTCCGGCCCTTCGGCTACGTTAAAGCCGATGCGCTCAAAAATACGCACGATCTCCTGGCGTACCAGCGAAAGCGGGTGACGGGTGCCTAGCGTGTTGGGGACAGTTGGCAGCGTAAAATCAAAGCCGGTATCTGCATTCTTATCAGAGGCGTTGGCAAGCTGCTCCTGTGCCTGGTCGAAACGCTCCTGGGCACGGTTCTTTAGGCTGTTCAGTTGCTGGCCCACTTCCCGGCGCTGCTCTGGTGCCACCTCTTTCAGGTTATTAAACAGATCTGCAATGCGACCTTTACGCCCAATGTAAGCGATGCGGAACTGCTCCAGCTCTGCAGCGTTCGTAAGCGGTGCCGCCTCTATCTCTTGTGCTACTTGTTGTATGTTCTCCACCATAATATGCAAAGATAATAATTCGATGCTTTTTACCTTCATCTCAGGATAATACGCTTAAAAGGCAGGTGTTTTGTACCGGTAGGTAAAACTTTGGCGTTAACAGGTCTTGCTAGGCATAGGCCAGGGGATTGTTTTGCCATCTAAGCTAGTGTTGGCACTGCTCATCCAGCGACTTATGAATGCCTTTTTTCATGGTTAACCACCTGCGTTCCGCGTCAGGGATAGCGCCCTCTGTTTGAAGGGCTAATCCTTTTGCACACTCCCTCCTTTTTTCAAGGACGGGTGCCGCAGGTGGGGTGGTAACTCTCTTTTTGAGGGGGCCCTACCTCTTAATAAGGAAAAAAGTAAGGCCCAACCGGCGAGGCAAAAAGCTAGAGAAGAGCTTAAACGGTTCAGTTGTAAGGCTTAAACCAGAAGTAGCTCTAACTGCTTCCACACTTTGTATGACCACTTACCGACGCCAAACCGCAGCTTACCGACTTTCTGCCAGAGCCTGCCTATTGCCTGTAGCCCTACCGGTGGGTTTATAGTACCTTTATAACAGAAAGCTAAAGAAAAGGACTATGGAAAACAGAGATCGAAACCCAAACAACTACGGTAACAACTGGGAGTCCCCGCGCAGTGGCTCTGGGGGTAAAGTAATGGCAGGCCTGCTGTTGATCGTAGTAGGTCTGGTAATTCTGGCGTCTAAGCTAGATATTTTCTTTCTGCCTTACTGGGTGTTTTCCTGGCAGATGTTCCTGATCGTGCTCGGTCTGTTTATCGGCTTCAAGCAGAACTTCCGCAAGTCCGGCTGGCTGGTGCTGGTACTGATCGGCTCCGCTTTCCTGTTGAATGAGGTAATCACCGGCTTCAGTCTGAGTGTCTTTTTCTGGCCCTTCCTGCTGATTGGTATCGGGCTGTGGGTCATGCTAAAGCCCCGCAATCGCTACGACAACAACATTAGACCGAAGTCCCGGCCTAACCCGACAGGGGCTGGGCCGCAGGACTTTTACACAACAGAGGCAAGCGAACCCAACACTGGATACGCTACAGAAGGGAGCTACTCTTCTGAGGAGGTAGTGGATATTACCGCCATACTCGGGGGAATCAAGAAGAACATCATCTCGAAGAATTTCAGAGGCGGAGAGATCGTGAGCGTATTCGGGGGCTCTGAGCTGAACCTGAGCCAGTCAGACCTGCAGCGACCCGCTGTGCTGGAGGCAACGCAAATTTTTGGGGGGACCACCCTTATTGTGCCACCACACTGGGAGGTGAAGTCGGAGATAGTGGCCATACTCGGTGGCTTCGATGATAAGCGCCCCATGCCGGTTAACGGCTACGACCCAAATAAAGTGCTTGTCCTGAAGGGGACTTCCTTGTTTGGCGGGCTCAACATTAAGAGTTACTAACCCTCTGGCTGGCTGTGTTTCCGCTGCGGGTTATACAGGTGTATGTTGGCTGGGCCTTGCTGTGGGTGGCCGTGCAAACGCTGTTAGTATGGGCGGGGGGCGTTAACCTGCAGAGAGCGCTCACCGATGCCCTGCTTACCAACCTGTTGTTAGTGGGAGGGGGCTATGCCATGGGCACCGGCCTGCGGTATTACCAACCCAGTATAAAGCAGGGGGCTTACCTGCTGGGCTGGAGCCTTGGCCTGGCAGGCATGTGCATGGCCCTGTTCTATTGGTTGTCGGGGAAGCTGTACGGAGAGGAGACCGCTTATCTGGCGTTTGTGGATGCTACACTGGGCGTACGCATGGCTTTTGCCTGGCTGATGGTCCTGCTGCTGTTGCTCCTCAGCTGGATGTGGTTCTATACTTTGGAGCGGCAGGAAGACGAGAAGCGCAAAGGAGACGTTGAAAAGATGGCCCGGGAGGCAGAACTCTATAACCTGCGCCAGCAGCTGCAACCGCATTTCCTGTTTAACAGCCTTAACTCTATTAGTGCACTGGTGTGTGTGAAGCCGGAACAGGCCCGGAAAATGGTGCAGCAGCTCTCAGACTTTTTACGGGGCACCCTCCGGAAAGACAATCAGCAGCAAGTACGCCTTTCTGATGAGCTCAAGCACCTGCAACTGTACCTGGACATAGAGAAAGTGCGGTTTGGGCATCGCTTGCAGATAGAGGTGGAGGCGCAGGAAGAAAGCTTGCCCCTACGCTTGCCGGCCCTGCTCCTGCAGCCTGTGGTGGAGAACGCCATTAAGTTTGGCCTTTATGGTACGGTAGGCGCTACCACGATAAAGATTCACGCAGCAGCGGTGGATAGCCAACTTGTCGTCACTACCCAGAACCCATACGACCCTACTACACAGCAACCGTACGAAGGCACCGGTTTCGGGCTGGAATCTGTGCGCCGCCGCTTATATTTGCTTTACGCCCGGCAGGACCTGCTTGCTGTGCACCAGCAGGACCATGTCTTCACCACCACCATAAAAATACCGCAAAACCATGATTAAGTGTCTTGTGATCGACGATGAGCCTCTGGCCAGGAGCATTGTGCTCGAGTACCTGCGTGCGCACCCGGAGGTGCAGGTAGTGCAGGAGTGCAGCGATGGTTTTGAAGGGGTGAAGGCCATTATGCAGCACCAGCCGGACCTGATCTTTCTGGATGTGCAGATGCCCAAGATAAACGGCTTTGAAATGCTGGAACTGGTGGAGCAGGTGCCGGGTGTGATCTTTACCACGGCTTTTGATGCGTACGCCATCAAGGCCTTTGAGGCAAACGCCGTGGACTACCTGTTAAAGCCCTTTAGCCAGGAGCGTTTTGATGCCGCCCTAAAAAAGTGGCTTGGCAGCCGCTCCGCCACTGCCCTTGGTGCTGGTCCAGCAGTTCTGGAAGCGATGATTGCCAAGCAGCCGGAGGAGCACTTGCGCATCGTGGTGAAGGATGGGCAAAACATCCGCATTATTCCAGTAAACGACGTGCTGTACCTGGAGGCCTACGATGACTATGTGAGGATCCATACCAAAGAGGGCCTCTTCCTGAAAAAGAAGACCATGGGCTGGTATGAGCAGGCATTGAACCCCAGGCAGTTTGTGCGTGTGCATCGTTCCTTTATCCTGGCCCTGGCCCAGCTCACTCGCATCGAACCCTTCGAGAAAGATAGCCACGTGGCCCTGTTGAGAAACGGGGAGCGAATCCCGCTCAGCAGAAGCGGCTACTCAAAATTACGTGCCGTTCTCGGAATTTAACAGCCGCTGTTATCTCCGATATAGCAAAGGCTCCCCGCATGGGGCATGGAGAAAGTAAAGTTTCTTTTGTCCAATTACACATCCTTGTAAACTACGCCTGTTTCGGTTTTTGTCTTTTTTTGTCATAAATAGATTAGTGCAGGTTAATTTTGGTGTGCAACTTAAGCTGTTGACTCATAGCTTTATGTGAACAAAAGAAAGGCTTTCGTGTTAAACCAAAATAACAATTGGAAACTTTCGGAATTCAAAACGTTTCCATAGTTTTGCCGCGAAATGGAAACAGAAGAAATCATAGAAATCAAAGAGAGGATTGCACAATCGGCTTTTGAACTCTTCTGCCAGAGAGGAATCAGGAGCGTGTCGATGGACGATATTGCCCAGCATTTGGCGATGTCGAAGAAAACGATCTACAAGTGGTTTGCAAACAAGGACGAGGTCGTGTTCTATGCCTGCGAGGGCTTTTTGAAAGTTGTAGAGAAGGACTGCGAGGCCGCTTTAAAAGGTGCCCACAATGCCATAGAAGAATTATGGGGTATGATGGAGATGACCAGGCATATACTGGTAACCATTCACCCGTCTATTTTTCATGACGTGCAGAAATATTACCCAGGCAGTTGGGAGCTGTGGCTGAACCACAAGTATGGCTTTATGCTGGACAAGGTGAAGCTGAATATCCTGCGCGGCGTGGCGGAGGGCCTGTACCGGGGCGACCTGGATGTAGAGATCATGGGGCGTATGCGCCTGGGAATGATCGAGCTGGCCTTTGACACCCGGCTCTTTCCGCCACATGAGTTTGACCTGCAGAAAGTGCAGCAGCATTTGTTGGAGCACTACATGTTGGGCATGGCCACCATCAGGGGGCACAAGATGATCAACGAGTACAAGCACATCACCGAAGAAGAATAAGTACCACTACCCACTACCTAACATAAAATTATGAAAAACAGAATCAGCCTGATTGCCTCTCTGGCCTTGCTATTAGGCTCTTTTTACGCGCAAGGGCAGGCACCAGAGCGCTACAGTCTGCAGCAGAGCATTGACTATGCCTTGCAGAACAGGGCCAGCCTGAAAGCCACCCGCAACGAGGAAAACATTGCCCGGGCCCGTGTTGGGGAGATCAGGGCGGCAGGCTTGCCGCAAATAAATGGCTCCCTGGATGTTGGCGATAACTTTATCCAACAGCAGAGCTTCCTGCCGGCCGAGTTCTTCCAGGACCCGAACAACCCTAACGCTCCTGAGCCCGGTACTTTCGTGCCGGTAACTTTTACACCCGCCTATACCGCAAACGCGACCGTTACGGCCAGCCAGATGCTGTTCGATGGCGCTTACCTGATCGGCCTGAAAGCAGCCAACACCTACAAGGAGCTATCGCGCAAGACAACGCAGCAGAGTGAGATTGAGGTGGCAGAGCAGGTATCCAAAGCCTACTATGGAGTGCTGGTGAACCGAGAGCGCATGGAATTGCTGGAGCAGAACCTGGTACGCCTGGATACTTTGCTTACCCAGACGGCTATTATGTTCGAAAACGGGGTGGCCGAGAAGCTGGACGTGGACCGCCTGCGCGTGCAGTTAAATAACCTGAAGGTTGAGAAGCAGAAAACAGTCCGCCTGATGGAGCTGAGCGAGAACCTGCTCAAGTTCCAGATGGGGGTGGAGCAGGCACAGCTTATCGAGCTGACAGACGAATTGGAGGAGGTAGAAGTAGATATGAGCAAGCTGGCCCCCCGCAACTTTAACTACAGCGACCGCATCGAATACTCCATTCTGGAGACGCAGCGTGACTTGGCGGAACTGGATCTGCGCAACCGCAAAGCAGGGTACCTTCCCAAGTTATTCCTCAATAGCCGTTACGGCTACCTGGCAGCCGGCAACGAGTTTGGCCAGGTATCGAACCTGAACAACTGGCTGGAGTTCGGGTATGTGGGCGGGCAGCTGCAGGTGCCTATCTTCGATGGCCTGCGCAAGCACTACCAGATCCAGCAGGCCAAGCTGGCCCTGGAGAACACCAAGTTCGGGTTCGAGACCCTCCGCCAAAGCATAGACCTGGAACTGGAGCAGGCCTCTGCCGAACTAACGAACGCCCTGGATATGCTGGATGCGCAGCGGGAGAATCTGGAGTTGGCGGCAGAGATCGCCCGGGTAGCGAAGATCAAGTTCCAGGAAGGGGTAGGCAGCAACCTGGAGGTGGTGAACGCTGAGACGGACCTGCGGGAGGCCCAGACCAACTACTACGCGGCCATGTACGATGCCCTTATCGCCAAAGTAAACCTCGAAAAAGCCACAGGAACACTACAAGCAAAATAAAACGAATGAAAAGAAGACTAAAACCTAGCATGAAACGAATCCTGGGGATTTCCTCCCTGGCCCTGGTGCTCGGCCTTACCGCATGTGGCGGTGAGGACAAGGAGGCGGAGCTGACCCAGCTGAAGGAAGAGCGGGAGCGCCTGGATGAGCAGATCGCCGCCCTCGAAGCGGAGTTGAAAGCCGGAGGCCAGGCAGTAGCCACCGAGAAAAAGACGGTGCCGGTAAGCGTCACTGCCGTGGAGCAGGACACTTTCCGTCATTACCTGGAGATGCAGGGCAAAGTGGACTTCGACCAGAACGTGCTGGTCAGCCCCAAAGTGGGCGGTGTGCTGACCAGCGTGCGCGTAGAGCCAGGCGACCGCGTGTCGAAGGGGCAAACGCTGGCCACGATTGATGCGCAGGTGCTGGAGCAGAACATGGCTGAGGTAAGAACCCGCCTGGACCTGGCCCGCATCGCCTACGAGAAGCAGGAGAACCTCTGGAATCAGAAGATCGGCACGGAGATGCAGTACCTGACGGCCAAGAACAACAAAGAGGCCCTGGAGCGCAGCCTGGCCACCCTGCAGCAGCAGCGTGAGCAGTACAATGTGACGTCCCCTATCAGCGGCACCGTGGACAACGTGATTCCGAATGCCGGGGAGGCTGTGATGCCCGGAATGGGTATTGTGCGCGTGGTAAATACCCAGGGGGGTAAAATTGTGGCCGAGGTGTCGGAGACCTATCAGGACAAGATCAACAAAGGGGATAAGGCCGTGGTCTATTTCCCGGACCTGAAGAAGGAGGTAGAGACGACCGTGGGGGTGGTGAGCCAGTACATCGACCCCGTGAGCCGCACCTTTACCGTAGAGCTGAGCCTGCAGAATGGCCAGAACATTACATTCCGCCCGAACATGGTGGCCGTGGTGCGCATACAGGACTACCAGAACGAAGGCGTGGTGGTATTGCCGGTAAACCTGGTGCAGAAGGACGAGAACAGGCAGTACGTGTACGTGGCCCAGAAGCAGGACAACCAGTATGTGGCGGTCCGCAAAGAGATAGAGACCGGCATGAGCTACAACGGCAAGGTGGAGGTGCTGAGCGGCCTTACAGGCAACGAGCAGGTGATTACAGCCGGCTACCAAAGCCTGAACGAGGGGCAGCCTGTCGTGTTTGCGCAGCAGAGCCTGACGCAAAAGTAAGTTCCAAACGCATAAAACTATGAAAGAGTTTAAACCAACCAGTTGGTCCATCGATAACAGAACGAGCATCTATATCGTGACCATCATTATCACGCTGGCGGGGATATTTTCTTATATCAACCTGCAGAAAGAGAACTTCCCCGATATCGTGATCCCCACCGTGTTTGTGGCCACGGTGTATCCCGGTACCTCGCCCGTCGACATGGAGAACCTCGTGACGCGGCCTATTGAGAAAGAGATCAAGGCCCTGAATGGGGTAAAGGAGGTAAGCTCCAACTCTGTGCAGGACTTCTCGATGATCACCGTGGAGTTCAACACCGATGTGGAGGTGGCTGAGGCCAAGCAGCTGGTGAAGGATGCCGTGGACAAAGCCCGCGCAGAGCTGCCTACCGACCTGCCGCAGGAGCCGGACGTGCAGGAGGTGAACTTCTCCGAGATTCCGATCATGTACGTGAACGTGTCGGGTAACTACAGCCTGGACCAGCTGAAGCAGTACGCCGAGGACCTGCAGGACCGCATCGAGGGCTTCCCGGAGATCACCCGCGTAGACATGATCGGCGCCCTGGACAAAGAGGTGCAGGTGAACGTGGACATGTATAAGATGCAGGCGGCTAAAGTTACCTTCACCGACATCGAGCGTGCCATCGCTTCCGAAAACGTGACGGTGTCCGGAGGCAACATCACAGTAGGCGAAATGAAGCGCTCTGTGCGCGTGGCGGGCCAGTATGCGGACCCGGAAAAGATCGCGGGTATCGTTATCAAGTCAGTGGCAGGCGGTAACATTCGCCTGGGCGACATCGCGGAGGTGAAAGAGGGCTTTGAGGAGCAGGAAAGCTATGCCCGCCTGGACAATGCGCCGGTGATTACCCTGAACGTGATCAAGCGCAGCGGCGAGAACCTGATCGAGGCCTCTGACAAGATCCGTGAGGTGATCGACGAGATGGAGGGCTCCGTGCTGCCGGAAGATCTGACGATAACCATCACCGGCGACCAGTCTAAGATGACGCGCCACACGCTCAACGACCTGATCAACACCATCATCATCGGTTTTGTGCTGGTAACCGTGATCCTGATGTTCTTTATGGGCACGACCAACGCCCTGTTCGTTGGCCTTTCCGTGCCGATCTCCATGTTCCTGGCCTTTATCCTGATGCCCACCTTGGGCTTCTCGCTGAACATGATCGTGCTCTTTTCCTTCCTGCTGGCCCTGGGCATTGTGGTGGACGACGCCATTGTGGTGATTGAGAACACGCACCGCATTTACCATACTACCAACCTGAGCGTTGTGAAAGCGGCAAAAGCGGCGGCCGGCGAGGTGTTTGTTCCGGTATTGGCGGGTACGCTAACGACGGTGGCCCCTTTCCTGCCCCTGGCTTTCTGGCCGGGTGTGGTGGGAAAGTTCATGTTCTTTCTGCCCATCACGCTGATCATTACGCTGATGTCGTCGTTGCTGGTAGCCTTTATCATCAACCCGGTGTTTGCCGTGTCTTTTATGAAGAAGGGGCACGAGAATGAGGTTTCCCCAGGGTCACGCAAGATATTCTGGGGGTTGATAGCTCTGGGTTTTGCGGTAGCGATAGCAGGGTACGTCATAGGCTGGTACGGCACAGCTAACCTGGCTATCCTGGCTGTGCTGCTGGTGCTGTTGAACAAGTACGTCTTCACTAGGTTGATTGACAAGTTCCAGCACAAGGTACTGCCGCGGTTCATGTCAGGCTACGAAAGCCTGCTGCGCTGGATGCTGGTTGGCTGGCGGCCGATAGGCGTGTTTCTGGGGGTGATTGCCTTGCTTATCTTTTCGCTAGGGCTCACAGCCTTGCGCCCGCCCCAAATGGTGTTCTTTCCGTCCGGCGACCCTAACTTTGTATACACTTACATCAACATGCCTATCGGCACCGACCAGGCCGTAACAGACTCGGTGACGAAGCTGGTAGAGCAGCGGGTGTATAAGGTAATCGGAGCGGATAATCCGGACGTGGAATCGGTGATTTCGAACGTGGCCATTGGGGCTGGCGACCAGAATGACCGTAGCGTGACACCACAATCTCATAAAGGAAAGGTTACCGTTGCCTTTGTGGAGTATAAAGACCGGGTAGGGGCGACCTCCACCGCCGAATACCTGAACCAGATACGGGAAGCGGTGAAGGGACTGCCTGGTGTTAACATCACTGTGGACAAGGAGCAAAGCGGACCGCCTGTGGGCAAGCCTATCTCGGTGGAGATTGCCGGTGAGGACTTTGACCAGCTAGTGGAGTTGTCGAAGCAAGTGGAGCAGTATATTGAGCAGCAGAGCATCGGCGGGATTGAGGAGCTCCGTTCTGACCTGGAGGACAGCAAGCCGGAGATCCTCGTCAACATCGACCGGGAGCGGGCCAACCGCGAGGGCATCAGCACCGGGCAGATAGGGCAGGAGATACGGACGGCCATCTTTGGTAAAGAAGCTTCTACCTTTAAACGCGACGAGGACGAGTACCCGATACAGGTACGCTATGCAGAGCCGTACCGTGATAACATCGACGCCCTGCTGGATATGCGCATCACGTACCGCGATATGAACACCGGTTTAGTGCGCCAGATACCGCTTTCATCGGTGGCGGACATTGAGTACACTACCTCGTACGGGGGGATCAAGCGCAGCGACCTAAAGCGCATGGTAACGCTGGAGTCGAACGTGCTGAATGGCTATAATCCAAATGAGGTGGTGCAGCAGATAGAAACTTCGCTGCAAAACTTCCAGACACCGGAGGGCTTTGAGGTCCGCCTGGGCGGTCAGCAGGAAGAGCAGCAGGAGACGATGGAGTTCCTGATGATTGCCCTGGTGGCGGCTTTCCTGATCATCTTTTTGATCCTGGTGACACAATTTAACTCGGTGTCGAAGCCGTTTATTATCCTGTCGGAGGTGTTGTTCTCCATCATCGGCGTACTGCTGGGCTTCTCCATCTTCGGGATGGATGCCTCGGTGGTGATGACGGGGGTGGGAATTGTGGCCCTGGCGGGTATCGTGGTGAAGAATGGCATCCTGATCGTGGAGTTCACCGACATCCTGCGCGGTGAAGGGGTTCCTTTGCGCGAAGCGATTGTGGAGGCAGGCAAGACCCGTCTGAACCCCGTGCTGCTCACGGCCACGGCCACCATATTGGGCTTGATTCCGCTGGCCATTGGCCTAAACCTAAACTTCTATACTTTGTTTACGGAGTTTGAGGCGGGTTTCTTCCTGGGTGGCGACAGTGCCGCCTTTTGGGGGCCATTGGCCTGGACCATCATTTTTGGCCTTGCCTTTGCTACGATTATTACCCTGCTGGTTGTGCCGGTCATGTACCTGCTGAACGAGAAGCTGGCGGAGAAAATTAATGGAAAGAAAAAAGGCGGTGTTGTCCTGCATGAGGAGGAGCGCCGTTTGAATGGAAAAGTTAGAGAATACACACTTTAAATACCTATGCTTATAACAAATAACGCTATTGAACAGGAGGTTATCCGTGTCATTAGCAGAACCAAGAAGATAAAACCTGATCGCTTACAAGCTGAGAAGCGTTTATTTCAGGATTTTGGCTTTGATACAGTAGACTTGGTGGATATAATTCTGGAGCTGGAAAAGAACTTCCATATCACGATTCCGGATGAGGTGCCGATTGACACAGTGGGGGACTTTATAGACTATGTCGCCGCTAACTCGTTGCGAAAGGCCAGCTAGTATAAATTTGTAGTAAAACCTATAGAAACAGGAAGGCGGGGAGCATGCTCCCCGCCTTTTTTATGATTTGCTTATAATAAACAGGGCAATACGGTAGTACCTGCTGCTCTTGTTTGTTATTTTCTTAATAAAGTGTGTTTATAGTAGGTGTATTCTCGATAAGGTAGCCTTTAAAAGATAGAAATACGATAAGCTTTCAGCTTCTTATCCAGTCCCTTGGCGTTCCCGCAAACGCTGTCCAGCAGCGACCAGAAGTCGGGGCCGTGGTTTTTCTCTACCGTGTGTGCCAGTTCGTGCAGGATCACATAGTCGCAGAGGGCATCGGGCAGGCGCATCAGGTGTAAGTTCAGGTTAATGTTATTTGTGTGTGAGCAGCTGCCCCACCTGGACTTGGCATTTTTGATGAACACGTTCTGGTACTCAAAGCCAAACTTCTCAGCAAAATAAGCCACGCGCTGTGGCAGGTACTGCTTGGCCTCCTTGCGGTAGGCCTCCTCAATCGATTTCCGGATGAACTTTTGTACGTCAGGGTCGCGCACGTCCTTAAAAGCCGGATAAAACACGTTGAGGTATCCGCTCTGGATCACGCAGCGCATGTCATAGCGGGCGTGCGTTAGCAGGCGCAGTTTATGATACTTTGTCGTGAAAGTGCTCTCGTGATCGTATACCGTTATCTTTTCTTCCTGCTGTTGCATGCGCGACTGGTGTTCCCGTATCCAGTCGGCCTTGGTATAGATCAGCTGCTCAGCTTTCTCAAAGCTGATGTGTGGCGGAACAGCTACCCGTATCCCTTTTAAGGGGCGAACACTAATACTAAGTCGTTTCGCTTTTTCGCTTCGCTCGAACAGCACTTTCCCAATCCCATCAATGTGCAGGTTAACGGAGGTTAGTCGTAGAAATGATGAAGACAATTGGCTAAATGTTAAAGTACAAAATCATCTGGCCAAATATAGAGAATAATTTCCTTAAAAAAACACTGGAGATGAATGATTTGTGAGATTTAGCATAAATAATTGTATTTATATTGTGCTATATCTTAAGACTTTTACATCCTTTTTTAGGGCTGCAGGCACACACAGAAAGCCTGAATGCAGCGCCTGAAGAGGCTCCGAAAAAAAGGCTGCCTTTACACAAGGCAGCCCCCTCCGTCTGGATCCTTGTTAATTAGCGATTGTTGCCGCCTGTTGGCCTATCGTCTGTTTCCTTTTTCGGTATACGACTACTGTCGGTCGTCGCAGAGCGCAGGGTTTTCTCCCTGGTGCTGGTGACTGTGCCCTTCGCATCTGTCTTATGCCCTTGCGAGGAGTGCTGTTGAGACGGCTTGTTCTTCTTCTGCTCCTCCTGCTCGCCTTTGTGCTGCTTAAACGTTTTCTTCTCTTTCTTATCCCAACCGGTGTTATCCATTCCCATCTTGTCTGTTTCCATAGCTATTCAGATTATTGTCTAAAGTCGTCTTGTGTTTTTATGCGTATGTCGCCCTCTGACCTATCGCTGTATTTTGGGGTGCCATAGGAGGTGTCCATGTTATGGGCCTCGGCAGGTTGTTGCGTTACCGGGTCCACCTTAATCGGCCGTGTCTTTTCCCATTCCCTGTACTTGTCCAGTTCTGACTTGATGCTAGCCATAAACCAGGCTAACAGGCTGGCATCGTCCAGCAGGCCAATTACCGGAATCACGTCCGGTATTAAGTCGATAGGGGTGATAAAGTAGATGAGTACGGCTATACCACCTACCAGCGTAGAAGCCGGTATGCCCTTGTACTCGCCGGACATGGCCGCCTTTAACATGCGAGACAGTAGCTGCAGGTTTTCCCAGACTTCACCTGCCAGAGCGCCCACTCCCTTTTTGGCAGAAGCTTTTTTCAGCGCTTCGCTTACAAGTTTGGCTACTTCCGAAGGGTGCTTCAGGTAGTTCTCTGCTTTTTCCAGTATCTTTTTAAAGAAGGGGCTTTGCGCTACGTTCTTACCTTCTGTGTTCTTGTTCTCCATAATTCTTACGTGCTTGTACAGTATGTGTTCAGGCTGTTTTTTGATCCGGCTTATAGTGCCTTGCTGCTATAATAATGAATTCTGGTGCAATTTGCTTAAAACAAACAGTAACCTTTCTATACTTCCTGCCTCTAAAATTGTTATGGTTTAACTAAAACAAAAAGCCCGGCAGGTGTAAGGTGCCGGGCTTTACAGAATGTCGTTTTCGCCTACTTAGTTTACACGTCCGGCCGCATAAAAATAGTTGCGGTAATAAGGCTCCCGTAAAGAGCTTACCTTTACCCCGCCACTTGTAGCAGAGTGGATGAATTTGTTGTTTTTAAGGTAGATACCCACGTGGAAGATCGGCTGCTTAGGGCCACGGCGAAAGAAAACCAAGTCGCCTGTGCGCAGGCTGTCCTTTTGGACGCGCTGCACGTCCTGAAACATGGAGCGGGAGCTACGGCTAAGGTCTATCCCATACACCTCCCGGTATATGCTCGTGACAAAGCCGGAGCAGTCCGTGCCTTTACGGGAACTACTCCCGTAGCGGTAGGGAGTGCCCACCCATTTAGAAACTGTCTCGGCCAGCTTAATGTAGTCCGGGTTTTTAAAGCGCAGGTCCAGCTTTCTGATGTAGTACTCCTCTGCTTCGGAGGCCCTTGTTTCGGCTGCTACGTCCAGGGCCAGCGTTCGGGCCATGTCCTCGCCAGAGTTAATGGCATAAGGCGTAACGGGGGCAGCAGAAGTAGCTGCAGGGGGAGTGGCCGACCGGGCAGGCTTAATTTCGTAGAAGAATGACAGGGCCAGTGATAAAATGGCCAGCGCACTGAGTATAAAAGATTTCGTCATAGGGTTTGGCTCGTCCTTAACCTGTAAAAGAGGGCTAAGCTTTTCACCTTTTGTGTTAAAAGTGGCCTCAATCGTGCTATGAGGGCCAACTTGCACTGTATCAGGCGCTACTGCGCTATAACAGCGGGCAAATGTAAGTGCTATTGTTGAGAGCACCAAAATAAAAGTTGTTGTATTTGCTTATAAATGTGGGGTTTATGCTAAAGGCTGGTGTGCTTTTGCCCACAACGCGGCCTTAAATAAAAGTACGCTTTATCATTTAGAGCGTTAAAATGTGAGATGATGGATTTTAAAGTTGTAGAACGGTCTCCTTTTGCCCGTATTGCCCGGATGGTACTGAAGAGCAAAAACGTAGCCATGGTACTGGGCAAAACGGTACATTTAAGCGGTGTTAGTCGCGAGACCTTTTTGAAAGATGAGGGATGGGTGGCGCATGAGCTGTGCCACATCCGGCAGTTCAGAGAGCATGGCTTTTTTCGGTTCCTGTGGCTGTACCTGGTAGAGTCGATGCGGGTAGGGTATTACAACAACAAGTATGAGGTGGAGGCGCGTAAGGAGGGGATGAAGCACCGCCGTCACCTGAACCCGAGTCATAAAGCAGCCCGTGCCATAGACCCTTCGGGAGTTCCCTTACCAGCAGACAGCAAGCGGAAGCACTAGCGCCAGGCGGCTGGAAGGACTTTATGACAAAAGACAAAGGCTTTCTAGACAAGGGAAAAGGGGGGGAAGGGCCTAAGAGCTGATGCATTATTACTCGCTGTACCGGAGGCTAACTTCTATCGAGATCTTTCTTTCCGTACAGGTCGGTACATAAGGCCTGTTTTCTGCCATCTCTTAACTAGTGGACTACAGGTAAAAACAAAAGAGGAAAGACTCAAAATGCCTTTCCTCTTTTATTCTGAACAGTCTTTTATCTTTTGCTCAGCAGTCCTGTGTCAGCACGAAAAGTGCTAGGCCTCCCGCCATTTGATCGTGCAGCCGATAGCTTTGGTGTTTGGTTGGCTTACCTGTTTCCCCTGTACAAGGTCATTCAGGGCCGCCTCGGCATATTTCTTTTGCACAGCAGAGGCATCTTTGTAATTGTCGTCTATCGTGCCGATATAGGCAACCTTCAGGCTACCGTCTTTTTGCTTTTGCAGGATGTACAGGTGTGGTGTACGGCTGGCACCATAGGCTTTGGTGATCTCCTGTGTCTCGTCCTGTAAATAGGCGAAGGGAAACTTCTTATCTTTCGCACGCTGCTGCATGTCAGGATAGGAGTCCTTGGGTGATACCTTTACGTCGTTGGGGTTGATGGCAACCACCGGGTAGCCTTTCGGGGCGTACTTGTTGTGCAGGTCGATGAGGCGATCTTCATAGGCGATGGCATAGGGGCAGGTGTTACAGGTGAAAGTGACAATAAAGCCCTTGGCATCCTTGTAATCTGCCATCGAAACCAGCTTGCCATCGGTGTTTTTCAGCTTAAAGTCGCGGGCAGTGTCGCCGACCTGGTAGCCGTTATCACTGGCAGGAACGGCCGAAAAAAGCATCCCCACCAACAGCAGGCAAGCCATGTACAGGAAAGGTAAATTCAGTTTTTTCATAGAAGAGGAGGTTATGGTTTATACTTTTCAATCAGTTTGGTTAGCTCTTCCTGTGTCATTTCGCTCTCCACGAACTCATACTGCTTGCGCTTGTTGTTAAAAACAAGGGTAGCGGGTATCGCGCCAGACCACTTGGGCTCCAACTTGTCTATCCACGAGTTTCCGTCCACCTCATCCAGCAGCAGTAAATCAGCCTTCAGACCACGCTTTTGCACAAAAGGCTTTACGCGTGTTTCCAGGTCTTCGGCAGCGTCCATGCTTACTAAAATTACTTTCACGGGTTGGTCTTTGTAAAGGACGTTGGCCGCTTCGAAGTAGGGAAGCTCCTTAATGCAGGGCTTGCACCAGGTAGCCCAGAAGTTCACCACATACAGGGTATCGTGAGGTTGCTGCCGTAATTGCTGTAATTGGTCGAATTTTATCACTTCCACCTCCTGCGCAAAGCCAGGGGCCGAAGCGGTACAAACCAGCAGGAGAGCAGCGATTACAGAGGGGAGGACTGTTTTTATCATGGGTCTATAACACGAAAGAGAGGAAAGGCCTATTGCGCTTTCGTGTTATTAACAATTTAAGGGTTAAACCGTTATTTAAAAGCGAACTTTTGTTAAACATACAAGCAAACTTAATAATGGGAAATAAATTAGAAGGAAAAAGGATCGCAATTTTAGTAGAAGAGGGCTTTGAGCAGGTAGAGCTAACGAAGCCGCTTCAGGCATTGAAAGACGAAGGAGCAGAGGCCCACATTGTCTCCCCGAACAAGAAAGACGAGATAAAGGCCTGGAACCATACCGACTGGGGCGACACCTTTAAAGTAGATAAAAAGCTAAGCGAGGTAAGCGCAGAGGATTACAACGGGTTAGTGTTGCCAGGAGGTGTGCTGAACCCAGACCACCTGCGCGTTAACGAGGAGGCCGTCAGCTTTGTGAACAAGTTTATGGAGGCCGGAAAGCCGGTGGCTTCTATCTGTCATGGCCCCTGGACGCTCATTGAAACAGGGAAGGTGAAAGGCAGAAAAATGACCAGTTACCATACCCTGAAAACAGACCTGAAAAACGCCGGGGCTGATTGGGTAGATCAGGAGGTTGTGGTAGACAATGGCCTTGTTACCAGCCGTAACCCGGATGATATTCCAGCCTTTAACAAAAAGATGATAGAAGAGTTTGCCGAAGGCAAGCACAACCGCTAGCAAAGCCGCACTTAACTAAAGAAGGCCGCACTTGTTAGTAACAGGTGCGGCCTTCGCTGTTTGAGGATAGGAGCCAGACTCGCTACGGTATCAGGCCATACAGTTGGGCCGCGATGGATTCTAGGAGTACGACCAGGACCAGGTCTAGCAGGAACAGGAAAAGCCCTTGCAGCACGATGGCCTGTCCCCAACCCTGTAGTTGCTCTGTTTTGTACGATGTGCGCGAGCGCTCCTGCAGGTAAGCCCCCAGCACCATGTAACTAACGTCTAGCCCCACATTCAGGTAAAGGATCTTTTTATAGAGCACGTGTTGCTGCAGTGCCTGCGCTAAACTTATGCCGGGTGCGTTGCCTGAAGACACTGCATATAAGCCCCCTATGGCGATAAGCAGGTTCACAATGTTCCAGTACAGGTTCATCTGAAAAAAACGCTTGCTGCTGCGCGTGGCTTTGGTCAGCTTAAAGCTGCCCACCATGATGTTCACGATTGCCCAGCCCCCTAAAACCAACATACCGGACCGTAGCATGTATGCCTGCTGTGCGTTAAATAAGTTGATTTGTTCATCCTGGGCGCTGGCAGGCCAAGTCAGCAGTAGCAGCGGAAGCAGGCACAGGAGTTTTCTCATTCTTATCGGTTCAGGTTTTGTGTAGGAACGTGTAAAAAGCCTGTTTCGCATAAAGGCCTCCCCTGTAGGCTTGGTAGCAGGAGTCGATCAGGCTTAAACAGTTAAAAGGATGCTGTTAACGCGGGGCAGGCTTGGCCACCAGGTTAATACCAATGTTAACTTCGGGGTAAATTGTCTGGTTTCCCAACGATTGGTCAGACCGGTACACCAGGCCCCACTTGGTGCGGTCCAGGTTAAAGTTTGCCTTTGCCAGCAGCAGGTTATTTTTCAGGGTTACCTTGGCCGGGAACGACACGCTTTTAGTTTCTCCTTTAATGGTCAGGTTGCCGGTTATGCGATGGGTAGGGTCTTTGATGCGCAGTTCGCTGTACTTGCTTTTTGGAGCCTTGTTGTCCGGCTGGTGCAATAAGCTATCGTAACGGGTGACTTCCGTCACTTCAAAAATGGCAGTGGGATGGTTCTCTACATCAAAGAAATCCGATGACCGTAAATGCTTGGTAAGCTTTTCGTTGCTAGCCTGGTCTATGGTCTTGTCGTCTGAGCGAACGCTGAGCATGTCAATCAGGAAGTTGCCGCCGGACAGCATGCTATCTTTCATATAAAGCTCTCCTTCCGTGATGTTAAACAGTCCATTATGGCGGCCTGTCATCTTGGCGCCGATCCAGGTTATCTCGCTTTGGGCGGTGTCTATCACGTAAACATGCGAAGGCCTTACTACCTCCTTTTTCTCCACGGGGGCGCTGATCACTGCCTCATCTGTCTTTATCGTGGTGTCGCAGGAGGCGAGGGCTATTATAAGCATGCCCAGTAGGATGATGCACGAGGGCAGGGTTCGTTTTGCCATGGGGTGCGTGTTGTTTAACCTTACCAGTTGGTTTTCTTTATGGTACGGCCTGAGGCGGAAAAATGATGTGGAGGTGCTGCGTACAGGCTACAAAGGTGCCGCTGCCCTAAAAGCCAATACCCAGGTAAACCTGTATCACCCCGTTTTTGACATCTTCGTTTAGGCTGTTGCCCCCCTTGTCCAGTTTTCGCAGGTCAGCTAAGCCCATACTATAGCGCGTTCCTAGCCGGAAGTGCCCGATATATCCCTCCAGCCCCGCGGCAAATCCATAGTCGAAGGTATTATAGGGCTCCAAAGCTACCTCCTTCTCCCCTTGGTTGGCCGCCACCATGATGCCTGCCTGTGGGCCCAGGTGCACACTGAAGTTATTGGTGATGCTAAAAACTGCCAGCAGAGGTACTTCCAGGTAATCGAAGCGGAAGGTAGAATCGTTGCGCTCAAAGCCTTTGCGGGAGTACAGGAGTTCCGGTTGCAAGGAAAAGAACTCTCCGAAGGAGAACTGGGCATATATACCGGCATGAAACGTTGTAAGGCCGGATGCGTCTCCCCATTTATCCTTATCGCTTCCGTAGGCGTTGGCAAAGCTCACTCCCCCTTTTATCCCGATGCCACCATTAGGGGCGTCCAGCCCACTGAAGAGGTTGTGGTTCTGGCGGATAGCGGTAGGGCCCTCTAGCTGTGCAAAACCGGTAAGGTAGCACAACAGCAGTAGCGCGAGTAGCAGCGTCTTTTTCATGTGTCTTGTTGTCTTAGGGCCGTCTCACCCCGTGCTGTTTAGGCTGCGCGAGTAAGTTGCTGGTTATGCCCTGTTTACTGTAGCAGGGTAGTAAAATGTTGCAAAGTATTAACCTGTCCTACAGCAGGAGTAAACCCGTACAGGTGCCTGAGAGATGACCGGTACAGGCTTTTATGGTGGGAGAAGGGAACAATGGCACTTTAACTATAATACCGATAACCCTATATATTGTTAATGCTTTGGTTAATATCTTTAGCTAAATCGTGGTTTTAGTGGCCGGCAATATAAAATTGTCGAGGTATTTGGGCATAAATGGCAGGTAGTGCACACGAAATGGTGGATAATTGTGTGTAATTAACAGAGTTATCCACATTTATCCACAGGCAAAACAGGGGTAAGTGGATATTGTGGGGAACCTTTCCACACTTATCCACCTCTTCATATGTCGGTGCTAAAGGTGTTAGCTTTTGTACTGTTTGTAGGTTGTTTCCTTTAGCAGGAACGGCGACGCTTGCCTTGTTTAAACCTGTGACCCTGTTTAATTGTTAGTTTTGTGCTATGCTAAAAATCGCCTGGTCTGAAAAGTTCGCACACAGCTTGCCTGAGGGGCATCGCTTCCCGATGATTAAGTATGACCTGCTGCCTGAGCAGCTACTATATGAAGGTACGATCACAGAAGAGAATCTCTTTGCGCCGGAGCCTTTGCCGGAGCGCTTCATCTTAGATACACACGCTGCCAATTATTGGCAGCGCCTGCGCCGGTTGGAGCTATCGGCATCGGAAATTCGCAGAACGGGCTTCCCGCTGTCAGAGGACTTGGTGAACCGGGAAGTGGTGATCATGAACGGGACGGTGCAGGCGGCTTTGTTTGCGCTGGAAAATGGGGTCGGGATGAACATAGCCGGTGGCACACACCATGCCTTCACAGACAGGGGGGAGGGCTTTTGCCTGCTGAACGATATTGCCATCGCCGCTAATTACCTGCTCAACTACACAGAGATCAGAAAAGTACTGGTCGTGGACCTGGATGTGCATCAAGGCAATGGTACGGCGCAGATCTTTGAGCAGGAGCCCCGGGTGTTTACCTTTAGCATGCACTGTGGCCATAACTACCCTTTCCATAAAGAGAACTCAGATCTGGACTTACCCTTGGCAGAGGGCACCGATGACAAAACTTATTTAAGGCTTTTACAGGAGGTACTACCCAGGCTACTGGATGAGCAGCAGCCGGACTATGTGTTCTTTCAGTCCGGAGTAGACGTGCTGGCAACGGACAAGCTGGGGAAGTTGGGGATGACGGTTAACGGCTGCAAGGAGCGGGACAGAACCGTACTGGAACTATGCCGCAAAAACAAGTTGCCAGTGGCGGTAAGCATGGGCGGAGGCTACTCCAGGCAGATCGCGCACATTGTAGAGGCGCATGCCAACACCTTTCGGCTGGCACAACAACTCTTCTTTTAACAAACCGGCAGGCTACTCACCAGAGTCAAGTTTGTCAGCATCGTCTTTTCTCCCCTTGGGGACAAGGAGCCTGAGCAGGAAGTAGATGATGGGGGCTAACGCCAGCACCAGAATCACCATCAGGACGACTTTGAGTGCCTTTACAAAGACGGTGATGATCAGGCCGGAGATAATAACGGAGGCGATAAAAAGTATCCAGAAGTGCGATCGTTTGCTCATACTTTTATGCTTTGTTTAAGAAGAGAGGCAGCAGGAGTACCTGCAAAGGGTTAGCGTTTTTGTAAAAGCAGTTGCCAGCGGAATGCCCACATCCAGCGCAGGGAGTACTTGCTGATACCTGCTTGCTTCACTAATTGCTGTATCTCGTCCCGCTTAAAGGCGCGTGATACAGACAGAGGCGCATCGTTTCGGACCAACACAGAGTTAGAGAACAGGGCCGTAATGTATTTAATGGAGTAGTAGGCAAACCAGTGCCGGTGCAGGTCGTTGATGATGACCCCAAGCCGGGATTGCTGGTACAACTGCCGGAACATCCGGACAAGCTGCTTATCTGTGAAATGATGGCAGAAAAGGCTGCAGACGGTGATATCATACGCTTCCCGGGCGAACCCCTCCGAAAAAACATCAAACTGCTTTACCTCGATGTTCGGATACCCCTGACATTCTTTGCGGGCATACTGCACAATGTAGTCGTTCGCATCGATGCCGGTTAACAGTACAGGAACTTTCTGGTGTTTTGCCCACCTGGCCATGTTCTTTAAGGTGTCGCCCCCGCCACAGCCTATGTCTGCGATGTGCAGCGTTCTGCCTTTGTGCCTGGTCGCCAATTGGTCGAGGGCGTTCAGCACCACCTTATAGCCACCCAGCCGGGTATTGATAATTTCCAGCTCGTCCAGCGTCTTCCGCATTTCCTCCCCCGAGTAGGCGAGGTCGTCCATCAGCTCCGGTTCGTTACTTCGTTGTTCCAGCATAGTGCACTTTTAATAGCATAGATTCCAGGGTAAGGCCGGGGCCAAAGGCAAAGCTCAGCACAGGCTCATTCTGCTCTTTCCGGGTGAGGTTCTCCATTAGCTCTTTCAACACGAACAGCACAGTGGCTGAGGACATGTTCCCGAACTCGCGAAGCACTTTATACGCGTGCCTGTTGTCATCGCGGCTCATGCCCAACTCCTGCTCAATTACCTCTAATATGCGGCGGCCACCGGGGTGTATGGCAAAGAGCTTTATTTCTGACATAGTTGTTTTAAGCCCCCTTAGCAGTTTCTCGGTCAGTTCTGTAATGCCTTTCTTAATAAGGTCCGGAACATAAGAAGAGAGCGTCATCTCGAAACCCGTGTCGCCGATGTGCCAAGCCATCTCCCGTTTACCTGCAGGTGCCAGGTCACAGTGAAAGGACTGTAGCTCCAGGCTTATCTCCTGGCAGGGTTGCCCTTGCATGAGTACAGCGGCGGCCCCATCGCCAAACAAAGCGTTGGATACCAGGTGGTCCTGTTCGGTGTACTTCTGAAAATGGATGGTGCAGATCTCGGTGCATACCAACATGACCTTGGCCTCCGGGTTGGCCTTGCAAATGGAGTCGGCAAGCTTGATGGCGTTAAAAGCAGCGTAGCAGCCCATAAAATTTACAGCAGTGCGCTGCACGGTGGTGGGGAGCTGAAGGCGCTCCACTAGTTCTATATCTAGGCCGGGGGCATACATGCCGGTGCAACTCACGGTGATAAGGTGTGTCAGGTCCGGTAGGTCTACAGCTGAAACCTGGCCCAGGCAGTCTTGTATAGCCTGTTCCGATAGCGCCACCGCATGCTGTTTGTACAGGTCCATGCGCTGTTGCACCGTGGGGAAGGGTTCCAGGGAGGGAGTATTTGGGTAAAAGGTAAAATCCCCGTTCTGGCGGGTATAGTCTTCCAGGACCGTGTAGCGCTGGCCAATGCCGGAGACCCGGTACAGGGCCTTCAACTTGCGTGTGTCTCGCTCATCAAACTGCAGCGCCGCAGCCATAAAATCCGCTATCTGCATCTGTGGGATTTTATGGGGTGGGTTGGCTGTGCCGATGGCGCAAATATAGCTCTTCATGTTAATGTTCTTTTGTGTTACCCTTGCTCAAAATGCACAGAAGACCTGGTGCAGCATATTTGTACACGAAAGGTTTTAGGACTGATTCAGCAGCAAATAAGCCGTGCGGGTATTGCACTTTAGTACGGATACCACAGCTGATAAGATATAAGCGGGTGAAAGATACAAGCGGAGCAGTACTGGCCTAGAAGGGCTTGCCGTGGGTCTGGCGCATGACCAGGCGCACGGCGGGGGGCAGGTACTTGAGGGATCTTACGGCTAGCTCAGAAAGGACGGGGTTGCCAAAAAGCTGTTGCACAGTACGGCCGAGTTGCAGGCGCTTTTTAAACCGCGACTTCCAGGCCTGCTCGTAGTTCTTTTCCAGTTCCTGGCGGTGGTGTCCGTTCCGGAAGTAGTGCAGGACGTGCTCTGTTGCAATCTTTCCCGAATGAATAGCCATGGCCATGCCGTTGCCGCAGAGTGGTGTGATCATGCCCGCCGCATCGCCGCAGAGCAGCATGTGGTTCTCTACGCAGGTTTTTGGGGAGAAGGAGATCTCATTGATGACCTCCGGTTGGTCGTACAGGAGCTCCGCCTCCTCAAATATCTGCCGAAGGTGCGGATTGCGGTGCAGCACGGCCTGCTCCATGCGCGGTATGCTGCCGTGTTCCTTTAGGTTTTGCCGGGTAGTCAGGTAGCAGAAGCAGTAACGGTTATCCTCGATAGCGGAAATACCGGCATAGCCGTCCTTAAAGTTGTGCAATGCGATCAAGTCTTTCGGGAAGTCGTGCCGCAGGTGGTATTTAACGCCTATGTAAGGGGAGCGGACCTTAAAAAAGGGCCTCTCAAGTTGGCGGTCCAGATTGGCGCGCTTGCCGAATGCCCCCAGCACTACTTTTGCCTGTAGGTTCTCCGGCCCAGACAGCTCGATGTCGAACGCATCATCCTCAAAAGTGACGGCTAACACTTGTTGTTGTAGCAAGAAGTTTACACCCCGCTTTCGGGCCAGTTCGTACAGGTAGTTGTCAAAAGTGTAGCGGCTAAGGCCAAAGCCACCAAGGTCTAGGGGAGCCTGCAGGGTATGACCGGAGGGCGAGGAGAGCAGGAAGTGCCGGATGTTAGCGGGCTTAAGCGGGCCGACATCGGCACCGAGGGAGCGAAGGTAAGGCAGCACCTCGTTTGAGACGTACTCCCCGCATACTTTATGAAAGGGATAAGCTTTTTTTTCGACCAGTGTCACCGCCAGCCCGGCCTTCGCCAGCCCTAGAGCACTAACCAGCCCAGCCAGTCCGCCTCCAATTATTACTACGTCCGTTGCCACTGTATCTGCCGTTTATATATTTTTTTTATACAAAAGTTATTACGCGCTTTTTGGTAAACAGCTTGTTTTTCGGGCTATAATACAAGAACAATTTATAATATCAGCCGTTTTAGATAAGTGGAACAACTTTTGTAAGTTTTGAATAAGAATATCCTGAACAGACTATATGAAACAATTTATACTTCTGCTTTTTGCTTCTCTGTCTGTGCTGTTGGTGCAGGCCCAAGCCCGGAACCCGGTTCAGGTGCAGGCCTCGCAGCAGGAAGAACGAGATAAACCGCTTAACCTGCAGCGCGATGAGGATGTGTCTATTTATCCTAACCCTAGCAATGGCGTGTTTACGGTTTCTGTCTCTAACCTGCGTGCCTCAGAAGTGAAGCTAAGCATCATGAATGTTATCGGTAACGAGATATACAGCGAAACGTTGGCGGGTGCCGATGCCGGTGTGTCGAAGACAGTGGACTTGAACAGGTTTGCCAAAGGCCTGTACTATGTAAAGTTGGAGGCCGACAAGTTCAGTACCGTTAGGCGTGTTGTAGTGAAATAGATAAGTTAAACAGCTAAAAATAGAGCGGTGGCCACCCGAAAGGGGCTGCCGCTTTTGTTTGTGGGGCTTCAGTATAAAAAGATAAGAAGGAAAGTGAGGCAAGGTTTACTTTTTGTTTCGCTCTGGTAGTATAGCTTTGGGCAGGTAGCCTATCTGCAGGCTGGTATCCTGTTGTAGGCGCGCCCTCACAAATACATTATCTGAGGCATCCAGCACCTGAATCTGCTGTGCCGTGTCAAAGTAGGCGACCACTTTACTGTCAAAGTCAGGGTGGTTGTAGAGCTTTCCATTGATAAGCGGTTTTGTAGCATAGAGCACATCGGCCGGCAGCCTTACGCTTTCTTCTTCCGCAACAGGCGTGGATGCCATCTCAGCTTCATCTACTGCATCATTGTTAGCGCCACAGGAAGTGATGGTTAAGGGAACTACAAAAAGAAGAGGTGTCAGGAGTTGTTTCATCTATGAGTGGTGGTATACTGCAAGGTGTAAAATGCTTTATGCATCATTTGTCTACGGTAATTTCTTTTAAAAGCTTCTAATAGAGTCGTCCTAGATTCGTCATCTGTAGGTTGAACGGAGGATTTTCCCTCGTGTGGCTAAGGGAATAGAAGCGGGGAACAGCGTCTTCCTCACTTCTCTTCTTTGCTTCTTTGGCCGCAAAGCTGATTGCCTGCGCCATTGTTTCTCCAAACTCTCCTCTTAAGCTACCAGCAACATCCTCAAACGTTACTGCTTCCGGCGTGCCATGGTTAAATATTAATTTAGATATCCCGTCGCGGCACTGGTCCGTTTCAAAAAAGGCGAAGATGCATACCAGTACCTTAGGGTCTGGCACACCTTCGAAGCCAATTGTCCACCTACCCCGAATGTTCTCTATCAGTTCAAACTTTCGCGGGGTCCTGCGCCTCTCTGTCTCGTGTAAGTTCTCAGGCTCAAAGTAATCCTCTAAGCAGGATATCAGGGCTTTTGTCGGTGTAAGGCCTTGGTCGATTAATTTCATGGCAAACTATTCTTGTACAGTTCGCAAACCAGATGAACGGCTTGCACTAGGTAATTACCCTGAAACAGAGTTAAGGTTATGCGTAACGGAAGAAATGTCGCTTTTATTAGGGGGCCTTTGGGTTGTTATCTTCTCTTGTGGGCGCGCTGGGGGCACAAAAGACTGGCAGTGTTTTTCAGCCCCCCCGGTATGGCAGCTTTCAACTACTATGCCCATGGGTTGTGGGCAACTGGCTATACAGCCTTATGCGATAGCTGCTCCAAAGAACATGGACCGGCGTCTGTTTCTGGACCTAGGGCAGGTGCTGGTGAACAGAAAAGACCTGGGGATCCATTGGAAGCGCCCTTACCTGGTAGACGTAACGAATGCCGTAAGAGCGGGATCAAACAATTTGGAAGTGAGGGTGACGAACCTGTGGCCTAACCGCCTGATTGGCGATGCACAGCTGCCGGATGTGTACGATTATACCCCTGTGCCGGAGGAAGCGGATTCGCCAGCCTGAGCGGCGGTGCCATACAGTCCTTGCCGGAATGGCACAGGGAGGGCAAACCGAAGTCAGACAACGGCAGGGGGCGCCTTTACCACCTGGCAACACTACACCGAAGACTCTCCCTTACTGGAATCCAGCTTGGTAGGACCAGTGGTGTTACGACCAGCCTTTCAGAAACCATCACCCGAGTACTTTTCAAAAAGCTAAGAACACAGGTTACATAGGTGCTAACGCATAACTTATCTTCTGAGAAGCGGATAGTAAAACAGCTTTGATGTAGCGATTTGAAAGCTTAAGCATTAAATTAAAAAGCCCCTATATACAATAGGGGCTTTTTTTGTGGCCTTGCCAGGAATCTAACTCGCTGATAAATAGCCTTTATTGTCAATACTTTATGTGGTGCTAAATACTTTAACTCACCGAATCACGCACCACTTCTTTGCTTTATCCGACTGCAAGTATTAATGTCTAAAGGTAAAGTGTTAATCGCTTATATTCAACCTTTTCAACGTATTTAAACACTCCCTTTATTACCTCTAAGAGGTACTTGTCGTTCCAGCCATCTATCTTTTTTCTTCTGTTCTTCATGCTTTGCTTGTCCTGCACCTATGCCAGCAGCTGGAGTGCTAGCTTTCTGGCGGTTGCCATATTCTGCGGTGCATTCCCTTTCCTAGAGCGGGAGATGTCCTTCCAGAAGCTTTATCCAGCCGCCAGTGCTATCGGTTTACAATGCTCCAGTGGTTATGCACCAGCTTGTTGAACTCTGCTGGTGTAGCCTTCAGGCTGCTGAGGTAAAAGTACGTCTCGGTAATTGTTTTCCCGTTCTTCTCGCATTAGCTCTCCTTCGTCACCACTGACTTCAACTCGGGCCAACCCCCAGCTCGTCCAGCAGCTCCAGGCGATTCTCCAAAGGGCAGCGCCTTCTCTCTATCCTGCTGCTGCCGAATACACCCACTTGTCAGCCAGCAGGGCCTCCTTCCTTTTCCTCATCCACTAGACCCTCTCGATTCTAGTGGTACTTAAAACATTATAGACAAGCGGTGTTTCATGTTTTTTCCTGTTTGTTTTAGTTGGTGTATGTGCTATTAATAGTACATGCTACTTTTCGTTTAGGTGATGTCTATTACGCCTTATTATCTAATTTTTATTCAGTGTCAAGTACTTGTATAAGCTTAAGGAAGAGAACAGGTAAACAGGATGCCCAAAAACTATTAATAGCAAGAAAGAAAGATGAACTTTTTTGTAACCCTATATGAACTATATAGGTACGTATATATAATGATATATAAATTTATTATAGAGCATTGAGCCGTAAATCTTACTCACAAAGGGCGATTAATTGTATAATAAACCTCTTATTCATTTAGGGTTTAAATCGCATTATAAGAACATTCTACAAGTATTCCATAGCAAATGGACGTGGCAAGTTGCTGATGGTTCCTGCTGTACTGCTAAATACATGATATAACCTTTCAGCTTATCTTAAATAGACGAGCATTGTCTTCACGCATTCCTAAAGGGGAATTTAGCGCTACATCTATAGAAAAGATTAGTTAACTTTTTTTAAGAAGAACAATATATGAGCAAGCTTTACTTCTGCTTTCTTATTCTTATGCTTGTAGTATTCCAAGCAAGGGGACAGTCTACGAACAATCTTGATAACTTTGCTCCGACTTCTCCAACCGCTTACCAGTTTTTAAAGTATGATGACTTGCCTGTTAGCGAATATACAGGTATTCCCAGCATTTCTGTCCCACTGTATCAAATTGAGGTGGATGGGGTAACGCTTCCTATTACTTTATCATACCATGCAGGAGGAGTGCGTGTGGACGAGGAGGCAAGTTGGATAGGGCTTGGCTGGAATTTAAGTTTCGGTAGTGTTATTCAAACTGTTAATGATGTAGATGACTATCTAAATGTGACTAACAGGACCAGGGTACAAATGCTGCCCGACTTCTATAGCACACCGTTAGTAGAGGAACTGCCTTTACGTTATAATTGGCCTTATTCAACTGATGGTCAAGGTTGGAGCAGCCCTGTAGAGGTGTATGAACCCACTCCCGCTCACGGTTATAAAATAGCAACAGGTTACTATGTACCTGTTAACGGTGATTATGAAACCAAGAGAGAGACTCTTTTTACAAGTGAGGATGTAGACTCTGAGCCCGATGTGTTCAAGGCTAACTTCCTTGGTCACTCCCTTAATATGGTTCGGGACTTTCGAAGTGGGGAGTGGGTGGTACTGAATAAGAGAGGTTATCAGGTATCCTACCAAGACGATAGATGGCTTATCACAACACCTGCCGGCGAGCAGTTTCACTTTGAGGAAAAGAGCGTCATCGAATCGAGAGGAGCAAGTGAGAACTTTACGGCTGTTTACCCCACATCCTGGCACACATCTATCAAGATGTGGATGCTCACAAGCATTGTGACTAAGAACAAGAAAGAAATAAGTATCACTTATAGCAGGGCACAGACTCTGGCAGTAGAGGGCTATCCTAAGTTCTTTCAGAAGCAACAAAAGCCAACTTACCTCGGATCAAGTTATCAGACCACTGGACCTGTGAGAGGACTTGTGGGGCAAACTATCCCTGTGAACTCTGAGGGTGTTTTTACCACTACTGCCTATTCCAGAGAAACGTTTTTGTATCCAGCCTCAATTACCTTTCCTAAAGGCAGTGTAACTTTTACAACGGTAGCAAGGCAGGACATGGCTGGTACGAGGGCTCTAGACAGTGTGAAAGTGAGGGCGTCAGAAACGGTGAAAGTATTTAAGCTTAACCACTCTTACTTTGATGCAAGCTCTGTAGGAGGGAACGGTTATCATTTTCCGGAGGAAGAACAGTACGGCTTAAAGCTACCCATGTTAAGGCTTAAACTCCTTTCGGTACAGGAAGACAATGGTACGCAACATACGTTCAAGTATAATGAAACTCCACTACCGAAGAAGAACTCTTTTGCAAGGGACTATTGGGGGTACTATAACGGGCAGCTTTCTAACAATTCTGTTGTACCTAACCCATATCGATTTAAGAATAGGTTAACCTCCTTAGAGGGACAACCAGACAATGGTAACAACATGTCGGCCAACCTTTTTTATGTCAAGGCAGGTGTGCTGGAGGAAATAACCTACCCTACCGGAGGCAAAGCAGTCTTTAACTATGAGTTGAATGAGTTCGATAGTTACTGGGTACCAGATTATAATGTAACCACTAATCAGGTGTCCCATGGGCTTGGCTTGCGGATAGCCTCTATCAAGTACTTAGACTTGGACGATGAGAAGCTGAAGGAAACCGTCTACCATTACGGGAACGGCAAGGCTATCCTTCCAATGGACATTTTTCGGCAGTACAATGTGAAAACAGTTGACATCACGAGTACGGAAAACAAAATGCTCATTTATGACTTTCAAATAAATGAAAGTAATGCCAGTGGGATGTTTTCAGCTAACCCCTTCGGTTCGCTAAGCGGGGTCGGTTACGGGAAAGTAACGAGGCGGGAAATCTCATCTAACGGTTCGGGAAAGGGGCGTACTGAGACTATATTTCATAATAGTCCTGATATTGTAACGCACAGCTACGGACACTTTTCTCAAATGAGCGCCACGTTACCTGCCTTCAAAAACATAAACTTTCCAGAGAATGGCTCCATTAAATCCGTGACGTTTTTTAACGAGGATGGGGATAGTGTCAAGTTAGTTGAAAAGGAGTACATGAACGTACGGTCGATGGTACGCCACGGAGCCCGAATATTTAGTCACGGGGGGCTGGCTTATCAATTGTCCAACTGTGGTGACAGTGTCTGTCCATATACATACCAAGCTCAGAATCTTGTTGGCTACTATCCTATCTTTGATGTAGAGACTCTTCTTTCTAGTACTAAAGAAACTTTGTTTACTACCACCGGCAATATAGCAACAAGTACTTCCTACAGTTACGATTCTACTTATAATCTTGTCACGAGCACTTTAACAGCGAGTTCAAGAGGGGAAGTAAAGGTAGCCTATAGTTACCCATGGAACAGTGACGCCACCGAGTATGGTTTGTTAATGAGCGCAGGTAGGCCTTCTGAGGTAGTTGGTGAAACCAAATATAACAGAAGCTATGGTACAGATACTTTTGAGCAGGTATCTCACTTTTCAAAGGCTTTCGGATATGTAGGGAGTAGAATATTGGAGAAGAATATTTCGGAATACACCAGTGCTACAAGCTTGCCGCGCGTGACTTTTTTCGATAAACATGACGAGCGTAACGGCAACCTTTTGCAGTTTCATAGGGAAGGTAAGGTACCCATCTCATACCTTTGGGGGTATGATGCGCAATATGTTATAGCAGAGGCCAAGCATGCAAACTATAATGAACTCTTCTTTGATAGCTTCGAAGAAATAACTGCATGGGGAAGCAACATTTCCTACGATGAGAACCGAAGCCAAGCTGGACGGGTATCAGGCAGGATAAGTAGTTCTTCCGGAGAAGAAAAAGTGCAAATAGGAGATAGGTGGTTAAATTTTTCTTTGTCTGCTCCTAAAATATTTCGCTATTCAGGGTGGGTGTACAGCAATGGGCCTAGTGCCGACATTCACCTTTACATGAAGCGTGGTGGAGAGACAGAGCTCTTCTCCTACGCTGACTTTACGAGTACCAACACTACAGGAAAGTGGGTTTACATAGAGAAGGAGGTTCAAGTACCGGCAGACGTGGTAAAGCTTACGCTACGGTTGGATAACAATGGTTTAGGAGATGTCTGGTTCGATAATCTTCGCATCTGTCCTGCAGATGCACAAATGACCACCTACATCTATGATCCTTTGGTGGGGATGACCTCCTCGACGGACGCAAACGGCAGGACCACCTACTACGTGTACGACTCCTTTGGCCGGCTGAAGGCCGTCAAGGACCACGAGGGCAATGTGCTCAACAGCTACGAGTACCACTACGCCGGACAATAAACTTCTTTTTCTTTAACCGCCCGCCCCAGCAGAGAAGGGGGTGGGCAAAGGCATCCATCACCCAAAAGGTATCGATATGAAACGTTATTGCGTTTTCTCAACAGTTTCCCGCGCCCTTACTTTAGCCCCGCAGCGACCGTCCGGGCGCAAAAGCCGCGGCAGGGGAGCGCTTGCCCCTTTCTTCCTCTTTTTCCTCTTGACCCTGCTGCTTCCCCTAAGCTACATTCTGGCGCAGGGCAGGGCCCAATCCCCTGAGCTGGAGGCTGAGCTCTTGAGGCTGCGGGCAAGGCACCTGCACCCGCAGAAAGACAGGCCAGGCAGGCGCCTGGGCTGGGAGCAGGGCGTGCGGGCCTACCTGCGCTCGCGCGACTCGCTGATGCTATCGGAAAGGGAGAAGGAGGTCGAGCAGCGGATAAGCCTGCGCCAGCAGCGGCAGAGGGAGGAGGCCATGTCCCAGTTGGCGCAGAGCGAGAAGCCCTGGGAGATGGCGCCCCCGCCGCAGGAGGACTTCGGGTCGGCGGGCTCCGGCCCCATGGCAGGGGACGAGGCTACGGCGGTAAGCTACGCCGAGGGACTGGTGCCTGACGCCGTGGAGCTGCAGGCCCTCCGCGATCTCTACGACAGCGCTGGCGGGGCCGGCTGGACCAACAAGACGAACTGGCTGCAGGGCACCACCAGCGCCGAGTTCGGCACTTGGCACGGTATAACGGTGACCAGCGGTGATATCACTAGCATCTCCCTCTCGGGCAACAATCTTGTCGGGACTGTCCCCTCCTCCCTGGGAAGCCTGGAGTACCTGAACTACCTGTACCTGGACAAAAACAACCTGTCGGGGAGCATACCCGCCGAGCTGGGAAGCCTACCTTACCTGCGGCACCTCTACCTCAACCACAACAGCCTCTCAGGGGCACTGCCCCCGGCCCTCGGAAACCTGTACTACCTCCAGCAGCTCTACCTGCACCGCAACGCGCTGACGGGGACTATCCCGGAGTCCTTCGGCAGGCTTTACTACCTGCAGGGGCTTTACCTGGACCATAACAGCCTTTCAGGCAGTATCCCCGACTCGCTTGGCAGCCTTTCCTCGCTCACGGCCCTTTACCTGAACGCCAACAGCCTCTCGGGTGACATCCCCGCCTCTATCGGGAACCTTACGAGCCTGCAGGAGCTGGCCCTTAACGAGAATGCTCTCTCGGGCTCTGTCCCAGGTGCCCTGGGCAACCTCTCCTCCCTGGTTTACCTATACCTGGACCGCAACAGCCTCTCGGGCAGCATACCAGCAGAGTTAAGCAGTCTTTCCTCGCTTGAGCACCTCTACCTTAACAACAACAACCTCTCTGGGGCGATTCCCTCCGAGCTGGGCGGCCTTTCGGCCCTCAAGCAGCTGGGGCTGAACCACAACGCATTCACTGGCCTTGTTCCATCCTCTCTGGGTAACATGACGAGCCTGCAGCACCTGTACCTTCACGTCAACAGCCTCTCGGGCGCCATCCCCGAGTCGCTGGGGAACCTGCCATGGCTGACCTACGTCTACCTGGGCGACAACGGCCTTTCAGGCGCTGTCCCGGCCTCCTTGGGCAACCTGGAGTACCTGACTGAGCTGTGGCTGAGCGGCAACGCCCACTCCGGGGAGCTGCCCGCCTCCCTTGCCTCACTTACTTACCTGTCTTATCTAGGGGCGGAGGGCAACCAGTTCACGGGCATGGCCGACTTCAGCGCCAGCCCCTCGGCCGGCTCCCTTTACCTGGGGGTGGACGACAACCGGCTGGGCTTTGGGGCCATCGAGCCCAACATGACGGGGGCGGGCACCAGCGCCATCGGCACCTTCACCTACAGCCCCCAGAACGACATCCCCGCCCCGGACACGCTGGGGTTCACCGCGGGCCAGCCCCTGGAGCTCAGGGCTGTGACGGGGGGGACCCGGAACCTCTACCAGTGGCAGCG
>NZ_FZOQ01000004.1 GCF_900188175.1 Pontibacter ummariensis | reverse complement strand
TGAACGCAGCACTAAATCAGCCGAGACCATGATTCAGATTACCATGATACATATCATGCTTAAGAAATTAGATAAATGAAATCAAAACAGCCTCTTAAAGTTTTGTCTATTTTACACGGACTGGGTCACAACCTATCTGGCAGCAGCATTCTGCAGGGTCTGAAACTCCATTTGCAAGGCCTTAATCCTCACTTCTGTCTCCGTTTGAATATTACCGGCTATTTCCTCTTTTCGCTCGTTAAGCTCTTCAAAAACCATGTTAGCCATTTCCCAGTCGTTCTCGTTCCATCCATCCTTTTTCAACCGCACGTTTTCCAGAAAAGTGGCATAGGCCTCGCCGACACTGTTTTCATTGATCGTGGTCATATCGGCCCACCGTTCCAACAGGTTACGCTCCCACTCATTCATGCGCTTATCACGCAGGCTGCGCTCATAAGCATCGTCGGCATCTGTAAAGACCTGTTTCAACTGTTTATACTCTTCTTTTAATTCATCAGAGAAGTTATCCTGCTGCTGATCCAGTTCTGCCGTACGCGTTCTAAAGTCCTGTTTGGCCTGCTGCCAGTCTTCTTTCGTTCGGTTAGTCAGGTCGGAGGTCTGCTCGTTTACCCAAGCTCTAAAATCCGTCAGTTCGTCTTCCACCGACTGCTCTCGGGTGGCAGAGCAACTACTAATAAGTATACCCGCTACCAACACCCATATAGCGCTTAGTCTTACTTGTCGTATCATAACTCCTTCATCAATTGTTCTTGCAGCTATAAATACGCGTCTTAAAGGTATAGGATATTTTGCACCAGTTTTACCACCGTTTCGCATACTATGGAAGAAGGTTTCCATAGGCTATAAGCTCTACTCGAGGCACAAACTATTGCTACTGTATCTCGTAAACTTTAAAAAAGGGTTATATTATAAGAAGGCTCAACTGCACATAATAAACTGAATACAATTGTAAAGCCATACGCCTTAAATGGCACCACCTGAAATAGCTTGCACTACGAGTATGCACCTAAGGGCACAAGTGTAGCGCAAGCTATTCTTTTGTGTGTTCATATAGTGCTTGTTGCCAGCAGATCAAACCTGAAGCGAATAAAGTTCTTCCGGCCAGGGAGAGACTTTACCTCTTCTTTTATATTTAGATGACCAAGCTCTAGCAGGTTAGGCAACTTTACGATTCGCTGCTACAGTCTTGGGCAGACTGGCAGAAAACTTCCTGCCTAGCCTTATAAAATATTGCTCAAAGTACCTGAAACTAAAGTAGCTGATGGTGAGTGTTCCTACCACACTTAGCACTAGCCTCACAGACACAGGAAGTGTGTAAATACTGCTGACGTATTGTAGCACCATCCACACCACAGGGTGCAACAGGTAAACAGAGTAGCTAATTTCGCCTAACAGTCTCAGCGGCTTGTCAAGGAAGGAGGGCAACTGGTAGGTGCCCTTGTAGGCTGCCAGGCAGATTAATATTGCGAGCACGGTATAGAGCATTCGCACGCCACCTGTCATTAGTGGCAGTACACCTCCTCCCTGTACAGGGAAAAAAGCAAACATGCCTAGTGCAAGCAGCAGCACGCAAAGCATGATTTCCGTTTTCACTTCCCGGTCCTTCATTAAAACACCACAAAGGAAGCCGGAGAGAAACAGAAAGGCTTGATTAAGCGGATTAACATAGTGCTCCCACACTCCTTTGTTAAAGTCATCAAAACCAGGGAACACATAAAAGGCATAGTAACTGTAAAAGCCAAGGACCACCAGAGACAGCGCTAGCAGTAAAGGGATGCTCCTTTTCAATAGCACCATCAGGACCGGGAAAAGCAGGTAAAAGGACAGTTCGTTGCCAATGCTCCACAGCCCCGTTACAAAGTATTCGTCAGGTGCCAGAATGCTGAAAAGGCCGGTTAAGTTCAGGACAAGCATCCTTGTTCCTGGCCATTCCCTCAGACATAGGTTTATCAGAATCAGGGCCCACAACAGCGGCATGATCCGGAAGGCGCGTTTTATAAAGAAGTCCGGGAGGTTAACCCCATCAGGTCTCAAGGTTGGACTGTAGACATGGTAGAGGGTAAGGCCTGAGAGCACATAAAAAATAGACACCCCATAAATACCGATCTTTTGTATGAAATCATCGGGTGATAAATGGACCTGGTAGGCATAGCCCGTGTAATGGTAACTCATTATCCCAATGGCGCAAAGCCCCCTCAGGTAGTCTAAGTTGTGTAACCTGTTTGCTTTCATTTAACCGAATAAAGCCTGCAATAAAGCAAGGTTTAGTGTTACAACAAAATAAAGTTTACCGCTTGTAACATAGCGATTTATGTTTATACTACTTTCTTTCTATACCACAGAATCCTCCTGACCTACGCCATCTCGCCCGCTGCTTCCTTCGTACGTTTGTAAAGCTATTAAGCTTGGGCAGATTACTTTCCATAGATAGCTTCCAGAACCTTATAGCAGGCCAAATGGCTACGGAAGCTCCGTGCTCACATACTCTCGACAACCCCCTCTGGCTCCAGTAGCACTTATAAACTCCGGTGAATTAGGTTGAACAACAGAAGCTAACCTTTCTTGACCGGATAGCGAAGGCTGTTCCTGCTCTTGGAGGGGCCCCTTTTCACTGTGTCTTCCGACATTCAGTCATGCCAGGCGAACTTCGGCTTCGTCGATGATTTCCTATGTATGGCCTATGTTATCAAGCGATTGGTATAAAATGAATTGTAACAGAACTTATTCTGCTTAGTTTTGAGAAGTTATGAAAACAAAGGATTGCTTGTTTAAGGTGAGATCTAAGTAAGTCCCTTAAGTTTTAGCTGTGAAGCCACACTCCTAGCAGAGTGTGGCTTTTATCATTTTAGTCATGATTGACCCACCGCAACAGGGCAAACATATTATTTACACCTCTAATATGTCCTATCGTTATATTATAGAGCGTTCCTGTATCTAATGAACGATGCTGCATATTTTTTCATCTTCTTTTCCCCTACGCATCAAGACAACAGTAATTTTTCTAAGTAAAAACACTAATCATACAATAATTATTATATATATTGCTTCTCGCTTCTTTCCGAGCCACAAAGACAAAAGGAGGTCTCATACAACCACTCCCTAGCCCATGAAAACACTTTTCACTGCTTTGCTTCTTTCAGTATGCGTTGGCGCGCTTGCCCAAGAAAGCACCTCGCTGTATGCCTCCACCGAAAATGGAGGGCAGGCCGTATCCCCCATCACCACGCCACAGAAGCAGGACAATGCCATTATCATCGATACGGGCCTGAATGGTGAGGAGGCTTTTATGCAATGGGGCCGGTACCTGGCGCAGAACGGCTTCGCCATTGGTGACAGTAACAAAGACTTTCTGACCTTCACCACCAGGCCCAAAGATACCAGCAAGCTAAACTATCACTACACCATCACTTCCTCAGCAGATGAGATGGGCAAGATACGGCTGACCATGCGCTGGCAGAAAAAATCAAGCGACATCGTGAACGCTCCGGCCTCTAACTTCTATGACTGGGAATACAGCGACAAAGCCCGCAGCGTGCAGGGCCTGGTCTTTAAAGATGTGATGGAATTGGTCAGCTCCTTTGGCAACTACCCTATATCCGTGAGCAGACTGTAAGCTCTTTCCAAGCTAAAACCTAACCTCTCATTATAAACCCCGAACCTATGAAAAACACTATCCCTCTCCTCTTTCTGCTGGGCGGCCTGCTCCTGTCCTCCTCCTGCGACATGCCTGAAGCAAAGAAACCCCTGCGCGAGCGCCTGCAGGGCGAGTGGCTAATGACAAAATCCACCACTACCTACTTTGACTCTCTAGGCAACCAGATGGAGCAGCAACAGGTTTACCAACATGACTACAACGGCAGAAACTTTTCCATCTTCATCTTTCAGGATACCATTGTAGATATTAAGAGACTAAGGGATCCCTCCGCCTTTCCCTATGAGTTAAAGGAGAGCGAAGGACAAGACAGTATCCTGGCCCTCACCTTCACCAGAAATCACCCGGCTCACCGGATCGGGGTAACCTTCCCGGAAGAGAACAAGATGCTGTGGCGTTCCCGCTCTTTTCATTCCAAACTGCCCACCACGCCGCACCCTGACATGGAGGTGGAAACGGAGTTCAAGAGAGTGAAGTTCGAGAAAGACAAATAACCCACACCTGTCTTTCCGGGCTATGTAATATCCGCAAAAGGTCCTGTTCTTCCTCAAAACAAGTAAATCCTAGCCACCTCCCCCTACAGGTGTGCTAGGAGTATGAGAAGTTGAAGCTGGAGAACCGGGAGCGATTTTAGTTTGATAAGAAGTTTTGCTACATCACGATACATAAAACCGCTTCAGTTCATGCCTTACGCCTTCGCTATGCCGGGTACGCAACCTCATATCTAAATGGTAGTATGCTTAAGACAAACAAGGTAGCTTCTCCTACGGAAGCAGTGTCTATAGCAGCAAAGCCAACATCATATGAGCGACAAGCAGGCATTCATGCGGAAAGCGATACGGCTTTCTTTAGAGAAAATGGAGGAGGGATTCGGAGGTCCTTTTGGAGCAGTGGTTGTACGAAACAACGCGGTAGTGGCCTATGGCTATAATCAGGTACTCTCATCCAACGATCCTACAGCACATGCCGAGGTAGATGCCATCCGGAAGGCATCACAGGTTCTGAGCCGTTTCGACTTGTCTGATTGCGAGCTCTACACCAGTTGTGAGCCCTGCCCTATGTGCCTGGGAGCCATTTACTGGGCCCGGATCCGCAAAGTGTACTATGGCAATACCAGACAGGATGCCGCAGCTATTGGCTTTGATGACGCCCTCATTTACGAAGAAATAGAAAAGCCGGTGGGGGACCGGACAATCCCGATGGAGCAACTGTTGCCACAGGAAGCAAACATAGCCTTCAGTACCTGGGCACAAAGAACTGACAAGACAAAGTATTAGCCACAGTTGCCCCTATTCTTCTTGGCTAGATTGTGCTAACAAAGTATATTGCGCTGCTTATATTGGAGAAAAAAGACAGCTCCGGTCATAGCCCTCCTGGTATACTTTGCCCTTTAGCCATACATGAAGCTCCTTACCAAAATTTACCTGGCCTTTGGCTTTATTATGCTCGTTTTTACGTTTGTAACAGCTTCGTATGTGCTGCAAACAGCAGTAGTGCAGGAAGATGTTGAGCAAGCCATGGTATCGAGCGAAATACTTCGCCTCTCCCAATCCATGGGTAAAGCTATAGTTGACACCGAGACCGGCCTTAGGGGCTTTCAGGTATCCGACAATGAAGCTTTTCTGGAACCTTATTATAACGGGCAAGAGGACTATGAGTTTGCAAACAAACAACTATTCGAACTAGTAAAAGACCCAGCGCAGCGCAGGCTCCTTACTTCCATAGACTCAACCTACAAACAATGGCTGCATGTGTTTGCCATCCCCTCCATCAAACTGCAAAAAGAAGCTCTTAGGACTGAGGCGGGTAAAGCTGCTTTCGAAGACTTTCGTAATAACATGATCCGGGCAGGAGCAGGACGAAAAATCATGAGCGTAATCCGAGGCAAGATAAGCACTTTCGACAATCAGGAAGTGCTGCTAAAAGAGAGCAGGATGCAGGAACTGAAGGCAAGTCTCCGCTTTACGGACAATCTGTCTATTGCCCTAACCGTGGTCTGCTTTGCAGTAGGCCTTTTTATCATACAGGTATTGGTAAAAGCGATTCGCGAGCGATTTCGTGGTATAGCTGCAATGGCAACAGAAATAGCCAACGGCGACTTGAGAGCCCGGGTAACCGATGAGCGCAACGATGAGATTACCCAGGTTTCTAAGTCCCTGAACGTAATGGCCCAGCGCCTGGAGGCAAGCTTTTCCAATCTAAAGAAGATAAACAGCGAACTGGACCAGTTTGCCTATGTGGTATCGCATGACCTAAAGGCACCGCTACGGGCTATCAACAGCTTGGCTGAGTGGATAGAGGAAGACCTGGGCTCTGACCTGGACCAGGAAATCAAGCATAACCTGCAGCTGATGCGAGGGCGCGTTTTTCGGATGGAAAACCTAATCAACGGCATACTGGACTACTCCCGTATTGGTCGGAAAGAGTTGCCCAAACAACACTTCTCCTGCTTTCGGCTGGTAGAGGAGACTATAGAAAGCCTGGCCCTGCCCGATAGCGTTAGCATAGAAGTGAGCAGTACACTGCCTGAGCTTAACACCGAACGCATCCTGTTGCAACAGGTCTTCACGAACCTAATCAGCAATGCGGTAAAGTACAACGACAAGCCGCATCCTGTAATACAGGTTGGGGCCAGGGAGCTGGCCCGTTCTTATGAGTTTTGGATAGCAGACAACGGGCCAGGCATTGGCAAAGAGTACCACGAGAAGGTGTTTGGCATCTTCCAGACCATGGAGGCCCGTGACACAAAAGAAAGCACAGGCATCGGGCTGGCTATCGTGAAAAAGATAGTGAGCGAGAAAGGCTGCAGCATCAGAATAGAATCAGAAGAAGGAATGGGTAGCCGCTTTGTATTTACATGGCCAAAGAGCGCCGATGTGGTAAAAGCAAGTTCCCCTAGTGCCGTGCTGGTCGTTTAAATATGGACATGGAACCACACGCAGCAGCCTGCTCCAAGCAATTGGAACAGCTTAAAAAAGACTTTGAGGAGTTTGCCTATATCGTCTCGCACGACATGAAAGCACCGGTGCGGGCTATCGTTAATCTTTCACAATGGATTGAGGAAGACCTGGGGGACCACCTGCCTCCTGACGTGAAACACAACATGGACCTACTGCGCAACCGGGCCTTCCGGTTGGAACGCATGATCGAGGCCTTGCTACAGTACTCGCGCGTCTCCCGGTATGATCTTGAGACAGGGCCGACGGACCTCTTAGAGCTGCTGCTAGCGCTAAAGGCAGAGCTTCCCCCTCATGTTCAGGTAGACGTGCCCGCAGAGCTGCCGGTGCTGCTTACCTATAAAGCCAAGTTGCGGCAGGTGCTGAGCCAGCTGCTACAAAACGCCTCTTTTTTTACGCAGAAAGACCGCCCCAAAATCATTGTGCGGGTACAGGAGCAGGCAGAGTTTCTGTTGTTTGAAGTGACGGACAATGGCGATGGGATACCGGCCGAGGCCCTAAGTAAAGTCTTTACCCTTTTCTATACAGTATGCCCGAAAGATAAGGTAGATACCGTGGGAGCAGGGCTGGCAATTTCAAAGAAAACAGTACAGTTTGCGGGCGGCACTATAGAAGCGCTGGCAAACGAGCCGGAAGGCACCACCATCCGCTTTACATGGCCAAAAGGGCCTTTAACCAATACCTAAAAAGCATACACACACAGTCATGAGCGAGAAATTAGTTAACATTTTGTTAGTGGAGGACGACGAGGTAGACATAATGAACGTGCAGCGCGCCTTCCGCAAAAACGCTATCACCAACCCTCTTTTTGTTGCCCATAACGGCGAAGAGGCACTTGAGATGCTACGCAGCGGCATGGTTCCGTTTCCACACATCATCATCCTCGATATTAACATGCCCAAAATGAATGGCTTGGAATTCCTGCGGGAGCTGCGCGCTGATGAGGAGTTTAAGAGCGCCAGTGTTTTTATGATGACCACCTCCAACGAAGACAGCGATAAGATCAATGCCTATAACCTTAACGTGGCGGGCTATATTCTGAAGCCCTTGTCGTTCGAAAAGTTCATTGCTTCCGTGGCCACTCTTAATAATTACTGGAAGCTTTGTGAGCGTCCCTAACAAACACGAACAGCATACCCTTCTTCTATAATTAGTATAGAGACTTTGAGCAAAGATAAAGAGAACAATAACCTGCAAGAGGCGTTCTGCGAGCAATTAAGAATCCTGATCATCGACGATGATGAAGTGGATCAAATGGCGCTTAGAAGATCATTGCAGAAGTCTGGCCTGAATGCCCAGTCCTTTTCCGTGAGTACCGCGCAAACAGGGTTACAGCTGCTGCGGGAGCAAGTATTTGACTGCATTTTTCTTGACTTTAAGCTGCCGGACATGGACGGTTTAGAGCTCATGCAGCACATACTGGGCCTGGAGTTACAGGCACCCGTACTGCTCGTTACCTCGCATGGGGACGAACGAATCGCCACACAGGCCATGCGCATAGGGGCCGCTGATTACATTCCGAAGAGTCTACTCACTCCTGAGGTAATCTCGCATAGCATCCGCTCAGCTATACGCCTGCGAAAAGCCGAGCTACAGCGAGTCGAATCGGAACGGAAGCTGCGCGATACCCAGCACCAGCTGGACATGATCATCTCCAATTCGCCAATGGCTTTCTTCAGCACCAATGCTGCCGGGGAGTTTCTCTTTGCCCAAGGGCGCGCTTACGAGATAAGCGGCATAAACCCCGATGAGATAGTAGGCCGCCCTTACCAAGAGGTGTTTCGGCAACATCCGCGCATAGCGGAAAGATTTAAAAGAGCCCTGGAAGGTGAAACAATACAATCTGTAGACGAAACAAAAGGCTACTTCCTGAATGCGCATTATAAGCCTTTCTATAATGAAAGAGGACGCATGATGGGGGTAACCGGGTTTGCACTTGATATTACCGACCGCATCAGAAACGAGCAGGAGCTAATGCAGGCCAAAGAACTGGCAGAGCAATCAGTCCGTGTAAAAGAGCTGTTTATGGCTAACATGAGCCATGAGATACGCACGCCAATGAATGGCATTATTGGTCTGACCAGTGTATTGCAGAAGACACCTCTCACGGAAGAGCAGCACAAGTTCCTGAAAGCTATTCAGGTGTCGGCAAACAATTTAATGCTCATCATAAACGACCTGCTGGACTTCTCAAAGATCACGTCACAAAAGTTCACCTTCGAGCAGATTTCCTTCAGCTTGCCTGAGCTGGTACAGGATATAGTAGACCTGATGGGCGCGCGTGCACACGAACGCGGAAACAAACTGTCTGTTCATGTAGGCACTGAAGTTCCAACGCTATTAGAGGGTGACCCGCACCGTCTGAAACAGGTGCTGCTCAACTTAATAGGCAACGCCATTAAGTTTACAGAGCAGGGAGAAGTGAGATTATTCGTTCAGGCAGGGCAGCAGGAGAATGAAAAACAGCTGCTGGAGTTTACAGTAGAAGACACAGGCATCGGCATACCAAAGGAAAAGCTCCACGCTATCTTCGAAAGCTTTACGCAGGGGACCAACGATACCTCCCGCAAATACGGGGGCACTGGCCTTGGGCTCGCTATCTCCAAAAGCCTGGTGGAACTACAGGGAGGTACTATTGCCGTCCGGAGCCAGCCTAAGGTTGGAAGCACTTTCTCATTCTCTCTACCATTCCTCGTCCAAGAAACACCCCCTCTGCCGGCAGCTGTCACTAACGAAACGGAGCCAGAAGACCATAGCCAAACGCTAACACACCTTCGCCTGTTACTGGCTGAAGATAATGAGATCAATCAGTTGCTTATTTCCACGGTGCTATCGGAGTGGGGGATAAGCCTGGACATGACAAGTAATGGCAAAGAGGCACTGCAAAAGCTGCAGCAGAATCAATACGATCTGGTGCTAATGGACATGCAAATGCCGGAATTGGACGGCTATGAAGCCATCAGACAAATTAGGGAATCGTTCGGGGAGAAGGCAAGCGTTCCTGTTATAGCCCTTACGGCCCATGCAACGAAGGGAGAGATAGAGAAATGCATGGCTGCCGGGGCCGATGCGTATGTCTCTAAGCCCTTTGATCCGGAGCATTTATACAGAACAATTTTTAAACTGACGCGAGTGCCCGCAACTTCGCCCCTTCGTACTCCACCTCGCCTTAACCTGGCGACCCTACAAAATCTGATGAAAGGCCAGGCTGGGTTTCTGTACGAGTTGTTGCGTATGTGCCTGGGCAATATCCAATTCGCCGTTGGTGCCCTGGAAAACTACATAGAGTCCGGTGATGACTTGGAAAAACTTGGTGCAGTCGTGACAGATTTTTCTGATTGTGTCTCTCTTGTTGTAGCGCAGCCCCTGCTAAGTACGCTGACCGAGCTGCAGCAGTGCATCAAGCATCAGAACCGCGCCCTTGTTAAGTCCCTGGCGCATCAGGCAGCCCAGGAAGCCAAAGCAGTTATTGCCTCGCTTCAGCAGGAACTAGACAGGCTATCTCTGCAAGAGTAACACAGCTTTCCTGATAAATACAAAGGTCCGTTCTTTAGAAAAAGAACGGACCTTTATTTTATAAAGCACAGGAAATTAGCGTTTCATCATGTTGGCCAGGTTGCCTAGGCCGCCGCGCTTGCCAGCCATCTTGTTCATCGAGCGCATCATCTTACGCATGTCGTTGAACTGCTTCATCAGGTTGTTTACCTGTTGCAAGTCTGTTCCGCTACCTTTTGCAATACGTGCACGTCGGCTACCGCTTATGGCATCCGGGTTCTCACGCTCATAAGGAGTCATGGACTTGATGATCGCCTCTATCGGTTTAAATGCGTTCTCATCGATCTCTACATCCTTCAAAGCCTTGCCAACCCCCGGGATCATGCCTACCAGATCCTTGATGTCACCCATCTTCTTGATCTGCTCCAGCTGCGTCAGGAAGTCATCGAAGTTGAACTGGTTCTTACGGATCTTCTTGTTGATACGCTTCGCCTCATCCTCGTCAAAAGCCTGCTGCGCACGCTCTACCAGGGAGATCACGTCACCCATACCCAAAATACGCTGGGCCATACGATCCGGGTAGAACAGGTCAAGAGCCTCCATCTTCTCACCAGTCGAAATGAACTTGATCGGCTTCTCCACCACGGCACGAATAGAAAGGGCAGCACCACCACGCGAATCACCGTCCAGCTTGGTTAGCACCACGCCGTCGAAGTTAATGCGCTCGTTAAAGGTCTTGGCAGTGTTCACCGCATCCTGACCTGTCATAGAGTCTACCACAAACAAGGTCTCAGATGGATTGATCGCCTTCTTTATCTCCTCGATCTCTTTCATCATCGCCTCGTCCACGGCCAAACGACCGGCGGTATCGATTATGACTACTTTCTTATGTGTTTTCTTGGCATGCTCGATCGCATTGAGGGCAATCTGTACCGGGTTCTTGTTCTCCGGCTCAGTATAGGCCTCTACGCCTACCTGCTGGGCTAGCACCTGCAGCTGATTGATCGCCGCCGGACGGTACACGTCGCAGGCAGCTACCATCACAGAACGACCCTGCTTTTTGATATAGCTGGCCAGTTTACCCGTAAAAGTTGTTTTACCTGAACCTTGCAGACCGGAGATAAGAATAACAGCCGGGTCACCTTTCAGGTTGATGTCCTGCTTTTGTCCACCCATTAACTCGGTTAGCTCCTCATGCACGATCTTCACCATTAGCTGGCCTGGCGATACCGCGATCAAGACGTCACGGCCCATGGCCTCATCCTTGATCTTGTCTGTTACAGACTTGGCTACTTTATAGTTTACGTCGGCATCCACCAGGGCACGGCGCACCTCTTTAATGGTAGTCGCTACGTTAATTTCCGTAATGCTTCCCTGGCCTTTCAGCGTTTTAAAGGCACGGTCTAATTTGTTACTTAAATTATCAAACATCTCTTTTTCTGGGTTTACCTACAAAAATAAGCAATTACTCTATTATTTACGAATAAGAGCCTTCGAATTCCGGACAGAAGCTGGAGCGCTAAAGTTCAAAGAGAGAAGCATCTGCTAACTGGTGTAAAGCACGCCTTACTATAATTCTTACGATAACGTTGCTATAGGCTGTTACTTCCTGCATAACGGCATTTGCTGCATACCGTAAGAATATTTCTATCTTTGAAATACAAGCAAAGCCAAGAATACTTTGAAAAAAGACGATAATACAAACCTTTTATATATTTCCTATTACTGGCCCCCGTCTGGCGGCCCGGGCGTACAGCGCGGCCTGAAGTTCTGCAAGTATCTGCCTCAGTTCCAGGTGCAGCCTACGGTGCTGACCGTAGATGAAAAGCAGGCCTCCTACCCTCTTCTTGACCCTACCTTTGAGCAGGAAGTACCCAAGGGGCTACAAGTATACCGCACCGCTACCTCTGAACCCTTTGAGTACTACAAAAAGCTCTCCGGTAAGAAAGAAATCCCTTTCAGTGGTTTTGCCAATCAGAAGACAGAGGATACCTTTCTGGACAAAGTGTTTAAGTTTGTGCGGGGTAACCTCTTTATTCCGGATGCAAGGGTGGGCTGGAACAAGCATGCCCTTAAAAAGGCGGATGAGCTGTTGCGGCAAGGCAACTACAAGGCCATTCTCACCACCAGCCCGCCACACTCCAGCCAATTGATTGGCCTGAAGCTAAAAAAGAAGTACAATCTGCCCTGGATTGCCGACCTCCGCGACCCCTGGACGAACATTCACTATTATGATCAGCTCCATCATACAACCCTAGCTAAGCGCCTGGACGAGAAATATGAGCGGCAGGTATTGGAGCAGGCCGATGCGATCATCGTGACAAGTGAGGACACGAAGCGTCTCTTCCTCAACAAGCCCGTGACCCTGGACGTGGACAAAATCCATGTCATCCCGAATGGCTATGATGAGGATGACTTCAAGTACCCATCCCAGCCCCCGAAAGACACGTTTTTGATCACGTACACGGGCACCATCACAGAGAGCTATAACATCGATGTTTTTCTGAAGGTAATGGCGCACCTGATGTCCGTGCACAGTGAGATCAACTATAAGCTTCGCTTCGTGGGGCAGGTCTCGGATGGTTTGAAGAAAAGAATTGAAAAAGCCGGGGTGCTAGGCATCACGGAGTTCATCCCTTACGTGCCGCACCAGGAGGCCATCAGGTACCTGATGGAAAGCACGATTCTGCTATTAGCTATAGCAGATGTACCCATTGTTTACTCCAACGTTCCGGGGAAACTGTTTGAGTACCTGGCCTCTAACAAACACATTGTCTGCCTGGGGCCCGTACACTCTGATACCGACCATATTATTGACGAGTGTGGGGCAGGACGCCTTTTCCATTATACGGCTTATGACGTTATGTTGGATCACATGACGCAGACCAGCAAGGCCTGGAAAATCAATCCAAACCTCGACCTGCCGTATATCAACCACAAACGCTTCTCACGCCGGGCACTTTCTGAGGAGTTAGCAAAGGTGATAAAACAACTAGTAAATAACTGACATACAAACAGTAAAAGTGTTGCCACACTTGCTTTACAGGCTTTGGTTACGTAAATCCAGAAGAAAAAAGAGCTCTTATAAAAGGAAAAAGTAAGGAAAAACCAGTTATGGAACCTATCCTCTATTCCGAAAGGCTTGCCCTCCCTTTTTAGCCTGTTTACAGGTAACTGTTCTTCATCCTGTATAGCCCACTTGCTTAACCACAGCATAAAAAAGCAAGTACCAGAACATCAACAGCGGTATGGTTTACCCTTAACAATGTAAAGGCCTACATTTTCCTATGTCTGTATAACTTCCTCCGCTCCCCCTACCCCATCCAGCCTAGCCATTCAGGGTTTGCTCCCTATACTTTACGGCTAGTGCTTAAAGGTCCGGGGAAGAGCACCAGCAATATATCCTCATCGGCACTTTAGCCACAACAGGCTCGTTATTCGGCGTGGAAACGTGTAACTTGCACCCTCAAGAGAAGGGTTTACAATAGTATACGAAGCAACAAATGACACATGGCCTTAGACCTGAGCAATAAGTCTATTCTTGTAACTGGCGGCACAGGGTCGTCAGGAAAAAAGTTTGTTGAAATGGTGTATGAACGCTTTCCCGATGTGCAGCGCCTGGTGATTTACTCGCGCGATGAAATGAAGCAGTACGAAATGTCTCAGGCATTCTCACAGACCAAGTATCACTCTATCCAATACTTTATAGGCGATGTACGCGACGGAGACCGTCTGAAGCGCGCCTGTGAAGGAATAGACATTATCGTACATGCCGCCGCGATGAAGCAAGTACCAGCTGCTGAATACAATGCAATTGAGTGTATCAAGACAAACATCCTAGGTGCTGAAAATGTGATTAACGCAGCGCTGGACACGGGTGTGCGGGAGGTTGTGGCACTGTCTACCGATAAAGCTGCTGCCCCCACTAGTCTTTATGGCGCTACCAAGCTTTGCTCTGATAAGTTGTTTGTAGCCGCTAATAACATGAAAGGCAAGCGCGATATACGCTTCTCGGTAGTGCGCTACGGTAATGTAATTGGCTCCCGCGGCTCCGTAGTCCCCTTCTTTTTATCGAAAAGGTCAGAGGCCGTTCTGCCCATTACTCACCCGGAGATGACACGTTTTAATATTTCACTGAAGGAAGGAGTAGAGCTTGTGTTCCATGCACTGGAGAATCATTGGGGTGGTGAGATTTTCGTACCCAAGATACCTTCTTACCGCATCACGGATATGGCCAAAGCCATAGGACCAAACTGCAGGCAGGAAATCGTGGGCATCCGTCCAGGAGAGAAATTGCACGAGGAAATGATAACGGAGACAGACTCTCTGAATACGGTAGAGCTAGATAAGTATTATGTTATTTTACCTTCCACCCCTATCTGGTCACCTGCAGAGTTTCTGAAAGCGCACAAGGGCAAAATGGTGGAGATGGGCTTTAAGTACAACTCTGACACGAACAAAGATTGGCTATCAGTCGAGCAATTGCGTGCCGAAATCCGACAGCACGTAGACGCTGGGTTTTCAGTTTAAACTGCTATGTGCTAAAGCAGGGAAAATTACTGGAAGCCCCCCTTTTGCCTAACACTTTGATTGAACTACAGAATTGCTTAAGCCATAACTTTATTACCGATCCATCAGCGAGACCTCTTTACCAGAACTAAACTGAGGACGCGTACTTCTAGAAGTTACAATTCCTACAGCATTACACAAGCAGTAAGGAATGGGGAGTAGCAGGAAGCGTATAAGACTCAGCTAAGCCGTTAAAACAGCAGGGCGTTCCGAGTAACAAGCCTCCCGGCCCTGTCCCTCCACGTCCGGGTACTGCAGGGCAAAAGATAAACAAGATGCAGAGGTTAGAAAACCAGTTAACAAACACTTAGAACAGCACATGAAGGATACTCTTGCCCTCTACCGTAATATTCTCTATCGGCCCTATTTGGACGCTTTCTACAACCTGCCGGAAAGTGTTAAAAGTATGATCTCTCCTCGTAAGCCCCTTTTTCGGTTTTTCAGAATGGCAGGTTATACTTTTTTACGTCTAATTGGAAACCTGTTTGAGACGGTAGAGCATCCGGAGAAGTTAAAGGGGAAAGTCTGGTTGTACGTTGTTAGCCAAAACAATTATGACAGCTTAAAGTTTATCGCCGATACCCTGCCTGAGACTGTTTTAGTAGCCGGGCAGAACAAGGATATCGGAAAGTACCATAATGTGGTGGAACGGATTTCGCTACGCCGCAAGATATTGTACTACTATAAGTTTCCGTACCTGCTCTTTCAGTTCTTAAAAAGAAGGCCGGAAATTACCCTCCGATTTGTGGATGTGCTCTATGATGCTGTGGGCTTTTATGAAGTGTATCATCAGAAGCTTCAACAGTTTAAACCTGCAGCCATTGTGTTTGCCAATGACCACAACCCCGACGCACGTGCCATGTTACTAGCTGCAAAAGCACTTGGCATCAAGACCGCTTATGTTCAGCATGCCAGCGTATCTACCACCTTCCCCCCTCTTCAGTTTGACTTAAGCCTGCTGGAGGGTCAGGACTCTTTAGACAAGTACATTGAATGCGGCCCTATTACCGGGGAAGTAAAACTAATAGGCATGCCAAAAGCTGACGCTTTTGTGTCAGCGCGCAACCGTAACAGAACGATACGGACCATTGGCATTGGCGCAAGCCTCTTAGACTTAATAGAAGAGCTGGAGAAATTGACAAGAAAGCTCTCCAACTGCTTACCTGAAGTCAGAATCATTGTCCGGCCGCACCCCCGCGATAAGCGAGACTTCACGTATCTGCAGAGCATAGCACCTACTGTTTCCATTTCAGATAGCAGCAAAGAACCAACATTCGAATACCTGCAACACCTGGATGTAATGATTAGCAGTAATTCCAGCGTTCACCTGGAAGCTGTCCTGATGAACGTTTGGTCCATCTACTATAACTTTAACTCCATCGAGCCGCTGCATGACGTCTATGGATATGTAGCGCAGGGCTTGGTAGAGGCTATATCAACACCTGAAAAACTATGCGACATGCTGACTGCACGCCTACAGGATAAGCCGGACGTTTTCTTGCGGGCCAGGTACTACAATGCCACAGTGGGTACTCCTTATGACGGGAAAAGCAGTGAACTAGCCCTACAGCACATTGCTAATTTTACTTCCCAGTAGGATGCTTATAGCAGCGTATGCGCCCTCATAACTAAGTTTAACCAGTTCCTATGCCTCTTCTAGCTCTATTCTCCTTCTCCTATATGCTTTAAATAAGCTACCTTTACAATTCTGAGTTTTTTTAATGAGTAGGACATTACAGCGCGAAGGCATCTGGAACACGGCTATCTCCTATGCCGGAATCTTAATCGGGTATGTGAACACCATTCTGCTATTTCCAAACTTCCTGGATGAAGCAGAGGTCGGTCTTACCCGTTTGCTGCTGTCTATCTCGGTGATGTATGCGCAGTTCTCGGCGCTGGGTTTCGTGAACATGAGCGTGCGCTACTTTCCGTACTTTCGGGATAAAGAAAAGCAGCACAATGGTTTTCTGTTTCTGCTGCTCTCGGTGCCCCTCCTTGGGTTTGTACTGAGCACGGTCCTTTATCTGCTGTTTAAGCCGGTCATTGTCGACTATTACATAGAGAACTCCCCGCTCATCATCGACTATTATTATTACCTGATTCCGCTGGCGCTGTTCACCCTGCTGTTTAACATGTTTACAGCTTACCTGCGGTCTCTGTACAAAACCATTGTCTCCTCTTTCGTGCAGGACTTTCTGCTACGCCTCCTTACGACCCTGTTGATAAGTGTTTACGCGCTAGGGGAAATGGACTTTCAGACCTTTGTACTGCTGTACGTGGCTGTAAACTGCGTGGGCGCTCTCGTGCTGGTCGTCTACGTTATATGGCTAAAGCAATTATTTGTCAGGCCCTCTGTGACCGTGTTCAGCATCATCCCTCTTAAGGAGGTCTTTTACTATGGCCTTTTCACGTTTTTTGGCAACATCTCCACCACCATCATCACGACGGTAGACCAGGTGATGATCTCCTCCTACAGCCTGGCCGCCAATGGTATTTATACCACGGCTTTTTTTATGACCAGTGCTATACTGGTACCGGGCAAATCTATCCTGAAGATTGCCCATCCTCAGGTAGCAGAGTTCTGGAAGGAAAATAACCTGACCGGCATGAAAAAGCTGTACCAGGACGTGACGATGATTAACCTGATTGTAGGGATACTGCTCTTTATCGGCATTTGGGCAAATATTGACAACCTGTATGAGTTTATGCCTGAGAGTTATCGTAGTGGCAAATACGTGGTGTTATTTTTAGCCATCGCCAGATTGGTAGACCTGGCCACCAGCCTGAACGGGGCTATACTCGCTACGTCTGAAAAGTACAGGTGGGACCTGAGCTTTAACCTGGTACTGGCAGCCCTTACCATCTGGACCAACTGGTACTTTATACCGCGCTACGGCATCGAAGGTGCTGCCTTGGCTTCTATGATCTCCCTGGTCTCTATGAACCTGCTCCGGCTCTTTTTTGTGCAAATCATCTATAAGATTCAGCCCTTTACCTGGCGTGCCCTGGCTATTACCGTGATCGGGGTCGTGTCGCTTGGGGTGTCCTACCTGGTGCCCTATCTCGGGAACGTTTTCCTGGATATCCTGGTGCGCTCTCTTCTCCTGATCTCTGTCTATGCTGCCCTCGCCCTCAACCTGAACATCTACCCTGAGATGAATGCCTGGCTGCGCAAGGTGATCTATGGCCTTACGGGTTGGAAGCTATAGGGAGGGATAACAAGAACAATAAATCCTCTTGTCAAGCATTTTGCTTAACATAAGTTTTCACATGCTGACAAATATAGGCTAACTGGTCCTCCTTCAGACCGGCGTGCAAGGGCAAGGACAGCAGTGACTGGCTCAAACTTTCGGCAACAGGAAAGTCTCCCGGCTGGTAGCCCACATAAGCAAAGTTATTGTTTCGGTGTAAGGGCTGCGGATAATACACTACACTGGGCACAAAATTATCGCGGAGGTACTGCTGCAAGCCGTCCCGTAATTTAGAGGGTACCTTAATCGTATATTGCTGATACACCCGGTTGCTTTCTGGAGACACCGCCGATACCTGCACCTTTGCAACTTCCGCAAAGGCACGGTCATAAAAGGCAACCACCTTCTTTCTCCCCTCGTGGTATTCGGTTAGATACTTCATCTTCACATCCAGCAGGGCAGCCTGTAAGTTCTCCAGTTTCGCATCGGCCACCAGACCAGCGGCTCCTGTCTGGTCGTAGCGCAACAGATTGGCAGCTTTCTCCGCCAGGCTTTTGTCCTTTATGAGTAATGCCCCACCATCCCCTACGCCACCAAAAGGCTTTGCAGAGAAGAAGGAAGTAATCCCCATATGTCCGATAGAACCCGCCTGCCGCACCTGCTCACCCCTTCTCTTAAACGTAGCCCCCAGGGCCTGTGTAGCATCTTCTACTACGTATAGCTGATGTTGCTGCGCGAAGGCCATGATCGCATCCATATCGGCACACTGCCCAAACAAATGCACCGGTACGATCACAGCGGTAGCAGCAGTTGTGGCCCTCTCTACCGCTACCGGGTCAAGGGTAAAGGTATCTGGCAGCACGTCTGCAAACACAGGCAGCAGCCCTAACCTGGACACTACCTCTGCCCCGGCTTCGTAGCTGAATGCAGGCAGGATAACCTCTGCCCCGGCTTTTAAATCTAAGGTTAAAAGGGCTAACTGCAGCGCAGCAACACCACTGGCACAGGGTATGGCCAAGGGCACCTGCAAATACTGCTGCAGGGTTTGGGCGAACTGCTGTAGGTGTGGTCCGTCCTCAAAAGCCAGTTGCTCCATTACGGTACTGAACGCTGCATCCAGCTCTGGCTTGTGCTTCGCATACAGGGCCTTCTCGTCAGCCATTTTGATGTCTTCCATTTGCGATGGTAGCTGTGTAGGGCAAAGGTAAGCAATACCCTTACAAAACAAGCTCTTATCGTTTTTTGCTACCTCCCGATGGGCTGCAGATCAGAGGACGAAACCCAGCCCTAGTGGCACCGTTACAAACACTGTAACAAACCTATGTAGCTATGTTTCGGAAAACCAGCACCCTGTTATTGGCTTTGTGCCTGTCCTTTCTGTTCGCCTGCAACAACGAAGAGGACCAGGCGGTAATCGAAAGAGAAGCGGCCTATACTGCGTATAAAGACTTTGTGGCGACTTTTGAACAGGACTCACTCACAGAGGTAGAACTACGGGCCTTGCAACAGTCCATAGAAGATGATTCGCGGTGGGAAACAGAGTCGGCAGAGATTGACCAGCAGTTTTTGGAGCGCAAGGGCCGCGTGATAGAGAACCTGGGCGACTACAGCCCAGAGCAACAGGAAGAAATAGCGAACCTGGAGGAGCGGTATAACCTGGCCAAACAACGGCGGCAACAGCAGTACGAAGAGGCCGGCATGCGCTATGCTTTACTGGGTGTCCCGGTCATAAACCCGGACCTGAGCAACATCACGACCGAAAATATCGCCGATACCTACGAGCGCTTTACCTCTACCTTGGCCGATAATGCAGCAAATTACGAGGGACGCGAGTGGGAGATGGTGGAAGGCTGGTGGAATTCGCTTAACAATCGCTACCAAGCCCTGTTGACAGAACTTTCAGCAGCAGAACTGAGCACCATTGAACAAGCGCAGGACCGTTACCTGGAACTACGCGAGCAATACTATCCCCCTAATCAGTAAACCTCAGGTTCATAAAAAAACCTGTGCCAGCTTCCGCTACAACAGGCTTAACTGGGTTGTACCAACTGAAATATCCAAAAAGAGGATAGACAAGCTTAGGAAACTGCTCTAAAAACCAGTAACTAAGCCGAACTCCTCTACCTGTGAGTCCAACACTTTTCCATGCTCGCACTTGAGCACACGTTTAGGGTAGCGGTGAATGATCTCGTAGTTGTGGGTAGCCATGAGAACAGCCGTACCGCTCCGGTTGATTTCCATAAACAACTGCATGATGCCGTCAGCCACTATAGGGTCGAGGTTACCGGTAGGTTCATCGGCAAAAAGAATAACCGGCTCATTGAGCAGGGCACGCGCAATGACGATGCGTTGCTGCTCTCCGCCGGAAAGCTGGTGGGGCATTTTTGAGGCGGCGGCATCTAAGCCTACCCGCATCAGCACCTCGGAAATGCGCTGCTTTATCCTGGACTTGTCCTGCCAGCCTGTTGCACGCAACACGAAGCTTAGGTTTTCAGCCACAGTGCGGTCAAACAATAGTTGGAAGTCCTGGAAAATGATGCCCACTTTACGGCGCAGGTAGGGCACCTGCTTGCGGGGAAGCTTGTTCAGCTTAAAGTCAGCCACAGCCGCCACACCCGATAACAGGGGCAAATCGGCGTACAGGGTCTTCAGCAAAGAGCTTTTTCCGCTTCCGGTGCGGCCCACCAGGTACACGAAATCTCCTTTGTCAATATCAAAGCTCACGTTGCTCAACACCGTATTGACGTCCTGGTAAACGGCAACATCGCGCAGCGACACCACCGGGGAAGAAGAAAAACTCATAAGTACTTAAATTTCTAATTTCTGGAGTTTGCCAAACTCCAGGGACTCAATCACAGCTGCCAGCGCCTCCTCTTTCCCTTCCAGCCCGTAGCGGTCCAGGTTTTTGAGCGGCCGGTCGGCTCTAAAATAGGCAATCAACACAAAATTGTTGTCGCGCAGTTGTATATAATCCGGGATTTTGGCCTTTCCCTTCACTTTAACGATGTACATTTCCTCTAATTATGAATTAGAATTTAGAAATTATGAATCAGGAATTACAGGCCATACTTTTAGGGCCTCATCTTCCCAATTCATAATTTTAATTCATAATTAAGTTTTACTTGTTGCCTTTGGCGTGGTCGGCCAGGAACTTCTCCAGTCCACTATCCGTCAGAGGGTGCTTCAACAAGCCTGTGATCACAGAAAGCGGGCAGGTAACCACGTCTGCACCAAGCTCGGCGCACTGCACCAGGTGCATGACATGACGCACAGAAGCAGCCAGCACTTGTGTCTGATAACCGTAGTTGCTATAAATGTTCACGATCTGCTCGATCAGCGCCAATCCGTCTGTTGCGATGTCGTCCAGGCGACCGATGAAAGGAGACACGTACGTAGCGCCTGCTTTAGCAGCCAGCAGGGCTTGCCCAGCCGTAAACACAAGTGTACAATTTGTCTTGATGCCTTTTTCGCTGAAGTAACGGATAGCTTTCACACCATCACGGATCATAGGCACTTTCACCACAATGTTCGAGTGCAGTTCGGCCAGGGCCTCCCCTTCACGAATAATGGTATCATAGTCTGTAGCGATTACCTCTGCGCTGATGTCGCCGTCCACGATCTCGCATATCTTTTTGTAATGCGCCATGATGTTATCGTGGCCCGTGATGCCTTCTTTGGCCATCAGCGATGGATTGGTGGTAACGCCATCCAGTACACCTAGGTCGTGTGCTTCCTGGATATCCTGCAGATTTGCAGTGTCGATAAAGAATTTCATAATGCTTAGGATGTAGTGAAATATCTCTACAAATCTAACGCATTAATTGAGATTCCGGAAGGTAATAGCAGGAAATTTGGGAAAAGGCGTAAAGCCTGAGGGAAGGGCAAAAAAAGTGGCAAGCCGAACATCGCGCCGCTCAACCACCTACCCTTGCTACCTTCCGGTCCTGGGGGAGTTCGGCGGGAGCTGGCCGTGCCGGCTTGCCGATACAAAAGTAAGAAACATCTCTTACAATACAAACTTCAGCCACAAAAAAGATGGGCTTCAGGGCGACCCAAACGGCTACCCCCAAGAAGCCAGGCAATTAGGTAAAAAGATTTTTTCCTGCCGCTCCCCCTTTGCTGCTGTACCTGATACCATGTTTCTGAAGCGACAGGCAGGAAGAAACTTCAACGGCAACATCATCTGCCCCTGTGCCCGACACTGCGCCCATGCCTTCCTAGCCTACAGCATATCTTTAAATAAAATTGCCTCATACCGCTAAACTACCTTACCTTTGCGCATGCCAGAAAAAATTCTCATCCTCGATTTCGGCTCACAGTACACCCAGCTAATTGCCAGACGGGTGCGTGAGCTAAACGTATATTGCGAGATATACCCGTTTAACAACGCCCCTGCCCTGACAGAAGACGTGAAGGGCGTTATCCTATCGGGCAGCCCCTGCTCAGTGCGCGATCCGGAGTACCCCACGTTAGATTTAAGCCAGTACCTTGGCAAGCTACCCGTATTGGGGGTTTGTTATGGCGCCCAGCTGATGGCCCATGAGCATGGCGGCGAGGTTACCCCTTCTACCATCCGGGAGTATGGCCGCGCCCGCCTGAACGAAGTACACAGCCAGGACCGCCTGTTCAAAGAGCTGACGATTGGCTCTGTGGTGTGGATGTCGCACGGCGACACGATCAAAGAGATCCCGGCTAATTTCGAGGTAATCGCCAGCACCGAGAGCGTGCGGGTGGCTGCCTATAAGCTGAAAGGCCAGGAAACCTACGGAATCCAGTTCCACCCGGAGGTAACCCATTCCGAAGAAGGCAAAATCCTGCTTCGCAACTTTGTGGTACACATCTGCGATTGCCAGCAGGACTGGACAGCTGAGCAGTTTGTGGAAGGCACTGTGGCCGCTCTGCAGGAGCAATTAGGCAACGATAAAGTAGTGCTGGGCCTCTCCGGCGGCGTAGATTCCAGCGTGGCGGCCATGTTGATCCATCATGCGATTGGCAAGAACCTGTACTGTATTTTCGTAGACAATGGCTTGCTGCGCAAAGACGAGTTCGAGACCGTGCTGGATTCTTACAAGCACATGGGCCTGAACGTGAAAGGTGTAGACGCCAAGGATAAGTTTTACTCTGCCCTGGCAGGCTTAACAGACCCGGAACTGAAGCGCAAGGCAATCGGCCGCGTGTTTATCGAAGTGTTTGATGAGGAGGCCCATAAAATTGAGAATGTGAAGTGGCTGGCGCAGGGCACCATCTACCCCGACGTGATCGAGTCCATGAGCGTGAACGGACCTTCTGCCACCATCAAGTCGCACCACAACGTGGGCGGGCTTCCTGATTTTATGAAACTGAAGGTGGTGGAGCCGCTTAAAACACTTTTCAAAGACGAAGTGCGTTTAGTAGGTAGAACCCTGAAGATAGAAGACACGATTTTAGGGCGTCACCCTTTCCCTGGTCCTGGCCTGGCCATCCGCATCCTGGGCGATATTACGCCGCAGAAAGTACATGTGCTGCAGCAGGTAGACCACATCTTTATCAGTAACCTGAAAAAGTCAGGATTGTATGACGATGTATGGCAGGCAGGTGCTATTCTCACACCAGTGCAGTCAGTAGGCGTGATGGGGGACGAGCGTACGTATGAGAATGTAGTGGCCCTACGCGCCGTAACCAGTATCGACGGCATGACAGCCGACTGGTGCCGCTTACCGTATGAGTTCCTGGCAGACGTATCGAACGAGATCATAAACAAAGTAAAAGGCGTAAACCGCGTGGTCTACGATATCAGCTCTAAACCACCGGCCACGATTGAGTGGGAGTAATTTTTGACAAATGAAAGTTAAGACAAAGGATAAAGGGCTTTAAGATTTAGACGCAAGCCTTTTGTCCTTTGTCTTTTGCCGTATATAAGAATAGTATGAACAGAAGCTTTTGGAAGAATGTAGCGGGGGTGCTGCTCTTAGGAGCACTCGCCTTGCCGGCACAGGCACAAATACAGGATCCGGCCACCACCTACAGCAATGGCAAAGTGTTGCTGCAACAGCAGCGCTACGAGCAGGCCATGGCCGAATTACTGCCCCTTACCGATAATTCGCGCTACGCGCCGGAAGCTTCTTACCTTTATGCCCTGGCAGCACTCCACAACCATAAGCCGGAGAAGGCTTATGACATGCTGCTGCAACTGCAAAACCAGCATCCGAACTGGGAGGGCATGGCCGATGCGGACTACCTGCTGGCAAACGTGCTGTTTGAGCAGGGTGCTTACGAACGGGCGCTCAGCAAACTGCAGGAACTGAAAGGAAGCTCGCTCGAAAACGATGCGGAGAACCTGAAGCGCTATTACCTGACCCGGGTGGACAGGCCAACCTATGAGCAACTGTTAAAACGCTTCGACTCAGACAAAACGGTAGCCCAGGTGTACGCGGATAAGCTGATCGGGGGCTGGTACCGCCCGCAGGACCGGCAGGCGCTGGAGAGCATCGTCACGCACTTTGACCTGGATCGTGACCGCTACCTGAGCAAGAAAGCGCTGAGCAACCAGGGCGTAAACGTAGCACTGCTCCTTCCTTTCCAGTTAGACCAGGACCTGCAACAGGTAGCGCGCAAGAGTCAGTTTGTGACCGATATGTACGCCGGCATTAAGCTGGCGCAGGACTCCCTGCAGAAACAGGGTATCAACGTGAACCTCTTCACCTACGACACCAGTGCGGACACCATGAGTGTAAAGCGCGTACTGGAGATGCCGGAACTGCAGCAAATGGACCTGCTGATCGGTCCCATTTACAAGTCAACAGCCAGGGTAGCAGGACGCTTTGCCGAGAAAAAAGGAATTAACGTGATCAATCCCCTGTCGCAAGACCTGGATATGGCGAAAGGCAATAAGAACGTGCTCCTGTTCGAGTCTTCCCTTGCCACACAGGCCCGACAGGCCGCGACCTACGCCTTCCAGAACTTTTCTCCGAAGACGGCCGCTGTTCTCTTCGAAAACACAAAAGACGACACCACCTTTGCCTACCACTACAAGCAGCAGTTCCAGAAGCTAGGCGGCAAGGTAAGAACTTATAAGAAGCTTAACTCTGAACAGACCTCAGCTACCTCAGAAGCCTTTACGAAGCTGAACCTGCAGGACATAGGCCATGTCGCTGTTTTCTCGGATAAGATGACGGCTGCCGTGAACGCAACCAGCCTGCTGCAAAGCAAAGCCCCTACTCTGCCGCTGATCACCTACGATAAGTGGCTGGACATTAACCAAATTACCCTGCAGCAGCTTGACAACCTGGAGGTTTACTTTGTCAGCCCGAAGTACATCGACAAGACCTCTTTGGCTTATAAGCAGTTCCGTAAAAAGTATATCAGCAAGTACAACCTGCCACCCTCGGTGTATGCCTACGCGGGCTTTGAAATGCTGTATTACTTCGGGCAGCTCCTGCAGCAATACGGGCCGCAGTTTAACCAGCAACTGATGCTTACCGGCATTGCCCCTGGCGTGCTTTATTCCGGTTTGGGCTATACAGACCATGCTGCGCGCGATGAGTTGCGCACCGACAACCAATATGTTCCCATTACAAAGCTGGATAACCTGCAGCTGGTTGTGGTGAACCCGGTTTTTTAAATGACATTTACTCAGAAGAAGAATACTTATGACGCAAGCACCTGCTAGTAACGAGCTCTTTCAACGGGCACAGAAAAGTATCCCGGGTGGGGTTAACTCGCCCGTGCGCGCCTTCAGAGCCGTAGGCGGCAATCCCCGCTTTATGGTTTCCGCGAAAGGCCCGTACCTGTACGACGAAGACGGCAACCGCTATGTAGAATTCATCAACTCCTGGGGCCCGATGATTCTGGGCCATGCTGCAGAGGTGGTAAACGAAGCCGTACAGAAAGCAATCCCGAATTCTCTCTCCTTTGGTGCTCCCACACGCCGGGAGATCGAGATTGCCGAGCTGATCGTGAGCATGGTACCGAGCATTGAGAAAGTGCGCATGGTGAATTCCGGTACGGAGGCGACCATGTCGGCTATACGGGTAGCCCGCGGCTTTACAGGCCGCGATAAGATCATTAAGTTTGAAGGGAACTACCATGGGCACGGAGACTCCTTCCTGATTGCGGCGGGTAGCGGGGCCATCACTTTAGGGGTTCCAGACAGCCCCGGTGTCACCAAAGGCACTGCCCAGGATACCCTCACAGCCCCTTACAATAGCCTGGATGCCGTCAAAGCCCTGGTGGACGCCAACAAGGATCAGGTAGCCGCTATCATCCTGGAGCCTGTTGCCGGCAATATGGGGCTGGTGACACCACAGCAAGGCTTCCTGCAAGGCTTACGGGACCTGTGTGATCAGGAGGGCATCGTCCTGATCTTCGACGAGGTGATGACAGGCTTCCGGCTTGCTGCAGGGGGTGCCCAGGAACTATACGGCGTAACTCCGGACATGAGCACCCTGGGCAAGATCATCGGGGGCGGTATGCCGGTGGGGGCCTACGGCGGCAAAAAAGAGATCATGGACTTTGTAGCCCCTGCTGGCCCGGTGTACCAGGCAGGCACCCTCTCCGGCAACCCTATCGCCATGGCGGCGGGCATGGCCATGCTCACTTATCTGAAAGAGCACCAGGAAGTTTATACAGACCTGGAGAAAACAACCAACAGTATCGTTGCCGGTATAAAGCAGAACATGCAGCAGCTAGGGTTAAACTACACCATCAATCAGGTAGGCTCTATGTTCAGCCTGTTCTTTACCGAGCAGCCGGTGGTGGACTTTGAGACGGCCAAGACATCTGATACAGCGCTTTTTGGCCGCTACTTTAACTCCATGCTGGAGAAAGGTATTTACCTGGCCCCATCGCAGTACGAGGCCCTTTTCGTGTCTACTGCCATAAGCGGTGACCTGGTAGACCAGTTTGTGCAGGCGAACTACGAAGCCCTGCAGGAAGCGCATAACAACAAATAAGCTACTGAAACTTGGAAGAGAGCGGCAGGGCCTGGTAAAGGTGCTGCCGCTTTTACTTTAAAAGAAGCTGGAGAAAGGCGCCTGTTTCTTTTTCCTGAAATCAGTAGATTTGCCTACTTTTACAGGTACATACCACCCACCCATGATTTTAACAGACAAGCAGATTTTAGAGGAGATAGAGAAAGGCACCATCCTGGTAGAGCCCTTTAACCGGGATTGCCTGGGCACCAACTCTTACGACGTACACTTGGGCCGTTACCTGGCCACATATAAAGATGAGGTGCTGGACGCCCGCAAACATAACGAAATCGAGGTGTTTGACATACCGGAAGAAGGATATGTGCTGGAGCCAGGCCGCTTGTACCTGGGTGTGACCCTGGAATACACCGAAACACATGCCCATGTACCTTTCCTAGAGGGGAAATCAAGTGTGGGGCGCCTGGGCATAGACATACACGCCACCGCCGGCAAGGGCGACGTAGGCTTCTGCAATACCTGGACGCTTGAAATATCGGTGTCCATGCCTGTAAGAGTGTATTACGGGATGCCAATTGGCCAGCTGATCTATTTTGAAGTAAAGGGCGGAATCGAAAACTATTACAACAAAAAGGAAAACGCAAAGTACAACCACCGCACCATCACCCCTGTCGAGTCGATGATGTGGAAGAATAAGTGGTAGATTAGCTAAAACATTCCGTATAACACTACAAAAAGCCGGTTTGCCAGCGCAAGCCGGCTTTTTGGCTTAATACTTGCACTATATTATATAGCTTATTACAAATTTTAGGCGTTAGCGGAATCATTAAAAAAAACGCTACGTTATATATGTAAGGAGATAAGAAACCGTTAAAACTAGAGAAAGAAAGGAAAAGCTATGAAAAAGGCATTGTTAATAACTTGCGTGATGTGTGGGAGTATTCTTTCAGCGTCAGCAAGCGGAAATAAAAAGATCACCGAAAATAAAAATAAGAAGACTGCTACCGTAACAAAGAAAGCCGCTGCGGTGGTAGAGAACAGGGCCAACCATTTATCGGATCAAATGATCCGGGAACTGGGCCTGAACAACTACCAGTCCCGTAAAGTGCGGGAAATAAACATGGAGGTAGTGGCTCAGAAGATGGCCGTAGAGCAGGAGTTCGCGGGCAACCAGGCCTTGATCGAAGAGAAGTGCAAAGCAATCTGTGATGTGCGCGACCGGGAACTGGAGGACGTGCTGAGTACCAGACAGTACAACACCTATTTCGGTAACCGACCAGCTTACAACCAGGTTGAGCAGGAGTTTATGGCTAATCTGGCCAAACAAAATAAAACGCAGGAGATAGCTACCTCTACAGATAGTAAGTCAGCTAACTCCGAGAATACCATAACGCTGAACTAGCGTAAACCATTTGGCAGTAGCCATGCTAAAACAAGAGGGCCGCTTTTATTAGTAAAAGCGGCCCTCTTGTTTTAGCATTCCTTGCTTAGGAGTTTCCTTTCTTTTGCTCCTCCTCAATGTGCTTCATCAGTTCTTCGCACAAATCGCGCATCTTCTTCGCCATCACGTTATCACTTGTGGCTGTGGCAAGGCTTTGGGCCATCGCCCCAATGGTATCCACGTAGAAGTACTTCATCTCGTCCACCGGCATGTCCTTCGTCCAAAGGTCGATCTTCATGGTGCCGTTCTCATCACGGTCCCACAGTGAGATGTTGATGGCTTTGGCGAAGTGAATCTTCTCCCCCGCGTCCGTCGCACGCCAGCTGATGGCCTCCGGTACATGCTTGTCATCCAGGGCGATGCTAAAATATATTTCAGACTTCTTCATATTTCAATATTAAACTTTATTGTATCGTAATCTCGTAATATGCTTAAGTATTTATGTATGTACAAAGTTACGCGATGCGCCACGGAATAAAAACTCTCTGCCTTCTTTTTACCCTTATCGTCCTGGTAGGCTGTTCCCGGCTCCCCTTAACGAGTAAGAAAAGTAAGCTATACACCATAGGGTTTTACAACACAGAAAACCTTTTTGATACGGAAGACGACGCACAGACAGTCGATGAGGCCTTTACCCCCGGGGGAGAAAGGAACTGGACAGAGGAACGCTACCAGGCAAAGCTAAAGGGCGTCGCTAAGGTAATAGCAGGCTTAGGCGGCAAGGGAGGCCCCGCCCTCGTAGGCCTAAGTGAAGTGGAAAACAAGCAGGTGCTGCAGGACCTGATCAACACCGCTCCCCTGGATAAGTATGATTACAGCATCATCCACCAAGACTCTCCTGATCCGCAGGGCCTGGATGTCGCTCTCTTGTATAAGCCAAAAGTCTTTACCCCTACTGCCACCGAAAGCATCCCTATCGATTTTGAAGAACAGGGCTTCAGCTCCCGGGATATCTTGAAAGTACAGGGAGAACTGCGGGGGGAGCCGTTGACGGTGTATGTGAATCACTGGCCATCTGAAGGCCGAAACCGCAGCGGGCGGCCGGAGGATAGCCGCCTAAGAGCAGCAGCCACTACCCTTCGCCAACAGATCGAAGCGCAGCGGGCAACGGACGAAAACAGCAAGATCATCGTGCTGGGTGACTTTAACGCAGAGCCCAAGTCTGCTGTGCTGGAGCAGGTCCTGCAGGCGACTGGCCGCCCCAACCCATACTACACCCAAGAGCTCTTTAACACGACTTACCTGCCCTTTGTGAATGGGCTCGGCACCTACGCCAACAGGGGTAACTTGCAGATGCTGGACCAGGTGCTGATCTCCAAATCCTTGCTCGATGACAAGCCGGGACTGCAGTACGTGCGTGGCTCTGCCAACGTGTATGCCCCGGAAGAAGCAAAGTACCTGTTCGGCAAGTACAAGGACACGCCTATCCGCACCTATGCCGATAACCTCTATATTGGAGGCTACAGCGACCATTTCCCGGTATACATCCAACTACAGGAAAAGAAGCAAAGGAAAGCACTATAAGCAAAAAGGGAGGCCATGGCCTCCCTTTTTGCTTATTCGTTTCTTAGGTGTTACACGTAGTTGTTCAGCATAACGGGCATTACCAGCATCAGCACGTTCTCGTTCTCCTCGTTTACGATTGGCATCAGTAAACCCGCACGGTTCGGGGTAGAAAGCTCAAACGTAATCTCGTCAGAATCCAGGTTGTTCAGCATTTCCATCAGGAACTTCGCATTGAAGCCGATCTCCATGTCCTCTCCGTCATACTGGCAGTTCAGGCGCTCGTTCGCCTCGTTCGAGAAGTCCAAGTCTTCGGCAGAAACGTGCATTTCAGATCCTGTAAGTTTCAGGCGGATCTGGTGCGTAGTTTTGTTAGAGTAGATAGAGATACGCTTCACAGAGCTTAACAGATCCGACCGGTCAATCACCAGCTTGTTCGGGTTCTGCACTGGAATTACGTTCTCATAGTCCGGATAGCGCTCATCGATCAGACGGCAGATCATGCGGATGTTGTCGAAGCTGAAGAAAGCGTTGGATTGGTTAAACTCCATGCGCACGGCAGTAGCCTCTGTCGGCAAAGTCGACTTGAGTAGGGTGAAGGCCTTACGCGGAATGATCAGCGACGCCTCCTGTGCAGTGCCCAGGTCTGTACGGCGGTAGCGTAGCAGGCGGTGTCCGTCCGTGGCTACAAACGTCACATTATTGCTGCGCAGTTGCACGAAAATACCTGTCATGGCCGGACGGAGCTCATCGTTGCTCACCGCAAAGATGGTCTTGTTAATAGCTCTTGCCAGCACATTAGAAGGGATCTCGATGGCGCTGCCACCCTGTACCACTGGTACACGCGGGAAGTCAGTCGCATTCTCCCCAGACAGCTTATAACGGCCGTTTGAAGAGCTGATCTCGATCGTATACGTTTCCTCATCAATGGTAAAGGTTACCGGCTGGTCTGGCAGGTTCTTCAGAGTCTCCAGCAAGATCTTGGCAGGGGCGGCAATACGGCCGCTCTCCTTTGCCTCTACCTGCAGCTCTGTAATCATGGAAGTCTCCAGGTCACTGGCTGTGATGGTGAGGGTACTGTTGTTGATCTCGAACAGGAAGTTCTCCAAAATGGGCACCACCGGGTTATTGGTGACTACCCCGTTTATGCTGGATAACTGCTTCAGTAGCGCAGATGAAGAGACGATAAATTTCATTATATGACCTATGATGTTAAGGAAAGCGACACAAGTAGCAAGACACAAAAGACAGGAAGCTGCTCCCGGTAGCCGGCTCTTCTGCCTGTATGGTAGGGAGCAGGTACAATGAAAAAAGCTAAATTTCCCGTCTTCTTACTTATATTAGGACAAAGTTATAAATATTTCCCATTTGTCCTACCCCTTTTACAAGTCCTTTTTCCTGTCTCGCTGTGTCATAGGGGGATAAATTTAGAAACGCTCATACCTGCGTTTCCGCAGGTAAAAACGTGTTACGCCAAACAGCCCCAACAGTACAATCGGCGCTACTAAATTGAGCATTTGCCAGTAAGTCTTTTCCTCCTTCACGCGCACCTTATCCAGGGGCCGCAGCTCGATCTCCTTCGCCCGTACATTGATCAGACCTTCGGAATCCAACAGGTAGTGTATCGTGTTCAGTGCCAGCTCACGGTTGGCAAAGGTGACGTTGTTAAAGCGGTCGAAGCCCAGTTCGTACGGCTGCCCGGTACGGGAATTAATATCGTTGCGTACCAGGTCCCCATCCGAGAAGACGGCAATTTTAGTAGGTACCCCTTCCTCTATTACCTCCGTATCCTGCACCCCCTCTGGTGCCCGGCGATTGCGGAACAAAGACGGGAAGCTTCCTTCCAGGAGGTATCCTACCGGTTGCGGGCCTGCCTGGAACTGCTCCGGGTTCACCTCCATGCGCGCCTCTTCCAACGTGATCGGCACGGGAGGCTCCAGTATGCGGGAGTACCTGGAAGTAAAGAGCAGGGGCGTTTTCCGGATCCCCTCCGCCTTCACCGTATCGATAGTGCTCACAAACTTAGAGTAAACGGCATCCAGGTTACGGGTGATCGGGTGCTTGCTGAAGGTGTTCAGCAGCGGGTAAAAGCGCCAATTGATCATCTCCGTCTGTGGCCGGTCGCCCAGGTAACCCGTCACTACCGGGATAAAGCCGGAGTTCAGGTCCATGATCAGGGTTGGGTTCAGGCGCGCGCCGTAGCGGAAGAAGAGATCATCCAGGTTCAGGTTATAAGGCAGGGCGAACGTCCCTGCCGCCGCACTGTCCAGGTTGGCGTTCAGCGGATCGACAAAGAACACAGCCTTGCCCCCCTGCATGATAAACTGGTCGATCTTGTACTTGTCTGCCTCAGAGAACTCGGAAGTAGGCTTGGCGACGATGATCAGGTCGAGGTCCTTGAGGGTTGGGATCTGATCCAGGTCGCCCATGGCCACACGGTAGTACTCCTGCAGCGACCCCAGCAGATCTGTCGCATACTGCATCTCCAACTCGCCCTGCCCTGTGATATAGCCGATGATCTTGTTCTCCGGCAAGGCCACCTTCCGAATAGCCGAGGCCAGCTCGTACTCGATTCCCTCCACCGACTGGTTCAGGCGCTCGTCCGGCGAGGCGGCCAGGTTTCCCTTGAGCAGGCTTACAGCGGTTTCCTTGCCATTATACTTCACCACGGCACCCGGGAACACCAGGCGCTCTACCTGCTTTCCATCCTCAGTGGCATGCAGGTTGGTCGGCATAATGCCTTTTTGGGCAAGCGTCGTGATAAACTCCTTCCGCTGCTTCTCGTCTGTGATCTCGTTTGGGTCGATGAAGTTATAGCGCAGGTTACCATCTGCGTAAATGCGGAACTCGTCTAAGGTCTCGCGCACCGATTGCTGCAGGCGCTTAAAGCCTGCCGGGAAGTCTCCCTCCAGGTACACGTCCACCACTACTTCGCTCTCCAGGCCGCCCAGCATTTGCTTGGTCACCGGGGCGATGGTATAGCGTTTATCCTCGGTTAGGTCCAGTCGGAAAAAGTAGTTGGTCGCCACAATGTTCAGTAAGACGATGCCCACAACCCAGGCCAGAAACTTGAGGACATCAGCGCTGCGCTTGCTTTTGTTTTGCTCTTTTACCATTTTCTGCTCCTCAACACAAGTTTAGTAGACAAGATCATAATGGCGATCACGCTCAGGAAATACAGCACGTCGCGTGAGTCGACCAAGCCCTTGCTGATGGCGGCATAGTGATAGGAAATGCCTAACTGGCTGATCAGGTAGTTATAACCACCCCAGACCGGAATGGAGGCGATCAGGTCGAAACCTGTGTAGATGATGTAGCACAGGAACACCGCGATCACAAAGGAAATGATCTGGTTATCCGAGATAGAAGAGGAGAACACCCCAATGGCGCAGAACACTGCTGCCAGAAACATCAGGCCAAGGTAAGACCCTACCACCGCAGCGGAGTCCACATTCCCCTGCGGTGCCCCCAGCTCATAGACCGAATAGTAGTAGACGAGCGTGGGCAAGAGGGCAAACAAAGCCAGCAGCAAGGCCGCAAAGTACTTGCCCAGGATCAGCTGCAGATCGGTAATGGGCTTGGTAAGCAACAGCTCGATGGTGCCCTCCCGCTTCTCCTCGGCAAAGGTGCGCATGGTAATGGCCGGGATCAGAAACAGGAACAGCCAGGGAGCCATGTTAAACAGGGTCTGGATGTCCGCAAAGCCGTACTCCAGCACGCTGCTCTCCGGAAACACCCACATGAACATGCCAACGGCCACCAGAAACACACTGATCACAATATAGGCGATCAGCGAGTTCAGGAAGCCATTGAATTCTTTTTTAAGTATCGCAAGCATTATTTTCTTCTTGAATGCTGCCCGACAAGCCTAGTGCCAGCCCCTGCTGTTGGCAGGGGCTTTCTCCGTCATGCAGCACGTCCTGTTTGTTATTTCTTCGTAAGTTCCTGGAACACTTTTTCAAGCGAGTTCTCTTCCTGCCGCAGCCCTACTAATGGCCAGTTTCGTTCTGCTGCAACCCGGAACACGTTCGCCCGGATGTCCGTCTGCCTTTTAGAGGTAACCCGGTACACGTTGTTCTGTGCCTGCTCTACCTGCAGCACCCCTGGCACCCCTTGCAGGGCCTCCACTTCCACGGGTTGCTCAAACTCTACCAAGGTCACCTTCTCGTCCTTGCCACCGGCCTGCAGGCTGGCCACATCGCTGTTTGCCACCAGCTGGCCCCGGTTAATGATTACCACGCGGTCGCAGATGGCGGCCACCTCCTGCATGATATGGGTCGAAAAGATAACGGTTTTGTTCTGGCCCACCTGCTTGATCAGGGAGCGGATCTCTAGAATCTGGTTCGGGTCGAGTCCTGTCGTGGGCTCATCCAGGATGAGTACCTGCGGGTCGTGGACCAGGGCTTGCGCCAGCCCCACGCGCTGTCGGTACCCTTTGGAGAGGGCCCCTATCTTTTTCCCCTGCTCTAGGGTAAGGCCGCACAGCTCGACCATTTCCTGCACCCGGGCTCGGGCATGCTTGCCTTTCAGGTTGTACACTGAGGCCACAAAGTTCAGGTACTCGTGCACGTACATGTCCAGGTACAGGGGGTTGTGCTCGGGCAAATAGCCGACGTTCCGGCGCACGGCAATGGGATCTTGTAGCACGTCATGCCCATTCACCAACACAGTACCCGCGCTGGGCGGCAGGTAGCAAGTGGCAATCTTCATGGTGGTGGACTTTCCGGCGCCGTTCGGCCCCAGGAACCCCAGGATCTGCCCCTGCTCCACTGTGAACGAGATATCATCCACGGCGTGCTGCTCGCCATATACCTTGGTTAGGTTCTTTACTTCTACTGACAATCTCTTTCTTTATTAAGATAAACCGGGCAGGCTTACAGCCCACCCGGCCCAGGTTCTTTATTGCAGATCGTAAAGCTACAAAAGCCACGCCATTCTGTTTCTATTTCTTAATTTTTCCCTTCGGCATCAGGGGCCGGACCTCTATATCAACGTGGTGGTAGTTCGGATGGGACTCCAAAGCGTGGAGGATAGTCGAGGCAATGTCCTCGGGGCGCATCATGTTGTCGCTGGCAATCACCTGGTCAATGTTGTCAAAGAAGTTGGTTTGTACAGAGCCCGGGTAGATGCAGGTTACCTTCACGCCATAGCTGCGCACTTCCTTGTATAGCGAGTGCGAGATGCCACGCACGGCATGCTTGGTACCACAGTAGCCCGACATGCCCTCTACCCCTGTGGTGCCTGCAATGGAGGAAATGTTAATGACATGGCCTTCTTCCAGCTCCTTCATGCCCGGCAACACCAGGCGGGTGCAGTAAAAGATGCCGTTCACATTCGTCTCAAACATGGTGTGCCACTCGTCCAGCGAAGTCTCTTCCAACAGAGCGGCTACTCCCATACCCGCGTTGTTCACAAGTACGGATATGTGTACCCCTAACCTGGCTATCGTCTGGTCAAAAGCGCGCTGCACAGATTCGTTATAGCGCACGTCACACTCAAAGAAATGGAAATTATCGTGCTGCAGTTCTGGTGCGGTTCGTCCCCAGCCCGCTACTTGCATGCCCTTGTCCAACAAGGCCTTCACCGTGGCCAAGCCAATGCCTTTGCTAACACCAGTTACGACAGCAATTTTTCCTTCAAGATTCATAGTTTGTATTTTGTATGGTGTAAAGATTGTATGTCTCTTTTGAGGGGGAAGCACCACCGTAAAGCAGTAGGCGCAAAGGCACCCTGTCTAAGCCTGCTCCACTGCCCGAAAGAACTTCTCCAGCTTATAGGGGTCCAGGTGCCCGTTGGTGCGCACGCCGCTGCACAGGTCTACGCCAAAAGGCTGCACCACCTCTATGGCCTCCCGCACGTTCTCTGCCTTCAGCCCGCCTGCCAGAAAAACAGGCTTCCTGATGCTTTCCCGTATTTTACGGCTGAGCACCCAGTCATGGATACGCCCCGTGCCCCCCAGCTCCTTTACGGACAGCTTCGGGTTGCCCGAGTCCAGCAGGATGGCGTCTACCTTCTCTGCTACCTGTTGTGCCTGCGCCACGCTCTCCTCACCCAGCACATGAATTACCTGCACCAGTTTAACGCCCGGTAGAGCCTGCCGGAGCTGCGCATAGGCTGCCTCAGGAACGGCATCCACCAATTGAATGGTATTGGCGTGCACAAGGCGGTGGTGCGCGATAATGGCGCCGGCATCGGTACGGGAGGTAAGCAGGAAAGAGGCAATAGCCGGCGGTACGGTTTCTACAATTTCCCGTATCCGATCATCCGGGATTACGCCGGGACCGCTTGGCATCTCCCCTACCAGCCCTACAGCCGATGCGCCTTGACCGATGGCAAGCTGTGCCTCCTGAATGCTGCTGATGCAGCATACCTTTACTCTTACTTTCATTTACTTAGGATATGGGCATCACAAGCCACCTTAGCACTTATGCCATCTAGTATACGTATCATTCATTCTCACCACTTACTCAAGTGCCCAGCAGGGATACATAGCAGCAAGCGCAAAGACAGACCGACTGCCTGGCCCTTTTCATGAGTGCAAGCAGGTCTGCCTGACTGATGCCAGCTGCTAGAGATCCCCTAGCTGCGGCCGTATCAACAGTTCCTCTACCACGCTGTTCTCCGACAAGGTATAGGCGTTCCAGATGGCCATGGCAACATCTGCGGGCTTTATAAAGCGTTCTGGCGGCAGGTCTACGCCTTCCCAACTAGCTGTAAGGGTAGCACCGGGCAGGATGGCTGTGACGCGCACGTTATGCTCCTTCAGTTCCTCCCGCAGCACCTTGGTCATGCCGTACATGGCATACTTGGAGATACAGTAAGAACCGCCGTTAATGTAAGGGGTAATACTAGCCGTGGAGCAGAGGTTAAAGATATGGCCGGAACGGCTGGCGATCATATCGTGCACGAAGGCCTTGGTCATATAATAGGCACTGTACAGGTTGGTGTTGATCATGAACGGAAGGGCTTCGTCATCCTCTTCAGTGATCTTACCCGGAATAAAAAGACCGCTGTTGTTGACCAGCACGTCTATTTTCACGCCAAGCTCTTTCACAAAAGAGGCAAACGCTTTCAAAGACTTTCTGTCGCTGAGGTCCACTTCCTTGTAGCGCACCTTGGAGAAGGTGTAGTCCTGCTCAATCTCCAGCTTTAACTTTTGCAAGTCCTTTTCGTTTCGGGAACAGGTGATAATATGGAAACCCTCTTTGGCGAACTGTTCTATCACGGCCCGGCCAATGCCCTTCGTACCCCCTGTCACCAAAATGTATTGTTGCATAAATATGTACAGTTTTATATGTTTTGCTATTTTAAACGTAAGATAGGTATTAATAGAGTATTTTTGCCTAAGGTCGGGCTTTTAACCTTGCTTTAACCTGCATCCAAACCCCTTATGTTGCAATATTTAGGAAAGTATTTGCTATTCATGTCGAGTCTGTTCAGCCGCAGTGAATCGCCTCGCATCTTGTTTAACCGAACCATAGACGAAGCCATTTTGATAGGCATCAACTCCATCTTTATCGTGGCGATCGTCAGCACCTTTATTGGTGCGGTTACCTGCGTACAGATCGCTTATAACCTGGACAATGCTTTTATCCCCCGCTCCACTATTGGCTTTATGGTCCGGGAAATGACGATCCTGGAATTGGCCCCCACCATCACCTCCATTGTGCTGGCGGGCAAAGTGGGCTCCAGCATTGCAGGTGGCTTAGGCACCATGCAGATAACAGAACAGGTGGATGCACTTGAAGTCATGGGCATCAACTCGGCCTCTTACCTGGTCTTACCCAAAATCATAGCGGCCCTGCTCGTGTTTCCGATGCTGGTGATCATCTCCATGTTCCTGTCTATTGCGGGCGGCTATGTGGCTGGCACCCTCTCCGGTGCGTTATCGGCACAGGAGTATATCACGGGCGTGCGGGATGACTTTATCGGGTACAACATCTTGTTTGCCCTGATCAAGTCGGTGGTCTTTGCTTATCTGATCTCGAGTATTTCCTCTTTCCGGGGATATTACACCAAAGGAGGTGCCCTGGAGGTAGGGGCGGCCAGTACAGCGGCTGTAACTAACAGCGTTATTGCCGTGCTGATAGCGGATTATGTTTGCGCGGAGCTGTTATTGTGAGCAGGAAACAGACAGAAGGCTTGCGCCGGGAAAGGCAAACGTAAGTATAGGTGTGGGGTGTAGAAGAAGCCAGCTGCCCGTGAAAACAACCAGAATATGATAGAAATACACAACATACATAAAACCTTCGGCGACAAGAAAGTGCTGGACGGGATTAGCGGTGTTTTTGAAACCGGTAAGACCAACCTCTTGCTTGGCGCCAGCGGCACAGGTAAAAGCGTGCTGTTAAAGTGCATCGTCGGCCTGATTAAGCCGGATATTGGCAGTGTCACCTTCGACGGCACTTACTTTACAAACAACAAACTGGACATCCGGCAGGAGATCAGAAGAAAGATCGGGATGCTGTTTCAGGGCTCTGCCCTGTTCGACTCCATGACGGTGGAGCAAAACATCGAGTTCCCGCTAAAGATGCTTTCCGACATGCCGAAAGACGAGCGCCTGGACCGGGTAAATACCTGCCTCAAGCGCGTAGGGCTGGAGAACGCGAACAAGAAAATGCCCTCCGAACTAAGTGGCGGCATGAAGAAGCGGGTAGGTATTGCCCGGGCCATTGCCCCTAACTGTACTTACCTGTTCTGCGATGAGCCTAACTCGGGCCTCGATCCGCTCACTGCCATTAAGATCGATGAGCTGATCAAGGAAATCACAGAAGAGTATGGCATCACAACCATCGTGGTGACGCACGACATGAACTCTGTGATTGAGATCGGGGACAAAATCATGTTCCTGTATGAAGGCAAAAAGCTTTGGGAGGGCACCCGCGACGACATCATGGATTCCAACGTGGACGAGCTGAATGACTTTATTTTCGCCAACCGGCTGATGCGCGACGCCAAGAAAGTGGAGGAAGAGGAGGAAGAAGAGGAAAGGCGCCGGCAGGGCTAGGCTGCCCGCCAAACAGGCCATACAAAGCGAAAGGCTCCTGTTGTACAACAGGAGCCTTTCGCTTTGTATGGTAAGCTTCTTATCTTGCTTATAGCACGTAGAGCATGCCAGCTACTGTTGCCGTCATCATACAAGCCAGAGAGGCGCCTAGCAAGGCAAGGAATCCCAGCTTAGACAGGTTGCCCTGCTGGCTTGGTGCCATGCTGCCAATGCCACCGATCTGGATGGCAATAGAGCTAAAGTTTGAAAACCCACACAGAGCATAAGTGGCCATCACAATTGACTTAGGTGTGAGCAACTCGGCTGTCTTCATCTCCGCCAGAGAAAGATAGGCAACGAACTCGTTGATGGCTGTTTTCTGACCAAGCAAACTGCCTACTTCCAGTGTATCGACCCATGGTACGCCCATGATAAAGGCAAAAATGCGGAAGATCTGCCCCAACACGTATTGCAGGGAGAACCCATCAAAGCTTCCCTCCGTCGAAGCCACTACCCAGGCGTTCAAGCCTGTCCAGTCGCCAATCAGATCTGTTAACAGGTAATTCACCAATGCTATCACCGCGATAAAGGCTAGCAACATACCGCCTACGTTGGCCGCCAGGCGTAAGCCATCCGCAGCACCCCGGCTCAGGGCGTCGATCAGGTTTACTCCGAGCTGCTCTTGATTTACCTCCAGCTCTGTCTTTATCTTATCCGGCTCCGTTTCCGGCACCAGTATTTTAGCCAGCACAATCCCTGCAGGGGCATTCATGATAGAGGCAGTGAGCAGGTGAGCCGCAAAAATGGCCTTCTGTGCAGGGTCGTCCCCCCCTAAAAATGCCACATAAGCGGCCAGCACCCCTCCTGCCAATGTAGCCATACCGCCTGTCATCAAGCACATCAGCTCCGAGCGCGTCATGGTGCCAATGAACGGACGCACCAGTAGGGGCGCCTCTGTCTGCCCCAGAAAGATATTACCTGCCGCGGAAAGGCTCTCTGCCCCTGAAAGCCGCATCCCCTTCGACATCACCCAGGCAATCCCCCACACTATTTTCTGCAAAATACCCAGATAGTAAAGGCCGGATGAAACCGTAGAGAAGAAGATAATGGTAGGAAGAACAGAAAAAGCGAAAATATACCCCAGTCCGCCGTTATTCTCAGGGTTGGCAAGGGGGCCGAAAAGAAACTCGGCGCCGGCCTGCGAAAAGTCCAGGAAGGTGACAAAGCCGCGGCTCACAGCAGCAAAGATATCTGCCACCAAAGGCACCTGCGTCACGAGTACGCCAAATAACACTTGCAGGAAAACTCCGAAGCCGACCAGCTTCCAATCGATTTGTTTTTTGTTTTTAGAAAATAAGAACGCGATGGCCAACAGGGCTACTAACCCGATGACCCCTCTGAAAATATCGTACATGCTTTGGGACAAAATTTGCCAAAAGTAAGCTGAATATCTTATAAAACAAAAAGTCCCCTGCCAGTGGGGCAGGGGACTTTCTTTACCTTGTGCTCGTTGTTATATCAGTTTCGCTTGTTCAGTTCGTCGCGTATTTTAGCGGCCCGTTCATAGTCCTCTTTGTCCAGGGCGTCGTTCAACATCTTGTTTAACTCATCGGTCGATGTCTGGCTGAGCGATTCCTTGGCTGTAGAGGATGGCGTAGTAGACGAACTGCTCTTTACCGTCATTTCGTCGTTTTCATCCTCCTCTTCTTCCAGGTCGCTCAATACGATACCTGCCTCCGATAACACGCTCTCTACGGTGTAGATCGGCACCCCAAAGCGCAGGCCGATGGCGATGGCATCCGAAGGCCGGGAGTCCAGTTCAAAGTCCTTTGTCCCGTCTGTGCACATGATCTTGGAGTAAAACACCCCCTCTTTCAGATCTGAGATGAGAATCTCCGTAATGCTCACATCCATCTGCTCGGCAAAGGTCTTGAACAAGTCGTGCGTCAGGGGGCGGTTCGGGTTTATCTTCTCTATCTGAATGGCAATGGACTGTGCCTCGAACATGCCGATGATAATAGGCAATCTTCTGTTTCCCTCTCGTTCACCTAACACAAGGGCAAAGGACCCCGTCTGCGATTGGCTCGAAGAGAGGCCAAGTATCTCTAACTGAATTTTCTCCACAGTGTCTTCTTCTAAGTCTATTTGTCTAAAGCTTTCGCAGCTTCAATTAATTTAGGTACTACCTCAAACGCATCGCCCACAATACCATAATCAGCGGCTTTAAAGAACGGCGCTTCAGGATCCTTATTAATAACGACAATCACTTTAGAAGAGTTAACCCCCGCCAGGTGCTGAATGGCACCGGAAATACCGATCGCGATATAAAGGTTAGGACCAATGGTGATACCGGTCTGCCCCACGTGCTCGTGGTGCGGTCTCCAATCCATGTCCGATACAGGCTTAGAGCAGGCTGTGGCAGCCCCCAGTTCTTTGGCCAGGTCCTCTACCAGGTGCCAGTTCTCGGGCCCCTTCAAGCCACGTCCGCCAGACACAACAATTTCCGCCTCCGGCAACAGCACGCCGCCTCCGGTATCCTGCATCACCGTTTCTTTTGGAGCAGCCGCAAAATCAGCATCTGCCAACTCCGTCGAGAATTTCTCGATATTGGCTGTGGTGCCTGCGTTAGAAGTAACATCAATGGTGTTCTTTTTTACGCCGATGATCTTTACATCCGAAGTAAGGGCTACATCGGCAAAGGCTTTCCCAGAGAACACACTGCGTGTAACAGTAAACTCCCCGTCCGTTTTAGGCAAAGCCGTGACGTTGGTAGCCAGTGAACCGTTCAGGCGCACGGCCAGCTTAGAACCCACGGCGGCACCGATGTTCGTATAAGAGAACACCAGCACTTTCGCGTCTTCCTGCCGGGCCGCTTTCGCGATCACCTTTACATAGGCATCCGCCACAAACTGCTTCAGGCGGTCATCGGCATCGTACAATACTTTGCTGATGCCCTGCTCACCCAGCCTGGCAAGGGATGCTTCGTTTATATCGCCTATGGCAACAGCAGTAGCTGAAGTGCCAAGCGTTTGCGCTACCTGGCTTCCATAGGATGCTGCCTCCAGCGAGGACTTTTTGATCTCTCCGTTAAGACCTTCTACAAATACTAGTACAGACATATCTTATAGTACTTTAGCTTCGTTTCTCAATAATGTAATCAGTTCCCCCGCATTTTCCGGGTCGATCAGCTTCACGCCGCCTTTTTTCTCCGGCTTGCTGTAGTTCACATACTCTGTTTTCGCCTCGGTGGCTACCGGCTCTACGGTTTTCAGGGGCTTGGTGCGGGCTGTCATGATACCGCGCATGTTTGGGATGCGGGGCTCCGACATAGGCTGCTGTGAGCTGGCTACAAAGGGCAGTTTTACCTCGATCACCTCTTTGCCCCCTTCTATCTCGCGCTCCAGCCGGGCGGTAGTGTCGTCTACCATGTCCAGCTTAAACGCAGGCACCACAGAAGGGATCCCTAACAGCTCTCCTACCATGTTGTGTACTTGGGAGCCGTTGTAGTCAATCGACTCCTTGCCCATCAGGATCATGTCATAATTGTTTTCTTTGGCAACGGCCGCTATCTGCTGGGCCACAAAGAAAGCATCCTTCGGAAAGGCATTCACACGGATGGCATCGTCTGCACCAATGGCGAGGGCTTTGCGGATGTTCGGCTCTGTATCGGCCTCTCCTACGTTTAATACGGTTACGGTGCCACCTTTTGCCTCTTTCAGCTCAATGGCTCTGGTAAGTGCATACTCATCCCAGGGGTTGATCACGTACTGTACGCCGTTTTTGTCAAACGCCTTGTTATCAGCCGTAAAGTTGATTTTGGAAGTGGTATCCGGAACGTTACTGATGCAAACTAATATTTTCATGGTTAGAAATGTTAGCTTTTTAAATTTAGATTTGTGCGAAGTTAATTAAATATAGCTAATTCAAAATGAACGAAAGCAGACTAAAGCAACTCCTCCAGTTTCTGGAAGACGACCCGAACGACGCCTTTACTTTATATGCCATCGCCACTGAATATCGTAATGCAGACAAGGAAAAAGCACTTGCCTATTACGAGAAACTGCTCACCGAGCATGAGACTTACGTTGGCACTTACTACCACGCTGCCAAGCTATACGAGGAGCTGGGCCAAAACGACGTAGCAGAGCAGACTTACAAGAAAGGTATGCAGATCAGCCGCCAGGAAGGCAACATGCACGCTTTCTCGGAGCTGCAGCAGGCTTACAGTAAACTGATGGGCCTGGATTACGAGGACGATTAAGTAGCCCCTTACTCACTGGCCTTGCATCAAAAATAGTATGCATGCAGCATATTTGCAAATCTATATTTAGAAACTGATGTAGGCCGAAAAGGTTGTGTTTTTTATGAAAAGGATGGGTGGGGGAAGTGTTATCTTTTGTGAATAGAGGGCTTTCTGCCTACCCTTTTTCACCTGCCCCATCATGGATAAAGACCTAGACCTTAACTTCATAACTTAGCTGCTGTCTTGTCTCTACAAACTCTACAGCCTGAATCAGATGAAGGAGCAAAAAAGTAAATGTTTATTTTATTTTGGCCAGCCCTCCAAGCCGTCTCCCTGTTATATCTAAAACTCTTGAGCGAGACAAGCTTGAGTCTGTGAAGGATGAGTTCCTCCGTTGCTTGGAGAATACTCCAGTTCTACCACACAGACTGAGACAACAGAACAGCATAGGCTCTCATTCCTCCTACTTATATAGTTGCCAGGTTCTCTAGGATCAGTTAGAAGCGGAGGCCTGTTAACTAAACCGAACCCTGCATGTCCCCTTACCCAAGGTGGCCAAAGCAGATGCCGTCCACAACTTATGCGGCTTTACGTATCTTTGGGGATGATCAAGCTTAAAGTCTTACCTGTTATCAGCCTTAGCGCCTTGCTGTTGGTGCAGCCACTGTACAGTAAAGCTGTGTCTTTCCCACCCGACACAGTCACTGCAACACCGCATAACAAAAAGCTGCTACTGTTGGGAGCCGGCTTTACAGCGGGCTACACCGCTCTGCTCGTGTCCCTGAACGAGGCCTGGTACGCGGAGCAGGAGCGCACAAACTTCCACTTCTTTAACGACAACCGGGAGTGGCTGCAGGTAGACAAGGTGGGGCATTTCTGGGGGGCCTTCCACGAGAGCCGGGCAGGCATCGACGTACTCCGCTGGGCAGGTGTGCCGGAGAAAAAAGCCATTTGGTACGGCGGTTTACTGGGTATTGTACTGCAGACACCCATCGAGGTGTTTGATGGCTACCAGGCAGATTATGGTGCCTCGGCAGGAGATCTGGTGGCCAACACGGTTGGCTCTGCCTCGGTCATCGCTCAGGAACTGGCCTGGCAGGAGATCCGCATCATGCCGAAGTACTCTTTCCATACCACGCCCTATGCGGCAGCACGACCGAATGTATTAGGCAGTAGCCTCGGCGAACAGGCCCTGAAAGATTACAACGGGCAAACCTATTGGCTGTCGGTTAACGTGGGTGACTTCCTGAAACCAGAAAGCAAGTATCCTAAATGGTTGAGCCTGGCCCTGGGTTATGGCGCGGAGGGAGTTGTGTACCACCCCGAGCGTACAAACAGGGCTGCTGGCTTTGAAGCGCGGCGCCAGTACTACCTCAGCCCCGACCTTAACCTGCTGCACTTCCGGGGACGCAGCAAACTCCTGAACACTGCCCTCTACGTGCTCAGTATCGTAAAAGTACCTGCCCCTGCCCTGGAGTATAACCGTGAAGACGGTTTCCGCATGCATGCCCTCTATTTCTGATTCCCGGGCAACAGCACGTTAGAAAACATAGCAAAGGTGTGTAGGCGCCATACACATGACACAGCACCTCAGAAATCCGTACCTTTGCCAGGCATAGTTGAGTAAAACAGTCAGCGGCTGGCCCATGGCTTAGCCAGCTACCACCATAACGAACAGTAAAACCATGAACGTAGGAGACCGTGTGCGTTTAATGTCGGGCCGTGAGGAAGGCATTATTACCCGCATTTTAGATAATAACATTGTAGAAGTCGCCATTGACAACGATTTCACCATCCCTGTGGCCCGCCGCGAGGTAGTGGTAATTGCCGCAGAAGAGAGTAAGTACTTAAAGTCGGACGAGCAGGTAAAACCCGTAACCAAGCGCGAGGCTGTGGCCCCGGTACTGTCGGCCCAAGGCATTTACCTGGCCCTGGTACATCAGTCTGAAGAGCTCCTGGCTGTAACCGTGGTAAACAACACCGATTATGACGTGCTCTTTACCTCTGGCGAAGAGCGGGAGCAGGGTTACCGGGGCTTGCAGAACGATAAGCTGGCTCCCAAGGCTACCCGCGTGATCACGCATTATCACCTGAAGGAATTTGAAAAGTGGCCCAGCCTGCTGGTGCAGTTTATCCAGCACCGAAACGGCAGCCCAACTGTTTTTGAGCCGGTAACCAAGCGGGTACAATTCCGGGCCAACTCTTTCTATAAAAGCAAGAAAACGGCCCCCGTCCTGAACAAAGAGGCTTACCTGTTTCAGCTGGACCAAAAGCCGGTGGCCGTGAACACCGACAAGATCACCGAGCAGATCATTGAGGGTACCGCCCAGCACGATACCTTTAAGCTGGAAGCCCCGGACCATGAGGTGGACCTGCACATCGAGAAACTGGTAGATGACCATGCCGGCATGAGTAACAGCGCGATGCTGCGCCTGCAATTGGACAAGTTCCAGGACGCGCTGGACAGAGCCATGGCCGCCAACATGCACGAGATCGTGTTCATCCATGGCGCGGGCAATGGGGTGCTCCGCAAAGAGATACAGAAAATCCTGAGCCGTACCCCGGGCATCAAGTTCTTTGAAGACGCCAAAAAGGAAAAGTTCGGCTATGGGGCTACCTTGGTACGCCTGAAATAAGCAGCAGTGCAGCAGAAATTATTTCCTGCTGCTATTTGTTAGCAGATAATGATACCGCAAATGCGTAATTTGCGGAGCAAAGAATTAACAGCAAGCCGTCTTATCGCTGCTCCCACCTGGGAGGAGAGGAAAGTCCGGGCAACGCAGAGCATCCTACTTCCTAACGGGAAGGGTCCCGGGCAACCGGGATACAGCCAGTGCCACAGAAAATTACCGCCTCTTGCAAAAGAGGTAAGGGTGAAAAGGTGCGGTAAGAGCGCACCAGCGGCTGGGTGACCAGTCCGGCTGGGTAAACCTTAGGAGTTGAAAGACCAAATAGGCTGGCAGCGCCTCGCTTCGGCGGGGCTAAGGGCTGCTCGTCCGATGTCAGTGGGTAGGTCGATGGAGCCTGCGCGCGAGTGCAGGCCTAGATAAATGATAAGACGCACGCCTTCGGGTGTAGCGACAGAACCCGGCTTACAGGCTTGCTGTTAATTTTTTGTTTTACCTTTTTCTGAGCTGTTGCTCCTCCTCTCTCCCTTCTGATTCTTTCTTGCACAGCTGTTTTTCTTCTTGGTAAAGCTCTTCACTTCACCCTAGTTTAACATAATAAACCAACCTGACACCTTGCCGGATTCGGAACTGGCGCCGGCGTGTCTTATCTTTGCAGCCGACAACTGATACAAAATGGACCTGACCCTATACGACCCGTTCGAAAAGATGCAGTTCTCCGATACGAACTGCTTTTTGTGCGGCACCAACATAACGCCCGAGCACCGTACGCCCGTTTTTGGCGAGTGGCTGCAGCAAAAATATAAGCTACCCGACAAAGAACTGCTCATGCTCGATAAAAGCGTGACCACCTATCAAGAGCTTACCATCCCCTGCTGTGATCACTGCCATGCCCATTATGTGCTACCTTTGGAGGCAGAAGTAGCCGAGGCCGCCTCAAAAGGCCTGGAAGGCCTGCAGGCGCTGGACCAGCAGAGAATGTTCCAGTGGATTGGCAAGATGTATTACGGCATGCTGGTGACCGAGCTGATTAAAGAGGCAAACCCCTTGATGACGCCGGCATACCCTGTGAGCGAAGACCCCAAGATGCTGGGCAAGTTCAGCTCCTTCTTTATGGTGTTGCAGTCGATGCGCGTGCCCATGGTTTTCTCTGACTTCCTGCCCTGCTCTATTTTCTATGCGGAGGTAGCCCCGCTGGAAGACGAGCAGCCCTTTGAGTACCAGGACGAGCTCAGCACCATGACTTTCAGCATAAAGCTTGGTTCGGCCGCTGTTACCTGTGTGCTGCTAGACAATGGCATCATTAAAAGAGCACTCGGCAGGCTGCAACACTTAGCACAGGGGCAGCAACTGCATCCCATACAGCTGGCAGAGTTCAAAGCCCGCATCTATTACGCGGCTTATCTCTTTAGTATAATCCCGGAATATTTTATCCGACAGGTTAAACCAGGCGATGATCACCTGGTGCTGGACACATTAATAGATGACGTAACGCAGGATGTGTTTAATCCCTGGGAGACGCTGGCCTATGCACACATGCTGGAGGAAATGCTCAAGCCATGGGGCATCCGGGAGCAGGAGATCCTGCAGGCCCCCCAGCAGCCGCTCAGCTTCCTGTTAGATGCTGAGAACAGGTTTAAGCCCATGGAACGGTATGTAAGGTAGGGCACAGAAAGCCTTCAGACTTCCCCCAACAAAGAGCGGGCGCTTCCCGAAAAGGAAAGCGCCCGCTCTTTGTTGGGACTCCTGCCGTCTTATTCTATCACAAAGACCACATCCACGTTGGAGCTGATTACTACCTCACCGCCTGCAATGGTAGGGCCATTGGCATCATAAGCAGCAGACTCCATCATGGCTGTTTTATACATCGGCCGGGGGCCATCGTTATAAGTGTTTTCGTTTATCGAATACACACGGCCTACCTTTGCCCCTAGTTCTGAGGTTAAAGAAGTGGCTTTTTGCATGGCATCTGCCACTGCACGCTGTCGTGCCTCTGCCTTATACTTCTCTAAATCCGCGACCTGAAAACGCACGCCATCCACCCGGTTCGCTCCTACTTCGTATAGGCCGGCCAGGATCTCATCGTACTTGTTCAGCTTTTTCAGCACGACCGTCATACTCTTTTGCGCCAGGTAAAAGTCCGGGGTTGTTCTGCCGTACTCCCCACCATTATACACGGGTTGCAGGGTTACATAGGAGGTCTGGATATCTTTCGCGTCCACGCCCTGCTTCTTCAGGTAATTAATGATGCTGGCTGCTGCTTTGTCTGACGCTCTGCGGGCGGCGTCCAGTGTCTTTTCGCGGGTCTCTACCCCCAGGTTTACAACTACCTCCGTAGGGGGTACTTTCACCTCTCCCACTCCTGTTACACGTACATGGGGGGGCATCAATTGCTGCTGCGCCTGCGAGCTAAAAGCGATTAAAAAGAGCAGTAGCGGCAGGATAAAGAAACGCGTTCTGTTCATAGTTTTCATGTGCTGGTGTTTAGTTTGACGAAAGTAAGCATAGCGCTTTGCTATATAGAAGCAAGCGGTCAAAAGTTATGCCACTTCTCTTTTATCGAATACAAAAAGCCCCCGGCTTTATAACCGGGGGCTTATACATTCATGAGTTAACGCCGCGCTCGCTTATTCGTAATCGCTGTTATCGTGATTCGGGCTGTAGCGCGAAAGCAGGATAGCTCCGATTGTAAGTGCCCCTGCAGTTATAATCAACTGAGTAGTTGAAAAGCGCTTGGTTGCCTTTAGTATAATGTGCCCTACATCCTGCATCAGGTCAGGCAGTTTCTCCGGGCGGCCTTGAAACACGTGCATGGCAGACTCCACGGTACGTGACATGTCATGGGGCTGAATAACAGAAAGCACGTTTTCGCCACCCTGCTTTTTTTGGTTTGAATTAGAGTTACTATTGTTTTGGTTTTGGGAGGTATTGTTTTCCATAGTTTCAGCTTACGTTTTTTCTAAAATTATTCAGGTATACGTGGTGTCGGGCTAAAAGTGTTTGCTCAACGCTAGAGGGGCCTGGCGCCATGCTGCACCATCAACTCATTCATGCGGTTCTGCAGGGAGTCAAGGCTCACCATCATGCTGGCCGGAAAGCCTACGCTCAAATCATCCAGCCGCAACACCTCTGTCTGGGGGTCATAGTTGTAGCTGCCGGACACGCCCTTCTCACTGAAGCTGCCTTTGTTTTCCTTCAGGTCGATGCCATAGGTTCTTAGTTTTCCTTTCAGCTGCTCAAAAGCCTCTGGTTTCACGCCTTCATATTGTAGGTTCTTTGCCATGCAATGCAGTAGTTTTCCTGTTCTAACAATTGAATTATACTAACGCAAGAAGCCCCTATTGGTTTATAATTGCAAGGCCCATGACCCATCTGAAATTTTTCTGACTGACATTCAGCAAGATCCTGATCATCTGAAAAAACTTTTGGGAAAGCTTATTGCGGATAAAAAAACACCCGCTATATTTGCACCACAATCAGACAGAACGGCCCGTTCGTCTAGGGGTTAGGACGCCAGATTTTCATTCTGGTAACAGGGGTTCGATTCCCCTACGGGCTACTACAGCAAAAAAGCCGCTCCACATCAGATGGAGCGGCTTTTTTGGTTCGATAGGTTTCCCCCGCGTTTAGCAGGAAAGAGCCCGATCCCCCTTGACTCTTTACAACGTGAGGTTAAGGTAGCAAGTAAACGTAGTGCCTGCACCTACCTCGCTCTTCACCTCTACCCTGCCGCCACTCCGCTCCAAAATATTTTTCACGATGCTCAGGCCCATCCCTTTTCCTTCCCGCTTGCTTTCGAGCTGCTGGAAAGGCTTGAATATCCTGTTACCGTTTTGCTCAAGGTTGATACCCATCCCATTATCTTCAAACTGAAGCACAACACAACCCTCTGACAAACCGGACTCTATATGAATATGCGGAGCACGTGATTCAAACCTGTACTTGATGGAATTGCTGATCATGTTTCGGAACAGGCTCTCCAGGTACGGCCGGGGGAAGTGCACAGTCGGGTACTCAGAGAAATTAGTGCTGAACGTAGTGCCCGTCTGGTCAATCACTTTCTTAAGCTCGGCTTGAACAACTCTAAAGACATCGTCTAGCTCCACCTCCTTGGCCTGCCCGTGCTTGTTTTTCAGCTCCACGATTTCTGTGAGCCCTGTCAGCACCTCATCAAACCGTTGCACGGAGCTCTCCAGCATCTGAGTTACACTGGCTATTTCTTCCTGGCCGGCATCTTTGAGCACCTCTACCAAACCTTTGACATTGTTTAACGGCCCGTACAAATCATGGCTGACTGTGTCAAAGAAGGTATCCAGGTCAGCATTCAATTGGCTTAGCTCGGCGTTCTGCGTCCGCAGGCTTGCCTCCGCCTCCTTCAGTCCTAGCTCGGTTTGTTTTAGGTGCGTGACGTCACGGGTAATGGCCCATACAGACCTGACTCCGTTTCCTTCCCCTTCATGGAAGTCAGGGATCAGTTTCATGTAGTAGTAGCGTGTCCCGTTCGGGAACTGGTGCTCAGTGTAGTTGACCTCAGGCTTGCCGGTTTCGAAAACGGATCTGATCTTTGCCTCTAGCTCATTTAGCAAGCCGTCATCATTGGGAATCCTAAGGTCACGGTTGCTCTTCCCGATCACGTCACACGACCGCATCCCTATTTCGTTTTCAATGGCTTCGTTAATGAACAGATGCTTGTACTGCTTATCGTAACGGGCGATAGGATCAGGAAACCTGTTTACAAAACTCTCCCAGCCTGGTTGAGGTGCGTTCATGAGTTGTGAGTGTATTTTCAATCATCTCGTTACGTAGCCTTATAGCCTTAGTTATTGCTGGTTTGGCTTAACTAGCTTTGTGACTACTACTCCCCTGTTTAATAACGCAACAGAGGCTTGCATACAAATCTAAACATAATAGTCACATCGCCTTATCAATATAAACTTTGCAAAACCTAAGCTGCTATGAGCCTAAAAACAAGCTTCCAGAGCCGCTAAATCATGGTGGATAAGGTTCGATAGTGTGTTCAGTGTCGATGTAGATAACGCATTTCAATCGCACCTTAGTGGTATAGAAAGTGGTGATGCCCCTGTGTGCTAAAAACAGAACTTCCTTTAAGAAGACCTTCCTTGTGCCGAAAATCATTGCTAAATTGGCAATACTTCAGCTTGTTTTATACTGCTTTGATTGTAATCTGGCTTTTCGTATATTTAAAGTCTACGTTATTTAGGCTCCACCTTCAGAGGATGATTTTCGATAGTTTCCGATTTCCGAGTACAAAAGTGAAGGGACCATCTCTTCTTACCATTATACAAGTACTACTCTTCCTTCAAGCTTCCCCAAAGGCTTTGGCTGAGGAAGAGCCGGTTGCCCGTGCCCGTATATTAACGCTTCCGTCTGCAATTGAACTGGCGAAGGAGCAATCACCTAGTTACCGCTATGCCTCGGTGCTGCTGGAAAACAGAAAATGGCAGTACAGGACATACCGCTCCAACTTCTACCCGCAGTTAAACCTCAGCGGAGTGCTGCCGGAGTTCAACAAAACCATAGAGCCGCGCCTCACAGACAACGGCAGCCTGATCTTTATAAACACCCATAATGCCAACTCCTCCCTGCAGCTTTCCCTTGGACAGGAGATCTGGTTCACAGGAGGCTACATCTCCATCAACTCCCAGGTAAAACGGCTGGATGACTTCCAGGCAGAGCAGAACCAGACCAGGTACTCCTCCATTCCTGCCACCATCACCCTGAACCAGCCTTTTTTCAGCTTCAATTACCGGGCCTGGGACAGAAAAATAGCCCCCCTCCGATACGAAGAAGCAAAGCGGGACTACTGGGAGGAGATGGAGGAGATTTCCAAGGATGCCACAGACCACTTCTTCAGGCTCCTCCTAAGCCAGATAAGCCTACAGATAGCAGAGAAGAACGTCACCAACAACAAAACCCTCTACAAGGTAGCCCAGGGCAGGTTTGAGGAGGGTAAAATCCCTGAAAACGAGCTGCTGCAAATGGAACTCGCCATGATTAACTCGGAGCAGAACCTGGAACAAGCCACGCTGGACGTAGAGTCTAACACCCTAAAACTAAAAATGTACCTGGGCATCACAGATGAAGCCCCGATTACCCTGGTGCCGCCGTACGAGATCCCCGAGTTTGAAGTAAACGAGGACCTGGCGCTGGAACAGGCGCACAAAAACAGGCAAAGAGTCATTGGCTTTAAAAGAGAGCTTTTGGAGGCGGACATGCGCATGGCTCGGGCAAAGGGCGAGACAGGGTTCCGGGCTGATTTGTTTGCCTCCTTTGGCCTGACACAACAGGCCCTGGAGATTCAGGAGGTTTACCATGACCCTGCCCAACAGCAACGCATCCGGATGGGCTTTAACTTACCCGTGATGGACTGGGACCGCTCCGCCTCCCGGATAGGAACTGCCAAGGCGAACCAGACGCTGGTACGGGCAAACGTAGAGCAGCAAAAGGTTAATTTCGACCAGGAGATTTATTTGAACGTCAAGCGCTTTAAGGTTCTCCGGAAACAAATGCTTGGGGCAAAGCGGGCTGATGAAATTGCAGAAAAGCGCTACACCATCACCCGGTCCCGCTACCTGGATGGCAAGATCAGCATACTGGACCTGAACGTAGCCACGGAGGAAAGAGACAAGGCAACGCGCCGCTACATCAGCTCCCTGTGGGATTTTTGGGCATCCTATTATAACCTCCGCCGCCTTACCCTGTATGACTTCGAGTTAAACCAGCCCCTGTTACCAGAAGGCGCAAGCTGAACAAATTGTAGTACTCCTGAACACCGTGTTTCAACTGCCTTTCAACAGGGGGCATAGCAGTACTACAGCAACTTTCAGTTGCCTGTCACGCCCTGTCCTCTTCGATTTGTGCCAGAATAGACTTCACATCCTCTCGGTCCAGGGGTTTGTGAATAAAGCCATGCACTAAACTGTAGTCCTTTGATTTAATAGCATCCTCCTGGTCCAAAGAGGAGGTCAGAATGTAGATGCGGGTACTTCCGGAGATCTCCTCCTCATATGGGTCGAGCGCATCGAGCAGTTCCCATCCGCTCATGGCAGGCATGTTCAGGTCCAGTAGCACAAAGTCCGGGAGCTTGTCCGGTATTTCTTGCACCAGTTGGCTCAAGGCCTCTTTAGGAGACAGGAAAGTAGTAACCTTAGGTACCCCCTCTGTTCTTAAAGCCCGCTCTGTTAAAAAAATACTTACGTGGTCGTCATCGATAATATAAGAGTGCACTAGTGATATTAACTTAAGTAGATTGAAAATCGGGTTCCGATGTTAGGCTGGCTGTCCACCTCAATTCTCCCCTCCATGGCCTCCACATGTGTCTTCACAAGGTACAGGCCTATCCCCCTGCCTTTCTTGTCCTCATGGAATCGCTTGTATAGCTTAAACAGGTTGCTACCTGCCTTTGTAAGGTCAAAGCCGGAGCCATTGTCTGAGAACACAATGACCTTGCCCACTTCCGGGCTTTGGTAACAACTTACGTGCACCCGTAGCAATCGTTCCTCTGACCGGTACTTAACGGAATTTGACAGCAGGTTATAGAAGACGCTGTGGAGATAGGCTTTGTTCCCGCTCACGCACACCTCCTTCTCTATATCTATCTCGATGCTCCCGCCGCACTTGCTTAAGGGTTCCTGCAAGCTCCTGCAAGCTTCCTGTACAATCTCCGCCAGGCACACCTGCTCTTTTTCCAGCGTGTGCTTGCTGTCCCGAACCGACAAAATCGTGTTAACGTCACGTACAACCGTATCCAGGCGGCCAGCGCTTTCCTCCAGGTTCTTTACAACCACCTCGTACATGCTGGAATCCATGTCCCCACTTGCCAAAACTTTCGACAGGCCCAAAATATTAGCCACCGGGGCCCTCAGGTTATGAGACACGATATAAGTGAACTGCTGCAGGTCCCGGTTCTGGCGGTACAAATCCTTTGCTGACTCAGAAAGTGATAGCTCTGACTTTTTTAGCTCGGTCACGTCCGTTTGAACAGTCACATAGCGAACCAATTCCCCACGCTCATCAAAAACAGGGTTTGCCTTCACAAACAGCCACAGGTCCTCCCCATCCTTTCTTCGGTTCAGTACCTCAAAGGCGATGGACCTGCCCTCCAGCATTTGTTCTTTCACAGAGCGTAGAACCTCCATGTTCGTTTGCTCATGGTAAAGCATTTCGATAGGGAGCCTGCCTACCGCCTCTGAAAGGCTATACCCCGTCATCTTGGTAAAGCCCTCATTTGCCCACTCTATTCTCCTGTCCTGACCTAAGATAACAACCCCGTTGGTCGTACTGCTTGCTACCAACGAGAGCTTTTCCAATTCTTCTCTTGTATTTCGTATCTCCGTGACATCGGTAAAGAAAACGGAAAGGCTTTCCTCAGAAGGGTACACGCTAAACCTATAGACCTTGCCGTTGTGAGCGTACCTTTCCTCAAAATACCTGGCCGTGTCGCTCTCAATAGCCTCCTTACAGAACTGATGAAAGTCTGAGGATATGATGTCCGGGAAAAGGTGCCAGATGTTCTTTCCGATAAGCTCCTCGCGGCCATACCCCTCATGCTTTGCGAAAACCGAGTTCACGTAACTAAAGCACCAATTCCTGTCCAGGGTAAAGAAAGCGTCTGTGATACTTTCAAAAATAGACTCCATCTTCTTTGCCTGCTTCTCAATAACCCGATAGGCACGATGAGTAGCTGTAATGTCCCGGAAAATGCTGTACACCCCTACCGTCTCTTCCTCTACTTTTACCGGAATCTTGATGACATCAAAGAACACTGCTCCCTCCTCCTCTAAGTCCATGGCTATATCAAACCTGACAGGGGTTCCGAGTAAAGCCTCCTGAAGCGTCTTTTGGCACATAGGAACCGCTTCAGCAGGAAGAAAGTCTGTAAAGGGTCTATGGAGCAAGTCCTGTTTCTGCATACCAAGCATAGAAAGCGTGGCGGGATTAGCATCAATAACCACCCCTTCTCGGTTCTGGTAGATGACCGCGTCCACGTGGCTCTCAAACAAAGATTTAAACCGCTGTTTCCTTTCTTCCTGCAGGTGCTTGTTTTCAACCCACTCGGTTATGTCGCGAGAGCTGCCTACCAGTGCTTTCACACTTGGGTTATGGAGCTGGTTACTTACAATAGCCTCCACCCACCGCCACCTGCCATCCGCTGTTTTAAAGCGAAACTCAGGCATACAGACCTGTTCCTGGCCAGACAAAAGCACTGACAGAGCAGCATAGGCTTTATCAACGTCCTCTGGATGTATGAAGGAAAAAGCACTCTGACCTACAAAAGCCTCTGGGGGGAATCCGAACTTCTTGATAAAGGTGCTGTTGGCATAAAGGAAGTTGCCCTCTGCATCCAGCATGGAGAGCATGTCCGCTCCATTTTCTACTAAAACCCGGTACAGCTCGTCCTTCTCCCGTAACGCTTGTTGCGCCTTCTTTTCCCCTGTGACATCCCGACCAATAAAAAAGTACGCTTCGTCCTCTTCAGACCAACTTCCGGACCACTTTAGGTAAACCTGGTGTCTATTCTTATGGGCAAGGGCAAGAGTAAAATCATCCAGTCCGCCTTCCTGCACTAAGAGCTGGGCGATTTCTCTGGTGTTGGCAAAGTCTTGTGGAAGCAGAAAGTCGGTGAAGCGTTGCCCAACTAGTTCCTCATCTCCATAGCCCAAAATGGAGCGGCACGCATCGCTTACAAAAGTAAAACGAAGACTGCGGTCAAGGGAGCATATCAAGTCTGGCGAGAGCTTGGCGACCTTATCGAAGAATCTGAGTTTTTGCTCAGGAGTCATTGATTTACGAGGATATTATGAATACAACAGTATGCTTGCTAAATGCTAAGCTAATTTACTACAGGGGTAACGCATTGAAATTCTAGCGCTTAAATATGCAACAAACATATATAATATCTTTTGTAGTCAAAAAGACTTTCCACCTTTAAACGCAATTAATGATCCTGTTTCAGAAATGGCAAGCGGAAACTACTGGTATGTCGTCTTCGTCTATCAGGATCTAGTATAGCCAAAGGCAATTGGAGCCCCAACGCAAAGTGCGAAGGCAGTTCTATTACTGTGAAATTTTGATTGTGGAAAACCGCTTTGTAATTGGGTAGTGATGAATACACTTGGACTACCTGAAGGATAAGGCAATGCGCGGATTGCTGATCAGTCCTCGATTCTTTTACTACCAACAACTCCTGTACAGGCGCTAGCAGCAAAAAAACCAGAGCTTATGATAAAAGCCAGCCCCTGGCGTGCAACTTAAAGATGGAACCTGAAGAACACTAGTCCTTCAATTGTACCTTTCGCGTACCACCGCGACGCTATTTATCATCAAGTGCTTTCTTCGCCGCTTCATAGCTACCTCCAAAGTAGGAAACATTATGGAAGGCTTCCTTTGTGATGGCAGCTGCGACCTCAGCTGCCTCTTTGCAATATTGAGGTATTGCTTTGCTTACTGCGCATACACAAAAGAGCTGATGGCTAAGAAGACACAGTGAGCACATATTATTTTCATATAACTGTCAGCAGAATGAAGAAGGCACTGTTGTCGCTATAGCCGGATTAGAGTTGCACCTGCTAAGGATACTGCTCATAGGTAGTTTATTCTGCTTACGTTAAACGTTTCTGATCCTCCATTTTAAGCTACGCCCCCTTCGTGTCCTGTACCTGTCCTTGTTTTTGTGCTCACCTCGCCACCTTCACCTCTTCCATGTTATCAGTCATGTTCAAGTCGATGAGCAGGTGGTTGGGATCGATGCCGGCACGGGCAGGTTCGTAGGGCACCGTCACGGTGATTCTCTGCTTAGCGGACTTTAGGCGATGCTTCTGCAGGTAGAGCGTCTTCTCTAAGGCCTCACCCTCTGCGGTGGTTGCGTAGACGCCAATCTCTACCCAGTCATCCAGCGGGATGAGCGTTTCTGTTCCCGCACTGTCGACCACCACTTTGCGTGCCTGAACGTCTAAGGTTACCTCCCAACTGCCCGCTTTGGTTTGCTTTGCTGTAACCTGCTCCGTTTCCAGCTCCCAGAAGGTATTCTGCTCAAAAAGGTCGCGCAGCAGGTAGTGGAGTGAGTCGGGTGTCTGTGTCTGCAACTCTTGGTATAGATCAAGGGTGGTGGGCAAGGGAGGGCTAGGTGTATAGTCCCTTAGTAATCCTCTGAGCGCGTTGTTAACTTTATCTTTCCCGATGTAATGCCTCAGTGCGAAGAGCGCAAAGGGACCCTTGCGGTAATTCATAAACCTGTTGTTGGCCCGGAGCAATGGAGGTGCCGCACGAGAGCGGGGCACCTCATACTCCTCTCGCATCTGGGACAAATAGAGGAGCAGATGCTCATAGCCCAGTGTTTCCTCAACCACTTGCATGGCAGCATATGTCGCCAAACTTTCGACGAGTAAACCGGAACCCTCAACCGCTGCGGGCGACAGGTAAAATCCCCACCACTGGTGCGCCACTTCGTGCGCCATGATGTGATATGGGAGGTCGAGGCCAGCAGGCTTCGGATTCATCAGGGAATACCCTTCCTGGTAATCGATCGTCATAGGCGCTGCATGCATGCCGCGGCCGGGCCCCGGTCGCTCCAGAACCCGGAAGTGACTGTATGGGTAAGCCCCGAACTCCCGTGTGTAGTAGTCCAGGGATGCTTGTGCGCTTTTTACCATACGCTCAATGTTGGTGTCATGTGCAGGATGATAAAAGATCTGGATCGTAACCGGTTTCGCAGTGCGTTCAGGTACCTGTATAAGCTTTGTTCGACTTGGCTGTGGTACCCATTGCGCTTCACGCACAGCATAATTTGCAGAGAAAAAAGCGTACTCGTTTAGAATCGGAGCATCCGTCGCATAATGGAAATACCGGCGGCCTCCTTTTGTCCACGTACGGCGCAGCACGCCTGGTGCCACAGCTACCTGTCCCTTGCTGGTGCCTATAACCGCTTCAAAGTCCATATGCTCCGCATGGCGTGCATCATAGCGCGCTGCCATATCATCAAGAGAGGGCCTTGCCTGACGCGGAGCCAGCCCATATCTTTCACGATCACGCGCTTCGCGCAGTCTCCGATCACCATTGTAGCCAATAACCGGCATCCAGTCGCTTTCAATATAAGAACCATTCGCAACGATGGAGGCATCCACTCCTTCGTTACTAAAGCCGCGCGGCTTGATTTGAACACTAAAACTCATTTGTAGAGAATCGCCGGGGGCAAGCCTTTTTTTAAGCGTGTAGATCCGGTAACCGAGATGATCGTCAAGCACAACAGGGCTAGCCGCCCGGTCAAAGGTAATTCCAGAGATTCCGAGGTGCGGAATGGTAGATAAATGAATAGAATCGATAGGGGCTTTACTTCTATTCACGAGCTGGTACCTGCCCTGTATAGCAGCAGCATGATCGTCGGGGTAAATCTCCACCTGTAACTTAGTGCTCACCAGTGCTGGTTGCGGTATGTTTTCGTACTGCCCGTAGCGTCGCTCGTATTCGGCGCGCATTCCCATCCGGTCTGCTGTGCTGGTATAGTTGTTTAAGATGTTTGTGTTGTAGAATATGAACCCAACTGACACGAGCACAAGCGCCATGGCTATCGGCAGGGTTACTTTGTGCTTAGGAAATCGGTGCTGCGCCAGGTGGAATCGGGTGGAGAACCCGCCTTCTTTGCTTCGCACCCAAAACAGGGTCGCTACCACGCCAAGTAAAAACGCCCAGGCTGCCCAGTAGAGTTTGAATGATAACCACGGTTTTATAAGGGGACCAAAACCAGCCATATCACTGTAAGCCCATCCCGTATCGGAGCCATACACCAGCATGTTATGCTCCACCCCGAGCCTGGAGGAGAAGAGGATGAACCCATACACGCAGAATGCCACCATGTGCCCGAGGTATTTTTGATTCACCAGCACGTGTATCACGAGGACGAGCAGGGCGAAGAGAAGGTAGTCCGTGAGTTGTATTCCGAAGAGCGCCTTTAGGTATACCCCGATCTCAAAATGATAATAATCCATCACAAGCTGGTTGATGATTCCCGCCACCAGCAGAAAGGCTACCCAAGTGGTGACAACAAGTGCGAGCCCCGTGAACTTGCCAAGAAACATGACCCACTCAGGCACGGGCGTCGTGTCGGTAAGTTCATGCAGCCCTGCCTCGCGTTCGCGCCAAACAAGTTCGCCGGCGTATAGAATGGTGAGCAAGGGAATGATGATCCACTGTGTCTGGTAGCTACTCAGGGGCGGGGTTAACCCTCTTAAAACTTCCTGGGTTCGGGCAAGCAGCGGAACGCCATAAAATTCCATGTATTCCGCCGCAAAAAGCCCTGTGCCGATAGCTAAAGCCGCTATAAGCGTGAGCCCGCCCCGGCTCATGGCAACGGACCGAAAGGATGCCCCCGCAACAGCAAGCACCTGGCGTACATAGGTGGAGGGTACAAAAGATCCCCTAATACCCGGTACTTCGGTTGCGCTGGTTGCATTGCAGGCTGTAAGGCATGGGGCTGAAGCAGATGGCGAGGCCGAACGCACCGCATCTGACCGGCGCGTGAAAAGACCGGACAATCCACTCTTGGAAATGATGTGGGCCAACCGGAAGCGGAAATACGTGTAGGTAAGCGCCCCTATAGAGATGCAAAACCACACGAGGCGGTTCCAGAGCCATGTTCCCTCCAATACGATTAACCGGGTATTCTTATCGATCGGCGTCCACCCTTCCATTTCCGCAACAACACTGGTGCCGAGTAGGTCCATCAGGCTACCGAGCACCTTCCACCCCAGCATGTACCGCACCGTTGTGCCGCCGAACTGGGAAAAGATGATAATGGCAATGCTGGCGATATAACCCGCGATGGCCCGGCCGCTTAAGGCAGCAGCAGAGAACTGGACAGCTGTAGCGGCGATAACCGTTGGCAAGGCCAGAAAACAGAAGTTGGTTAGGTAGGACCCGAGACGGAACGCTCCGATATACTGGGTCTTTGCACCCGGGCCGTAAAAAGACAGGAGGAACCCGGCATAAAGCATCAACAGCATCGAAGCGTTCAGGGCCAGGGCGGCAAGGAACCGTGCACCCAAGTAGCTTAACTTGCTTAGGGGTGTGGTATAGGTAAGCGGATGCATCCGTGTCTGCCTGTCTCGTGTCGCAGCATCGCCTGCAACAACCCCGCTTATCATAACCCATATCGCGCTGCCGAAGACAGTAAAGAATGCGATTGTGCTGGGTGCATTCAGGTAAGTATTATCAGCAAGAGTGACAATTCTCAGGACTACGAAACCGAATAAAAGAAATACGGCAAACAGAAGCCAGGTCGAAACATGCCGCAGCTGGTACCTGAACTCAAATCGAAAGATCTCCCAAAACTTCATAGTGCCACCTCCTGCTCTGTGTGGGCACTGTAATAGCCTGCCATGGTGCTGAAGTAAACATCCTCCAGGTCGGGCTCCACCGGCTCAAAGCCCTTGCCCGGCACTTCTTCGCTGTAGATGTGGACCATGGTGCGCCCGCTGAGAAGTTTGGTGGAGATAACCTGGTGCACCTGCTCCAGATAAGGAAGCGTGTTCCTTTCGATTAGCTTGCGCCAGATCCTGCCTTTTAGCGCTGCCATAGCCTGCAGGGGTTGCGCTTCCAGCAGTATTTCCCCTTTGTTGATGATGGCCATGTTGGTGCACAGCTCCGACACGTCTTCCACGATGTGGGTGGAGAGGATCACCACGCTGCGCTCACCTAACTCGCTCAGCAGGTTCAGAAAGCGCACCCGCTCGGCCGGGTCCAGTCCTGCCGTCGGCTCGTCCACGATCAACAGTTTCGGGTTGCCCAACAGTGCCACGGCCACGCCGAAGCGCTGCCGCATGCCGCCCGAGTAGCCCCCCAGCCTCTGCTTGCGTTTGTCCCAAAGGTTGGTCTGCCGCAGTAAGCCGGCTACCACTTCTTTGCGGGACGCGCGGTTGGTAATACCCTTGAGTACCGCGAAGTGATCGAGCAGCTCCTCCGCGCTCGCCCTTGGGTAGAGCCCGAACTCCTGGGGCAGGTAGCCCAGCGTCTGGCGCACCTCTTCTTTCTGGCGCACTATATCAAGTTCGCCAAGGTGGATACTCCCTTTATCCGGCTCCTGCAGCGTGGCCAAAATGCGCATGAGCGTGGACTTGCCGGCCCCGTTAGGGCCAAGCAGGCCATACATGCCGTTCGGAATGCTGAGCGTTACATCCTTTAGTGCCTGGATCCCATTCGGATAGGTCTTGGAGATATTCTTTATTTCCAGTTTCATTTGTCCTGCTATTTAAAGCTTGTGATGTTTTGATTGTCCTGCCGCTTCCTTTAAAAAGAACTTTGTAGTACAAAGTGCAAGAACAAAAAAAATAGGGTACGATCTGTCGGCGCTTGCCAGCGTAACTAAATGCCTAAAAGAAAGCCTGTTCGCATTGGTCTGGCTGGAACACGTGCAGCTTGCCCAGAGATTGAAGAAGAGATAAAGCATTCTTCAAAGAACCGGTCTTGCCACTACATAAATCTGAACAAGCCGCTCAGTCAATCATGTCTCCGAGGTCACTCACCCCTAAGGTGAACATGATCAGGAATATGCCCAGTACGATTTTGACGACAAGCGGAACCGAGAAACCGAGCCGATACTGGAGCAGGGCATTCACTGGAGGAAAGTAAACCAGAGAAAGCAGAAGGTAAGCTATTCCCGGTACGGGGTGTACCAGAAACATATTCAGGATACCGACCACCAGCACGAGAGTACCAAACAGCCAGCTGATAATATGCAAAGGCATCACGTAGTTTTTCATGGCCTAACAGTTTAGCTTCCCGCGAAGGGTGTCCCGAAGATACCGACTGCAAGTTCAGCCCAAACGAGGAAGAGCAAGGCCAGAATAGCGCCAATGATAGCGAGGGCATTGTTTTCATTCCTTACCTTCCGGAGGACAAGCTCACAGCTGAGGCCAGTGCCCAGCAACAGGATACCCATCACCACAAAGTCGGACAGGGTCCAGTTCACCTCGTCTGTGATCTGCATGGCTATGAGTGGGATAAGCAAGAGAAAGGCCACTGCGAGCACAATACCGATAAGTCTTTTGTTCTGTGTCATCATAACTTTTTATGTTTATAGTAATGGTTTATTTAATAGCTCTTTAGGTCTTATAAAGCATGCATCATCAGCTCTATCTTCTCGAACAATTCACCCACACCCAGCGCTGCCCAAAGGATAAAAATGCCCAACAGGATCTTTACTATTCTCATTCTTGGGATTGAGAAACCGAACCTATGCTTGAGCATAGCATTTACCGGAAGAAAGTAAACGAGAGAAAGTAGCATTATAAAAACGCCAAAGCCGGGGTCGTTTCCCCAAAAGGTGTTCACTACACCGATTGCAAAAAAAGCCAGACCAAATATCCAACTGATAATGCTCAAAGGATTTAATGTCTTTTCCATAACTGTGTCTCCTTACTTTATAATTTTATGATGTTGATTAAAATTCTTTAGTACCTGCTATTTCCTGCTCTTCTGTTTCCTGAAAATGAGGGCTGAATCTTACTTAAAACCGAAAAGCAGGGGGAAGAGGAAAACCACCACAACAATCCAGACAAAGTAAACCGGGATGTACAGCACGATCGATCTCCCTACTTCGGTAAGGGCTGCTTTTTGCCTGGCTGTTTTGTATAGCATCACTGTTACGAGCAGCAGGTGTACCAGCATCAGGAGGTTGCCAACAAGAACTGCCACTCTGTTGGGTGTGATGCCCCACTCCGAAATCCGGAAGGAAATAGCTGACAAGGCAATCCCATTTACGACCACCGTAACGATGGATAACAGCAGCAATACCCATGTGCCCGAAACAGGCTTTTCGTTGGTTGAGCTTTCGGCAACGGAGAAGAAGATCAAGGCCATTACCCCGATCAGGAGCACGTTGAACAGTAGCAGGAACTCCCTGTCGTTATAGGGATCTTTGCCTGAAAAAACGATGGCCCCCAGATAAACCACCAGCATGACTAAAACCAGCGGACTGAACAGTTTTGCAATCACAGGCGACACTTTGTTTACCAGTTGCGGATTGGTCTGGGTAAGGTGAGTAGCCACGATGGGTACTGCGGGTAAACCGAAAGCCACCACGTACTCAAAGTAAAACTCCTCAATCTCAAACCCGATCAGCGAAAACAGCCCGAGGGTGATCCCCGTCATCAATCCGCCTGCGATGACCAACAGTGCTGCCATTACAGCCAAGTCGCCGTTAAAGCGCAGGAAGTCGAGGCGCTTCTGATAGTGGCTAAGCTCATCACCGGCAAACGACACCCCAAGTATGACCCATAGCAGCAAGGGCAGATGGATACACGCTAAAACCAGGGTATCGCTTACAGGGGTATTTGGCAGGGAGTTGATGTAGACCAGGCAAACGACTATGACCCCAGTGAGGTAGGCTATTTGGTTTACAGCCAGCTTGTTTTTCCAGGCAAAGTAGGCTGCTAAAAACGGGAACACCAGAAAGCTGCTATTCCGAGGGTAAAAGACTTCCTCGCTGATCGGGAAGATGGCGGGCAGTTTGGCCAGTAGGCCTGCCACCAGAGCTGCGATTGCCACAAACAGAAACTCTTTTCTGGATCCCCAGGAAATAGCATCAGAATCGTAATTCAGCCTTTCGTGCCAGAAATCAGCCAGCACATTTCCGCTTAGTTGGGGGTAGACGCTGCTGAATTCCTGCTTAAAGTCAGCTTTGTTTGCCCGGTACAGCCTCTCAAGTTGCCCCGGGTCGTGTAGGTTAGAAAGTATTTCGTCGCGCATGGCTCTTTTATTTTAGCGGTTTAGTTAATGCTTTCAGTATCGTAGCATGCAGGCCTGTTAAACTCAGCACCTTGCAGACACTTATGACAAGAGACTCAGGAGGTCAGCTGTCTCGTACATTGTTTTGCGCCATCATGGTTTTTAGGTTTTCGTATCACACTACCTGCTCATTTTCCATTAAAGTACTTTGAATTACAAAGTATGACTGCAAAAAAAAATTAATCGCCTTGCCGGTTACTTAAAATCAGCTGCTCCAGTGCGTCCAGGTGGCTTTTAAAAGCATCCCGCCCCACTTCTGTGGCGTGGTAAGTCGTGTTCGGCTTGCGGCCTACAAACTGCTTTTCCACGCGCAGGTACTCGGCCTCTTCAAGGGCACGCAAGTGGCTGGCCAGGTTGCCGTCCGTTAGCTGCAGGGTTTCTTTCAGGGTGTTAAAATCAGCCTTCTCTTCTACCATCAGCACCGACATAATGCCAAGGCGCACCCTGCTCTCAAAGGCCTTGTTTATATTTTCAAGAAACGTTTTCAAAGGGTGTTTATCGTTCGTATTTAAAGTACAACAGCGCGCCATACACAATGTGCAGCACGCCAAACCCTATCGTCCACGACAGCAGCCCATAGCTCACAAAGAAGCTGGACAACAGCCCCAGCACCAGTTCGCAAATACCCAGGTACCGGATGTCGCTAAACGTATACTTGCTGCCGTTGATCAGGGCCAACCCATAGAAAACAAGCATAGCGGGTGCAACTAAATACAAAATACTATGGTAAAGCAGCACAGCGCAAAATATACCGCCTGCTGCCAACGGGATAGCCAGGTTTACCAGCAAGCACTGTGACTTCCCGTCCCAGATGCGCTGCTTGTTTCTGCGTGCCCTGCGGATGGTAAAAAAAGAGGCCAGCCCAAGCGCTACGACCAGCACAGCCAGCGACACCGTTAATAAAAACAGGATAGCCTCCTGGTGAAGCGGCATGTCGGCGTTTCCACGGTAAGCGATATTATGCTCACCCAGGTACCACTGCACCACAGCTGCCCCGGCAAGTGCAGTTAGCCCCGCCGAAATTCCTGAAAGTCCGCTAAGCGAAATAAACCGGGAAGAGCGATCCATGATGTTACGGATCTCGTGCAGAGTGGCTAACTGGTCTTGCTGCTGATTCATATTAAAGTACTTTGTGTTACAAAGCTAATAGTGCTTTACGGAAAGTCAAGTTTATTGATTTAATTTTTTAAAGATTATTCTTGATGGTATACAGCGGACATTAGTAGACCTCAATTTTTGTTTACCTTAGGGTAGATGCGATGTTCCCCTGGAGTTGGGGAAGCATACGTCTTCCTGCAAAAAATTCACCCATTGCCCTGCGATCAATCCCAGCGTCAACAAAGGGTTACTTTTCCTTTTCCGGCAACAGCTCTATCAGTTCGCTTTCCCCGTCTGGCAGATAGTTAGCGATGAATCGCAAGGGTTGGCTTTGCGAGTAATTATCGAAATGGATAATGGGGGTGTCTGCTGGCTCAAAGAAGGCGTCACCGGCTTTCAGGACCTGTGTTGGCTTGCCCTCAACTTGCAGCAGGCAGGTTCCTTCCACTATGTATCCCACTACCAGGCAGGGATGCTTATGATAGGGGGCTTTTTGTCCACCCGGAAACCTGACCTCAACTACCCTGACTGATGAAACTCGTTCTTCCTTCAGGTCTGCCAGAAGCAGGTCTTTCCGTGCTATCTGGCTTTGTGCCCTAGCATCTATCATGATGCCTGCCAGGGTAAGCGCGGCACATAAGAGTAAAGGAATCCTCTTTAACTTTATCATGGCTCATGTTTATTTTCCAGCCACGAAGTTGGGAGATCCCTCTCTCTCATGCCTTGATGTATGTTAAGGATTTCATCCTGCTCAAAGACTCCGGCTTAATTCCGAGATAAGAGGCAATATGATACTGCGGCACAAGCTGCTCTATGTTCGGATAACTCTGCAACAGTAACTCGTACCGCTCACGCGCAGAATTCATCAATAAAGACGTCTCTCTTTTACATTTCCGGATAAAGAGGGTATCGGATACATACTTCCCGAACCTGTACCAACTATCACTGCTTCTCAACAGGTTTTGGTAGTCTGCATAGGAGATCAGAAATACTTTTGCGTCTGCTAACGCCTGAATGGTGCCATTGGCAGGTGTTTGGGTCAAAAAGCTGGTATAGGCACTTGCAAAAGAACCGCTTAGATAGAAGTCAAGGTTGACTTCCTCGCCTTCCTTGTAAATAAAAGAGCGTAACAGGCCCTCCTCCACAAAGCCAATAAATGAGCAAGTGGTGCCTGCCTGTATCAGAAACTCCTTTTTGGGGAGGTATACCACCTTCCCCACTTTGGTCAACTGGGCGTAATGCTCCGCTGTGAGCCCTGCTTTTTCAAGCATCACCTCTCGTAAACTTTCCATAGAAACAGCTTCTTTTAACAGAGTTACCACGTGCGTAAAACCAAGGAGAACTTGGTATAGGAGGATATTCTCATAGCTAATTATACAGCAAAGGAACAAGTTTTACTGCAGAAAAGTGGTGTAGGATTTACTTAGGGAACAATCAGTTTGCTCAGCAGCAACAGAGGGACCATCGCGCAGGCACAATAACACTTTTTCCCCCTTGCATGCTTCGGCATAGCTTTAGACAAATAAACACCCGGCTCAGGTAGTTGCAGGCCAGTTTTGCTGAATCCATTCCAGGCCCTGCCGGTAGAGGGCGATGGCCAGGTTTACCCTTTTATCAAAGTCCTCCTCCCCGGTAAAGCCCTGGCTCAGGAACTGGCGGATAAGTTGGGCATTCATCTCTGCATTTGTGTCTTGTACAAGCGCGTCTGCCTCTGCCCGGTAAGTACTGAAAGCCTCCTGGTTTGCTTCGAAGGACTGTGTCAGGAAACTGCCATCCTGTTGGCGCACGGCACAGGTAATCCCGCTGGCCTTCGCAATGGAGGGCGCCAGGGAACCCTCCAGTCCCCTTTTCAAAACAATCACTCCTGTAAAACCGGCCATTCCCGCCAGTGTAATCATCTTCTCGATATACGTGATGTGAAACACAGACGTAACCAGGATATCTGCCTGGCAGGGGTTCAGTACCTTCTCGAGGGTTGCCAGAAAAGGACGCTTAAAGAGCAGCCGCCGCCTGTTTACCCACTGGTCTAAAGCCGGAGAAAGTAGCCGCTGGTCCAGGGCCCACCCGTATTCAGGGGCCGCCAGCGTTAAATCGTTGTTTTGCTGCATGAATTGCCCCGCCAGCTCCTGGTATAGATCCAGGGTGTTCAGGGCGTACTTTGGCCCGGCAGACCTGCCCATCGTGACCACGACAGGATAGCCCTCCTGCTGAAACACCCTTCCCAGGATAGGCGTGATCATAAACGAGTGCTCTACCCCATCAAAGGGCTCTGCCAGCTGTATCACCCTTTCCTGAAGCGATGGCGCTTCCCGGAAAGCGGGGTTGTAAGTGGAGACCGCTGCTTCCATCAGCCCCTGGTACTCCTCATCTGTTTCGTAGCGCATGCGCAGCATGCTGGCGGCCATGCCCCTGAAGGTTTCTCCTGGTTCATCAGAGAAAAGGAACTCCCCCAGGGTCCGTGCCTCGTCAGGGCTCAGGTGTTGCTTGCGCAATAACTTCAGGCCAATCCCTTGCATACGAGCGGGTGCATCAGCACAGAGCATGTTGTAGATGACTTCTGCATCCTGGCCTGCCTCAGGTAGCAAGCGCTGCTCTTCGGCTGTCGGGCCTTTCGCTAGCAAGGACCCGTAAAAAGCACCTTTTTGGATCGGCACCTCCTTTTCTTCGGACAAATAAGCGGCAATGGCTTCTATTTGATCTGCGGGCAAAGGCTTACTGCCATGTTTCCCGATGCCAATCACTTTGATGCCCTGCAGTAGTGGGTTATTCGTAACTGTATATGTACTCTCCATGTAAGAAAAAAAACTTCTGTTGCTGTTTAACGGCTCCCGAGCATACCTTTCATGCCTTTGGGTACAAGCGGGAGCGACTTGAGGCGGATGCCTGTTGCCTGGGCGATGGCATTTCGGATAGCGGGGGCTATGCCCACGATGGGTGCCTCACCCGCTCCGGCGGAGGGCAGGTCTTTTCTATCCAGCTGAATAATTTCTATGGCGGGCGTATCCTTAAAACGCGGTACCCGGTATTGGGCAAAGTGAGGGTTCAGGATTTTGCCGTTCCCGAAGTCAACGGCCTCAAACAGAGCGCCTCCCAGCCCCTGCACAATGGCACCCAAAATCTGGTTATCGAGGTGGGCAGGATTCACCACAGCACCACACTCAAAGGCCGTCGTTGTGCGGACTACCTTTACCTCGCCTGAGCCTGGGTCTACGGCTACTTCGGCACAGGTTGCTGTAAAGCCGCCCTTCTCGGTACCGCCCCCAACGCCAAAACCGTGATTGGGAGCAGGCTTCGCGCTGCCCCAGCCAAAGCCTTTGGCGGCGGCCTCAAAAACTGCCCGCAGGCGCGGCTCGTCCAGGTTCTTCAGCCGGAACGCCAGAGGATCCATGCCCACCAGGTTGGCCAGGTCGTCCATCTGAGATTCTATTACAAAAATGTTGGCCGTGGAAGCGAGCCCCCGGTAGGACCCTTGCCGCAGGGGGGAATCGACAGGATGATGCTGAATCTGCTGATGAGGCACCACGTAAGGCGTATGTATGCCGGATGCCCCGGAATTATAGTTCTGAAACTCCCAGGCGGTAAGCGTGCCATCCTCTGTTACTCCACTGTACACCTCTATCAGCCCTGCCGGCCGGAAGTAGGCCCAGGTAAACTCCTCCTCTCTTGTCCAGGTAAGCGTCACCGATTTTTGAGCGGCCTTAGCCAGGCGGGCTGCCTCCAGGGCCGCCTCGCCAGTGTGCTTCCCGCCATAGGCAGAACCTGTGTCAGGCATGAGCACCCGCACTTTTTCCTGCGGCAGACCGAAGGCACGGGCAAGATCATCGCGAACAGCAAAAGGCCGCTGCGTCCCCGTCCATACCGTCAGGTGGCCGTTTTCCCATTGAGCCAGGGCAGCACGCGGCTCCATGGGCGCATGGGCAATGTAATCGACAGTGTAGCTGCTTTTTAGCTTTTGGGTAGCCGTGTTCATTCCTCTTTCAATGCTCCCTTTCCGGGTACTTCCTCTCCCTCCACCACCCGAAGCGTTTTCTTTTAAAAAGGAGAACAACTCCGCACGAGAAGGTTGTGGCACCTCCTGCCACTGCACTTTGATGGCCTTGATCGCCTTTTCAGCGGTCTGGGGGTCCGGGGCTGCCACCCCGATAAAATCTCCCTCCTGCACGGCCACTACACCCGGCAGGGCTTTGGCCGCCGAGAGATCAGCGCTTTTAAGACTGGCTTTAAAGGAAGGTGCCCGTAGCACCTTGCCGTACAACATACCCGGAAGCTTCATGTCCGACACGTACTTGTGCTTCCCTGTCAGGATCTCTTCGCCGTTTACTTTAGGCACAGAGGTTCCGGCCACTTTCCAGGCGCTTGCTGGTGTTAAAGGAACGTCACCGGCAAGAGGCTTTAGGAATTCTTTTCCTTTGGTGAGCTCTCCGAATGTTTTCGACTCATTTGTGCCAGGGTGTAGTACCTGGCCGTTCGATATGCTTAATGTATGCTTGTCGGTGTTCCACTCCTTTGCTGCCAGGTCCAAAACAATTTCACGGGCCGTAGCGGCAGCTCTGCGCAGCTGCGGGCCCATGCTGGGGGTCGTGCGGCTGCCAAAAGTACCGGCATCGTAAGGGGTAAGGGCTGTGTCCCCCATCACCATGTCGATAGAACCGATCGGCAGCTGTAACTCCTCTGCCACCACCTGCGCAAGAGAGGTACGGATGTTCTGCCCCACTTCTACCTTCCCCGTGTACACCGTCACCTTGTTGTTTTCGCCAATGTGCAGCCAAGCATCCACCTCATCGGCAAAAGCTTTACGCGGAGAAGGAGCACTTCCGGAATCAGACAAAAGGGCAAAGGCGTCCTGCAGCACAAACGTAACGGCTATACCGCCACCTAAAAGCTTAAAGAACCGGCGCCTGCTTTTGTCGGTTTTACCTGCCCTGTGCTGCTCGGTTCCCTGGTTCGGATCAAATGTGGGTGTTTTCTCTTCCATCTTCTCTCTTTAGGCCTTCGCCGCTTCTTTTATTGCCGCCAGGATGCGGGGATAGGTGCCACAACGGCACACATTGCCATTCATAAATCCTATGATTTCCTCCTCTGTCGGTTTAGGCTTGGCTCTCAGCAGCGCTACGGTAGACATCACCATACCGGAGGCACAGTAACCGCACTGGAACACATCCTCGTTCAGGTAAGCCTGCTGCACGGGGTGCAGTTTGCCGTCCTGCGCCAGGCCTTCGATGGTGGTGATCTCCTTCCCTTGCGCAGCGCTTGCCGGTATCTGACAGGAGCGGACAGCAGCATCGCCCAGCAGCACGGTACAGGCACCACACTGGCCTTCGCCGCAACCGTACTTTGTTCCTGTCATGTCCAGTTCATCGCGCAACACATACAACAGGGGCGTTTTCGCATCTGCTGTTACTGTTCGCTTTTTGCCGTTTATCCGTAGTTCCATAAAATAACCTGAGCTTGAAGCTATAATTAAACTTAGCCATTCTGTGGCTGAAACACAAGGCAGCCTTGCTGTGCATGGGCAACAGGCGGCAAAGCTACAGCTACCTTTGCCTATCCAGCACAAGGGCGACGAGTAACAGCAGGGAGCTTAGCAGGGCCACCTTGGAAAGCAGGTCCCCAGGTATATAAAACCGCCCCCCTTGAAGCCTCCTTACGTTTTGTGCCCCTTGGATGGGCTTGGTCCTGTCCTTGTTTATTTCGAAGTGCACATGGTCTCCCTCGACAAGGCGCCCCTCTGTGTCTTCGTACCAGACTACTGTATCTGACTTTCTCCCGAACCCAAGCTTTTCTTTTTCTTCAAACACCTTAATGTAAACCAGATTCCCTTGTCCTGTGTCCGGCCCGCTGCCTTCCGCACCACTGGCGTTCAGGGAGCGGGCATATAGCAAGGTATTCTCACTGGCGTAGCCAAGTGGTTTAACGGCGATAACTGTTCCTTGTGGCATAACACAACTTTTAAATGTTTAAGCTTTGATTATCAACCTGCTACAAAGCAAAATCTTAAATAAAAATACAAATTTTTACCTAAATAATCATTTGCAACTCGTATATATCCTATGGTGCCCTCACAGCATAAGCCATGTTTAAATACCTGCTTGTTACCGTTACTTTTCTGATAGGTAGTTTTAGCTTACTGGCCCAAACCGGCGACCCATTTATACAGTCCTTCCCTCCTGCTGCCTATCAAAACAACGCCTACATTTCCAGTCCACAGAACTGGGGCGTTATGCAGGATAACAGAGGGATCCTGTACGTGAGTAACACGAGCGGTGTGCTCGAGTATGATGGCATTACCTGGCGGCTAGTACAGGGCACCGGCTACGAGGGCCGCTTTCAGTTCGCTAAAAACAGCGAGGGCAGGGTATTTGTCGGCAGCACGAATAACTTTGGGTATTTGGCCCCTGATACCCTTGGTAACATGCGCTTTGTGTCCCTGTTACCGCACCTGCAGGGCAAGTACCCCGGCCTGAAGGTCGTGAAACTTGCTGCTCTGGGCCGGGACGTCTATTTCAGTAACGGGGAGCGTATTTTCCGCTGGTCTGGCCGGCATTTTAAGGCCTGGGGCAGCAAGGCTGGTTTTGGACGCATTTTTACCGTCCGAAACCAGTTGTACGCCCTAGACAAAGAAAAAGGGCTGTGTGTGCTGGAGAATGAACAGTTTAAAGCACTGCCTGGCACCGAAGGGTTTGATACCTTAAACGTAACAGCCCTGTTGCCTCTTCCCGCTTCGAAGGCTTCCCGGCACAACTTCTTTATGGCCACCTTCGAGCAGGGCCTGTTTCTCTATAAAGATCATATCCTGCATAAACTGGCACCCCGGCCCGCCGATGCCCTGGAGCAGGAATACTTTATGCACGGCATCGCCCTGGCCGATGGCACCATCGCCCTGGCTACGATTACCCGGGGTGTTGTGATCGTTAATTACAAGGGGGAGGTAAAAAAGATCATAAACAAGGAAAGCGGCCTGAACGACAACGCGGTTCTCCACCTCTACCAGGACCAGGAAGGTGGCCTGTGGGCCTCCTTAAACAAAGGCGTCAGCCGCATTAGCTACCCCTCCCCCGTTTCTTACCTGGGCGAGGCTACAGGGCTGGACGGAATTGTGCTCTCTATCTTAAAAAAGGACAAGCTCCTGTACGCTGGCACATCCTCCGGCTTGTACGTGGCAACCGAGGATGCCCTGACACCCACATTCGAGGAAATTACGCCCCTCCAAAACGAAGTATGGAAACTGCTGGACTTGGGAGATGCTCTGCTGGTTGTGAGTACACCGGGCGTATACGTGCTGGCAAAGGGGGCTTTGCAGCGGGTGTCTCCCCCAGAGAATGGCACCGTGTATAAGACAATCCTCCGTTCCAGGCGCGACTCAAGCAGGTTCTTTGTAGGCTCATCTGATGGGTTGGCTGTGCTTACCCACCAGGAGGACGGATGGAAGTGGGAAGGAAAGGTAAAGGGTGTGGCACACAGGGTAATCTGGTTGGCAGAAGATAAGGCCGGGACACTGTGGGCCAGCTGTGAGGACAATATTTCTGCCATCAAGGCTTCCCCGGCTGCGATCATGCAGGCACCGGTCTTTAACTATAAGCCCTCTGCCCAACTGGCCCAAAGGTTACGCCGGCTGGAAGCACACAGTATCAACGGTAAAGTTTACTTCGGCACCAGCGAGGGCATTTATAGCCTACAGCAGCGAGGCAGCCGCCTTTTGCTCGCCCCTGACAGTACGTTCGGGGTTTCCTTCGCCAACGATACCCGCGAGGCCATCAACTTGACCGAAGACCGACACAAGCGGATCTGGCTAAGCTCTGAGTTCAAAACCGGCCCTTTACACGGGCATCCAGACAACACCTACACCTGGGATACGATCCCACTGAGCCGGATGCCACAGGTAGACGTCTGGACAATACACACAGACCCCAAGGGCGTTGTATGGTTGGGCACCACCGAAGGCATTTTCCGCTATGACTCCAGGGTGTCAAAAAACTATGATACCAGGCCGCACACAGTGCTCCGCAAGGTAAAGTTGTCGGGCGACTCTACGGTTTTTCTGGGAGCCTTTGCCGGAGGCGGGGCTCCCTGCCTCACGCAGTCGCCCCGCTTCCGGTTTACCCTGCCCCATGAGGTCAGTTCCATCAGCTTTGAGTTTGCCGCCACTTCTTACGAAGCCCCTACTCAGCTGCTCTACAGTTATAAACTGGAGGGAGAAGACAAGGACTGGTCGCACTGGACCACCGAAACCAAAAAAGAATACACCGGCCTCGACGAGGGAAACTATGTGTTTCGCGTGAAGGCAAAGAACGTCTATGGCGCCGAAAGCCTGGCCTCTACCTTTAGCTTCAGCTCCCTGCCCCCCCTGTACAGGACCTGGTGGGCTTATGCCTTCTACGGCTTGTGTCTTATAGCGGGAATAGTGGCGGTAGACAGGTACCAGCGCCGTCGGCTCCTTTACAGGGAGCGGAAAAAAGCGAGGGAGCGGGAGCTGGAGCAGGCCCGGGAAATAGAAAAGGCCTACCACGAGTTACAGCAAACCCAGAACCGGCTGGTGCAGAAAGAAAAAATGGCTAGCCTGGGAGAACTCACGGCCGGTATCGCCCATGAGATTCAAAACCCGCTGAACTTTGTGAACAACTTCTCGGAGCTCAGTTTCGGTCTGGTGGAGGAGTTGTGGGCCGGCCCGCTCCTCCAGCTGCCGCCGGAAACGAGAGCAGAAACAGCCGAAATCCTGGAGAGCCTGCACCAGAACCTACAGAAGATACACCACCACGGCAGGCGAGCCGATGCCATTGTTAAGAACATGCTCCAGCATTCCCGGGCCAGCTCCGGCCAAAGAGAGTGGACAAACCTCAATGCCCTGGTGGAAGAGTACCTGCGCCTAGCTTACATTGCCGTTAAGGGCAAAGACAAGCACTTTGAGTGTCTCCTGGACACGCACCTTGACTTGCAGCTGGAGAAGGTGGAAGTAATGCCGCAGGAAATGGGACAGGTACTGCTGAACCTCTACAACAATGCCTTCTACTCGGTACAGCAGAAACAGCGACAAGGCGTGGCGGACTATGCGCCGCGGGTAATGGTAACGACCGGTAGCCAAAACGGGAAAGTCGAGATCAGGGTGTGGGACAACGGTACCGGGATCCCACCCCATGTGCAGGGTAAAATCTTCCAGCCCTTCTTTACCACCAAGCCCTCTGGGCAGGGAACTGGCCTGGGTCTCTCCCTCAGCTACGATATTGTAACAAAGGGGCACGGAGGAGAGCTAAGCGTCACGACGGAGGCAGGCGAATGGACGGAATTTGTTGTTACGCTACCCTATGTGCCGGAATCCACAGCCCTAACTAAGACTTCGACAGCTCCTGCCACTGCTTTGCCTTGAGCCTGGGTCTTTCTCTTGCCGCCCCCTGAGTCGGTTGGCAAGTAGTTGAAAGGCCCTCCACTTTATAACACCGCCACAGCTCCACCTAAAGAAGCCGGCGCTTCAAGGCCGCTTCCATATTCCATCAAACGCCATAAATTAAGTACCGCACCGCTTTTCCGTCTCCTTTTGCCTCCTAAATGGCCTCAGTAAACACCGCTGAACACCAGCAACATAACTGTTGCGGCACGTATAGCAAATAAAAGGCCCTCAGACATGCTAAAGATCCTGGCGCTTTCCGATTTCTCTGCTAACGCCCACTTTGCGCTGCGGGCAGCTATGCAGTTGGCGCAGCGTTATGGCGGAGAAGTTATTTTCGCCCATGCCATGGACAAACCGCTTGTCCCGGCTACAGCCCCACAGGAACTGTTTACAGAACTACTGGCTTTAGATCAGGCAAAGTGGCAGGAGAAGCTCAGAAAAGAGGTGCAGCAACTATTTCAGATGCTGCACATACGGCATAAAGAGGTGATGTACCAGGTAAAAATAGTTGCGGGGCCTTTACCTCAGGCAGCCATTCAGCTATCAGAAGAACACAACATCGAACTGCAGGTAATGGGTAACTCAGGGGCAAGCGGACTGGAGCACTTCCTGTTGGGCAGTAACAGTTTGCAGTTGATAAAAAGCACGACAAAGCCACTGCTGGTTGTCCCAAAAGGGTTTATGTTTGAAGGTTTCACCAACATCACGCTCATTATCCGACCAGAAAAGTTCCGGTACAGGGCAGGCATAGGTATATTGCTGCGCCTTGCCCGAAGTTACAGGAGCGTGCTGCATTTCCTGTTTGTATCAGATGAAGAAAAGAGCAAACGAGCACTGGAGGAGTTTCTAAGAAAGCATCAGCTCTGGCAGGAACCGCAAGAATACTCCATTCTTTTACACACTGTTCCAAATACGAATAGAATTGAAGCGCTAAAAGAACACATGGACGCGATAAAGCCTGATTTGCTGGTTGTGTTCCCGAGCTCCGAAAGTATCTGGGAGGAGCTGTTCTCCGATAGCATAACAGAAGAGGTCGCGGACCAGGGGAAGGTGCCACTGTTGGTGTTTCCGGAGGCTAATAGCTGAAAACCAGCATCGGCTCTGTATTATGGCGCTTAACTTGCAAAGCTAGCCGGGGCAGTGGAGACGAGATAAGACCTGCAAACAGCATCGTTACTACCGCACTAAATTAACCAACAAAGTAGCGATGCCCCGCCGTTATACGAACCATAGCAGCCAGAGGGCAGAATCGTTCGAAAAACATAGCCTTGAAGCCACAGCCATTCTGTTAGAAAACCGGATAGAAATAGCCCCCCTCTTCCCCTGGGAGGTTAAGCCTTTGCTAAGGCGGTGTAGGAGCCCATCTGTTAAAAGATTCCTTTACAGGATGACAGAAATGAAGAACGAAAGGGCTCAAAATTAGAAGGGCTATGCCATATGATCATTTTTGGGAAAAGACCTCGCTTGTTAAGTAACAGTTAGCTTTGTTCGGCAAAATGCTTGTCGAGGGCGGGCTTTACGGCAGTCTCCTCTAAGTGCTTGATGCGCGAAGGCGATCCGACAATCCACAGGATATCTCCTTCTGCAAAAGTCAGGTTTGAATCCGGGTTCATGATCTTTGTGCCCGCCCTTTCGATCCCTACCACCAGGCCGTTTGTCATTTCCCTGATCCCGGACTCTTTTATAGTCTTGTTCGATAGAACAGAAGAAGATGATATAACGAGCTTCTGGAGCCTTACATCCTCTTTCCCAGCCGCCACAGCGCCTACAGCCCCTTCGTCTACGACATACTGCCGGAAAGGCTCGATGTGCTCATCGGTTCCAAATACATAGATCTTATCGTAGGGGTATATTCTCTCATACCTTGTAGGAGGCATGATCGTGCGCTCGCCCCGCTCAATAACAGCGATGTTCACCCCGAACCGCTCTCTTATCTGCAGTTCCTCCAGGGTGCCGCCAATGATGGCGGAGGAAGGGGTGATCAGAAAGCTGGTGAGATGGGCACCCCAGGGAGCAATGTTGTGGTCGTCGCTGATCTGGCGGTCATTCAGGTTCGATAAAAAGCTGTCTTCAATACGCCTGTAGAAGTTCTGGATTCTCTCTGAGAACAGGGCCAGCAAGGCTATGATTACCACCCCCCCGATGATAGCGGCCAAGGTAGAAAAGAACTGGTTCAGGAGGAAACCAACCACTAGCACAGCGACGCCTGCCCTGGCAAACTCAAGCACCAGCACGACACTGCGGTATTTGCTGTTCGCCCATATCCGGCTGTGCGCCTCTTTCTGGGGGTGGTGCAGCGCCAGTGCCCAGAGGAAGGGGGCTATCATAACCAGGGTGGCTCCTGTGGTCCCTACGTCTGCCCAAAAACCCTCTATCCCGTTTTCTATAATAAAGGGGTTCAAATACCTGTCAGCCAGCATGACAATAGCTATAATAACGACCGCATAAACCACCATGTTGGTGGTGTAGGACCGCAGTACCAACTTCCAATCGCTTGTCGTGTTGATGGTATGCGCACCGGTGCTATACCGGTTCAGGCGTTCTTTCCATTGGTCAGGAAGCACCGCTTCTAACATCTTATACAATGGCTCAGACAGCCGGATCATGTAAGGTGTGGTAAAGGTGGTGATGGCAGAGACCGCTACGGCGATCGGGTACAAAAACTCGCTCGTTACATACAGCGTCAGCCCCAGGGTGGCAATGATAAAGGAGAACTCCCCGATCTGCGTAACGCTCATGCCTGCCTGAACAGAGGTTTTGAGCCCTTGCCCTGCCAGCAGGCCGCCGCCTGTAATGCTGACCACTTTCCCTAGAACTGTGATGGCAGACAGGAGAGCGATAGGGCCTGCGTACGTTACCATCATGCCTGGATCGATCAGAATCCCCACCGAAACAAAAAAGATGGCGCCGAAAAGGTCTTTGACGGGGGTTATCAAATGCTCTATTTTCTCTGCTTTTGTTGTCTCAGCCAGGATGGAGCCCATGATAAAGGCGCCCAGAGCGGGGGAGAAGCCAGCCTGTGAAGCCAGCATGACCATGAGAAGGCACAGCGCAATAGCCACCACCAACAGCGTCTCGTCGTTCATGAGCCTGCCTGCCCGTTTCAGGAAAGTCGGAATCAGGAAAATGCCCGCCAGGAACCACACCGCCAGAAAGAACCCCAGCTTCAGCACCGCAGCCAGCATCTCGGTGCCGGCAAACTGCTGGCTCACGGCCAGGGTAGACAGCAGCACCAGCAGCAGGATCGCCACCAGGTCCTCCACGATCAGCACCCCGAACACCAAACTGGCGAAACGCTGTGGCTTGACACCCAGCTCGTTAAAGGCACGAACAATAATGGTGGTGGAGGAGATGCACAGGATCCCCCCCAGAAAGACACTGTCCATGGTGGACCAGCCTAAAAGCTGCCCGGCCGTGTACCCCAGCAGCAGCATCGTCACGATCTCCACCAAGGCCATGACGGACGATGCCCCGCCGACCTTCACCAGCTTCTTAAAGCTGAACTCCAGGCCCAGGCTAAAGAGAAGGAAGATAACGCCGATCTCCGCCCAGATCCGGATGTTCTCGATTTCGTGTATAGTGGGAAAAAAGGCAAAATGCGGCCCAACCAGCAGCCCCGCTATAATGTAGCCCAGCACCAGCGGCTGCTTCAGCCTTTTGAAGATCAGGGTCGTGATACCGGCCGCAGTTAGCAGTATGCCCAGGTCAGTGACTAAGTGAGGTAAGTGGGCCATAGTTCCCTTGTAGCGCAGTAAAACAACAACTCATGCAGGCACTATTGTACAGGTGTAACTGTGACGCAAGTGGAACCGGGTAGCGCAGGAAAGCCAGGCGGCTGTGATTATGTTGGCATACCTGTCCCCGCTAAAGCCATTTACAGGCTAGGGTAAAACAGAGAACAGCTCCTGTGGCAGCACCACAGCCATTCATAAATGCTTATCCCCGCACCTATGTCTCCTAGAACTTAGCTCCGGAACAGTATGGCAAAGGCTTGTTTCCTGTTATCTTACATATTATACGTACTATTGTTCTGCTATGGGGGGTATCGCCCAGTAGATTTCCAAGTGAATGAGAGGCTCCAACTTCGTAATCAGGAGCAGGGTGAACCGCAGGAAGCCCGCTACTCAGGACCGTGGGGAAAACATAGTGATACACATGCCCAGCAAGGCAACCGCCCCCCGATGATGTCCTACTTATCGGGCACCACCTGATCAACCTTCCATCCTCACAGGATGGCCAGGTTGATAAAAATGCCGCCATAGGTTGCATAAACTCTTCCGAAGTTTGCCGGTTGGTAAGCGGCAACAGCACCATACCCAGCCAGGGCAACAGCTCACAAGAGGCCGTAGTACCAGGGCGTCCTTTCGCTCAGCCACAGCCAAACCAGTTAGCCGCCTATTTCACGAAGACCTGCAAACACGCACACGAAAGACATAAGTATCTGACGCATACCGTTTCTTATGTTTTTAACAGGCTGCCCTGTTAGCCTGTGAAGGACAATGGCACTCATCAGCAGGCAGGACGGCTCGTAAAGCACCTCCTCCTGACCTATGCTGTCAAGCTAAGGACTTAGCTTTGCTCTACCTCGTGCGTTGCTTCTTCCAACTGCTTGATGCGCCAGGGGCTGCCTACAATCCAGACGATGTCGCCTTCTTCAAACACCAGGTTAGCTTCCGGGTTAAGGATCCTTTCCCCATTTTTCTCTACGCCCACAATAAGCCCCTTCGTTTTTTCGCGGAGCCCGGACTCGAGAATGGTCTTGTGCAGTAAAACAGAGTCCGAGGTTACCCTCAGCTTCTGTAAGCTGATATCTTCTCTTTCTTCCTCCTCGTCTGCTGACGGTATCAGCCTGGTCTCGATCAGCTTTCTAAAGGCCTCCACTTGTTCGTCTGATCCGAAAACATAGAGTCTATCCCCAGGAAAAATCACTTCTCCCCGCGTGGGGGCCATAATGGTCCGGTCGCCCCGCTCTATCACGGCCACATTCACCCCGTGTTTCTCCCTGACTTGTAGTTCCAGCAAGCTCTTGCCGCCAATAACAGACTCCGGAGAGACATCAAAACTGCTCAGGTGCACGTCCCAAGGCGTGAGCGTGTGGTGCATCTTTGCCGCCTCCCGGACCTCACGTGCATTTAAGTTGCGCATGAAGCGGTTTTCTATCTTGATGTAAAAATTCTGAATCCTTTGGGAGAACACCACCATCAGGCCAATTATCGCCAGCCCCACTATTACAGCCGTCTGAACGGAGAAGAACTGGTTGAGCAGCACGCCGATAAACAGGATGGCGATGCTAACTCTGACGAACTTCAACACGATGATCAGGCTCCGGTAATTTTTGTTTGCCCATATTCTTCCCTCTGCCTCTTTCTGGGGATGGTACACGGCAAGCGCCCACAGGAAAGGGGCCATAAAAACAAGCGTAATGGCGGTTGTCAGGAGATCTCCCCAATTGCCGGCGATGACCTGATCCAGGATAAACGGGCTTAAGTACCGGGCGGCCAGTATAATGATGGAGACAATAACCACCGAGTAGATCACCAGGTTGATGATGTAGGACCTGAGCACCAGCTGCCAGTCACTTGTGGTGCTAATTGTCTGCGTCCCGGACCTATACTCGTTCAGGGCCTTTTTCCACCTGTCTGGAAGCCCCGCCTCTACTTTTCGGTGTAAGGGCTCGGAGAGGCGGATCATATACGGTGTGGTAAAGGTCGTAACAGCCGACACCGCCACGGCCACCGGGTACAGGAAATCGCTCGTAACATCCAGCGTAAGGCCTAGGGTGGCAATGATAAAGGAGAACTCCCCAATCTGGGACACACTCATACCTGACTGAATGGATGTTTTCAAGCCTTGGCCCGCTATCAGTCCCCCGCCCGTAATACTTAAGGCCTTACCGACCACCGTCACCAGGCTGATGATGGCAATAGGGCCTGCGTAGGTAACGATCATGGCGGGATCGATGAGTATGCCCACCGAGACAAAGAAGATGGCCCCGAAGAGGTCCTTTACCGAGGCCACGAGGTGTTCTATCTTTTCGGCCTTGGTGGTCTCCGCCAGTAAAGAGCCCATGATAAAGGCACCCAGGGCCGGAGAGAAACCCACCTGGGCTGCCAGTATCACCATGAGCAGGCAAAGTGCCAGGGAGACGATCAGCAGCGTCTCATCGTTCATGAGCTTCCCTGTCTTCTTCAGAAAGGTCGGGATCAGGAAGATGCCTGCCAGGAACCATAGTACCAGAAAGAAGGCCAGCTTCAGCACCGCTGTCAGCATCTCGGTACCGGCAAACTGCTGGCTCACAGCCAGGGTAGACAGCAGCACCAGCAGCAGGATCGCCACCAGGTCCTCCACGATCAGCACCCCGAACACCAAACTGGCGAAACGCTGCGACTTTACGCCCAACTCGTCGAAGGCCCTGATAATGATAGTGGTAGAGGAGATAGAAAGGATGCCACCTAGAAAGACGCTGTCCATGGTGGACCAGCCAAGCAATTTGCCGGTGAGGTAGCCGAGCAGTAGCATAACCACCACCTCGATAATGGCCATTACAGAGGAGGCTCCGCCCACTTCCACCAGCTTCTTAAAGCTGAACTCCAAGCCAAGGCTAAAAAGAAGAAATATAACGCCGATCTCGGCCCAGATCTGTATGTTCTCCAGTTCGGCGATGGTTGGGAACAGCGAGATGTTTGGTCCCACCAATAAGCCGGCGATAATATATCCGAGTACCAGCGGCTGCTTCAGCTTTTTGAAAATTAAGGTAGTGATACCAGCTGCTCCTAGTATAAGTCCTAAATCTAAAACTAAGTGCGGTAAGTGCGCCATGCGTATATTGTTCGGCCTTTTAAAAAGAAAAATTAAACTACTATACGCTTCTACGAAACGATAAGAAAAGATCAAAGTCTCTATGAGCTTTAGGAACTTAAAATAGCAAAAGTAATCTCTACCCAAGGAATTTTACTTGATCAGACATCGGTCAGCCGAAGCACTAACAAAAGAGGAAGTTATCTCACAAGCTAAACAAATCTTACTGTAGCAGTAGGAACAAATAGTGCTCCTACTGACAAAAGAATCTCCCTGGAGGCTTTTTGCATTGCCCGGCTTTATACGAGCAGCGTAAAACTGCTACAAACGCAAACTATGGAAACAAACATTCTTCTTTTGGTCGCGGGCATATTGCTTGTTTTCTGGAGCATAGTAGAGGTTCTCTGGACGACTATCTGGATAGTGGGCGATTCCGCTCCCATTACTTCCCGCTTCACCACGGCAGTCTGGCGCCTGTTTCGGATGGCTATCAGCAATGAAAACCATAAAGCTTTAAGTTTATCCGGCCCTTTTATCCTCAGCGGTAGCATACTGCTCTGGATCTTATCGCTGTGGCTAGGCTGGACCCTGATCTTCTACAGTGATCTCTCCTCCCTTCTCTCCACAAGATCAGGCCGCACGCCCGACTTCACGGATGTGCTCTGGTACATGGCCTACTGCCTGTTTACGATCGGTAACGGAGACTTTACCCCTAATGGGGATAAGTGGCAGATAATTAGCTCCCTGGTAGGCCTTTGCGGCATGCTGATGATCACCCTGTCCGTTACCTATGTTTTCCAGGTAGTGATGGCCGTCGTGAACAAGCGGTCGTTTGCCAGCCAGGTTACCAGTGTGGGATGCACCGCCGCGGAGTTCTTAGCAAAGTTCTGGAATGGCCGGGACTTTAAGGCAATGGAGTTCCAACTCAACTCCCTTTCTCAGCAGTTGGCCACGCTCACCGAGCAACACCTGGCTTTCCCTATCCTGCATTACTATCACACGAAAAACGCCAAAAAGTTTCAGGGTACTGCCATTGCCGTGCTCTACGATGCCATCTTGCTACTCGAGTATGGCGTGGAAGATGAGTGCCTCCCTTCACAGGCTTATGTTTCCTCTACCAGGGAGACGGTAGAGAGCTTTTTGCAAACACTGAAGGCCGCCTTCATTCAGAAGTCAGAGGATGCCCCCCCACCGCCGGACCTGTCCAGGCTAAGAGAGATGGGAGTGCCGACGGTAACAGCGCAGAATTTTCAACAGAAAGTGAAAGAGGAAGCAGACCACAGAAAACTGGTGCTAGGGCTGATAAAGAACAACCTCCGGCAGTGGCCTTCTTGAACGCAAACTACCCCGCCAGGACATTTGGAAGCTGTGGCTGGCGTGCACTTATAGCTAAAAGCGCAGGTAAATTAACCCGGCACCTTATCTGCTTTAAGTGTCAGAGTTTACAAAGGTGCTGCACGAGAGATATGCCCACATAAGAAAGAAGCCCCTGTACGGCGTGTACAGGGGCTTTTGTGCTGTAGGGGGAGGACTAGAACTTTTTTAATCTTGCTTACTCTATGGTTTGTTTAAATACCTTTAAAGCATTCATTTGAGGAGCTTTTTGTTATCCCCGAACAACAGGTATAGAAAGTAAAAGTAAGTTAAATTAAATTTTACCGTCCGATATATTTCCGAAGTTCGGACGGTTAGCTATCTTTGAATACAATCAGCGGCAAACTGTATGACACTTAATTACTACTTGGATAAGCCCAAGTCCGAGACGGACACGGCTATCTACCTCTACATGCGTGTCGGTACGCATACCATCAAGCTAAAGACCGGGCAGTACATCAACCCCAGGTACTGGAACACCAAGGCGGACAAGAACGGTAACCACGTTAAGCGAAACTACACCGGTAGCCCGGAGTTTAACGGATGGCTCGACTCTCACAAGAAGGATCTGCACAAGCTCTATAACAAGCTCACAGAAGAAAGGGACCTTTCTATACCAGAGCTACGGGAGGCAGTTAACGGGTTCTTTGAGAAGAAACAACCATCTGAGGCTATGGACTTCTTTGAGCACTTGCAGGAGTACATCGATATCAGCGCCACCGAGAGAAGCAAGGGTACTATCACTAAGTACAAGGTGTTCTTAAAGCAGCTGAAGGCCTTTAGCGAGAAGTACCGTTACAGGATCACCTTCGACACCATTGACCTTCGCTTTTTCGACCTGTTCAAAACTTACCTGCAGCAGGTTCTGAAGCACACTGACAACACGCTCTGGAAAGACTTTACTACTCTCAAAACCTTTATGGCCTGGGCCATGGAACGTGGCCTGCACCAGAACCTGGCTTTCAAGAAGTTCAAGGCACCGCAGAAGGATGTGGAGATCATCTACCTCACCGAGAAGGAGCTGATGATGCTCTATGATGCCAAGATACCGGTAGGGAGCAAACTGGACAAGGTGCGGGACGTGTTTTGCTTTGGGTGCTTCACCGGGCAGCGCTACTCTGACATCGCTAATTTGAAGCACAGCGATATCAAAGGCGACAAGTGGGTACTGCGCACGGTAAAGACCGACAGAGCGCACCAAGTGCCGCTAAATGGCTTTGCACTGGCTATTCTGGAGAAGTATAAGGATGCCCCAAAGCCTTTGCCTGTGATGAGTAACCAGAAGACCAACGACTACCTGAAGGACCTGGGGGAACTAGTGGGGATTAATGAACCGACCACCCTCACCAAAAGACGCGGTAATGAGAAGCTGGTCAACAGTCAGCCCAAGTACGAGTTCATCAGCACCCACACGGCCAGGCGCACCTTCATTACCCTGTCCCTGGAGAAAGGCATGCGGCCGGAGGTCGTGATGCGGATTTCCGGGCATACCAACTATGCTACTTTTAAGAAATACATTAAGATATCGGAGAAGGTAGCAGAGCAGGAAATGAATAGTATTTGGCAGCTGCCGGTGCAAATGAAGGTGGTATCTTAAAGCGTGGGGAAAATGAACTTAGATGAATTAGAGCCTGAGCAGGAACACGTTCCTCATTACGAGCGCTACGCCGAGAGCCTCAAAGACAAGGCCATAGCAGATATCGAGAAAATAGCCGGGGTAGAGTATACGCCACCAGGTTGGGACTATACTAGGATGGAACACGGTTTTCCTACTGGTTGGGTCGGAGAGGAAAAAACTGTCCCTGCATTTGTCAGCGCCATTGTGTCGGCAGACAAGAAGAAACCAGTGCTAAAGTACTTGGCGCTTATGGTAGATAGATGGACCACCCAGATAAAGGAAAACCGTTTCTCGGGAGGCAGGGTGTCGCCTACTGTTTTCGTGACAGACAGTGAGGAGAACTCTTTCTGGGATGAGGCCGGCGAATCATCTCTGGAGGAAGAGGAGAGAGATGCACTCATTCAACTGCTGGAGGTAGAGCGCCTTCATCGAAGTTGGTTATTAGATCTACATCGGTTGCTGTTAGTGGAGCAGAAGCCCAAAAGGGTTACAGATAGGGCTACACAGGTGATGGAGGAAGTGTATAGTTGGTACAGTATCCTACCCGATCATGTCAAAGGGGAGGTTATGATTGATCCGCGTTTCCCCAAGTTAGAGAACAATGGCAAGAACGGCCACAGCAATACAAGCGAAAAGAAAGGTAGAGAAGGAGGAAAGAAAAGAACTGATGTTGCACCTCTTGAAACCCTTTTTAGGGATGGCGAGAAGTTGGCGAAGCTAACCCAGATACTACAATCGAGGGACTTTGTCGACGAAAACCGGAAGTGGATTAGTGATGAGAATGCCAGCATAATTGCTCTTTGTGAAGTCCTTTGTGAAACTAAGGCTTACTTGACTACGACTAAAAGAACCCCTGTAGGCCGTTCTATTTGTAAATATTTTGGACTTGGAGAGAAGCCTTTTGATGAATCAATGTTCAGAAAATTAAAGAACCCAGAGTGGTTGAGTGAGATGCATGACATTTTGAAGCGCTTGTAAACAACCTAGTTTTTCCTGTTTGTTCACGAACGTGAAAAGCGGGAAAATGCAGGAAAAATTCAGGGATTCCTTTGCGTCATAACCTAACGAAAAAGTTATGAACGTAAAGGAATTTTCAGTTATAGCCACCCTGTCCCCGGAGGAGCGACAGCTGCTGGTAAACGAAGTGGTAGAGGCGCTGCGACCGCTGCTAGCGGCCGCACCATCTTCTGCCACGCAGGATCAAGAGAAACCTATCTCTAAAAAAGAAGCTTGCCAGTTGCTTCGCTGCTCTGAACCCACCATCACAAAGTTTATGGCAGAAGGTAAAATCCCCTTTTACCGTAAAGGCCGACGTGTCTATTTCTTTAAGAGTGAAGTTCTTCAGTCACTGGAGCAACCACTCAGAAGAGCATAGGGAGCGGCCAATGGACACACAGACACACCCAGCGGCAAAGGAGTTCTATAAGTATACTTTTAAAGAGCTTTGCCAAGAAAGAGGGGAGGCACTGGCACTGGAAAAAGTGGCCATGTACCAGCAGCCAATATACCAGCACCTGAACTGCACCCTACTGGCCACTTACCAGAACCCGTCCCCGGCACCTGAACCCTCACTCCTGAGTCAAGTGGTAAGCGTGTTTTACGCTCCAGCCACTAACACGACCTGGCAAAAGCAAATGCCACTTCACAACGTGGTAAACCTGATTAGGAGCGAAGTGTTTAAGCACGAGACTAATGTGTTGAGGGCTACGCCCAAGAACACCACCGGTAAACGGAAAGATTGTCCCAACAGCATCTACAAGCGCACCAACTTTTCCTATGCTACCTTTTCCGGAACATTCACTTACAGAGATGACAAGGGGCTGGCCAAACACTCAGGCCTGATCTGCATCGACATCGATCACCTGGGGGAGCGACTGGAGGAGGTTAGGGCAAAGATCATAGAGGACTTAGCCACGGTGGTTTGTTTCATTAGCCCTAACGGGGACGGACTGAAGGTCCTGTATGAGATGGATATTTCCAAGCATAGTCAATACGATTGGTATGAGGGCTATAGGCAGTACCTGGCGCGCTCTTTCGGGCTGGAAATGGGAAAGCTTGACTCAAGCTGCAAGAACGTCTCCCGCGCCTGTTTCCTGCCTCACGATCCCAATATATTCGTCAACCCGCACTTTGTCACTAAATGACCTACCAACCCATAGACATTAACGCCTTTCTCCCAACCACCCAGGAGCAAGAGGCACCGAAGCCGGCACCTAAAAGCACGCCCCCCCCGAAGAAAACCGCTGACCCGGGGCTAGATTTTGACTTGGCTCATATAGAGCACCTCGTGCAGGAGTTGGAGGCCCGGAGGATAGACATTACCAGCCATCACGAAGACTGGATTAAAGCCGGTTACTCGCTGGCAAGCCTAGGAGAGTACGGGCGCGACTTTTACCATCGTGTCTGCAGCATGTACCCCGGCTATGACTATGACGAGTGCGAGAAGAAGTTCACCTACCAGATAGGGAAGTTTATCAGTGGCCGGACTGGTTTAGGGACCTTTGTAAACTACTGCTCCAGTGTTGGCTTAGACACAAGCCATCCATGGAAAAAGCGCCAGCAAGCGCAAAAAGGGCAACGCATAACTCCACAGAACCAGGATCAGGAAGAGACTGAGCTGACAGAGGAGGATATTCTCGCTTTCCTGAATGATGCTGAGATAGATTTCAGTGAGGAGCTGGCGCCACCGCCTGTGTGCCTGGAAGTAGTGCAGGGTGGTCTGAGTGCGATCATAGGCACGCGGGGCAACTTCTCCATGGTGATCGGCAAGGCCAAGAGCCGTAAGACTTTCTTTATCACAATAGCACTGGCTGCAGCCATAAACACTGATCCGGTGCTGGGCATCTTCCGAGGCAGCTTACCAGCCGAAAAAAGCAACGTGCTGTACTTTGACACAGAGCAGGGCAAATACCACGTGCAGAAGGCTGCCAGACGCGTGCTCAGGCTCTCAGGCATACACACCCCTGATAACTTCCGAGCGTACGGCCTGCGCAAGTATAACCCGGCAGAGCGGCTCCAGATTATAGACACCGCCATTAACACGACCCCTAATGTAGGGCTGGTGGTGATCGACGGTGTGCGGGACCTTGTGTCTTCCATAAATGATGAGGAGCTGGCAACCATGCTCTCCAGCAAGCTCCTGAAATGGACTGAGGAGCAGGAACTGCATGTCATGTGTGTGCTGCATCAGAATAAGGGAGACAACAACGCACGCGGTCACTTAGGGACTGAACTGCAGAATAAGGCTGAGACGGTCCTGTCTATTACCAAGGATAAGGAGAATGGCGACATGTCCATTGTGGAGGCTGAGTATTGCCGGGAGAGAGAGTTTGAGCCATTCGCCTTTGAGATCAATGACCATGGTCTACCTGTGCTGGTGGATCACCTGGAGCTGCGAACATCAGCAGGAGGATCCACTGCGAAAGGGGTGGTGCCCATCGACTGGCCGGAAGAGACACACAGGGAAGTGTTGGAGAAAGCTTTCAAAGATGTAAAATTCCCAAGGTATGGTCAGTTGGTGTCTCAGGTTAAGCTGGTGCTGAACGAGTACGGCCTACGCTTGGGGGACAACAAGGTGAAAGACTTCATACAGTTCTACCAGAACCAAGGATACATTTCTCAACAAGGGAAGCCAAGATCAAAAGACTCTTTCTGGCAATTAGATCCAAAAACGCCTGAAGTACCGTCAGTAGTTTAATCCACTGGTTTAACCCGCCTATATATAGGGCGGGTAAACTAGTAAACCAGTTAAACAGGTGGTTTAGATAAACTAGTTTAAACCACTAAACCAGCTACGAACAAAACCAATCTATCATTATGGAAACCCAGAAACCTACCCAAACGCCGCAACCGGAGCAAAAAGGCATTTACTGCCAGACCTGTAAACACTGGTCACGGAACAAACCAAGATTTGAGGGCCTACCTCAGCCAGTGTTTGGCTGCTGCGGTTGTGGCTTGCTTTACCAGCACGGTACCTACTTTGAACATAAGACCTACGGCAATGAGGTCCTGTATACAGATGGGGATGTAGAGTACAACCTGGACGATTTGAACACGGATATGTACACCCGTCAAGACTTTGGGTGCATTTATCACGAAGAGAGGTGTGCAGGCTAATAATTTATAGGTACCATAACCGCTGGAAAACAGTACCATAACCGCCTCTAAGCAACCTTTTGGTACTAGGTCCCCCTGGGTATCCCCGCTTAGAATAGCCCCCTCCTACCCCCTATCAATGTTTCAGGCGCCCACACATGTATCGCTTGACCTGTTTTTTGATTTTGAAATGAAAATAGACCCATCTAGAAGGCGACGAGCCTACACCACATCGGACATAAGGGACACGCAGGCTTACTACACTGAGGGACACCTGGATGGACGGCAGATGGCAGAACGCCTGGGGCGCACTTACAATGCCTTCAGACAGTTTGTGCACCGTCATCCAATCCTAAAGAAGCAAGGCCAAGTGTTGAATAATGTTGAAACTCATGAAGAGGGCACCACATGCTAAGCCGTGTGTATTTAGGGTGCAACCTATTAAGGTTAAGTAACTTGTCTTGATATAAGCGTGGGTGGTAAGACTTTATATAGGTATTTTTATATAAACAAAAAAGGCTGCTAGACCCGACATCCAGCAGCCTTTTAGACAACACCAGCGGCAAACTGTATTGCCATAACTACCTAACGCACTCAGAGGCCTAAGTAGTGTCTCAAAGGTAAGCAATATGCTTTTGGAAAAGGGTGGCTTTTCGAAAAAAATACGGGTTCTAGTCCCTAAAGGAGTGAAAAACAACCTTTTTAAGTATAGCTACACCTCATTTTTTAAAAAATCGGACATAGTTCGGACAAAATAGCCTTATATGCTTAAACCCAAACAGGACCGCTTTTGCCTGGAATACATCAAAGACCAGAACGCCACTCAAGCGGCATTGCGTGCCGGCTACTCTGAAAAGACGGCTTACTCTCAAGGGCAGCGCCTGCTGAAGAATCCGGAAGTACAGCAACAGTTGGCAGCGCTCCGAAACCAGATCATGCAGGAATCAGGAGTAGAAGTAAAGAGCGTCGTGCAGGAGTTGGTAAAGATCGCCTTTACCAACGTCTCAGATGTGCTGCAGTCCTCTGATGGGCTGAAGGTAAAACCCTTTGAAGAGCTAACCCCGGCACAGCTGGCATCCATTGCCGAGATCTCCGAGACCATCAACAAGTACGGCACCACCCGCAAGGTAAAGATGCACTCAAAGCTTACAGCTCTGGACATGCTGATGAAGCACCTGGGCGGCTACATGACGTCTTCGGACCTGATTGATAAGCTACCACCTGAGCGTCTGGATCAGCTGATTAAAGAACTACTGGCCAAGGTGAAGAAATGAGAAGAAACCAAGGTGATACAAACAAGCGGGAAGTGCTGAAGCAGATACTTTCCGGGGCGCTGAGCGCTGACCAGGTAAAGGAGAAGCTGGAAGAGGTTAAGGGCTTTGACATCTATAAAGCGGTGGTAGAGTTTATGGGCGGCACCGATAACGAAGTGGTTAAAAACTTATTCCCTACTGGCACATGAAGGATAACAGAAGAGAACTATTAAAGCAGCTGCTGCAGGGCACAGAAGACCCTGAGGAGGTGGTTAAGAAGTTAAAGCGGGAAGCCTCGCAGTTTGAGATGGTGGGCGTAATGCTGCGCGCTGATGGCACTTATACCGTGGAGGGGCAAGATGGGCTTACCAAGGAGCAGATGGAGGCCGTGGTAGGAGATCGGGAGGTATTCCTCATCAAGATAAGAGAGAGCAAGGTTCCGCTGGCTTTCTGTGAAAGGGACGTGGTACTGTGATGGTAAACACTACTCAGCTAAGATCCCTGCTTAAGGACATGCTGCAGGGCAAGCCCGGCTCTCTTGAAGACCTGCAGCGCCTTGTATGCGGTCCTGAAGTAGATACCGACCTGCTCACTGCTCCAGAGCAACAGGTATACAAGAACTTTATGCTTAGGCATGAGGAGAGCAAGGGCTTTGAACACTTTACTGTGCCTGAACTAAAGCTGTTTATTCTTCTTCTTAGGAAGGCTAACGCAGAGGCCCCAGAGCGCGACATATTGAACCGGGCTGACCTTACCACATTAAGCGAGGAAGAGATAGACACAGCGCGCACCGTCTTGCTGCAACCATGGACTAAAGTAATGTCCAGACCATCCTGGTTGGTTAAATAAGGGGTGGGGTACTGAATCGGTTTCTCCCTTCGCCCAAACCAAAAGCAAACAGAACGGCCCGAGCAGGTTAAGTAACATCTAGGAGCCTGATTCCCTTTATATTAAGTATTTTTAATATAGCTAAATAGCAGGGCAGCAGGCCCTCTTTCAAGCTACTGGAACAGCCTTTTCATTCATTTTATCATACGGTTTAAGCAGGGCGTTTAAGGTCCTGCCTATCCTACCTACCTACCTACCTAAAACCAAACAAACCTAAACCAGTGATGACATACCTGTACGAAGAGGGCCTTATTGAAGGCTTAGAAGTCGATTATATGGGAGTCGACTTACCTGAAGAGACGGAAGAACCGGAAGAGGAGGCCGCAAAATTGCGGCAACTAACAGCAGAGCCGGTACCAGTGGAAACGGAGTGGCTACCCGCAGAGGGAGAGCTTAAGAGGCGGGAATTACCCCGGGGTTTCTTCCTGGGTTCGGTACGCTACCGGGCTTATGATGGGCAGCTCAAGCACGCCACGAAGGTTCTCTATGGCCAGCTGAAGGATGTCTATGAGTACAGGGCCGGTAGAATGGCCAGAGTAGGGAAAGACCAGACCATAACGCATTACATGCCGCTGCCCGGGGCGGTAATAGCACAGTAGCACAACCTAAACCAAGCCTAACAGTCTATTTTTCACCCTTAAATTTTTTACACCAATGAACACACAAGTAAAAGAGGGATTCAGAGTAGAGATCCCCACAGAGAAAATGGTCCTGCAGCGTGACGAGCGGGAAATTGCAAGGTTAGAGAAGAACCTGCCAGCTGTCACTGCCGCTTTTAACAAGGCACTGGCAGAGCTGGAGAAGCTGAACGTTGGAGAGTTCAGTATTGAGGAAGTAGTAAGCGCTATCAATGGTAACAAGCCATTGGAGCGACAGGTACGGGAGCGTATGGCCACAGGGCCTGTAACTGTTCAGGGTATGGTCTTCAGCCTGGAGAAGGTTAGGGAAATGATAGAAATCCCCAACGTGATACCTGCTAACCTGGCACTGGCTAATATCAGGAAAGTGATTGATGGCATTATCAGCAATGCAGGACAAAGCCTGCAGTACGTGCTGGTAGTTGGCAACTTTGAAATCAATGGCTTTACAGCCACTTTCAAACAGGAGGCCATAGAAAGGTTTGTGGATCATCACTCTGTTTATGCAGAGACAGATGAGGAAAAAGAGGCAGCTATCATCTTTGACGAAATATTCGAAAGGGTTGGATACCTGAGCGAGAGATACGGGCTACACGTTGTTTCTAAGTCTGTGATTAAGCAAAACGACTTAACAAGCGAGCTGACAAAGAACCCAAGCGTGCTTAAAAGCCACATGGTCACATTGGCAAAAAGCAAAAGGAGGTAGCCTGTGAAGCACGCAATCATTCAGAAGATCAGGAGCAGGGAGCCGGCAGCGGTTCCCTGTTTCATAATAGATCAATCCGGGGACCTGGTGCGCAATGTGGAGCAGAAAGAAGCGCTGGAGAAGCTGCAGCGGGACCGTCCGGAGTACTTCAAACATAGTAATAACACTATACACTGACAGAGATGGCAGACGAACAGAATAGAAGCGTAATGCTTCGGATCGATATTAACGAAGGAGAATACCGAAAGAAGATTATATCGCTGCAAAAGGACATCCTGCAAACGAAGAAGGAGGAGCAGCAATTAGCCAAAGCTATAAAGGAATCTGGGGAAGCCTCAGATGAGCAGATAGAGAAGCAGGTAGAACTGAAGGCCAAGCTAAAGGACCTGAACAAAGAGCAGCGCCTGGCACAGGCTACGCTGGAGGCAAAGACCAGAGCTGACAAAGCCGCTGCCGGATCCATGGAGCAGATGAGCCTGGCCCTTTCCGAAATGAAGAAGGAGTACCGCGCCCTGTCTAAGGAAGAGCGGGAATCTGAGCTTGGGAAGAAGATGCAGCAGGACATGAAAGCCCTCAATGATGAGCTGAAGGACCTGGAGCAGAGTTACGGGCAGTTTGGGCGCTCAGTAGGGGACTACACGGGCGGCATCCTGCAGGCTGTTGACGGTACCGGTTTACTGGCCACGATCACCGACAAGGCGACCCAGGCACAGCAGGCCTACCAGGCCACGCTGACCCTTACAAAGAATGCGCTGGGTGGCAATATCTCCATGCTCAAGGCCTTTAAGCTGGCTATGGCAGCTACAGGCATCGGGGCGGTTGTGCTGCTGCTGGGTGGGCTTGTTAGCTGGCTTACCAGGACACAGGAAGGGATTGATAAGGTAAACCAGGTAACCAAGTCCATTACCACGGTATTAGGCTTTCTTGGGGACCGGCTGTCTGATGTGGGGAAAGCAACCATTGACTGGTTTAAGGACATCCACGATTTAGGCGACTTCCTGGAGAAATTGGGCACTGAGATCATAGGCAACGTCACCACCAGGCTAAAAGGGTTCCTCACCATCTGGGAGGGCTTCAAGTCAGGCGACACCACCAAGATTCAGGACGGTATTGCGCAGGTTAGTCTGGGCATAGAGAACGCCACAGCCAAGGCGAAAGGCTTTGCTAAAGAGGTTGGGAACGTGGCAGTTGAAGCGGCCCGGATAGAGAAAGAGTTTCAGCGCATTGAGAAAGCAGAGATTGCCCTGAACAAGGAGCGCTCCAAGAGCAGGCGAGAGATAAAGGAGCTGAACTTTATAGTTGAAGACCAGACCAAGACAGAGAAGGAAAGAGCGGCCGCTGCTGAGAAGGCCCTGGCCATTGAGCAGGGCTTGCTGCAGAAGCAGATAAAGCTGCAGCAGGATAAGGTGGCAGCGATCAGGGCAGAGCAGAAACTGACCTATAACGGCAATGACGAAGACCGCGCACTGGCAGAGGCAGAGGCCGCGCTGGATGAGCTGCAGGAATCTTCTCTCGAGATGCAGACCACTATGAACAACAAGCTGAATCAGCTCAATAAGGAAGCGGTGGCTAAGCGTGTTGCCCTGGCAAAGGAACTCAGCGAAAAGGAGCAGGAAGAGCGGAAAAGGCGCATTGAGGATGAGAAAGCAGGACTGGAGCTGTTGGTGCTGCAGACAGCGGAGGGCAGCAAAGAGCGCCTGGAGGCTAAGCTGGAGCTGGCTAAAAAGGAGATGGAGATAGAGCTGTCAAACAAAGAGCTGACTGAAAGACAGAAGCAGGTAATACAGGCCCGCTTTGATCAGCAGGAACTCGCAGCCCGAAAAGAGTTTGCAGAGAAGCTGGTAGCCGTAGCCAAGGAAACGGCAGAGAAGGAAGCAGCGGCCCGTAAGCTCCATGCTGAGCAGATCCTGCAGGAGGCTCAGGCCAATGTAGAGCGCAACGTAGCCCAGCGGCAATATGAGGCAGACAGGAAAGCGGAGATAGCACAGGCAGAGTTTGAGACGGTCTCCATGCTGGCAGGATCCCTGGGAGATATTGCCCAGCTGATGGCAAACCAGTCAGAGGAGTCTGCAAACTTCCAGAAAGCCCTGGCCTTGTTCCAGATTGGTATTGCCAGCGCGGAAGCTATCACAAAAGGTATTGCAGCCTCACAGGACGTACCTTTTCCGGGTAACCTGGTAGCAATGGCCAGTACGATTGCAACCGTTACCGCTAACCTGTTACGGGCTAAGCAACTGCTTTCTAGTGGAGATGCACCACAGGCGCCACAGTTTTATGAAGGTGGTTACACTGGTGATGGTGCCCCTACAGCTGTCGCGGGTATCGTCCACAAAGGAGAATATGTACTTACTGCTAAGATGGTAAAGCAGAACCCGGAACTGGTCGAAAAACTGGAGAGAATGCGCACCCAGCGCGGGGTAACAGCCCATCGCATCGAGGCGGCAGGCTTACGCGGCTATGCTACAGGGGGTCTGGTAACCGGACCTACCTATCAGCTACCAGCGGCAACACGGGAGTTCCTGGCAGGCGCTCCAGCTCCAGCCATTGACTACGACAGGCTGGCCAGAGCCATGGCCAAGCTACCGGCCCCGGTAACCAGGATCAGCGACATTAAGGGCAGTCTGGCTAAAGATGTTAAGACAAACACTATTGCGAACCAATAAAGGGAACAGCAGAGGGCGAAAAGAATTAGCTGGCGACTTTAGACGCAAAGGAACAAGCTATTAAACAGGTCGGACCTGTTCCCCTCTGCCTCTTTTAAACTAAGACAATCAAGAGATGAGAAAGCTTATAGAATACTTTTACTCCAAAAAAAGTAAAAGTCAGACCCCAAACCCATTGGCACAAAAGAAGCATGTGGTAGTACTGACGGATCAGGAGTATAAAGCCATGCTAAGAGCAGCCATTAGGGGCGTACACGCTGGCATAGAAGGCATAGAGGTAGAACAGCTGAAGTGGGACGACATCAACCTGGTGTTTGATGTGCTGAAGCGTCAGGGGGTATCCACAGAGGGCGCACAGGAGGTTAATGAAAAAGGAAAACTGATTACAGCAATAACATTCATACCATGAAAAACGGGACGATAAAGAACAGCATAAAAAGCCCTATGGGTATTCCCCGCAGCGTGTGGGACATGTGGCAGCGATCAGGAAGGGCAGTGGCAGGAGCGCAGCCACCCAAGAGGCTAGTACTGTCTTCAGAGCAGGCAGAGGTTGTAGCAGCGGCCCTGTTGTATGCAGCCACCAGTAAAGACACCACACAGCAGGAGAGGACCACAGCAGAGCAGGTACTGGAGCAGCTAGACTTCAGCAAAAGCGACATACAGGCGCTTATGAAAGAACTAAGATAATGGTGTAACCTCAGGGGTGAGGATTTATGAGTCTAATAGGTTTGAGGCCCTCGCTTTTGGCGGGGGTTTCTTTTTCTCTTTTTATGTGCACAAAAAAAAGCCTCTCCGATCTGGAGAGGCTTTGCTTATTTCTTTTCGTTGTCCTTATCTATCGTCCTGCTATAGGCAAAAGCTCCAACTAAGCCTATTATGACAGTGCAAGCTATTAGTGCAGCTTGCTCCGGATGACCTAGATAAAACGCGTATGTGCAAAGGGCAACTATAATGCAGACACTAACGATTGCCATCCATTGCCCTCTTTTTTTAAGTGATGTCTCTCCTGCAACAAGATCTACCTCAGCTTGCGACACCAAGCGGTTAAGGTAGTGTCGCTCATTTTGCTCTTTCTCAGCCATTGCGACGATTCGCTCTGCAATTCCTGGCAGTACGTTCTCAAGGCTAGCCAACTCCTCCGCTGAAGGAATCGGGCCTGACTGAATCTTTTGCTGCGACAATAAAAAAGCCTGCCCGTTTGCTGGCTGGCTTTGATGTGGATTATGTTTTACAGGCGGTTGCTTACCCAATTTCTGCTGATCGTTTAATCTTGTTAAGTGCTCCTCTCATATCGGAGCCTACATTTTCCCAGTCTTTGCGAAGGCTTTCTCCATCTAAAACTCTCCCTAAGCCGCCTGTTCTGTTCACTCTCTCCAAGCGATTAAATAAGGCACCAGTGGACTTGGTTGAGCCATAAATATTCAATGCACTGGAGGCACCGTGGAGTATCGACTTAAGTCTATTTGCCTTTTTATGTATTGCCATATTTGAATCTTTACTCATACATCCTTCAACGCGAACACTTTTAAATAGATTCAAAAGCCGCACGAGAGGGCCATTCGTCTAATGGCATTGATGATGATTACTATATCAAACATAAAGACTAACAACAACAACTACAACTAAAGTCTATAGATAAATTTAGAGAGAGCCATAAAGACAAGGTACGAGATTAGCATTAAGGTTAGCGTCATGTAAAGCTTTGGAGCAGCCGAGTACTACAGCCTTACCTGTTCCCTCCCTCGGACGCAACAGCCTCAGAGCAGATCATCCTGATATATCCAGCGAAGCTAATCCCTTTCTTCTTTGCAATAGCCTTAAGCTTTTCGTGCAAGTCGGAATCCATCTGGAAGTTTACGGTAATCTTCTTTTGCTCTTCTGCAGCCATCATATATAGGTTTTTAGTGTTATACGTCACAAAGGTATAAACAACCATTAATTCACAATCAAAAATATAGTGAAAACATTGTGCAATTTTAAAACATGTTGTACTATTGTTGCGGTATACAATCAAAACACAATCAAATAAAGTGAAGGCATCTAACCCAAAAAACCTCTGCTCTACAGAAAACACCCTTTCTGGCAGAGCGAACCACCACAACAGCCAAGCCGGGCACGACATCCTTATCAGAAGCCACCACGCTAACGACGTGGGGCAGAACGCACAGGCAGGCCGGGACATCGGCACACAGGCTGGCAGAGACGCGAAAGCCTACAAGATCCACGGTGACCACAACAGGCACAACGTGCAAGGCGACCGGAATCACGTCATCATTAACAACTACAACACGCAGGGCTTTGAGCAGCTTCTCACAGCCTACACGGAACTACTGGAAAAGTACATCAAGCTATTAGAATTAAAAGCAGTATAACTATGAGCAAGAACAACAGACCCGAAAGTATCTTGTCCAACCTGTGCGGATCCACGAATGGCCAGGAGTTTATATTACAGCTATGGCAACACTAAAGGCAATTATCAATAAAACAGAACGCAAGACAGATTTTTCGCACCTGGTCATGATCCGCATCACGCAGAACAGGAAATCGTGCAACTGCGGTTTAGGCATCTATGTTCCGAAAAAAGACTGGAACACCCGGGGGCGGCTGGAGAATAAGGACTGGATAAAGCGCGGCAATGTTCTGAGCCAGGCCTACAACAGGGCTATTGAGGCTGCTATTCTGGGACTCAGGGAGACTGTGCTCTCCTTTGAGATGGCAGGGGCCTCCTATACTGCTGCCGATATAAAGGAGCGCTACAAGCTCCGGCTTACGGGCACCAATGACCAGGGAGAGCCAGATGATTTTATAGCCTTCTTCGCTGACCAGCTGGAGAAACGGGAGGCACTGATGAAGTCGGGCAACAGCTCCTACTCTTCCTTTAAGCGCCACCGCTCCGTGTTCCGAAAGCTCAAGGCTTACAGGCCGATGCTGCCTATCAGCAAGTTAACGGTTGGCTTCCTTGAGGAGTACCGTTCACACCTGTTCACAAAGTATGGTAATGCTCACAACTCAGCGGCAAAGGACTTGGCAGTGATCAGAACAGTATACAACATCGCCGAAAAGTATGGGTTAGCCAAGCCTGAAAAGAACCCTTTCCAGAACCTGAGCATCACCTATAAACGAACGCACAAGCAGGTGCTCACATCAGGCGAAATCCAGCGACTCAGGGAGTTACCGCTGGATTATTCCAGCAGGGTAAACCACATACGGAACCTATATCTGCTGCAGTTCTATGCCAGGGGCGCAAGGGTAGGTGACATGATGATGTTACGGTCAGAAAACGTTGACTTTGAGCGGGGCCGGATTATCTACGTCATGGAGAAGACCGGCAAGCTGATGTCCGTAAAGATAGAGGATGGACTTCGCTGGGTGCTGAGTCAGTACCTGCCAGTGAAAGCCACCGGGTTTCTTCTCCCGTTCCTGTCTGAGAAACTAGACCTGAGGGACCGGGAGGCAGTGCGCAGAGCCATAGAAGCCAGTACAGCTAGTATCAACAGGGAGTTAAAGAACATACTGGAGCGTCTGGGCATCACCAAGCACATCACTACCCACACAGCCCGGCATTCCTTCGCCAGTATGGCAGCGCGATCAGGAGCCAATGCCCTCGCTGTGCAGGGGATGATGGGGCACTCTTCCTTAAGAGAAACACAGATCTACATGCAGGAATTTCTAGACGAGGAACTAGATGCGCAGACTGCTGCAGTGCTCTCTGGAATATAGAATGAATTTCTAGCGTACCGTCCGAAATATTTCCGAATATAAAAAATAAGGCCCTGTACTGCGTGTACAGGGCCTTTTGTGCTGTAGGGGGAGGATTCGAACCTCCACGAAGTGGTTAGGCAAATATCTTCTATATAGGTCTTAAAAGTTGCTTTGTTCCAGAACCTCCACCCCCGAGATAGGAGGGCTTGTCTGCCAATTTCAACACCCTACAGTGTATGTTGATGTTTCAAATATAGAAGAAGGGTTTAATAATTGCAAATTTTTTAATAAATTTTATTTTTAGTTGGTTAATTAGCAATACAATTACCTATTCATTACCAAAAGCAATAAGAGTACTTCTTAAGCGAACACACCCTTTCCCTTAGCGCTTTAGCCATTCCTTATACGATCAGGCAGCTGGCAGAAAGGGAAGCATTCGGTGTCTCCAGCAAGGAGCAAGCGGGAGGTTAATGGAACAAAAAATGTTGCCCAAAGTATATCCTGCCCCACGGGCACCGTACAGCAGTCTGGCTCCCGCCCTATCCCAACTTGCTGGTCATGGCTTTCATTTTGGCTAAACCGGTCTGCGCTACCTGCAGGGCATCCTGGGCATAGTAGGTTTTGTTGAACACCTCCAGAGAAATGACCAGTGGCCGCCCGGGAGTGCGGATGCTTTGCAGAATGCGTGAAAGCGGGGCAACGCCATCCCCGGTAAACAAGCGGTCGGCATCCGTAATGGCTGCGGGAGAAAGGGTAGCCGGATAATCATTCACATGAAAGATCTCGATGCCGGCTTTGCCCACCAAGGGTAGGCTATCGAGGCTGGAGTTCCCCTTGTAGAGGTGATAAACGTCGAGAAGCAGGCGGGCAGCGGGATGGCCGCTTTCCGTTGCCACGTAGAGCACATCGCTTAAACGGCTCAGGTTTTGGGAGAAGCCCCACATCTCCAGGTGAGGCACCACCCCTGCCCTGTCCCCCAGTTCCAGGATCGCACGGTAGCGCTCGGCGGCCCGCTTCAGGTCGAGGCCTGGCTGTTGGGTAGCGCCCACGGGCGGCGCTGCCGTACGGCGGCAGCCGAGTTGGGCCAACTGGTCCATTTCGCGCTTTAGCTGCTCCACACCCTGCTTCCGGGTCGCCTCGTCGTCTACGATCCACTGCGCAAAGCCAATGGCATTCTCCACTGTCAGCCCCAGATCGTCCAGCCGCTTCCGTGCATCGGGGAGTGTACCGCCCCCATCGAGGTAGGCCTGCAGGGAGTCCATCCAGATCTCAACAGACCCGAACCCTGCCTTAGAGGCCACTTCCAGCTCCTTCACGAAACCCAGTTTGTGGCCTTTGATGGTGCTCATGTTCAGGCAATAGGTAAAGGCAGGAGCGGGCACTGCTTTATCTCTTGGCGCTGCTCCTACTATGGCAGGCAGCATAGCAGCACCAACAGAGGCTCCCATCACTTTCAGGGCATGGCGGCGGCTTGAGGAAGATGTGGTCATGGCAGAAATAGATGCTTTGAGATGGTTGATCTCTTAATGTAAGCATTTTTTGTTTAACCCATGCATCTTGCCCCTGCCAGAGCACTTAAAGGCTCACAAGGTCTACCTACTACGCACCTGAACGAGGACTTACAGGATTAAAAAGGATGAGCAGGATGTTTGATGGTAAAAGCTTGCCTGTACATATCCTTTTGTTTCATCGGGAATGCTGTTGTTCGGACAGCTCAGGGGAACGATTCGGACAGGTCACGACCTGTCCCTACAAAAGGTATTTATAAGGCAATATCCGGAAGAACGTCGCATCCGCGAAACCGTTGTAGCGCAAAAAACTCAACTACAGTGTTCCCAAACGACTATTTACGCTACCTTAGTAGGCGCTACCCCTTTTAGCTTTTTGAAGCTATTGCTGAAGGCGGCCAGGTCGGTGAAGTTCAGGGCATAGGCGATCTCACTCCAGCTGAGGCCTTGTTTTTTTAGCTCCAGGCTACTGGCTATCCGCCGCCTGGTGAGGTACTGGTAGGGGCTATCGCCAAAGCACTGTTTAAAGAGCCGGTAGAACCTGAACTCGGAGAGGCAGCAGCTTTCCGCCACCTGTTTGATAGTAGTGCCGGAGAAAAGGCTATCGTCGAGCATCTCCTTCCCGAGCAGTAGCCGGCGGAAGAGTTCTTTCCGGGTAGATAGCCTGGATGCTCGGAGGCGATAATAAGACCCGATCAGCGCTCTGTTATCCTGCACCAACAGGGTGATCAGCTCAAAGATCCACTCGATCGGGGGCCTGGCCAGCCCTTGTGAGGTTCCCGCAGAAATGAGACTGGCTAAGAGGGCTTGCAGCTGTTGGCCGGCCTCCGCCTCGCGTACAAACAATTCCGGCGTCAGGAGGTACCGGCTCACCTGGTGGTAATTGTCCGGCTCGTTTGGCTGCAGCCATTGCAACAGCACCTCGTTCACCAACTTTACATCTACATCCACGCACACGCTCCAGGTCGGCACACCGGGTATGGCTACGTCCAGGGAAGGTGCCGATTCATTCACAAGAAAGTACCTGCCCTCAGAAACATGGTAGCGTTTATCCTGCAGCAGGTAATTTTCCTGCCCTTGCGCCACGTATTTTATCCCGAGTCCTTTAGGCCGGATCTCGCCTTCCAGGGAGGTAAAGAAAGAGCTCATGATCCTGTTCTCGTCTGTCGTCTGCTGGTAGTGCTGGTAGCTTTTCTCGTCTACATGCACCACCTCACAACTGCTACTGTAAGCCTGGTCGCCTGCCCTTAAAAAAGGCCTGCTCTCCAACGTTTCCACCATTGTTAAGTTTGCTTGCGTCTAAACGTATCGTAATTAGTGCAGAAGATACTGCTTTCCCAAAAGCCCATGCTAGCTCCCTTTTTTATTTTCGCTTTGCGTGGTGCGGATCACCTTTGCGAGCTCCAGCAAATAATCATGCGTAGACCTTTTGAGCAGGCGCATGTCATCTGTGTTGAACTGTATGGCCAGGGCCAGGTCTAAATCAGGAAAATATTCGGCGTCCGTCAGGTAACCCGGAAACCAGCCGCTGTGCCCGTAGCCAAAGCCCGCCTCCCCTCCCGGCCGTATCTGCATGCCCAAGCCATACAAATGGTCTTTGCCGGTGTTCGCCTTTACCCCCTCGCGCATTGCGGCCCGCCTTTCAGGCGAAACAGCCTTCAGGTAATACAGGCCCTTGGCCCAGGCGGCCAGGTCTGCCGCACTGGAAACAAAGCCGCCTCCTGTCCACTCGAACTGCGGACTAAACACCAGCTTGCCATTCTTAGCCACGGCCCCGTGAAAGGGGAAGGGACTGGCCGGGGAGGAATAGCCCACCGCCAACCGATCGAACCGCTGCTTGACAGAGGGCTCCGTGTCCTTTAGCTTATAAGGGGCCAGCACATGGGTTTTGGCCAGGTCATACATGGTGCGGCCACTGAGCCGCTCCAGGATATAACCTAATAGCAGGTAATTGGTGTCGGCATAGCCCCAGCCTGCCCCCGCCACAAACAAAGGCTCCCGGTCAAACACATAGGAGAAGCTTTCTTTGGGCGTCCAGGTACGCGAGGGCACTTCTTTGAGCTTTTGCATGAAATCGCCCAGCTCATAATACTCTTCTATACCGGAGGTATGGTTCATGAGCATGCGCATGGTGATGGAGCGGGCATTCGGGATCCGGTCGAACCAGGGCACTACGCTGATGTGCTTCTCGATCTTATCATCCAAGTTAAACAAGCCCTGCTCGGCCAGCACCATGGCCACCGCGCTAAAAAGCGTTTTGCCATTGCTCCCCGAGAGCATGCGGTGGGTGGGTTTCATGGGGATATGCAGGGCCGAATCGGCCATACCAGAGGCCAGCAAAATCTCTTCGCCGTTCGGCAATACAGCCGCGAAGGTTACTCCCGGAAAGCCGTTCGCTCTCTGCAGCGAGTCCAGCTTTAACTGCAGGCGCCTGGCGATCAATGCCTTGGGGGCAGGGCCGGCTGCCACAGCCCTGGCTCCACTAGCAAGCAGTAGCAGGACCAGGCTCAGCAACAAATGTTTCATGGGTCGGGTTAGCACTATTTGGAATTGTTGGGGATTAATCGCTTAAGAGCAAGGCACTATTTGATGGCCTGGAAAAAGTGCTCCTGGTACTCCGACTGATCAGGCGAGCCATAGGTTACCTGCACCGAAGGCCTCGCACCCAGCGTAAAGAGCACGGAACTAAAGGTAAAGCCCAAGGCATCTTTGTTATAGGCCACGCATACCGGGAAGCGCGCATCGTCTTTGGAGCGCAAGGTCTCCTTCACCAGTTCCGGCGAAAGTCTTATCCCTGTGGTGGCCAGTCGCCGCTCGAGGGCTGCGTACCGGGTCTGGCTGTTCGTCATCGGCCCCTTGCCCGAAAGCACCCGCTCGTGGTAGGCTTCCATCCAGGGCTTCACGTCGTGGTTTACCAGGGAGTGGTTCGTGTGGTACACCAGTTTCTGATCGGCCACCGGGTTAAACTGCACCACCAGGTTTGCGGAGGCCTCGTAGTTGAACACCTCGTTACCGGCCCCGATGATATAGTTCTGGCCCGTTGCGTGCTTTACCTGCTTCACGAAGGCTAAGGCCGCCGCCCCCGACTTCTTGTTCAGCAAGCCCCTGGTCACGAAGGTCACCGGCAGCCCGTCTACACAGTTGTTCAGGTCCGTCAGCGCATTGATCACGACCCCAACCCCTTTGTTGTTCATGCCGACAAACCCGATGAAGCCGGCACAGCTCAGGACGTATTGTTCTGGGGTATCTGCGGTTTCCTGTATGTGCAGCAACACCTGATAACCATGCATAAAGGTATCGATGTCGACGTTCTGCGCCACATAAGCAGGGTGGTCATTTGTAGCCGCTACCCCCACAGCGCTACAGTGGTCTTTGTCTACAGAGCCATGCTCCAACCTGTCCAGATAGCCCCAGTATTCATCTATCAGCTGAAAGGCCAGCACGTCCTCCAGCTTTTGCCCCGAGCCAGCCGCCATGCCCTCTATCTCCTGCCACAGGTCTGGCGTCCACGTCAGGATGGCTTTCTTATAGTCGGAGGTGGCCAGAAAATCCGCAATCACCGCGTCCGGGTCTTTTTGGGTTTCTTTCCGGATGCTCTCCTTCCACTTGCCGTACACCTCCGCAATCGGCCCCTTCAGCGCCCGGCCATGCTGTAACCCCCTTTCGTAGGCATTCCCCTTCAGTACTACCACCGGCACTTTTTTGTCGACAGACGCAGGGAAACTAACATCCAGGGCAACCGCCTGCTGCAACAGGAGAAACAGGGTTAAAAGGAGGTACATTGATTTTTTCATAGTTAGAAGTTTTGTTTCGTAGTCTAAATCCTTGTCATATAGCTTCTAAGGAGCAAGGCTGCCCATCCAACACCGGCACACCCCACCACTATAAGCGCGGGACAAGCTCCTGCCATACTTGGTAATAAACAGCTTGTCCTACACTCAAAGTAACAACACTCGCCGCTGCCATCACTTGTAAAAAACTGCCTTTTTCAGCTCTGTTAGGAGAGAGTAATAAATCCTGGAAAGAAGGCTGCTTTTTTGTAGATCGATGGGAAATGGCTTATCCCGTTTCGCTGTGAGGCGTCGGGATACTTCCCCTTAATTGGCCCGGCTCTTCTCCTCTTCTGCACCACCCGTACGGCGGCGGGACGGCGCTGCCTGCGAACGGCCAAACTTGTAAGCAAAGCTCAGGGTTACTACCCGCGAATCGCGGCGCTGGTAGAAGTCCTCGGAATAGCCCGTTAGCACTGTTGTGGCCCTTACCTTGTTGGTAAAGAAGGCGTCCGTTACGTTCAGCTTCAGGTTGACTTTCTTGTCCCACAGTTGTTTCTGCACGCCGCCAGACAGGAAGCAGATCGGGTTCACGTCCAGAAAGCCGTAAATCTCCCTTGACCGGTACACGCCCACCACTTCGGCCGACCAGCCTTTGGTCAGGGTAAGTGTGTTGTTGGAGTTCAGGGTGAAGGTAGGTCTGCCGCTGTTTAGCTCTGTGTCGGCCACATTACCCTGGTACAGGCTGTAGTAGAACGTGCCGTTGTTAATGCTGTTAAACCAGCTGCCCACCGAGAAAGGCACCGTCACCGTCAGGCCATAGTAGTCCTGGGTCGTCAGGTTGCGGAAGGTCTGCATCACCAGTTTCTCCTGGTCTGGGTCCGGCGACAGTACGTTCAGGATTACATCCGAGGTATGGCTGTAGCTCAGCTTGGTTACAATGCGCTTGTCCAAGGTATGCGTCAGCTCGAAAGAGTAGGAAAGCTCTGGTTTCAGGAAAGGGTTACCGGCAGCATAAGTGCTGGGATCCAGAAAGTTCTTGAAGGGGTTCAGCTGGTTGTAGGAAGGCCTGTTGATGCGGCGGCTCAGCGACACGCCCAGCTCGTGCTTCTCGTTCAGGCTGTAGCCCACGAAGGCGCTCGGGAAAAGCTGTGTATACTTTCGGTCGAACCTGCTCTCCTCTCCTAGCTGCTCATTGGCCAGCTGCTCTCCTTTCGCAATCGTGTTCTCCACGCGCAGGCCTAGCTGCAGGCTCAGGTTCTCCCACTTTTTAGAGGTGTTCAGGTAAGCTGCGTTAATGTTCTCCTCATACATAAAGTGGTTGCTTTTGTCTTCATCCAGCACGTTGCCCCCATTGCTGCGGTCGTAGAAGGCAAGGTCGTTGTCGGCGTTTACGAGGCTGCTTTTCACACCCGCTTCCAGCGAGGCCCCGATGGCCTGTAAAGGCTGCACATAGTCTACTTTGGCTGATTTGATCGTTAGCTCCCCGTCCAGGTTGCCGTGCAGGAGGTAAGGCATTCTTAGCTGCTCATTGTCTAAGTTGTAGAACCTGGTGGTAAAGTCCTGGATGTCCTCGTTCTGGTAAGTGACATAGTCGATGTCGGCCGTCACTTCTCTTCCGAGGCTGTCGAGGCTGTGCTTCAGGTTAAAGTTCAGGGCCCCGTTGTTGCGCCCGTGCCCCACCACGGCCTCCGTCAGGAACAGCGATTCCGGCTGCCTCTGCCCATTCAGTACCACAGACCTGTTGGCATTGTCGCGGTCCAAGTCCGACATAAAGCCATTGGCAATGACCCCTACCACGGTTTTGGGAGAAAGGTAGTAGTCCAGGCCCAGGCGGGCCGTGTGATAGTTGCTGGTAAAGTTGAAGCTATTTTGCTGATCGTAGGCCCCCACGTACTCGCCCTGCTCAAAGAACTCGCGGTAAATATCGAGGTCTGTAAAGCTTTTGCGGTAGGAGTAGTTATAGCCCCCAAAGAGGTTAAACTTGCCTGCCCGGTGGTTTACCTGTATCCCCTGGTCGGCCTTGCCATACCGGCCCTGCCCGAAGGAGGCGGTATAGGTACCGTTCGTGCCCTGGCTCTTGTCTCTTTTAAGTTTGATGTTGATGATGCCGGCATTACCGGCGGCATCATACTTGGAAGAAGGGTTGGTGATCAGCTCGATCTTATCCACGGAGTTGGCAGACATGCCGCGCAGCATGTTGGCCAGTTCGGTACCCGACATCTGCACCTGCTTCCCGTCTATCATCACCATTACGCCGGGGCGGCCCCGCATGCTGATGTTGTCATTCTGGTCTACCACGATACCCGGCGCTTTCTCCAGCACCTCCAGGGCGGTGTTGCCGGCAGACACAATGCTGTTGTCTACGTTTAGGATCGTCTTGTCGAACTGCTGCTCGATGAGCGGTCGCTGCCCTTCAATCACCACTTCCTGCAGGTTATGGCTCGCCTGCCGTAGTACCAAGGGCTCCAGCCTGATGACCTCATTGCTGCCCGTGATGCTTACCTCCGGGCTTCCGGCTTTCCCCAGCCCCAGCATGTTGGCAATAACCTTATACTTACCAGCCGACAGCCCTTCGAAGGTGTAGGTGCCGGCTCCTTCGGTTAACACGCCTTTCACCAGCGAAGAGTCGGCCGACTTTACGAGCAGCACATTGGCATACTCCACGGCTTTATTTTCTGCGTCCGTCACCTTGCCCGAGATGCTGCTCTGCTGGGCCTGCAGGCTTGTAAAAGCGAAAAGCAAAAGTGGTAGAATTAATCTTTTCATAGTTTATAGCTTTTGTTCGGTAGTGGTTGTTTTAGCATGTTGGGTGCTGTGTTGCCCCCTACAGTGTATTCCATTTTGTCTATGCTTATGGAAAGCGCTATGCCAAGATATATGCCACTTTTATAATCGCTTTTATATCAGCATATTAAACACAAAAGCTAAAACTAGTTGAAGTTAGGAAGCTGTCTAAGACGTCCGAATCTGGACAGTAAAATGTCTGATTTCGAACATCACCACTATTTCCTGTCAGCTAAATTTTCGCAGGACCTCCGGATGCTGCGAGGCCCCTACTGTTTTCTCCTTCAATTCAGCCCGGAGGCGCTAAGCTCCCCCAAACATGCGGCCCACATGCAGATATATGGCCGAAACGGGAAGCACAGAGAATGGAATTAAACAAGAGCGACGAACCGACGATTGTGTTGATAGGGGCAACCGGGGCATTGAAAGGGGCGCGAAACTGGAACCGCTCGATAATGACCGCTATCCCGATATCCAGTGGACATTCGTGCGGGAAGTACTCGCATCAAGGTTAAAAACGAAATAACAGCAAAGCACTCTCCTCATCAGCTTCAAGGGAAGGCAACAGAGCGGTTCAAGTGCAGGTTTGTACTTGCAGCTAGCTTTTACTTGCTGTTTCTTTTTACTGCCGTTGGGATTCCAAGCGCTTATAATTGCGAGGGCAAAGCCTGCATGTAAGATGCTCCAACGGGTACGTCATGCCCCTTGATACGCACCTGGTGGCGCTCTATCTTCTCGATCTTGTCTTTGGCGACGATATAGGAGCGGTGTACCCGCATGAACTGCTCAGATGGCAGGAGCTCGCACACTTCCCCGATCGTCATGCGGGTCAGCAGCTTTTTGTCGTCCAGCACAAAGGTCACATAATTGCCAGCTGCCTCCAGGTACAGGATCTCCTCGTAGTGCACCTTTACCTGCTCGTAACCGGTTTTCAGGAAAAGGTAGTCTTTGGGGGCTACCGCCTGGCTACGCAATTGCAGTAGCTCCTGCGCCTTGTTGCAGGCCTTTACGAAGCGGGCCAGTGAGAAAGGCTTTAGCAGGTAATCAATGGCGTCCAGCTCGAAACTGGTGACGGCGTGCTCGGTATAAGCAGTAGTAAAAATCACCAACGGTCTTTTCTGCAGGCTGGTCACAAACTCCAGCCCTGTAATGTCCGGCATCTTAATATCCAGAAAAAGCAGGTCTACCGGCTCGTTCTGCAGGTACTCCAGCGCCTTAAAGGCATCCGTAAAGCAGGCTACCAGCTCCAGGAAAGGCACCTTCGCCGCATGGGAACGCACCACTTCCAGCGCCATCGGTTCATCGTCTATTGCTATCGCTTTCATGTATTTCGGTTTTCTGTCTCCTATGCTAAGCCCGGGAACTTAGACGTTTTCCTTTGTCTTGTCTAAGCTGGCGTAGGTGCTGTTTATCCTAGTAGATTACCTTAGTCCTTTTTTATTGTTCAAGTCTTTGCGCTCCAGGTCTGGGGTAGGAGGCCTTCTGAAGCGAGGGCACGTTTTCCCGCGCAGCGCTGTGCCGTCTTCCTTTGCTCGCTTCGCATTGCAATGCTGCCTAAAGGCAACACCGGAACCTGTCAAATAGAGGGTCCCTCCCCCGGCTGATCGCAGAAAAACTGGTAAGTTTTTTCTGCGATCAGCCGAGCTTTCTCTGTTATCACTACCTACTGTGTCATCTCAAACATCGTGAGAGTTCTAAAGAGGATGCTCTAGAGGTCTCTCGCAGCTTCGCGGGCTCTTTTTCGGCTCGCGCCTCAAAAGTGTTTGAGATGATAAAATAAACCTGAGCTACATGTCAAACTTCTACCACAAGTTGAACTGACAGGAAAGTGTAGGTTCTTTTTAGCATTTAGCTGTAGTGTCTGTTTATCTTCCGGCTAACTTAACTATGGCTTATGCTCCCCAAACTATCATTAAATTAAACAATTCCTTTCAGAAGCTACACGCTGTACATAAGTTTTATAACTGCAAGGTCAGGTGCACAAAATACTCTGTTGTGGTATCCCGAATGATCAGTTCGTGGCGCTCCGGATAAAGTAGGGCCAGGCGCTGCTTTACGTTGATGAGGCCGATGCCTGACTTGTCTTTCTCCGTATCCTGCGCGGACTTCGGGTGGTTGCTGTTGTACACGTCAAAAAATAACTTGTCTTGCTCGCAATACAGCGTTACCCTGATCCAGGACTTATTCTTCAGGCTGATGCCGTGCTTAAAGGCATTCTCCACAAAGGGGATCAGCAGCATCGGGGCAATGAACTTATCGTCTACCACATCCTCTATGTTCGTCTGGATCACGATATCCGGTGAGGCAGAGGTACGCAGCAGCTGCAAGTCGATATAATTGCGCATGTACTCGATCTCACGGGAGAGCAGGATCTTGGGCTGGTGGTTCTCGTGCAGCATAAAGCGCATCATATCACCCAGCATCTGTATGCCCTGTGCGGTACGTTCTGCGTCCTCCTGCAAGGCGGTTCCATAGAGGGTATTCAGGGCGTTGAACAGGAAGTGCGGGTTGATCTGGGAGCGCAGAAAGTCCAGGTTCGCATTGGAACGGCCCAACTCCTTTTTCAGCACAAACAGCTCCTCAGTGCCCTGCATCTGCCGCTTAAAAAGCACCCAGGAAAGCGGCACGGTAATGAGCAGTTGAAAGACAACATTAAAAAAGCTTACCCCAAAAGCCGCTTCTTCATCCTGTATCAGCAGTAGCAACAGCAGGCTTATCGGCAGAAAAGCTAAAGCAAGAATCAGTGCTGCTTTTAACAGATAGGCCCAAAAAGGATACTTCCGGTTTAAAGACTTTGGAATGAGTGCATAGAAGGAATAGCAGTATAGCAGGATGGCACAGGGTACTATAACCGCCCAGCTTAAAATGATTTCTCCTTCTGCCCCAATGATCATCAACAGGAACAAGCCTACCATCCAAAGCACAAAAGCGGCCAGTGCATCCCGGGTTAGGATCCTGTACTTCGACTGGATGGCTTCGGAATTAGAAAGCAGGTACAGCGCGACAGACTTTATGACAGAGTAAAACCCGAACATTAGCAACAGCCAAAGGGTATAGCGGTAACTGTTCCGGAAAATTACATTATAGGTTTCCTGCTCATTCCCATATCGGTTAAAAAGGTAATTCTGGGCATAAGTGTCTGCAATGCCGAATACCAGTCCAATGGCCAAAAAGGTGATAACTATTAAAAAGACGTTTTGCCACAGCTTTTCTTTTTGGATCAGTTGTGGGGCTACCCTGAAGTTTAACAGCAGGAAGGCCAGGTACAGCAAGGTGTACTTGATAAGCTGGGGAAAGAAGTAATCCTCGTAGTAGTTGAAAGGGATTCTTGCCTCCTCGAACAGGTACTGATTCGAACTGTGGGAAGAGGTGCTGAGGAAGAACACCGCAAACACATAAATAGTGGTCGCCGCCCAGAACTCTACCTTCTTCAGGGAAAAGGGCTTATCGCTGATACTTTTTAACATGAGATTGTCCATGCAACAATGATAGTTTAAAGACGAGAGGAAAAACAAAAAATGTGATGAAAGCGCCGGAATATGTGATGGAATGCATAACGCTCTTTTGAAGTATGCTAAAGGCTTGCCTGTCGTTTTAGCTCCAGTGGGAGCAGGATGTAAGCCTGCCCCAAACGGGTTGCTTCGCTGGCGCTTTTAGGCTACGCTTGCTACAAGCAGGTCGTCCCGCCGGGACGCTCCGTAACAGCTGGCTCTTTTAACTCCCCTACACGTTCCTGGGAATAATAGCCTTCCTGAGACGGTCCGGGATTCTGTGCTCCGCTGCACCCTGGGCAAGTTCTTCACTACCTTCGGAAACCATTCCAAGTTCTCAGTCAGGGTACACCTCCGGCTAAATCCCGACAAGTAAGTACAAAAGCCCCAGCACCGGCAGTTCGGTAACCAGGCAGACGATGGACAGGAATAGGCCTACAAAAAGGCATATCTCCAGCAGGGAAGCGATAAAAAGAATTATTCTCAAAATGGAAGTGCTCATAGTTTTTCGTTTTAGGGTTATCAGACTTGGGATGAGCAAGGTTAGCGAACATTTAGCCGCTTCTAAACTAAATGTGATGAAAGGCAGGAAAAATGTGATAAGGCATCCGCTCTGGTTAAAAAGGGCGTAAATACCCCGCTTATAGGCAGCGCCCGGGCAAGCAGCCAGACCTGCAGCACAGTTAAACTTGCTGTTTAAAAGTGTTCCCTTCTTAACTAATCTTATAAGAGAATTTGAGCGGGAGCAGGTTTTCTATCGCTGGTGTGAGCTTCCAATCTTGCATCTGCAAGTGACGTCGGGTTTGGAACGGATGAAGGACCACAACAACAGGTTCCGTGTCCCTCACCTGGCCCGGATGAGGTCTTCCAGGCGGGTGGTGTAGCGGGGCGAAAGGCTCTCCTGCCGCAGCTTCCAGCGCTCTTCGGTGCCCTGCGCCGCGTACTTAACCGAGCTGTGGCCAAAGCGCTCCCTGAGGTTATCGAGCGTCTCCATCAGCCTGCCGTGTTTTTCCCGGTCCACCGTATCCAATATGCTCAGCTGCACGGAGGAGGCCGGCACCAGGTCGAGCAGCAGGAGCCCCGTTTTGCGGTAGCGGAAGCCGGGCCTGTAGATCTCCCGCAGGGCCTTGAGGGCGTGGCGGATCAACTCCGGCTCTGAGTCGGTGGGCGTATCGAAGTAAACGGTGCGGCAGTTAGAATAAACCTCTCCCTCGGCGGCAAAGCGGCTGGTCATGCAAAACACCGTCATGGCCCCTGCCCGGCTCTTCTGCTTCCGCAGCTTGGTGGCGCAGCGCACCACATGGGTGGTAAGGGCCTCCCCCACTTCCTCCAGGTCCGTGATCGCCTGGCCAAAAGAGCGGGAGGTGCAGATGTTCTTCTTCACCTGCAGCATGAGTTCCAGGTCGATGCAGGGCTCCCCCCGCAGCTCGCGTACTGTCCGCAGCCCTACCACTGTCAGGTGCTTCCGGGCAAAGGAGTCGCTTACGTTCCTTAAGTCCCAAGCCGTGTGCACCCCGAAGCCCTGCAGCTTCCGGGCGTAGCGCCGGCCGATGCCCCACACGTCCCCTGCCTCTGTTCGCTTCAGGGCCTCCTCGATGTGCCGCTTGTCTGTTAGCACCAGAGCCCCTTCGGCCTTGGCCGACTTCTTGGAGAGCCGGTTGGCTATCTTGGCCAGCGTTTTGGTAGGAGCCACACCCACGGCCACGGGCATGCCTAGCCACTGCTTTACTGTGGCCTTTATCTCTTTGGCGTAGGCCTGCAAGTCTGTCTTGTAGAGGTTGCCCAGGTCCAGGAAGCTCTCGTCGATACTATACACCTCCAGGTTGGGACTGAACTGGGAGAGGGTTTCCACCACGCGGGCCGACATATCGCCGTAGAGCTCGTAGTTGGAGGAGAAAACCTGTACCTGGTGCCGCTGGATCAAATCCTGCACCTCAAAGGCAGGCTGCCCCATCTTCAGGCCCAGGGCCTTTGCCTCGTTACTCCGGGCAATCACGCAGCCGTCGTTATTACTCAGCACCACTACAGGCCGTCCTTCCAGCCCAGGGTCGAAGACACGCTCGCAGGAGACGAAGAAGTTATTGCAGTCGACAAGGGCGAAGAGCGAGGTCATGGCAGGTAAGTTAAATCGTTCTGGCGATGCCCTCCACCACGCCCCAGATAAAGCCATTGTCGGTCTCCGTGACACAGATAGCAGGATACTTGGGATTCTCGGCAATCAGGTAGGCTCCGTCTTTCCGTGGCTCATAGCGTTTGATGGTGAACTCCCCGTTGACATAGGCCAGCACGATGTCGCCGCTCTTCGCCTTTCGGTTCTTGTTCACCACAGCCAGGTCGCCGGGCATAATGTGCGCCCCGATCATGCTCTCCCCCTCCACCCTGACCAGGAAGGTAGAAGTGGGGTTGGAGGTGATGTAGGTGTTGAGGTCGATGCGACCCGCCACATAGTCGTCGGCAGGACTGGGAAAGCCCGCCTTCACAGTAGACCCGACCAGGGTGATCGATAAATCACTCTCCAGCTCCAGAGAGAAAAACACAGGCACACTTGCCCGCTGCAGAGGTATTACTTTCGCTTCTTCCATTGTCCTTCTTTTACGGAGGCAAATTAAGGAAAGGCTATATTTAAAGCTAAAATATTTAGTAAAACTATTTAAATTAGCCAAAACTCCCTCTTTTCCGGAGCTTTGATCCCTGGATACAGGCAGTCGGCAAATCGCCTTTAAATAAGTAAGCCCTGGCATAACCAGGAGGGCAGGTAAGCGTAGTAGGGACAAACTTACCTCTCCAGCCTATGCAAGAGCCAGAATACATCCTAGAAGATGCCGCAGCCGTTGTCTTCCAGAGCATCCCCAAGGATTTGCAAAAGAAGCTCTCCTACCTCGCCATCATGGAGATCCTCGAAACAGAGTTCGAGTTTCTGGAGCAGTGCCACATCGCCGCCAGCCCTGACTCCGTCGTGGACATTCTCATCGAGGTACCTGTAAAACTGGACGAGGAGGCCATGGAATACTATATTATCAACCAGTGCGCTAAAAAGGACATCTACCTATCGTATGAGGACATCCAGGCCATCCTAAACGCGGAGCTCATTTACCTGGAGCAACAGGGCCTGCTGGACGACGAGGTGCCCGGCAAGTACCTGAACTAGGTCTTGTCACTCTGCCTCTTGAAGAGGCATAAACAAAAATGAGAGTTCATAGCTTGCGCGTGTCGTACAGCACCTTTTTACCTCTTTTCCAGTAAAGGCTGGGCTTATAAGAAAAGTCTTTGTGTTGTGCAGAACGACATGTTAATATACAGGCGTATCATGCTACTGGCCTAAGTAGAAGTTGACCCGTGCGTGAACGTTCCCCAGTTCCATCAACTTAAAGATGCCTTCTTTATCATCTCGACCACAGGGATAGATCTTTCTGGGACCCGGATAGATTTCTCGCCAGGCCCACAACAGCCACAAACAGAAGGGTCCCATCCCAGACGCGGAGCGCAAAGACTTCCACCAGGCAAAAGGGCTTAACTAAAGTCGTGGATCAGCAACAATGCCAGTTTAGCCAAAGTAGCATCTCTCTTCTCGAGTTAATGTTTATTTATTGAACCTCCAGGTAACAAACAGAACCTACTGTCAGAACTTTTGCCTGCCAACTTGGTTCTACTGCAAGGCCCCTGTTTTAAGGACCTAATCAGAATATTTCACCTTATACTATCCAAAATAATTCCTATCTTAGTCCTACAGAAGTTACTCAGACACCAACCATAAGGTATCCTTGTACCGCTAAAACCATATCGCGCTATAAGGCCCAAGCTGGCAGAGGATAAGTAAGACTGGGAGAGGCAGAGAGCATTCTGGGAACATATTACGCTTAGCATACATGTACGACATCATAGGAGACATACACGGCCATGCAGATGCCCTGGAGCAGCTGTTACAAAAACTGGGGTATGACAACAGCAGGGGATATTACCGCCATCCGGAGAGAAAGGCCATTTTTGTAGGCGACTACATCGACCGGGGGCCTAAGATCAGGGAGACCCTGCAGATCGTACGGACAATGGCCGCACAGCAACAGGCCATCGCGCTGATGGGCAACCACGAACTGAGCGCTATCCTCTATAACACCAGAGACAGGAAGGGAAATTACCTGCGCGAACATACGGATCGCAACAGGTCGCAGCACGCCAAAACAGTGGAGCAGTTTCGGGGCAGGGAAGATGAGTATGCCGACTACATTGCCTGGTTCAAGACACTCCCACTCTATTACGAAGAGGAAAGTTTCCGGGTAGTACATGCCTGCTGGGACGAAGCCCACATCCAATACCTGCGGGACAACCTGGCGCACGACCGGCTGACAGACCAGCTCCTGCAGAGTCACTACAAGCCAGGCTCCAGGCTGCGCGAGGCCATAGAGGTAACTCTGAAAGGGAAAGAACTGCAGATGCCAGAAGGGCTTTATTTCACGGATAAAGACGGGCACCCCCGGTCCGCCCTGCGGATCAAATGGTGGCTCAGTCCGGAGCAGATGACCTACCGGCAATACAGCGTCAGTCCCTACGATTCTCTGACAGATGAGGTAATACCGGAGACGCTGATTGTGGGAAACAAACCCTACGGCCCATCCGAGAAACCAGTGTTCTTTGGGCACTACTGGCTACCCGGCAATGCCACGGCAAGCGTGTACGAGCAAAACGTGTGCTGTGTGGACTACAGCGTAGCGAAAGAAGGCAGGCTGGTGGCGTATCGCTGGAACGGTGAGCAGCGCCTGGACCGTAGGAACCTGCACGACGCGTCACCTTCCGGATCTTAGGCATCCGCTACCCTCAAGGGCCAAACAGGTGTGCCGCGGCCCGGCACTCGCACATCATTGTAGACAAAAGAGAATAACCTATCCTGCGCTACGGACAGCTTATAGTATCCTCTAATAACCTGCAGGCTTTCGTTTAAAAGCCCTGCAGGTTCACTTCGTCGCTCCCGAGCATTTCCACATTTTTCCCCATTTTTTTCTGGATGATCTTAAAGTGGTGTTCGTCCTCCGGGGTGATCAGAGAAATGGCTTTGCCGGTGGCACCGGCCCTGCCCGTCCTTCCTATCCGATGAATGTAGTCTTTGGGCGAGCGCGGTAACTCGTAATTGATGACGAAGGGCAGGAACTGCACATCGATACCACGGGAGGCCAGGTCGGTTGCCACCAATACGCGCAGCTTACCGGCTTTAAAGCGTTTTAGGGCCTCTGTACGGGCACCCTGGCTCTTTTTCCCGTGCATGGCCATGGCCTTGAGGCCGTTCTTGTTCAGCTTTACCACCAGGTTATCGGCATTGCGGCCACTCGACACAAACACCAGCACCTGCTGCATGTTTTCCTGCTTGATCAGGTAGCGTAAAAAAGGCCCTTTGCGCTCGGTGCTTACGCGGTACGCCACTTGCTCAATCAGTTCCAGTTGCTCCTCGTCGCGCTGCTGCTCTTCCACAGACACAACCAACGGATCGCGGAGCAGCTTCTCTTTAATGGTCTGAATGTCTTCGGCCAGGGTAGCGGAAAAAAGCAGGTTCTGTCGTTTAGAGGGCAGGAGCGCGAAGATGCGGTTCATCTCTTCCTCAAAGCCCAGGTTCAGCATTTTGTCGGCTTCGTCGAGCACCAGCACCTCTACCTCCGACAGCTGAAGCGCATTGCTGTCCACCAGGTCGAGCAAACGGCCAGGCGTAGCCACCAGGACCTCAGTACCACTCAGGGCCATCATCTGCGGGTTAATGCTCACGCCCCCAAACACCGCCAGCGTTTTTACCCGCCGTGTAAGATGCGCACTGAAGTCATGAAACACGTTGGCCACCTGCAAGGCCAACTCACGGGTAGGCACCAGCACCAGGGCCTTGATAAAGCGGTTTCTGGCCGCTGGTTTTTTTTGAAACTGTTGCAAAAGCGGCAAGACGAAGCTCGCTGTTTTTCCGGAACCGGTTCGCGCAATTCCCAATATGTCCTGACCGGCTAAAATGGCCGGAATGGCTTTCTGCTGAATAGGAAAAGGCTGGTCATAGCCCTGTTCTTTGATTGCTTGTAGTAAAGGAGCCGGTAAACCGAGGGCAGAGAAATCCATAAAAAGAGGATAGGGTTTGAGATATAATTCGCTTTTGCACTGTAAAGGTACGTTTATTTAAAGTAACACAGTGGTCACGTAGGCTACTGGCATAAAACCGACCTGAGCTCGCGTTGCAAGTATGTTGAGATTTCCCTCTTCTCTTGTTGCCGTACCTTTATCCGTATAAACACCTATACACCGGTATAATCCGCAGCAGACAAGAATTAATTACCAAGTTGCGCCCTCTCAACGCTTGTTAGCAAAACCTCTCCTGCAATAAAATAGTACAAATAGTAAGCATCATATTTTTTAGCACCATGAAATACATCCACCCTAAAGTACAAACAGTATGAACCTAACGATAAACAATTCCTCTGGATTAACCCTGCTGGTAGCGGAGGGAACGATAGACGAAGCAAGCCTAAATGAGATTTCAAGAGAAGTAGAAAAGCTGTCCACCACATCAGAAAAGCACATGCTGCTGGACTGTAGCTGTAGTAATGCGTTAATCTATAGCAGGATTGGCTTCAGTGGTTTCGTAAACCGCTTACTCTACCTCAAGTCGAAGCAGGCCAACATTACCCTGTTCGGGTGCGATGATCAAATTAAAAAGCTGTTCAGACTCCTCAAGTTAGAACAGCTTTTTAATTTTTCACCAACACTGGACGAGGCCTACCTGAGCCTCCATCAGTCGTCTCCTGCCATGCTTGCAGTTGCTACTGGGCCTGCCCCTGTGCCTAGCGCTAAACCCGCTAGTGTGTAAGACGGAGCTTTACTTACTGTTGAGTGCCGTGAGGCAGGAAAGACATCACTTTATTTTCCTGCCTCACGGCATTTTGCTGCTATAGGATAATGCTTCCCATCCCAGGCATCACTTCTCTCCTAGTGCATTTTTTACGGTGTCCAAGCCTTTTTTCTTCGGCTGTGCTTTAAGCTACAGTTACAAATAGGGTAACCTGCCCTCCTGTTTAGCAAAGTATCTCCCGATGGCCTTGTAATATTTTTCTAATTTATTTACTTTTAAGTATAATTTATTATATTTTAGACATAAACATCATTCCAGAACCATGGGACACCTCGAAACTGCTCAAACTTTGGTGGCTGTGTTTATAGCTGACTACCTTACGGTGAACCTGGCAGCAGATCAAAAGTATCTGGAGGCAAGGTGGAGCAGGCCCGTCAATAGTGAGGAGTTCAGACAGGGCTGGGAGGCTATTACCCACAAGATCAGCGAGCACAGTGCCGAACTCTTGTTGTTAGACTTCAGGCTGACAAGCACTCCCTCTATTACAGATCAAAACTGGCTGGTAGAACGTGTAATGGCTGCCAACAAGAACACCCCGCTTAGGCGGAGTGCCAGGCTGTTCTCAAAAGATATTCTTCAGAACATCATTCACGAGATCGTTACAGATAAAATAGAGCTGTTCCCTTACGGCTACCAGGTCTTTTGGGCTGAGGCTTCGGCGAAGCAATGGCTGTTTGAGGACTAAAGAAAAAGGCTAGAAAAACAGAACGTTTCTTTAGCCTTTGCTCTGGAAAATACGCCTTGTGGAGCTTTAAAGGTTAAGGATGTACAGAACCTAAGAGGCAGAGACGGCCCCACTGCCAGTCCTGTATCTACACCTGCATATACAAAGGCAGATAAATCACTTTCAGTGTAAATTATAACTGTTTCAGCCCCATGTTCCCGAAGTAGGCCCCTACCACCACCAGGGCGCAGGAAATAAACACACCTAAGCTAATCGCCAGAAAAGCTTTTGCCCGTCCGATCTTAAAAACATACGCAGCGATGGTACCCATATAAGCCCCGGTGCCCGGCAGGGGAATCATCACAAAGATCATCAACCCCCAAAACCCGTATTTCTGGACGCTCCCGCCCACTCCTTTTTTTGCCCGCTTAGACAAAAAGACAACGTTCTTCCTGTAGACACGGTTTGGCCATAGTTTCTTGTTAAAGGTATCGATCAGCCACATCATGAGAGGAAAAATCAGCAAGTTTGCCACTAAAGCCACTGCAAAGGTCCAGGCCAGGGGCAACTCATTCAGGACAGCGTAAGGGATGCCGGCGCGGGCCTCTCCAAAAGGCGATACGCTTAAAAGAAAAGTGTAAATAAGTATTTCTAGCATTGGGTAATTAAGAAGAGGAGCAATTTCGCTATTTACTGATTGAGTTTAAACGACGCAAAGTAAAAAAGTATCAAGACAACAGGCACAGGGCGTTTCTGTTCTGCAAAAGCTAATTTCATTTGCCGCACAAGCCACTATGCTGACACCAACAACAGAGCAGGGTCATCTGTTTCATAAGTGAGAAAAGCTTTTTACTTCAGTCACAGCCTCTTGTGCAGCAAAAGCTAAGCCAAAGGAAGTAAAACTGGCAGCAATCCGGCTAGTTTTAGATATTAGCCGCCAAAGCAATCTCGCCACCCTCATTAAAACTTTTTCAGGGGACTTGTTTCAGTGCCACGCTAGACAGACCTATACCAGAAGCCATTGTCTCACAAAGGCTTTCAGATATCCCGGGCGTTCTTATGCCTGCCGAAAAAAGCAGGTGAACCTAACCAAGATTTCGGCAGGTTTCTCCCTTGATTTGTCAGGACAAGAATTTATTATGAGGCTACTGGTTCGAGGAGCAAGACAGGCTAGGAGGTCCGGTTCCAGGAAGAGTGCGTTTTCACGACCACCTTCCCTACGGTTTTGCCCTGCTGAAATAACTGAATCGCCTCCTGCATTTCCGTAAACTCAAAGACATGACCGATGTGCTGGGGTTTTAACTGGAGCGCCTGTAACTCATGGAGCAATTGGTGCATCATGTCCGTCTGCTCGTACAGGTAGATGAGGTTAAAGCCCATGAGCGACTTGTTTTGGGTAGGCAAGCGCAGAGGGTCGATTTTCGGGCGCTGCAGGTACTTCCAGATGAGCTGGGGATAATCGGGCTTTGCGCTGTGGCTGGTGAAGCTCGCATTGCCATACACCACCATCCGCCCCATGGGAGCCATCGCCTCCCAGCCCTGCTCTAAAATCTTGCCACCGATACACTCCATAATTAGGCGGAGCGGGCGGCGGCCCAGGGCATTTTTCAACTTGTCATAAAAAATCTTGTTCCGGAGAATGACGGCATCGTAGGCTTCTTCTTTTTGAAGAAAGTCTACTTTATCAGGCCGCCCTACACTGCCGATGGTGTACGCGCCATACTTTTTGCAAATACGATTGGCCAAAATCCCTACGCCACCCGCGGCGCTATGGATCAGTACTGTCATGCCTTTCTGCAGATTTCCCAACTCCACGAGGGCATAATAGGCCGTGAGCCCCTGCACCAGGAAACCAGCTCCTTCTTCAAAGCTCCAGCCTTCGGGCAAGGGAATAACGTACCGGTGATGGCTGTTGATGTGCGATACATAGCCGCCAAACTTCGTAGCTCCCACCACTTTATCGCCCACCTTCCATTCTGCTACTTCGTCCCCTACGGCTATGATCTCACCAGAGTATTCCAATCCAGGAACAAAGGACCCATCCGGTGTGGCACTGTACAGGCCCTGCATTGCAAAGATATCTGCAAAGTTCAGCCCGATCGCCCTCACTTGCACACATACCTCATCGGCTTTGGGTGGGGCCAGTTCTTCCTTTAGAAGTTGCAGATCACTGATAGATCCTGCTTTCGGCATGCGGTACACCTCACGTTCGAGCATAAGCTTTGTATTCATTGGTTTTGAACTGAAGTTCTTTACAGCACAACGAGCTGGGGTATGATATGTTCCTGATTTCGTAATGGGGAGCGACATGTTCAAGGCATGTTAACATTTCGCTCCGCTGGAGCTTTAGCGAAAAGAAGACTTGTTACTATCATGTCATCCCAGTGGGACTAAAAACTGCCCACTCAATCCTCCCTTTCGTACTTCCTCTCTACATAGGGTTTCAGCATTGAGGCGTAAATTCTGCTTAAGACTCCTGCGATGCCTTAGGCATATAGGTTCTCCGCTAAAAACGCATTCCGGAACTTCCCTTGCGGGTCGTACTGGTGCACCAATTCCTTGAAGTCAGCCAATTTGCTGATACGGGACTGCAGTACAGACGGCGCCATGGTAAACAATTTACCCCAGTGCGGAAGCGCCTCAAAAGGGGCCAGTGCTTCTTCTATAAAGGGGAGCAGCTCTCTTACACGCTCCCACTCCTGCTTCCAGGTAAAATGAAAGGCGACGCAGCTTTTTTTGTAGCAGGGGCTCAGCCAGAGATCATCTGCCGCAATCGTACGGATCTCGGAGACAAACAGGTGAGGGCTAATCTTTTCATGCAGCTTCTCTATGGCCATCATGGCCTCAAAGCTACTCTCTATCGGCACAAAATACTCTGACTGCAGTTCTTCGCCTGCGCTTGGCTGAAAACCCATTTTAAAATGTGGTAGCCTTTCATACCAGACACCAGAGAGACCCATTTGTGCTGTCGCATGCTCCGCTGCTAGTTCTTCCAAAGGATGTAGATGCTGTGTGGCAAGCCTGGCACCATAAAACGCAGGATCCAGTACCGTCGCATTGCCATCATCCACGCGCTTGATCCAAACCTGATTGATGTTTTTATTTAACCAGGTGGTGAACAGGCTAACACTGTAGCCACTGGACATGATCGTCATAAAGTTCTTTTCCAGCTCCGCCATCGGCAGGTTCCGGTACACCACCTGCTGCACAATAAAGGTTGGCTGCAAGTCGAGTGTTACCTTCGTGACGATGCCCAGGGCACCCAAATTCACTACAGCTCCCTTCAACAGGTCCCCGTCTTTTTCCCTCCCTAAAGCAACAACATCCCCGGTGGCAGTCACAAATTCTATCCCTGAAACAGCCGTGGCCAGATTACCGTTTTGTACACCGGAGCCGTGGGTAGCAGTAGCACAGGCGCCCACAATCGAAATGTGAGGCAAGGAAGCTAAATTAGACAAGGCATATCTGTTTTCCTGCAGGTAAGGAGCCAGGTCGCCATAGCGCATCCCACCCTCTACCGTTACTGTGCTAGCCGTTTTATCCAAAGACACAACCTTGTTGAAGGCATTTAAGGAAATCTGATTTTCAGCACTGTCGGCAATCCTGTTAAAAGAGTGCCGGGAGCCTAACGCCTTGATCTTACCCGATTGCCTTACCATTTCCTGTACCTCCTCTACGGAGGTGGGGTATTGCACGTGATCTGTACTGTAGCTTATGTTTCCCGCCCAGTTTCTGTGAGGTTTTGGCTTGTTCATTGTCTCCATAGTGTAGCAGTTATAAGATAAAGATATGGTAACAAGGCTAAAGCAGCAGCCCTTTCAGCACTAATCTTTCCATACCTGACTCATTTACCTTGATATGCACAAAACACTTGTCTATCTTTTGGTAAGTTGTTTAGAAACGAGACTCATGAAGTTTAAAGATAAAGTAGCCATCGTAACCGGTGCCGGGCAGGGAATCGGGCTTCAGATTTGCCGGCAACTGGCAGCGGCAGGAGCCAGTGTGGTTTTAAACGATGTTGATGCTGCTCTGGCAGAAAATGCCGGGAAGCAGATCGAGGAAGCAGGTGGCACCTGTATTGCGATGGCGGGAGATACCAGTGTCCCGGATTTCATACAGCAAATGGTAGACACTGCCGTTGCACAGTACGGACACCTGGACATGATTGTCGCCAATGCAGGCATCACCTTGTTCGGCGACTTCTTCTCCTACACGCCGGAAGCATTTAACCGCGTGATGCAGGTGAACCTGGGCGGTACTTTTTTTCTGGCCCAGGCAGCAGCCAGGCAAATGAAGCAACAGAGCACTGGCGGCTCTTTGCTGTTTACTTCTTCTGTAACGGGGCACCAGGCACACAAGAACCTTGCAGCTTATAGCATGAGCAAGGCAGCCATCGAGATGCTGGCCAAGAACCTGGTCATTGAGCTTTCCGAGTTTAAGATCAACGTCAACACGGTTGCGCCGGGGGCCACTCTCACAGAAAGAACGCTGGAAGATCCTGACTACGAGCACACCTGGTCCCGGCTAACCCCAATGGGACGGCCCGCCTCTGTTGCCGATATAGCCCATGCGGCCCTGTTCCTGCTCTCAGAGGAGGCCCGCCATATAACAGGCCAGAGCCTGCTGGTAGATGGCGGCTGGACCAGCATTAGCCCTTCGCCTTACTAAAGCAATTTAAGCGCTACTCTTTCTTTGCTTACCCTGCCCTGTAACACGAAGGCAACAGATGGGAGTGAAACAAACCCTGCTTCCTCATGTGTAGCTGCGAACGCTAATCCACCTCGTATTACAGGTCGCTACGGGCAAACAGTACACCTATGCTCGCCACTGTAGGGGAATTGCCTTACTTGGTACGTGCCTTAGCATACCGCGTTGCCGTTTTACACCGTATACTCACGCTTAAGACATATGGTAACAAAACAAGTAGCCATACATACCTGGCTGCTGAACAAGACATAAAGCATGAGTTTTCTCTCTACCGTAAAACAAGAAGTTAAGGGGCTGAGTCCAGCCTATTTTGCACTGGTTATGGCTACCGGCATCGTGTCTTTAGGCGCAAACATGCTGGGCTTTCCTACAGTAAGCGAAATGCTGTTCTGGGCGAATAACGTAGTATTTGCAATCCTGCTTTTGCTGCTGCTCTCCCGCATCCTGTTCTTTTATAAGCGCTTTATAGCCGATCTTACTTCTTTTAAGAAGGCAGCAGGCTTCTTCTCTTTAGTGGCGGGCACCTGTATCCTGGGCGTACAGTATGTACAGCAAAAACAAAGCTTTGCGCCGGCCAGTGTCCTTTTCTGGTTTGGTCTCGGTACCTGGGTGTTGCTGATCTACGCGTTCTTTTTGATGACCGCCACCAAATCGGATAAGCCCTCGCTGAAGAAGGGAATCAGCGGGGTATGGTTGCTTATTGTGGTAGCCACCCAGTCCATCGCCATCCTGGGTACGCTGCTGACCAGGCATTTACCCTTTCCCCCGGAGCAGGTGTTGTTCTTTACCCTCTCCATGTGGCTGCTGGGCCTTATGCTTTATGTTATCCTGATCACGCTCATCGTCTATCGCCTGACCTTTTTCCCGACCACTCCCCGGGAAATCACCCCTCCCTATTGGGTGAATGAAGGGGCTGTGGGCATTACCGCACTGGCAGGGGCATTCTTTATGCAGCACATAAGCAGCACGACTGGTTTTACCGGTTTTCTTCCTTTTATTAAGGGAATTAGCCTGCTTGCCTGGGCCACGGCTACCTGGTGGATCCCGGTTATTGTCCTGCTGGAAATCTGGAAGTACCTGATCAAGAAAACAACGCTGAAATATACGCCTAAATACTGGGCGCTGGTATTCTGTGTTGGAGGCTATACAGTGGCTACCTTTAAACTCTCCAAGACGCTGAGTGCACCCTATCTTCAACCTATTCCAGAGCTGTTCATTTACATCAGCTTTGCTGTTTGGGCAATCGTGCTATTGGGCATGTGCCTCGGTATCGTGAAAGCCTTCACCGCAGGCTCATCCAAAAGCGAAGGATAATTTGCCTGTTTTATGGCTACCTGAAGTGCCGGTCCTCTCCTAGCCTTTCTTCCCGGCCTTTTCCAGAAACTGCTCCCGGTAGGTGAGCCCTAGCGGAATAGGCTTTCCCTCTACCAGCACCTGGTGGCGCTCAATTACCTGCAGATGGCGCAGGGAAACCACGTAGGACTTATGCACCCGCACAAACTGGTCGTTAGGCAATAAGTCCAGCACCTCCTTCATACTGAGCAGCGAGAGTATTTTTTTACCCTTGGTATAGAAGGACATGTAGTTGCCCGCCCCCTCTACGTAAAGGATGTCCTCCACTTTTACTTTAAAGGTCTGTGTACCGCTCTTGATCAGCACGTACTCCTTTTCAGCAGTTACAGGTGCCTGTTCCGAGGCGGTCGCTGCTGCCTGCGGCTGCTTTTTAAGGTTCCAAAGCTCCAGGGCCTTGTTCGCTGCCCTCAGGAAGCGCACGTAATTGATCGGTTTCAGCAGATAATCAACCGCATTGTACTCGTAGCTCTCTGCCCCATACTCCGGGTAGGCCGTGGTAAAAACCACCATTGGCTTGTGCGGCAGCGAATTCAGCAGTTGTATCCCCGATAGCTCTGGCATGTTAATGTCCAGGAAAAGCAGGTGCACTTCCTGCTCCATCATAAAGGAGAGTGCCTTAAAGGGATTGGTAAAGGTGCCTACCAACTCCAGGAAAGGCGTTTTCTTAACATATTCCGCGGCCAGCTCCAGGGCAAAAGGCTCATCGTCTACTACAATGCACTTCATAGGTTTATTTTAAGGTAAGCGTTAGCGATGAAATGAATGTATCTCCCTGCTGGTAGGTCTGCAGCTCATGCCTGCCAGGGTACAGCAGGGCCAGCCGCTTTCGCACGTTTTCCAGCCCTACCCCGCCCACTTTCCGCTCCGGCGATTGCTGCGTTTGTGCAATGGCATTCTCTACCCGAAAGCGCAGGGCCTCCTCCGCTACTTCCAGTTGGATCAGGATATCGGAAGGCTTATCCAGCCGGATACCGTGCTTAAAGGCGTTCTCCACAAAGGGGATCAAAAGCAAGGGTGCAATCCTAACCCGGCTACAGTCACCCGTCACACAGAACCTGATCGCCCCCTTTATTTCAGAAGAAAGGCGCAGCTTCTGCAACTCGATAAAGCTTTCGAGGTAATCGACCTCCCGGCTCAGCTCAATGCTGTCCACATTGCTTTCGTACAGCATGTAGCGCATCAGGTTCGCCAGCTTCTCAATAATCCCGGCCGTCCGCTCATCCCCGCTCCGGGCGGCGCTGGAAAAGGCCATGTTCAGCACATTGAACAGGAAATGAGGGTTTACCTGGGCCTTCAGGAAATTGAGTTCTGCCTGTAGCATCTCCTGCTTTAGTTGCTGCCGCTGCTTCTCGTTCCGGAACCAGCTCCGGGTAAAGCCATAGCCCAGGGCAAGCGAGAGCACCATAAAGTTAAACAGGATGTTCAGGAGGAACTGCGTACCCAGAGTTTCCTCTTCAGTGGAGTAATAATTCACGAAGAAGAGATGGTCTACCACAGTCTCCAGCAGCGTGAGGCCCAACAACAGCAATAACAGCTTTAGCAGGAAAACTGCTGTCCGCCGCGTGGCAAAATACTCCGGAATAAGGAAGAGCGAGGTCGTGTAAAAAAGGCAAACGTTCACCAGCGTGCCCAGCGTAACAGGCAGAAAGAGCGTATGATCGGCACTCCGGAAGTTCCCCAAGGTGTTTACCCAGGACACAACGGCCAGATAGCCGAGCAGCCAGACAAGAAGATGTATAAGTGGCGCGATGTACTTGCTCCGGAACATGGATGAACTGTGTTAGAACAGCTAAAGATAAGCAACTGCTCTGTTCCGAGACAGCGGAATGGATGAAGTATAGTGTTTTTTATGTGAACTGGGAAAATGCTGGATAAACGTGGCTGAAAAGGTATATCCGGAAGTTGGCAGGATATGCGGCAGCGCTTGTTGATCCTATTTTTTTAGGCAGACAGCCGCCTGTAGGTTTGTATCATCAGCAAGGCCAGAAATGCTGCATGCACAAACCTAAACAAAATAAAACAATGAACTTTACATCCATCCGCCTCTTCGCTTACTCCCTTCTCCTGCTTCTGGTGCAGTTTCACGTCCTACCCGCTCAGGCCCAGACACAGCAGGCGCTGCAGGGCATCTGGCTCGGAAAACTGGAAATAAAGCCCGACCAGCAAATGACCGTTGCCATTGAAGTGAAACAGGACGGCCAAGCCTTTATGCACAGCATCGACCAGAACGTTTATGACATTGCCATTGAGGAATACTCCCTGAAGGGTGACGAGGTAACCATACAGATCAAGTCCTTGAACGCTACCTACAAGGGAAAAATAGTGGGTGCGGATGCAATACAGGGCGGGCTGGCGCAAAACGCCACAACCTCATTTCCCCTGAACTTCAAAAAAGTAGACAGCCTTCCCAGAAACAAGCCCAGGCGCCCACAGGAGCCAACAGGTAAGCTGCCTTATACAGAGGAAAAAGTAAGCTACCGCAATGCGCATGCTGGTGTCAGGCTGGCTGGCACCCTTACTTTGCCCCAGGCGCCCGGCCCGCACCCTGCCGTCGTGCTCGTTTCCGGTTCCGGCCCAACCGATAGAAACGCGACGGTTTTTGGACACAAGGTGTTTCTTGTGTGGGCCGACCTGCTGACTCGTGCTGGTTATGCCGTGTTGCGGGTGGATGACAGAGGCGTGGGTGAGTCGGAGGGCAACTACGAGGCAGCCACCCTGGAGGACCACGCCCGTGATGCCCTGGCAGGGGTAGCTTACCTGAAAACCAGAAAAGAAGTGGATGCACAGAAGGTAGGTTTGGTCGGCCATAGCCTGGGTGCGGAGATAGCCCCGATTGCAGCAGCCCAATCCCAGGAAGTAGCCTTTATCGTGTTGATGGCAGGCCCGGGTGAGCCACTGACACAAGGGCTTATCACTCAATCCGAAGCAATTTATGCGCAGGCAGGTGCCAGCAAAGAAGGAATCGCCCTGAACACAAAGATCCTGGAAACGGTGATTGAGGTCATTCGCTCGGAAAAAGATTCTCAAGCGGCCAAACAAAAGCTGGCTCGTGAGCTGGAAAAGTTTAACCCGGCGCTGGCCAGATTGAGCGCAGAGGACCTAAAGAAGCTGGAGCTCAGCTACCCCATTAAGCCAACTGACTTTAGCTGGTTTCTCACCCCGGGCGGCCGCTCTGAACTCCTGAACCAGCCAACCCAGGCGCTGCAGCGCGTAAACTGTCCGGTGCTGGCAATGAACGGCACCAAGGACGTGCAGGTAGGCCACTACAACCTGCCGCTTATTGAGAAGGCCCTGCGCAAAGGGGGCAACAAACAGGTCAGCATCAAGCGATGGGAGAACAAGAACCACCTCTTTCAGACGGCAGAAACCGGCAGCGTACCAGAGTATGGAGAGATAGAGGAGACCGTGGCACCGGAAGTAATTGCCTACATGGTAGACTGGATGAACAGCCTAAATACCACCAGCAAGAAGTAATGATGCCTGAACCACCACAGCCAATTCACGAACCGGCAAGTTATGGTTCGTGAGTTGGCTGTGGTGGATAGAGGCTACTAAAATCAGACCTGCTTTAGCTTTAGTTAACAGGTACGAACGCTACTTCATGATGTCCACCCGAGGCACTACCGCAACTAAGCTGCTCTGAAAAAAGCCCGTATCCTGCTCGGTTAAGTATCCGGACTCTGCCAGCTCTCCTTCCCCACCTTCACCTTTTGTCAGCAGAACCTTAACCTGTTCTACTTCTATAAAGCCTGGCAACGCTACTTACTTAACATAATAATCCAACTAACAACCCTTGCGGCCCCAAATGCTTGATTTGTGACAGCAGCCAGATCAGCTGCCGCTCTGCTGATTCAATACATTCCTTTACCACCGAGATGAGTTCCCTGTCACGTAAGGTGTAGGCACCTTGGAGTAAAGTAACAGCACAGAGCCTTACCTCCTTTACGAGCACCCACAGGTTCTGCAAATCACGAATTAAACCAACGCTGGTCAGCCTGAACTTGCTGAATCATGCATCCCGCAGGCCCTCGGGTTCATCGTTTTCCTTGCCCCTGTAGTTGCTACCCCGAAGGCGGCAACAGCTAAACTTGTACCCGCATTCCTACGAGCAGCGAGGAATAGTTGTAGTCAGGAACAACAGATAAATGATTTATCCCTTAAGGATAAGAGAACTTACAGCTACAAGTCTTATCTTTAAAGTAAATAATCTTTTCCGGTCTTTTACAGGAAAAGAAGCTGCACCCTGTCTATCACAAAATGAAAATCAGAATCTTAGGAAACACCATACGCTTCCGGTTAAAACAACCAGAAGTAGATCAGTTTAAAAAAGACGGAAAAGTAACCGAAGTCATAGCCTTCGGAGCAAGACTAGAGGATCAGCTTTGCTTTAGCCTGGCACTCTCTTCAGAGCCGGACCTGGCTATCAGCTTTCAGGCCAACACCACCACAGTGCATGTGCCGCAAGCTCTCGCGGAGAAGTGGACCAGTACAGACCTTGTTGGCTTTAATGGCCGGCTAGACACCGGCAAAGGACAGGAAGTTGAAGTACTGGTAGAGAAAGACTTCGCCTGCCTGGATGCCCCGGAAGCCGATAACGAAGGTACCTACCCTAATCCCAAAGCCGCTTGTTAAGAGGTAAAGGTTGAGGGAGTAGGATTGGCCTGCGCTCGCTGTTCTGTCATGCAAGCCCCCTTAGGAAAAGAGTCTGTAGTTATAGGTAGCACAAGTTTTACAGCTTCCGTACTTTCATGAAAGTATTATGAAAAGGCTTAAGATTGAAGGACTAGCGGAAGGTAACCCTTAGGGGTAGAGAACTTCGATAAGGAAGGGGGCAGGGGATGAATTTCATTAGCGAATTAATCTTACCTCAGTCGTGCGTTGTGTATACCATAAGCCTCTAGCAAAAGCAGAGCAGATTTCCCTCCTGTACAGGGGTGGTTAGGTTGTTACCCCCTGAAAGCGCATTTGTTCTGCACCAGCTTAGCCCCCGGTACCTACGCTTTGCCTGGGCGCGCCGTCAACTCGGGTCCCCTTTTCTACCACTGATACAGCAATTTATCCGGTTCGGTAGGTTCTCTGTTTCCTTACGTGCTTCTTTCTGCTTTCTTTGTAATCATCGAAGACAAAATAGAAAGCAACAAAGTGAAACTTGTTAATAACTATCGTATCCGGCTAATCGGTATTCTGACCATCACGGCCTTGCGGTTCGGGTTTTACAGCAGCGATATGATGACAGGCGTAGTGCCTTTCTCATGGCCTGCCCTTCTGGAGAACCTTTTGCTAACGCTGTTGATGGCAGTTACGATCTGGGAAGCAACGCGTGCCGTTGTCGTGTACTTTAACAAGCGTCATCCACTCCACTACATTTCTGGCCACCGCTTCGCGAAGGAGGCCTTGTTTGTAATACTTGCCAATACGCTGGTTTATGCCCTGACCTTACTCCTCTTTTTTTTCACAGACCCCGAGTCAGAGCCGCATGCCGTATACCTGTTTTTTGGTTTTTTAGACCGGTTCCTGTACGGGATACTGGTGGCTGCCTTTTACGAACTGCTCCTGTTTATAGAAGCCTGGAGAACCGCTACCAAAGAAGCAGAAGAGCTGAAGAAGGTGAACCTGATGGTGCAGCTGGAGTCTCTGAAAAACCAGGTGAAGCCGCATTTCCTTTTCAATAGCCTCAACACCCTGACCGGGCTGGTAGAGAAAGACCCTTCGCAGGCGGTAAAGTTCATAGCAGAGCTGTCTAAGGTGTACCGCTACCTCCTGCAAAGCAACGAAAAAGAACTGATCGCCCTATCACAGGAACTGCAGTTCACAGAAGCCTACTTTTATCTGCTGCAAACCCGGTTCGGCCAGGGCATCTCCTTGCAAATTGCTATAACAGAGAGCGCCGAAAGCTATCTGATCCCGCCGCTTACCCTGCAGATGCTGGTCGAGAACGCTGTGAAGCACAACCAGGTATCGGCGCGGAAGCCCTTACATATCAAACTAAGCCTGGAAGATGGTGAATGGCTACGGGTAGAAAACAACTATCAGCCCAAGCGTAACCCAGCTCCCTCCAATGGCATGGGATTAAGCAACATCGCCTCTAAGTACAGGCTACTGAGCCAGCCGGAGGTCATTATCCGGAGTGATGAAAACTCCTTTCGTGTGAAAGTACCTTTGATTAAACCTGTCAGCCATGAACATATTTATAGTTGAAGACGAGGCCATTGCCGTAGAGCGCATTCAGGAGATGGTAAGGAAAGTGGCTCCTGAGGCAAACATCAGTGGCCTAGCGGACAGCATTGAGGAAAGCGTGCAGTATTTAAAGGAACAGCCGATGCCAGACCTCATCCTCATGGACATTGAACTGGTAGACGGGCAGAGCTTTGAGATATTCCGGGAAGTGGAGATCACGTGCCCGGTTATCTTCACCACGGCCTACGACGAGTTTGCCCTGCAGGCCTTTAAGGTGCACAGTGTAGACTATCTGCTCAAGCCGATCCAACTGGAGGACCTGCAGCAAAGCGTGGACAAGTTCCGGCAACTAAAGCAGGTTTATGGGCAGAAGCAAGCCCTACAGGTAGACGAGCTGCTACTGGAGCTGCGTAAGTCTGTTGCCCCCGCCAGCAACCTGTACCGCGAGCACTTCCTGGTACGGCAGGGGCAGCACCTGATCTCCATCAGCGTGGAGGACATTGCTTACTTCTACAGCGAAGAAAGGATCACCTTCTTAAAAACCAGGGAGGGGCGCTCCTTAGCACTTGACTACCCACTAGAGGAGGTAGAGAAACAGCTTGACCCGAAGCGCTTTTTCAGGGCCAGTCGCAAATACCTGATCGAAAGACGATCCATCAGGCAGGTGTACGTGCACTTCAATGGCAAGTACAAGGCAGAGCTACAGCCAGCGACAAAAGACGAACTGCTTGTGAGTCGCGACCGTGGGCCAGAGTTTAAGAAATGGCTGGGCGCCTGAGGCTACTACCCAAAGCAGCAATTACTAAACCTTTAATACACAAAACTATGAAAAACAGAACCCTTGGAACCATTGCCCTGCTAGGAGCACCGTTCCTCTTTATCAGCTTCCAGTTTCCGGCTACCCAAAGTGATGCCTTGGGAGACTCCAGTATTTCCAGTTCCTTCGGGCTCCTCTACCTCCTGGGCTGGATGTGCAGCATTTATGCGCTTTACCGGATGAGAGCCGCTGGCGAAAGCTTGGTTGGAAAAGTCCTGTTACCTGCCCTGCTGATCTCCTTAGCCATTGCCTGTACATCCAACGCCTATGCCCTTGTTTTCCCACAGGATAAATCTGGTTTATATTTCTACCTAGACCTGTTCTGGCCCATCAGCAACCTGCTCATGTTTGTAACAGGCGTAACAGTGGCACTGGCAAACAAGCTACCGGGCTGGAAGCGCTTTGTGCCACTTGCAGTAGGCAGCTGGTTTCTGCTGATGGCCTCCTGTGTGACGCTTTTTGGACGAACACCCATAACAGGCACTTTCCTGGGACTGTACGCAACCTTCGCCTGGTCTTTGATGGCCGTAATGATAATGGAAACAAAGGATAAACGACAGCCCGCCCCAAAAGCAGCAAAGCTCATCTACTCTGCTGAAAAAAGACTTCCGGTACAGACTGTTTAATCAGACAGGGTTCAAATAAACAGCAAAAGCCTCTCTTTGTCGAGAGGCTTTTGCTGTTTTAAGCCATAAGAAAGCAGCCTTACGGATTAGCCTGCTTTTTCACGTGCTGATCGTAAATAAAGTCAAGGGCAGCCTGGTCCGGTAAGGTTTTAGCCTCCTGCTTTACCCCAAAGTCCATGATCTTTTTCTCCTGCATGGTATAGGCAGGCCAGTCTGGGAGTCCTTTCCCGTTGGGGTTGCCTGTGCGGGCGAAGTTCACCCAGTAGGAAGACATTACCTGTGCTAATTGGTGATCTGTCGGCTCCCAGGGGCGGTTCACAAACTTGAGGTTATTATAGGCGTAGGGCACTTCGCCCGTGTGGAAAGCCCCGTACTTCACGTACTCTCCCGTTGCCGGCACCTTACGGGTAAAGCGGTACACATACACTTCCGGTTTACCGCGCTGGCTCTGCATGTTAGCCCAGGTATAGTTCTGAACGCCGAAGATCATGTCCCGCGATAGCTTCAGCTGAGACGCTGCCGCCTGGGCATCGTCGGCAGCAGGATAATAAGAGAGAAATGTCTTTGCATCGGTTCCGTACTGTTGCTCGGCCTCTTTCCGGAAATCGGCAGCACTTTTCAGTGGACCGAATAAAAGCCCTTCATCCTCGTTCCAGCCGGTAAGCAAGGCCACTTTGTTCGCTTTTCCGGAAGTAAAGATGTCTGCTATTTGGGCGGGCAATACATAGCCATCTACAACAGGGCGGTACATCATCCCCTGTCCTTTTTGCTGTAGAACTGCTGCGGGGGCCTTTCTTAACTCCTCCATGAACGATGCACCCAGTGCCTGTACAAGTTTTACTCCTTGCTGCTCTGCCTCCGGCAGGGTAACACTCCCTCTGGAAAAGCTGGCCCCACTTTGCGCAATGGCTTTCTGGAACAAGCCTTTTGCCAATGGAGAGGCGACCAAAGCATTCACGCTCATAGAACCGGCGGATTGCCCGGCAATGATCACGTTAGCGGGGTCTCCTCCGAAAGCAGCTATGTTCTCTTTTACCCATTGCAAGGCTGCTATTTGATCCTGTAGCCCGTAATTACCAGAGGCACCATGCGGGGATTCTTTTGTCAGTTCTGGATGAGCAAAAAACCCGAACACCCCTACCCTGTAATTGATACTCACAAACACGATCCCTTTTTTCGCCATGGCCTCGCCGTCATAGATCGGCACGGCACTACCACCGCTGTTGAAGCCGCCACCGTAGATCCAGACAATCACAGGACGCTTTTCTTTCGGGGATTTGGCTCCTGTCCAAACGTTTAGATAGAGGCAGTCTTCACTGATAGGCTCCTTGGGAATCAGAAACTCCTCACTCCACATGCTAAAGGGAGCAGGTTCATTTTGCATCGGACTTGGTCCAAAGGCAACGCACTCCCGCACTCCTGCCCAAGGGGCTACGGGTTGCGGGGCTTTCCAGCGCAGCTCTCCCACAGGAGGTGCCGCAAAAGGAATACCCTTGTAAATAGCCACATCCCTTTCTCTGTTCGTGGTGCCAGCAACTAAACCCGCTTTTGTTTTTACAGGTCCTGTGCCCTGGGCAAGGGTTGTAAACGTCAAAAACAGCAGGCAGGCAAAAGTTAAAAATTGAGCCTTTATCATAAACATAAGGTTGTTTGTTACACGTTTGGGGTTTGTTTCCCCCTTCACCTAATAGATCATTCTACAGGCAATTCAAAGTACCTCTCCAGTACATGTCGCTCCTATGGGGCTCTGAGAACAAACTTATCAATCGAGTTACAAACGTGTCGTCCCACCGGGACTAGGATGCACCATGGTATTTGTTTACAAAGTTGGTTTTATGGGGTTTACTCCTTTACCTAAACCCTTCTTTACTTCCCGTTGGCCAACTGCAGCAACTCTTTGTCATGATGATTCTTCACGGTGCTGGCATTATCAAACAGCATGGTGGCACCGTTTTCAGCTGTAAACTGTGGCCAGTTTGGCAAGCCTTTGTGATTCGGGTTTCCGGTTTTGGCGAAGTTAATCCAGGCCTGGCTCATTTTATCGGCTAAGGCGTGTGCCTCTTTGCCACCTCCCGTCATTTCTTCGCAACGGCTGATGTTATCGAACACGAAAGGAAGCTCCATGCAGTGCATCGAGCTGTATAGCCCATCCATCACGGGCGACTGCCAGGTAAACAGGTACATGTAAACCGGCGCTGTTCCGTTTTTGGCTTTCTGGCTGGCCTGGTCGATGGCCAAAGAGCGGAAGTTGAAATCAAACAGGACGTAATCAGCTGGCTTCTCAGACTCCGGGTAAGCTTTCTTCACAGCCGCAAAGTAAGCCTCTGTTTTGTCGCCGTACTTTTTCTGCAGGCTCTCCTTAGCGGCCTCCATGCTCAAGCCGCGGTTAGCCGGCATAAAAGGCGCAAATTCGGTTTTGGTAGTACCGACCAGCAAGGGGATATTTTTAGACAGGGCAATGGCCGCCGGATCGGATGGTTGGTAGGGCAGGAACTCCCCGTCCAGGATTGGCCCCCAACCTAAGTTAGCAGGTGCTTTACCTTCTGCTTTTATAGAGGCCTGCACTTTCTGGATCGCTTTTTTACTCGCCAGGTTCAGGCGCTCATAGGGCAGCTTTTGTAAGGAGTCCACCTGATTTGGCTGCAGGTTCAGCTCTTCCAGCAGGGCAGCGCTAACACGTTTTGCCAGGGCAGGATCTGTGAAGTTGGTGATGTAGCTACCGCTCTGTACGATGGCTTTATGGAACAAGCCTTTCGCTGAAGGCGCATTCATCAAAGAGGTAACTTTACCGCCACCACCCGACTGGCCAAAGATGGTCACATTGTTTGGATCGCCGCCAAACTGGTCGATGTTCTGCTGTACCCACTGCAGTGCCATGGCCAGGTCTGTCAAGCCTGCGTTGGCTGAGCCTTTGTACTTATCGCCATAGGCCGACAAGTCCAGAAAACCCAGTGCGTTCAGACGGTGGTTTACCGTTACCACCACTACATCCCCTTTCCGGGCCAGGTTCTCACCATCATAAGACGGCAGTTCTACAGAGGACCCAGCTGTAAAGCCTCCTCCGTGCAACCATACCATTACCGGTCGCTTTTTGCCATCGTTGATCTTGGGCGTCCACACGTTCAGGCTCTGGCAGTGCTCGTTGGTATAGCCCCAGTTGTGCTGAAAGGGGAATTCGAACTCATCGTTCACTGTAGTGGTAGGGTCTGTCGGACAAACAGGGCCATACGACATGGAACTGCGCACGCCCTCCCAAGCATCAGGCTTCTGTGCCACCTGAAACCGCTCTGCCTTGGCATAGGGAATTCCTTTGTATGTAAAGATACCATTATGAGTATAGCCACGGACTTTGCCATAGGCTGTGTTCGTGACAGCGTGGTTAGCTCCCGCTATAAGAGGCGTTACCACTTCGGCTTTTTTCTGAGCCATAACCGTTGCAGGCATCGTGAGTGCCATTGCCGCACAAAGGAAGAGAGTCTTTTTCATGTACTGGGTTTTTAGTGAAATGGAGAAAGTTACCTTGATATAGTTTAAAGATAAAGCCTTATGGAACGTTCGTACCGTTGCCTTTTAGCACGTTATGGAAGAACAGAACCTGGTACGGCAAGGCATTTCCCCAATACTCCCAGGTATGTTCTCCCGGTCGCTCGATGTAGGTGTGAGGCGTGCCATTAGCCAGCAGGCGTTGGTGCAGATCCCGGTTTGTATCAATCAGAAAATCGTCAACGCCGACATCAAGAATTAGCTGCAGACCGCTGTTCTTTAATTCTTCTGTTCTGCCCACAGCCGTATATTCCGGATAAGGGTTTGCCTTATCTTTAGGAGCCCCCAGCAGGCGGGCAAAGTTCTGCGCCCGTAAAGCAGCAAACTCCTCCGGCACTTTCCAAGTAGCGGTGTTGATGTTCATCACCCCACTCATGCTACCTGCCGCACTGTATAGCTCCGGATGGCGGGATGCTAGGTACATCGCGCCATGCCCTCCCATCGAAAGCCCGGCAATCACCCGCCCTTTCCGATCCCGAACAGTATAGTAACTGTCGTCGATCTTCTGCACTAACTCTTTCGTGATAAAAGTCTCGTACTGGCTGGTCTTGTCCAGCGGACTATCGAAATAGTAGCTGGTAGGGCCGCCATCCGGCGTTACGATGATAAGGTTATACTCATCGGCCATGCGATGCAGTAGAGTTTTATCAGGCGTTTTGGTCAGCCAATCCTTGTAACTGCCGGTACCACCATGCAGCAGGTACAGCACGGGGTAAGGCTTTCTGGACTTCTGGTAACTGCTCGGCAACACCACGGCCGCCTTTATTTTGCGCTGCATGGCCGGGCTATGGACTTCCAGGGTGTCTACCCGGGCAGCAAAAGAGAAGAGCGGCTGGGCTAAAAAGAGCGTGATCAGAAGGAGGCGGATTACTTTCATAAGCTAGTTAAAAGGGACTGTTTACTTAGTAGAATCAGCAAAATAAGCAGCAATACGAATTATAAACTACCACTAGTGTGAGTCTGCTTTCCCGCATTTCACAAAGAATTTACAGGTTTTATCCTCCTATCCCCTTCAAAGGAACTTTTGATACCACCTGCGTTCTTAGCTAGGTCTTACAATAAAGCATCGTCTTAACTTAGGACGAGTAAAGGAGCAAGAACCAGTAAGCCTGCCCGTGTATCGGCAGATTTACCTGTTCTTGCTGTTCCTGCGCCCCTACTGTGCTGCTTGCTTGCTGTTGTGCAGTTCGTCCAGCAACAGGTAGCGCTCACGGTTCTTGTCAGGCTGGGCCTGTGTGTTCACGTCTATGTTGATGATCTGAACTTTGTCTCCACTGTTAAGAGTAGGCCAGGTGGGTACATCAGGCCCATTGGGGTTGCCGGTTTTGATGAAGTTGGCAAAGTAGTTCTGCATGATCTCCGATACCTTGTAGTCCTCCGGCGTCCAGGCGTACACTTTGTTATAAGGCAGGTTGCCCATGGCATATTCAATTTCCGCAGCGTGTACGGCTCCGCGGGCCTGTGGCATTTTAACTACATTCGGGTCTTCTTCTTTCACCACTCCTCCTGCCAGGCCGGCAGAAGCGTTCCCCATTTCCGGCACCATGGGTGGACGAGGGCGTGAGAACAGGTAGCGGTATACCGGCTGATCGCTTGTCTGGCTGTGCAGGTCTATCCACTTCCAGGTACTGTAAGCAATAAAGCGGTCCCCTGCCAGGTCGGTAGCCGCTTGTACCACTTCCGCCTCTGTAGAGGCAGGATAAGCTTTAAACACATCCTCCGCGCGGTCGCCGTACAAGCGTTGTAAAGCCTTTTTGTAGTTTTCTACGGTTGGTTTCTCCTGCCCCAGCAAAAACATGTAGGTCATTTCCTCAGAGTTCCACCCGGCCAACAGCGGCACTTGTGCCTGCTCTCCCGCTTTATAAATGGCTACCGGGGCTTTCGGGAAGAAGTAGCCATCGATTGTGAAAGGGAAACCAGGGATGCCGCGCTTGCCGGCCGCTTCCAACAGTTTCTCGGCTGGTAGGGCACGCAACTCAGCCAGGGAATTCGCGCCCAGGCTTTGGGCAAACGTTACCCCGATCTGCTCGGCTTCGTTAAGTGGAATAGGGTCCATAGATGAGTTAACGGCAGCACCACTCTCCCCTATTGCCCCTGCAATCAAGTCCTTCGACAAAGGGGAAGCCATCTGTGCACTAACAGAGATAGAGCCTGCCGATTCCCCCGCAATGGTGATCTTGTCCGGGTCGCCACCAAAGGCCTCGATGTTTTCCTTAACCCAACGCAATGCTGCGTTCTGGTCCAGGTAGCCATAGTTACCGGATGCGTTATGCGGTGACTCTTCGGTTAGTTCCGGGTGCGCAAGGTTACCGAACACACCCAGGCGGTAATTTGTCGTAACGGCCACAATGCCTTTTTTAGCCATGCTTTCGCCATCATAGCGCGCTTCTGAACCGTCGCCGGCCACAAAGCCACCACCGTAGAAATACACGAGCACAGGTAATTTCTCCCCTTCTGATTCTGCCGGCGTCCACACGTTCAGGTACAAGGCATCTTCACTCATACCATCCGACCGGAAGCCCATGTCCCCGAACACAGGCAACTGCATGGCCCGTGGGCCGAAGTTCTTTGCCTGTCGCACGCCTTCCCAATCCTCTACTGGCTGTGGTTCCCGCCATCTTAACTCTCCAACGGGTGGTGCAGCAAAGGGGATTCCTTTAAAAGAACGGATACCGCTTTCTTCCAGGGTACCTTCCAGAATACCGTCTTCTACTTTAACTTGGTTATTTGCCAGCGTTTCAGCTGTTGCCTCCGTTGTTTCTTCGCTGGAGCGGGCACAGCCCACGGACAGCAGCTGAACAGCCAGGAGCAGGACACAATAAAATCTTCTTGAATGATGCATAAGTTTTTCTATAGCAGTAAGATGAGAGAATCAGAGGCCTTTACGTTAACTATACATAATGATAAAGTAAATTTTCATTATGTCAAAGTAACACATTGTTCTTTTTATGCGCGTGTAGCTTTTAAACCGAAGAACTGAGGAATAAAACAACTACTATCATCAAGAAACTGCCTCCCTCCCAGTTCTTGCTTTGGCTTAAAGAAACAATGCTAAACTTATCCTTCAGGAGCCTGAGGAATCTTGTACGGTTAGAAACAAAAAGTTTGGCACCTCTTGCTGGCTATTTTCGACCGTGTAGTTAGATTAGCACCTGACTATGAAAAAATAATAACATGGAGCACTACATCTGCACTACCTGTGGTGTGCAATATGCCGCTGCCGAGCAAGCCCCCGATCATTGCCATATCTGCGCGGACGACCGCCAATACGTGAACTGGAACGGACAGAGCTGGACCACACTTAAAAAGCTACAAATTACCCATGCCAACCAGTTTAAAAAGGCAGAACTTGGCCTGTATGAGATCTGGACAGCGCCGGACTTCGGCATCGGACAGCGGGCCTTGCTGTTACAGACGCCAGAAGGCAACATACTCTGGGACTGTATTTCTTTACTAGATGAGGCGACCGTAGAAATCGTAGAGAAGCTCGGCGGTATAAAGGCCATCGCCATCTCCCATCCCCACTATTACAGCAGCATGGTAGAATGGGCACAGGCGTTTGATGCTCCTGTCTATATCCACGAAAAAGACCGCGAATGGATCATGCGCCCGGACGAGCACATTCAGTTCTGGTCCGGTAGCACGCTGGCACTTCTGGGCGGAACACGGCTGATTCATGTAGGCGGTCACTTTCCGGGTAGTTTTGTTTTGCACTGGCCGAAAGGAGCAAACGGACGCGGCGCACTTTTAACGGGCGACATTCTAAACGTGGAAATGAATCGCTCGCAGTTGTCGTTCATGTACAGCTACCCCAATCATTTTCCGCTACCAGAAAAAGCGATTCTGTATATAAAAGACGCCATGGAAGGCCTTGCGTTCGACCGGATCTATTCAGCCTGGAACCGCAAAGTTGCCTATGAAAATGGACGGCAAATATTCGACACCTCTGTTGAACGTTATTTAAACATCTTCAGATCTTGAACCAGGCTTAAGACTTGCCCCTAAACACGTATCATCCCTTGTAAAAACAGCACAGCCACTCGCTAGAAACGAGTGGCTGTGCTGTTTAAGTCCTGTTAGCGAGTTTTTAATGGTGGTGCCCGCCTTCGCCTTTCTTCATCTCCGCAATCAGGTAATAGGCGCCCTTTGTCACGATTTGTGCACCTGCCGGTAGGTCAGGCATTTGGGTGATCTCCACAAAGCCCTGGTCTGTTTCTCCTGTCGTGACCTGCACTCTTCGGAAAGACGTACCGTGCTCGCCGGCCTCCTGCCCTTCACCTTCTTCGTGCACGTCGTCTGTCAAGATAAAAATGTAGGACTTGCCTTCATCCTCCACCACCGCTTCTACTGGCAAGGCCTGTACCTGCTCTTTTCCGGTATAGATCTTCGCCTCCACATACAAGCCGCGAATGAAGTCCGGGTGCTCGCCTTCAATATGCCCGTGCACTTTCACTGTTTTGTTTTCCGGATCAAAGGCCTTCCCGACCAGGAACACCTCTCCTTCATACACTTCTCCTGCCATGCTGGGTACGGTAAAGCGAATTGGCTGCCCGATCTTTACCTTGTTGGCGTCCTGCTCGAACACGTTCAGTTCCAGGTGCATGTGCCGGGTATCTGCCAACTCGTACAGCTCCTGTTCTGAGCTGGCAAATTCGCCGTTGTGTACGTTCAGCTTTGTGATATAGCCACTCAAAGGAGCCCGCACAGCTATGGTGCGGGAGATATTCCCACCCGCCACCTGTGCCGGGGAGATACCCAGGTAGCGCAACTGCTCTTCCAGGGCCTTTTTACGGGATCTTGCATTTTCATAAGCTGCCGTAGCTATCTGGAACTGCTTTTTGGAGCTAACCTGCGCTGAGTCCAGTCTTCTTTGGCGCTGGTACTCGGCCTCCAGATAGCTCAGGTTGCTGAGCACCTGCTGGTACTCCTCCTGAAACTGCACGTAGTCCATGTTCTCCAGCACGGCCAGCACCGTTCCTTTCTGCACATAGTCGCCCACCAGGTAATTAGCCTTGCGCACAAAGCCATCGCTAGGGGCAGAAACCGCTGCCAGGTTCTGCGGGGGCAGGTCCAGCACCCCATTCGCTTTCACGTAGGCAGATAAATTGAGACTACCTAGTTCTCCATACTGCAGGTCTGCTGCGCTTAGCTGCACTCCACTAAGTTCTACCACACCTTCCTCACTCTCTTCTTCGGTATGCTCGCCGTGGGCCTCTTTCTCATGCCCGTGCTCCTCCTCCGCCACAGGCTCTGACTCACTGCACTGGAAGAAGAGAAAGGAAGCCACGAAAAGGACTAAACTGTTTTTTATGATTCGTTTCATCGTATGCTTTATTTACTTATTTCAGATGGGTCATACATACCGGCAAGGTCGCCTGCCAGCCGGTTTAGCTCGATAATAGCCAGGTTGTACTGCTGCAGGCTTTGCAGGTACTCTTCCTGCACCACAGTCGCCTGATCCAGGTTTTGAATGTAGGCCAGGTAGTCTACAGCACCCTCCTTGTAACCGAAGCGGGCAGTGCGAATCTGCTCCTCGGCCAGCTGCAGGCCTTCCTTCTCATAAAAGCTGAGGGAAGCCTCAGCTTTTTGCAAAGCAGCCATCGCTGCGGCCCACTCCCGCTGCAAGGCCAGCTTTTTTTCCTCCAGCTCTTTCTCAGCTAAGGTTCGCTGGATGCGCGCTGCCTGGGTTCTGCCTTTCTGGGCAAAGAACAGCAAAGGGATATCCACTCCCACCCGGTACAGGTAAAAGCCGTCCAGGCCGTTCACGGTCTGATCGCTATACCCCAGGTTGATCTGTGGCAGAAACTTTGACCTGGCTACTTTATAAGCTGCTGTCGCTACGTCTACGTTTTGGGCATAATAAGCCAGTAAAGGATTTTGTAAAAGGTCACCATCCTCTGCCACGGGGGGAGTAGCAAAACGGTACAAACCTGCCTGCGCAGAGGCTATCTCCGCCTCTGTATTTAGCCAGGTCTGCATCCGCAGCGTGGCCGCCCTGTAATCTGCCAGGGCCTGCTCTAAGCGGACAGCCACTCTTTTCGCTTGGCTGGAGGCGGAAAGCATTTCCAGCTTACCTGTTTCGCCTGTCTCAAAGCGCAGGCTCGCTGCAGCTTCAAAGTCCTGATAAAGACTGTCCAGGCCCTGCACGATCCGTAATTTACTCTCTGCCAGCAACCACTCATTATAAGCCTGACTCACCTCGGCCACCAACTCATTCGCAGACAGGTTACGGTAGGCAATACTTTGCTCCACCTGTTCCTTACGGTACTGCAGTTCCCGCAGGTAAGTCGTCGGGAACTCTAACTGTTGCTGTACTCCATAGGACTCCACACCTCTGAACTCCTCCCCGTTTGTCTCCTCTCGTTGATGGTAAAGGCTGGTCCTGCCAAAGTCGAAGGCGGTTTTCTTCAGCGCTTTTTGCTGCGCCACCTGTAGCTCTGCCTGTTCCAGTCCCGGATAGTTTGCCAGCGCTGTCTGGATGGCCTGCTCCAGGGTCAGTACCAGCACCTCACCTTCTCCCTCTTGTGCTTTTGCTGTTGTTGGGCTGAGTAACGTACCTGACAAAACGAACAGTATCAGTAGGGCAGGCTGCGCTTTTAACCGAAGGCCTTTCTCCAGGTAGTAGTACAGCACGGGTAGCACCACCAGGGTGAGCAAGGTTGCTGTGATTAGCCCTCCGATCACCACGGTAGCTAAGGGTTGCTGTACCTCTGCTCCTGCTGAGGTGGAAATGGCCATGGGCAGGAAACCTAAGGAAGCAACCGAGGCAGTCATAATGACCGGGCGCAGGCGGGTGTGCGTTCCTCGCAAAATACGCTCCCGGATACTCTCCACCCCTTCCTTTTTCAGGCTGTTGAACTCAGAGATAAGCACGATGCCGTTTAGCACCGCCACGCCAAACAGGGCGATAAAACCCACCCCCGCCGAAATACTAAAAGGCATGTCGCGCAGCCAGAGAGCCAATATGCCCCCGATGGCTGACATGGGCACGGCTGTAAAGATGAGCAGAGCCTGCTTGATAGAATTGAAGGTAAAGAACAAGAGCACCAGGATCAGCAACAATGCAACGGGCACAGCCACAGAAAGCCGCTCACGTGCTTCGATCAGGTTCTCGAACTGCCCCCCATAGGTTATATAATAGCCCGGGGGCAAGTTAAGCTGCTCGTCCAGTACCTGCTGTATATCTTCCACCACGCTCTCCGTGTCCCGGTTACGGGTGTTGATCCCCACCACAATCCGGCGTTTGGCATCGTCACGGGAAATCTGTGCCGGGGCCTCTTCAAAGCGGACATTCGCCACCTCCTTTATAGGCACTTGTCCACCGGAAGGCAGCGGAATGTACATGTTCTGCACGTTGTCTATGTCTTGTCGGAAGTCCTCCTGAAAGCGCACCACCAGGTCGAAGCGCCGTTCCCCTTCGAACACCACACCAGCTGCGCCTCCGGCAAAAGCAGTATTAATGGCTTTGTTCACATCCTCCACATCCAGGCCGTACTGGGCCATTTTGTTGCGCTTGTAATTGATCTGAATTTGCGGCAGGCCGGTTACCTGCTCCACTACGGTTCCGCCCACACCTTCTATGCTGCTGATCAGCTGGCTAGCCTCATTGCCTTTTTCAAAAAGGACGTCCAGGTCTTCCCCATATATCTTCACGGCGATGTCCTGGCGTACGCCGGTGATGAGCTCATTGAAGCGCATCTGGATAGGCTGTGTAAACTCTGTTCCCACGCCCGGCACGGTATTGATCACCGCTTCCATCTTTTCGAACATTTCCTCCCGGGAGGAGGCGCTTACCCACTCTTCCTTGTCTTTCATCACAATGATGATGTCGGCCAGTTCCATTGCCATGGGGTCGGTCGGGATCTCTGACGTACCGATTTTCGTCACCACTTCCTTTACCTCAGGAAATTCCCGCATCAGCGCAACTTGAATCTTCTCCGACACAGCCACCATATGCTTCAGGGAGGTACCGGTAGGCAGGATCTGGTGCGAGGCGATGTCCCCTTCCTCCAGGGTAGGAATAAACTCACCACCCAGGCGAGAGAACAGGAAAAGGCTGCCGGCAAAAAGCAGGATCGCTGTTAGTATTACCAATTTCTTGGCCCCCAAAGCAAAGCGGATCACTGGCTCGTACAGGCGGTGGAAAAAGTCCATGATCTTATCCGAGATGTTCCGCTTTACCACAATGTCCTTCTTCAGCACGAGGGCTGTCATCATCGGCACATAGGTAAGCGACAAGATAAAGGCTCCGAGAATGGCAAAGCTAACCGTCTGCGCCATAGGCCGGAACGTTTTGCCCTCGATGCCCACCAGCGCCAGGATAGGCAGGTACACGATCAGGATAATGATTTCACCGAAGGCAGCTGACTTCCGGATATGCTTCGAAGCGATGCCTACCTGCTGGTCCATCTCATTTTGCGTCAGGCGCTGCCCGTTAAAGGTGCCGTAGATCCGGTGTATGATAGCCTCAACGATGATCACCGCGCCGTCTACAATGAGACCAAAGTCGATGGCGCCTAAGCTCATGAGGTTAGCCGACACGCCGAAAACGTGCATCATGCCCAGGGCAAACAGCATGGATAGGGGAATAACAGAGGCAACCACCAGGCCTGCCCGCAGGTTGCCTAACAGCAGTACCAGCACGAAGATCACGATCAGTCCCCCTTCTATCAGGTTGCGGGTAACAGTGGCAATAGCCCTGTCAATGAGGTCAGAGCGGTCCAGGAAAGGTTCAATGTGGATGCCCTCCGGCAGGCTCTTCTGGATCTGCTCAACCCGTTCTTTTACGGCCTGGGTTACCTGGTAGGAATTTTCGCCTTTCAGCATCAGCACCAGGCCGCCCACGGTTTCTCCCTCGCCGTTGCGCGTCATGGCGCCGAAGCGGGGGGCGTAACCATACTGCACCGTCGCCACATCCCCGATCAGCACCGGAGTGCCCTCTACGTTTTTAATCAACACGTTCCGTATCTCGTCCAGCGAGCTGACCATGCCCTCTCCCCGGATAAAATAGGTGGTGTTGGTCTTCTCAATGTAAGAGCCACCCGTGTTCTGGTTATTCTTTTCGATAGCATTGTACAGGTCCGCCACCGTCAGTCTGTAGGCCCGCAGCTTTTCAGGGTCGAGTGACACCTCATACTGCTTCAGGTAACCACCCAGGCTGCTCACCTCTGCCACACCGGGCACACCGGCCAGCTGCCGCTTCACAATCCAGTCCTGAATCGTGCGCAGCTCCATCGGCGAATAGACGGTGTCGTAGCCCGGCTCCTCTACCAGCGTGTACTGGTAAATCTCGCTCAGGCCGGTGACCATGGGGGCGAGCTGCGGAGAGCCATAGCCTTCCGGGATGTCCTCGGAGGCCACCCGGATCTGCTCACTCACAAGCTGCCGGGCCAGGTAGGGGTCTACGTCCTCCTCAAATACGATGGTGATGACTGACAGGCCAAACCTGGAAATGGAGCGAATCTCCTCCACATTCGGAATAAAGGACAGGGACAGTTCTAAGGGGTAGGTGATAAACTGCTCTACCTCCTGGGTAGCCAAATCAGGGGCCTGGGTGATCACCTGCACCTGGTTATTGGTAATATCGGGCACGGCATCCAGCGGGATCCGGTTAAGGGAGTAGGTGCCCCAGCCGATCAGGGCCAGCACAAAGAGGCCAATGACCAGCTTATTCTTAATAGAAAAACTGATTATTTTATCAAACATGAAAGTAGGGTTAAATCAAATCCACAGACATAACCTCTCCATCAACTCCCAAGCAAATGGAGATGAAAGAAGATCGGTTAAAGGCTTTATGAAATGACTATGCCTTGGGCGGATGCCAGAATGGGAAAGTTGGGGAGGCTAGATCGACCGCATGATACGGGCTGATGTAGCTGGTATGCACCACTACCGGAGGCGCTAAAGGAGAAAAGTGCACGGTAAGCGAGATACCGCCACAGCACTTACACTCACACAGCGGAGAGCACAGTTCCTCATGCTCCGCCTCGTCCTGGTCCACACCAAAGTCCTGCAATACCGTTGCCTTGCCTTCGGCATGCGCAGCACCACCGTCCGAGCACGGAAAGCAGGACAATGCCAGGATAAGGGTGGCCCATATGACAGTCAGGAACTTCATGGACTGCAAAGATAAGGAAATAATGAATAGGTCTAAAGGGCAAACATCGAAGTCTTTGTATTAAGTCATGTCCATCTATCAGAGCATCAGCCAAAAACAAAGCGGCTTGCCATATGGCAAGCCGCTTTAGTTCCTCCTGTTAATTTTGTTACAAACACCTTATGCGTTCGCGCCTTTAAAGTTTCGGCAGGCTTCCTCGCACTGGCGGCAGACTTTTGCACAGTGCCCGGTCTCCTCCTCCTCGTCTTTACGGCGCTCGCAGGTATCGGCGCATTGCTTACACACCTCGGCGCATACCTCTACCATGCGCTGTGCAAAGGCGGAGCCGGAAGCCACAAAGCTGGCCGTTACGCGGCAAATCTTGGCGCAGTCCCTGCAGGCACGGAGGGCCCGTACCAACTCGTCGGTTCTGTCGTTTTCCAGGCACATGTCAAAGCAGTGGTCGCACTCATCAGCGCACTGTGCTAATATTTGTAAAAGGTCCTGGTTTTGATGTTGTCCGTGATTCATTGTTTTCATAGTGTATGGTTAGCGATAGATGAATCACTGCCTGCACCTTTAAAAGCAGACAGTGCTGTGTTCGGGGGTATACGTGGTCAGCCTTTGGTCGTTCTCTTTATTAGAACTGCCATGGGTAGTTTGCTCCCAGCCTAAAGCTTGCCCTTTTACTATGACTGGCTCCTTAAAGGGTCTCTACCTCAAAGGATATCTTTGCATTTACACCGTAAGACACAATTTTATTGTCTGTCACGTTTGCGTTCATCTCCTTGATGTAGATAGATTTAATGTTCTTCACAGACTTAGCGGCCTCTGCCAGCGCGTTACGTGCGGCGTCGTCGAAACTCTTTTCAGATGAAGCGATAACTTCTATTACTTTAACGATTGCCATGGTTATTATCTTTTTTATGTTTAAAATCAGATATGTCTTATAGCATACGCACCTAAGGATGACGGGTTAGGCACCAGCCATATTTAACAATTTGCCTTACAGGCAGTTGCACGCACAACCCAAGCAATCTCTGTGTTCTGTACCATAAGAATACATTGCCTTACCAGCAAAATAGTGGTCTTACAAAGCGAACAAGAGTATGTTCCCCGGCCCTGTTACCTGCCACTTACGGGAAACTCTCCTCTTTTAACTTCTTTTGTAGCACCTGCGTAAGGTAGTACAGGCTATAAATACCACTTTAGCTGTTCCTAAAACAGCAGCGATAACCTGGTATCTACCAGCCTTTGAGAAGGACAAATGAAAGGCTAGTGCGGGAAATGCAAGCTTGTTTCTTACGGAGGCAGACATACAAGTATTTGCTTAAACAAAACTCCGTACTATTAGCAAGACATAAAGGGAGGCAGCCTGCAGGTTGCCTTTTGCATTAGCGTTAAACACACATAAAGTAGATGGCTAAGAAACACAAGACCCGAATCGCGGCAGTAGGCGATATACACGTGCATGAGGAAGATAGCGGTAAATGGACTGACCATTTTAAAAAGGTTTCAGAAGAGGCAGACGTGCTGCTGCTATGTGGTGACCTGACAGACACCGGCAGGATTAGCGAAGCGGAGGTGCTGGCACATGAACTGAAAGCCTGCTCCATTCCCGTGCTAGCAGTGCTGGGGAACCACGACCACGACCACGACAAAGTAGACGAGATCAGCAAGATTCTCAAAGAGGCTGGCGTCGTCTTGCTTGATGGAGACTTTACACAGGTCAACGATGTGGGCTTTGCCGGTGTGAAAGGCTATGGGGGTGGCTTCGACCGCTACATGCTCGGCATGTTTGGGGAGAAGCTGAACAAAGACTTCGTGCAGGAGGCCGTAAACGAATCATTAAAGCTAGATGCTGCCCTGGCACACCTGGACTCGGAGGATCCGGACATGAAGAAAGTAGTCTTGCTGCACTATGCTCCGATCAGGGCCACTGTGGAGGGCGAACCAGAACCCATTCATCCCTTCCTGGGTTGCTCCCGGTTAGCAGATCCTATCAACCGGCGGAATGTAATCGCCGCTTTTCATGGCCATGCCCACGTGGGTACCCTGGAAGGCGAAACCTCTAAGGGCGTAAAAGTCTTCAATGTCTCCAAGCCCATCCTACAGAAGGCCGGTTACGAACTACCTTTCTACTTTTTCGAGGTGTAAGGCCTTGCATATGCTTCCAAGGTAAAGAGCAAAGGCCGGTTTTTCAGGAAGCGAATACTTCGTCTTTGTTCTTGAACGCCTTGAACTCGATGGGATTGCCGCTCAGATCCAGGATAAACATGGTCAGCTGTTCTCCTTTTTTGCCTTCGTAGCGCGTTTGCGGCTTTACAACAAACTCCACCTGGTGCTTTGTTAAGCGCTCCTGCACCGCTACAAACTGCTCATAATCCAGGATACACCCGAAGTGCGGAATAGGCACGCTGATCCCATCTACCTGGCCACAATAATCCAGGGCTGGCCGGTTTGCGCTAACATGGGCCGACAGTTGATGCCCGAAGAAATCAAAGTCTATCCAGGTTTCCGTGCTCCTCCCCTCCTGGCAGCCCAGTATGTCTACATAGAACCGACGGGTGGAAGCGATCTCTTTTACTTTAAAAGCGTAATGAAAAGGGCTCATTAATATCCTTTTGTTAGTGAAACTACATTAAGCAGCTGCTCCATATTTTGTAGCCTGTCGTAGTTGTCGAGTACCTGGTTAACCGCTGTGTTCGGATCGGTAACACTGGCAATGTGAGGCGTGATGTTTATCTTCGGATGTTTCCAGAAAATATGATCCTGGGGCAAAGGCTCCTGCCGGAACACGTCGAGGCTTGCCCCCGACAAATGGCCCTTATCCAGCATCTCAATCAAATCCTCTTCTACCAGGTGCTCTCCCCTGGCTACATTAATCACAAACGCTTCCTGTGGCAGCTGCTCTAAGGTTCTTTTATTCAGAATGTTCCTTGTTTCCTTTGTTAAAGGAAGCAGGCAGACAAGTACATCCGTTCTGGATAAAAAGTCCGAAAGTTCCTTCTCCCCTACATACACCTTAACTCCGTCCAAGTCCTTGGGTGTCCTGGCCCAGCCGTTTACGTTAAAGCCCGTTTGTTTTAGCAGCCTGGCTACCGCAGCTCCTAAAACCCCTGTGCCCATAACCCCTACCGTCGTTTCCTCTATCCTTTGGTAGCGCTTCCGTTTCCAGGTTTGCTGGTGTTCGAGCACTTTGTAGAAGGACAGGCCCCGCAGGTGATTCAGCACCAGGGCAAGGGTAAAGGTCGCCATGTCATTCGTCAGGTTCTCATCCGTTATTCTGGTGATCACGGCCGCTTCCGGGAGCTCCGGGTCTTTTAACACATGATCTACTCCGGCACCCATCGAAGAAATCCACTTCAGGTTAGGGAATTCTTTAAAAACACCAAGCGGATGGTTCCAGACAATAGCCCCTTCCACCGCTGCCGCATCAGGAACATCAGGGTAAACGCTTAGCGCCAAATCGGGCCTTTTCTCTTTGAGGGCTTTAACCCAGGAGCTTACGTCTTTCCCTTGTGTGATAATGATAAGTGACATGTACTGGTAAGCGTTAGTGCACTTGGAAATTAATAAATTTAGGATGATGAACCAACCAGCCCCTGAATCATGATGTAAACTTAACACACGGCTCCAGCGTTTTTTGTGCATGAGTGATTTTATGTTCCGCTGGATAGATGTGATCAAGTACGCGAAGTACAGTAACCCGGAGCCAATAAGAAGAGTGGAAAAAACAGAGGCGGAATGGCAAGAGCAGCTAACGCCTGAGCAGTTCCGGGTAATGCGGCAAAAAGGCACCGAGAAGCCTTACAGAAACGCCTACTGCCGCTCTTATGAGCCTGGGGTATACGCCTGTGTCGGATGCGGCAGCCTCTTGTTCGACTCTAAGGCCAAGTACCACGCCATCTCCGGCTGGCCCAGCTTTACGCAGCCCTTCAATAAAGCGGCTGTAAAGTATGTGTTTGACGACAGCCACGGCATGAAACGAGTGGAGGTCATGTGTAATGTCTGTGACAGCCATTTGGGCCACGTGTTTCATGATGGGCCTGAGCCTGCCGGGCTGCGCTACTGCATTAACTCGGAAAGCATCCTAAGGCAGGACACATAAGCTTCTCCGGATAAAAGGAACATACCAATATCATACATATAAGCCGTGTCCTGACCTACCTCAGAAAGGGCCTCGACTGTTCATGCAACTTAGGCTTTTTTCTCTCCTTTCCGAACCTCGTTTCCACCCGCTCTTTCCGTAGTAGCTTCTTTGTTTTGACTCTCCATAAACCAACCCTGTTGCTACTTTGCGGTTGGCACCTAAATTTTAAGGCAATACAACATGCTTTTTAGCACATTTAATTGTAAATTAATTACCTGACCCTACGGTTAAGCGTAAGCAAAACAGATTTGCTCCTGCAGGAGATATAGAAGTAGCGGAGGTGGCGACAGGAATTTAAATGGAGAAGTTCAATGATAGTTGAAACTGATATTCTGGAAAAAGCGCATGCGCATGTAGAACAGCAACTCTTTACTGCAGGAGTTACCCCGGTTGCTACTGGTTACGATTTGCAGCATACCCGTGCTTTAGTAGCCACCGCAGAAGAAATTGGCCAATCCCTTTTCCTGCCGGAGAGCGACAGGAGAACACTTCTGCTGGCTGCCTGGCTGCATGACCTTTGCTACATGCCTTTAGGTGCCGTCCCGGATGAAAGCTCCTTTGCCCCTGTTACTGATTTTCTGCTAAGCAGTGGCGTGTCAGAACGCGAGAGGAGTAGGATACTACAGGCGATCACAGCTACTTTTTACCCCCAGCGCCCCACAGATAGTGTAGAGGAAGCCCTCTGCGATGCCGTTTCCAGTTTTATGGCCTCCCCGGATTATTTCCCATCAGCAGAAAAACAGGCGCAAGATCAGAGCGGAGAGAACTGGAACCTACAGGACTGGCTCTTAAAGCAGAAAGAACTGTTTAAGCAACATGCCTTTTTTACAAGATATGCCCAGCAGGCGTATCAGGAGGGCAAAGAAAAGAACCGTAAGCTCCTGAAGAAAAAACTGGCCACCGTAGGAAAAGACGAGGTAGAACTAGACACCCTGTGGAAAGAAAACCAAAAGCTGAAAAAAGACTTACAAAAGGAGAAAGAGCAAAAAGCTATCAAAGGTACAGAAACGATGTTCCGGACGACCCTGGCCAGCCACGTGCAGTTGAGCGTGATGGCTGACAGCAAGGCCAACCTCATGATCTCGATTAACGCGATCATCGCCTCGATCATGATCTCCTCCGTGATACGGAAATTCGAAGAGGTACCCCATCTGATCATCCCCTCCATCCTCCTGACCCTGGTATGCGTGACTACCATCATTTTTGCCGTTCTGTCCACCAGGCCGAAGGTTAAACCCAGTGCCTCACCGGAAGACAAGGTAGACCTGCTGTTTTTTGGAGACTTTGTGCGACTCAGCCAGGAGAGCTATAAAAGCAGCATGCGAGGCATGATGCGCGACCATGACAAACTGTACGACAGCATGATCGACAATATTTACCATCAAGGCCAGACGCTGGCTCGTAAGTACACCCTGCTAAAAATTGCCTATACAGTTTTTATGGTGGGCTTTGCCGTCGTACTACTCAGTTATGCCATTGCCTGGATTTTTTTCGAACACTAGGGTAAACCTATCAGGAAAGGGAAACAGCAGCACTAAAAGGCTGTGACAAAAGGTAGGCCCTATCGTGCTCTTTCCTCGGGGTTCCTCCGCTACTATACGGCTTCAATTAGCGGGGCAGGGGAAGGGATCGCGACAGGGAGCAGCACTCTGAACTCTGTAAACTCCCCCTCTACCGACTCCACTAGTATTTCTCCCCCGTGCCCCTTGGTGATGATGTCGTAGCATAGGGAAAGGCCCAAGCCCGTACCCTGCCCCGTTGGCTTCGTGGTGAAGAAAGGCTGAAAAATCTTGTTCTTTAGCTTTTCCGGAACCCCCACCCCATTGTCCCGCACCAAAATCTCTATGCTGTCGTCTGTTCGGCGGGTACTTACCTCTACTTTGGGCTCGTATTCACAGCCTGCCGCCTTCTGTTTCTGAAGAACAGCAAAAAAGGCGTTGTTAAACAGGTTCAGCAAAACCCTGCCCATTTCCTGTGGTACCACCGTGGCCTTATCCAGGCTTTGGTCGTAGTTGGTTTGCAGCTTTACCCGGAAGGCCTTGTCCTTTGCCCTTAACCCATGGTAAGACAACTGCAGGTACTCCTCTGTTAAAGCATTGATGTCTGTTGGCTCCTTTTGCCCGGTACTGGTACGGGAGTGCTGGAGCATGTTCTTCACGATGTTGTCTGCCCGCTGCCCGTGCGTCCGTATTTTCTCTAAGTTCTGCTTCACGGTGTCCAGAATCATCCTGGTCTCTTCCACAGCACCCGCAGCCAACTCCTGCTCTCCTTCCTCTACCAGTTCAGTACTAACGTCTGCAAAGTTGTTGATGAAGTTTAAGGGGTTCTGTATCTCATGGGCTATGCCCGCTGTTAACTCGCCAAGCGAGGCAAGCTTCTCCTGCTGCACCAGGCGGGCCTGCGTCCGTTTCAGTTCCTTGTAGGCTTTGGATATCTCCCGCGCCTGTGCCAGTTCCCGCTCTCTTGCCCGGTAGCGCTCAATCTTGATCAGGCGCCGGCGTTGCTGCCGGCTATAAACAGCCAGTAAAGCCAAAACTGTACTTCCGTACAAAGTATAAGCCCACCAGGTATTCCACCAATGAGGCTTCACCCGCAGTAGCATTGTCTTCTCTGCCCATACTTCATCGCTGTTAGAGGCCCTGACACGAAAAACATAACTCCCGGGGGGCACATTGTAGTAGGAGGCTGTGTGCTCAGCCCCTGTCTCCCGCCAGTCGTGGTCGTAGTTCTCCAGTTTAAACAGGTACTTATTCTGCTCCGGATTCGTGAAATGGATGCCCGTAAAGTCAATAGAGAACACATTCTGGTCAGGGCCTAGGGTAATGGCGCTCGTCTCACTGAGAGGGGCCTTCAGCGGACTCTTTCGCCCCGGTAGCACGGGCTTATCAAAAAGACGCATTTCGGTAAATGTGACCAGGGGCGGGTGCTCGTTTGGCTTTAACTGTTGCGGATCAAAGACATAGTAGCCTGTTCTGTTTCCAAAGTAAAGTTTCCCGTCGCGGCCTTTATACCCTGCTTTAAAGGTGAGCGAGCCGGGCTGTATACCGTAGGACTCCCCCAACAGCGAAAAACTGTTCCGCTCCTTGTTCAGCTTCAGCAGGCCCTGACTGGTCCCAAACCACAGGTTGTGCTGATCATCCTCTACGATGCTCTTGACATTGATAATCTCCTTCTCATACCCTATTTTAACAGGAATAAAGGCGTCAGAAGCGGGCTTGTAGTAATAGATGCCAGCGTTCTCTGTGGCCACCCACAACACGTTTCTGGAGTCCTTATAGATCCTGGATATGTTACTTCCCAGGAGATACTTTTTGGCATGACCGCTTTTTATGTTGTAACGGTTCACGCCGCCAGCAAACCGGGTTCCGATCCAGAGGACTCCGTCTGCCCCTTCCAGAACAGAGGTCAGGCCATTATGCGAAAGACTGCGGGCGTTGTCCGGGTCACTCTGATGATGGGTGAAGGTGCCTGTGCGCTGGTTCATCTTGTCCAGGCCAAAGCCTGTTGCAATCCAGAAGTTATCCTGGCTGTCTTCCAACATAGCGAAAATAGGTCCCCCGCTCAGGCTGGTAGGGTCTTTTTCATCATGCTGGTAGCGGGTAAAGCGCTCTGTTTCCGCGTTGAACTTGTTCAGGTCCCCACTGGCGTTGCCCAACCAGAAATCCCCCCTCCTGTCTTTGTAGATAGTGTAGACTGTATCACTGCTAATGCTGCTCAGATCGAGCGGGTTGTTGACGTAGCGGGTGACTTTACCGCTCTTAAGGTCTTTTTTGACCAGGCCTTTGGAGGTGCCTAGCAACAGGAACCCGGCAGGGTCTTCATAAAAGCTGTATACCTCTGCATCTGTGTAGGTATTGGGAATGCGGTGGCGGTGCGGGTCAAGCCGGAACAGGTTCCCATTAGCTGTTCCAAACCACAGGCTTCCTTCCCGGGTACTGTAAGCCGCCCAGATGTTGTTATCATCCAGCCCGGCACCGTTTGAGGCATATTTATGGTAGTGCTTGACCTCACCTGTGCTGGGGTCATACCTGTTGAGGCCACTGTCGTATGTGCCGATCCAGATAGCTCCTGTATGATCCTCATGGATGATGTTTACGCCATCGTTTTGCTTTTCTTTGTCTATGTAAGGGCGGCTCAGCTTCTCCGGGCGGCTGGCGTCATATGAAAGCCGCTCTATGCTACCGGTCCTGCGGTTCATGCGGTGCAGCCCGTCTCCAAAAGTGCCTACCCAAAAGTTACCCTTGCTGTCTTCATAAATGGCCCGCACCCAGTTAGAGAAGAGCGTGTTGGGGTTCTCGGGATCGTGCTTGTAGCTGGTAAAAGTGCCGGTCTTAGGGTGAAAGCGATTCAGCCCGCCTTCTGTAGGCTTGGACTCCCACGGGCTGCCCGTGCCCACCCAGATCGTTCCCTGCCGGTCCTGGTAAATTGCCCTGACCCTGTTGTCACTCAAGCTGGAGGGGTCATCCTTCCTGTGCTGAAAGTGGGTAAAGGTGCCGGTTTCCGGATGGTACAGGTTCAGCCCTTTATGCGTGCCCACCCACAGGTTTCCCTCCCGGTCCTCTAACAGGGCCGTCACGACATCATCGCTCAGGCTTTTCGGGTCTTCGGGGTTGTGCCGGAAGTGGGTAAACTCGCCTGTCTTAGGATCAAAGCGGTCCAGGCCTGTCGCCCACACCCCAATCCAGATAACACCGTTCCGGTCGGCCAGCACACACTCCAGCCGGTTATCGGCCAAAGAATTCTTGTCATACCGATTATGGATGTAGGTTATCTGCTGGTAACCGTCGTAACGGTAGAGGCCAGAATGGGTAGCAATCCAGAGAAAGCCCTGTTTATCCTGTGTAATACCTGCTATCAGGCCTATGCCATATTCCTGGTCCAGCGGCACTTTTACAAAACTTAGGTCCTGTGCCCGCAGGCAGGAGAACATGCCCAACCAGGCACAAAGGAAAGCCCAAAAGCAGCGGATCAGGTAGGTCTGCATCGCCTCTCGCTCTATTTAGTTCATACACGTTTGTATAGCAAGCTGTACCTGAGTTTACCGTCCGGTACTGGTAATCTGGCACCTAGCACCAACAGGTGCTACCGGGAAGCTACCGCACTGCTTACTTGGCAGCAGGGGGGTTGATCATGATGTGTGCACCATGCGTTCCGGGATGCATGATCCAGGGCATGGCTGGAGCCTCTGGCTTCAGGGGCAAGCCAGTACTTTCGGCGGTAGCGTAGGGAATATAGACCACGTAGCGCAGGTAGCCGTCTTTTACCTCACCAGTGGCTTGGTTGTAATTCTCTGCCGGGGCAGAGTAAACGAACAGGGTAGAAGCCTGCTTCGGCATGGTCAGCTTTCCGCTTTTCGCTTCCTGCTCCCGCATCTCAAAAATCTCCTGATTACTCTTCCCCGCTTTCCTTAGCTCCCGCCCCCGGGCCATAAACGGCGCCAAATCCTGGTGATAGCAGGCAACGGAAAGGCCTTTCTGTTCGGGGTCGTCAGCCAGGCAGATCAGCTCATTCGTTCCTTTCCGCAAAACCACCAGTTCTCCCTGTGGACTATATCCCATCACCGTTTGTCAGAAGGAGCAGCCAGCACAGCGGCCTTTACCTGCGTTTCGGGAGACGGAACAGCCTCCTGGGCTTTCGCCCCTATACTTAACAAAACATAGGATACTAGTGCTAGGGGTTTTATAGCGGACATAGGGGTCATCTTTACTCCTTCCTGTTCAATTATTTATTTAAATTAATCAAACTAAGCTAACTAATCAAGAAAGCTTCTTTAATTTTGTCTGCATACCTACCTTCGGTTGGTTTAACCAGTACAGAGTTTCTCTACACATGTTCCCGACAGCTAACAGAAGAAAAGCTTACTCCGTTACTTCATAGATAACAACGGGCTTCACCTTGTTTTTAAGTTTTACCTCCCCTATCTCCTTGCAACGGAAAGACTCTTTCAGCTGCTCGTAAGACTGCTGCGTCACGATGATTTGCCCGGGTTGGGCAACAGACTGCAGGCGCTGCGCAACATTCACCGTGTCTCCGATCACCGTATAGTCTAGCCTGCGGAGAGAGGCTGATCCGATGTTGCCGGAGATAACCTCCCCGGCGTTGATGCCTACCGATATTTGTGGCTTAAAGGTAAAGTCGTTTAGGTTCTCCTGAAAAGACTCCAGTCGCTGCTTGATGGCCAGGGCTGCTTCCACACAGCGGTCCAGGTGATAATTGCCCTGAAACACCGCCATGATGGCATCACCGATAAACTTGTCGACGTGCCCGCCCTGCTCAATGATCTCATGCACCATCTGGTCGAACATCTTGTTAAGCAGGTTCACCACCGTATTCGCCGGTACGTGCTCTGAAACGGCCGTAAAGCCACAGATATCCACAAACATCACGCTTGCCTCTACTTCCTCATTCAGCAGCAGGCTGTTTTCAAATTCCTGGTGCGTCATAAAACTCAGGACCGACTCATCCACATACATCTTCAGGATATTGTTTTCCTTGATGGCCTGTAGTGTGCTGCGCAGTTGGCTCACGTGCTCCAGTGTCTTTGTGACCGTAAGATCAAGGTCCTCAAAATCAATCGGCTTGCAGACAAAGTCAAAGGCGCCGCGGTTCATGGCTGTCCGGATATTCGCCATATCGCCGTAAGCCGACACGATCACGGCTTTGATGATAGGGTTGGTCTCCGGCAACTTCGTGAGCAAGGTAAGCCCGTCCATTTCGGGCATGTTGATGTCACTTAGAATAATGTCCAGGTCCGGGTGCTGCTGTAGCTTTTCGAGCGCCTCCACTCCGTTCTGGGCAAAAATAAACTCGTACGTGTTATCACGAATCTTCCGTCGGAACTTCTGCTTTATCAACAACTCCATATCCGCCTCATCGTCTACCACGAGTATCTTTGCCATCAAACTGCCAGGGTTTTAAGTTTTTCTTTTAATAAGCTAAAGTCCAGGGGCTTTGTCAGGAAGTCGTTTGCCCCGTACTCCATCGCCAGGCGGTAATTCTCCTGATCGTTGTAAGCCGTGATCATCATGATGAGCGGCGGGGGCGTGTCATACTTTTCACGCGTCAGGCGCAGCAACTCCAGGCCACTCATGCCAGGCATGTTGATGTCAGACAAAATGAGCATGACTTCGAAAGGGTGCTCCACCATGTACGCATAAGCCTCCTCCCCTGATAGGGCAAAAGCAAAGTCTACCTCTCCGGTACGAATCTCTTTCCGGAAGCGCTGCTCAAAAAGAGGCTGTACGTCAGCTTCATCGTCTACAACCAGTATTTTCATGTATTGCTACGTTTTAAACCGCCTAGCACCGTGCTACCGGCTTTTATAGGAATTCGAATAATAAACTCCGTAAACTCTCCTTCTTCTGTGTTTACGTCGAGGCTACCGCCATGGCCTTTCCGAACGATGTCATAGCTCAGGGAAAGCCCCAGGCCTGTACCCATGCCCGTTGGTTTGGTCGTGAAAAAAGGCTGAAAGATCTTACTCCGCACCCCGGCGGGTATTCCCGGTCCATTGTCTTTCACCTTTATCTCCACGGCGTCGGCTAACTGGCGCGTGATCAAACTCACTTGTGGCTGATAGTCATCGTCTTCCTGTTTCTGCCGTTGCTGCACCGCATAAAAGGCATTGCTAAAGAGGTTAAGCAGCACCCGCCCCAGGTCCTGGGGCACGACCTCCACCTCTTTCAGGTCCCTGTCCAGATCCGCTACAAGCACCACGTTAAAACTCTTGTCCTTTGCCCGGAACCCGTGGTAGGCCAGGCGCAGGTACTCCTCGGCCAGTGAGTTGATAGCGATCCGCTCTTTCTGGCCCGTACTCTTACGGGAATGCTGCAGCATGTTCTTCACAATCGAATCGGCACGTGTGCCATGTTCCCGTATCTTCTGAAGGTTCTGCGTCAGGTCTTTCACCAAAGGCAGTAGTTCCTCCACTCGCCCTGCCCCTACTACCTCCTCCATCTCGGTCAGCAGCTCAGCGCTTACCTCAGAGAAGTTGTTCATGAAGTTGAGCGGGTTTTGTATCTCGTGGGCGATACCGGCAGTCAGTTCGCCCAGTGAAGCCAGCTTTTCCCGCTGAATAAGCTGCTCCTGCGTGGCGTTCAGTTCCGTAAGGGCTTTCACAAGGGCATCCCGTTGCAGCTCCAGCTTCTCCTTTTGCTCTTTAATGGCCTGGTTTAACCCGGACAGCTCAATGTTCCGCAGCCGGAAGATCTCTGTCTCTTTTTTGGCCTGCTCTACCCGGTGGTAAATCTCCAGGTTAACAATCTTCCGTTGGATAGCCTCGTTATGCACCTCTTTCTCAAGAGCAAGGTGCTCCTCCAGGTGGTTCAAGGCCTGGTCATAGGCATTCAGTTGTTTCAGTACTTCATAAGAGCGGTAATGGATCTTGGAGAGCACGTCCTTGGCCTGCGTTTCCTTGCCCAAGAGCAAGGCCGCCTCCAGAAAACTGATTGCACGGCTTGCATCAACTTCAGCAAAGTCCGGCTGGCAGTACAACTCGCTCAGGCAACACAAAATCTCTGCCTGGCCTTTCTTGTCGTTTATCTCTACCCGTACGCTTTGGCTCTCGCGCCAACTATCCAGTGCCTTCTGGTAGTCTTTTAGTTTTAAGTAAATATTGCCCAGGTGAAAAAGGGTGTTGCCATAGCCTTTCTTATCGCCAATACGCTCCGTGATCACCTGGCTTTGCTTGCAGTAGAGCAGCGCCTCCTCGTACTTGTCTAGTTTAACATAGGCGTTCCCTAAGTTGTCCAGGCAGCCTGCTTCGCCCCATTTGTCTCCGTGTGCTCTCCGTATCGCCAGGCTCTGCAGGAAATACTCGAGCGCCATGTCAAAGTCATCGTTCTCGAAGTAAATCACCCCGATGCTGTTGAGGGCGTAAGACTCCGATACCCAGAAGTTAATTTCCCGGGCAATCTCCAGGCTTTTCAGCAGATGGTCTAAGGCCGTGTTGTAATTGCCTATGTACCTGTAGGTGATTCCTAAATGGTAATGCGTCAGGGAAATCCCATCCTGATAGGCTGCCTGCTCCCGTATTTCCAGGGACCTGTACAAGTAATCGAGCGAAGCAGCATAATCTCCCTGACTGCGACAGATAATGCCGCGGTACTCCAGGACATCTGACTGTCCTTTTACATCCCCCAGTTCTTGAAAAAGCTGTAGGGCTTCCTCCAGATAAAAAGCCGCCTTCCCGTGTTCGGACAGGCGGATATGGCAAAAGCCATAGGTTCTTGCCGCCTCCGCCTTCCCTTTCGTGTAAGCCATCCCCTCCGCAAGGTCCAGGGCCTCCTTGCTTAGCTCGAAGGCCCTGGCAGAGTTGCTTACGCGCAACTCCCACGCCTGCTGGTTGAGTAAGTCTACTGTTTCTGTAGGGGCACTAGCAATCTCTTTCTGAAGCATCATACCCAATGTGGAAAAATCAGCTCATATACAACTCCCACTGTATCCTGTCCGGATCTTTAAAAGCTACATAGTTCTTGTTCAATGTAGGATCCCTCTTCACCCCGGTGTTCTCCACACCAGCCGTTGCCAAAGCCGCTGCCACCCGCTTCAGTTCTTCCTCGCTCTCGCAGGCCATCGCCACGTGGTCAAGGCCTATCTGAAAGGGGTTGAACACTTTTCCGTCTGTTTCTTTTAGCTCTGCCGGGCGGAAGCCGACAAACACGGGACCTACCATTACCCCAAAGAGATCGGGCGTATCGAGCACCACCTGGAACCCCAGCACATCCTGATAAAACCTTTTTGTCCTGCCCATATCGGAACAACGCAGGGCCATGTGGTGAATACCGGCCGTTTTAATGCCGATACCCTTTTTTTCAAGTGTCTCCATATAGCTTATTTTTAATTATACCAACAATACATTGTACGGCACAACATTTTTTACGGCGGTAAACCTGGCAACCTTAATTTGTCCCTCTCCGCAGAAAGAGTAGCCCACAGAAACATCCTGGGAACACCCCAGACCATGACGCGGGTCTGTCAACAGGAACTGCCCCTGCTGCCCTACCGGAACAACTCTTTTCAGCAAGACCTTAAACCGACTACGGATGGCTGTCCCTGCTTCTCGAGAGGCTTAGCTTAAGGGCTGTACAGCCGGCAGTGCCACAGCAGGTGCCTTGGCACTCCTTTCATCCATCGTGCGCAGCCGCCTGCACAGAGTCTTCAAAATTCCCCGCAGCACCTCCGCATTATTCATCATGATGTCGTAAAAGGGCTCCTGTTCCAGCTTAAGCAGTATGCACTCTTCCAGGGTAGTAGCACTGGCAGACCTGCTTTCAGCATCTAAAATGGCGAGCTCTCCTACAATATCATTCTCTTCCAGAATAGCCAGGGTATGCTCTCCATCATGAATGCGCACCCTCCCTTTAAAAATAAAGTACATACAATTCCCCATGCTCCCTTTGGTGAACAAGCACACATCCGGCTCCAGGTATGTTTCCTCTAATATGCCAGCTAATTCGATCAACTCACTTTCCGGGGTGCTCTGGAAAATATCGCAGGCGTGCAGGGTTAGTATTTTTTCTATCAACAACATAAACAGACTTAATTTAACACCGACACAACGTAATTCCTGGTTTCCTGAAACAGCGCATCCGCCGGGTCACCCGGCCTGTCCAGCAACTGCAAGGCCAGGCTTCTTTCCTGAAGCTGGGGAACTATGTAGCAAGCCACCGCCTTGGTCCAGGCGTTACAGCCGCTCCCGGTTAAGATCTCCCCGATGACGCTGGCTGTGCCCCTGGTAGCCTGCCGCGGCAAAACCAGCTGCTGGCACCTGATGTCCTGCATCAGTTCGACCAGGGCGTCCAACTTAGTGAAGAACTTCTTTGGCAGGAGCAGCTCGAGCATCTCCAGTGCGTTTGATAGCTTATGGCTGTCCCTCAGCTGCTCCACCTCTATTACCCGGTCTATCTGCTCCCGGTGGTACACCAGGGAGAGCCCTTTTAGGACGTTCCGGACGTCCTGCTGCAGCTCTGAACACAACGCATTGCGCAGCAACTCAACAGTATTATCTGGCAGCAAGGCAATGTAATAGCCTACTTTCGTGTGGCTCTGGTGAAGTTTCCTCATGAGCCAGTGCTTCAGTTCCTCCTGCATGGGAAGCGATAGACTGGCTTTTTTTGCCCAAAGGGCCTCCACCACAAGATCAGCCTTATCCGGGCTGCTTCTGAATACACGCTCCAGGAAGGCAGTGGAATTCTCTCCCTTTGTTTTTGCGGCCACCTTTATAAATATGGCCAACAGAGGATCGGGTAGCAGGGAGACAGGATAGTGCTCTGCTGTATAAAGCTCATCCCCGAAGTCGGGCAGGGTTCGTTGCAAAATGCCCTGGTCTTCTTTTCGTCCGGCAAGCTGCAACAAATGAGGTAAGTACTGAAACGCTTTTACCTTACCTGCCACCGCTACGGCTCTCTGCCAGACCTGCCGGTCCTTATCTTTCAGCAAACTCTCCAGCCCTTGTATCCCATCCGGTAGCTTCGTCTCGGCTATCACATCCAGCGCTGCCAGTTTATCAGGTGTACCTCCTGTCATCATTTTCTGTAACTCCTGCATAACGACCTTGCTCACGTTCTCATTCCGAGGCTGGAGCAACAGGCCTTCCATCGCCGCTTTCCTACAGTCGGGGCTTAGCTGACGCAACGCCAGCTCCAAGGCCCCGCCTTTCTCCCGATCAAGAAAGAACAGCGCTTTCAAGAGCAACGGCTTTAGCCGGGGAACCAGATTTGCCTTTAGCTGCTCCCGCAGGATGGGTACGGCCTCGATCATGCTCTTTTCCATGACCTTCGCAATTACATACTCTTTCACATCCAGGAGCTTGTGCTGCAGCTGCTGCAACAGCAGTTCGCTCAGTTTGCTGTAGCCAGACCTTTCCAACAAGTCCAGTGCATGAATCACCTCTTTGGGTTTATGCCCCTTCGCCTTCTGAACAAGCAGGTCTATGACGGTCCTGTCGTTTAGGAAGAGCTCGCTTCCGGCAAAGTAGCCTCTCGCCAGGGCCTGCATCAGTGTCTTAAGGTAGGCCTTACGAACAAAGTACACGCTAGAGGCCCAGGCAAGCAGCACCAGCATAAGGATGGACGACACAAGCGGTATAGCCACATGGTCGTAGTGTTGCAAATAAACGGTCAGGAAGCCGCCAACAGCCAGTAAGGCAAAAGGCAGCGTATACCCTTTAGCAATCAGATGCCCCTTTAACCGCACATGCGGGTGCAGGGGTTGAAAAAGCACAAAGAACACGGGTTCCTGTATGGTGGAACGAAGCACCTCAAAGAGGAGTACCATGGTTCCAAACGCGTACAGGTGTACCGTTAAAGCATCATTGGCAAGTAGAATAAAGCCATTTACCAGAAAAAGCACCACCGGAGCAAGCAACAGCGAACTGGTCAACCCTAACCGGGCAATTACCCTGCTACTGAACATTAGCTTAAAGACAATAGCCAGCAAACGCCCCAAGGCAAAAAACACCGCGATAAAAGTGGCTAGCTCATGGCTGCTTTCGTAGTTTACCTTGATCTCGGAAAGAAAAGTGAAATCGATAAAAAAGATGATCGTGTAAGCTAGCAGCGACCAGAGAGCCAGGTAAAAGATAAGGTGGTTCTGGAAAAGCGAGGAGACAAAGGAAGTCCCCCTCACCTGTGTTCTGTGCTGGTGTATGTGCTCCTCTGGCTCCAGTAGCCTTTCATGCCTCAACCTGCCTAGCAGGGCAAAGGCCACGGTAAAAGCCCCTACTGAAACCCACAGCAAATTTAGCACGCCCACAAAGGGTACCAGCACGGAGACGGAAAGATACCCCAGCATTTTGGCCGGTATATCACCGCCTCCGACAACGGAGAAGAGGCGCCTGCTTTCCCGCACATTGAACAGGATAGCAGTCATGCCCCAAAAGGCATACCCGATCAGCATATAGATGATAATACTCCAGGTGGCGAGCCACAGAGGCGACCACCCGAAAGAATAAAAGTGCTGGATCAGCCAAAAGGTTAGCACTACGGTAACGGAGAAGGCGACCACGACCCGCAGGCACCTGAGGGCGGACACCATCGCCTCTAAACGGGCATACAGGTAATTAAAGACTAAAAGCAAGGCCGCTGCCGCCAAGTACACCAAAGGGAATACCTTTACCTCATAGGCAGACAGAAAAAGTGTCAGTGAACTGGTAAACAGAAAGGCTGTGGCAATACCAAGGCAAAACTGGATCAGGAACAGCTCTCTGACCAATTTCACCTCACCAGGCTTTACATTTAGTAGCAAAGCGAACCTCTTGCCCATAAAGTAGCGGATTTAAGTTACCAGAAGCAAAGCTTTTCCCTCTCTTTAAATAACACTATGTTTATACATAAGTATTTAATGACATAATTAGACTAATCTACGAACAAAAAGAATAAAAGTAAAGCTGCATCACCCTTATCCATGAGATAATAAGCAAGTTACAACATCAACTGGAGCAGGCTGCCAGGTAGATGCAAAAAAGGGAGCCAGGCGCACGTGCCTGGCTCCCTTTTTTGCATGTATTTGCTTTTGCTTCTATAGACCGAAATAGTAATTTATTCCCAGTTTAGCTGTCCAGTAGTAGTCGTTAAAGCGGCCCTGGGCGACTTCGTCCAGACCATCGTCGAGCATGTAAGAACTTGCGGCGCTTAGGTCTAGGCCAATGTTGCGGGTTAGCAGGTACTCGAGCCCTACCCCGGCCTTTAAGTAAGGGTTAAGCCCCCGGTCACCAAAGTCTTCAAAAATCTCGCTTACTCCGGATCCCATCACCAAGGCACCACCCCCGAGTTGTACATAAGGCGTATACCTCATTTTAGGGAACAGGTTATAGTTCAGGTTTATCTCCGCGTAATTAATCGTGACATCAAAGATCTCGCTCGTCGCCAGTACACCGCGTCCCAATTTTAAGTCTAGCCCGAGGCCATTGCGGGAACTTATCTTTAGCCCCACATCTGCCACAGACCTAATCTCTGGGTCAGCATAGTCTCCCCGGTAGAGCATCGCTCCGGCAGCGGCACTGATGCCTACCAGGCTGCGTCTGTCCTCCAACAGGTTCCCGTGGATGTCCGCGTTAGCGATGTCCTGCTTCTCCTGTTCGTATTCCCGGATAATAGGAGAGTTAATGTCGTCTGCGTTTTGCAGTTTCCAGTAGCCCTCCTTAATTCCCTCTATCACCAGGCTCTGCACGGCCTTGTTGATCGCTTCTTTCACCGCAATCTCGGTGGGCTCGTTGTAGGTAAAGCCGGTTTCTACTTCCAGCAGGCGTTTGAAGTTCACGTAACGGAACACCCCAAAATCCACGGCCTGTGACAGGATCGTTTTCGTGGTGTAGACAGATTTCAGCACCTCCCCCGTACTGGTGGATATAGCCCGCAGGTATACGGTTACTTTATCCTCGCGGTACTGTCCGGAGCCGCCAGCCCCGAAATAACGCAGGCCGGCACCACCGGTAATCACATTGGCGTCATAGGAAATAATACCGCCTTCCAGCACAACGCCAGCAAATAAGAGGCCCGGCAGGTTGGGTTCTCTCTTCCCGGTGATCGCCTCTGCCTCAGCCCGGGTGGAGCGGATGATTTTGCGCTCGTTCAGCAGGTTGCCCAGATTCTCTCGCTCGATTGGGATGAACCACTCTGATTCTGCCAGGGCGTTAATCAGGATAGAAGTGGCGCCTTGCGTAACAGCCGTAGACCAGTTGGCTCCTAATTCCGAGGGCTTGTACTGGCCGGTCTGGTCGCGGAACTTATACACGGCCGCCACGATCTTTTGCTGTGGAGCCGGCAGGTCAAGCAAGTCATCGCTGTTCGGCGCCGGTGCCCCCAACATAGCCCTGGAAGGTTGCATGGGCTGGTTGAAGTACGGGACACAGGAAGGAAAAAGGCATACAAGGGCTAAGAGGAACAAGGCCTTAGGGCCTTTAAATAACTTGTGCTGCATAAAATAAGGGTGATATGCGCGTTGTAAAAGGGTTTGGCGGGAAAGGTAAGCTTCAGAACGGAGGGGTGGCTTATTAGTAGTATGGGATGGTAACGGTGGTTTGATTACCAGTTCCAGTATCTACAATCACGATGTTGATGCCGGCACCTCCCTCTGTTACGTCGATTTGGTAATTACCGATGGTGTAGCTCCCTGGTTCCAGGCCGTCCTCCCCAAACTGGGCGGTAACCAGCTGCCGGGAGAGCTGGTTAAGAATCTGCCGGTTCAGGTTCTCCTTAAAGTCGGTCAGCGGATCCCGGTTCAACAGGCTGGATGTCTGCTCGTTCGGGTCCTTCAACTTGTCTTGCGCCTGCGCCGAGCTTAGCATCCAGGAGTAGTTATAGGGATTGCCGCCGAAGGCTGGGTTCTTGGGCGTGTACACGATGTCTTGCGCCTGTACGCTGTTTGCTGCAAATGAGGCAAACAAAAACAACGTGAGTGAGTAAAGCAGTTTTTTCATAGGGTGAAAACGTAGATTTATTTTTTAGTAGACCTCCCGGGCTTTGCGGCCTTCGGCCTCCAGTTGCTTGTTCAATTCATCCTTTACCAGGTACTCATAAACCGCCCCCACCATGTAGGAGGCAATCTCCTCTATTATGTCATATCGGGGTTGCATGGCCTGCTCAAAGAGCTTTTCATCGTTCACTGACAGGCTAACGATGGAAGTGTTTCCCCGTGCCGGCATCTCCTCTATTAGTATCGTATAGTTGCTGGCCATGGGCGGTGCCTCCCACTGACGGTTAAACACCTCATAGAAGTCACGCCCTATCTTGGTGATGGTCTCATCAACGATCAGGCCGTCGATCTCTAGATCGGCAGAGCGCTTTATATGCTGCTCATAGGGGCTCCGCTGCTCGTACGACTCGGGCAGCTCTGTCCGCTTACGCTCGGTCGTGTCCTGCGGCACTAGCTTTTGAACCCTGCCCTGCTCTTGGGCAAGCGCTTTGTTCGCCATCCCAAGCCCCCCTACATATAACAAGATCAAGCAAAGTAAACTTCTTACCATTGGTACGAACTCGCGCTGTGATGAATATACAAGCAACATTATATATGCCTTATACTGTATTTAGTTCAAAAGGTTACTGGACAAAGTAAATAATCCCTCTTATTTAGCCAAATAAACCCACGTATAATACCAATTCACCAACACTTCTCTACCCAACATATCTATCCAACATAGAAATCAGGCCTTACGAGGAAAAGACCTGCCCGAGCCTCCTCTCAGGCTATATGGGCACCCCTCTCTTTAGCTTAAGAAATATGGTCAGGCAGTAAAGCCACTGCAAACGGAGCCACTTGCAGCTTTTATGCAAGCGATCTGTAGAGAAGCTCTATGTAAACAAGGGCTAAGAACTGCCGTAGGTATCTTAAACGATACATTTACTATGGCAAAGAAATCATTTCAGGAACTGATAAACAGTCCGGGCATGCCCGTGTTGGTGGACTTTTATGCCGACTGGTGCGGCCCCTGTAAAACCATGAACCCTATCGTGCAGCAGGTCGCAAGCCAGTATAACGGGAAGTTAAAGGTGATCAAGATAAACGTTGACAATAACCAGGCGGCGGCGGCACAGTACCGGGTACAGGGGGTACCCACCTTTATTCTTTTCCATCAAGGGCAGCAGGTATGGCGGCAGGCAGGGGCTGTACCGGCACACCAGTTGTCGCAGGTTATACAGCAGTACGTGCATTAACCGGGCATTGAACAACAGAAAGGCTGATCGCTTTCTGAGTGGGGAGATCAGTCGTTGGGGGCTGCCTTCAGCTGCAGACTGAACACAGTAGGGCCGCCCGGTTGGGTATTCACCCAGATGTTCCCTTCATGTTGCCGCATGATCTGTTTAGAAAGGCTAAGCCCAATACCGGAACCTTGCTTTTTATTTGTGTAGAAGGGAATAAACATCTTGTCCTGCACCTCTTCCTCAATACCCGGTCCGTTATCTCTTACATCTATACGCACTTTCCCTTTCTCCTGCTCCGCCGCGTGAGCCGTAACTTCCACACGTGGTTGCGCTACTCCCTGGCAGGCTTCCACTCCATTTTTAACTAAGTTTATCAGCACCTGCTCCAACTGCTCGGCATCTGCCAGCACTTCCATTTCCCCCTCCGGCAGGTAAACCCTTAAAGCTACCCGCAGGGCTTCTGCCTCTGCCTGCAGCAGGGTATGTACATTGCGGAGCAGGTCACGCACCTTTACCGGGCGTAGCTCTGAGCCCGGCAGGCGCATAAGGCGGCGATAGTTCTGCACAAAATGAAGCATACCCGCACTGCGCTTCTCGATGGTCTGCAGCCCTGCCTGCATGTCCTCCAGGGTTTCTTCATCGATAGGGGCACCTGCCGCCTGCTTTAAAATCACTTCCTGCTCCAGCAAATTAGCTACTGTCGAGGTCAGGGAGATTACCGGAGTGATGGAGTTCATGATCTCATGGGTCAGTACCCGGATCACCTTTTGCCACGTCTGCAGCTCCTGCTCCTCCAACTCCTGCTGTATATTCACCAGTGTCACGATCCGTACCTTCTTGCCCTGCATCGCCAGTTCCGTCGCATGCAGGGTCAGGAACTGCTGCTCCTGCCCAGCCTGCAGCGCTACCAGGGACTTCTCGCCATGGCCTGTATCCCGCAGTGCCCGGAGCAGGTCCGGGCTACGGTTTTCCAGTGCCTGGATATGCCCCAGGTACGGCACATGCAAGAGCTCCTTTGCGACCTGGTTTATCAGCTGCACCTCTCCTTTCTCATCGAAACTAAGAAGACCAACGCCTACCTGCTCCACAATGGCCAGTAAGTATCGGTAATGCACTTCCTTCTCCGCCTTTATTTCCCGAAAGGCATCAGATACTGCATTAAAGCTCTGATACAGGGCATGGTAGGAGCTGTTAGCACCCTCGGTGGCAAAGCGCTGGGTAAAATCAGAGTGGCGAATCGCCTCCAAAAAGCTGGTGATGTCCCGGTTGGTGCGTTCTACGAAATGGATGAGACCATAGACCTGCGCCAACACCAACAGCAAGAGGCAGAAAGCGGCGATGTACCAATCGGTGCGGTAGATAACCAGCAAAAACACAAAGATCCCGACAACCAACAGCAGAAGGCGTAGGAGCAGGTTCAGCCTGAAACCATTAAAGACCATGCTTCTCTATTCTTCGGTACAGGGCGGTGCGGGTAATGCCTAGTTCCTTGGCCGCATGCGTAATATTGCCGGCGTGCTTCACCAGGGCTTTCTGCACCATCAGTTTCTCCAAGGCCTCCAGGGTATAATCATTCTCTTCCATGTTGAGCGGCGCCTGCTTCTGCTCTGCCCCGGGCTCCCCTGGGGCAAAGTAAAAGTCGTCTGCCTGCAACTCGTTGCCATCGCAAAGAATCACGGCTCGCTCTATGGCGTGGTCCAGTTCCCGGATGTTGCCTGGCCAGTGGTATGTGCTTAGCCGGCGCAAGGTATTCTGGCCTATCTGGAGGGCCGGCCGCTCGTACTTTTGGCTATACACGTTCAGGAAGTGCTCTGCCAGCAGTTTCACGTCCTCCCGCCGCTCGCGCAGCGGGGGCAGGTGTATCTCCACGGTATTGATGCGGTAAAGCAAGTCTTGCCGGAAGGTACCCTCCCGTACCATCTCATATAAAGGCATGTTAGTGGCACAGATCAGGCGAATATCAATGGGGCGGGGCTTGTTCGTTCCCAGGCGAATGATCTGCCGGCTTTGCAGGGCTGTCAGCAGTTTTGCCTGCAGGCCCAGCGAAAGATTGCCGATCTCATCCAGGAAGAGAGTCCCGCCCGACGCTGCCTCAAAGCGCCCGGCCCTGTCCTCCTTGGCATCGGTGAAGGCTCCCCTGGCGTGGCCAAACAACTCGCTCTCAAAAAGCGTCTCGCTTACCGCTCCCAGGTCCACTTTCTCAAAAGCTTTCCCGTTCCGCTTCGACCGCTGGTGTAAGGCACGGGCAGCCACTTCCTTGCCAGTGCCATTCTCCCCTAAAATCAATACGTTGGCATCAGTCCCGGCCACTTTGTCTATGGTCTGATACACCCGCTGCATGGCCGCTGATACCCCGATAAAGCCATCATAATGGAAGGCTGTCCTGTTGTTTTGCGCAGCGGCCCCGCCATTGCCGGACACCTCTTCCCCTTTCTTCTGGCAGGCGGTTTTAAGGATAGCCACCAGCTTTTCATTTTGCCATGGCTTCAGCACAAAGTCTGTCGCCCCTTCTTTCAGTGCCCGTACGGCCAGTTCTATATCGCCATAGGCCGTCATGAGGATAACACGTGTGCCTGTGGACAGTTGTAATATCTGCTTCAGCCAGTGTAAGCCCTCTTTGCTGGAGGTGGCGCCTGTACTGAAATTCATGTCCAGCAGCACCACATCAAAGGCATGCTCCGCCAGCAGGGCCGGTATCCGGTACGGGTCCGATGAGGTTAAGACAGTCGCAAAATGCTGCTTGAGCAGCAGCCTTCCGGCTAGCAAAATGTCCTCTTCGTCGTCAACGATCAATATTTTACAAGGAGCTTTACTCATTTTTCAGTGGCACGTGATCAGTAGATTTGTAGATAAAAGTACGTTTTTTTTGAGCAAAATAGTATTTCTGTTCCGGAAGCACCGGTTAGGGCACCAACTGGCCCTGTGTACCTAATCTTGTTAAAGGCGGACACTGTTCGCTAGCAGACACTAAAGTGTCCGGTTCCGTACACTCTGGCCCTTCCATAAATGAACGAACCTTTATAAATACCTATAAAACAATCACTTATCATTAATGGCATACTTATTGGCAAACTGATTACAGAAACTGTGAAAAAAGATCGCCACTACGACACGCAAGAAAATGGACCGAGTAATTGAAAAGAAGAAAAACACGCCGAAGAAAGTAGCTATCATTGCCGGAGCCGCCGCTCTTTTGGTACTGCTTATCTACAACCTGCTTTTTGCCGAGCATACCTCCAAACTGAACGTGGACAGCGAGCGCGTGACGCTGGGCAACGTGCAGGAGGGCATGTTTCAGGAGTTCATCGCCATTGACGGCACAGTGGAGCCCCTGAAGACATTTTACCTCGATATTACAGAAGGCGGCCGGGTAGAGAAGATTTATACGGACGACGGTCGGATGGTAGAGAAAGGGGACACGATCCTGAAGCTTTCGAACACCACCCTGCAGATCGACTTTATGACACGCGAGACACAGCTCTATGACCTGATGAACGAGCGCCAGAACTCGGAGATCACCATGAAACAGGACCTGATCCGCAAAGAAAACGACCTGGCAGAGATAGAATACAACCTGGCTCTGGCAAAGCGGAAGTACGAGCGCAACAAAATGCTGATAGCCGAGAAGGTAATCCCGCAAGAAGAGTACGAAGCCTCTAAGGACGAGTTTGAGTACCTGAACAAGCGCAAGAGCCTGGCAGAGCGCTCCGTGAAGCAGGACGCCAAACTGATGAACGACCGCCTGATCCAGCTGGATGAGTCTATCGGCAGAATGCAGGCCAACATCAACATGGCACGCAACACCCTGAACAACCTGTATGTGGTCGCCCCTTTTACTGGACAGCTCTCTACCCTGAAGGCTGAGGTGGGTGAATCGAAGGCACCGGGTGAGAACATCGGCCAGATTGATGACCTGAACGGCTACAAGGTAAAGGCCAACATCGACGAGCACTACATTTCCCGCGTGTATCCTGGCCTGCACGGTTCTTTCGACTTCAACGGGAAAACTTACAAAGTGAGCATCACAAAAGTGTTCCCGGAAGTGCAGAACAACACCTTCCAGGTAGACATGGAGTTTGTGGAAGGAGCCCCGGAAGGAGTTCGCCGCGGTCAGACACTGCAGATCAAACTAAACCTGAACGATGGGGCACAGGCGGTACTCTTGCCACGGGGGGGCTTTTACCAGAGCACAGGCGGTAGCTGGGTGTTTGTGGTAGACAAATCCGGTGAGTACGCGACAAAGCGCAGCATCAAACTCGGCCGCCAGAACCCGAACTACTACGAAGTGGTGGACGGCCTGCAGCCAGGCGACAAAGTAGTCCTCTCCTCATATGACAGCTATGGGGACATCGACAGGCTTGAACTTAAATAGATGACAGACGAGGTGGGGGTTGATAGTCAGGCTTATAACATGCACATCGCCACATCTCTCAGCCTGCGAATAAATAAACTGCCTTAAGTACAAAATAGAACTATTCAAAAAAGACAACCTCTAAAGACACGGATCATGAACAAGGAAGAACTAGTAATCGAAACACAGAACCTGCAAAAGAAATACATCACCGATACAGTGGAGACTACCGCCCTGGCAGGTGTTGACTTAAGCATCAAAAGAGGTGAGTTTGTGGCCATCATGGGTCCTTCCGGCTGCGGTAAGTCTACGCTATTGAACATCCTGGGCATGCTGGACAGCCCTTCTTCCGGGGTTTTTAAATTCCTGGGACAGGACATCAGCAATGCCACAGAGCGCCAGCGTGCCAAGCTGCGCAAGCATAACCTGGGCTTCGTGTTCCAGAGCTTTAACCTGATCGACGAACTGACCGTGGAAGAGAACATCGCCCTTCCGCTGGCTTACCTGGGTGTGTCCAAGGCAGAGACAAACAAAAGAGTGCAGGAGGCCATGGAGCGTATGGGCATTGCCCACCGTCGCAACCACTTCCCACAGCAGCTGTCCGGTGGTCAGCAGCAGCGCGTGGCCATTGCCCGTGCCACGGTGTCTAACCCCGCCCTGATCCTGGCCGACGAACCGACCGGTAACCTCGACTCAGTGCACGGCCGTGAGGTGATGGCCATGCTGGCAGAGCTGAATGAAAGCGGCACGACCGTTGTGATGGTAACACACTCCCCTTCTGATGCTGAATACGCGCACCGTATCGTGAACCTGTTCGACGGTCAGATCGTGACAGAGAACCTGAACGTGAAGCGCCATGCTGCGGAACTACTTTAAAATCGCCTTCCGCAATCTTTTGCGGAACAAGGTGTATTCCACGATCAACATCGTAGGGCTTGCCATTGGGGTAGCCTCCTGCATCCTGATCTTTCTGTATGTAAAGGATGAGTTGAGCTATGAGAACCACTTTAGCAAGGCTGACCGGATCGTGCGTGTTGCCGGCGAGGTGATTTTTGAAGGACATCAGGATGCCTTTTCTGTTACCCCTCCCCCTTTGTATGATGCCGTGCGCGAGTTCTCCGGTGTTGAAAGCGTAACCCAGTTCTTTCAGGCTGGCAAGCAGACGGTATGGTACCAAGACCAAAGCTTTACAGAAGATAAGCTGCTTTTTGCTGACAGTGCCTTTTTCAGGGTGTTTGACTATGCGTTTGTAGCCGGCAACCCGGCTACGGCTCTGAGCACCCCCAACGCTATTGTGCTAACAGAAGAGCTGGCCCAAAAGTACTTCGGAGGCGCCGCACAGGCCATGGGGCAAGTACTGCGCTTCAGCAAGGATTCTTATACCGTGACCGGGGTCTACCGTGACCAGGGACACTCCCATATTGCGGCCTCGGGGCTACTTTCGCGCCTTACCGTTGATTCTCAAACGCCAGAAGACGTCCGGAACAATCAGTGGTTTAACCTAAACCGCTATACCTATGCCCTGCTACCGGACCCGCAACACATCCCGGACTTTCAGAAGCAACTGGACGTACTCACGGAGGCTCACGTAAACCCATGGATCAAAGAGAACCGCTTGAGCGCACACGTCAAGTACATCGCGCAGCCCCTGAAAAGCATCCATTTTGATACACGCTACGGCGGGGACGGTCTCAGCCCGAAAGGTAACATCTCTTATGTATACATTTTCGGGGCAGTAGCAGTGTTCCTGCTGCTTATTGCCTGCATCAATTACATGAACCTGGCTACGGCACGCTCTGCCAAACGAGCCAAGGAAGTAGGACTGCGCAAAGTGGTAGGGGCTGATCGTAGCCAGATCATCTGGCAGTTTATAGGCGAGTCTGTGCTGCTAACGCTGATAGCTGTGCTGTTGGCGCTGGCATTGGTGCAGATTTTTATACCGAACTTTAACACGCTTACCGATAAGAACTTCACGTCCGACTTTTTCATGCATTGGGAGTTCCTGTCTGTAGTGCTGGCCATCGTGCTTTTCGTGGGCATAGTGGCAGGCAGTTATCCGGCCTTCTTCCTCTCAGGCTTTAAACCAGCCGACGTGCTGAAATCAGACAAGCACCCCAAAGGTGGCAGCGCCACGCTGCGCAGAGCGCTGGTCGTGCTGCAGTTCAGCATCTCCCTTATCATGATCATCGGCACGATCGTAGTGTTCATGCAAATGCACTTCCTGAAGAATTCTGATTTGGGCTTCAAAAAGGAGCAGGTGATGGTGATTGACATCCCTAGCGGAGACTCTACCCTGGTACAGCACCTGCCCCTGATCAAACAAAAGCTGGAGCAGCACCCAAAGGTGTTGCAAACCTCGAATACCTTGAGCATACCCGCCGAAGGCCTGAGCCGCACGCTGATGCTGATGGAACAGGACGGGGAAATGGTGGAAAAAACCATGGACGCGATTGCCGTGGATCATGATTTCATCCCCGTGCTGGGCATCCAGATGCAGGCTGGCCGTAACTTCTCCCCGAACATTAAAACCGACGAGAGGAGCGGCATTATTATAAACGAAGCAGCGGCTAAATGGCTTGGCTGGGCCGACCCGCTTGGAAAAAAGGTTATCACCGGCAACGAGGAAATAGCAGACAACAGCGCCAGGGTAATAGGCGTGGTAAAAGACTTCCACATTACCTCGCTCCATAGCGAGGTGCAACCGCTTGCTATCTTTTTAGTTCCTCAGTCGGCCGGTTACCTGTTGGCGCGGCTCGCCCCGGAAGACCAGGCGGCCACCATCCAGTTTATACAGGAGCAGTGGCGCACATTCGATCCGGAACACCCGATGGAGTACTTCTTTATGGATGAGTTCTTTGACAAACAGTACCGTGCAGAAGAGAAGATGCTGACCGTGTTCGGCTACTTTGCCGGCCTCACCATCCTGATCGCCTGCCTGGGTCTGTTTGGCCTGGCCTCTTTTACCGCCGAGCAACGCACGAAAGAGATCGGCATCCGCAAAGTTTTGGGCAGTTCCGTCTCTGACATTGTGCTGCTGCTCTCCAAAGACTTTGCCCTGCTGGTACTGCTTGCCATTGCACTGGCAAGCCCGATTGCCTGGTACGGTATGCGCCAATGGCTGCAGGACTTTGCCTACCGGGTGGACCTAAGCTGGTGGATCTTTGCCATAGCTGGCTTTGCAGCCCTTGCTATCGCCTTGTTAACAGTAAGCCTGCAAGCCGTAAAGGCTGCCCTGCTGGACCCCGTTAAGGCACTCAGAACCTAGTAAGAAAAAGCGAGGCGGGGCTAAGAGAAAAACAAGTACAACATGCAGCGGGCTCACAGAACCTGCGCACAAAAAAATGGCTCAACCATGAACACAACAACAATGAAAAAGACATCGCTACTCCTTTACCTCCTGCTAACGGCTCATGTGCTGCTCGCCCAGCAAAGGCATACCTTTAAACAGAACATTCCTGCCACCGGAATTAACAAAGGAACAGTGCGCATAGAAGTGCCCGCAGGTGTTTTGCAGGTAAAGGCAACGGGCAGCAACTTCTTGGACACCCAGGTGCAGTACGGGCAGCCCAGTTGGAAGCCAAGCCTGCACCTGAATAAAAACAACGGCGTGGCAGACCTCCGGCTCACTCAAAAGGATATAACGGATGGAGAGGACAACAACGATAACAAGTGGACGCTGAACCTCAGCAAGAACATTCCCACTGCCCTTTACCTGGAGATGGGAGCAGGAGAGTCGAGTTTAGACCTGAGCAACAGCCAGGTGCGGCAACTGGATGTGCAGGCAGGCGCGGTGGCCTTAGACATTAACCTCAGCAAGAGCCAGCTACGACAGGCAGACATAAAAGCTGGTGTAGGGGAACTGAACCTGGACCTGCGCGGCGACTGGGACCATGACCTGACAGTGGACATTGCCGGCGGCATTGGCGAAATAAACCTGAAGCTTCCGCAGCATACAGGCGTACGGCTAAAAACAAGTGGCCTCGGGAGCCAAGACCTGGCCGGCCTGAAGGATGCGGGCAGCTACTATAAAAACGATGCCCTGGGCAAAGCCAGGCATACCATCACCCTGAACGTTACAGGGGCGCTGGGCAGCATTAACGTGACAGAATAGAAGCAAAAGACAGTTGTTTGTAAGGTGAGCTCCGGCGGCGCAGGCACGTCCTCCGCCGGAGTACCTTGCCTCTTACAGGACGAAGGCTGATCTTTTTAGAGCCAGGCAACCAAGCGCCGCTAAATTGCATCCTACAGTCGCAGGATAAGCCCCTATACGGGGTTATCTACAAAAAACAGGCTTTCGTCTAAAAGCGTCACCCTTTCTATCTTAATTGAAGTATCTTTAGAAAGGACATAAAACGAGATACATGTTAAAGAAAACAGGAAGCATACTGGCCCTCTGCCTTAGCCTTAGCATGGCAGCCTTTGCCAACGGCCCTCAAACACAGGTAACCGACAAGTACGGCGTTACCCTGGACCTGGCGAACGTGCAGGACGACAAGGTGCAGGTAACCGTGCAGGCCCCGCCAATAGACCAGGAAACGATTGTGTACAACATGCCCAAGATCGTACCGGGCACTTACTCTATCTCTGATTTTGGCAGGTTTGTAAGTGACTTTAAGGCTTATGGCAAGAACGGACAGGAGCTTACGGTAGAGCAGCTGGACACAAACCGCTGGAAGATCAGCAAGGCCAACCAACTTGACAGGATCACTTACTGGGTAGACGACACCTTCGACAGCTCGAAGCCGGGCGACCCGATCTTTGAGCCAGGAGGGACGAACATAGAGGCCGATAAGAACTTTCTCCTGAACACCTTCGGGTTTATCGGGTATTTTGACGACAAGAAGCAGGTGCCCTACGAGTTGAACATCAGAAAGCCTCGCGGCTTTTACGGTTCTACCCCTTTAAAAGCAGTCGCCTCAACTGATACCACCGACCAATACCTGATAGCGAATTACGTGGACCTGGCTGATTCGCCCCTGATGTACAACCGGCCGGACACCACAGTACTGAACCTGGGCGGAACAGAAGTTCTCGTATCCGTGTACTCTCCCTCCGGCCGTGTAACCTCTGCCCCCATCGCCACAGACGTGAAGGAAATTCTGGAGGCGCAGCGCAGCTACCTGGGCGGCACCCTCCCCGTCGATAAATATGCTTTCCTGATTTACGTGCCTGAGAAGGTAGGCAAGTCCGGCTCTTTTGGCGCCCTGGAGCACTCTTACTCTTCGGTGTACTTTCTGCCGGAGATGCCAGAGAAACAGTTTAGCAGCACGATTCGCGATGTGGCGGCGCATGAGTTCTTCCACATCGTAACGCCGTTGAACATACACTCCGAGGAGATCGGCAACTTCGATTTCATCGAGCCTCAAATGTCGAAGCACCTGTGGTTGTATGAGGGGGTAACAGAGTACTTCGCCTCGCACGTGCAGGCCTACGAGAACCTGTTCGAACTGGATGAGTTCCTAAACAAGTTGCGGGAGTATATCATCACTTCCAAAGCCTACTATAACGATACGCTCCCTTTAACAGAAATGAGCGCACAAGTACTCGACAAGTACGCCAAGGAGTACGGCAACGTGTACAACAAAGGCGCGCTGATAGGCTTAGCCCTGGATGTAAAGCTGCGGGAACTGTCTGAGGGCCGCTATGGACTACGGGACCTGATGCAGGACTTGGCGCAGACCTATGGCAAGGAGAAAGCCTTTAAAGACGAGGAGTTGTTCGATAAGATTGCAGAGCTGACTTACCCGGAGATTCGGGAATTTTTCGCCCGCTATGTGGAGGGATCAGAGCCCTTGCCGCTGGAAGAGACTTTCCGGAAAGTGGGCATCCTGTATGAGCCCGTGGCCACCCAAACGATTAACTCCTATGGCGGCTTTGTACCGGGCTTCGACCAGGAAAGCGGCAAAATAACAGTGGCAGAAACAAGCCAGATGGACGCTTTTGGCAAAAAGCTAGGCTTTCGGGAAGGGGACCTCTTGCTGGAACTGAATGGCACGGAGATCACCCCCATGAATGTGCGCGATCTGTTTGGCGATGAGTTGCAGCAACTGGAACCGGGGGAGAAAATCACCTTTACAGTGGGGCGTAAAAACAAAAAAGGGAAACTCAAGGAAAAGAAACTGAAAGGAAAGGTAACGCCTGTTGAGCGCAGCGCCCAGCATGTGCTGCGTGTGGACCCAAATGCCACGCAGGAGCAGTTGGAACTGCGGGCCGCCTGGCTCAACAACCCGTCGGCACAGGCAGCACCATAACGACAAACACCACGCTACTTTAACAAAATAAAACTATGAAAAATTTTACCTCCAAAACCCTGCTGCAAAAGCTGGGTGGGCTGGCCCTATGCCTTAGTTTGGCGATGAGCGCCCAGGCACAGGAGTCTCTGACACTGGAACAGAGCCTGGAACTGGCAAGACAAAACAATGTGGCCCTGCGTCAGGCACGCTATAACAGCACCAAGGCAGACATTAACCTCCGCAAGAACAAGTTCAGTTATTTGCCCAGCATCTCTGCAAATACAAGTGTCAGCAGAATCAATGGTTTAACCTTCGACAATACCACGGGTCAGCTAAAACGGGGCAACACCACCTCCTCTAACCCTTATCTGGCCGGCCAACTGGTTATTTTCGACGGTATGTCCAAGCTGTACGAGCTAAAGCAGGCAAAACAGCGGGCGGAGGCCAGCAAGTATCAGGAAATGCAGGCGGACATAGACCTGGAGGCAAACATCACGGGCTTTTATTTACAGGCAGTACTGGACCGGGAAAACGTGCAGATAGCAGAAGAGCGGATAAGCCTGCTGCAGCAACAGCTGGACAAGATGGAAAAGCTGGAGCGTGCTGGCGTCCGGACCATGGACAATGTGTATGAGCTAAAGTCGCAGCTGGCCACCGAGAAGCTCAACCTGATCACGCACCAGAACAACTACCGCAAGGCCCTGCTGGCGCTAGTACAGGAGATGAACGTGGAAGGAAACGTGGCCTATGAGCTGGAGGTACCAACAACCCCACTGGCGATCACGGACGAGCTCCCCTCCCTGGAAGAGACGCTGACGAAGGCCCTGGGGTACTCGCCGATGGTGAAAGCGTCTGCCGCCACTTGGGAGGCTACTAAAAACAACCTGAAGATAGCCAAGAGTAATTTCTCCCCTACCCTCAGCCTGGAAGGGATGATAGGCTCTAACTTCTCCAGTAACATTGTGGAGGAAAACCCGGAAACAAAGAAGCTGGAACAGATCGCTTATTTTGACCAGTTAGACCTGAACCAGCAAAAGATCGTACAGCTGAGCCTGAGCATCCCTATTTTCAATGGCCTGAGCCGGCACTTTGAGGCTCAGACAGCCCGCCTCGACATGCGCAACGCCGAACTGGATTATGTCGCCGCTCAAAACACCCTGCGGCAGACCGTACACCAGGCCTACCAGGATGTGATGGCTGCCCGCGAAAAGTACAATACCGTAGTGGCGAACCTGGAGTACACCGAAAAGGCCTTTGAATCGGCAAAGCGGCGGTATGAGGCCGGTACCATCGACTTCTACGCCTACATGGAGGCGCTCAACAACAAAAACCAGAGCCAAACAGAGCTTCTGCAGAGCAAACTGGAGTTTTACTTTAAGCAACGCATACTGGAGTTATACCAGGGCTAAAATATTGACTACTACCCTGTACACGTTAGAAGCCGCGGCCTTGATGGTTGCGGCTTCTGCTTTTGTAGTTAATTAGTACAAAAAAGGCATAACCATTCCTTCATATCCTCAGTTAAATAAGAAAGTGCATGTTCTTGCACATCAGAGCCTAAAATCTATGACATCGTGCTAAACCTTAATCAGATGCGCCCTTATCTCCATCTGTTTTTATGTTTTCTGCTGTTCCTGTTTCTCAAGTTGCCTGCACACGCTCAAAGCAGCTCGATACGGGGCTATGTGCGCGCTGCCGACAGCGGAGAGCCCCTTATTGGGGCAACAGTGTCCGTCCCAGCCCTGGGCAAAGGCACTGTCACTGATGTTAATGGGTATTATATGCTGCCCCTGCCCGCGGGCGAACATACCTTACAGGCTTCCTATATCGGCTATACCCCCATCACGCGCCGTGCGCACACCCCAGCCGACGGAAAGAACAAAAATATCGTCTTTCTGCTGGAGCCTGCTAACAATGAACTGAAAGAAGTGGAAATCGCCTCCAACTCTCTGCGCCAGCGGCTCAATGACACCCGCATGAGCATGGAAGTACTGACAACGCGCGAAGCGAAGCTGCTACCCGCCCTGTTTGGAGAGGTAGACCTGGTAAAAGCCATGCAACTAAAGCCCGGCATACAGGCCAGCAGCGAGGGCTCCACGGGTATGTACGTGCGCGGCGGCGGGGCAGACCAAAACCTGATGCAACTGGACGGCACCACTATTTACAATGCCTCCCACCTCTTCGGGTTCTTCAGCGTTTTTAACCCCGAATCTGTGAAGAGCGTGGAGCTGTACAAGGGAGGCTTCCCGGCGCAGTTTGGAGGGCGGCTCTCCTCTGTGGTTGACGTGACCTTGAATGAGGGAAATAACGAACGGGTAGGCACTGCCGGAAGCCTGGGCCTGATCTCCTCGAAGCTGACAATAGACGGTCCCATCAAAAAAGACAAGGCCAATTTTATTGTGTCCGGCCGCCGCACCTATGTAGACGTGTTCACGCGCCAGATAAACCGGCTGAGCGAGGACAATGAAGACTATAGCCCTATCCCCGACTACTATTTCTATGACCTCAGTGGCAAGCTGAACTATCAGCTGGATGATGAGAACAAGCTTACCCTGAGTGCTTACTATGGCCGGGATTTCTTCAGCTTTTCAGAAGATGGCTTCAACTTCGGCTTTGATTGGGGTAACAGAATGGCGAACCTGCGGTGGGAGCACAAGTTCAGTGATCAGCTCTTCGCCTCAGCCTCGGTTAACGCCACCAAATACAACTACAACCTGAAAAATGCGATTGATGCCTACAGCCTAAAGCTGACGTCTGACATCGAGGACTACACCTTTAAGACAGACTTCGACTGGTTTCTGGAAGGCGGGCACAGCCTGAAGTTCGGCTCTTCGGTAACCCGCCACTATTTTGGAATCGGCCACCTGAACGTAAACTCTGATGACGACAGGCTAAACTACACGGCAGGCAACAACTACCATGCGTCTGAGTTTGGTGTCTATGCCTCTGACGACTACCAGATCAACGCCCTGTTCTCCCTTAACTATGGCCTCCGCCTGTCAGCTTTTAACAGTGGCGGCAGGACTTATACCGGACTGGAACCACGCATTTCGGCCAAGTATAACCTGGATGAGAACACCGCTATCAAAGGCAGCTATGCCAGCATGATGCAGTACGTGCACCTGGTGTCCAACTCGGGTGCCACTCTGCCAACCGATGTCTGGTACCCATCCACTAAGAATGTGGAACCGCAACGTTCCCAGCAGATAGCCCTGGGCTTTACCAAGCTTTTCGCCAGGGGCAGGTTCCTCCTCACCAATGAGGCCTACTACAAATGGATGCATAACCAGCTGGACTTCCGGGATGGGGCGAATCTCTTCCTGAACAACAACCTGGAAGCCGAGTTCCTCTTCGGGAAAGGCAATAGCTACGGAAATGAGCTTTACCTGGAGAAAGTAAAGGGCAAGACCACCGGTTGGCTAGGGTACACTCTTTCCTGGACCTTCCGCCAGTTTGACGAGATAAACGGAGGGCGCCCCTTCCCGACGCGTTACGACAGGCGCCATGATGTCAGCTTAGTACTGATGCACAAGCTGAACAAGCGCCTAAGTGTTACAGCATCCTTTGTTTACGGCAGCGGTACTGCCTACTCTCTGCCTGTGGCCCGCTTTGCCTTCCAGGATATGGAGGGAAAAGGAGCTTCCATGGTTCCGATCTACGAAGAGCGCAACGGCTTTCGCCTGCCGCCAACGCACCGCCTGGACCTGGGCGCTGTGCTGAAGCTAAAGTCGAGGCACGGGGAGGCCGACCTTACCTTCGGCGTGTACAATGTATACAATAGACGCAACCCTTATTTCGTATATATAGACCACGTGAAAGACGAGGAAAGCTCACAAATAACGGGCTTTCAGGCAAAGCAGGTTTCCCTGTTCCCTGTCGTTCCGTCCATTACCTATAATTTCAAATTCTGATGAAAGTAAACGACTGTTTGCTCTATCTGCTTCCGCTGCTCATCCTGGTTACAGGGTGCGACCTTGAGAAAGACATCGATGTTGACCTACCCGGCCACGCCTCCCAGTTAGTGGTAGAGTGTTACCTGGAGCCGGGCAAACCCATTCGTGCCACCGTGCTGGAGAGTTCCGGTTACTTCGATACACTGGCCCCTCCCCTGGTTCCGGACGCGAAAGTCTTTATTACTTACCAGGACCGTCGCATCGCCTTAGAATATAAGCCTTACTTCTCCACTACCTCCACTACCTTTTACACGCATTCTTCAGATGAGAAAGTGAAGGGCAGGCCGGGCGATATCTACAGCCTGGAGGTAACAGACGGGCAGGGACGTAAGATTACGGCCTTCACCAAGATTCTCCCTGCCGTACCCATCGATACAATCGAGTGGAGCTTTAATGAGGAGGAGGAAGCCACTGTGCGTACCTCTTTCGAGGACAGTGGCAATACCGAAAACTATTACCGTTACATGGTACACCGCAACAGGGTTGCCGTTGGTACGGTTCGTGATCTCCTCGCCACTGACAACCTTAGAGACGGGAAACGGATTTCGTTTGGCTCTCCTTATGATTTCAGGAAGAATGACACGTTAGTCGTGTCACTTTTTAACATAGAGAAGCAGTACTATGATTTCTTCTCTTCTGTGTCGGATGCCAAGGATGCTAACGGTAACCCTTTTGCTCAGCCGTCCCGCATTAAGTCGGCTGTAGAAGGCGGCATAGGTATTTTTACTAACCTGGCCTACGACCGGAAGGTCGTGATTATTAAATAGCCAAACCGAGCGCTCCTATAACCAAGAGGCCGCAGCTGAACAATCAACTGCGGCCTCTCGGTTTAAATCATGTCCCCTACTGCTGTCGGATCAGTTCCCGGATCAGCATGGTCATGCGAGGCTCGGCAATGGCCGCGGCTTCCAATATCTCTGCCAGTACGACTTTCTTAATCCTGTCTGGAGTGCACATGTCTGTGATGACGGATAAGGCAAAGACAGGCATGCCCATATGGCGGGCAGCGATCACTTCCGGTACGGTAGACATGCCCACGGCATCCGCCCCAATCACGCTCAGATAATGGTACTCCGCCTTCGTTTCGAGCATCGGGCCCGGCACACTTGCATACACCCCTTCGCTTAAGTCAAAGTCAGCCTCTTCGGCAATAATCATTGCCTGGCGAATCATGCCTTCGTCGTACACCTCACTCATGTCCGGGAAGCGAGGGCCTAACTCATCCAGGTTTTTACCGATCAAAGGATTGCTTGGCTGCAGGTTGATGTGGTCTGTGATCACCATCAGGTCGCTGGTGTTGAACCTTGGGTTCAAACCACCCGCAGCATTAGACACGATCAGTTTCTTTACTCCCAGCAACTTCATCACACGCACCGGGAATACCACCTCGTCCATGGTATACCCCTCGTAATAGTGGAAACGCCCCTGCATCACCACCACGTTGCGCCCAGCCAGCTGGCCAAAGATTAGTTTACCCGAGTGGCTCTCCACAGTGGACACCGGGAAACTCGGAATATCAGCGTAAGAGAGCGAATGCTTTACTTCTATTTCGTTTACAAGCGCCCCTAAGCCTGTGCCCAGAATAATTCCGAACTCAGGCGCAAAGCCCCCTGTTTTATCCTGTATATATCGTGTTGAGTCCTGTAAGAGCTGCATCATAGTTTTCTGATTTTAAATAAGCGATTGTGTGTTTTCCTTGTGGCCAGCCTGCTGAGTGCTCTAAGCTTTCAGCATACGAATGTATTGATAGCAACAGCCCTTTTCAGGTGTTTACGTAGCCAGCCCTCCAAAATTACGAAAAAGGACGGCCTGTAAAACAAAAAGTGGCGACAGGAACCTTTCCTGTCGCCACTTTCCAAGAGGCTCTGCCTTTATGTATTAATACAGGTTCAATTCGTAAGGCATGCGTGCCTGTACGCCTTGCAGGTTCTGTACCTTCTTATACAGCTTGTAGTAAGGATAAAACTGCCCTAACTCTGCTTTTATAGCCTGTTCCTTTGTCTGAGCGCCCATGTTGTTGAACATCTCGTCGAACAGAGACTTACGCTTTGGCAATTCCTTCAGGCGGTAATCATCTTCTACGCCCGCTTTAGCTGCTGCAATGGCAATCGCTTCTTCTAAGCCACCGTAGGTATCCACCAGGTTACGTTGCTTGGCCTCTATACCAGACCAAACACGGCCAGAGGCATACTCTTTCAGCTGGTCCTGCGTCATGTTACGGCCTTGAGCTGCCTTGCTCGTGAAGGTCTCATACACCTGATTGATCTGGTGCTGCATGATCTGCTGCTCTTCCTGTGTCATAGGGCGGGTAATGGTAGGCATATCTGAGAACTTGCCTGTGCCCACGTGGTCTACCGTAATGCCCATGGTCTCGTTCAGGAAGCCCTGTATGTTCGGGATCACCCCGAATACGCCAATGCTACCGGTGATGGTGTTCGGGTGCGCCACGATCGTATCACAGGCCATGGCGATATAATAGCCGCCAGAGGCCGCCACATCCGACATAGAGGCGATGACCGGCTTCACTTTCTTCGCCAACTGAATTTCGCGCCAGATAACGTCTGAGGCCAGGGCACTTCCGCCCGGTGAGCTAATGCGCAGTACAATGGCTTTTACATCGTCATCCAAACGCGCCTCGCGTACGGCATCAGCAAATCTGCGACCGCCGATGTTATCGTTTTCGCCCTCGCCGTCTACAATATCACCTTCAGCATAAATCACCGCTACCCGGTTCTTGGAGGTACTGATCTCCCCTACGCCTTTCACCTTCTTATACTTATCCAGCTGCACCAGCTCCAGCTTATCTTCCTCATTCAGGCCTACTTCGTCTTTCATGAAGCGTATCGCCTCGTCGAAGTACCCTACATCAGTGATAAGCTTGTACTTTTTGGCGTCCTCCGGATCCCGAACCAGTAGGTTGTCCTGCACGTCTTCCAGCACGTCAGGTGCAATGCCTCTAGATTCGGCAATCTGCTTTAGCTGGTAGTTGTTGATCGAGTTAAGGAAAGAGTTAAGCTGCTCCCGATTGGCCTCACTGGCTTTCTCCAGGAAGAAGGGCTCTACTGCGCTTTTGTAAGTACCTACTTTAAAGATCTGTGCCTCTATGTTCAGTTTATCCAGTAAGCGCTTAAAGAAGAACATCTCAGAGCTCATGCCATTAAACTCAACCGTTCCCATCGGGTTCAGGTAAATTTTGTCTGCTACAGAAGCCAGGTAATACGCCTTCTCCGTGGAAACATCCGCGTAAGAAACAACAAACTTGCCGGACTCCTTAAAGTCGATGAGTTCGTTACGTATCTCTTCCAGCTTCCCTAAGCCAGCATCCACGAAGGTCATGTTCAGGAAGATGCCTTTAACGTTCTCGTCGTTCTTAGCCCGGCGAATAGAAGCTTTGATCTGGTCCAAACCGTCTGAGCTGGACAGAGAGCCGAAGGAAAATCCTAGTTCGGCCAAGGGGTTGTCCGGGTCTCGTTCGGTAATGGGCTTATTCAACTTCAGCTCCAGAACAGAGCCGGAGGAAACCGTTACTTCATCGGAAGAACCGGCAGCGGCCGCAATCCCGATCAGCAACAGCACTCCTACAAAAGAGAATATGAGCATGCCTACAATCGTGGCTAACACATATTTCAGAAAGTTCAGCATTTGTATATGGTTAAAATGGTCTATTTAAAATTAGGAAGGCTATGCCCTGTTATAAGGGCAAAAATAGTGTTTAAAGTTCACCTGCTCATGGCCTTCTCGACTAACCTTGCCTTTTTATAGACTAAAAACTGTGCCGTTCTTGTACAAAAAATCAAAGTTTAGACAATAACTCTGGAATTTAACTTTCCTAATACCCGTACTTTTTGCCCCACTGCGCCTGTAGTTGTTTGCGCATGTCGTTTTCGCGGGCGTTCTGGCCGGGCTGGTAAAAGGCGGTGCTGCTTAACTCCTGCGGCATAAACTCCTGCTGCACGAAATTGCCTTCGTAATCGTGCGCATATTTGTAATTATTGCCATAGCCTATCTCTTTCATCAGCTTGGTAGGGGCATTTCGGATGTGCAAGGGCACGGGCAGGTTACCCGTTTGCTGCACCAGGGCGCGGGCCTGCTTTATGGCTTTGTAGGAGGCATTGCTTTTGGGGGAGGTAGCCAGGTACACCGTACACTGCGACAGGATTATCTCTGCCTCCGGGTAGCCGATCATCTGCACCGCCTGAAAACAGGAGGTCGCCATGAGCAGGGCATTGGAGTTGGCCAGGCCAATATCCTCAGACGCGGCAATAAGCAAACGCCGGGCAATAAATTTGGGGTCTTCGCCGCCCTCTATCATGCGGGCAAGCCAGTAAACAGCAGCGTTGGGATCCGAGCCGCGGATAGACTTGATAAAGGCTGATACCAGGTCGTAGTGCATCTCCCCGGATTTGTCGTACATCACAATGTTCTGCTGCGCCACCTGTTTTACTAACTCGTTTGTCACAACTACCACATCGCCTTTCACCCCTTCAGCCACGATCTCCAGCAGGTTTAGCAGTTTACGGGCGTCCCCCCCGGAAATCGTCAGCAGGGCCTCATATTCCTCCACCCGTACCTGACGGTATTGCATCCACTCATCCTGCTCCAGGGCTTTGTCTACCAGCTCAATCAGTTCGTCTTTGGTCAGGTGCTTCAGGATGTATACCTGACAGCGCGAGAGCAAGGCTGAGATGACTTCGAAGGAAGGGTTTTCGGTAGTGGCGCCCACCAACGTCACAATTCCCTTCTCCACAGCCCCCAGCAGCGCGTCCTGCTGTGATTTATTAAAACGATGGATCTCGTCGATGAACAGCACCATGCCCTGTCGCTTCTTGGCTTGGTCGATCACCTCGCGGATGTCTTTCACGCCCGAGTTGATCGCACTCAGCGCCACGAAAGGCACCTTCATCTGGTTAGCAATAATATTGGCCAAGGTGGTTTTGCCTACGCCCGGAGGCCCCCACAGGATCATGCTCGGTATCACGCCCCCCTCTATGTAGCGGCGCAGGATGCCGTTTGGCCCTACCAAGTGCTTCTGTCCGTAATACTGGTCTAAGTTGTGCGGCCGCATGCGCTCGGCCAAAGGTATATTCGGGTGATTCATCTGCTCTACTATCTCCGGTGTCGGTATAAGACAAAGCTACGAATTTGCGAGGAAAGACCGGAACCCAGTAGTACCCTACCTAACACAGGAGATACTTCAGAGTAAACCTATTTTTTAGGGCAGGCCGTTTCCGCCTCCCCTAAAAAATAGGTTTATGGCTTGTTATCTTCTCTTGGCGGTTCTACATTGTTTTCGCGCTTCAGGTAGTTGTCCACCGTACAGTCTTTCTGCCGCAGAACCGGATAGTGCATAGGGCTATGCTCCGGCCGCTCATCGCCAAACAAAACACCCCACTGCTTAAAGCGCTCGCTACGGTCAAAAATAACTTTTAGCACGGCAATAATAGGCAGCGACAGGAACATACCTGGTATGCCCGCTATCTCTCCACCCACCAATACCCCGACAATTGCGGCCAAAGCGTTAATTTTCACCTTAGAGCCTACAATGCGTGGCATCAGGATGTTGTTGTCCAGGAACTGTACGGCGGCAATCGTACCCAATACCACGAAAATTGGCCACAGCTCTGCAGAGGACGCAAGGGTAATGAGTACGCCGATGATGTTCCCCAGCAGGGCGCCCACGTAGGGGATAAGGTTCAGGAAGGCGAAGATAAGCCCAATGAGCAAGGCATGTTTGATGCCAATGATCAGAAGGATACCGCCCAGCAGCACCGTCATGTAGCTCACCTGGATGAGCAGGCCGAATAAGTAGCTTTTGATGATCAGCTCCATTTCGCGCAAGGCGTCTCTCACCCGCTTGTGGTTTTTGGGTTGGAACCACAGGAATACAAAGCGCAGCAGCAGGTTCTTATAGAACAGCAGCAGGAAGATGTAAATGGGCAACAAGCCCAGGAAAACCAGCACAGACGTTAACGAGAGCGCGGCACTGCTCAGCAGACCGCCAACGTAGCTGAGCAACCTGTTGCTCTGTTCGCGTATCAGGTCCAACTGTTCTTCTGTGGAGTAAGGACTAATAGACCCGACCCACTCACTCAGGTCGTTTAAATGATTGGTTACGTTCCGCTGGATGACGGGAAAGTCGCGCACCAGGTCCCGGATCTGCGAGGAAAAGAACCAGACGACGAGCCCTAGCACCAGGATCAGGGCCAGGATACTTATACCGATGGACAGTGCTTCCGGAAAGCGGATTTTACAGAAGAAGCGGTACAAGGGCAGCACCATAATGCTGATAAAAAAAGCCATTAGCAGGGGGGCCAGCAAGCCATCTCCCAGCACAACGATCCATCCGAGAAAAAACAAGCCCATTACTTCTATAGACCTTCTCACGGTTAAGGGCAAATCACTCATATAGCTATCCTTTTATTTTTTGTTTTCCCTCTTATACGGAGCCGTATGCATAAGCGTGTACCTTTGTACCATGAGTAAGCAAGTACAGGTGCACGGAGCCTTGTTTCTGGTAGCCCTGATTTACGGGAGTAATTACAGTATAGCAAAAGAAGTAATGCCCTTCTACGTCGGCCCTTTTGGGCTGATCGTGATCCGGGTAGTGTCGGCGGCGCTCTTCTTCGGAATCTTTTCACGACTGGTGGTGAAGGAAAAAATAGTGGGTTGGGCAGATAACGTCCGCTCCATTTTGTGTGGAATAACCGGCATTGCCATCAACCAGCTTTGCTTTTTTGCGGGCCTCAACCTGACGGCCCCTATCAATGCCGCCCTGCTGATGGTAATCGTGCCAGTAATCGTGCTGCTCTTCTCTGCCATACTCCTACGGGAGCGCGTGGGCTGGCGCAAGGTAGCGGGCATTGCTGTAGCCTGCACAGGTGCCATGCTCCTGATCTATAGTTCACGGAGCGAAAGCACCACGGGCAATCTCTTCGGTGATTTACTGATCATCCTGAATGCCACCTCCTTTGGTATTTACCTCGTGATCGTGAAGCCCCTGATGCAGAAGTACAATGCCTTTACCATTGTTAGCCGCATCTTTGCTGTCGGCGCTGTACTCGTGATCCCCTTCGGCTGGACGCAGGTACTAACGCCGGATTACAGCTCCTTTCCTGTCTCAATCTGGCTGGCTATCCTGTTCATGATCTTTGCTGTTACCATTATCACCTATCTCTTCAACACCTGGGCCCTTCGTTATGCCAACCCTTCGCTGGTTGGGGCCTATATTTACCTGCAGCCTATACTTGCGGTCTTTATTGCCGTAGGGTTGGGCAGTGATGTGTTTACACTACAGAAAGGCTTGTACGCCCTGCTTATTTTTGCCGGTGTATACCTGGTGAGCCGGACACGACAGCAGGTAGGTAGCCCGGAATAGAAGTCCCCGGCTTTACCCACCAGGGCCTGCTCATAAAGCGACTTTCTTTCCCCATTGCCCTAGTTCAGGCATAAGCCAAGGCGCCCCCAGAAAAAACTGGGATAGCCTTTTTTCTTCATGTTGTCCTGTCCTAAGATAGCAGTAACTTCGGCTACCCTTATACATGTTACGGAGCAAACAAACTTGCCAAGTGCACCTTTGATTATCTTTTGCATGAGCGTTCAGTGAGAGGGGGGAAGGGTCCTCGATTCTCCAAGAGGCCCCCTACCACCATCAAGGAGGAATCAAGACCCAACCGGCGAGGTGAAGGTTAGCTAGGAGCAATAGCAGTGAAAATTTTAAGAAAGCTCACTCAAGGCAAGAACAACTTTATCCTATCAAACAGCTATAAAACAGAAAAAGCCAGCCTTGTAGGGCCAGCTTTTTCTGTTTGTATGTACTTATCTTTAAACTCTTGCTTTTGCAGGACGGCTATTGTTACTTCTGTTACCTCCACTGCTATTGCGGTTCCCGGCGCTGCGCTGGCCTTCGCCACCGCCTGCAGGCTTGTTGCCCCAACGGCTACGGCCACCTCTGCCACCTTGCTTTTTCTGCTCCTTCATCGTGCTGGCCGCTTCGGCAAAGTCCTTTGCCGTCATCGGATAAGGATGGTTGTCGATCACAGGTACTGACTTAGAGATCAGCTTCTGTATGCCTACCAGGTAAGACGTTTCCTCTGCATCGCAGAACGACAGCGCCGTACCAGTTGCGCCTGCACGGCCAGTTCGACCAATACGGTGTACATAGGTTTCCGGCTCGTTTGGCAGCTCAAAGTTAATCACGTGCGTTAGGTCGTCCACATCGATACCACGGGCTGCAATATCAGTTGCTACCAGCACGCGTGTCTGGTTGTTTTTAAAGTTATCCAACGCACGTACGCGGGCATTCTGTGATTTATTGCCATGAATCGCCTCTGCCTGTACGCCGGCCTTTGTCATGTCTTTGGCTACTCTGTCGGCGCCATGCTTGGTACGGGTAAACACTAATACGCGCTCAATTTCACCATCCTTCAAAAGGTGCAGCAACAGCTTGCGCTTATCGGCTTTCTTCACATAATACACCGCCTGCTTGATGGTGTTGGCTGTAGAGGAAACCGGGGTAACTTCTACCTGCGCAGGGTTTACCAGAATGGTATTGGCCAGCTTCAGAATTTCGGGCGCCATGGTAGCCGAGAAGAACAAAGACTGCTTTTTCTCGGGCAATACATTCAACACCTTTTTCACGTCGTGTACAAAGCCCATGTCCAGCATACGGTCTGCCTCGTCCAGCACGAACATCTCGATCTGGTCCAGGTGCACGTATTTCTGAGCCATCAGGTCCAGTAGGCGACCTGGTGTTGCCACCAGTATATCTATGCCTTCGCGTAAAGCCTGTGTTTGCGCATGCTGCGAAACGCCACCGAAAATAACGGTGTGCTTTAACCCCGTATGCTTGCCATAGGCAGCAAGGCTATCCCCGATCTGCAGGGCCAATTCGCGTGTTGGCGTCAGAATAAGGGCCTTTATCTTGCGTGTTCCTCTCCCCTGCTGTCCTTTGTTCTCAGAAAGCAGTTGCAGGATAGGAATAGAGAAAGCAGCAGTTTTGCCCGTGCCTGTCTGGGCACAGCCTAAAAGGTCTCTTTTCTGAAGTATGAGTGGAATTGACTTTTCCTGGATAGGGGTTGGTTTGGTATATCCTTCTGTTTTAAGAGCTTTTAGGATAGGCTCTATCAAATTGAGATTCTCGAATGTCATTAATTGGTTTTTCAAAAGAAACCGCGCAGCACCATGTGTGCTGCTTCAGCGGTAATTGGCCGGAACCTGTACAAATATTGAGGCTGTAGATGCCCCGGGCCATTCCCGACCTGTATTCTTCTTCAACTTATAAAACCGGAATATAGTTCTACAAATGTTGAATAAAGCAAAGGTACAGCAATGCCGCGTCACATCCTAACGTTGCCTTCCTACTGGCTTCTTATCCTATTTTTAGCGAGGTCATGGAGATGGCCCCTAACTGTAGCTGATCATTCATAAAAGTAACCTGCTCCTGCGCTTCTTTCAGGCCCAGGGTATAAAGCAGTGGCAGGTAGTGCTCAGGAGACGGTATCGCTAGCGCAGCAGCTTTGCCTAATTGTTGATAATCAATCAGGGGCTGATGCTGGTCCGCGGAAATGAACTCCTTCACTTGTTCGTTTAGGTCCAAGGCCCAGTCATACGCCTCCTCCGGCTTTTGCCAGTTGAGCAGTCTCAGGTTGTGTATGATATTTCCGCTGCCTATCATCAGCACACCTTTGGTCCGAAGGGTCGACAGCTCTTTCGCCAGCTCATAGTGCCAGGCGGGTGCCTGATTTTTAGCCAGGCTTAATTGCAGTACCGGCACATCTGCACTTGGGTAAATGTGCTTGATCACACTCCAGGTACCATGATCCAGGCCCCACTCATGGTCGAGTTGCAGTTCCGTTTTCCGGATCAGCAAGCGCAGCTCTTCGGCTAAGTGCGGATCGCCCTTGGCACCATACTGCACGTCGAACAAAGCCTGCGGAAAGCCATAAAAGTCGTGAATGGTGCGGGGCTGCTCCATGGCTGTCACATACGTGCCTCTTGTCTCCCAGTGTGCCGAAATGCAAAGAATTGCCCTGGGCTTGGGCAAGCCTTCCGCCATTTGTGCCCAGCCCTTTGTAAACTCGTTCTCCTCGATGGCATTCATCGGGCTACCATGCCCTACAAACAGCACCGGCATTTTATAGGGCAACTTCGGCAAGCTGTTGTTTAAGTTCTGTAAGGTTTGTAAACTACTCATGAAGCTGCAAATTAAGCATGTAGGTGTACCAGCAAAACAAAGGGGGCAGGCCTGTTGTTCACCAAGCCTGCCCCCTTTGTTTTGCTATTCATTAGCTAATATCCTACTGTAAAACGCTGGCGAATATATTGCGGGTTTTCCAGTTCATTCAGCAGGGCTACGGCATAATCCTGACGGGAAATCCTGCTTTCGCCTTTTTCATCATACACAGGGTGCTCAGTATTGTAACGGAACTTTCCGGTCCGCTCCCCTGGCTCGATCATAACAGCGGGGCAAAAAAAGGTCCACTCCAGTTCCTGCTCCTGCTGATACACTTTCAGAGAGTCCCGCTGGGCAGCAGAGCCTCCTCGCCAGGCCTCTGGAAATTCCGGAGTATCCACTAGTTGCACACCTCCTTCTGTATAAAGACTACCGGCACCGCCTACGTTCACCACACGCTTTACACCCGCTTTTTTAGCCGCCTCCAGCACCTTTTGGGCTACTGTTACATACTTACTATAGTCTGTGCCAGGTCCCCTCCCAGGGCTGTAAGATACTACTACAGCATCGTGGTCTTTGATGAGGGCTGCCGTTTCTTCCACGTTTTCTACATCCCCCCTCTTTACCGTCAGGCTTACGCTCTCTTTTCCTACCTTTTCCGGATGCCGGACGATGGCTGTTACATTATGGCCCCTGGCGAGTGCTTCCTGCATGATCCTGGAGCCAATGTTACCACTGGCTCCAATAATAGCTATTTTCATAATTGCTTTTCCTTTACCTCCTGTAAAAGCTACAAGTGCTTTTATTAGTCGTCTACTTTAACTTTTTCAGGGGTAAAAAGTTACAGCAGCAAGGTAAAGGCTACGCTTGGGTTACGTTTTGTTCGCGCACAATATGCTGCACAATTTTTACGGCATGCTCCCGCGAGTTCTCTATAAACCACACGTGCGTGTCCATTCCACCGCAGATTACCCCCGCCAGATATACATTGGGTAGGTTTGTTTCCATTGTCTCCGGGTCGTACTGCGGGTAACGCTTCTCATCCGGAGACAGGTAAATACCTACTTTCTGCAGAAACCCAAAGTCCGGCTGATAGCCCGTCATGGCCAGCACAAAGTCATTCTCTAGGGTCACCTTCCCTTCCGGTGTCTGGACATCCACCTCCCGCTCTCTGATCTCTGCCAGGTTAGAGGAAAAGTAGCATTTAATAGACCCCTCTTTGATGCGGTTCTCCAGGTCGGGCTTGGTCCAGTACTTAATACTGCCCAGTTCCTGCTGGCGCACCACCATGGTTACGTCCGCTCCTTTACGCCAGGTCTCCAGGGCAGCATCAGCCGAGGAGTTATTTGCCCCCACCACCACTACTTTCTGACGGTAATAGTAATGCGGATCGAAATAGTAATGCCGCACTTTAGGCAGTTCCTCTCCTGGTATGTGCAGCATGTTGGGGATTCCGTAGAACCCAACGGCGATAATCACATGCCTGGCCTTGTACTTCCCTTTATTCGTGTTTATTCCATACAGGTCCCCCTGCGGATCCATTTGCTGCACCTCTTCGAAGAGGTGCACATTCAGGTCTTTCGCGTCCGCAACGCGGCGGTAATATTCCATGGCCTCCATCCGGTTGGGCTTGGGGTGCACAGAGGTAAAAGGAATTCCCCCGATCTCCAGCTTTTCGGAGGTCGAGAAAAAAGTCATGTTGATCGGGTAGTTGTACAGGGAGTTTACCAGCGTGCCCTTCTCCACGATCAGGTAGCTAAGCCCTGCCCGCTGTGCTTCCAGGCCACAAGCCAGCCCGATGGGCCCCGCCCCAATGATGAGTATGTCGTATGTTATTGTCTCCAATGCTGCTTTTTGATAAGCTGATGTGATAGTAACTGTTCTAACACGAAGTAGGCAGGCTAAGTTTTCAGAACTTTCTGCTATCGTTGCTACAATTCCCGTTTCAGCACATACATGCCGCGGTACTCTGGCTTCATGGCCTCGAAATCGAGCCGATACGTGCCACACTTCTGAAAGCCGTTCTGTTCGTAAAAGTCCACCGACTTGCTACTGTCCATAGCCTTCAACCAGATCATGCGCTTGTTCCTCTCTTTGGCAAATGCCACGGTAAAGTCTACTACCTGCCGGCCAATGCCTTTGCCGGATGCCGCTTTGGTCAGGTAGATTCTTTCCAGTTCCAGGCTGTCGGCTACCTCCTCCCCTTCCAGGGCTTTGTCTATGTTCAGTTTCAGGAAGCCAACCAGTTCCTCATCTGAGTATATCAGGAAGAAAGCCGCGTTCGGGTCTTCCAGTTCTTTTTTAAGCGAGGCTTCACTAAAGCTTTTATCAATGTACCACATGCCGCCATCGTACCACAAGTACAGATAATGGTCGCCGTAGGAGTTTATCGCAATGTCTTGCAGGGTATGTATGTCCTCTAAAGTGCAGGGGGTTATCCGGGTATTGTTCATGTCTTTTTTAGGGCAAACGAAATTCGTCTGCACGTGTGTATCTACACAAAACTACAAAAGCCCGCTTAAAAGACCTTATCAAACGCATGCGCAGAGCCAACAGCCGTTCTACACCGACCTACTCCAGCCGGGGATAACAATTTCGACAACATAGAAAGGCTACCGTGCAAAAAAAACGGCAAGAACAGGAAGCTCTTGCCGTTTCAGATGCATTAAGCGTATCGCTACGCCATAATTTCATTTAAGCTAGGAAGCCTAAGGCGCCCAAACCGGTGCAGGGTGTTCACATGCGAGCGTACCGCCTGCATCAAAGTCCTGCTCTCGATGTAAGGGATGCCATACTCCGCGGCAGTTTCTTTTACAATGCCAGCAAGTGCCGGATAGTGTACGTGACAGATACGCGGGAACAAATGATGCTCGATCTGGAAGTTTAAGCCACCCACGTACCAGGAAAGCAGTTTACTCTTGCGGGAGAAGTTTGCCGTCGTGTTCAGTTGATGAATAGCCCAGTCATTCTCGATGGCACCACTGGCATTAGGGAGGGGATGACTCGTGCCTTCAACAGTGTGCGCCAGTTGGAACACTGTCGACAGAATAATGCCAGCCACAAAATGCATCAGCAGAAAGCCCACAAGCACCTCCCAGAAAGGAATACCAAATAGCAGTGTAGGGGCTACCAGCATGGCGAAGAAGTACAGCACCTTAAACACCACAATTTTTGTAAATGCAATACTGTTCTGTGCTTTGGAATTGGCATTCACACCGTTCCTGATAAACCGGAAGAACTGCACAAAGTCCTTCAGTACGACCCAGTAAAGCGTTAAAAGTCCGTAAAACAGGAAGGCATAGACCCACTGTAGCTTGTGGTAGAACCGCACCTTTGTATGAGGCGAGAAGCGCATGAACACCATGTCATCGATGTCCTCGTCCATTTCCACCACATTGGTATAGGTATGGTGCAATATGTTGTGCTGCAGTCTCCAGTTAAAGGCAGAGCCTCCTAACAGGTTCACGGAGTGCGCCATCAGGTAGTTAATAACCTTGCTTTTAGAGAAAGCGCCATGGTTGGCGTCGTGCATCACGCTCATTGCGACGCCAGCTACCCCCACTCCCATAGCAAGCCATAGCAGCAGGCTAACACTTAGGCCGGGTGCAAAGGCAAGCAGCAGGGCAAATGGCACCAGGTAGAGTAATAGCAGTATGATGCTCTTTGTGAGTATGCTGGCATTGCCTGTTTTAGAAAGATTATTCTCCTGAAAGTAGGTATCCACGCGTTTGCGTAAGGTCGGGAAAAACAGGCTTTTGTCTTTATTGATAAATTTTACTTTGCCTTTAAGCTTCATAGGGGGTACTGATGTAATAAGACAGATTCACACTAGATGGAAAAGTACAGGGTGAATTACAGTTACTGGCAGTTAAGGGTTTAGCTGAAGAAGAACCTCTCCTTGCTACCTGCTAATGTGAACAGCAAGGTGTTAGAAGAAGTTTATGTGTTTGTATCGAACTTCATTTAAAAATAAGGCCACAATTTAAGTATAAGTACTGGTAATCCGGCTACGGCAGGAGGTTTCAAGTGAAATTAATATCCAGTCACACCGAAATAAGCGCTGCGTTGGCACCAAAACGAAGGGGTAACAAGCCAAGGGCCTGCCACCCCTCTGTTTTAAATATAGTTGCCAGCCGTTGTGCTCAGTTTCACTTTGTGCCTGATCACCCCATTAAAGCTCTCTTCCATCTTCAGGACCTCGTGTTCCTTTTTGCTGATCCAGAACATGGCGTAATTCCCCTTGTCATAGTCGATGCGCAGTTTCCAGCAGTCTGTTTGGGTGCTACTGGATGTTGGTATTTTTTCGGAGCCAACTACCTGGTACAGCTTTTCGGAAGGCCCCGGCTTACTACCCGGGTGGTAAAAGTTAATGCTGTACACTGTATTTGCCTTCAGGGGCAAGGCCTCAAAAAACTCGAGGTCCAGCTCCCAGTTAAAGGCCTGCTCCGGCGAAGGGACCTGAAAGCCTTTAAAGGCATTGTTCCGTGTGGTGTCGGAGCCTACCACCTGCCCCTGCTGAAACTCAAAGGCTGCTGTACCTCTAAAGGAGGTGCTGGTATGGTAGATGGGCGAGAAATTCTTCTCGCAAATAGAAAAAATTTTCCGGTTGACAGTACTGTCCGTACCGACCCAGTTCTGCCGTATTACGAGGCGCTCTCTGCCCTTATAGTTCTCAAAGCGTACATCCCGGTTCCACAACGACTGGTTCAGCACGCCGGGCTTGTCCGGCCTTTGAATGGTAACCACGTACTGTCGCAGGCCCGGCTTCAGTTGTTTCATCCTTAGAGTATTTGCAGAAACATGCACGGTGTCGGGTTGGGCCACAGCAAAAGTGAACAGCAACGAACTGCAAACGGCTAAAAGTAATTTTTTCATAGTTTATGTATGTAATTGGTTTCGGTTGGTATCAGTGGCACGGCCTCTTTGCTCCGGAAGAGGGAAAAATGATCCGGCAAAGGTAACAGTAAGAAAAAAGGGTTGGCCGAAAAATCGACCAACCCCTTCTGTATTTCGCTATACAACCTGCTACAGGTGAATTACCTCGTTGTAAGCAGTGTTCATGTCTATAATAGTAGAAGCAATCTACACTTGGTCGCATGGCTGACCAAGTGTAGATAAAACTAGCCAGGTATCCCCCTTAGCTCTAAAACTAAGTGTTTGATAAAAAAATTGTTTTGCACGAACCAGTTATACATCTTGGGATATTGTCGATATTTAGGACTAAGGCCAAGGTGGTTTTCTTTGTTCCTACATGTTTCATAAGCTGCTGTTTCAACTTGGCTTCCGTGCCTCCAGTCTTCACTTTCATAACCTTCCAATACCATGTGATAGCTAGCTCCCCGCATGTTCTGAACGGTGTCGTAAGTCACCCACTTCTCATTTTCAAAGATTTCTAAGATAGTATGTCTGCTTGTACTATCGTTGCTCGCTAAATCAACTAGTCTTGTTTCAAAGCCGAGCTCGTGTACTATTGTTGCTAAAAGAACGGCTCCCTCATCACAATAGAGATGCTTTCTTACAGAAAGCAAGTATCTTGGTGTAAGACCTGATGTTGGTTTATCAATTGCAAATGAGGTCTCTTTACAAACAAACTCTAATGCGTCCGCTGGTGTTTTTAGCCCCTTTTCTGCTATCAAGTTATTAAAATAGTAATCATCACTAAATACATACCCTACAACCCAAAACAGCAGAGCAGTAGTTAAGACAAGCGTGCCTACTTTTAGTTTCATAATAAAAAGATAAGGATATAGCTTATCAATTACTGTAAACCTAGAACAGATTATAGACTAAAATGAAAAAACGGCGAGAAATAAGTTCCCGCCGTTTAAGTATCTTTCGCTATACAACCTGCTACAGGTGAATTACCTCGTCGTAAGCGGCGGCGGCTGCCTCCATGATGGCTTCGCTCATGGTTGGGTGCGGGTGTACGGACTTGATAATCTCGTGGCCGGTCGTTTCCAGCTTGCGGGCTACTACTACCTCGGCGATCATTTCCGTAACGTTGTTACCGATCATATGCGCGCCCAGGAACTCGCCGTACTTCGCATCGAAGATCACTTTCACAAAGCCGTCTTTTGCACCGGCTGCGCTAGCTTTACCAGATGCAGAGAATGGGAACTTACCCACCTTGATCTCCAGTCCTTGTTCACGGGCAGCTTTCTCTGTTAAACCAACAGAAGCGATCTCAGGTGTGCAGTACGTACAACCCGGGATGTTGCCATAGTTCAATGGCTCAGGGTTTTCGCCGGCAATTTTCTCCACGCAGATTATACCTTCGGCAGACGCCACGTGCGCCAGAGCAGGGCCAGGTACGATGTCACCGATGGCATAGATGCCGTCTACGCTTGTCTTGTAGAACTCGTCCACCACTACACGGCCTCTGTCTACTTTCACGCCCAGCGATTCCAAACCGATGTTCTCCAGGTTTGTCTGGATACCAACGGCAGAAAGCACGACCTCCGCTTCCAGGGTTTCCTCGCCTTTAGCCGTCTTTACTTTCACTTTGCAGATATCTCCTTTGGTATCCACCGACTCCACAGAAGAATCCGTCATGATGTTGATACCAGACTTTCTAAATGATTTAGACAGCTGTCTGGACACCTCTTCGTCCTCTACAGGCACGATGTTCGGCATATACTCGACAACAGTCACCTTCGTACCCATGGCATTGTAGAAGTAAGCAAACTCTACTCCGATAGCACCGGAACCTACCACTACCATGCTCTCCGGCTTCTTATCCAGCGCCATGGCCTGACGGTAACCGATGATTTTCTTGCCATCAATGGGCAGGTTAGGGAGTTCACGGGAACGGGCTCCAGTAGCCAGGATAATATTTGTAGCCTCTACAATGCTCTTCTTGCCATCGGCATCCGTTACCTCTACCTTGCCTTTGCCTACCAGCTTACCGTTGCCGAAAATAGCATCAATCTTGTTTTTACGGAACAGGAACTGGATGCCCTTGCTCATGCCGTCTGCTACTCCGCGGCTGCGCTTAATCACAGCACCGAAGTCTACTGATGCATCTCCTACCGTAATGCCATAGTCGGCAGCATGGTTAATGTATTCGAAAACGCTTGCGCTCTTCAGCAACGCTTTGGTCGGGATACAGCCCCAGTTCAGGCAGATACCACCCAGCGACTCACGCTCAATAACACCTACCTTCATGCCAAGCTGTGAGGCACGGATAGCTGCCACATACCCACCCGGGCCACTACCAACTACTACTAAATCGTATTTTGATGCCATAGTTTCTTTATATATAGTTGTAGAGCAAAATTAAACGATAATCCCAACTCTGCAAAACCTATCCCGCTGCCAGCCTTTGCTTTTGCCATTAAGGACGGCAGAGCGTTGTCCAGATAGCCGAATTCAGCACAAAAACAGGCTTTCTGTCTTAAACTTCTTTCAAATTGCTGTACTTTTGTCCGAAAATCGCCCTCTCTTACACTATGAAGCAATTTTTCACCCTGTTGCTCTTTCTCTTTGTCGCCTGTACTGCCTTTGCCCAGCAAACAGCAAAAGACTATTTTGTGAGTGGGAATAAGAAGTTTAAGGCAGGCAAGTACGCAGAAGCCATAAAGGATTATGATGCCGTGCTAAAGCAGGAGCCCAAGCATGTGGTGACTCTAACCAACAGGGGAGTAGCTAAAGACCGGCTATTGGACTACCGCGGTGCCATCGAGGATTTTACCAAAGCCATTGCGCTGGATCCAACCTATACGGAAGCTTACCTGAGCCGGGGACTGTCGAAGTACAACCAGAAAGACTACCGCAGCGCCCTGTTGGATTTTGATAAAGGCATTGAGCTGGCACCAAAAGATGCAAAGGCGTATAATAACCGTGGGTTGGTGCGCTATGGCCTGAAGGATTACAATGGAGCCGTCAGGGATTACACCCAGGCAATCGCCCTTAACCCAACCTACGATGAGGCCATTTATAACCGCGGCGCTCCCAAGTATAACCTCGGAGACAAAGCAGGCGCTTGTGCCGATTGGATAAAAGCCCAATCACTGGGTTTAAAGGATGCAGCGACCTACCTGAATAAGTATTGTAAGTAAGTCGCATAGCTGAGCTTTAGGAAATGAAAAAGGGAAGGTTGCTAAGCCTTCCCTTTTTCATTTCCTAAAGCTCTTGCTCCAGCACAGCCTCCGCAGAAGCAAAAGTCCCCAAGGAGGCCACGTAGTCTTTGCTGCCGTCCGTTACCCAGGCATCCAGTTGGGCCGGGTCCTTCAGCTGCTGGCCACGGTAGCGCGGCACGGCAATATAGCCGCACTTCACGTCGGGCAGGGCCGACATATCGCTCCAGAGCTTTTCGATCTGAGCCACCGGGTAGATGTCTTCCTGCCCATGCCCCCAACGGTACTTCACATCCTTGATAGTAACATAGGTAGGAATACGGTGTGCCACACTCCTGACTGCCCTGGCTAACAGGGCTTCGTCTCCCTGTTGCAGGTCCTCTCGCGTCAGGCCGAACAGTTCCAGCAGCAAGTCTACCTGTATCCAGGTTGTCATAGAGTTGTAATAGCTTAGATTGAGCTCATCCTCTTCCCGGGGCTGCGCCAGCCCTTCCAGCAAACGGACTTTCCCATTCACCCGGGCCAGTCCGCCCCCCCGGTCCTCTATGCGGCGCGGCACCACCTCAAAGGTCAGCACATTCCCAGACGCCAGGTGGTAGCCCAGGGCAGCCGGATGCACGTCAGCACCTAAGGTATCGATGTTGTGCAGCATGATCGTCTCCAGTTGTGGGTGTTCCTGTAAGAGCTTAGCCAGTGTGCCGTTACGGAGCAGGTTCGAGACCTCGTACCAGTGACCGAGCGGAGAGAAGCGCTGGGCAGCAATGTTGTCCACGTAGTCTGTTCCCTCGCCTTTAGACCTGGCCCAGTTGATCATGCTGCTGCGCACGGCGTCCCGTACTTTCTGCTTGTTCTCGTCCAGCGTTTCCTGCGGCATTTCCTCCCACATAAAGCGCAGGTCGCGCTCCATGGGTACAAAGCGCTGCCCAATGGAGCGGCCAGGCGACAAATAGGTACTCCCCCCCTCATAGCCGAAGTTTTGTGTTTGCTCCAGCTCCCTTCGGATTGGCTCGTGTGTGAGGTAACTTGTTGCGATAAGGTGCGGAATGCTGGCGCTGTACTTCTCTGCCACCTTGCGTGTTTTTGCTAAATGTATCTCCAGAAAGCTACGGTGCTCTCCCGCTATTTCCACAAAAGGGTTAAGCGCTTTGATAACCCCGGCTCCTTTTGTCCAACGACTCCCCACACCGGCAGCCAGGCTCATCACCGCCACTTTGCCTGCGGCAATCGCCACCTCGCCCGTTTGGACTGCGCTGCCAAGGGCATCTAGCTGTACCAGGTCTTCCGGACGCACGTCTTCAATCGAGGTTTCGGCTGGCAAGCGGTTGCGCGACAAGCCGATGCGGCCTTTCTGCAACTGCTCCCGTATCTCTTCGTGCTGGATGTAATCGAAGCCGTTGTCCTTTTTGATCTGGTCGGCTTTCTCGTTCTCCGCACCCCGGTTATTCTGCGTGGATGGGTCAGACACTTTAAACAGGTTGCTGACAATAGTCCGCAGCAGCGGATAAGCCAGGTTGTTCTGCTCGCAATAGGTGGTGAAATGGTCTATCTCCGCTCGGCGCACATAAGAGATCGTATGGGGTTCCTTCCGCACTAACTCCGACACGTGAATCGCATAATACTGCTCCGGCATCAGGGCCTCCTCCCCTTCGTGCAAACTGGCCCAGGTACCTTTGTGGTTGATGCTCCAATTATAGACAACCGGCTCCATGGCGAAGGGCAACGAGGAGGACAACTCTTGCTTTGTTTGCCGAAGGATCTCCAGCACCTGCAGTTTATACTCCTCATGCCTGTCCGGGCTTACGAACATGCCCATGCCACCGCCCGACATGCCGCCCAACATCAGAAAGCCGTAGTAGTCCTCGCCAAAAGCCTTTTTCGCTTTGGCGATAATCTGCTCTGTAAAGTACGTAGAGGCCCAGGGGATAATGGTCTTGATCGGTTCTTCCCAGTTGCGTGCCGTGTTGGCCCCCAGCTTCTGGATATCTCCCTCTTTAATGGCCGCCAGGATGTTATCAAAAATCTGGTTTGTCTGCTGTCTTGCTTCCCACTCCTTCTCTCCCCGCAACAGATACTTTTCCGTCACCATCTCCAGAATTGGCCCCACGTTAGAGGCCATGCCCCCATGCATCAGCACCAGGGAGTTCATCAGCTTATGTTCCAGCTCCGGATGTACTTCTTCTCCCTGCAGCACCCGGTGCCGTGGCAACAGCGTACCGCGACTAACGCCAAATTCCGGATCGCCTTCCTCGGCAAAAGTACCCTGTATCGCTTTAATGCCCGGCCATACACCACCGGAGTCCTGCCAGCCCCCGCCGGAACCGCCAATCCACTCCCCCAGGATAGCCCGTGACGCCACCAGGCGCCTTTCGCTTTCCTGCAACCCACCTTCCAGGCTCTGCGTCTGGCAGGTAGCCCGCATCAGTAAACTGATGATAGACCCCAGCAGGTTGGTAGAAACAGCAAAGCGGGAGCCCTTCGGAATATCGTTTACCTTGGTCACCAACTCGATGCCCATGCCCGGAGCCACCACCCGCGACAGGATGTCGGCCAGGGACTGGTTTGTGCCCTCAAATGAAGGCGGAACCAGGCCAGAGGCAATCACGCCCGCCTTTACAAGGCTCAGGTAGTCATTGCCGAAATTGAAAAGGTCCGCCAGGTCCTGCACGTCCTTCGTCGTGTTCAAATCGATGCTGGTAAGGCGAAGCACTGGCTCCGGAATAACCCGCACGTAACTGTGCAGGGGTGGGCGAATGTCTTTATCACGGCCAAAGACCCCCAGATCAATGGAGACATTAATTACCCGCGCCCCCTCCGGATAGTCCATACCGAGGAAGAAAATATCGGACCAGCCGCTGTGGGTCAGATCCATGCGCACAGATGTACTTTCGTGTAGGACAGGGTAAAAAAGTGAGTTATCCGGGCGCTGCAGCAGTTTTGGGTGTATGCGCACCGGGTGTTCCTCCTGGTGGCCTACCCGGAACATCCACTGGTTTCCCTTGCTGGAGCGCACGCTCTTCCGCACCTGGTCCCCCAGAATCTGAAACGACAGGTGGTGGTAGCTATCGGCAAAGGCGCTGCACAACGTGGCATTGGGTCCGTGCTTGTCCAGTTCTGCCCAGAAAAGGGTAAGGGCATGCTCAAATCGCCTTGCCAACAGGTCTTCAAAGCCTTCGTAATTTATCTTCCCGGTGGCAGGCACTTCCTTCGCTTCCATAAGGAAAAATCGGAAACCGGCATACAGGAAAAGGATAGCCCTTACTTTATCATAGAGGTTGGAGGTCGTTTTTCGGAAAGTATCCAGCTCACGCAGGGCCTGCAACAGCTCTTTAGGCGATAGCTTCCGGCTGATCTCGTAAAAAGACCGATTGCGTTTGGAAGTATCCGTAGAGGTAATGGTTTCTATAAAAACGTTCATAATGCCTTCTTCTCTTAGCGTTATAATGAAGCCTTCTGATCAAGTGAGTCAGCAGGAGCAGGCTTATTTGCCACTGCGCATGTTTGCTTCCGCCAGAAGTTCCACCATTGTGGTCAGCGTTTCTTCGTGGGCCTCACCTGCCAGTCCTAAGGCAATTTGAGCGCTTAACAAGCCGTGCTTGCGACTGATGTCGTAGCGGTTTCCTTTTACCTCCAGGGCGAGGTACTTTTCGGTGTCGGCCAGTTCCTGCAAGGCAGGGGTTAACAAAATGTTGTCCCCGTCCCGGTCCACCTCTTTTTGCAGGATATCAAAAACGGCAGGTGTCAGCACATGCATACCGAAAAAGCAGAGGTAATACCCGGCCCGCAGGCCCGGGGTCTGCAATTCCAGTTCAGCAACGCTAAGCGAGGGCTTTTCGATAATCTTTTCAATCTTGTAAACACCCGACTTGCCGGGTAAGTGCTTCCCGGTTAACGTACCGTAGCGGCCAATCTGATGCTCAATGGTAGGGTTAACCGCCGAAACAGCACAGTTCTCCTGCGAGGCCAGCTCCAGTAGTTGTGCCGCACACCGCTGCTGCGCAAGGTTAGAGACATAGAGGTAGTCCCCCAATAGCAGCAGGAAGGGCTCATCCCGCACAAATTCGCGGGCACAGTATACCGCGTGGCCATAGCCCAGGGGTTGCTCCTGCTCCAGGAACTGGATGCGGCTCAGTAGTTGGTCTACCTTCTCTGCTTCTTTTCTGGCCCAGTCCACTCCTTTAAAAGACTTCACCAGGTTATCCCGCAAGGAAGTAAAGGCGCTCTCGTAGCGAACACCATCCCCGGGCGCACAGACAATGCAAAGTTCCTCAATGCCACTGGCAAAAGCCTCCTCTGCAATGATCTGAATCACCGGTTTATGCAAGCCATCCACATCCACCACCGGAAGCATGGCTTTTTGGATGGTATCGGCAACCGGGTATAGTCTCTCGCCGCGGGCCGCCGCGGTTATAACTGCCTTTTTTATTCTCATGTTAGGTAAGGGTGATGGTCCGAAGTTTAAATATAAGGATATTCACATGTACTGCGTGAGGAGACGGTAAAAACGTATAAATGTTACAGGATAATCTTTGTGAACCCTGCTGTTTGGTAGGTAAAAGGGAAACAGATAGGTGTAAAACAACGAAGGGCGCTATAACAGCGCCCTTCGTCTAAAAATCAAATGTTCACTTAAATCACAACAGCTTAAGCATCGCTTGGTTGTTTCGTTCTCCTGTTAGCCAGCAGTTCCTCCTGCTTTCCGCTCAGGTTAATGGCCTCCATTCGTTTCACTGTCTGTTCTTTTAGCGCAGTAAAGGTGGCTTCCTGCTCTTTTCTTATCGGCTCTGCTGCCGGCAGCTTTACCTTCAGGGCGTCTACCTGGCGCCCGTTTTTCCAGAAGCGGTAGCAAAGGTGCGGCCCTGTGGCCAGTCCTGTGCTACCCACATAGCCGATGGTTTGCCCCTGCTTTACATGCACGCCACGGCGGATGCCCCTGGCAAATTTAGACATGTGTAAATATTGGGTCGTATAGGTTTTATTGTGGCGGATTTTCACAAAGTAGCCATTGCCACGCGTATAACGGGCATCCAGCACCACTCCGTCTCCTACAGTACGGATGGGGGTACCGCGCGGCGCTGCAAAGTCCGTCCCTAAGTGAGCTTTATAACGTTTTTGGACCGGGTGGAAGCGGCGCTTAGAGTAACGGGAGCTAATGCGCGTGTACTCCAACGGCTCTTTCAGAAAAGCCCTTTTCAGGCTTTTGCCCTCCTGGTCGTAGTAAGTGGTGCCATTGCCCTGGTCGAAGCCAATGGCATAGATGGGCTCGCCGCTGTGTTCAAAGAAGGCTGCTTTCAGCTCTCCGTAGCCGATCGTTTCGCCATTTACTACTTTCTCCTCATAAATCAGCTTAAACTGGTCGCCCGGTTGGATGCGGTTCAGGTTCAGGCGCCAGGCGTAAATGTCGGCAAACTTGTTCACCAACTGAGGGGAACCACCTGCTTCGACCATCGACTCAAACAACGAGCTTTCGATCTCCCCGGCAATTGTTCGCTCCAGTACCTCCACCTTACGCTGCACCAGTGTTACGTTCAGGCTGTCGCGCAGGTCATACACCACATACTCTACCTGGTTCGGCTCGTAAATAAAGTACTGCGCTGTGCGGGCAGAATCGAGCGCGTGCAGGACGGTATAATCACGGTTTGCCGCAATACGGCGAACATTGAAAACATCTTTAGACCTTTTCGCCAGCTCGTACACAGTGGGGGCTGTGATGTTGTACTGGGAGAGGAGCTCTGACAGGCTCTCCCCTCTTTTCACGCTTCCTTCTACAATGGCGAGCGAATCCGTCGGGATGCCATAGACAACAGGAGCTGGCTTTCTTTTCTCTTCCTTTTTGGCTAATTCCGGTACCAGGGTCTCCCCCATCTCCTGTGCCAACAGCTTTTCTGTACTAAAATTCAGGGTGTAGGCCGCTGCAACAAACAGAAACAACGACACGGCGATCAGGATGGCAAGTCCTTTACTGCGTCTGAGCATTACGAAGTACCTTTGGTTAATTGCCACGAAAGTATAGTTTAACCGATAAAAATAAAAACTCTTTATACCACAATATTCAGATTATAAATATGTTACAATGCGTTTAGCAAAATCCCCTATAGTACTCCGACTCTGACAGGGCCTTCCAAGCCTTCTATTACAGCTTCACTATGCTTTGCTCAAGCCTTTATAAAACAGCAATTTTCAGGGGCTTTCAGGTGGTCCTCCTGTACTCGCTTCGCATTGTCTAAATCTTTTTTAACTTTGGCCCCCATGAAAGCACTAGAAGGAAAAGTAGCTCTTGTAACAGGAGCATCAAAAGGAATAGGCCGCGCTATTGCACAGAAATTTGTGGAAATGGGCGCACAGGTGGCATTTACTTACTTGTCGAGCGTAGAAAAAGGGCAGGCTCTGGAACAAGAGCTGGCCGCCAACGGCGGGAAGGCAAAAGGCTACCGTTCTGACGCAGCTGACTTTGCACAGGCCGAGCAACTGGTGGAGGACGTGGTAAAAGAGTTCGGAAAGCTGGATATCGTGGTGAACAACGCCGGCATTACCCGCGACGGGTTGCTAATGCGCATGAACGAAGAGCAGTGGGACGCGGTGATGAACACCAACCTGAAGTCCGTCTTCAATGTGACGAAGACAGCCACGAAGCACATGATGCGCGCCAAGATCGGCTCGATCATCAACATCACTTCGGTGGTAGGCATCAAAGGCAATGCAGGCCAGGCGAACTACGCCGCTTCCAAGGCTGGTATTATCGGCTTCACAAAGTCTGTGGCCCTCGAACTCGGATCCAGAAACATCCGTTGCAATGCCGTGGCCCCTGGCTTTATCGAAACAGAGATGACTGGCGAGCTAGACCAGAAAGTGGTGGACGAGTGGCGTAAGGCTATTCCATTGAAGCGTGGCGGTACTCCGGAGGACGTAGCTAACTGCGTGGCCTTCCTGGCTTCGGACCAGTCCGCTTATATCACAGGGCAAGTGCTGCAGGTAGATGGCGGCATGCTTACCTAACTAAGACTGACAGAGGAATTAGGAAGGGTTAATTTCCCGTTCCTAATTTTTAAGGTATAATCATAAGACCAATGCGGCGACGTTTACGTTAGTAGCATTGGTCTTTTTATTTTATCTTTAGAGAGATAGCGCCTGTAACCAAAAGCTCTCCGTCTTTTAGCAGTGGCGCTAATGCCTGCGTCTAAGTTTGTACTATACTAAAAATACTAAGTGTCCTCTTTCAGACTAATTACTACTTACTCACCCTGGTTGCTACTGGCCTGTCTGGCTGTCGGGCTGCTCTGTGCCTGGCTGCTCTACAGCAAGCGCAGCCCCTGGCCTAAAAGCATGAACTACCTGCTGGCGGCCCTCCGTTTTGTGGTGGTCAGCTTTCTGTGCTTCCTGCTGCTGGGTCCGATGGTGCGCCATGCCAACAACACCACTGTTCCACCCACTGTTGTGCTTGCCGTAGACGACTCACAATCCGTCGCCCTTTTCACAGACTCGCTACAACTAGCACAGGCAGAACAAGGCCTGGAGCAGGTTCTTACGCGCCTGCAAGCGCAAGGGTACCGGACTGAGATCCGCACGCTCACCGCAGGGCGGGCACCACAGCGGCTTAGCGAAGTAAATTATGGCGCCGAGACAAGTAACTTGAGCTCGCTTTTAGCAGGCGTACAGGAAGATTATGCAGAGCAGAACCTGGCCGGGGTGGTGCTGTTATCCGATGGCATTGTGAACCAGGGCCTCTCCCCCACTTACGCCAACTACAGCTACCCGGTGTACCCTGTGGCAGTGGGCGATACCATTCCGAAAAAAGATGTGCTGGTAGCCTCTTTACGCTATAATAAGGTAAACTACAGCGGCAACCGCTTTCCGTTGGAGGTAGAGTTGCAGCAGGAAGGCTTTGGGGGCACTCCCGTTACGGTAACGCTACAGGAGAACGGCAAAACGATCGAAAGCAAGACGGTAACCTTAAAGCCAGACCAGCCCTTCCAGCAGGTGCCTTTTCAGGTGCTGGCAAATGGCCTGGGCAAACGGCACTACGAGATACAGGTACAGCCACTGGAGGGAGAGTTCACGACCCTGAACAACACCAAGCACGCCTACATCGACGTGGTGAAGGGAAAGATAAAAGTACTCGTCGCTGCGGCTGCCCCACATCCCGACGTCAAGGCCATCCGGGCTGCCATCGAGTCGAACGAGAACTACGAGACAAGCCTCTTTATACCGGGCCTAAGCCCGCTCAAGCAGCAGGATTACGACGTGGCCGTGCTGCACCAACTGCCCGGCAGAGTGGCCGGCGGCGAGGAAGCCCTAAATCTGGTGCGCCAGAAAAACCTGCCCGCCCTTTACGTACTCGGTCCACAAAGCGACCTGAACGACTTCAACCGTTTGAAGGTAGGCCTCAATGTGAGCAGCAGCGGACAGGCCGACGAAGTAACGGTAGCCCCTAATGCTAACTTTAACACCTTTATGCTGCCAGAGCAGGCGCAGGAGCGCCTGCAGCAGTACCCCCCGGCCCGCGTGCCTTTCGGGGATATACACCTTGCGCCGAACGCAGAGGCAGTACTGTACCAGCAGGTAGGGCGGGTGCGAACCAACAAGCCACTGCTAGTGATACAAACAGCAGGGGAGAAACGGAATGCCACCATGCTGGCCTCCGGCACCTGGCAGTGGCGCATAGTAGAAGCGGCGCAGAACGAAGAGGCGCAGGTGTATGACAAGCTCATCACCAACCTGATTCAGCTCTTAAGTGCCCCCCGCAACAAAAAGCGCCTGAACGTTTACCCGGAGGAGACAGAGTATACCAGCTCTGACGAGGTTCGCTTCAATGCCGAGGCTTACAACGAAGCGCTGGAGCCGATTTACGGGCAGAACATCACCCTGCAGGTAAAAGATGAGGAGGGGCTAATCAAGAGCTTTAACTTTGCAAACAGTGAGAAGCAACCCAGCGTGAACATCGGCACCTTAGATGGCGGGCGCTATACCTACTCCGCTTCTGCAATCATAAACGGACAGCCGCAGCAGGACGAGGGGGAGTTTGTGGTGGAGGAACTACAGCTGGAAGCCCTGAACGCGGTAGCAGACCATAACCTGCTTTACCAACTGGCCAGCAACACGAACGCAAAGCTTTACTACCCCAGCCAACTCCAACAACTAGAGCAGGATATCCTGAAGGCCAACAACCGGGACATGATTTACAGCTCTGAGGAGCTCAGTGACCTGGTAGACATGAAATGGCTGTTTTTCCTGGTACTGGGGCTTGTTTGCATCGAATGGGCCGTCCGGAAGTACAACGGCAGCTACTAAACGTACTGCCATCCTCCTGCCAGACCTGTTTAGCCCGATGCAGGTTCTTAACACTCCAACTCGGCTTGCAGGTCTTGCTTTGCAGGAGTAAGGGTTTTTATTACCCGGGCGGGGTTCCCAACGGCGATGGAGTTGTCGGGTATGTCTTTCACGACAACTGACCCGGCCCCGATCTTAACGTTGTTCCCTACCCTTATCTCCCCGATAATGCACACGTTGGACCCAATCTCTACGTTGTCCCCAATAACCGGAGAGCCCGAGTAGGAACCGTCCTCATAGCGGATGTTGCCAAGCGTGGTGGAGTGCCTGATAAAGCAGTTCTTGCCGATGACCGAGCATCCGTTTATAACCAGTGCCTGCCCGTGGCCCAGATAAAAGCCCTCCCCGACCTGCGTCCAATGCGGCAGCTCGATGCACAGAAACCACTCCACAAAGACCTTGTAAAAAGCCAGGTAGGGGAGCCAGATAAGCCTTAGCAACTTGCTCTTGGAGGCAGGGCGTGCAAGCCGGAACAGCAGCATGACCATTCTACCCTTTATGTTCCCCCTGTTCGCCTCCCAGTCCTGAAATAGGTATGACATGTTTAGTTTATTACTGTTTTGCTATATGCCATACGGCATACAGGCAAAGTCGGTCAGGCTATTTTAGGAGCTCTTTTATTACTTTTTCAACTATTTACACCCTATTCCCAGATGTAAAACAGGAAGATGAGCCCCCCTCCAGAAAACGCACCGGGCTGTTTTCGTTTCTGTTGCGCCTTTAGGCTTGTTTTTGGCATAACTACTTGTCGCTACCAGCACGGTACTCATACCTCTTTTCTCGTATAAGTGCCTATCCAATATTTTAGAACGATGAAAAGCACCAGTTCCCCCGCCATGCTCGAAACTGAGCGCCTGTACCTCCGTGAGTTAAACCCGGAGATATATGCGCAACTTCTGACCAGCCGCAGCGATAGCGAGCTCATGGCGTATTTTGGCTTCCAGGCAAAAGAGGCACTGGAGGAAGAAAAAGAACGCTTTCGCCAGGGCTTCGTCACTTATTTTATATCGTTCCACAACTTTCATCTTCTTGACAAGAAAACGGAGCAGGTGATCGGGAAATGCGGCTTTCACACCTGGATACCCACTCACAGGCGTGCGGAAGTGGGCTACCAGCTGTTTCATGACCAGCATAAAGGCAAGGGCCTGATGACAGAGGCCCTCGGGGCCGTGCTGTCCTATGGCTTTGAGCAAATGAACCTGTACCGGGTGGAGGCGTTTATTGCCGATTATAATGTACCTTCGCACAGGCTTCTTCAGCACTCTGGCTTTAGCGAGGAAGGGGTTGTCAGAGGGCATTATATCGTGGACGGCGTAAATGAGGACTCTCTACTGCTCTCCTTACTACGCCCGGAGTACGAGAAGCTGAAGGCCTCCCTTTTCGCACAAGGGGAGCAGGTGTAGGCTCCCATATTATTGTTCACTTCTAACGCACAGCTTTTACCTTGAAGTATATCATCGTTAACAAACCCTACGAAGTACTGACACAGTTTACAGACGAAGCCGGACGGGCCACGCTAAAGGACCATGTGCCTGTACCAGGTATCTACCCGGTCGGACGCCTCGACTATGACAGTGAGGGCCTCGTGCTACTAACCGATGATAAAAAGCTACAGCACCGCCTCTCAAACCCACAGTTTAAAGTAGAAAAAACCTATTGGGTACAGGTAGATGGAGTGCCCACAGAAGAAGCCCTGACAAGGCTGCGACTCGGCGTTTTTATAAAAGGGAGCAAAACGGCACCCGCCAAGGTGCGCCTGTTGGAGGAGGAACCTTCTGTATGGGAACGCGCAAAGCCTATCCGCTTCCGGAAGAACATTCCTACCTCCTGGGTAGAGATCAGGATCTCCCAGGGTATGAACCGCCAGGTACGCCGGATGACCGCTGCTGTAGGCTACCCGACCCTGCGCCTCATCCGCCCTGCCATTGGTCCCCTCACCCTGGGCAACCTGGCCCCCGGCACATACCGGGAACTGGAACAAGAGGAGGTAGAGCAACTGAAAAGTTTAGCGCACCAGCCTGATAAGCCCCGAAAGCAAACCGGAGCGTCCAAAAACAACTTTAAGGGCAGAAACCGTAAGTTTTAATAAGAAGGTTTACTTTCTGTTCACAAAACTCAACAGGGCCACAAAAGGCTAATATGCTTACATGAAAACGCCTGCCACCTTAAAGCTTGCTATCGATGGAGACTTATACCTGCGTGAGGCTGTAGTTGAAGATGCGCCTGTACTCTATGAACTAATAGATGCCGGACGGCCCTACCTGCGCGAATGGCTTCCCTTTATAGACTATACCCACGCCGTGAGCGACACAGAGGCTTTTTTGAAGGCTGTGACTGCACCCGGTAACGCCAGCAACCAGTTGTTCACGATCCTGTACCAGAAGCAGGTGGCGGGGATCATCGACCTGAAGGAGATAGATTTTCTGAACAGAAAACTGGAGATTGGGTACTGGCTGGGGGAAAACTATCAGGGGAAAGGAATCATGTACCGCTCCTGCAAAACCCTGATTCGCTACGCCTTTCGCATTTTGAAGATGAACCGCATCCAGATAAAAGTCGGGGTGGGTAACAGCCGTAGCAGCAATATCCCAAAGAGGCTGGGCTTTACCCTGGAAGGCATACAGCGGGACGGCGAATACCTGAACGAACACTTCCACGACCTGGAGGTGTATAGCTTGCTACAGCACGAGTGGGATGATTCGGAAAACATACAGTGGGTATGAGCCGGATAGCCCTTGTCCAACAGTAAAGAAAGCAGCAGCCCTTGCAAAGGAGTTTCTTCAAATATCCTGCAAGGGCTGCTGCTTTAAAGTGAAGCCTTAGTAGTGCTTACATAAATTCCGAGCAATCGGATGAGGGGACATTTACCCCGCCTGCCTGCTGGTAAACAACCCGGGCCCCGGAGTGCCCCGCTTGTACCAGAAACCAGGTGCCGCCTAACATCAGCAGCAGCACAAAAATACGAATGAGCTTGGCTCTGTCCTTAAACCAACCGGTCCACTGGCAAAGGTCTGCGACTGTGGCCGCTGAGAAAAGGTAAGCCAGGTAATAAGCCGCATTTTCATGCCCTTTTAACACGGTTGGATCACAGATCTTCCGGGACACGATGCCATCTGCCAGGTTACCGGTGTATATACTAAGCCATGCGAAAATGGCCCCGGCATACAGCAAATAAGAAGCAGCCCTCTGCCAGAACAGGGCAGAAGGCTGCTTTAGAAACATCGCTACCAGTTTGGTTACCGTGGCAAAGAGCAGCAAGGCGATTGGGAAATGCACCGTTAGCGGGTGCCACACCTCTGTCCGCCAGAAACTGGGATCTGTCATGTTACTCCAGTATTCTAACAGCTATCGGATCCAGTCGCTGGCCCACTTTCTCTACCTCCACTTCTACTCTTCCGCCTTCTGCCAGTTGGTCAAAGGCCACTTCCTCTCCATTACGGGTCAATACCGTGTTGTCCGTGAAATACAGCTCCAGCAACTGTCCTTCGGCCGTCTCCACATAAATTTCAGACTTATCGGCTTCTACCTCCGCAATGGTGCCTTCATACACTCCCGATTCTACCACGTCGGTCTCTTCCTGGCAGCTGTACAGGAACGGGATCAAAAACAACATAAGTAAGGCAAGGGGTTTTAGGTTCTTCATAGTTAATTGTTTTTACGAAAAGTGAAAGATTTATATAGATGATACCCTAAGTAAGGCATTTTATGGAAGAATTTCAAAAAAAGGATTAAACCGACGGCTGCTTCTGCCATACCCGCGGCCAAATAACCTGTTCCCGCACAGCTACTTCAGGCAGGCGCATTTAGTTTTAATAAGTATATTTGATGAACAACTGATACGTTAGTCATTACACTTATTGTTATAGCACCAAAAGCTTATTAAACGCCCTACACTAGATGAAGAAAAATCTTTCCGCTCTTGTACTTGCCTGTAGCCTGAGCACTGCGGTGTCAGCTCAAAACCTGAAAACGATTACCAAGCCTGAAGTTACCCGCATCGTAAAGACATTAAGCGCTGATGAGATGCAGGGACGCGCTTCTTTCACCCCCGGCGTCGAAAAGGCAGCCCAGTTTATACAGGGTGAGTTGAAACGCATTGGCCTGAAGCCGCTGCCTGGAGAGGACGACCTGCTGCAAAGCTTTACGGTGTACCGGGTGTCGCCAAAAGAAAAGGAGGCTAGCTTAAACGGCCAGAAGGTACAAGCGGATAACCTGTTCGCCATAACGGATAAGAAAGAGCTGGAATGGGAAAACAACGGGAAGCAAAAGGTAGTGACAGTTGGCGCAAACGATAACTTCCGAACCGCTCTAGGAGAATTGAACAAGGAACAGCAGGATGTGCTGGTACTGGTTGACCCTAAACACGAGGAAATCTTTAGGCGTTACCAGCACTACCTGGGCCAGGGCAGCGTAAAGCAGCAGTTGGGCGCGGGAGGCAGCAAAGTGTTCGTTCTTACCGAGCAGCGGAACCTAGCCAGCTATGAGATAGAGATCGAAAACAACATCGAGGAACTGCAGCTCACAAATGTGGCAGGCATGATCGAGGGAAAGCGTAAAGACGAGTTTGTCGTTTTCTCGGGGCACTATGACCACATTGGCATTCAGGAGACCATTGCAGGAGACAGCATCGCCAACGGCGCTGACGACGATGCGGCAGGCACCACCGCCATGATGATGCTCGCCGATTACTACAGGCAACAGCGCAAGCCGGAACGCTCGCTTATTTTCGTGGCTTTTGCCGCAGAGGAAATCGGGGGCTTTGGCTCCAAGTATTTCTCAGAGCAGCTGAACCCGGACGACATCGTGGCAATGTTCAACATCGAAATGGTAGGCAAGCCCTCTAAGTTTGGCCCGAACAGCGCTTACCTGACAGGCTTCGAACGGTCTAACCTGGGTGAGTTGATGCAGAAACGCCTGCAAGGCACTACCTATAGCATTCACCCGGATCCTTATCCCGAACAGAACCTCTTCTACCGCTCCGATAACGCTACGTTAGCCCGTTTGGGAGTACCGGCCCATACGATCTCCTCCGTACAGATCGATCAGGATAAAACCTACCATACGGTGAACGACGAGCTGGAGCAGCTGGACATGGAGCATCTTACGAACATGATTAAGGCCATCGCCCTTGGCTCTAAAGGAGTGGTGAGTGGCGAAGACACCCCTACGCGCGTGGATAAGTCGCAGGTACGGTAAGTTTTCGTGCTATAGGAAAGCCCCATGCGGGAAGTTGGCTTAGCTGCTTCCCGCATGGGGCTTTTAGACTTATTGATTGGCCTTACTAGCAGACTTACCTGTCTTTTTCAGGTACTGGGCGGCCTCCACAAACGTAGGGTTCCAGATTTCCTTTTCATGCTCCTTCAGGTAGTGTAACAACTTGCTGTGCGCCTCCTCCGACACGTTTAAGGAGTGCTCTCCGCCCACGCCGTGAAACAGAAACACTACCATGCTGTTCTTCTTCTCAGCCTCTTTCACCAGGGCTATCAGCTCCTCTCCCGTCTGGCCGTTAATAACGTAAGAACCAACGTTGTAGAGGTCCGTACCGGTTTTCGGCACCATTTCACCATGTACGCCGCGTGCGGCAACAAAGTCCCCTTTTAAATGATCCATGTAAGAGACGCCTCCAACCGTCGTGTCTCCGCAAGGGTAGGCAAAAGTACGGTCTTTCTTCCCATCCACTGCCTGTAGCACAGCATTGGTCATTTTGATCTCGTCGGTTATGCGACGCAGCGAATAGGTGGCCAGGTCATAATCAGGGGTAACGAAACTTCTTCCAGGCTTGCTGCCGTCACAGGGGTGGTAGAGCGTGTGGTTCGCTAACTCGTGCTTGTTGGCCGCTGCTTTCTCCCATTCCTGCAGCCGTTGTGTAAAAGCGGGTGCAGAGGCTTTGAGGTAAAACGTACCTTTCAAGTTTAAAGAGTCTAAAGCCGGGATTGCCTTGTCCAGGTGCACGTTCAGCGCATCGTCGTACGTAAGCACTACTGCGGCTTTCTTTTTATTCCATTGTGCACTAACAGACAGGCTGCACAGGCAGAGCAGAAAAGTAAGGGTTCTTGTAAAGAGCATTTCGCGTTTCTGAGATAGATTGACTAAACTACAGCTTCTTATCCAGTAGCGTTTACTGTATAAATACCTGTAGAAGCTTAGTAAGATAAAAACTTTATTTAAAAGCTGCTCTCTTTGTTAGTACTTTTGGTAACACAGTCCTCCTCCCCCTAACAGAAGCCCAAGACACCGTGCTTCTGTTATAGACTCTTATAGATAGGCTTTGGCAAGCCAGGGCAACTACCCTGTTACAGTTCAATAGCTCTGGCTACAGGAGGTTGCTCCCGTTCTTTTTAGCAATAGGTTGGAAGCACTAAAGCTGTTTCTTACTTACAAACGATACTTCGCACATAGATGGAGTCAGATACTAAACACTTATTACGCGTTTCAGGAATCTCTATACAGGAAAAAGGGAACTTCACTTTACAGGACATCAGCTTTAACCAGCAGGAGTCACAGAAAATTGCCATTGCCGGGGAAACAGGCGCGGGCAAAAGCACACTGCTGAAAATCATAGCAGGGCTGATACAGCCCGATGCCGGTGAGGTGTGGTGTGAGGATGAAAGGGTTCTTGGTCCTGCAGAAAAGTTAGTCCCCGGCCACCCAGGCATTGCCTACCTGTCACAACACTTCGAACTGCCAAAGTCCCTGCGGGTAGAACAGGTGCTGCGCTATGCCAACACGCTGCCGGGGAACGAAGCGGCTACCTTGTACGAGATATGCCGCATCACCCATTTGTTGGAGCGCAGGACCGATCACCTCTCAGGAGGCGAAAAACAACGTATCGCCCTGGCCAAGCTACTCATCTCCTCCCCTAAACTGCTGCTGCTAGACGAGCCTTACTCTAACCTGGACGCCGTACACAAGAACATATTGAAGTCTGTTGTGCGCGATGTTGGCGAAAGGCTAGGCATTACCTGTACCCTTACCTCGCACGACCCGCTGGATACCTTATCCTGGGCAGATGAGATTGTGGTGATAAGAGGAGGAAAGCTGCTGCAGCAGGGAAGCCCCGAGCAAATCTACAGGAGACCAGTGAGCGAGTACGTAGCGGCTCTTTTCGGCAGCTATAACCTGATCGTTCCCGAGCAGGCAGAAGAGTTTTACAGATCACTAGGCATGGAGCCAACGGAAAAGCACCTGCTGATCCGCCCGGAAAGTTTTAAAGTTGTTACGGACAAAAGCCAGGTGCTAGTTGGAGCAGTACAAGCAGTTACCTTTTATGGCAGCTATTATGAACTGGAAGTAAGGCTAAAAGGCGGGAGTACCGTTACGGTTAGAACAACAGAAAACAAAGCCGGCAAAGGTGACACCATCTACCTGTCAGTGGCAATCGACAGTGTTGGCTATGTGTAAGCAAGAGGACAACGACAGCGTAACTACTATATAGAAGGACTTAAATAAAATTAACTCTGATTAATGACAAAACGTTTAAAGTAAATCCTATCTTAGCTTACAGATTTGTTTTCTCTTGTTAAAGAAAAGCTTTGTTGTCCTAAACTCACTTAACGAATAAGCTTATGGTTTCACAAAAGGTATTCTTTAAAGTACTCCCGCTACTGGCTTTCGTGGCGTTTCTCAGTTCTCAGGATGCTTTTGCCCAGGGACCTGACAAAATAAAGATCAGCCCTGAAAACGGAGGTGTAAATGCCGATATTAGAAAAAAGGCTTACCGCTACTCTTCTTTTGTAGACGGGAGGGTTACTTTCCTGAACGGGACAACAGTCGTAAGCAAGCTGAACTATAATCTGCTGACCGGCGAAATTGAGTTCATCGACTCTTCCAATGACACCCTGGCACTCGCAGACCTTTTCACCATCCACTCCATTGCTATCGGCGATGACCAGTACTTCTACGATAAAGAAGGGGAAAGCCTCCTGAAGCTACTGGAAGACTATGCCTCTACCAAGCTGCTTATCAAAGAAAAGTATGAGCTGGCAGACATCAAAAACAAAGGGGCCATGGGCAAAGAGTCAAGCTCCTTGTCCCCAACTACAACGGGTATGTACTCTGATGCCGGTGGCGTATACCAGCTTAGCCCCAATGCTACCATGGAGTTTACGGTCAAGTCGGCTTACTATCTGGCAGACATAAACGACCACTATGTAGAGGCAAACAAGCGAAACACGTTAAAGCTGTTCTCAGACCATAAGTCTTCTGTGGCTAAGTACATCAAAGAGAACAAGCCAGACTTTGATAATGAGGAAGAACTCAGAAAGCTACTGCAGCACTGCAACAAGCTTTAAGAATTTCCCGCCTCGTGCAGCACATAAAGCCGCTTGTTCTCCAGGACTTGCGGCTTTTGCTTGTAGTGTAAAAAATAGGATTCCGCCTTACATAGGCGAATTAATTGATCGATAGCTTTCGTTTCCCTGCTACAAGCCAAGTGCCTTTCTTTCCCTCAATTTAGGTATTGGCATAAAGCTTACGCCTTATTTCTCGTAAATTTGGTCTAATTTGAAATAAACAAGTACGGGAAGCCCCTGTAAGAGGTGTAAACGTATACGATGCGCTTATGAATTATCGTCCCCCAGAGCTCAGAACCGTCGAGGTGATCCGCTACGTCACGCCCCTGCGGGAAGGCGGCTCATTGCCAGCCCTTGTAGAGGCAGACGATGAATTTTTATATGTCCTTAAGTTCCGTGGGGCAGGGCAAGGCATCAAAGCCCTTATTGCTGAACTGATTGGCGGCGAGTTGGCCCGTGCCCTGGGCTTCAAGGTGCCTGAGCTTGTGTTCATGACCCTGGATGAAGCCTTCGGACGCACGGAGCCCGACGAGGAGATACAGGACCTGCTGCGCGCCAGCGAAGGACTTAACCTGGCTCTGCACTACCTCTCCGGCGCCATCACCTTCGATGCGCTGGTGAACACGGTGGATGCCAGGCTCGCTTCACAGATCGTGTGGTTCGACTGCCTCATCACGAACGTGGACCGTACCGCCCGCAATACGAACATGCTGATGTGGCACAAGGAACTGTGGCTCATAGACCATGGGGCCTCCCTGTACTTCCATCACGCCGGGTACAATTGGGAGGAGCAAGCCAAAAGGCCCTTTGTGCAGGTAAAAGACCATGTGTTGCTGCCACAGGCCACTGAGTTGGAAGAGGTGGATTCCGAGTTCCGTAGTATCCTGACGCCAGAGCGAATCCGTTCCATCATTGCCCTGATCCCGGAGGAGTGGCTCATGACAGTTGATGCACCGTTTGACTCAGCAGAAGAGCACCGGGAAGTTTATGCCAGTTTTTTAAATACCCGACTGGCCCATTCAGAAGTATTTATCAAAGAAGCACAGCATGCAAGAAAAACACTTGTTTGAGTACGCCGTCATCCGCGTGGTGCCCTGCGTGGAGCGGGAAGAGTTTATTAATGTGGGCGTTATTGTGTACTGTGCCTCTAAAGGCTTTCTGAAAACGAAGTGCGAGCTGAACGGGGATCGCCTGTGTTCTTTTTCAGATAAAGTAGACCTGGAGGAGTTGGAGGAGCGCCTTCGTGCCTTTGAGCGTATTTGTGCCGGCCGTAAGGAAGGCGGTACAATCGGGAGCTTGCCCATCGCCTCCCGCTTCCGGTGGCTTACCGCTACCCGCAGCACCGTTGTACAGACCTCCCCTGTTCACCCCGGCCTGTGTACCGACCCGCAGGAGACCCTGGAAAAGCTTTACAAACAACTGGTGCAGTAAGGCAGGAACAAGCAGCAGCTCCCTGAAGGTTCGGGAAAACATAACACTGGATAACACGAGGCATGAAGGGCCTAACAAGAAAGAATGTCCTCATTTTTTACGACCTTCGTACTTCGTAAAAGCATAAGCACCCTTGTCTGAGCTATTAAACTTTAATTACCCGCCGGAGCCCGCTGTGGACCGGGTAACGTTGTTTGCCGATGTTATCCTGCCCCTGCCTCTGCCAAAGCTATACACCTACCGCATCCCCTTCGAGATGAACGACGAGGTGCTGGTAGGGGCGCGTGTAATAGTGCAGTTTGGCGGGAAAAGGGTGCTGAGCTGCATTGTTGCCGACATCCATGAAAACGCTCCGGCAGAGTACCAGGCCAAGTACATCCTGGACGTGCTGGACGACACGCCTATCGTAACGGCCCCACAGCTAAAGCTTTTCAAGTGGATGGCGGATTACTACATGTGCACCCTGGGCGAGGTGATCAATGCGGCCCTGCCTTCTGCCTTAAAGCTCAGCAGCGAATCGCGGATACAACTGCACCCCCAGTATAACCCCGAGGAGGATAAGATTCCGTTATCTGCTCAGGAGGAGAAGATCATCTTTGCCCTGCAGAACAACCAGGCCCTGACCTTTACAGAGGTAGGCACCCTGTTGCAGGCCAAAAGCTATCATAAGTTCATTAAGTCTCTCATCCAAAAGGAGGCCATCATCATCTTTGAGCAGGTGAGCGATAAATTCTCCCCGAAGGTGGTCAAGAAGGTCCGCCTGTCGGAGCACTTCGTGCAGGAAGAGGGCATGCTGGAGGAGCTGTTTAACCAACTGGCCCCACAGCCTAAGCAACTGGACGTGCTGCTGAATTACCTGCAAAAGGTACCGGTGCACCAGGACCTGCACCTGAACTACAAAGGGCTTGAGAAAAGCGTCCTCACCAGTAATCCGCACCTGTCGGCCTCATCCATCAACACGCTTATTAAAAAAGGTGTGCTGGAGCAGTTCGACCAGGTGGTGTCACGCTTCCCGGTAGACCATGAGCCCAGGCAGCTGCCCATGGCCTTGTCGGAGCACCAGCTGCAGGCAAAGGATGAGATTCTGGGCTTGTTCAAAGAAAAGGAGATCGTACTGCTGCACGGCGTGACGGGGAGCGGCAAAACAGAAGTATACATCGACCTGATCAAGCACGCCCTCGAGAGCGGCGGACAGGTGCTGTACCTACTGCCCGAGATTGCCCTGACTGCCCAGATCGTGACGCGCCTGATGAAAGTGTTTGGCGATAAGCTGGGGGTGTACCACTCCAAGTTTTCAGACAACGAGCGGGCCGAAGTGTGGCAGGGAATCCTCTCGGGTCGCTTTCAGGTGGTGATTGGCGTGCGTTCCTCAATTTTCCTGCCCTTCCACGACCTGTCGCTGGTGATCATCGACGAGGAGCACGAGGCCAGTTACAAGCAGTACGACCCGGCCCCGCGCTACAATGCCCGCGAAACGGCATTGGTGATGGCAAACCTACAGGGGGCTAAAACCTTGCTTGGCTCCGCTACCCCGTCCATCGAAAGTTACTATAACTGCAAGACCGGTCGCTGGGGACTGGTTAGCATGACCAAGCGTTTCGGGGAGGCCCAGCTGCCGGACATAGAACTCGTGAATACCCGCGATGAGCAGAGGCGCAAAGCTATGCACAGTCATTTCTCGGGTCAGTTACTGACGGCTATTGAGGAACGGTTACAGCGTGAGGAACAGGTGATCCTGTTCCAGAACCGCCGGGGCTATGCCCCTTTTATCAGCTGCGATGAGTGTTCCTGGATCCCCAAGTGCAAGCACTGTGCGGTGAGTCTCTCCTACCATAAGTTCAACAATGAGCTTCGCTGCCACTACTGCGGGTACCATGAGCGCATGCCCCATGATTGCCCGGCCTGTGGCGCCACTACTTTAAAGAGCATGGGCTTCGGCACAGAGAAGGTAGAGGATGAGCTAAAGCTGATGCTGCCCAATGCCGAGGTACAGCGGATGGACCTGGACACGACGAAGAAAAAGAACAGCTACCAACAGATTATTGCGGATTTTGAGACCGGCCGCACGAACGTGCTGGTGGGTACACAAATGGTGACCAAAGGGCTGGACTTTGAGAACGTGAGCCTGGTGGGAATCCTGAACGCCGATACCATTATCAATTTCCCGGACTTCCGGGCACATGAGCGGGCCTATCAGCTGTTTGTACAGGTAAGCGGACGGGCGGGCCGGAAAGGCAAGCCTGGGTCTGTGATCATTCAAACACGCGACCCACTACAGCCGATCTTCCGGAAGGTGCGCAATAATGATTACCAAAGCCTGTACGAGCACGAGATAGAGGAACGGATGCGCTTTGGCTATCCCCCTTTTATGCGCATGATCCGGGTAACGGTGAAGCACGCGGACGAACAAGTTTCGGAGAATGCCGCCATCGTTTTGGCAAAAGATTTAACCGACAGGTTAGGCAAGCAGCAGGTACTGGGACCGGAAGTTCCTTATATCTTCAAGATCCGTAACCTGTTCCTGCAAGAGATTCACATCAAGCTGCCCCGCGAAAACACAAACCTGAAGGCTGCCAAAGCGCAATTAGCCCAGGCCATTTTTAACCTGAAGCTGTTGCCTGACTTTAAAGGAGTGAAGGTAGTGGCAGATGTAGATCCGGTATAAGGAAGGCTTAGCGCATTAATCTCTACTTAGCGGTGAGACAAGCTTCCTTGTTTGTCATCCGGTGAATATCCTTGCCTTTCTACGGTCCTTCGTAAAGGCAAAGTGCCCTCTAACTCAGCCCTGCTTCTTTCAGCCAGCCGCGCAGGGTCGTGAGGTCTTGCTGCATGGCTGCAATCACGTTGCCGCCAGGAATAGTTAGTTTTTTCGCTCCGTTCTCAGCCCCACCCAGCGGGTACTCCAAATGAAGTGAGATAGGGCCCTGTACCTTATACGCCTTTATCAAAGAGAAGAACCTCTGAAAGTCAACCATCCCCTCTCCCAAGGGAACAGACTGCACCTCCAATTTCCCATCTTTTTTGACCCACATAAAGTCTTTCAAATCAATGGTCCGGATGTAGGGGTGGATCAGTTTGAAGCCCAAAGGCCATGAATATCCTCCCTCTGCTGTGGCGTGTTTTATATCGTACTGGCTGCCCAAATGCTGCGGGTCCAGCCCTTGCAATAGCTCCCAGAGGTCCCATACCGGGGCCCCTACATCTGTGCCTGTATGATTCTGGTAACCTCCATGGATACCGTATTTTTTATTGAGGGTTGCCAGGTCCCGAAACTGGGCCTTGTACCTTTCAAGGTTTTCCTGTATGCTTAAACTGTCCTGATAAGGGAGCCAGCCCATGCGGTAATACTTGACGCCCTGCTGGCTAGCTGTTTTAAGAACTCTTTCCGCATAAGGCTGCGGTGCATGGGTAATATCGGTCGTGATCATGGGAACGGTCAGGCCGGCTTTTTGCGCTGCTGCCACTGCTTTAGGTAAATCCTCCGCCACGCGTTCCGGCAGCACGTGCCCGTTGGGTCTTACGGTTAAGTCAATCCCATCAAAACCTATCCGGGCAGCGGTTTCGGCCATTTCATCATAGCCTAACCAATGCAGCTGCTTGGAGAAGATACAGATAGGCCTCGCTGCTGCTTTAGCCTCCGGCATCAAACCAGCTCCTTTCTCTGCTGTGTCTTTCCCGACTGCCCTGCTCCCCACTAAGGCAATTCCTGCTGCGGCAAGCGCTGCCTTCGTAAGGAAGTCTCTTCTACTTGAATTGGGGCTGAATTTTCTCATGCCTTATTTATTTACATCAAACCTACTTCCATGCGCAAGCTTTGGCTCTCCTTCAAAGGAACCATTCCCTTTAACAGCAAGGCCCTACAACCTGCCTGGCATCACCTGAAAATAAATTTTATATTTTTTTAAAGCAACAGCAACTTCCTGTAAACCAAGCCGTATAAACTAATACCTTTGGCTAAAAGTTGAGAACCTGAAAGTCTGATTGCTCAGAAGGGGCAGTATAGACTTTCAGGTTTTTTCTTTCCCCTTGCTAGTCTCCTTTCCGGAGCAGATACATGTACAGGACTCCCCATATCAGGAACATCACCAACAGAAAGACATCTAGCAGGTTATACTCTCCTGTGTAGATCTCATAAGCATTTAAGCCCGCCAGAAAAAAGCAGGCCACCACAAGTATAATCCGGAATATGCGACGATTTTGCATGAGAAGGTTTATAATTTCGTTGATCTAAAGATATTTTATGCTTGTACTCTGGCACAGGAAGCAAAGGTTCAGAGCCCTAACCTCGTGATAAGGGCTAAAAGAGGCAACCTTCCCTCCTACTGTATCACAACATATACAAGAGCACCCAGGCAGTAATAACAGCTGTCGCCACCAGATTCAGGACAAGGCCTGTGCGTACCATCTGACTAATGGGGACCTGTTTACTGCCGTAGACAATGGCGTTGGGTGGTGTGGCCACAGGCAACATGAAGGCCATACTACACGCCACCACCACTCCGAGCACAGGGTAAAGCAAAGGTAGATTCAGTCCATCCAGCACCCCAATGATAATGGGCACAAAAGTGATGGCAATAGCCGTGTTAGAGCTAATTTCGGTTAGCATCAGCACCAGAAACACTAACAGAAGCACCAGCAGGGCCCGCTGCGCAGGATCCACAAAAGTCGTAATGCTACGCCCAATTACATCGGCCAGGCCGGAACTTACCACTAACTGCCCCAGTGCCATGCCACCTCCAAACAACAGAATGGTGTCCCAGTCAATTTTTACCAAATCTTCGGCTACCAGGGTTCCGTTTCCCTCGTTCTCGTGCCCTGCAGGGATGAGAAACAAGAGCAGGGCCGCCAGCAGGGCTACCGTACTCTCTGCGAAAAAAGTATCCATAAAAGCATAGGCAGCCTGCATTCCCAACAGGTTAAACACGCCCGGTGCTAACCAGAGTGTAACAGCCAGGATGAATACCCCCATGGTGACCAGTTCGCCTTTCCGTAACTTCTTTCGCTGTTGCAGGTGTTTTGCCACATAGGCCTGTACTACCTGTTTACTGTAGGCCGACTTGCCCAGACAATAGCGCATGTACAGCAACAGAAAGCCATACATGCTCAAAGAGATGGGCAAGGCCAGAAACATCCACTGCAGAAAGTCGATTTCGATGCCCTGCTGCGCCAGGTAGTTCACCCCGATCAGGTTAGGCGGTGATCCGATAATGGTACTGATGCCCCCAATAGAGGCGCTGTAGGCAATACCAAGCAGGAAATAAACCGCTGCCCCCTCCCCCTCTTCCGGCTGACTGACCAGTTGTGTGACGCCCAAAGTTAAGGGTAAGAGCATCGCCACCGTCACAGAGTTGCTTACCCACATCGAGAGCAGGAAAGAAATAAAAGAGAACCCAAGGAACAGGCGAAACAGGCTTTGCTGAAAGAAGGACCGGGAGAGTATAAACAGGGCAATGCGCTTGTCAAGGCCGTGCCGTGTCATAGACCGGGCCAGCAAAAAGCTCCCGATAAAGAGCAGGATGATGGGATGCCCCAGGTTCAGAAAGGCTGTCTCTATCTCGGCAATACCCAGCACCACGGCCGCTAACACACCCAGAAAAGCCGTCATGGAGAGCGGGATCACCTCCGTCATCCAGAACACGAGGCAGAAGACCATGATGGCAGCTACCAAACGGGCCTCGTAGTCTAGCATCGGCGTCAGGAGCCACACCAGCAAGGCCAGTAAGGGAGCCAGTAACAGTCCCGTGTTTCTACGAGTCAGGTGCATGGTTCTTCAGGGTAGTTTAGAATATTTACATGACAATATAGGGATACTTACGCTAAAAGAGGCTCTGTCACCATGGTTCTTCCATAAAAAGCTAGTCCCTACGCCTGCTCAGGTGTAGGGACCAATTACTATCTTGTGATGCTATTTTTCAAATGGATTAATCAGACAAACCTAACCTATTTGATTAGTGGTTATTTAGCGGTTCTACGCTCTCTTCTGAAAATCCCATCGTAATTGCTGCCCATGTAGGCACCCCATTTAATCTCTTTTTGAGCCTTGTAAGGAGTTTTAAGGTAGAAGACCCGCAGGTTGCTGGGTAGGTCTATGTCGTTGAGTTTCCCGTTCAGTTCTATGGTAGTGGTCACCACTTCCAGTTTACCGTCCCCGTCGGCATCTCCTATCCAGGGAGTGCTGGCCACATTGGTGCCGAACAGGGTATCCCCTACCTGGTATTTTGTTTTGTGATGAAAGTCAAAGACTGTTAATTGGCTAATATGGCTCTTGTTGTAACTGTAAGGGTCCAGGCGCACCAAACTGTTGACATTCATCAATACCTCATCGTACCCATCGTTATCAAGGTCGGCCACGACAGGTGAGGCATATGCAAAAGCCCCTGCCGTGTCGGTAGCCAGCACGTTCCCTGTTTTACCGTCAATCATGCGCTGCGTAGACCGCTTGATCATGGGCCACATGCCTATGCTATAATTGGTGAATACGTCCGGCACCTCATCACCGTTAAAGTAGCCAATAGCCGGGCTGGAATATATTTCTGTATCGGGCAAGGTAACACTCCATAGCTGCTCGTTAGTGGCACCGTTTATGGCTATCGTACGCCCGTCTACCACGTTCACGACCACATCCAGCACCCCATCTCCCGTTAGCTCTACCAGTGCGGGCGGGGCAATAAAGCCTTTTCGTTCACTTGTCGCCAGCACGGTTGCCCCGGACAAATCTCCCTTTAGCACATCCTCCAGGTTTACCCGGTAGAGGTTGCCACCAATTGTCTCGCCACCCGTACCGAAAACAACTTCCTCGGCGCCATCTTCCTGAAAGCGCACGCGCACTACGGAGAAGTACGTTTCCTTTCCATCGGGCATCGGAACCTGTGTCAGGGTTTTACCGCTTTCGCCGCTGATCACCATCAGCTTTCCGGCCGGCCTGTCAGGGTCGTAGGCTTTGATCGTGTAGTCCCCCCCGTTAGAGATCAGGATATCCTCTATTCCGTCTTGGTCCTGATCCGGCACAAGTACCGGGTTATAGAAGTTGTAAATACCCGAATCGGCTGGGTTTACCGTCTGGTCATAAGGGAAAAACCTCCAGAGCACTTCACCACTTGCCCCGTTTATAGCCATTAACTCCGCCGTACGTCCGCCAATAAACACGTCCGGCACACCGTCCCCCGTTACATCATTAAAAAGTGCTGAGCCCACTACCTGGTTTCGGCCAGATGCAGACCACAACAAGTCCCCTGTCGCACCGTCCATGGCTAGTACCGCCGTATCGCTTGGGGAATTCTCGGCACCGCCTGCGCCCATCACCACGTCTAGCACCCCATCCTCGTTCAGGTCTACCATTCGGGGGGAGGAACCAGTGCCAATGCCCTGGTAATGCACCATCCAACTGTCTGGCCGGGAATTACTGAGGATGATATACAGGGTGGCAGCAAGAGTAAAAAACAGAGCGATTCCTATCCACAGGGCTTGGTTTCGCTTTCGTTTTGTTTCCGGTGTATCGGGCGTGACAAGGGGCATAGTTTAAACGCTTTGTAGCTTCTGTCTTTCAGACAACACAAACTATAAAAAGTTTAAACACAGAACAAGCAACCGAAAGACTTTCAGGTGGATTCACCCAAATAACCCTACAGCGCGAATAAACAAGGGACACACTTCGCTAAGAAGCAGTAGCAGCATCAGGTAATTTTAGGTAGCGCTCTCGGATGACCTTCTGATGGTGCACTTCGTGGCCGAGGATGATGTAGCCAAGGGCACGTACGCTTACCTCCAACCCACTGGCAGTTCCTTTCTGCTGTAGTGCTTCCACATCAAAACTCTTGAAAAGTTCGATGGTGGCCGTTCGTACGGCGGTGTATTCAGCAAGGATGGCGCTGATGTCTCTGGCATCAGCTTTAGAGGGTGCCACGTAGGCGTTCTCATCGAAGCCTGGCAGCTCGGTCTTGTCTTGCCGGGCAAAGCGCAAGGCACGATAAGCGAAGATGCGTTCCGCGTCCATGAGGTGCACCAGCAGTTCTTTTACACTCCACTTGCCCGGAGCATAGCGGTACAGCAACTGCTCTTCCGTCAGGCCCTGGATCATGCCCGTAATAAAGACATAACTCGCCGTCAGTCCTTCGATCAAGTCATCGGCCTTTGCCTGCGCTACATAACTGCTCAGGAAACCGCTGTACTCTTCCGGCGTTGGGTAGGTAATGATAAGAGGGGTTTGCATGTTGAATATCAGTAACAGTGGATGGGGCACAAGGTACAACATTTACCTTGTAAGCGGCAGGGCCTTTAAAAGCAAAAGCCCCTCGGACAGTACAGGCCGAGGGGCTTTTCAGAAGGCTAGCGGGACTATTGCCCTACCAGGAAAACAGCGTTTCCAAACAGGAGTTTACCACCCTGCCAGAAACCGCGGAACAGGGGGTTGTCAGCCAGGTACACGACCTGCCCGCGCCCCATGTCCTGCGTACCCAGGATCAGGGCATCCTGCAGCTTTTTCTTCGCATTGCTTCCTACGTAGCCGGTAGCATAGTTGTCCTTTTTCAGCACGCCCACGTTCCAGCCGTCTTTCAGGTAGTTAAAAGTGTCGGCAGAGCGCACCAGGGCAAAGTAGGTATCGTCGTAGCCAAAAGCCAATGGATGCGTTTTATCGAGGTCTACCCGGTAAATGCTTCCCTGTACTTCGCTGCTCAGGGCCTCGCGCTCGCGGTTCCCGTACACCTGCAGGCTCTCGTAAGGATCTTCTTGCTTAGCCTTCTCTTTCTCCTGCTCTTCGTCGTTGTTGCCGTCTTTCTTCTTTAGGTTAAATCCTTTCTTACCTGCCAGATAAGCCGCGGCACCTTCCATGGCGATCAGCTTGCCGCCTGCTTTCACCCAGTTTTGCACGTTTTCAAGTGTCTTTTCGTCCAGCACCTTGCCGTAAGAGCCTGTCGGCAGGATGAGCACATCGAATTCGTTTAGTGGCACATTACTGAAATAAGAAGTGTTTAGCACGGTGATAGGGTAACCGATCTGCTGCTCAAAGTAATGCCACACTTCCCCGAAGCCATACGGCGAAATTCCTTCTCCGGATAGCACAGCCACTTTCGGCATTTTAAGGCTTCGCACGCTGCCAGAGCCAAAATCAGCCCCACTGCCCACAAAACCAGTAGCCGTAGTGTGTAGCTGTACCTGGTGTTTCTGTGCCAGCTCCCGCACTTTTTGATCAAAGGCTTCACCCAGGCGCTCGTTGCTTGTGCGCGTCAGAATCAGGGTACCCGGGGCATAAGCTTCCCCGTTCATGGTAAAGGCTTTCTCTGCCATGCGCACCTTTACGTTCTGCTGCATCAGGTCTGTCATAAACTTCAGGTCCTGCAGGTCATCCCAGCGGGCCAGGTAGGCATAAGGGCGCTCTGCCAAAGTAGTTTCTTTAACAGATGCCACAGGCTTTGCTGCCGAAGCTTCCAGCCGGTTGTTTAGCGCAAAAGCCTGCAAACCGTAGGCATAAGGCAGCGACCAGGACGTAATGTCATATGTCAGGGAATCTTCCAGCACGGCGTTTGGCTCAAACAGCACTTTTACCAAAGTTGACTTAGGCTGGTACATGCTGATCACCACGTCATTCTCCCCAATCTTTACGCGCTCCTCTTTGCCGGTGCTATAATTGTAGCCTTTGGTCGTACTGCTTTTCCCGGCGTAGCCATACTGTATCCCCTGGCGGTCCAGGTAGTCTGTAAGGGCCGCGAGGTTGCCTGCGTCTCTCGCATCGGCTTTTATCACGAAGGCCTTGTACTTGCCCGAAGGATTGTTCACGTTGTTGGCATAGTACTTTCGGAACTCCTGCTTTAGCTGCTCTGCTTTTTCAGAAGTGGCTTGCAGTGTTGCCTTGCTCGCGGCCACGTGATGCGCGATCCGGTCGGTTAAGGTCAGAGTATCTCCGTCTTCTTTTTTATAGGCCAGACCTGCGCGCCCGGATCCTCCCTGCTCATAAGTCATCCCGATGGCACCGTTATAGGTAGGCCAGGTATCGCCGTAGCTGGGGTAGAACAAGTCGAAGTTCTCGCGGGTAAAGTACAGCCAGTTGTTTTTATCAAAGTACTGGCGGTTATAGTCGCCGATCGTGTTCTGGAACTGGCGCTGCCAAGGGGTAATGCTCTCATGGAAAGGTTTGGCGGCCGGTGAGAAGTAGTAAGGCGACTCTGGCCCCATCTCATGGAAGTCAGCATGTACCTGTGGCAGCCAACTGTTATACTCAGCCAGTCGCTGCTTCGACTCTACCTGCGTTTGCCAGGCCCAGTCGCGGTTCAGGTCAAAGTAGTAATGGTTGGGTCTGCCACCCGGCCAGGGCTCGTAATGTTCCCAGGCATACGGCGAGGCGTTGCCCCCGCGGTTAGAGGCTTGCTTGTACCACTGCACATAACGCTCGCGCCCATCCGGGTTCACCATCGGGTCCAGCACCACCACCGTGTTCTTCAGCCATTCTTTGCTCTGCGGGTTGTTTGGGTCCACAAGGTCATACAGGACCTGCATCACGGCCTCAGAACTTACCGACTCGTTACCATGAATGTTATAGCTAAGCCAGGCAATGGCCGGCTGCTCGCCCTGTACCTCCCCTTTCAGTAGCCCTGCTTGTCGCAGGTTATTCTCGCGGATTTGCCCAAGGCGCTGCAGGTTCTCATCAGAAGCCACAAAGGCCAGGGTAAGTGGGCGCCCTTCGTAGGTCTGCCCATACTCCTTTAGTTTTATGCGGTTGGGAGACTGCTTTGCCAGGTAGTGCACATAGTCCAGAATACGGTTCTGGGTCGTGAACTGCTCCCCTAATTCGTAACCCAGGAACTGCGCGGGTGTCTGCAGGTTTTGTGCCAGGGCTCCCTGCACGCACAGCAGTACTAATATCAAAGCGAGGTTTCGCTTTAACAGGTGTATCATGTTTTTCTGTTTGGTTATGTTTTTGAGTTGGAATAAAGTACAATCTGAGGAAAAATACCGGATAAGACAAATCTGTCGCTTTTTGGCAGGGAGGTACGGCAAGCGAGGATATTTAATTTAGTGTTGCCACAACTATTTAATTGCAAGAGCTACAGCTATTGTTAGATTTGCTTTAAAAGTACGTACTTTTGCCGCCGCCTTTAACGTCAAGCAACGATCATGAGGATAGGAGGACTAGTCGCAGGAGTGGTGGTACTGTTCTTGTAGTGAGATGACGTGTTACGGCACTGCAGCGAGCGAACTACCCTGAACCTGCTTTGCAGCCCGTTTTAGCAGAAACTAAATTAACTAAACTTTCACTCAGACCCGGGGCTTTGCTCCGGGTTTTGTTTTTGGGGAACTATAGCCAAGGCTTTTGACTTCGTATGCAAGGTATGGAACAGTTAGTTAACAAGGCTCCACAGTCTGTCTTGAGCAGAGTCGGAATACTACTCGCTTTTCTGTTAATCTGTTTGTTTGTGAATGGCGGCCTTGCCCAGGTAGCACAGGATAAACAAATGGAGGTGTTTATAACATCGAACGGGGTGCACACCGAAATAGTGGTTCCCGTAGTTAGCCCTTATGTAGATTGGCGTGAAAGAATTCCCTTCGATCATTTTTCGAACGTTGACAGCAGTTTCCAGTACATTTCTTTTGGCTGGGGCGACCGTCGCTTTTTCATGGAAACCCCAGAGTGGAAAGACCTGAAGCCCGGCACCGCTCTTTTGGCTGCCTTCTGGCCTACCCCTACCGCCATGCACGTAGAGTACATTCAGAAACGGCTTAGGCCCACTAAGCAGCAGCAACAGGTTTTCCTGTCGCCCCGCCAGTACCAGCAACTGGTAGATTATATTGATGCCTCCTTTTATCAAGAAAAAGGTGTGTACCAGCACATTCCCGGCTCTGGCTATACGGGGCAGGACACCTTCTATGAGGCGAATGGGAAGTACCATGTGTTAAAGAACTGCAACGACTGGGTAAACAAAGGCTTGAAGGCGATGGGGATTAAACCGGCCTTTTGGGCACCACTGCCCTTTGCCGTACTCGGGCGCCTCCGCTAAAATGAAAAAAGCCCGTATACTTACCGGGCCTTTTCCTATCGATACTAAACACAAAATTCTTATTTCATAGGCACTTCTATCAGCAGCAACTCTGCATCAGAAGAGGCTTTTACAGAAAAGCTTTCTGTCTCAGAGATGCCCATGCCGTCACGCTTGCGCAACTTTTCACCGCCTAACTCCACGTCTCCGTCTATTACGAAAGCGTATACGCCGTGGCCTGCCTTATGCAGTTTATACTCCTCCGCAAAGCCGCTCTTCAGTGTGCCCAACGTAAACCAGGCATCCTGGTTGATCCAGACAGCCTCATCGTTCTTGTCCGGCGACACGACCGTTTGCAGTTTGTTCTGGCGGTCCTCAGGCTTAAAGGTCTTTTGCTCGTAGCGAGGTGCAATGTCTCTCAGTTTAGGAAACACCCAGATCTGCAAAAAGTTTACTTTTTCAGTTGTAGAGTGGTTGTATTCCGAGTGCGTCAGCCCCATGCCAGCGGACATAATCTGTACGTCATTGGTATGGATCACCTCGCGGTTACCCGTGCTGTCTTTATGCTCCAGTGCACCAGAAAGCGGGATAGAGATGATCTCCATATTATCGTGGGCGTGCGTCCCGAAGCCCATTCCCGGTGCCACCACATCATCATTCAGTACCCGCAGCAAACCAAAACCCATGCGCTCAGGATTTAGATAGTGGGCAAAGCTAAAGGTATGGTGCGTGTCCAGCCAACCGTGGTTGGCATGTCCTCTTGTGTCGGCTCTGTGTATTACTTTCTTGCTCATGTATACTGTTACTTTTGCTGCCACCTCCCCTTAAAAACAAGTTCTTCCAGGGGCTTCCGCTGGCGCGGCGCCAGTTCCCGCTGCTTCAGGTTCTCGGGTAATTCGTCGGGGTCCCCCAGGTAGCCGACGGCTCCCATCGAAACAGGCTCAAACCCTTCTGCTATTCCTAGCAGGGTGCGGGCCTTTTCAGCATCAAAACCACCCATCAGGTGCACGTGCAGGTCCAGTTCAGTTGCCTGCAGCAGTAAGTTGGCGGTAGCCATCCCTACATCATGCCAGGCATGCTTGTTGGGTTTGCCGTTCAGGTCATACTCCTTTTTAGCAACACTTAAAAAAAGAACCGGTGCCTTTTTGGCCCATACCTGGTTCGACTCCGCCAGGCAGCTTAACAAGCGCTCATACGCCTCTTTGTCTTCTTGTGTGGCATAGATAAACCGCCAGGGCTGCTCATTCATAGCAGAGGGAGCCCAGCGCGCTGCTTCAAACAAGGCCTTTAACTTATTTGCTGCTATGGGTTTGTCAGCAAATGCCCTTGGGCTTCTGCGTTTTTCTATGAGAGTATGTGGTGTGATGCTATTTTCTGTTGTTGCCATTGCTATACTTGTTTTCTGACGCTGCTTACTGTACTATTTCTTCTTTTAACTCCTGAGAGGGGATTGTGTTGCGGTCGCAATTTATTGTATATACATTTAATGTACAAACATATTACAAGAACATGTATCTTTGTCCTATGCAGTACGTGCTGCGCCTGCTTACTACTGCAATAAATTAAGTTGGGATGGTGGACTTATATTAACATCTAGCTATATTGAGACTTTCACGCGGCCACAGTCATCTACCTGGCCATTTTTCATGTCACGCTTAAAAATGAAATACTCCCCCATGGGTGTTTATCGGGCTTCCTCAAATGAAAACCTTTTTGGCACATCCCCAAAAGTCGCAACTGCACTTCAGGAAGCCCTAACCAACACCAACATCTACCCTGATCCGGATGCTGGCCCGCTGCGGCTGGCGATCGCTCAAAAGCTGGGGGTCCTGCCCGTGCAGGTGGTGGTGGGCAGCGGGTCTGCTGAGCTGATATCCTTGTTGCTTCGGGCTTTCTGCTTGCCGTATCCCGGAAAGGCAATTGCTCTGTCCGCCTCTCCTACTTACCCCTTGTATCAGATGGAGGCAGAGGCACTGAGAGTTTCTTATGAAGCGGCACCGCTTAACAGCAGCTATGAGTTCGACTTGCAAGGCCTGTTAGCAAAAATCTCCCCTTCCACCCGCTTACTGTTTATCTCTAACCCAAACAACCCTACTGGCAGCTACCTTAGCCGCTCTCAGTTGGAGTTTCTGATACAGGCGGTCCCCCCCCACGTGGTGTTGGTGCTGGATGAAGCGTACCAAGAGTTCGCGACGGCACCGGATTATGCTAGCGCGCAGGAGTACATGCCGCAACGGGACAACCTGGTAATCCTGCGGACTTTTTCCAAGGCCTATGGGCTAGCCTCTCTCCGGGTTGGGTACATGGTGGCTCAGGAAAGCCTGCTGCAGAAGGTGTGTGCCGTAAAGCAGCCATACAACGTGAACCAGCTGGCACAGGTCGCCGCTCTGGCCGCCCTGGCGGATGAAGACCACTTACAATATACCTTGCAGCAAACAGCTGCCGGCAAGGTGCACCTGCAACAAATATTAGATGAAGAAGGCGTACAGTGGTGGCCATCGCAGGGTAACTTTTTGCTGGCAGATGCCGGTGTCCCCGCTGCCCCGGTCATCCAGCATCTTCTCCGAAACGGGGTGCAGGTGCGCGAAACGAAAAGCGCTTTTGCGTTCAGGATCACGATCGGGAAGAAAGCGCAACAAGAGCACTTGCACGGGTTGTTCGGACAGGCTCTCTCCCCGGAGAATATCTGGCAGGATGGTGTTTTAGCTCAAATCCTAGAGACCGGCTACGCACTTGCCAAGAAGGAACCCCAGGTAATTCATGATAAGATACAAGCACTTACGCAGGTGGTAAACCCGGAAGGCAGCGCATCAGAGCGGATTGCCCTGGCCTACCTGCGGGCTTTTAGTGCTTGCCTTGATTTGGACGGGAACCTGTATGCAGGGAACCTTTACAGTAACAGCAACCCCGGCGAGAGGGACATGATCTCAGCTTTCAATGTGTTAGTCAGGTCCACCCCGCTTGTAACTTTTGGGCATCAATTCGCTAACCTGGCCATTTTAGAGGCTGTGGCCGATGCCCGGGAGGTTCATGTTCTGGACCTTGGCATCGGGAGCGGACTGCAGTGGCTGCACTTTTTGGAAGTACTGGCCATGCGCCCCGGCACCGCACCCAGCATACGGATTACCGGTATCGACATCCCTGCCCCCGGGGGTGCCCCTGATCATAAGTTACAGTTGGCCGGCGAGATGCTGCAGCGGCATGCAGTTAGCTTAGGACTGCATCTCACCTACACCCCTATCCCAGCGAGGCTAGAAGAGATAAATCTGCAGGAGCTGGACTTCGCACCTACAGAAACGCTGGTAGTTAACTCCGCCCTCACGCTGCATCACCTACCGGATCAGCTCTTAACGCAGCCTGATTACCGGGACCGAATACTGCAACAGATCAGAGCACTGGAGCCAAAAGTGCTGACACTTACAGAGCCCGACTCAGAGCACAACCGGCTAAAGTTCCTACCACGCCTGCGCGAGTCGCTGCGGCACTACAGAACCGTCTTCGATGTACTGGATACCCTGCTGCCGCCGATGCTACCGGAGCGTCAGATCATAGAGCAGGAGTTCTTCGGAAGGGAAATTATCAATGTGGTCTCCTGTGAGGGCCATGCACGCGTAGAAAGGCACGAGCGCCAGGAGGCCTGGCAACAGCGCTTGATCAGAAATGGCTTTCTCCCGGCGCCTTTATTGCCGCTTCCTGAGGCACTGGCTGGCCTCCATGGGCTACATGCATCCTTTTCAGTTAAGGAGAACGGAGCAGGCTATTCCCTTTGTTGGAAAGAAACCGCTGTTGTAGCCGCCACGGCTTGGGTATAAGTCGTAGCCCAAACAATGCTGCGAGTTTTAGGCAGGCGGCAAGCAGAGGAGGCAGGAGCGGCAGGTTTTTTGCACCGTAAAGCAGGACAAAAGGGGAAGCACAAGCCCAGAAGAAGTATCTTTACTTAAAACAATTACCTCCTGGCTGTGTTAATCAAAAGGCACTAAATGTAACACGTATTTGTTTTATCCTAAAACAAGGACATATGATCACGGTATCTGAAAGCGCAAGAGCTTACATAAGCAATTTGATAGAGAAGGAACAAAAAGGCCCTGAAACGTTTGTTCGGGTAGGTGTAAAAACCGGGGGGTGCTCTGGCTTAGAGTACCTGCTAGAGTTTGATACTGCCAGAAAGGACGGCGATGAGGTGTTTGAAGACAATGGCATTACTGTTGTTGTAGAAAAGAAAGCCCTGCTATACCTGTTCGGAACAGAGTTGGATTACTCCAGTGGGTTAAATGGGAAAGGGTTGTTTTTTAATAACCCCAATGCCTCCAGAACATGCAGTTGTGGGGAAAGCTTTGCAGTATAACGATGTACTGTAAGTAGTTAGTATATATTAAGATATGGCAAATACAGTAGATAGCAACGAGATTATTAACGACTTCGCCACGAAAGAGTACGAGCATGGCTTCGTGACGGATATAGAGATGGACATAGCCCCTCCCGGGCTTAGTGAAGATACGATCCGGTTTATCTCTGCCAAAAAGGAGGAACCGGAGTGGCTACTGGAGTGGCGCCTGAAAGGATACAGAGCTTTCTTAAAGCAGGACCTCCCTGAATGGCAGAATTTTAAACTGCCTCCAATAGACTTCCAGGGAATATCCTATTATGCGGCACCTAAGAACAAGAAAAAGTATAACAGCCTGGACGAAGTGGACCCGGAACTGCTGGCAACGTTCGAGAAACTGGGCATTCCACTAAACGAACAGAAGGTGCTGGCAGGGGTGGCTGTGGATGCTGTGTTTGACAGTATCTCGGTGGCGACCACTTACAAAGAGAAGCTGAAAGAACTAGGCATTATTTTCTGCTCTTTTGGAGAGGCTGTACAGGAATATCCTGAACTGGTGAAGAAGTACCTGGGAACAGTGGTACCGCATTCTGATAATATTTTTGCGGCGCTGAACACAGCTGCTTTCTCTGACGGATCATTTGTGTACATCCCGAAAGGGGTACGTTGCCCGATGGAGCTTTCAACTTACTTCAGGATTAACACGCAGGGCACCGGCCAGTTTGAGCGTACCCTGATCATTGCCGATGAAGGCAGCTATGTGAGTTACCTGGAAGGCTGCACAGCGCCTATGCGCGACGAGAACCAGCTACACGCAGCAGTGGTGGAACTGATTGCCCTGGATAATGCAGAGATCAAGTATTCCACCGTGCAGAACTGGTACCCTGGCGATAAGGAAGGGAAAGGCGGGGTGTACAATTTTGTGACCAAGCGTGGGGCGTGCCGCGGGGCAAACTCCAAGATCTCCTGGACACAGGTAGAGACAGGTTCTTCCATCACCTGGAAATACCCAAGCGTAATTTTGCAGGGTGATAACTCCGTTGGCGAGTTTTACTCCGTGGCAGTTACACGCAACAAGCAGATTGCTGATACAGGAACCAAAATGTACCACCTGGGTCGCAACACCAAGAGCCGGATTATCTCGAAAGGTATCTCCGCCGGTCACAGCAACAACAGTTACCGTGGCTTGGTGCACGTGGGGGCCAAGGCAGACAATGCCCGTAACTTTACCCAGTGCGACTCTCTGCTGATTGGCAGCGAGTGCGGGGCGCATACTTTCCCATATATAGAAACAAAGAACAATACCGCCATGGTGGAGCACGAGGCAACCACCTCTAAAATCGGGGAAGACCAGATCTTCTACCTGAATCAGCGCGGCATAGACTCCGAGAAGGCAGTGGCCCTGATCGTGAACGGCTATGCGAAGGAAGTGCTGAATCAGCTCCCGATGGAATTCGCCGTGGAGGCACAAAAACTACTTTCCATCACCCTGGAAGGTAGTGTAGGTTAAACTTAAAAGAATAAAAGCATGCTGAGTATAAAGAATTTGCACGCAGACGTAGAAGACAAGAAGATCCTGAAAGGGATTGATTTAGAAGTAAAAGCCGGCGAGGTACATGCCATCATGGGCCCGAACGGCTCCGGTAAAAGTACCTTGTCTTCTGTATTGGCTGGGCGTGAAAATTACGTTGTAACGGAAGGGGAAGTACAGTTTGAAGGAAAAGACCTGCTGGACATGGCGCCTGAGGTGCGCGCCCGGGAAGGCCTTTTCCTGGCCTTTCAATACCCCGTGGAGATACCCGGTGTCTCAAACATCAACTTTCTGCGCACGGCGCTGAATGAGATCCGGGAATACAGAGGACTACCCGCCCTGGAGGCCAAGGAGTTCCTGAAGCTCACAAAAGAAAAACAGAAGCTGGTGGAGTTCGATGCCAAGCTCATCAACCGCTCCCTGAACGAGGGTTTCTCAGGCGGTGAGAAGAAGCGAAACGAAATCCTGCAGCTGGCCATGCTGGAGCCAAAACTCTCTATCCTGGACGAGACGGATTCCGGCCTGGACATTGATGCCCTGCGCATCGTGTCTAATGGTGTTAATAAGCTGCGTAGCGAGAACAATGCCTTTGTGATCATCACACACTACCAGCGCCTGTTAGAGTACATCGTGCCAGACTATGTGCACGTATTGTACGATGGCCGCATTGTGAAGTCAGGCACGAAAGAGCTGGCCCTGGAACTGGAGGAAAGAGGCTACGACTGGCTTAAAGAAACATACCCCGTAACCGAAAACGCACGATAAGAGACATGGCAAACCAGGTATCCATACCTTTATACCAAAAACTGCTGGATGGATTTGATGGTAAGTTTGCCATTGAACAGAAAGCAGAGCCCGACGCCCTGCGTCAGGCCAGACAAAAAGCTTTAGAGAATTTCCGAAAGTCCGGGTTTCCTACTACCCGGGTAGAGGACTGGAAATACACCAACGTTATTCCTTTCCTGAAGGAAGACTATGCCCTGCAGGACAAGGCGAAAGCAGGCGCTGCCTTGGCTCATGCAGTGGAAGCGGCCACCATAGAAGACTTAGACAGCTACAGAATAGTACTGCTGAATGGCCAGCTACAGGAAACTGCTACAGATGAGAAGCTTCCGGATTCGATCAGCATCCGCCCCATGGCAGAGGCCAAGCAGGAAGCAACCTTTCTGAATTACTTCGGCAAAGGCACGGATGTGGAGAAGCACCACTTTGCAGCCCTGAACACAGCCATGTTCACAGACGGGCTGCTGATAGAGGTAAAAGCAAATGCCAGTATAGACAAGCCCCTGCACATAATACATGCTTTTTCTTCTGAGAACAACTTGTTCGTGCAGCCAAGGCACCTGATCGTGCTGCACCGCAGTGCCGCTTTAAGCATTGTGGAATCTGTGGTAACAGACAGCAGTGCCGCGAAGATCTTTGTCAACAGCCTCACAGAAGTGGTGGTGGAAGAGAACGCAAACCTGAATCATTACACGCTTCAGACAGCGAAGAAGGGACTGCGTCAGCTACAGCACACGGAGGTAAACCAAAAGCGAGATAGCGTGTACAGCAACTATACCTTCTCCCTGCCTGAGGCGGAGCTGCTGCGCAATAACCTGCACGTGAACCTCGACGATGAGCACACCGAGAGCCACCTTTATGGCTTGTACCTGGGGGCTGACCAGCAACTCTTGGACAATCACACGTTCATGAACCACCAGAAGGCACACTGTGAAAGCAACGAGGTGTACAAAGGGGTACTGTTGGACAAGGCCGTCGGCGTATTCAACGGAAAGGTGTTTGTGCAGGTGGATGCACAAAAAACAAATGCCTTTCAGCAAAACAATAACCTGCTGCTAAGCCCCACGGCCACCATCAACTCCAAGCCCCAGCTGGAGATTTTTGCGGATGACGTGAAGTGTAGCCACGGCTCTACCATAGGCCAGTTAAGCCAGGAGGCCATGTTTTACCTGCAGTCCAGGGGCATTGGAGAAGACTCTGCCCGGGCCATGCTGGTAAGTGCCTTTGCGTTCGATGTGACGGAGAAGATCAAGATCCCGGAACTGGAGGCGCATATAAATAATCTGATAACCCATCATATTCCTGCTAATCAGGAATTGATAAAAGCGTAGCATAACATGAGTGGTAATTCATCTATTTCAACCGTCCGCAAACTGGACATTGAGAGGCTAAGGAGCGACTTTCCGATCCTGCAGACACAGGTGTACGGCAAGCCATTGGTGTACTTAGACAATGCTGCTACCACTCAAAAGCCGGCTTCTGTGATCAAGGCGATGGATGACTATTATACCGAGTACAATAGCAACATTCACCGTGGGGTACACTACCTGAGCCAAAAGGCGACCTCGGAGTATGAGCTAGTGCGCAAAAAGGTACAGGCCTTCATCAACGCCGAGCACCTGCACGAGGTGATCTTTACCAGAGGCACGACGGAAGGTATCAACTTGGTGGCTAATAGTTTTGGCCGCAAGTTCTTAAAGGCGGGGGACAGCATTATGATCTCCGCCATGGAGCATCACTCCAACATAGTGCCCTGGCAAATGGCCTGCGAAGACCGCGGGGCCAGGTTACAGGTCATCCCGATGAATAACAAGGGAGAATTGATGATGGATGCGTTTGAGCAGATGCTGGACGATACCGTAAAGCTTGTGTCCGTTACGTACATTTCAAACTCACTCGGTACAGTAAACCCTTTGAAGGAAATCATACAGGCAGCCCACCAAAAGGGCATACCGGTACTGGTAGACGCAGCGCAGGCCATACAGCACGTGCCGATAGACGTGCAGGAGTTGGACGCCGATTTCCTGGCTTTCTCCGGGCACAAGATGTACGGGCCGACAGGAATCGGGGTGCTGTACGGCAAGGAAGAGTGGCTGAACCAACTACCTCCTTACCAGGGTGGCGGCGACATGATCAAAAGCGTGTCCTTTGCCAAAACGACCTATAATGAGCTGCCCCTGAAGTTTGAAGCCGGCACGCCGAGCATAGCCGAGGGCATGGGCCTGGGAGCTGCGATCGACTACCTGGAGCATCTGGGCCTGCAAAGCATTGCTGAGACTGAGGGGCAGCTGTTCTCTTATGCCGTGGATGCCCTGCAGGAGATTGATGAGCTTCGCTTTATAGGGGAGGCTGACAACAGGGCGGCCTCCATTTCTTTCCTGGTAGGGGACACGCACCCTTTTGACGTAGGGGAGATACTGGACAAGCACGGAATAGCCGTCCGGACAGGGCACCATTGCACTGAGCCAATAATGCACTACTTTGGCATACCCGGCACTGTGCGGGCGTCCATCGCTTTTTATAACACCACAGAAGAAATAGACAAGCTGATAGCAGCCGTTAAAAAAGCCGTGATGCTATTGCGCTAAACAAGATACGAATGACAATAAACGAACGACAGGACCAGATAATAGAGGACTTTGAGCTGTTCGATGACTGGATGGACAAGTATGAGTACATCATACAGCTTGGCAAGGAGCTGCCCATCATAGACGACAAGTACAAAACGGAGGAAAACCTGATCAAAGGCTGCCAGTCCAAAGTGTGGCTGCATGCCGAGAAACAGGACGGCAAGTTGCATTTTACCGCCGACAGTGACGCCCTTATTACCAAAGGGTTGGTGAGCATGGTGATTCAGGTACTGTCAGGCCAGAAGCCAAAGGATATCGCAGAGGCTGATATTTACTTTATAGACAGAATCGGCTTGCAGAGCCACCTCTCTCCTACCCGGTCTAATGGGCTGCTGTCTATGCTAAAGCAGATCAAGTTATATGCCGTGGCTTACCAGGCGCAGTCCCTACAAAAATAAGCACAAACATGAACCCATCAGAAATAAGAGACAAGGTTGAGGATGTACTGCGCACGGTACATGACCCGGAAATACCGGTGAACATTTATGACCTCGGACTGGTGTATGAGATAAAAGTGGAAGAGGGGAAAAACGTACGCGTAACCATGACCTTGACAGCCCCTGCCTGCCCTGTGGCCGATGACATTATGTTTGAAGTGCAGCAGAAACTGGAGGCAATCGAGGGGGTAGCGGATGCGTATGTGATGCTTACCTTTGATCCGCCCTGGACGCGCGACATGATGAGCGAAGAAGCAAAGCTGGAACTAGGCTTTCTGTAATGCCCCCTTGTCTGTAGGGCCTTACCTCTCCCACTCCTCCAGCTAAAAAAAACATTTTAAGGTTGGCCAGTAGCCTCTGTTACTGGTCAACCAACTACTTTAAGCCGTACCCTCTGCGGCTTAAACAGTTTCTGGGGTTTCCTGGGCTAGCTGAATGTTAGCGATTAGCTTGATGTCCTCCCCAAGAACTAATCCTCCTGTTCTGGTTAAGGGATTGTACGTCAACCCGAATTCCCAGCGGCTAACCCGGCCAGATACTTCGAAGCCCGCTTTAACGTTCCCCTCCGGGTCTTCCGCGATCCCACCGAATTCAGCGTCCATTTCCACCGGCTTTGTAATTCCTTTTATAGTGAGCATGCCAAATAGGTGGTACCTGTTTTCACTCACCTTCTGAAAGGACGTTGACTGAAAGCTGATACGCGGGTGATGCGCCGCATCAAAAAACTCTGCAGAACGCAGGTGATTGTCCCGCACCTCCAGGTTGGTGTCGATACTGTTCACGTCCACGGAAAAGTGAATTTCGGCATTTTCAAAATCCGTGTCGTTCGCAGTTGCCCCACCCGTGAAGTTCTTAAACGTTCCAGACACGGTCGAAATAACCAGGTGCTTTACTTTGAACTGTACTTCTGAATGCATTGGGTCTACTACCCACTTTGTTATAGCCATAATTGTTTTGTTCTTTAAGTTAGAGATATGATGTGCTCCCCGGTAGGTACTGTTCCCCTACCCTTCCCTATATATTTAAAAGCAAATATTAGTCCGAATGACATAAACTGCCGCTATATGCCCCTTTCGGGAAGCAGCAGGAAGACCGGGAACAGGTGTGGTCTACCGTTGAAACACTAATTATTTTACGTAAATCTTTCCTCGTTTTGCTACATCCTTATCCTCTTTTTTGCTGCGAAAATCTTTTGCTTTTCTATCCTAGATAAGAAAAAAACGTACCGAGCAGAGGTGCTACGCCCTGTTATTTTAGCGTTTTGAAAGGTAAGTAACCTTCGCTGAAAAAGTGCTGTAGCTAGGGAAGGGAGTTAGTTAACTGTCGAAAGTACCCATCCGTCCCTGCTCGTAGTCTTCTATGGCCTGCACCAGTTCTTTGTTGGTGTTCATCACAAAAGGGCCGTAGGTTGCAAGAGGCTCTTCGATTGGATCGCCGGACAAGACCAGAAAAGTGGTATCCTCTTCCGCTACTATGTCTAAGCCAGTAGCATTCCAACCCAGTACCACCAGTTGCTTCGTTTGGGCTTTCCTGTCGCCGTGTAATTGCACGCTCCCCTTCACTACATAAAGGCCCACATTATAGTCCGCCGGTAAGTCCAGGTGCAGTTTTCCGCCCTGCTGTAGCCGTACGTCTAAAAGAGTTATGGGAGAAAAAGTTTCAGCAGGTCCCTTGGTACCCGCATAGGTACCCGACACCACCCGTACAGTTCCGTTTCCATCCGGTGTGTTAACAACCGGAATAGTTGCGGCTGGCAATTCCTGATACCGCGGGGGCGCCAGCTTATCTTTATTTGGTACGTTTACCCAAAGCTGTATTAGTTCCAGCACGCCTCCCCGGCGGGAGAACTCCTCTTCGTGCTTTTCCTCATGCAAGAGCCCTGCCCCTGCCGTCATCCACTGCACGTCGCCTGGCCCCAGCTTGCCCGTGTGCCCCGCCGTATCGCGGTGCGCCAGGGCTCCCTGGTAGACTACCGTTACAGTTTCAAAGCCACGGTGGGGATGCGGGCCGGTACCCAATGGCTTGTCCGTCGACTGCACCTCCATCGGGCCGGTATGGTCCAGCAGTAAGAAAGGGCTCAACTGCCTGATACGGGAGCCGGGCATAGGACTGGTCACCTCAAACCCTTCCCCCACCTGCTTCCGCACGCCATCAATAATCTGAAATATTCTTCTGTTCTTGTTATCCATTCTCTTCCTGGTAAAAGATGCTTTCTAGCCATGAAAGCATATATAGTGTTTATACGGTACTTAGGTAACAGAATTATAGAGGCAAAGTTTGACACCGGGCAAAAATTTGCGCGGATGAGGCAGGCTGCTTTTCAAAAATGATGGTAGGGCTACTTTGAAAGAAAAAGTAGCAGGGCTTTTTAAGTAGCCAAAATCTGTAACCGATGAACAGTTTGCCTCCGCCAGATCAGATTACGTTCACTTCTGTTCTGCCATGCGGAGCCGGCACCCCGTCCTCGTCCAGGTGCACGAATACCATTTTCTCAATCCGCAGGATCGTCTGTCTGGTAATCAGGTTTCTCACCTCACTCCGCAGGGTAATGGAGGTCTTGCCAAAGGAGATTACCTCCAGACCTAGCTCCAGGATGTCTCCCTGCTTGGCAGAACTGATAAAGTTGACTTCTGAGATTAGCTTGGTTACAACATGCCGCCTGCCTAACTGCCCGATAGCGTAGATAGCTGCCTCCTCGTCGAGCCAGCGCAACAAGCTGCCCCCGAAAAGGCCCCCATTAGGATTCAGGTCTTCGGGCTTCACCCATTTTCTAGTATGAAAGTTCATGTGCTTATCTTAGTATTTGGTAAGAGGGTTTTACCAGTTTTACGGGATAAACAGCCTGCATGGTTTACGGCCACGCCTTACAAGGGCAAGGGAGAACAAGCCCAGGCCTTTTATTCTGGTGTACCAACACTCAGAAACTTCAATAAAATGAGGGGGCAGCCTCTACAGAAACTTCGATGACACAGATAAAGCTTGGGAACAGAAACATGAACTTTGGGAAAAAGACGACGCTTTTTGTTACAGGTGCTACTCTGGCAGCTGTAGCACAAACTCTTTTCCGCTAGGCACGGTCAGGGAGTAGCCTTTGATCCAGGGGTTGTAGAGCCGGAGCGTTTTGTAATTGGTGCCTTGCTCCAGGGCAAAGGCAGGCAGGTCCCGGATAGAGCTGTCTACTTTGTATGGCCGCGAAGGTAAGGGTTTGTAGCCCTGTTCTGCCGAAAAGTCAAAGCCATAGCGCTCCGGGCTTCCCAGGACCTCCTTTAGTGCCAGAATGCGGAACATATAGCGGGAGGTCTCTGCGTTCAGGTATAAGTCATAGTAAGAGCTGACTCCTTGGCGTTCCAGTGCCCGCGCCAGGCCACCCATGCCCCGGTTATAAGAGGCGGCAGCGTTTGTCCAGGAGCCAAAGCGCTTTTTCGCAGTCTTTAAGTACCGGCAGGCAGCCAAGGTAGACTTTTCTACATGGAAGCGCTCATCCACCTCCTTGTTCACAATCATGCCATAGCCACGGGCGGTGCTAGGCATTAGCTGCCAAAAGCCGGAGGCACCGGCATGTGAAGTCACATTTCCGAAAAGGCTTTCGGCCAGCGCCAGGTACTTAAAGTCCTCCGGTATGTCGTTTTCCCGTAGCAAGCGCTCTATCTCGGGCAGGTGCCGGTGCATCCGCTTCAGGGCTAACAAGGTGTTGGAGTGAAAATAACTATTCTTCAACAGCTCCTTGTCCAGCCGTTCGGCGACATCGGGGACATGAAGCGGCACGGGTTCTCCGGCAAAAGAGAGCGAAGTAGGCAAAGTAGGAGGCTTGTACATCAGCCTGGCAGATGTACTCTTTGTTTCGCTTGCCACATCGGTAGGATTATACGGCAGCTGCTGTTGGCTGCAAAGCTGCAGTGCCATCGCCATAATGCCTGTTGCCCATACGTATCTCCAAGTCTGCTGTGTCATGTGTCCTCCTTCTTAAGATGCCTTCCTTATTTTTACGAGCCGCTGGCCCCTATACTTTAAACATACGAAAAAAACAGCGTTTTAAGTAAGTCCGGACGGGCCTAAGAGTCCGTAAAAGTGCTTTTAAACCGCTATTGCATGGTCTCCACCGGCACTTTCATCTGCAGGTTACATTTATTCTAACTCTAGCCCAAGTCCCCGGATGCCTCCTGTTATAAAAAGCGGCACAACGCAGGGAGCAAACCGCCTTTCAGAAGCATGCTCCTTTTTCCGCTCTCCTCAATTACAGGCAGCCCCCACACAAGCACCTCGTTCATAACTCTTTAAAAAAGCACAACTACTTAATGGCGGGCTTGCGTATGAACTTATAGTAAGAAATACCTTAAGCGACATCATACATCTAAAACAAACTTAAAAAACATGGGAATTTCATTAAAACCTCTCCACGAGCAGGTGATCGTTATTACGGGCGCCTCGAGTGGTATTGGCCTTACCACTGCCTTGGCTGCGGCCAAGAAGGGCGCTAAAGTTGTGCTAGCCTCCCGTAACAAGGAGGCACTGGAGGAGGCTGAGCAGCGAATAAAACAGCTCGGCGGGCAGGCAATACACGTGGTGGCTGACGTAGGAAAACAAGAGGAAGTACAGAAAATAGCCGATGCGGCCGTCAGAGACTTTGGCGGCTTTGATACCTGGGTAAACAATGCTGGTGTCGCTATCTACGGGCACCTGGAGGAAGTAAGCGATGAAGACAACCGTCGCCTGTTCGACACGAACTTCTGGGGTGTGGTATATGGCTCCCTCACTGCTGCAAAGCACCTTAAAACCCGCGGGGGCGGCGCCATAATTAACCTGGGTAGTGTACTTTCTGATGTTTCCATTCCTATACAGGGGATGTACTCAGCAAGCAAGCACGCGGTGAAAGGTTTTACCGATGCCCTGCGCCAGGAGCTTGAACAGGAAAAAGCAAAGATCTCGGTCACGCTGATAAAACCGTCTTCCATTAACACCCCCTATCCGAAGCACGCCCGAAACTACATGGAGCACGAACTGACACTGCCGCCACCAGTATATGAACCGGAGGAAGTGGCAAACGCTATCCTCTTTTCGGCCACCCACCAGCAGCGCGACCTATTTGTGGGTAGTGGCGGCAAGATGATGAGTAGCTTTAACTGGCGCTCTCCGCGCATGATGGACTGGCTAAGCGAAAACTTTCTGTCTAAGAAAGAGCTTCGCAAAACACCGGCCAGCCATCGGGAAGGATCATTGCACCAACCGGGCGAGGATGGCCAGACGCACGGCGACCATAAAGGCTACGTGATGAAAAACAGCTTTTATACCCGCGCCAAAATGCACCCCATGATGACGGGAGCCATTGTAGCGGCAGCGGGGGCAGCGGCAATTGCTTTCGTTGGCAGTACCCGATCCAAACAGAAGAATAACGATCATTAAGAATGATAACCTAAGAAGACCGCTGCCTTTACCGAAAGGCAGCGGCTTTATTTTTAAGAAGAAAGGCCCTGACCTTTTGAAAGCACGCGACACTCCCCCCTTAACCTCAACTGTTATCCTCCTTTAATCCTATAGCAACCCTTCTCTCCTAAACAACATCTCGTGTTTCCTGTACAAGGAGTATAGCCCTCAACAACTCAGGAACAGTGAAAAAGCCAAAACCCCGTTACCTGCCTAGAAACAGAGAACTAAACCTTTTGTGGCTTTTATCTCGTAATAGGTAAGGACAAATGAATAAACCCCTATTAAACTATTTATTCGTTTGCTTACAATTTGTAAATGTGTTTAGAATTTAAAACTTGGAAAAATGAAAAAGATATTTTTTGCATCAGCCTTAATGTTAGGATCGCTTAGCCTTTACTCTTGCGGAGGAGAAACCGAAGAAGGCGTTGCGGAAGACGGCGTGGTGGTAGAGCGTGATACTGCCGTATCAGAACTTGAAGTAGAGAGAACCATCATGGATGTTGATACAACCGTGGAAACGCAAACAGAAACTATTGAAGAACCAGGCGTAGTAGGTGAGGAAGAAGTTGTAGAGTAATTCGCAGCTACTCACGCTTAAATTATAATAAAAAGGTAGGGGGAACAAAGCTTTGTTCCCCCTACCTTTTCCCCCTCCTGCTCTGCAAAAACAAGGCTCCCTCAGCCTAACCCTTCTTTAGTCTCTCAGCCACGGCAGAGGATGCTATTATGCCACTATACACAGCTCCATCCATGTATCCGCCAAAGCCGGGAGATGTCTCTGTTCCGGACAAATGTAAACGGCCGTTCATAAGTGGTAGTGCGTAAAGCGGATGTCCGTTGTTTAGATGGCGCAAAATATACTGCCCGTAAGGAGCATACGTATATTTTTCCTCCTGCCACACCTTTTCCGTGTACGACAGGTAGCCTGCAGCCTCCGACCCTAAGAGCTTTCTTAAATGGGAAAGCACCTGTGCTTCCCTTTCCTTTTTACCAAGTGCCGATGCCCCTGCTGCCAAAAAGCCTTTCAGGCTGAAGCGTGTTTTCTCCTGGTCTGTATGATCATAAGCTTCCTGCACAATGCCTGTCTGGCTAAACAGGGTGCCGGCATAGCCTCGCTCCCGCCAGAATGGCCGGGCATATGCTACTCCAAACTTAAGGGCCTCCCCCATCCAGGTATGGGTCTGCTGCATCACCCGTCTCACCTCCTCAGGTAAGGCCGGGGTAAACTCAACTCCTTTTGCTAACAGAAAAGGAGGAACCGTGCTGATGAGGTGCCTGGCGTACAACTGGGTTCCATCCTTGCACTCGACTTCCAGGTAATTCTCATGCTCCGAAACTTTGGTAGCGGGGCAATTTAAAGCAACCCGTTCCTTTCCTACCTGGCTAACCAGTGCCTCTATTAGCTTGGAAGTACCACCTCTAACTCGGTAAGACGGCTCTGCAGCGCTTGGTAGCTCAAATAGCTGCGGTGGTTCAGAACTATTTGCTTCAAAAACACCTAGCCCCTGCTGGTACTGTTCGTAAAATGGGAGTTGCAGTTCCTGCAAAAGCCGTATCAGGTATTCATGTTTATCCGCAAACCAGGTAGCCCCCATTTCAACAGGGCATGCGTTCCCCTCGGCAGCAACTGTTAGTATTCGTCCTCCCAGTCGCTCCCTTGCTTCCAGCAGCAGCGCATCTATCCCCGCCTTCTCTAAATAATAAGCGGCAGACAGTCCGCTTAGGCCTGCCCCAACTATAATTACATCGTGTATAACCATATTTTTTCGCCCCTTTCAGCAACGAAGCAAGGGCATGTGCCCTCGCTTCTTCACTGATATATACCTGCAAAGAAACGAAAGCTCCCGCATAACACAGGGGGTAACCTGATTTTACTTCTCCACAGGAACAGGATGGTACAAGTATTAGCAGGCTCACAGAAGCTAAGCCGTGTTCCTTTTACAGACTCCCAGTGAACAAAGAGAGCGCCTTTACATGAAGGCGCTCTCTTTGTTCACTGGGAGTACTTTTCTATCAGCTAGCATAGTATACACTGTACACGCGGTACTCCGTATCATCCAGCACCTCGTCATTGTTGGCATCCCAAAGCCTGAATACCCCATCGGTATACTCTCTTTCACTAAGCTGGTTGTCGTCGTCCTGGTCCCACTCCCCGTACCATACAATGGTATCAAAACCTGCATTGTACTCATTCTCATCCAACACGCCATCTCCGCTGGTATCCCAGTCAGTCCAGCTCTGGTTCTCCAGGCGCCAGTCCTTAGCTGCCATGGTCCACTCGTTCTCGTCCAGGGCCTCATCGTCATTTACATCCCAGGTGTCATAGAAGCCCCTCCGGTACTCGTTTTCGTCCAGGAAGTTATCGTCGTTCGCATCCCAGCCCTCATAATAGTCTGTAGAAGCGAACCTGGTGTTAAAAGCTTCGCTGTCCCAGGTGCTCACACCAGTATCATTTTCCAGATCATCTGCCACCCAAGCGTCCTCTACCACGCCATCATCGGCAACTTCAGTCTCTCCACCACAGGCGACCATGCCCAGCATCAGGAAAAGGGCAAACCCGCTTATGGTCATATTTTTAAATTTTGTCTTATGCTTTTTCATAGGCCTAAATTTGTCGTTCCCATATGTTTATATAAAAAACTACGAAGCGCTTGTTACTGGGTATACACCCGAGTAGCATAAGCAGCTTCGCTCCTCCCCCCTTACGGCTGGTTTGTGGTGTCTTTTAAAGCAATAAGGGTGCGCAATGGCAGGGGCCAAACCATTCAGAAGTTCCTGCGTTGGCAAAGTGAAGAGTGGCGTTTAACTGTCATAGCAACGCCGCCCCATCATCATAAAAAAACGTATGCGTATGGCTGATAACACTACTGTATTTAAAACACTCGCCAAAGTAGGCGGAGTAATTGGAAAAGGTTTGATTGCTGGTTTTGCCGGTACTGCTGCCATTACAGTGTCGCAGATGATTGCGATGCAACTGACGAACAGGGGCATGAGCAGCGCTCCCGCTAAAGTGGGCGGCAAAGTGCTGGGCGTGGAACCAAGGGGCAAGGCCGAACTCGAAAAAGAAAAAGCCAGCTCCGACCAGCACGAGGCTCCGCAAGAGCTGCAGGAAGAAGTAGAAATGAACAAACAGGTTTTCTCACAGCTGATGCACTTTGGCTATGGTACCGGCTGGGGGCTTGTTCGGGGTGGTTTAGACCTGGCTCAGGTGAACGGCTGGCCTGCCACCGCCATTCATTTTGGTGCGATCTGGGGCACGGCACAGGTTATGCTGCCTGCTGCCAATGCTGCAAAGCCTATCACCAAATGGTCTGCCCGGCAAATAGTGCTTGATGTACTGCACCACGCCGTTTATGCGGTAGCGGCCGGTGTCGTGTACGATGCCATGAACAAAGCCGAGGAAACAAAGAGTAAAAAGAAGAAAAAGGACAAGAAAAAAAAGAATAAAAAAGGCAAAAAGAAAAAAAATAAAAGCTAACAACTCAAACCCCGGTACCTGCAAAAAGGCACCGGGGTTTCTTGCGTTTAGAGGTACAGGCTCTACCTTTTTTGTGAAACCGAGCCCTCGCACCAACTCCTCAACCCATCCAACTGCCGCACCAGGTTCTGCCCCACTCCCCTGACCTAATTCTGTTGTCATAACACAAACAGTAAGTGCTTCTTATGGAAGTATAGTTAAAATCATGTATATTGTTTTTAAACTAATCTAACCTTTTCAGTATGAGAAAAATTTTTACACTCCTTTTACTGCTGTTAGTATGTTGGGTCAACAGTGCGCTGGCCCAGGGACAAGCAGTTAGCGGCAAGGTAACTGCCGCTGAAAACGGCCTGGCACTGCCTGGTGTCAGTGTGGTGGTAAAGGGTACCACCACGGGTATCGCCACCGATGGAGACGGCTCCTACCAGCTTCGGGTACCTGGCAGCAACGCCACCCTCGTGTTTCGCTTTTTAGGGTATGAGACCAGGGAGGTAGTAGTAGGCAATCAACAGGTGATCAACGTGAGCCTGAACCTCGACAGCAAGAGCCTGGATGAGGTGGTGGTAACAGCCCTGGGCATTGAGCGAAGTGAACGCTCCCTGGGCTATGCTACGCAGGAGGTACAAGGCGAAAAGCTGACCCTGACCAAGGAACAGAACGTAATTGGCTCTCTGGCCGGTAAAATAGCCGGTGTACAGGTAACGGGTGCATCAGGAGCCAGCATGGGTGGCACACAAAAGATCAAGATCCGTGGGGTAAACTCTTTAACAGGTACCGACCAGCCCTTGATCGTGATAGACGGTACGCCTATCTCTAACGCCAACTTTGCAGGGCGAAATGGCGGCGACTACGGTAACCTGGCCCAGGATATCAACCCCGAGGACATCGAGTCTGTGAACGTGCTGAAAGGCCCGGCCGCATCTGCGCTCTACGGTATCCGCGGCCAGTACGGTGTGATCATGATCACCACAAAGAAAGGCGCCAGAGGCCCTAAAGCGGTACAGGTGCAGCTGAACTCTGCTTTCTCAGTGGAGAGAGTAGGTAACTTTATGCCCCTACAGGACCTTTATGGCGGTGGCGGCAGCCAGACCTGGAGAACCTTGCCGAACGGCGATAAATACGTGGACATGAGCTACGACGAAAGCTGGGGCCCGAGAATGGACGGGACGCCTGTTCGGCAGGTATTCAGCTTTTATCCGCAAGACCCGGAGTATGGCAAGCTGACGCCCTTTGTGCCTCACCCGGATAACATCAAGGACTTCTTTGAAACAGGCCACACCATCAACAACGGGGTCTCTATCACCGGTGGCAACGAGAACTCTACTTTCCGCTTAAGTTATAACAACACCCAGATTGAAGGGGTGGAACCAAACACCTGGCTGAAGCGCAACAACTTTGGCCTGAGTGCCGGTCTGGACCTGACCAAAAAGCTGACGGCTTCGGCCAATGTGAACTACGCGAACAACTATGCACAGCGTCCGTCACAGGGATACGATGGCGGATCCCGCTATCTGGTGCAGTGGTTCCAGCGAAACATGGACATGAACCGCCTGAAGAACTACCGCTACGACGACGGCACTTTCCTGCACTGGAACCTTCGCCGTCCGAACTCCAGCGGGGAGATCACCAACTTTGAGGCCCTTTACTGGAACAACCCTTACTTCGAGGCTTATGAGAACTACAGCAACGATAATCGGGACCGGCTGTTCGGCGATGTGGGACTGACCTATCAACTGCTGCCCGAACTAAAGCTAAGCGGCTTTATACGTGGCGACCTGTATACGCAGAACATCGAGACAAGAGAAGCTGTTGGTGGCAGGTATGTACCGGCCTATACCGTGGGTAAGTATCAGAACAAGGAAGTGAACTACGAGTTTCTGGGCACATACAGCAAAGAGTGGGGCGACTTCTCTCTTAACGCAAACGTGGGTACCAACCTTTATACCCGCCGTTATAGCTCCGTTTACCAGGAATCTGAGGGAGGCCTCTCCAGCCCCGGCTATTACAACATCGCCGCCTCCATCGACCGTCCTACCAACAGGTCTTACCTGCTACGTAAAGAGATCCGCAGTTTCTACGGCATGGCCTCTTTTGGCTACAAGGACACCTATTTTATCGATGCCTCCTTGCGCAACGACAACTCCTCTACCCTGCCAGAGGATAACAACTCCTACTGGTACCCTTCCATCTCCGGTAGCTTTGTGTTTAGCGACATGCTGGCCTGGAACCCCCTGTCGTTTGGTAAACTGCGTGTAAGCTATGCGCAGGCAGGCTCTGACCTGGATGCCTACCAGACGGCCTTTACCTACGCCCCAGGTGGTATTTATGATGGCGTAAACAGCCTGTATGTACCGGACAACCTGATCAACCCTGACATAGAGCCTTCTTTTGCCCACTCGTACGAAGCAGGTGTGGATCTGAAGTTCTTCCAGAACCGCCTGGGCATGGGGCTGACTTACTACATGCAGAAAAACAAGAACCAGATCATCAACCTGGATGTTTCCGGCACAAGCGGCTACAGCTCTACGATCATCAACGCCGGTTTGATCGAAAACAAGGGCATAGAGCTTAGCCTGACAGCAACACCGGTACAGTCTGAGATCTTCTCGTGGGACGCCACTTTCAACTTCAACAAGAACGAAAGCATGGTAAAGGAGCTTGGCTCCGAGTCCGGCGTGTATGCCCACGACATGAACACCTACTCCAGAGTGTCTGTGTACCTGAACTCGTATGAGGGACAGTCTTTTGGCAGCCTGATCGGGAAGGCCTACCAGCGCGATCCGGCAACAGGCAAGATTCTGCTAGGCACTAATAACCTGCCCCTGTACACGGAGGCGAACCACAACTTTGGCAGCGTATTGCCAGACTTTACCGGTGGTTTCCAGAACTACTTCCGCTTCTTCGGGAAAGTAGACCTGGGGGCCATGATCGACTACCAGGTAGGAGGCCAGTTCTTTAGCTGGTCGCGCATGCTGGCCGTGAAGACGGGTATGGCCGAAGAAACTGCCGCTTTGAACGACAATGGCAAGAACGTGCGCGATCCGCTGAGAGAAGGAGGTGGCGTGAAGGTAACAGGCATCTCTGCCGAGTCTGGGGAGGAAGTAACGGCCTATGTAGACGCAAGAGCCTATTACAGGACAACACTGGGAACACACGTGTACGAGGAGTGGCTCTACGACGCCTCTTACGTGAAGCTGCGAGAGGTGCGCCTGGGCTATAACCTCGATAAGAAGACAATAGGCTGGTTGCCGTTCGAAAGAGCGAACATCGCCCTGATTGCCCGCAACCCGGCCATGATCTGGCAGAAGGCCCCGAAAGGGCTGGACCCTTCAGAGCTTTCTACCGGTAGCTCTCCCATCAGCTGGCTGGAGACAGGTAGCCTGAATACCGTGCGCTCTTACGGTGTGAACTTAAACATTACCTTTTAATTTGTAATCCCATGAAAAAAGTATATACCCTACTGTTAGCTGGCTTGTTATTGGGTGGCTGCAGTAATTTTGAGGAGGACATAAACGTAAACCCGAACCTACCCAGCGAGGCCTCTAACACGCAACTGATTGCCAATGCGGAGCTGTACCTCTCGGGCTTAGGCTCTTCGCCCCAAGGAGCGTATTACGCACAGTACCTGTCCGAAACGCAGTACCCTAACCTGTCGCTCTACAACACGGTTGCCTTTAACTTTTACAACCTCTACACGGGTCCGCTCATGAACCTGGAGGCAGTGCTGACTTCCAAGGATCTGGACGGGAACGAAGGACCGGTTAACAACCAGTTAGCAGTGGCCAAAATCCTGAAAGCCTATTATTTCTGGCACATGACTGACCGCTGGGGCGACATCCCTTATTCGGATGCCCTGAAAGGCAAAGCGGAGTATACCCCGAAGTATGATACCCAGGAGGCCATTTACAACGACCTATTCAAGCAGCTGGAAGAGGCAAATGAGATGACCGTGCCCGGCAATATCACGAATGACATTGTGTATGGCGGTAACATTGCACAGTGGAAAAAGCTGGCGAACACCATGCGCCTGCTCATGGCGCTGCGCCTCTCCGAGGTGAACCCCGCCAAAGGGAAAGAGGAGTTCAACAAAGCCCTGGAGGCCGGTATCATGGGCTCGAACGACGATAACTTTACCTTCAAGCACCTTGCTGAGGCAGCCAACCAGAACTACTGGTACGACCAGATCGCCAACCAGGGCCGCTATTGGTGGGCGCTGAGCGAAACGCTGGTGGAACACATGAAACCGGTGAACGATCCGCGCCTCCCCGTGTTTGGCGACCCGAACAGTAAAGGCGAGTACGTTGGCTTACCATACGGTCTCACAGAGGGCCTGGACAAGCAGGACCCTTCGCTGCTAGGAACCACCATCTGGAAGCAGGATGCTCCCGTTTACCTTGTAACTTATGCACAGGCTTTATTTGCCAAGGCAGAAGCAGCAAAGCTTGGCTGGATAGCCGGTGGCGACGCAGAGGCGGAAGCAAACTACAACATGGCCATCGAGGAGTCTGTGAAGCAATGGCGGAACGGCAGCACGGTGGGTGTGGCCGAAATGCTGGAAACTCCAGCGGTAGCGTACGATCCGGCAAGGGCGATAGAGCAGATCGCAACCCAGCGCTGGTTACATCTCTTCATGCACGGTTACGAGGCCTGGGCTGAGTGGAGAAGAACCGGCTACCCGGAGCTGGTAACGCCAGACGGCAAGCAGGTGCCTACCCGCCAGGGCTACCCTACCGAAGAAGGCTTTAACAACATAAGCAATTATGGTGAGGCTGTTCAGCGGCAGTTCAGCGGACAGGACAACCTGTACGGACACGTTTGGTGGGATGTAGACTAGTCTTCCCTTTTATTATGCTTCAAGAAGCCCCGCTTTCTCGCGGGGCTTTTTGTTTTCTTGCTTTTCGACTCAAAAGTGCTGTTTGGGCAAGCAGATTTAAGTCCTTGGCTTAACTTTGCTCGATGGGTCTTTCAGGTACTGTGCATGCTCTTTTATCGTATACACGTCTCTACAAGCAGTGCGCCTCATGAAAGCCCTCACCGTACTCATGTTTGCCTTTATGACCTTTTTCACTGTGGGGTGCAAACCCGATGATCCTATGACACCTGTTACCCAAATAGCCCAGCTAGCTTTTGCGCAGCACGCCGCTTACAAGGAGCCTGCCCTGAGCCATCGAAGATTCAAGCACCACGACATCGTGCCGCTTTTAAAAGAGCTGCAGCAGGATACTTTGTTCGACGTGCAGGTTGTAGGCAAGTCGGTAGAGCAGCGCGACATCTACCTGGTAAAGGTAGGAACGGGAAAAACGAAGGTAATGCTGTGGTCTCAAATGCACGGCGACGAGCCAACTGCCACCATGGCCCTGTTCGACCTCTTTAACTTTCTGCAACAGGCTGACCAGTTAGACCCGCTCCGGCAGCAGCTTCTGCAGGAGTTAACCCTTTACGTAGTCCCCATGCTAAACCCCGACGGGGCAGCTTTGTATCAGCGGCGCAACGCGCTGGAGATTGATTTGAACCGAGATGCCCTGCGGCTGGAAAGCCCCGAGGCGCGCCTGCTTAAAAGCCTGCGGGATAGCATTGCACCCGACTTCGGTTTTAACCTGCACGACCAGAGCCGTTATTATGCCGCCGGCTTTACCTCCAAGCCTGCCACCATTTCTTTTCTGGCTCCGGCCTTTGACCATGCCCAAACCGTCGATTCTGTGCGGGAGCGGGCCATGCAGATGATCGTGGGCTTGAACGAGAGCTTGCAACAGTTTATTCCGGGTCAGGTGGCTAAGTTCTCAGACGAGCACGAGCCCCGCGCCTTCGGGGACAACATCCAGAAATGGGGCACCAGCCTGATCCTGATCGAGTCGGGCGGCTACAAAAATGATCCTGAGAAACAGGTGATCCGTCGGCTCAACTTCGCTGCGATGCTCTCTGCGTTCTACCTGATTGCCACACAAGGCTACACCCCGTACAAGCGGGCGGATTACTACGAGATACCGGAAAACCAACGTATCCTGTACGACCTGGTGATCCGGAATGCACGTTACCAGCACAAAGGCCAGGACACGCTTGTAGACATCGGCATCGTGCACGAGGAAATAGAAGCACCTGCTGTGCCGCAGCAGTTTTACCGCCGTAGCAGCGTGCAGGAGATCGGTGATCTACTGGGGTTCTATGGCTATGAAGAACTGAATGCCGAAGGCTTGCTGTTCGTGCCCGGCAAAACTTATGAAAGGCCCTTGCAGGGTATCAAAGACCTCACACCAGCGTTTGTCCGCAACTTACTCGAGGCAGGCTATACCACTGTGCAGCTTGATAGCCTGCCAGATACCCTAAACCCATGGGAGTTGCCTCTGAACGTAACCACCCTGCAAAGCAAGGTAAACCATGCCCTTAAGCTGGACAGCGGCGCTAATTTTGTGCTGCAGGAAACAGATGGAACAGTACGGTATGTTGTCGTGAACGGCTTTTTGTATGACTTGAAAGGTGAGCAGCCGATCCTCTTTCATGGTGTAGTACTTTAACTGTCAGCCCTCCCCTGCTTAGTAAGTTAAGAAGCCATCCATGTGCAAAGGAACAGGTTTAGCACTTGGTAGAGCAAAGACCTCATAGCTACTCCTAATTGCACTCCATAAACGCCCTTTTGAGTTTAGCACGAATAATCAAGCTGTCCTAAAAAACGCAGGTGTTCCCCTAAAACCTGCGTTTTTTTTATGCCGCGCGGCTTTGTAACTTACAGGCTCGTTCCGTACCTCTTCAACCTTTTAGCCATGGTTTTAAACTATTTGTGGGCGGCTTTCTTCCTGATCGCCTTCGCTATCGCCCTGTTTCAGCTCATCGTTTTTCAGGACGTGGGTATATTTCAGGAGCTGGTGGCCAGCACCTTCGAAAGCGCTGAGTTGGGATTTGAGATTTCCCTGGGCCTGACCGGGGTGATGACCCTTTGGCTAGGACTGATGAAGGTGGGCGAACGGGGCGGCGTGGTAGACATCCTGGCCCGCCTGGTTGGCCCTTTCTTTAACCGCCTGTTCCCCGGAATCCCTAACAACCACCCGGTGTTCGGGTCTATCCTCATGAACTTCTCTGCTAACATGCTGGGGCTGGACAATGCCGCTACCCCCCTGGGGCTAAAAGCTATGCGCGAGATGCAGGCCCTGAACCCGGATAAAGACACGGCCTCCAATGCGCAAATCATGTTCCTGGTACTCAATACCTCAGGGCTCACACTTATCCCCATCAGCGTTATGGTGTTCCGGGCTGAACTAGGGGCCGCCGACCCTTCGGATGTTTTTATTCCTATCCTGCTGGCCACTTTCTTCTCGACCATAGTAGGCCTGATAGCCGTGGCGCTCTACCAGCGGATCAACCTGCTTAACCCGGTAATTGTAGCCTACCTGGGATCCCTGATGCTGTTAATTGTCGGGTTAATCTATTATTTCAGTACCATCCCGCAAGAGCAGGTAGCTGTTATCTCTACTGTGGCCAGCAATGTTATTCTGTTCAGCGTCATCATCTCTTTTATTGCCCTGGCCCTGATAAGGAAAGTGAACGTGTACGATGCTTTTATAGAAGGCGCAAAAGAAGGCTTTTCCGTTGCGATCTCCATTATCCCCTACCTGGTGGCTATTTTAGTCGCGATTGGCGTGTTCAGGGCAGCCGGCGCGCTGGAGATGCTGGTAGAGGGCTTAGGGTACCTGTTTGGGCTGACAGGACTGAACACGGACTTTGTGCCCGCCTTACCTGTTGCCTTTATGAAGCCTTTGAGTGGCAGTGGCGCCAGAGGAATGATGGTAGAAGCGATGAACACCTATGGCGTGGATTCTTTCGTCGGGCGACTGGCGGCCACGATACAAGGATCAACGGAAACAACTTTTTACGTACTGGCGGTCTACTTTGGCTCCGTTGGCGTTACAAGAACACGGTATGCGCTTGTCTGCGGTCTTCTGGCAGACTTAGCCGGTGTTATTGCCGCTATCTGTATCGCTTACCTCTTCTTTCATTAAAAGGGGAGGCTCGCAACGGTTGCGCAAACGGGATTAACTTAAAGGAGGAAAACGTGCTAAAGAAACGAAACAAAGAAACGATACGGCAGCTGCTGGACAAGGTATTACCTCAACTCGCAACTCATCTGAACAACAACCTGACGGAGATTATCCCTCTGTTCCATGACTATAAGCTGGAGAGAGTGGTAGATATTTGGACAAGAGGCCCTGAGGCAGACCCTGACGAGGAAATCAGCGTTGAAAACGGGAATGTACAACAGATAGGCTTAAGGTTGCGGCTGGAAGGCTTCACCAGGGCAGGTGCCCATTCTTTTGATATGTCAAAAGACCTGATCCTGAAACTGGATACGGATAAGTATGAGGTGGCGCCCGACAAGTACAAGGTCTGGCTGGAAAAGGACTACGAGGAGGCCTGGACACAGCAGGAACTGGAGCGTGTGGCGGAAAAGTGGTGCAACGAACTGATAGAGGAAATCACGCAGCGGCTCGAAAACATGGATTAAGCTTCGTTTCACCCACTACGTCCCTGCTAAAACTGTTCAATTTGCGGGGAATGCTGGCGCAAAAAGTATTGGTTCTTTGTCAGTAGCTTTCGGAACGGATGCGAAAAGCCTACGTAAGCAATTACAATGACGCAGTACAACGACCCTTTACACCCGAAGCACCTGCCCTTGTACCGAAAAGGACAGGAGATTTACGAGATCACAGCCAAAATTGTGGAGCTTATCCCCACGGATGATGAGGCACAGGCTATTATCCGGCCTCTGCTGATAGAAGATGCGGCCATGCTCTCTGTTAAAGTAGTAAGTGCCGAGGCGGCCGATCTGTATGACCTGCGCATGGAAAATGCCGCCATCATCCGAAAAGCAGCGCGCGACCTGCTCGCCCACTGTACCGGGCTGGAGATGTTTGGCTTTAAAGAAGCGCAGTACCTCCACCTGATCCGGGAAGCCGTAGAAGCGTATCGCCTGCTATTCATTGAGTGGGTAAAAGACTTCGACCAGTGGAATTACGTGGTAGACAAGTGGGGCCTCTTTAACCCACCGGGCATAGATGTGGATACCTCTGAAGATGACATGGACAACGATATCTGAAGTCGCTCCTGCCTTTTTACTTTTCCTGTAGCACCGTCAGGTACATACCGATACTTCTGTCGCGGAGTACTTTCCAGGGCTCTTCCGCCGTGTTTCTGTAATAGATAACCTGCTCTTTGGGGAAGGAAGCAAAAGTTAGCAGCGAGTTTTTAGTCAGCTTGTTTTCTTCGTTCAGCCACTCAATTACCACGGCCACATCCTCGTGCAGCCTGATCCGGTACTGGTCCAGTTTTACAGTGATCCAGCCTGTGTGGTGAGGCGGAACCTGCACCTGCACGTTTTCTGGCAGCAAGTTTTTAGAAGGCTTGTTGTCTTTCAGGGAATACAGCCGCACTCCTGCTACAAGCCCGAAATCTCCGGAACCCGTTAGCCCAAAAGAAATACTCTGCACATCTGCCGGGTACTTTTTTAACTGTATTCTGTTGCCTATCTCCTGCCCGGATGCTTTAGGAACAGCCCCTTTCACAGGTTCAAACGTGTGATGATAAACAGAGCCCTGGTCGATGTTAAAGCCTGCTTTCGTTGTTTTCCATTTGCCTGCTTTTGTCTTTACCTCCACTGTACCGAGCTTCACATTGTCTGGCTTTAAAAAGAGCTTGACATAGCCCGACCTTCTCTGCGCACCCAGCAAAGCAGACACCTGGTACTCCTTGGCTATGTAACCAACAGAGGTAACTTTTATGCGTGCTTCCGGCCCTGCCTTCAGGGATAACACAAACTCACCCCTGGCGTTCGTCTGTGTGCCAGTTAAGTTGTTCAGGACAGCAATGTTCGCATAAGGAACAGGGAGGTGCGTTTTTTCATCCAGCACAATGCCCTTCACAGTCAGGGCTTCGTGCGTAACCTGCTCCGTTTTAAGCTGCGCAGGATTTAGCACTTTGCTTGAGGACGACAACAGCCCAGTGCAGAAAAGAACTAGTGGTAAAAGTGCCCGTTGCAGGCAAAGCTTTGTCATAGCGGGTGTATCGTAGGGGCTAACAAACGCAATCAGCATGTGTGAGCGTCTGTCATGGGCAAGCTTTTCTCTTGTGCCCATGGAAGCAGGAGTGTTCATAAACGAAAAGCTCCCTTGAACGCTCACCTGACAAGGTATGACACAGGGGCCAATGAAAAAAGCACCTGCCAACAGGTGCTTTTTTTGAGTCGGTTAAGTTTTGTTATTCCTAAGCTGGCGTGTCGGTTTCCATGGCGTCTGCTGCCGGCGGCTGCATTAAAGCGATCGCCTCCTCGTTTCCCTGCTGGTAAGCCAGGTCCAGGGCTGTCAGCCCCCGAACATCTTTGATGGATGTATCGGCGCCATACTCCAGCATCACCTTCACCAGTTCATTCCGTCCAAAGAGGGTGGCAAACATCAGGGCTGTACCGCCATTCCCGTTCTGTGTGTTTAACTCGGCGCCGTTATCAACTAGCAGCCTGGCGATCTCCGGATAACCTTTAAAGCATACGCCCATCAAAGCAGTATTTCCGCCACCATCCTGTGCGTTAGCGTTCGCCCCTGCCTCGAGGAGCAAGCGGGTAGCTTCCAGGTGGCCGTCATAGGCGGCGATAATTAAAGGAGTGAATCCGCGGCCATCCGTTATGTCCAGGTCAGCACCGTCTGCTATCCTTTGCCTGATATATTCAACATCGCCTTTTCTGGCCGCGTCGAAAAGAAGGTGCTCTGCGCTGGTTGAATAAAAGGTCATCGTGGTTGGGTTTTAGTTGTTGTATGCTGCAGCATACGCAGTAAAAGCACAAAGGGCTACAACTGCTCTCCTTTCAAAGCTAAAAACAAATGGGAATCACCATTGTTCTAACCCAGGTTACAGTAAAGGAAGCACTGCAAAAAAGAGAGGGACTGCCTCCAACAACGCAGCCCCTCTCTCGAAATAAGACGGATAAGAGCTAGCTTTTCTTCACTTCCAGGGCAGCATCCACTTTGTACTTCAGGTGGTCCCGGTGCGCACGGGTAGCGGCATCGGTGTAGTTGTTGCTCCGCAGCATCCCCTGAATGGCTCTCAGCTGACTAAAGGCCGCTGTCTTGGACACATGGTCGTAGCTATCTTTCCCTTCCACAATGGCCACTAAACGGTCTACGTACTCCTGCTGCAGGTTCTGACGCATGCTGTTGATAGATTTCCCCAGGTCAGCTTTAAATACCGCACTGGTTAAGTCGTTTGTAAAGCTGTGCAGGTCATAGGTGTTTCCGTAGAGTTGTGTATTCGTAATACGCTCCCACACGTTCTGGTGCATCAACTGGTTCAGCAAGTCCTTCTGTATCATTAACACCCGGGCATGAATCTGCGGGTCCTCGTTCTGGTTAAAATGGTCAAAGCCCCGTCGCTGTGCCTGCAGGTAAGCATAGAGCTCATCCGGCGCATCAAAGGCATCTGGCGCAAAGGCAAGGTCGGTCAAGGCTTTCATGGCCCGTTTCTGGTCTGCAGCCGGAACAGGCGTAAATGGCCGGGTAGCGCCTGGCTGGTTGTTAAAGGCACGGTCTACGTAAACCCCGCCAATGTACCGGCTGATCACCCGAAGGCTGTTTGCCTGTTCGCCTGTGAGCACCAGGTAAGCGTTGCGCAGTTCCTGGAAGGATTGGTCCCTGGTGATAAGCTTTTTCTTAAGGCTCGGGTAAGCCTTTTTGACTAACGCCACGCGCTCCATGGCATACCCAATGGCATCCCCCGACATGTCGTTGATCATTACCCGGGGATCTATGCCTTTGCCAGGAGAGCGCATGTCGTCCGCGTCGTTGCCAAACACAAGGGCAGGCTCCGTAGACCGGGCGAGTACGTGCCGCAACTGTGCATCGCTGAGCGGGGCATAGCCATACTCGATGGCCCACAGATCATAGGGGCCGGGCTGTGTGGTATAGTACAAGCCCTGCTTCTCTTTTTCAGGGCTTAAGTTGAGGGCCGGGTAGTCCATCACAGAACCGGTCAGGCCCAGCTGCTTTGCTTTTGCCTTGTCATGGATCTCTTTGTGATGTATCATCTGGCTGGCTTTCATGTTGTGGTTCAGGCCAAGCGTGTGCCCCACCTCGTGCAGCACCAGGTAGTACAACGACTCCTTGATCAGCTCATCTTTTTCTACTTCTATAGCAGCGCTACTGCTAAAAGCATCCAGCATTTGCATGCCGAACAAGTTGTTCAGGTGTAACTGGCTGCTCAGGTTACAGGAGTACTTTGCCTGCAGTTCCTGGCCCGCTGCCCCCTCCAGGCCTAGGGCAGCACTGTAAAACACGCGGCCAGCCTGCAGGCGGTTTGTTACAAACACATACTCCAGCATAATGTCGGCACCCAGAATCTGGCCTGTACGGGGGTTTACGAAGCTGGGGCCATAGCCCCCGAAAGGAGGAATCGGGGAGGAGGTCCAGCGTAGCACATTGTAGCGCATATCGCCAGCGTCCCAGGTGGCATCATCGGGCTGTTCTTTGACCACCACCGCATTCTTAAACCCGGCTTTCTCAAAGGCTTTGTTCCACTCTAGCAGGGCCGCTTTAATTGTTGGGCGGAACTCATGCGGTGTCGTGTTCTCTATCCACCAGGTAATAGGCTCTACAGGCTCAGAAAGCGCCGCCGAGGGGTCTTTCTTTTCCAGGTGCCAGCGGTGGATCAGGTCGCGGTACGGCGTAACCTCAGGGCTGGTCATGTCCGTTACCTGGCTGGTAAAATAGCCCACACGCGGGTCGTCCAGGCGAGGTTGGTAGTTGTTCTCCGGCATCTCGATCAGGCTGTGCTGTATCTTCACGCTCACGTTGCGGCTATCGGTTACAGCCGAGGAGCCATACTTTACCGGATAGGGATTCTCGAACACGTACTCCACAATGATGTCCGTGTTCTCCGGGTAGTTCCGGATAGCCGAGGTCTTGGTTTTTTCTTTGCTCAGCTTGCCCAGGTCAAAGGACTCCCCTGGTTTACTTTTGGGGTTCGGAGAGGGCTTTACCTGCCCCATGATCTCTCCCAGGAAAATGTCGTCCGCCTTTATCAGAAAAGCAGTTTTCTCGTCGTTTACCGCCTCTATCTTCTGGTTGGCCAGTATAGGGCGGTTGATGTTAGCCCCTTCGGCCCGCTTTAAGGCATTGCTGTCGTCAAAGAAATAAGAGGTGTTTTCCCCCACCAGCTCGATGCGATCGAAATAGCGCCGCACAGAAAAGACCCCATTGTCGCCATACGCCCCGCGGAAGTAACCCGCGTCTAGTACCCCGTCCGTTACGTGGTTAAAGTAAATGTACTCCTTGTCGATCTGATCGCTGCGCACCAACAGGTAAGCCGTCCCGTTGGTCGTGTCCTGGTACATGGTAAAGAGCCCAGGGTACACCTTGCATTTTTTGGTGACGTCGGATAGCTTTTTGGCCGTATCCTTCTTTTCCTCAGAAGCAGCTGGTACCTCTTTGTTTTCTTTCTTTTTGTCCTTGCGCTTTTTCTGCGCGTGGGCATCGCTAAGCGGTGCTACCAATAGGCAAGTTGCCAGGGCGGCTGAACACATGCCGGCTTTAAACAGTGTCATCATATGATAGTGGCTCAAATGGTTAAATTGATAAAAGAAGCTCTAATTGACATGGGATGGCAACGATAACAGTTCTGCGACTGTGCTTTATGGCTTTATCTTTAAGCAGGGCATCAAAATCGAAAACAGCTACGAGGAAAGGTAACTGTACAGAGAAGGAAGAACAGCACCTGGCAGAAGAGGACCCAGGTATTTCTTTAGCTTATTTGCACAGAGTGTATACGTAATACTTCTGATTCGTTACATAAATAAACAGAAAAGTACCAACATAAGCAAGGATGCATCAGGTCCTACTGTTGCTTAAAGAAGATCGGCTCTTCTGCCTACTGCCCTTTTGCCCAAACTAGCTGTTACACGAAGCCTCCCGGCTGTCACCTAGGTAGAGAAGACATGGAAAGGACAAAGGCTGGAGCGGGAAAACAAAAGGAATCTTCGCCTTTCGCAGGGGCGGGCGACAACAGTTCACAAAGTTTTTCTTACATTGTCTTAAGAACAGCGCTGCACGTGCTCATCGTCCAAAACACCTAAAACAAACACCATGAACTCCAGACGTGATTTTCTTAAAAGCTCAGGTTACCTGGCCCTTGGGGCCCTCATGCTCCCCTCTTTAACCGCATCGGCGAAAGGCAAAGCAGGGGTAAAAAATGTGGGCATACAGCTCTACACTGTTCGCCACGAAATGCTGCAGGATGCGGTGGGTACCTTAAAGCAACTCGCCAGCATCGGCTATAAAGAACTGGAATCGGCCAGAAGCGAAAAAGGGCTGTACTATGGCCTGCAGCCAAGGGAGATCAGTAAAATCACGAAGGACCTGGGCATGAACCTGCGCAGCGGCCACGTGCACGTCGACAAGGATTGGGAGCGCACGGTGGCCGCTGCGGCCGAAACGGGGCAGGAGTACCTGATCTGCTCCTCTCTCCCATCCAACGGGCAGACCGTATCGAACTACAAGCGGGTAGCTGACATTTTCTCGAAGGCTGCCGAAGACTGTAAAAAAGCAGGCATCAAGTTCGGTTACCACAACCACGAGTACGAGTTTGAGAAAGATAAGGGGCAAGTACTTTATGATGTGTTGCTGGACGAAACCGACCCCGAAACAGTGAAAATGGAAATGGATCTGGGCTGGGTTATTTTAACCGGCAACGACCCAGTGGACTACTTTGAGAAGTACCCGGGCCGTTTCCCGCTCTGGCACCTGAAGGACATGGACAGGACAAAGCTGGAGAGCACGGAGTTTGGAAAGGGCGCCATTAACATTACCCGCATGCTACAAAATGCCAGGAAGTCGGACATGAAGTACTTTTTCGTAGAGCAGGAAGAATATGCCGGAGCCCCAATGGACAGTGTCCGGCACAATTATAATTACCTACAGAAGCTGAGTATTTAAGGCTTCGTTCACTATACGAGCAAAAGCCCGGGCCTCTTAAAAAAGGCCCGGGCTTTTGCTTTTACCTGATGCTTTCTTCTTATAAGTCAGAATAAGCGGTAGGCCGTAGCAGGTGGATATCGGCACGCAGAAAGTTATGGGCATACTCCGGCATGGCGCTCAGCTTTTTCCAGTCCGGATCCTCGCCAAAGGCTTTCCAGTGCGCTTCGCGCTCCGCCATGTTTTCGAAAGTGGTCATGTACATAAGGTTAGGCATTTTGCTGCCGGCAACCACCCGGCCGTAAAACACAGGGTTAAAGCCCAGCTTGTCGAATATCTCGATCTCACCGTTGTTAAACATGGCCACCTTGTTCTGGTGCAGCTTTTCGGTGGCAGCCTCATAACTCCGCAGCTCATATACCCTTTCGCCCGGGGCAGCCTTCAGGTTTGGCTTTTTTACGACAGGCATGCCTTTAAAAGGGTCTATCAAAATAGTTTCTATGCGATTGTAGAAAGGGTTATCATGAGCCGCCTCGATATACTCTTTCCCGGCAGCCAGGTACTGTTTGTCTTTCAGCAGGGTCTGGTCCAGCTTCAGGATTTGTTCGGCAGCGTTTAGGGGCACAAACACATACACGAGCTTTTCTGCAGGGGCAGGCGTGCTGCTGTCTGCGCTTTCTATAGGTTTAAACACGCCTACCTTGTCGATACCTGCGCGGTGCAGGGCCGGCAGATACGCATTTTGCAGGTAGCGGTCGAGCCGTGCTTCCTGCTCTCCGTCTTTCAGGTGATACACTTTCAGCTGGTAAAGGGCGGGCTGTGGCGCGAAACTAAGCGCGGGCAGGGCGTTCCCCAGCCACAGCACCATTAAACAAAGCGCAAAAAGCGTCAGGTTTTTATGTTTCATAGGGATGATGAGAATGATATGAAAAATTTAAGGATGTAAGAACAGAAAGCTAAGTTTACTAAAGTTACAGGCCAAAACATAGCCTGCCGGAAAGAAAAAGGAGAAACATGCGGCAGATAGGCAACACATGCTTTCCTCCTTGGCTGCCGTAACAGCTAAAAAAAGAGCGCCTAGAGGGCGCTCTTTCAGTGGTTATCATGTATGTATTCTATTACACGCCGTAGTACACTGTGTACAGGCGATATTCGTTCTCATCCAGTGCTGCATCGTCATTCTCGTCCCACTGACCAAACACGCCGTCGGTGTACTCTCTTTCGCTAAGCAGGTTATCATCATCCTGGTCCCACTCGCCAAACCAGACAGCTGTGTCAAAACCTGTATTGTACTCGTTCTCGTCCACAAAGCCGTCACCGCTGGTATCCAGGCCTGCCCAGGCCGCATTGTCCACTCCCCAATCTCTGGTACCCGTGTTCCACTCATTCTCGTCCAGCTGGTTATCGTCATTTACGTCCCAGGTGTCATAGAAACCGGTGCGGTACTCGTTTTCGTCGAGGAAGTTATCGTCGTTCACGTCCCAGCCCTCATAGTAGTCAGTAGAAGCAAAGGTCGTGTTAAACTCGTTTGCATCCCAGGTGTCGGCCACGGCGACTTCCTCCGTTACTTCGGCATCTGCCACTGCGCCTTCATCAGCCACTTCTGTTTCTCCTCCGCAGGCTACCATACCGCCTACCAGGAAAAGGCAAAGGCCGTTTCTGATCAGTTTCGCTAAGCTTGTTTCATGCTTTTTCATAGGTATTTCTGTTTTGTTTAACATGTGTTCGTACTGCTTTCTACGGGGCCACAGCATAATGGGTATGTAAGCTGCCTAAAGGTTTACCTGGTGCGCACGCGCCGGCTGCCGCTATCCTCTGCCTCCCGCACCTGTAGCTTATTTTAAGCTGCCTGTTCAGGGCACTGTTTCTAATTGATGCTATTACAAGTAGCACTAAAGCAAGCATACTCCCCAGATAGCCCGCCCGCCTCACAGAACTCTCACCTGAAAAAACGAGTAGCAGAGCAGAACAACGCTATTAAAATGATGGAGTATGTTTCGGTTGTACCTGTGGCAGTGCTTGCCCTGATTCATTACTATGGAGGCCGCTTTTCTTTTCTGACCGGTATCCCCAGAAGCTCCTGGCTTTCAGTAGCAGGAGGCATTTCGGTGGCTTATATCTTTCTGCACCTCTTTCCGGAGCTAAGCGAAGGACAGGAGCAGGTAAATAAAGTACTGAGCTCTCTCGGTTTTCTGGAAAATCATATTTACCTGCTGGCTCTGATCGGGCTAGCCCTGTTTTATGGCTTGGAAAGGGCCGCTCTGAGCTCTAAACACGACCAGGTTAAAAAAGGAGAAACGGAGCAACCAGTAGCAGAAGTCTTTTGGGTGCACATCAGCTCTTTCGCCGTTTATAACGCCCTGATCGGCTACCTCCTCTTCCAGCGGGAAGAGGGGCCGATACAGCAAATGATCCTTTTCGCCGTTGCCATGGCACTGCACTTTGTAGTAAACGACTATGGCCTGCAGGATCACTACCACGAGGACTACCGCAAGAAGGGCAGATGGGTGTTGGTGGTGGCCCTGGTGCTGGGCTGGGTGCTGGGCTTTGTCATTGTCCTGCCCGAACATGTAACCTCTATGGTGATGGCTTTTATTGGTGGGGCCGTGATCCTGAACGTGCTGAAGGAAGAACTGCCGGAGGAACGCAAGAGCCGTTACTGGGCATTCCTGCTCGGTGCTGGCGCCTATGCTGCCCTCCTGCTGGCCCTGTAGTGCTGCTAATCCGTACGCAGATCTAAGACTGTGCCATGCCCGCTTAGAGAAACCCCTTCTACTTTCCCGTTATACTTTTCCACTCACACTGCCTTAAACTGTTGCCATACAAAAGGAATTTAATAAACAGACAACGTTCATGCCTGACAATCGTCTCTCTATGGAGATATTTAGTAAAACACATTAAATTTAGCTTTACGAACTAATGCATAAAACACTTTTACTTCTGGTTTCATGCCTGATCAGTACGCTCTGCTACGGACAATATCCGGAAGAAGACCCAGCCGAGCCAGTCCTAAAGATAGGCGGCGCCGTGCGTTTCAACTACAACCTGTCTACCTGGAAGGAAGACCAGTTGGAGCGCGGCGGTGACTTTGGCTATGACCTGTTCCGGCTAAATGTAGAGGCCAAGTACAAAGGCATCCTCCTGAATGCGGAATACCGGCACTACGCAGCGGGCTTTGGCGGCGGCTTTCTGAAGCAGGGCTGGTTTGGCTACGAGTTCTCGGATAAATCCGCTATACAGGTGGGCCTGCACCAGGTCCCCTTCGGCATTCAGCAGTATAACTCCAACAACTTTTTCTTCAACTTAACCTATTATATCGGTTTCGAAGACGACCACGACATGGGGATAAAATACATACACGAAGGTGATCGATGGCAATGGCAGGCCGCTTATTATAAAAATGCAGAAGAGTTTGTGTTTGGTATGGCCGAGGCTAGCCCCAACCGCTACTCCTACGATATTACCGGGCGAAACAAGGAAAATAACCAGATCGATCTGAAAGTAGTCCGACTTCTGGGAGACAGTCTTCACCACGAGATTGGAGCCTCTTTGCAGGGCGGGCTTGTTTATAACCTGGATACAGAACAAAACGGCACACGGTATGCCGGTGCTGTACACTATGAACACGAGTTGCCCGACAGCCGCTGGAACGTGAAGCTACAGGCGATGTTCTACCGCATTAACCCCAAATATCCGGTGGAGGGAGACCTCGGCTTAGTCCAGATGGGTGCCTATGGAGCTAACTATAATGTCGCCACCGATGGCGAAATTTATACGGCTGGCGTAGCTTACCTGGTGCCCATAGAGTCCCGCTTGTTGGAGAGTGTCCTCATCTACGACAACTATGGTTATTTTAACAAGCGGGTCAGCGGCTTCGAGGACTCCCAAATGAACGTATTGGGCGCTCTATGGACTGCCGGACCGATGTTCATTTACACAGACGCTGCCTTCGGGTATAACCATCCCTGGCTCGGTCCTGAGTGGGAAAATGCGCTTGCCTTTGGCACCCCCGGAGAAACCGACTGGCACCTGCGTTTTAACATAAACATGGGCTACTATTTCTGATCTAAAAGAACTATTTGATGAGTAAAGTAACAAGAAGTGATACCAAGAAGTCGTTAGGCCTGGAAGTGAATGGATCTGTTTTCTGGCCATCTATTATCCTGTTGATCATCGTCATAACCCTAGTGCTTATCTACAGGGAAAGTGCGGAGGTCTATTTCAGTGAGATTCAGACCGCTATCACCTCCAGCATGGGTTGGCTGTTCATTTTGAGTGTGAACATTTTCGTAGCTTTCTGCCTGTATCTCGCTTTCGGCAAGTTCGGAGACATCAGGTTGGGGGGCAAGGAGGCTAAGCCTGAGTTCAGCACCTCGTCCTGGTTTGCCATGCTGTTTAGCGCCGGCATGGGTATCGGGCTTTTATTCTGGAGTATCGCAGAGCCGATCAACCACTTTCAGACACCCCCTCTCGGGGAGCCGGGCACGCCGGAAGCAGCGCGACAGGCCATGAACTTTACCTTTCTGCATTGGGGCTTCCATGCCTGGGCCATTTATGCCTTGGTGGGGCTGTCGCTTGCCTACTTCACCTACAGCCGAAAACTGCCTTTAACCGTGCGCTCTGTTTTTTACCCTTTCCTAGGTGAACGTATTCATGGTATCATTGGGGATGTAATTGATATCCTGGCGGTGCTGGCCACCCTTTTCGGTTTGGCCACTTCCTTGGGGCTCGGTGTGAGCCAGGTGGCTGCCGGGCTGAACCATGTGTTCCCGGCTATCGATAATGATGTTACTACCCAGATCCTACTAATAGCCGGAATCACGGGAATTGCCACCATTTCGGTGGTAACAGGCGTGGAAAAAGGCGTGCGCATCTTAAGTGAGTGGAACATCCGCATTGCCCTGGTGATATTGCTGGCGGTACTGTTCTTAGGGCCTACTGTTTTTATCCTGGGCTCTTACGTGCAGAATACAGGTTCCTACCTGGGCAACTTCCTGCAGCTGTCCTTCTGGAACGAGGCCTATTCTCCCCGCAACTGGCAAGGTGCCTGGACTGTCTTCTACTGGGCCTGGTGGATCTCCTGGGCACCATTTGTGGGGATTTTTATTGCCCGGGTATCAAAAGGACGCACGATCCGCGAGTTTGTGCTTGGGGTGCTGATTGTTCCCTCGCTGCTGTCTTTTTTGTGGATGACGGTGTTCGGCAGTACGGCCCTACGCCAGGTATTGGCTGGGGAAACCGCTATAGCCGAGGCCGTGGCTGTTGACATATCGACAGCTTTGTTTGTCTTTTTTGAGCAGCTTCCTTTCTCCACAATCCTCTCTGTGATAGGGATTTTGCTGGTGGCAGGCTTTTTCGTGACCTCCTCCGACTCCGGTTCGCTGGTAGTAGACAGTCTTACCTCCGGCGGTAGAGCCGACTCTCCGGTAGGCATCCGTATCTTCTGGGCACTGGCAGAAGGTGCCGTTGCCGCGGTATTACTACTAGGAGGTGGTCTGCAAGCCTTGCAGACGGCAGTTATCATAACGGGACTGCCCTTTACAATTATTTTGCTGGTGATGTGTTACAGCCTTTACAGGGGTTTAAGTGAAGAACTGGCGGACGAGAACAAACTGACCAAGGCGCAGCAACGGAAAGATTATCAGCAACTGGTTACAGAACTGCTGGCGAAACGTGCCGCAAAGCAGCAGACGCGCGTTTCAGAAGAAAAAAGAAACGATATCCTATAACTTTAAACGTCAGAAAGATGATTGCAATTGACGCTATGATGGTTTGCCTCGACCTGAGCGACATAGACGAAAAGCTGGTAGCTTTTACCCGCACAATCTGTGAGCGCCTGGCAGTAGGAAAAGTATATTTTGTCCACAACGTCAAAACCTCTGAGCTAAGCGAAGACTTCCGGGAAACCTTTGGTGACGTTGACTTGAGCAAAGAGGTGGAGGATAACATCGCCGACATTGTGGCGGAGCACTTTACCGGAGGCTGCGACCATGAAATACTGGTGAGCGAAGAGCCAAACACAGAGGTGATCATGGCTGAGCTGGTCAAACGGTACAAGATCAAACTGACACTGCTGGGCAAGCGCATGAGCGATAAGAGCACGGGGGCATTGGGTACGAAGCTGCTTCGCATCCTGCCCTGCAGTGTGCTCGTTTTCCCGGAAACAGCTAGTTATAAGATCGGGAAGGTGCTAACCCCGATCGATTTCTCGGATGCTTCGGTGCATGCGCTCCGGCTCAGCAAAAACCTGGTGGATCAACTGGGGCTTCAGCTTGAGATCCTGCATGTGTACAGGCTGCCGTCACAGTATTTCCCGCTCATATCCGAAGAGAAAGCCGAAAGAAAAGCGGAAGAACTGGTGAAAGAGCGGTTTAAAGACCTGCAGAAGCGGCACAAGGAGATAGCAGGCGTACCCTACACCCTGGTGCGCGCCGCGAACAAAAGCATAGCGGAACGCATCATAATCCACCTGAACAAAGGAAAGCACGACCTGCTGGTACTTGGTTTGAAAGGGCACAACCCTATCCCCTCTTTGAGCCTGGGCAGCGTTCCGACAGAGATCTACAACACAGATATTAACATCCCGCTATGGCTGGTGTATTCCGAAGAAGTAATAAAGTAGGGGGTTTTACCCTTCTTACCGTGCCGCCGTAAAAAGATTGTTAATCCCGGTCACGACCATGTCTACACCAATTGCGCCGAGAAAGAAACCATTGATACGCAGCAGCAGCTCCATGTTCTTATCGAAGGCCAGTTGCACGTTTTTAGAGCGCATGCTACTACGTATTTGCTTCAAACCCATGATGATGATGAAGTTGATAAGCATGATCAGAAAGAGGGACAGCACCCCCTGCCACAGCACCAGCTGTTCAGACATCAGGATCGTAAGGGAGATCGTACCAGCACCAACCATGAACGGCAGCGCTATTTCAGAAGCCAGATCGTGCAGGTCGCCCTTGATCTGGATGAAAGCCTTCTTACCCTGCACGATGAAGATGTAAGCAAAGGAAAATAAAACGATGCCACCAAAGATCCGGAAGGACTCGAAGTTGATGCGGAATACTTTCTGGAAAACAATATCCCCGAAGAGCAGAAATACCAGAAAGATGGAGAAAGAGATCAACGATGCCTTCAGAAACACCCCCCGAAAGTCAGCATCCGGCAAGTCCTTCATCACAGGTTTTAGGTAAAGGAAAAGCGCAAAAGGGTTGAGCATGACCAGAAAGCTAAATATAGCTGCTATCATAGGGAAAGGTTGGTGTTTAACATCCTACTTGTTACGGGACACCACAAAGATAGATGCCGGTTCCGGCAAGGTTACAGCGGTATCCTCGGATAATTCTCCACTTCTGTCTCTTCGCCGCTTTTGCTGTTAAGTAAGCGGCTGGGCCGGTTTTGCTGCGCCACCTCGTGCGCTTTGGCAAGTGCCTGCTCTTCATCATCAAACGCCTGAACCAGGTTCCTGTCATGATCCAGCACGCACCACTGCTTCTTTTCCTCATTCCACTGCACGCGGTAAATCCTCTCCCTGTCAAGCCCCTTATTCCGAATCAGGTCAAGAATTATCTTTCCGTCGCTGTTGCTGCCATCCGGGTAATGCATGGGTAGCAATGCAAAGAAGATATAGTAGAAAGAGAAGTATGTAAATTGGTAGGTGATCATGTTGGAGGCCAGCAGGTTGTTCTCTATCAGCGATATCACGGCGACAGCTGCTAAGGTATTGAACAACGCTCCTCCGGAGAAGATCAGGATATTAGCAACACGATGGTTGCGCCTGAGATTGTCAAAAGAACAGAAGCCGTACCAAAAGTAATACTTCCGGACCTCCAGCATTCCTGCGCGGAACAAAACGCCTCCGGTCCCGACAGTGACTTTAATATTCTTGCCCCCCATCAGCCAGGCAAAAAACACGTGCCCTGCCTCGTGCACAAAAGAAATAATGGGCAGCACCAGGAAAAAGGCCAGAAAGAACTTCGGGATATCATTTACTCCAAACATAGCTTACCCTATACGAGTACCAGGCCAGGTGTTATAACTGTTTCTCCCTCTTTTTACCTAGAACAGCTAAGTGCTGTAGCTAAAGATACTTAGTGAGAAACGCTACTGTAGCTTCTCACCTTTTACACAGGATCAGGTACACCATGCACTGATAAATTCAATTTCTTCCAATTGTTAGTAGCGACCTTTTACGGTGTCTGAGGTTTTTGGTAGAAATAAAACGTGAAACAGCCAATGAGGTAGTGAAGGGGAAGGCTTCACTACCAAATACACCTAAAAGACGCATCAGTGCTTTCTTATTAGGCCCTCTTTATTTTTTTAGAACAATAAAAATGCTTATCACGTTTTCTAGTACAAGTATTCATTGTAAACCAAGATATAACTATGGAAACACCTAAAGACTTAAAAGACAAAGCAAAAGACGTAACAGAGAAGGCAAACAGATTCAACCCGGAGCATAGAGAAGGTAAAGTAGCCAGCACTATAGAAGAGTATACCTCCAGGCTACCATCCGATGTGTACCTGTGGGCTGCATTCGGTTCTATAGCGGCCTCTCTTGTACTGAAAATGATGGACAAAGATAAGACGGCCTTGTTTGTAGGACAATGGGCACCTACTTTCCTGATTTTAGGAAACTATAACAAGATCGTAAAAGTACAGGGCCACGACTAAAAACTAAGAGGTAGTAACAACCTTTATCAGTAGAAAGGGGGAGCAATGCTTCCCCTTTTTTTTGCCCCTACCCTTCCTTCCTCCTTCAGAAAGCAAAGGAACTCATAAACGTCAGGGCCCCACCTGCTAAGGTAAAGGCAATGCGCTCCAGGGCAATTTGCAAAGGTTCTCTGGAAATACTGCCAAGCAACAGCAAAACGAAAATAGTGATAAAGGTTACCGCCACCGCGTAGTTCTTCCGCACAAAATAGAGGAAGAGAAAAACATTAAGGGCTATCAGCGCTGTCAGTATTAGTACGTTTACATGTAGCAGTAGTAAGCCGCTGCCAATGACGCACCCGATCAGGGTACCAATCATTCTCTCCCCGATTCGCTTTTTAGTATGCGTATGGCTTACCTGCAGTACTACAATGGCCGTGAAGGGCATCCAATAGCCATGGGCATAGCCAGTCAGCCTGTAAACAAGCAGGCCGATCACCAGCAGGATGCTTAGCTCTATACAGTAAATCAGCAGGTCGGGGCCTAAGTAAAACACATTGCCTGGCTTGCCTTCCGGAGCTGCTGCTTTGGGTTGTTCTTCTCCTGAACTTTCTCCTTGTCGTGTACGCTGCCGGAAGGCAATACTTAAAACAGCCTGAAAGACCAGAGCTACCCCACCCCCCAGCGCAGTGGTACCGATCGGGGCGGCAACCTCAGGCTCGGCGAGCGCCATAAAAAAGAGAACCCCTGCAGGAATGTTGATATCAGGCCAGTTCATCGGGAAGGCCCGCCGCCAATAGCCAAGGCTAAAGGCCAGCACCACGACGCCGAACGCGGAAAGCAATAGGCTATCTTTCACGACTACGGCGAGGGCAACGGTACCTGTTAAAACCAACGCGGCCTGGGCGGCGGTCGTCATCCGTGCCCGGAAGGTTTCTTTTAAGTTCACGCCTGTCACGCTGAGCATCGCCACCACTAAAAAACCCGTGAGTGAGGCGAGCCGGTAATAATTACTCAGCCAAAGTGCCAGCACAACGACCACAGCTGAAAAAAGGGCGTTCTGGGTATTGCTAATAACAACTTGCCTGCTTTCGGTAGGGATATTCTTCATTTTAACTTAACACACATGTACCAGTCAGCTCTTGTAACAAAGCGCTCCTGCTAAGCATCCTTCTTCTGTACGTGAGCCGCAGTTTTGCAAACACACGTTCAAAGATAAAGCCGCTGCAGCTGCAAGAGCTAAAAGACCGGGGCTCTAAACCAGAGGAACCGGCCAGCGTACAAACATGAATATACATTTTGTTATTACCTACAAAACCAAGCTATGGCAAACGAAGCAACAACTTACGAGAAAACCTATACCATAGGTGGCGACCTCACTGTAAACAGAATGGGTTATGGCGCCATGCGCATTACAGGGGAAGGCATCTGGGGACCACCGAAAGACAGAGAAGAGGCAATACGGGTTCTGAAAAGAAGCGTAGAGCTAGGCATTAACTTCATAGACACAGCCGATAGCTACGGCCCGAATGTATCGGAGGAACTCATCGCGGAAGCCCTGCACCCTTATCCAAAAGACCTGGTGATTGCCACCAAAGGCGGATTGCTGCGCACGGGTCCTAACGAGTGGCCGATCAACGCCCACCCTGATCATTTGCGGGAAGCCCTGGAAGGAAGCCTGAAGCGCCTGAAGCTCGACAAGATAGACCTGTACCAGCTACACCGGGTAGACCCGGAAGTGCCGTTTGAGAAAACGCTGGAGTTCCTGCAGCAGATACAGGAAGAGGGCCTAGTGAAACACATCGGTCTTTCAGAGGTAGAGGTAGCCCAGATCAAGAAAGCACAGGAGTATGTAAAGGTAGTGTCGGTGCAGAACATGTACAGCGTCGAGAACCGCAAGTGGGAGAAAGAACTGGAGTACTGCCGCCAGCATGATATAGCCTTTATCCCCTGGTACCCTTTAGGAGGAGGAAACATAGAAGTAATGGAAAAGCTGGAACAGATCGCTAAAAACCATGATGCCACAGCGCACCAGGTAGCGCTAAGCTGGCTGCTGCACCATGCCCCTAATATCCTGCTGATTCCAGGTACTTCCAAAGTCAAGCACCTGGAGCAGAACTACCAGGCCACGTCTATTTCGCTCTCCAAAGAAGAGATGGACCAGCTTAACGGACTAGGCTCTGCCCCCATATCCGGTTAACACAACTGCTTCAGTTACCGCCCCGGCACCTGCGTGCCGGGGCCTTTTCTTTTACAACGGGTGATACCCCTTCTTCTAAATTACCATGAACTACATTCGATTAGGCAACACAGGCCTGAAGGTTTCTGCGATCTGCCTCGGCTGCATGACCTATGGTAAGCCTACCGAGCGCTGGCCCTGGGCACTGAACGAGGAACAAAGCCGTCCTTTCCTGCAGAAAGCGCTGGAGTTGGGCATTAACTTTTTTGACACCGCAGATGTCTACTCCAACGGAGCCAGCGAAGAAGTGCTTGGGAGAGCTGTCCGAGACTTCGCCTCCCGAGACGACGTGGTGATTGCCACGAAAGTGCGTGGCGCCATGGGGCCAGGGCCTAACGACAAAGGCCTGTCCCGCAAGCACATCATGCGCTCAATAGACGCCAGCCTGAAGCGACTGGGCACAGACTACGTGGACCTTTACCAGATTCACCGCTGGGACAATGAGACACCCATAGAAGAAACACTGGAGGCACTGCATGATATTGTGCGGGCAGGGAAAGCGCGTTACATCGGGGCCTCCTCCATGTACGCCTGGCAGTTTGCCAAGGCGCTCTACACCGCCGACCTGCATGGCTGGACGCGTTTTGTATCTATGCAGCCACACTACAACCTGGTGTACCGGGAGGAGGAGCGCGAAATGCTGCCGTTCTGCCAGGACCAGGGAATAGGCGTTATTCCCTGGTCGCCCCTTGCCCGCGGCCTGCTCACCGGCAAGCGCACAAAAGGTGGCGGCGAAACAGAGCGTGCCCGGACAGACAATTTCAGTAAACACCTCTACGCCCGTGAGGACGATTTTGCTATTTCCGCACTGGTAGATGAAGTAGCACGGGAAAAAGGTGTATCGAGCGCACAGGTAGCACTCGCCTGGCTGCTTTCCAAGCCTGTTGTCACGGCCCCAATTGTGGGTGCGAGCAAGCCCGGGCACCTGAAAGATGCCGTTGGTGCCCTCAGCCTGACACTATCGGAGGATGAGACCAAACGATTGGAGGCCCCTTATCAGCCGCACCCGGTACTCGGCTTTTCCTGATCTCTTCAGCAACCTTACCTCCTGCGCCTTACAGAAATAAAACAGGCAGCTGCTCGACCATTGCAGATCATTCAACCGCCTGTACGTACAGAAAGAGGACTGTAAACATTCGGAACACTTCCTGGTTTAGGGAGGAGCACCAGTATCAATGTTTAAGCATTAATATTAAAAAGAAATTTATTTTGCACCGTGCCCTGCCTGGGCATGAAGCAAGTATGACATAAACCAAGAACACTATGAGTAGCAAGAAGCTAGCAGATATTCCCCTCTCCGTCCTGGACCTGGTACCTGTTCTGACGGAGAAAACACCGGCAGACTCTTTCCGCAACACCGTGGACCTGGCACAGCACGTGGAGCGCTGGGGCTACAAGCGGTACTGGATGGCGGAGCATCATAATATGGCCGGTATAGCCAGCTCGGCCACCTCTATCCTGATCGGGCACGTAGCCAGGGAGACCTTTACGATACGGGTCGGCTCCGGCGGTGTGATGCTGCCTAACCATGCCCCCCTGATCGTAGCAGAGCAGTTCGGCACACTGGAGTCGCTGTACCCGGGCCGCATTGACCTGGGGCTGGGACGTGCGCCGGGCACAGACCAGCTGACCTCTATGGCGCTGCGCCGGGACCTGAGGGGGGCTGTAGACGACTTTCCGCAGAACGTGGAGGAGATCAGACAGTATTTTGCCCCGGCAGACCCTACCGCACGGGTACGTGCGGTACCTGGCGAGGGCCTGGAGGTTCCGATCTGGATCTTGGGCTCTAGTACCTACGGGGCACAACTAGCGGCCTACCTGGGCCTGCCCTATGCGTTTGCCAGCCATTTTGCCCCGGCCAGTCTCCACGCTGCGCTGAAACTGTACAAAGAAAACTTCAGGCCTTCGGAGTCGCTGCAGGAGCCCTATGCTTTGGCCTGCGTAAACGTAGTGGCGGCAGACACCGATAAAGAGGCCGAGTTTCTGGCTACCACCATGTACATGTCCTTCCTGAACGTAGTACGGGGAACAGCAAAGAAAATGCAGCCGCCGGTAGAGAGCATGGACGGCCTTTGGGACACCTCCGAAAAGTACTCTGTGCTCCAGATGCTGCAGTACTCCTTTATAGGAGGGCCTACAACAGTTCAGGAAGAGTTACAGGGCTTTCTGGACAGCACACAGGTAGATGAAATCATGGTCAACTCCCATATCTACGAACATGCAGCCAGGCTACGCTCCTATGAAATCCTCTCTCAGTTACAGGACCATAACACCGGCAGGTAACAAATAAAAAAAGGAGGTCCTTACAGGACCTCCTTTTTTTATTACACTTATGTTTGTCTATCAAACGCCGTAGTATGTGTTGTAAAGGCCATACTCATTCTCATCCAGGTAGTTGTCATCGTTCTCATCCCATTGGCTAAACAGTCCTCCGGTATACTCCTCCTCGCTCAGCAGGTTATCGTCATCTTCGTCCCACTCGCCATACCAGCCGGTGTTAGCGAAGGCGGTGTTGTACTCGTTCTCATCTAAGATGCCGTCGCCACTGGTGTCCCACGCTGACCAGGTCTCGTTCTCCAGGCCGAAGTCATTCACAGCGGTGTTCCACTCGTTCTCGTCCAGCTGGTTATCGTCATTCACGTCCCAGGTGTCGTAGAAGCCACCGTAGTACTCATTCTCGCTCAGAAAGTTGTCATCGTCCTCGTCCCAGGTCTCATAGTAGTCCGTGGACACAAAAGTCGTGTTGAACTCGTTCTCGTCCCAGGTATCGGCCTCTACTGCAGCCACATCATCGGCCACAACTTCGTCTTCCAGGGCTTCAGTCTCTGCAACGCCAGTCTCGTTACCGCAGGCAACCATACCGGCCACCAGAAAAAAGCATAGTCCATTTCTGATTCCTTTCAGGATGTTCATTTCATTCTTTTTCATAGCTGTTTCTTTTAGGTTAATATTTGCTGTTATAAAGAGACTACGTAACAAAAACGATGAAGTATGGGAAAGCTTCACCATACTTGTTCATGTCTGCCCTCGTCTCGCAAAAGCTAATTTTCCTTCTATCCAATGTAAAGGTGGTAAAGGCAGCTGTCCGCTCAGGTTTTCTGTTTTGGGATTCGCCTTTTTAAAAACAAATTTAAAAACAAAACCTGTGTCAGGTAACTCCCGACACAGGCCTAGCTTATTCTGTTTCGTGATTAACCCTTGCAGGGATTACACACCATAGTATGTATCGTAGAAGGTAGTATACTCGACATCAGTCAACATACCATCAGCATCCGTATCCCACAGGTCAAAAACGCCGTCGGTGTACTCACGGTCCTCTAACATACCATCAGCGTCGGCATCCCAAGTGGTGTACCAGGTATCAAACAAGTTGGTAGACTGGGCTCCTGTCTGGAACTCGCTCATTTCAATCGTACCGTTTGCGTCGTAATCCCAAGTGTCCCAGTCGGCCCCTGTTATAGCAAAGTCATTCTCTGCCGCAGTCAGTTCACTATCACTCAGTACGCCATTGTCGTCTGTATCCCAGGTTTCAAAGAAACTAACCGTAAACTCATCATCGTTGAAAACACCGTCACTATCAGCATCCCAATCATCGAACATGCTGTTTGCAGTCATATCTTGAAAGAAAGTGTTGTTGTCAAACACCTCTACTTCGTCTTCGTCGTCGTCGTCACAGCTTACGGCACCTAGCATCAGGAACATGCAAAGTCCCATCCCCATCTTGCGCCAAAGGCCTGTCTTATTCATTTTAATAGCTTCTGTAGCTTCTGTTCTGTTCATTTTCATAGTTTTTGCACTTTAAGTTTGAAATATTATTGTCAAGCTTGTTAAAACTTACGGCGGCAGCTACACAAAGTTTAATGTTTTTGGTGTAACCCTAAGAAAAACAGTACAAAACAGACAGATAAAAAAGGCAGAAAACACGATAAGAAGAGACAAATTTTACCGGAATACAAAAGTTAAACAGAGATTTTTATCCTATATATTAAACCCGCCATGAGGTAGTAACAGTGCACTTTTGCCCTATTTGTTTTATCCTTTTTCAAAGACAAAAGCTTCCTGAAGAGCAGCAGCCCGGTACCTAACAAGCATAAAAATCAAGGCGAAATACCGTTGGTCTCCCATGGCTTATCAGGACTTCTGAACTGAGAAAAATTGAAAATAATACCTGCCGTAGAAGCGTGTGGGCGGCAGGAGGAATAAGCGCTTTTTACAGGTACGACCTGTCCTGCCTTGGCCCTGGCAGGAGCACGCAGGCACCGGGCATTCCATAAAAAAGCAAAAGCAAACCCGACAGGAAACAACAGACAGCAGTTGCTCCCTATCAGGCTTGCGCACTTAGTATAAAGCTATCTAATCATGTTCACAGCATGATTAAAAGGGGCTATACGGCTTTCGGCAGGGCATTAGCACATATACAAGTTACCAGGTCATCCACAGATCCTATATGCTCGGTTTCCGGTATCGTGATGGAGTATTCCTTCTCCACTGCTAACACAATGTCTGCCACATCTATGAGATCCAGCCCTAGTTGTTTAAAGTTCGCACTAAATAGTACTCTGTCAAGTTCTTTCTCTTTATATTCGCTTACTATTTTGGAAACTTCCATTCGGATAGTGCAAAACACATCATACATACGCTTACAATTTACAATAATTACAACATATTAGTCATAAACACATTGTAAAGAATAAAGTTTGCACTTATACTCTGTTTTTTTCGCACCTTACTACCAAAGTCGCATTATTCAGGAAAAAGAACTGCCAGGCAACACGTTACCGCATAGGATGATGCAGCAGTACCACCGAGCGGCCGTCTACTTTGATCGTTTCCTGGGCTGCGTACGTGATCCCCTCTTCTTCAATTCTATTGGCGCTGGTATCCAGCAGTTTTGTCCATTTGGTACCGTACTTACTGGGCGGCAACTTGTATTTCAGAGGCTCATAATGGGCGTTAAAGATCACGTAAAAGCTATCGTCCACAATTTGCTCGCCCTTCGGCCCGCGGGAGTGAATGCCCCGCCCGCTCAGGAAAACACCCAGTGATTTGGCAAAATCGTGGTTCCAGTTTTCCTCTGTCATTTCGGTGCCTTCCGGCAGGAACCAGGCAATGTCCTCTACCCCAACTCCTTTGATCGGCTGCCCCTGGAACCAGCGGCGGCGGCAGAAAACAGGATGATTTTTTCGAAGGTCTATGAGCTTTCGGGTAAAGGCCAGCAGGTCGGTATCGGCTTTCTCCCAGTTGATCCAGGAGATCTCATTGTCCTGGCAGTAGGCGTTGTTGTTGCCAAACTGCGTACGGCTCACTTCATCGCCCGCTACCAACATCGGCACCCCCTGCGAGAGGAACAGTGTCGTCAGGAAATTCCTTTTCTGCTTTGCACGTAGGGTAAGGACTTTGGGGTCCTTGGTAGGCCCCTCTACCCCACAGTTCCAGGAGCGGTTGTGGCTTTCCCCGTCGTTGTTGTTTTCCCCGTTCTCCAGGTTATGCTTCTCGTTGTACGACACCAGGTCATTCAACGTAAAGCCATCATGGGCAGTGATAAAGTTAATACTGGCAGTCGGCCTGCGGAAGTCATCCTGGTAGAGGTCGGAGCTGCCGGTAAAGCGGTCGGCAAATTCTGCCAGCATACTGTTCTCTCCCCGCCAATAATCGCGCATACAGTCCCGGTACTTCCCGTTCCATTCCGTCCATCCCGGCGGGAAGTTACCCACCTGGTAGCCTCCTTCGCCCACATCCCACGGCTCTGCGATCAGCTTTACCTGGGATATGATGGGATCCTGGTGGATAATATCGAAGAAAGAGCTCAGGCGGTCCACCGCGTGCAACTCCCGGGCAAGGGCCGAGGCCAAGTCGAAGCGGAAGCCGTCCACGTGCATCTCCACCACCCAATAGCGCAGGCTGTCCATGATCAGGCGCAGCACGCTGGGGAGGTTAGCGTTCAGGGTGTTGCCGGTGCCGGTGTAGTCCATGTAATAGCGCTTGTCTTCCGTTAAGCGGTAATAGCCCTCGTTGTCAATCCCCCGGAAAGACAGCGTGGGCCCGAAATGGTTGCCCTCCCCGGTATGGTTATACACCACGTCCAGGATCACCTCTATCCCTGCCTCGTGCAGGTCCTTTACCATCTGCTTAAACTCCACGACCTGCTCGCCTAACACGCCGCTGCTGGAGTAGCGCACATCGGGCGCGAAAAAGCCGATGGTGTTGTAGCCCCAGTAGTTGGTCAGCCCTTTATCCAACAGGTAACGGTCGGTAATAAAATGGTGCACCGGCATCAGCTCCACAGCCGTAATGCCCAACTCTTTCAGGTACTTGATAGTGACAGGGTGGCCAAGGGCAGCATAGGTTCCCCTGATTTCCTCCGGAATGTCTGGGTGCATCATGGTGAAGCCCTTGACGTGCATCTCATAAATGATAGAGTTGTTATAGGCTATTTTAGGAGGCTTGTCATTGCCCCAGTCGAAGGTAGAGTCAATGACCACAGACTTTGGTATAAACGGGGCACTGTCGGACTTACTAAAACTCAGGTCTTCCTCCTCATGCCCCAACTGATACCCAAACAAGGAGTCGTGCCACTCAATGGTACCGGAAATCGCCTTTGCATAGGGATCTATCAGCAACTTGTTGGGGTTAAACCGGTGCCCCTGGTAAGGGTCAAAAGGACCGTGCACTCTGTAGCCGTAGAGCTGCCCTGGCTTAATGCCCGGCAGGTACACGTGCCACACCTGGTGCGTGCGTTCCTCCATTTTAACTTTGGCTGATTCTTTTCCCTCTCTAATCGAATCAAAAAGACAAAGGTCTACCCCTGTGGCATTGTCGGCATATAGCGCAAAATTAACGCCGTTGCCGTCCCAGGAGGCACCCAGGGGGTATGGTTTTCCAGGATATGTAGTTAGCTTCATATAGGTCTATCGTTCTTTTGATTTGCTTAACGCTGTATGCTGATGCCCTGCTTTGATAGTAGTGCAACAACCTAGCTTCAAACCCACCTGTTGCGGGCTTTCCTGTTATACCTTATTGCCGCCTAATGGGTTAACTTGCGTACAAATAGCTCCGGCAACAGACATACAGGAAGCCCAAACACATAAAAAGCCATCGGGCTTTTTGTCCAATGGCTTTTACGTGCTAGGCTGTTTCAAACGTTGTTCTGCACGAAGCTTCTCGCTGCTTTATACCTGTTGTGTTATTTTGCCTACAGTCCCTCTCCCTGGTCAACTGCTGTCTTCTTTGGTGCCTGCGTGGCCTCTCTTACCCCGGTGCTTTTAGCGCACTAAGTTTAACTTGGCATAAAAAGGGAAGTGGTCAGACCCGAAATCCGGTAGGCGCTCCAGCTCCACAACGCCGAACTCCTGCGTTACAAATACATAGTCC
>NZ_FZOQ01000031.1 GCF_900188175.1 Pontibacter ummariensis | reverse complement strand
GTGTCGCTTACTTAGACGGAGAACCTGCCATAGAAGCCACTTGGACGTGTGTACGCTTCCAGAGCGAAGGAAATTAACAGACATCATGAGAGTCGCCCTTAATAATTGCTCTTGCTGCTATAACCTCTTCCAGGGAGTGCGCCCCCGCCGGTGGCCCCTTTCTGCCAGAAGAACTGTGGGTATGAAAGAAGTGACCTTTTCCTGGATACCAGCCTGTAAGTGGAGAGGTTGGCTCTCTTACGGCAACAGGGATAAAATCTATCAGACACTAAGCATGCTGATGTTGAATCTCTGCTGTTCTATTTTGATACCTTATGTTCGGCAAATCTTGCTAAGCCGGCAGGAAAAAAACTGCTCTACATTTTGAGGTGTCGTATTTGATTTCGGTACTTTGAGCGCCGGATGCTACATCTGTAGCCTGAAGCAGCTACATTAGAGCCATAGTGGAAGTTAATTTTCTTTTAGAAGATGAACATTCGTGTTTTGCCAATTGACACCGTACTGCAGCCTTTTTTACGGAAGGTTTGGGTGTTCGAGAGCCAGAATGACGTTCCGCTTACCGACATAAAAACCTCCTGTCTTTAGGTGATACAGTGACTATATCCCTAAAACAGGAGGTCCCCTTTTCTTATTCCAACCCTAAACTTCGGGATGATTCATGTTTTCTACAAGTAGAACGAAGGAGTGAACTATCGAACCTTCACAGGGATTTAGCGGCTGTAGACGCGTATCTACAAGTGGGGAAGTAGAGCATCTGTCTGTCCTTCTGAACATAAAAGTTGAAATGAAGTGAGATAGTCAAGCAATTTACTATAGATTGGTGTAGGGGCGAATACTCACAACTATCTAGCTTCTGCATATTCCTTTACCTGCTGCTTTGATATACCCAGACCGTCTATTCCCATCTCCACTATATCACCCGGCTTTAAGTAAACCGGCGGTTTAAACCATACCCTACGCCAGCGGGTGATCCGGTCGAGACAACACCTCCGGGAAGCAGGGCCATGAATTGGCTCATATACGATACTAGGTGCGGTATTTTGAAAATGAAAGTGGACGTATTACTGTCTTGCATGATTTCACCGTTTAATTTCAGCCACAGACGCAGGTTGTTTACATCTTCGATCTCGTCTTTCGTAACCAGGTAAGGCCCCATAGGCGCGAAAGTTTCACAGCCCTTGCCTTTGTCCCAGGTACCGCCGCGCTCAAACTGTTAAGCCCTCTCCGATACATCGTTGTGCAGACAGTAACCGGCCACATAGTCTATTGCCTCGGCTTCTTCCACGTAACTTGCCTTTTTGACGATCACAAAAGCTAGCTCCACTTCCCAGTCTGTCTTCTCGGAATTTCTGGGTATGATGATGTCGTCGTTAGGTCCCACAGCGCTGTAGTAGACTTCATGAAGATGATTGGCTCTGTTGGGATCGGATTTTTCATCTCTTCCGCATGGTCGGCAAAATTTAATCCGGTGCAGACAATCTTGGAAGGGCGGGCAAACGGAGAGCCCAAGCGACTGTTCTCCGGTATGTGCTCCAGCTTACCTTTATTGGTTTGTACAAACTCCATCAGGCGGGCAGGGCCGTCTGATTCAAAGAACTGCTTGTTGTAGTCCTCCCCAAAGGCTGATGTGTCATACCAAATTCCGTCGATGACAATTCCTGTCTTTTCCTTATTCAGTTCCCCGTATCGTATCATTTTCATTCCATGTGTCTCTTGGCTAGTAAAAAGTGGGAACCGATTCCAATATTCTGCTCAAGTAATTGCTCTATAGAACAGAATTTATTATGAGCAAGCTTACTATTCTTTTTGATAACGCACATTTATCAAACAGTCACTTGCTGTATTAAATAATGGCACTATTAGGTTTAATCAATTAGAAATAATCTGCTTACGTAAGAGATGGGATGGTAAAATGAAATAAGCCTGAAAAAATTAGTTATGGAAGCAGGAAAAATTAAAGTAGCTGCAGTTCAGATGGATTGCGTTTTGGGAAACAGGGAAGCCAATCTTAAAAAGTCCGAAGAGCTTGTGGAGCAGACAGTAAAGTCTGGTGCAAAGCTGATTGTACTTCCGGAATTGTTCAATACTGGTTATCGGGTAGAGGAGCGGGATGTGGAAATGGCAGAAACTATACCCGGCCCAACAGTGGAATGGATGCAGCAACTGGCACGAAAGCACCAAACTTACATAGTAGCGGCCATTCTGGAGCAGGGGCTGAGCAAGGGGCTGGTATATGATACAGCTGTAATCGTAGGGCCGGAAGGGCTACTGGGGACTTACCGTAAGACGCATCTTTGGGATGTGGAGAGTGTGCGCTTTACAAAAGGCAATGAATTTCCGGTGTTCCAGACGGAGGTCGGCAACATTGGTCTGCAGATCTGCTATGAAGTTGGCTTTCCGGAAGGAGCACGCGTTCTTGCACTCAAGGGAGCAGACATTATTCTGTACCCTTCGGCCTTCGGCAAAGCCCGTGGCTATGCCTGGAAAATAGCTACCCGTTCGCGCGCCCTGGAGAATGGCGCCTACGTCATTGCTGCCAACCGTACCGGTACCGAAAAGGATGTGACCGAGTTCGGAGGCGGAAGTTGCATCGTGAATCCCTGGGGCGAAGTGACAGCCGAGGCCAGCAAACATGACGAGGTGATTGTGGCGGAGATAGACCTGCAGGAAGTAATAGAACAGCGCCGGCGGCTCCCGTACCTGCGCGACATGAACAGGTCACTCTTTGCCAAACACTACAGGTAAAGCGTATCACCGTGCATCAAGGCCTCTGAACCATGCCTCCGGGCCATGCGTACCTCCTTTATGCTCCCCAGGTGATTCCGAAAGTAGATCTTGAACAGGTATTAATTAAAAACGATGGCTAAAAAAGAAATTCTCGTTGCTTATGGTATTGATGTAGATGCTGTTGCTGGTTGGCTCGGCTCTTATGGCGGTGAAGACTCGCCTGACGACATCTCCCGTGGCTTATTTGCCGGCGAAATCGGTACGCCGCGCCTGCTGAAGCTTTTTGATAAGTACAACATTAAAACCTCCTGGTTTATACCAGGCCATTCCATCGATACATTTCCGGAGCAAACACGCATGGTGGTGGAAGCCGGCCATGAGATAGGGGTGCACGGCTATTCGCACGAAAACCCTATTGCCATGACAGCGCAGCAAGAGGAGGATGTGCTGCTCAGGTGTATCGACCTTGTAACAGAAATATCCGGGCGCAGACCTACCGGTTATGTTGCGCCGTGGTGGGAGTTCTCCAACATCACCAACGAACTGCTGCTGAAGAACGGGATTAAGTATGACCATAGCCTGATGCACAATGATTTCCATCCATACTATGTGCGCGTGGGTGATAAGTGGACCAAGATCGACTATACCCAGCGGGCAGCGACATGGATGAAGCCGTTGGAGCGGGGCGTGGAAACGGATCTGATCGAGATTCCGGCCAACTGGTACCTGGATGACCTGCCGCCGATGATGTTTATTAAGAAGGCTCCTAACAGCCATGGCTTTGTGAACCCCAGAGATATTGAGCAGATGTGGAAAGACCAGTTCGACTGGGTGTACCGCGAGTATGACTATGCCATCTTCCCGATGACCATACACCCTGACGTGAGCGGGCGGCCACAGGTACTGCTCATGCACGAAAGACTGATCGAGTACATCAACAGCCATGAGGGCGTACGCTGGGTAACATGCGACGAGATTGCCGATGACTTTGCCCGCCGCTTCCCAAGAAACAAACAAAGCCAGGTATAATATAAAGCCAGGTATAATATTATGTGTGTGTTATGTACAGGTGCCATCCTGCAAGTGCATTGGACCGACAGAAGAATTGGGGAAGGTGTACCCGGAGGAGACCAGCTTAGGTTTTACAGGAGGGAACGCCTGCACCGGGCCAACCTGGCCAATAGGATATTGTACCATTATGGATTAAAGGTAGAAGACTGGAACGGGAGCAAGTTTGTCCTCAGCGACCGCAAAGGCCGGCAGGAAATTATAGACGATTTGGGCGGGCTTTGGCCTGCCGCGGAAAAACTGGCAGGGTATAATCTAAACCCACTGGACCCCGTCCTGATCGGGAAAATGAAACACGATGTCTCACCATTGTGACTGGCTTTCTGGGGAGTGGCAAAACGACCCTGCTTCGGCAGGCCCTCCGGCAACCTGGTATGCAAAATACCGCCGTGCTGGTTAACGAGTTTGGTAAAGTGGGGCTGGACCATCACCTGCTGCAGGTATTGAAAGAAAGTACTATTTTGTTAGGGGGCGGTTGTGTATGTTGCAGTACCAGGGACGACCTGGTGCAGGGCCTGACACAGCTGCTCAACAGGGTGCAGAGGGATCATGTTAGCAAAGTCGTTATCGAAACCACTGGCCTGGCTGATCCGGCACCTATTGTCTTTACCGTGTTGTCTCATCCTGTTCTCCAGCATCATTTCTATGTCCAGAATGTAATCGTAACGGTAGATGCCGTGAACGGACTCATCCATCTGCGCCACCAGCCGGAATCTGTAAAACAGGCCCTGGTAGCTGACAAATTCATCATCACCAAAACAGATTTGGCTCCTGGTGAAGAAGTTGATCAACTGAACAGAGCTTTACAAGCTATCAATCCTTCCTCCGAAATACATAAAGCCGCCTACGGCGCCATTGATGCTGCTGTGCTATTCAGTCCGGCTGCTGCCATAAGGCAAAGAAAAGAAGCCACAGCTCCTGGTTATCAGGAGAAAGAGACGCATACACAGGATGTGAGCTCTGTTTCCATCACCTTTCGGGAGCCGCTGGACTGGACGGCTTTTGGGCTATGGCTGAGTATGCTGCTGCACGCCAAGGGAGAGAATATCATGCGGGTAAAAGGTTTGCTGGATATTGGAGGATCAGGCCCCGTGGTGCTGAATGGTGTGCAGCACATCATCCATCCACCCGAGCACCTGGAGGCATGGCCATCAGAGGAGCGGGCGTCCCGCCTGGTTTTTATAATGCGTTCTGTCTCTCCTGAGGATATACTAACCTCCTTGAAAGCTTTTCAGATGGCTTTTGATGTGCAGCATAACATGCCGGTGATGGAAGTACTTCAATAACATGCTGCTGTTTCAAGAGACGGAACATTTAACGGGCATCAGAACCTTGCTGGCAGTTGTACTTATTGTACTGGTAAAATAAAAAAGGTGGCGTAGTTCTTGTTGCTTTCAGGGTATGACACCTACAGAATGATACATAAAGGAGGCCGGCTACTGGAAGGGCTCAGGGAGGCTGGCTTTCAAGGGCACCCGCCTGTACCGAGCCACTGCCAGCGTTGAAGAGGCCCTCTGGTGAAGAACTGGTCTTGGAGTCCCCTGCTAAGGTAGAGCGGTGTTCCGGGAGAACATTCGGGAAACTGTTCAAGAGCTTTGTGAAGGTAATTAGGCTTTAATTGGGTTTAAACATTAAGAAACAAAAATTAGATGAAGAAGATATTATACCTTGCAATAGTTTTATTTGCCGTCTCTTGCTCAGAGAGAAATGACTTGCAGGAAACTTTCGGAAACATTGTTGAAACAGGTGCCAACATGGCTTTAGACTCGTTGCAGAATGTAGCCAATGAGGAGCTGCAGAGACAAACAGGAGTTGATTCGTTGGCAACAAGGATACGTTCAACTGATACTATTGATGTGGAACGGGAGGTAAAGCGTGAGCTACTAAAACAGCTGTCGGAGTAGTCACAAAATACGCCACCACATAGACAGCTAAATTAACCCAAGGAGAATTTTTGGATTTTATCGAACCAAAGAAGCCGCTCCATTTAACATGGAGCGGCTTCTTTGCTGTAGTAGACCGAAGGAGTGAACTATCGAACCATGTCCACGATGATCTTGAGACTGTGGATAATTATCTGAAGGTAAGAGAGGGGCAGTGAACTCCCTCTTCTGCAAATGATTACCTGTTTATCAAGGCCAAGGTGAGAGGAAAGGAATTGAGGCGAAGGGATAAGCGGACGCCAACAGTGAGTAAGCTGGGCTTGGAGAAAATGAAGTGTATTTACAAGTTGCTATTGATGCGTATCTTGTAAATAAATGATTTTAATCCACGATATAAACAGGGAGAGGCTTGAGCAAATTTCCTGTACCATTCAAAGCATCTAAACTATGGACAGAAGTGCATCAGTAAGACAATTGCTCAGGAAAATAAAAGAAGTGACCTTAATGCCAGATGCACATCAGACTTACAAACCCACTATCGTTCCTGTTTTGTCTTACGAGGACATCATGTTGAGAAGCCCGAGATTCGCAGCTGTGAACATCATCTTGTATCAAAAAAACGGTGAATGGTGCTTTCCATTAATTGTGCGGAAGCGATATAAACATGATAAACACAGTGGAGAAGTTGCTCTGCCCGGGGGGCAAAAGGAGCATTTCGAATCTTCATTCGCAGAGACGGCACTTCGTGAATCCCATGAAGAAGTTGGAATAGACAGGCAGGATATCCGTATCATAAGGGAAATGTCACCGGTGTACGTGCCACCAAGCAATTTTTATGTGTATCCTTTCATCTCGTATACAAAAAGAAACCCCACATTCTATCTTCAGAAGTCGGAAGTTGCGGACTATATCGAGTGCCCCGTCTCTAGATTTCTTTCTTTGAGTGAGCAACCGGAGATGATGGCATTACCAACCACAGGAGGCATAGAGGTCCCTGTAATGAACCTGAGTGGTCATGTCATCTGGGGTGCAACTTCCATGATCCTATCCGAGTTCCGACAAATGCTTCAAAGGATGTAGATTGGTAACTAAAGATTGAAACAATAAACTGTTCCATCATCTGAATCCAAAAAGCCGAACCACTCAGAAGGTGGTTCGGCTTTTTGGATTGCTTCAGGCGATGACTCTTTCGACAATCAGATTCAATATATCCTAAGTCGTTAAATCAGGCATCTCATAGGCATCGGCTATGAGTTCAGCCGAACGGAAAATCGCGGATGGAGAATGGCCAAGATTCAGTATCATCAATTCATCAGCCTGCGTTGTTTCCTGATAATGGTTGAGTTTTTCCACCACCTGTTCCGGGGTTCCGTAAAGCACTTTGTTGTTCCACATATTGATCGTCCTGAGTTCAAGCTCGTCATATTGATAGTCTTCCACCTCTTCCGGGGAGGGAAGTACATAGGACTTTCTATACATCATTCTCATCATGCTATGGGCAAACGACCGGGACTGACGATAGGCCTCGTTTTCGTCTTCAGCTGCGAATACACCAAAACAAACCATTGCATAAGGTTTTTCGAGCATATGTGAAGGCTTAAAGTTTTTTCGGTAAATCTCGAAGGCCATCATGAGGTTTTCGGGTGCCAGCTGAGCGGCGAATGCAAATGGCAAGCCCCTCTGTCCTGCAAGTTTAGCCGAATAGCCTGAGGAACCTAAAAGCCAAACCGGAGGGTGCTGAAATGACCGGGATACACCGTTCTCACGATCCTGTCCAGGTCCGGGCACAGCATAGACTTTATCTATATAAGGATCATCCTCTGGAAAATCATCATCGAGAAAGCTAAACAGCTCTTCCAGCTGCTCCGGAAAATTCTCAACACTTATATTGCCGCGTCGCAATGCCGTAGCTGTATAGCCGTCTGTACCTGGAGCACGCCCCAAGCCTAAGTCAATACGGCCGGGTGCAAGTGCTTCCAGCAAGCCAAACTGCTCGGCGACTACCAAAGGGGGGAAGTTAGGCAACATCATTCCTCCCGATCCAAGGCGTATCTGTCTGGTTTCGCCTATAAGGCGCGAGAGTAGTATGGGCGGAGAAGACGTCGCAACACCGGGCATGGCATGGTGCTCAGCCACCCAGTAACGGGTAAATCCGCGGCGATCTACCAAGCGGGCAAGCTTTAGACTTGCCTCCAGAGCTTCTATTGCCGAATATCCTTTACCAGTAACTACAAAATCAAGTATGGAGAGCGGCACAGGAGCGTTTCCCCGGCGAGTTCCTTTTACCCCGTTGCCTTTTGTTGAGTCTATGTTATTCATTTCAAAGCGTGATTAATTTATATTTCTGTTGGTTCCAAATAACTCCTAACCCTTCTAAAAAAAGGTGTGGCTGAATTTTATAACCGTTCACAAAATTACTTTCTCAGCTTGCGGGAAGGACTACCTTTTTTATGTTCCATTCTACCATTTTGATAATGGAAGTAACTTTTTCCAAAGAATGGCGGAAGTGCTATGCCTTATTTAATAGCAAATCCGGTAATGTTGTTGGCTGTGTTAACTGCGAGACAATCTGGGGGTGCTGTGATTATGTTCTACTAAAGCGTCTATCCTTGATTTAAGTAAAAATGGGTTGGAACAAAAATTCCAACCCATTCTAAATCACTCAAAAAGTATGGCGTCAATTAAACTGCCAAATACTCTTTCGTATTCTGGATGTTAGCATAAAAAAAGGTTAATGCTGCTAAGAATGCAGTTTGCACATCGGCAGCCTTTACATGAGCTCCTTTTACTTCAAGGTCTCGCGTTGCACAGGCATCTCCGATGACTGTGCATTTAAAACCGAAGTCTCTTGCAGCTCTTACAGTTGCATCGATACACATGTGCGTCATCATGCCTGTGAACACCAACTCTGTAACACCCAATGATTTGAGGTGGTCTAAAAGGTCTGTCTCTTTGAAGCTATTCGGGTAGTATTTTACAATCAGTTTTTCACCGTCCTCAGGCTTCACGTTTTTGTGAATCTCTGCTCCTTTTGTATCAGGCAGAAAGAATGTAGCGTCTGGAGACATACCAATATGTTGAACGTGTACGATTGGCAAGTTTTCGTTGCGGAACTTTGTCAATAGCTGTTTTGCATTTTCACTGGCTTGCAATGCTCCTACAAGTTCCATTGCTCCATTTTCAAAATAATCGTTTTGGATGTCGATGACAATTAATGCTTTGCTCATTTTGTTCTGACTAGCTAAGTTAAAATCATGAAGCAAAATTAGCGGGTTGTTGTAACCTAACTTCTACCAAATGAATATGAATTGATACCATTTTGATAACCTGTTGTTATATTTGCTGTGGTAGTCACTCTCTTTTTTTGGGAAACAGAGTGCCATAAGGAAGCTCTCCAGTTCCAGGCTCTCAGGCATAGGCCTCTTTTTTTTGGTTTCAAGGTCGGAAAGTTAATCTACCTATAAACCGGTAGCTATGCGAGACTATGTTAACTAGTTTGAAGTCCTTAATCGTTTAGTGTAAAAAAAACAGAATAAAGAATTGAAAACCATAAGATTCAATAAAACCGAGTGTGGGGTAGATTTTTTACTTAAAGTAGCCTCAGGCCATGAACTGAAAGAGAATTATACTTTCACGGATTTTTACAATACTGACTATTTCGAAATTCTATTCTTCAAGAAAGCGAAGGGGTACCTGGTCTTAAATCAGCGAAGAATTGATGTCACCGACAACACCATTGTCTTTATTTCTCCCTTTCAGAAAAGACAGTGGAGACTAGATCCTCATCATCTAGAATTTACATTCCTTATTTTTCAGGAAGAGTTTTTAAATGAGTTTTTTGCCGACAAATTGTTTACTTACCGACTGCTTTATTTTTACCAACTGGATTATCCGCTGAGCATGGCGGTTCAAAGTGAGGATATTCAGAAATTCTGCGAATCTTTATCAGAAATAGCTTCGGAACTAAAAAAGCCGATATATGACAGTGATCATATTATTCGTTCTCTTTTGTACTATTTACTGCTGAAGCTCAACCGGTATTATGCCAGACACAACCATCTGCCTCTTGATAAGCCGCAGAACAATTTTGCTTATCAGTTTAAAAGACTTCTAGAGGTTCATATAAAAGAGAAACGGCGAATAAATGATTACGCTTCGTTGATGGGAATCAGCAGAATAGCGTTGAACAAAGCGGTACAAGGGCAGTTTAGCGTCACAGCTACCCATTTACTTAAACAACGGTTGCTTTTTGAAATTAAGAATCTTCTGATGTTTTCGAATTCGACGGTTAGCGAAATAGCATATCAACTGAATTTCTCGGAACCCAATCACCTGATGCGCTTTTTCAAGACGCAGACGGGACTTACGACTACTGAATTTATAACAGACTACCAAAATAGCCTCTTATCACAAAGGCTGCAGAGCAGTGAATGAATACGCCTGCCCTGCAGCCTTTGTGGGTATGCCAATTTAATCTGCTATCTGATTATTTTAATCAATTTGAGTTTTATAAATCTGCAGTTGATAAACCTAGCGGTGCTTTAGAACTTATTGTTGAGGAGGGTTGATCATGATATGCGCGCCATGCGTACCTGGATGCATGATCCAGGGCATAGCGGGTGCCTGGGGCTTCAGGGGCAGGCCGGTGCTTTCTGCCGTGGCGTAAGGTATGTACACCACGTAACGCAGATACCCTTCTTTCACTTCGCCGGTTGAGCTGTCGTAGTTTTCCTCAGGGGCTGCGTAGACGAACAGGGTAGAAGCCTGCTTCGGCATAGCCAGTTTTCCGCTTTTGGCTTCCTGCTCCCGCATCTCAAAAATCTCCTGGTTGCTCTTCCCCGCTTTTCTTAGCTCCCGCCCACGGGCCATAAAAGGCTCCAGGTCCTGATGATAGCAGGCAGTTGAGAAGCCTTTCTGATTAGGGTCATCCGCCAGGCAAACCATTTCGTTTGTTCCTTTTCTTAGTTGCACAAACTCCCCCTTTGCATTGTAGCCGAAAACGGTGGCACCCGCTCTTTTATCGGAAGGGGCAGCCAGTACGGCGCCTTTAATCTGGGCCTCTGAGGAAGGCACGTTCGCCTGTGCGAAGGCGCCAGCGCTTACAAGCGCCAGAACAGCGGTAATAAGTGTTTTTTTCATATACAATACATTATGTTGTGAAAGGCTTCATTTAGGTAACACAGGCTACGTCATTCTAATTAGTCTCTTTTACTTCTGCTTATATAGAAGGCCGGTACAGCATGGCCAGCAAATAGCACAGCCTGGTAGGTGGCTTTTGTAGAGCCAGGCTATGCTGTTCAAGTAATGGCCTTACTTTTTGGCTTCTGTGTTTTTGTAGTCTACCACGGCGGCACCTAAGTCATACACCTGTACGGCAGGCAGTAGTTTCTTAAGCATACTGCTTGCCGCAGCGGAACGGTAGCCGGATGCACAGTTTACGAGGACGGGCTTTCCAGTCGGTACCTCTGAAATGCGCTGACTCAGCTCCTGCAACGGAATATTGATGCTGTTCTTGAAAACGCTCGCCTCCTTTACCTCTTTCCCTGTTCTCACGTCCAGGTAGGTGTACTTGTCCTCTTCGGGATGGAAGGTGCTTCTGTCGAAGGCAGCAAACTGCTTTCCGTCCTTTGCATCATATACAAAAGCGCCTTTTATGTTGGCTTCGTATCCAATGGAAGCAGCCCTCCTTATAGCAGTCTCCAGCCCCTCCTCATCCCCGGCAACCAGATAAAAGGCAGCATCAGGGGCCACTATGCTGCCCAACCAGGTCTCGAACGCGCCACCGCCCTGGATGTTGATGGCATTAGGTAAGTAGGATGCCTTGAAGGCCGATGCCGGGCGGCTATCAATGATCAGCGCCTTTGCATCTGGTTGATAATTCTTAGGCAGGCGCTTTATTTTGGAAATACTGAACTTTACATCAGGAGCACCTTTGATGTTCAGTTTAACATCATATGAGAAGTACTGCGGAATAAAAGGCTGGTCGCTTAGCAGCAAGGAGACAAACTCGGCTTTAGTCCTTTTCTCGAAGGCGTAGTTATGCTGCTTTTCATAGCCAATTGTGGAGCTGGACGCTTTTCGAATGGACCTGCCACACAAGGAGCCCGCGCCGTGTGCCGGATAGACCAGCACATCATCCTTCAGCTTTGCGAACTTCCCATGGATCGTGTCATACATCATCTCCGCCAGCCGCTGTCTTTGCGTCTCGATATTATTGGAGAAGTCGCGCAGGTCCGGTCGGCCCACGTCGCCAAAGAGCAGAGAGTCGCCTGTAAACACGGCTATATCTTTTCCGATACCAAACAATACGGCTGATATATGATCCGGCGCATGGCCCGGCGTGTGCATGGAACGGAAGCCTATTTTGTCGGACAGCTTGATGATGTCTCCATCATCAAAAGCAGTTGCAGGATAGTTGGGCTTTGTCAGGCTGCTGGAGTAGATAGGCACTTTGAGCTTCTTGTAAATTTCCAGGTGCGAACTCACAAAATCCGCATGCGGGTGCGTTTCAATAACACCTACAATCTTGGCATTGTTCTTTTGCGCATAATCATAGTAGATCTGTGGATCCCGCTGTGGGTCTATGACCATCATTTTACCGTCGGCAATAACAGCATAGGAGAAGTGCGCCAGCCCCATATCCTCAAACTGCTCGATGGTGTAATCACCCGAGACAGCGACGGTTTTGCTGAACACGGAAAATGGCTTTACCAAGGACAGTATGCCCAAGCCAGCCAGATTAGCTAAAAAGTTTCTTCGTTCCATTTCTTCTACAACTATTTATTTTGTCGGCGTCTGCCCTGTTGTTTTGCAGCGCTCGGGGATATGAAGGCTTGCTTTGAAAGCTTCTTCCTGTCAGTCTGACTGTCTGGGCTTATTACGCAATGTTGATGCCCATTTTCTGATAAGTTTTTAACTTTTCATGGCTTGGTTCTACCTCGGTGATGATAGTATCTAAAGTGCCTACCGGACAGACAAAGTAGTTTTCAGCCGTATTGATCTTCTCCAGGTTTGCCAAAGCGAACACTTTTTCTGAATTGGCAGCCATGACCTTCTTCAGTTGCGCATCTTCATAATCCATGACTGTCAAACCCAGCCTTTGGTGAATGCTGCAAACGCCCAGCAGGCACACATCTGCCCGTATTTCCTCCAGGGCTTTCGCGGTGTCGTAGCCCCTGGTGGTAAAGGAAGGCTTATCTAGCCTGCCTCCCAAAAAGATGACTTCTGCACTGGGGTGGTCTTCTAAAAGACTCGCCACGGGAAAACTGTTAGTGACCGCCGTGATCCTTAAAGCGCGGTCCAAGTGACGCGCCACCTCCACGGCAGAGGTGCCACCGTCAAAAATAACTACCTGTCCATCTTTCAAGAATGACTGTGCCTTGTTGGCAATCACTACCTTTTCATGGACAATATGCTTCTCCCGGTCACGGTAATGATGGGGGATGGGAGAGTGTGCGATGGCGCCGCCCCTCACGGCCTTAAGCAATCCCTGTTCGGCCAGCTCCTTTATATCCCTCCGGATGGTGTCTTCCGATACCCGGCAAAGCTTGCTTAGGGCAGTGAAAGATGCCTTCCGCTCCCGGTTAGTTGAATCCAGGATGAGTTGTAAGCGCTCTTCTTTAAACATATAATTAGGTATAAAGCAAAAATAAGAAATATATTGCAACAAATTGCAATTGTGAGGGTTGATTTTTCTCACCTCCTTAACGAATAATAAACTGCTTATTTTGTATAATGTACTGATAATCAATTTACATTTTCTGTTCAAAGATTGGGCTACCAATACCGCTTTCCTATATAATTCTACAAACTACTTGCCGCTAGTTGGTGTATATTGCAAGCAAATGCAATATATTGCAAACTGTCACTTGGAGTTGTTTCTCTTAAAACCATTCTTAAAATGGCTGTTGCTGTTCTTACCTTCATTGCCGTCTTCTTAAGGGTTCTTTCCAACCCTCTTGGGAACGTTTTTCAAAAACAGTTAACCGCAAAGGGCCACTACCCCTTGCTGGTTAATTTCCTTACCTACCTGCTCCTGTCGCTGGTGTGCCTCGTCTTTGGTTTTGGAGTTTCATGGCACAGTCTGCCGTCAGCGTTCTGGCTTTATGCTGTAGCGGACGGTGTGGCCGGTGCGCTGGGAAATTTCTTTCTGGTGAGGTCTCTGCAGAAGGGAGATCTTTCTGTGCTTGGCCCTATCAACTCTTACAAGTCAGTAGTGAGTATTGTCTTTGGTGTTTTTCTGCTTCATGAAATTCCAAGTGTTTGGGGAGTAATAGGCATGACCCTCATTGTGTATGGCAGCTATTTTGTGTTAGGCACAACGGGCGTAGGCTTCTCCTGGGCATTGCTGAAGCGAAAGGAGATTCAGTACCGCATTTGGGCCATGGTCCTGACGGCCATAGAAGCCGTATTTGTGAAGAAAATGATTCTGCTCTCCTCCACCACAACAGCTTTCATCAGCTGGTGTTGGTTTGGGGCCCTCTTCTCCTTTATGCTCCTGCTCCTCTATCGAGTGGATTTTAAAGAAGAAATAGGCAAGCTTAAACTAGCGGACCTAAGTCAATTTGGCTTGCTCATCCTTTGTATCGGCACGATGCAGCTCACTACCAATTACGCCTTTGCGCACATGCCGGTGGGGTATGCGCTGTCACTCTTTCAGCTCTCTACAGTTGTCAGTATACTACTTGGGTACAGGTTCTTTCAAGAGACTGAGATCCGAAAAAAACTGGTCGGCTCTGTGTTGATGATTGCCGGTTCGGTTATTATCATTCTTCTATAAAACCTATAACAGGATAAACGTTGCATGCATGGTTTTTAAAAGAGCTTCATTTTAGACTGGCAGGTTCTTTGTATTGAGTTGCTGCTGTCCTGAGAAAGGGAGGGGGGATTCATAAGGGTCATTGCGTAACGCTCGAATGTCTGATTTTAGGGGGAGGTCAAGAGTCGTGGCTTATTGACAGGTTCATTGATTAAAACCAAGCAGGGGAGGAACGCAAACTGGTAGTGATAAAAACACGGCTGCTGTAGCTCCTTCTTCTAGACACTTAAGAGGCATAAGAAGGAGTGGTAAGGTGTAGGATCAGATTAGTGTCCGAAGACCTTAATAAAGCCCCTCAAGAGCATCTGAGGGGCTTCCCTGTTGACCGAAGGATGGAATTATCGAACCATTTCCACAGGGATTATAAATTACTAGCTGAGTATTTAGAGACAGAAGCAGATTAAAGTTATTGCCCAATGTAAATTTTAATTTATGGTTGGACACATGCATAACTTACTCTCCAGTATCATACAAGCATGACCCTCTCCTCTTTAAAGTTTTTTTACATATAACCTGTCTTCGAATTCAGAAAAGTACAGCATAAACGTTGTTGGAATACCACAAAAATTTATTTCTTTTACACGCTGTTAAAGTTGTATACAAACGGTCAAAAATATATTGTGCAGCTAAATGAGCAAGGTAAGAATATTGGCGGTAGAAGACGATGAGCTTTATGCTGATACACTCCGTATGCGGCTTGATCAGTTAGGTTATCACCTGATCGAAATAGCACATGACCCGAAGGAAGCATTAAGCTTACTCAAGGCTACTGATCCGGACGTGTTACTGGTAGACATTGATTTAGGCTGTGAAATGAACGGTATCGAGTTGGTGAGCAGGATTAATGAAGTAAGGGATGTGCCTGTTATTTATGTAACCTCTTTTATAAACAAAGAGGTAATTGGAAAAGCGATGAAAACGTTGCCTGACGGGTATATCACCAAGCCATATGATGCCGGTCAGCTACAGGCTGCTATCGAACTGGCCCTGTCAAAAAAGAAGCAGACCCCAGAAAAGTTGGACATGCCGCTGAAAGATGCTTTGCAGGATAAGTCCCTTTTTATAAAGGAAGACGGAATGCTTATCAGGGTGATGCTGGAGTCTATTGCTCTTGTAGAAGCGTATGATAAGTACTGCTTTGTTTTTGCGGCGGGCAAAAAGCACATGGTAAGTAACCGGTTGAAAGATTTTGCAGATACGCTCCCCAAAGACCAGTTTCTACAGGTACACCGTTCTTATTTAGTCAACCTTCAGGCAATAGAGAAAATCAGCATCCAGACGAACAGCATCGAAGTGGTGGGTAAAAAGATCCCGGTTGGCAAAACTTTCAAGGACAAACTATTTTCCCGGCTTAAAACAATCTGATTGGGTTGAACGCAGAATGTCATGTTATTGGACGATCATAAAATAGCGCTCCTTCAGGCACCTTATACTTCCATCTGGGCGGGCAGTTGTGCAGCCGACGACCAAGCAGAAGTAATAAGGCTTTCCGGCGCAACGGTGCAGGATGACAGGCAGCACATAAACCTGTTTGTGCCAGAGCGCTACACACGGGCCTTTATTTCAAATGTCGGGGCCAATCCCCACATCAGCTTTTTATTTGCTTCTATCCAAACCTTCGAATCTTACCAAGTGAAAGGTCTTTTCATAAGCCAAAGACCCTGCACTTCTGAAGAGGTAACCTATCAAAGAAACTACATGCATGGTTTTGCCCAGAGTATGCATGCCATCAGGATCAAAACAGCCTCTTTGTTCGAGCAGTACCTACAAGAGCCGTGCCTGTGCATAGAGATGCGGGGAGAAGAGATGTATGAGCAAACGCCTAAGGTAGGTACAGGGAATAAAATTGGATAATGATCTGGTGATGACACAGCAAGTAATCATACCCTCCGATGTAAGAAGTGCCATGGAAGGTGTTATCCCTGCCGTGGTTGCTACCTCGTCGTCCGATGGTGTGCCGAACATCACGTTTATCTCACGGCTGTATAAAATAGATGAAGCGCATGTGGGGCTTTCGTACCAGTTTATGAACAAAACATGGCGAAATCTAACGGAGAATACCGCCTGCACAGCCTTTATTACATTTGCCGACACCATGGCCATGTGGAAGCTAAAGTTGCAGTTTGTACAGGAAGTAAAAGAAGGGCCTGTTTTTGAAGAAATGGAAATGCAGCTGATGGCGCTGGCAACCCCACATCATATCGACTTTAGCTTACACGCAGCCCTAATCTGCAGGATTGTAGCAGTGGAGCCTGTTTTCGCAGGAGCAAACATCTGAATGCATGAATGAGCAGCTGCATCATCTGGCGCAGGAACTGGAGCAGGAAAGGCGCCAGAACGACTTTCTCCGCAGGTTATCAGTTGAGTTAAGCCAGCTGGCGAGCTTAAAGGAAAAGCTTGATAACATACTGGCAATGCTGGACCTTAATTTCCAGCTAAAGCACAGCATGCTACTCCTGCCAGACCGGGAGCAGCACTATTTAAGCGTATTTGCCAGCCGGGGTTTTGAGGAACAGGGGCTTGGTGCCAGGGTAAAGATGGGGGAGGGCGTCATTGGAGTAGTGGCCTTGCGAAAGCGCAGGTTACGAATGGCCAATATTTCGCGGCAACGGCAATATCTGCAAGCCGCCGCTGGAATAGGAGAAGCCGGCACTGATGTTTTGCTTCCAGGGCTAAAGGATGTCGAGAGCCAGGTGGCCATACCGCTGCTTTCTAATGATGAGCTGGTTGCCGTGCTTTCGGTGGAGAGCAGAGACCATAATTTCTTCAGCCCTGAAGATGAAGCTTTCCTGATGACATTGTCGCAGTTGCTGGCCATTTCGATTCAGAATGCCGTTATACTGGAGCAGCTGGAGCAGAAGGTACAGGAGCGGACAGCTGAACTGGTAAAGCTAAATGCCAGCAAGGACCGCCTGTTTTCTATTATCGGCCATGATCTGCGAAGCCCTGCCGCTGCTTTGCAGCATGTGGCGGAGCTTATACAGTACTATCACGAGAAAGGCAATGTACAGCAGTTGCTGGAATTAGGCAGCAAAACTGCACGCGCTGCAAGTGGCATTAACAGTATGCTGGACAATCTGCTCAACTGGTCGCTTTCCCAAACCGGTGATCTTCAGCTGCAGATAGAGCCTTTAGCAGTGTATCCGCTTTTACAGGATGTTGTTGAGCTGCATGACGAGTTTGCCTTCTCAAAAAATATCAGTATCGGCCTGTCTGGTCTAGAGGATGCTGAGGTAATGGCAGATAAAAATGCTTTATTGACCATCCTTCGTAACCTTTTAAGTAACGCCATCAAATTTACACGTCCGGGTGGAGCTGTAACTATTGAGGTAAAAACTGAAGACGACAGGGTAAGGATTTTATTCCGGGATAATGGGATAGGTATTTCGCCCGAAAGAATGAAGATTCTGTTTGACCTGCATCACCCGAAGAGCAGTAAGGGGACGGCCAAAGAAAAGGGAACAGGCCTGGGGATGGTGCTTGTGAAGGAACTCCTAGAGAAGACAGGTGGCGAAATTGAAGTACTCAGCCACCTGGAAGAAGGAACTACCGTAATCCTGAGACTTCCTGCCTGCTCATCATTGATTAATTCCGTTCGCGCTCAAAAGTAATTCCTTCGCGCCTTTTATTTCTCAGTTCATTCCTTTTCCGGAAGCCTTTTTTAACGGCGCTGTAGCTTTGTTCATAATTTAAATCAAAAAATTATGAAAACACTGGTTATAGGCGGTACTGGCACCGTAGGGAGCCATATTGTACGGCTGTTACTCGAAAAAAAGGTACAGGTAAGGGTGCTCACCACATCCCTTGAAAAGGCAACAGAGTTGCCAGATGGTGCAGAAGCTTTTGTAGGTAACCTTGAGGACCCGGCAAGCCTGGATGGCTTGTTTACAGGAGTAAGCACCGTTTTTATGCTGAACGGGACAAGCCAAACAGAAGTAACGCAGGGCCTGAACGCCGTAAAGGCTGCCAGGGAAGCTGGCGTTCAAAAGTTTGTATACCAAAGTATACATAATGTCTGCACTTCCCCCGAAATACCACACTTCAAAGCGAAGATTCTTATCGAAGAAGCCGTGATGAAGTCGGGGATGCGTTATGTTTTCATCTGCCCTAACAACTTCTACCAGAATGACTTTTGGTTTGCCGAGGTGATCAGCAACTACAGGTTGTACCCGCAGCCAATCGGGGGCATTGGGTTAAGTAGGGTAGATGTGCGCGATGTGGCAGAAGCCGCTGTAAATGCCTTAACTTCTGACCTCTTCAACGGGCTGAGCGTACCGGTGGTAGGCCCTCAGTCACTAACAGGTAAAGAAACAGCTCGAATTTACACCCAAGAACTAGGAGTGGGAGTGCACTATGCTGGCGATGATCTTGAAGCCTGGTCTGAAGAAGCAAAGAAAACCTTACCCGATTGGGTTGTGGAAGATTGGAAACTGATGTACAGCTTCTTTCAGCAAAACGGTCTGGCCGCATCAGCAGAAGATCTTAAAGCAACAGAGCTGGCATTAGGAAGAAGGCCCCGAAGCTTCGAAGAATTTGTTCGGGATTACAGAGCCCGCTTTGTTCAGGTTCCTGCACTTGCCTAGTTAACACAAAAATGGCCTCCAGCAAATTTATCGCACCGCTATCAAGATCAGAACATAACTGGTATTGCACAAATGTGCTTTTTGAGCATGTACAATTGAAAAAAACTCTATTTAACCCATACATAAACAAGTAGAAATGGAAACTTTAACAAAACCAGAAACCGAAAAACAAGCTATTAATCCTTGGCAATGGCAAGATCAGTTAGGTTTTGCGCAGGCTATAAAAGTAAAAAACTATCAAGAGACCCTTTTCTGTGCTGGCCAAACTGCCATGAGTCCGGAAGGGAAGCCTATAGGGGAGGGGGACATGCGGGCACAGATTGGCTACGCTCTGGACAATTTGGAGACGGTGCTCGCGCAGGCTGCCTATAGTCTGTCAGACGTTGTAAGGCTAAATTATTACACTACAGATGTAGACCTCTTCTTTCAACATTATGATGTTGTTTTAAATCGTCTTGCCGAGTCAGGTTCGAAAGTTTCTTCCACTCTTCTCGGTGTATCAAGATTAGCGTTTCCCCAGCTCTTAATTGAAATTGAAGCTACAGCAGTAAAGTAAATTTTAAATCAAAGCTCTCACAAAGTGATTTCAAAATAACATCGGTTTATCGATAGTCAGGTGAAGTGCATATACAGGCAACCCGGTTTTATATACTCACTGGCTATGAACAAACTATATACAAGCAAAATAATGCCATGAAAAAATTATCAACATTTCTTATAGCCCTTGCCTTTAGTTTTGCCAGCTGCGAAAAAGCGGAGGAGGTCAATCCCATCCTTGATTCTCAGGTTTATGACAAAGCTACTCAGGCTACAACCTATTATAGTCCTGCGAAACCATTAGGAGATGGCATTGTGCGGACATGGGTGACGGTAGGTAAAAATGGAGTACCTACGGCCATTGGGGTGTCCATGTCAGACAAGGCACTTTTGGGGTTACCGCAATCCGGTGAGCATCATCAAGGTAGTCATAACTCCCATGAAACGGTGCTAGAGTTTCCTAAGGCCGCAGAGCTGACGCCTTTTAAATTTGTTACCGTAGATTGGAACCCTTCAGGGCACGAGCCAGCAAACGTATACGATAAGCCACATTTTGACTTTCATTTCTATATGATTTCTAATGAGTTGCGCAAGACTATTCCTGGCTTGGCACCCACTGAGCTTGATCCTGCTCCTCCTGCGGCTAAGTATCTCCCAGCGAATTATGTTATGCTTCCCGGCAGGATGCCAGCTATGGGAACTCACTTTATAGATGTCACTTCGCCTGAACTACATGGTAGTCCATTTACACAGACATTCATTTATGGCGGTTACCAAAGTAATGTGATTTTTTACGAGCCGATGGTTGCACTTGATTACATCATGAGCAAACCGCAAGCGAGTATTCCTGTTAAGCAGCCTGCTGCATATCAAAAAGCCGGATACTACCCAAAAAGTTACCGTGTGGAGTATGACGCATCTAGGAAGGAGCACAAAGTTTACCTTGCGGAACTGACATTTCAGCAAGAACAGTAATTTTTCAACTGTCTCTATAGATAACCGGAACTAGTCCTATGCCTGAAGCGCAGGACTAGTTACCATTAAACTCACCTGAATTTAAGAAAACGATGAAGACTCTAATTTTCAAATCAGTCCTGCTGGGGAGTATAAGTTTCTTACAGTTTTCCTGCACCCAGTCTACGTCACATGACGTGCCAAATGTAAAACCATACCAAACCAACGAGCTGCTTGGCCAGGAACAGGTGCTCCGAGGGGAGTATCTGGTAACTATAATGGGTTGTAATGATTGTCACTCTCCAAAGGTTTATGGCCCGAATGGGCCAGTACCAGATGCGCAGCGTTTGCTGTCAGGTCATCCTGCCAACTATGCACTTGCAAAAGTAGATACCACGTTACTCAAAAGCTGGGTAATGTTTAACTCTCACAGTACCGCAGTGATAGGACCGTGGGGTGTTTCATTTGCAGCCAATATTACGTCAGATCCAACTGGAATAGGAACCTGGACAGAAGAGCAATTCTTTAAAGCTATGCGGGAAGGAAAGGCTAAAGGGCTTGCTAATAACCGAAACTTACTGCCTCCCATGCCGTGGCAAACCTATTCAAGACTGAAAGACGATGACTTAAGAGCAATTCTTGCCTATCTAAAATCAACGAAACCAGTAAAAAACGTGGTGCCTCCTCCTATGCCGCTACAAGATATAAGCTCGTAAGCTCATATCTGTTTGACTTCATCAAAGCCGCTCCACACAACATGAAGCGGCTTTTTTACTTTGGTAGCCCGTAGGGGAATCGAACCTTCTGTCACTCAACTTCTGGTAAAGTAGCGACTGTTTTTTGATACAAGTAATGCACCGTACCTTTTAAAAAGGGCTTTCCATTGCGGGTAACATACCCCTCCTCATTCAACTCTTCCGCGATCTGTTGAAAGGTATAGCCTTGCTCCCGATAGATCCGGATCAACTTGGATGCTTGCCGGTTAGCTTTGTTTAAACTGGCATTCCGCTGTCGAACTTCAAGCCCCTTGAGTCTAGCTGCCTCCGTAAGGTTCTTCGGAGATCCTAACTTAAACCCTTGCTCTTTCTTCGCGTCCAGGGCTGCCTTGGTCCTTTGCGAAATAAGCTCGCGTTCGTGCTGGGCTAGTACAGCGAAAATACCAATGGTCAGGGTATTTGCTTCGGGCATGTCCGCACAGACAAAATCAACACCACTGTCTCTTAGCGTAAAAATAAACGCGGCGTTTCGGCTGAGCCGGTCCAATTTGGCAATGAGCAGGGTCGACTGCCGCATCTTCGCCAGTGCCACTGCTGCCCGTAGTTGTTCACGGCTGTTCTTCTTGCCGCTCTCCACCTCGGTGAACTCCTCCAGAATCTGGTCCTCGGATTTTACGAACAAGCGAACAGCGGCGCGTTGCGCTTCCAACCCAAGCCCACTTTGGCCCTGCGACTTGGTTGATACCCGATAGTACGCCACGTAAGTCTTCACTTTCCTCCCTTTTTTTACCTGACATGACAAAGTTACCGATAAAAATGGCTCTGTCAAGCTTTATAAACGTCCGTTTAAGAAGCTTGACAAACCATCAATAGCTAAATACGTTAGCAGTATATTGCTATATGGTAATACTATTAGTATCTTAAGAGAGCAGACGTAAAGCAGCAACAAGTTCACCCTTCATAAAATATAAGGCTATGGCAAAAGTCGGTTTTGTAAGTGAGGCAGGATCTCATGGATTTAAGTATGAAAGTCCGGCAAGCACTCACTTTTCTGTTACTGTCGTATTGGTCGAGGAAGAGAACAGGAGGGAAGTGGAGGAAGGGCTTCTCCAAATTTGGCACAAGTTCTTTCCGGAAGGAAAGTTAAATATTCATCAAGGGGCCATCGAACCGGAAAAGCTCAGGGAGATACTAGCGGAGCTAAAGACACTGAAGTTTTCCTTTCACTCCCTGCTAATAGATAAACGGAAGTTACACCAAGAGTCGCCACTCCAGTATAAAGGCACTTTCTATAAGTTCCTCTCCGGCCTTATTTACAATAACCTGTACCGGACTGTCCGCAATCTGGCTATCATAGCGAATGAAATGGGCTCATCGGAGTTCATGCAGAGTTTCAGGCGCTACATTCAGGAGAATCACCAGGTGGATCTGTTCTCCCCGGCTTCTTTTACCTTTTCTACAGGAGAGGAAGCTATTATCCTACAGCTAGCACACCTTCTGGGCTGGTCGCTGAATGAGTACAATGCAGGGCTTTTGGCTGTAAACGTACAGAAGGAACTGTACGCCCATTGCGTCGGAGTAGAAAGCTGGCCTGGTCAACACGTACCTTATACAGTAGACATAGAAGAAGCCGTAGATTATTATGATCAGGCAATTACAGAGGCTGCCCAATTGCGAGCCAGAAACTACATCATGAAACACACCGGTAGTAAAGACCCGGTCATTAAGTGTAGGGTATTGTTTGTGGAGTACCTGCTGATGATATTTACCTATAACTATAAAACCAGATTTATTCATACTTATGAGTTGCTGCAGCACCTGAACTCTTATAAATATGAGCACTTCTCTGAGCATCGCTTCCGCTCATTAATAGTAGGGCCAGTAAGAGACGAGGGGGTACTAATTGTCAGCTCTAGCGCGGGTTATAAGCTTCCATGCTCTTCCAAAGACATATACAATTTCTTCAATTACTATAACCAGCAAATTCAGCCTATGCTCAACAGGCTTAACCAATGCCATAAGGCCTTGGGCCTTGCTACTGGGGGAGAGCTGAATGTGTTAGAGGAGGCCGGATATACCAATTTAAAGAAACTGCTTGCCTAATACATGTTCTACACTGCAATACTTAAAGGATTTCATATAAGCATGTTAACAACATTTGTACAAACAATATAATTAAGTTTAATTAACCTCATATTTGTAATTATCGTTATTAACCTAACGGCTCTAATTTTCTCAAGAAGGATAGAATGAGCATATTGTCTTATTAACATAGGTACATCTTACTTTAGACTGGGCAAATACATAACTGATACCCGCAGTCAGCCAACATATATATGTTTTGTTATACTTTATACATTTCAAAACTGCTTACATTACTCCTCTTCTCAGTACGGCAGGGAAACCTGCAACGCGAGTATCTAGGCACTGTTAAGTTAAAACATCACATCGGTGTAGTGCTTAACTACATGAAATGGCAAGGATTCTATTATTAGCTTGCAGTGTAAAAACTACGACATAGTACAAAAATTGACTCAACTGCTCATCTAACTTAAAGTGGATCTGAAATACTAATTTGACACTTCTTTTCATTTCAGCCAGGTTGACTAAATTTCTTTCCATCCTTTGTATTCTAAGTTAAAGGAATTAGTGTGGCAAGTCTGTTATCCTACTTCGAGTAATTCAGTGGTTTTGCTTATTATAAAAAGCTGTATTTGACAGGTGGTACTGCTAATGAAAGTTAAGTAGAGAAAAGGTTAGTGTTTCAGATGTAGGTGCATCAATTTAGCAGTATCAGGAAAAGCTGGTATTTGGTGTGGTTTGGGATGAGCAAGATACTAAACTTCTTGTCCTAGATACCGACAGCCCGACCAGCTTAACTCTCTGGCGACCGATAAGAAAGTTTAGGCTAACAAACATATTGCTTCCTGCCCCAGCTTCGAAACGCAAAATTTAAACTTGTTCGTAGGAATTACATGAGAATGGGTGGATGTAGGAGAGGCGGTAGAAAATGGTGTAGGGAAGTACTTTTTTATGACTCTGAGGGAAATGTTTTGGAGTTTGTTGGGTACACCAACAAGCGGCCCCTATTCAGCATTAAAAGAGTTGCCTATATTTAAATGATGTAGATATTTTTGCTTTTATAGAATTACCAAACAATACACCACCCAAACAATTCGGCTTCGCACAAACCAGGTTTTTCTGCTCCAGCCGCTACCCACCCCCCCTGTAAAAGTCAACAAAACATTAGAACGTCTATCTGGTACTGCAAAAAGTGTAGTGTTCTGCTCAGAGAGCATATAAGAGGAAGTAGGTGTATTCCAAGTATTGGTCTTGATGGGTGAGTGCAAGAGAAGCAGAGTTTACACTACATTCTTCAAAGTCCTGTTCAGGCTCCTAAGCGTAACTCCTAAATAAGCAGCCATGTCTTCTTTTGAGGTGTTGATATTTAACTTGGATTGGAGTTGAAGCAGTTTCTTTAGCCCATGTTCAACCGTGTATAGCTGTTGAAAAGATGCCCTGCTACTCTTGTATTGATTATCCGCTCAGCCAACTCGTCCAACAGTAGTTTATTCAATTCAAGGTTAATTTCTAACAGGTTACTGAAAAAAGGTACTGCGATGGCATATGCCTCAACCTTTGTTACAGCTTCAACACTACATAAGCATTTAATCTGCCTGAGAAATTCAATCTCTCCTACGATTTCTCCTTCTCCTAAAAACTCGAGGATATAATCCTTGCCGTTTTCCTCGCTGAAAAAGCATTTTGTGATACCAGTTTTTACAATTAATACCTTAGTGGCTTTTTCTCCCTGTTTCAACAGCAAGTCTCCTGCTGGAAATGTCTCTAGCGTAAGGCTTCCATTATGCTCCTTTTTCGCGTGGAGACGCTCGATAAATGACAGGGAAGAAATATTCGTCCGCAGCATATTTTCTTATTAGGACAAATGTCCTTTCTACTAATAAAGGCTTCAATGAATTTTGCAGTTGAAAAAGTACAGAAGTAAGGATGATAAACAAAATAAAGACTATCGCCTTTGACGCTGACGACACACTTCGGGTAAATGATCCCTACTTTCAGGAGACAGAGCGCAAGTTCTGCGCCTTGCTGGAAGACTTCCTGCCGCATCATTCGACCTCTCAGCAATTATTCAAGACTGAAATGAAGAACCTGCACCTGTACGGGTATGGCATTAAGGGATTCATGCTCTGCATGATAGAGACTGCTTACAGGGTCTCCAACGGTAAGGCGAATTTCAGACTAATCGATGAAGTCATTCAGTTGGGGCAGGAGTTGCTGCTAAAGCCCAATGAATTGTTAGAGGGGGTCGAAGAGGTGCTGGACTTGCTTCTCGGGGAGTACAGGTTGGTGATGGTGACCAAAGGGGATTTACTGGACCAGGAGAGAAAGCTGAAGCAGTCGGTACTTGAAAATTACTTTCACCATATAGAGATTATGAGCGACAAGAAAGCCTCTGATTATCAGAAGCTGTTAAAACACCTGGACTGCGTGCCTGAGAAGTTCTTGATGATTGAAAACTCCATCAAGCCGGATGTGCTTCCTGTTTTGGAGTTGCAAGGCTATGCGGCTCATGTGCCTTATCACACCACGTGGACGCACGAGCAACACGAGCGTACGCTAGAGCATCCAAATCTGATAGAGTTAAATGCCATAAGTGAGATAATACCATATTTAACATGATGAAAAAAGAGATAAACATATCAGATTGGAATAGAAAAGACCATTATCTTTTCTTCTCACAATTTGAAGAGCCGTTCTTCGGTATAACAATTCAGATTGACTGCACGAAGGCTTATGAACAAGTAAAGAAGAATAACCAGTCTTTCTTCCTATACTACCTGTATAGGGCTTTACAGGCAGCGAACACTGTGGAGGCGTTTCGCTATCGCACCATCAACGGTAAAGTGTATGTTTTCGAGCAGGTGAACGCTTCTTCAACAATCAGCAGAGCAGACCATACATTTGGCTTTGCCTATATGGACTATGAGGAAGATGAAGGCAACTTCTATGAGAAGGCAAATGAAATTATAAAGGGTGTGCAGCAATCAGAGGGATTGATACCTGCCGTTTCAGGAAAGAATGTAATTCACTTTTCCGCCATTCCCTGGATGGAGTTTACATCTATATCCCACGCAAGGAGTTTCACCTTTTCAGATAGTTGTCCGAAAGTCTCCTTTGGGAAAGTGACAGAGAAGCGCGGTGTCAGGACAATGCCTGTCTCCGTACACGTGCATCACGGCTTAGCGGATGGCTATCATGTGGGGCTTTTTGTAGAGGAATTCCAAAGGTTGATGAACGACAACTAAGTGATTCATTTTGAAATGCTAAGACCAATAGTTGAGATAAAAAGTGGTTTGGGCATGTGCTCGAACCGCTTTTTGAATTTTATAGGCTTGTAGTCATAAACTCATGTGCAACCTATCCCCGAAAGTTCCAGCTTGAAGTGAGTAGTGGTTAATAATGCGCTACTGTAATAGTAAGGAAACTCACCAAACTTGACAATAAGCTTACTATGATTTATTGGAAGGTTTCTTAACCTTGAAACATGAGCTAATGGCCATCCATAAAAGCCACGTGCAAAGAAAACGTTTGTTTTTATTAGCAGTGTACGCATGGTTAGTTAGGTTGTCAAGGTAGTGCATTGCTATAACAGCTGCGATAGCGTTATAGTATAACCCCCCTGTTTCAAAGGGTTTCATAAAGTTATTGCGTTTGCTTAGCAAAAAAACAATTTATAGAAATAACGGTGTCGGATCATGTCCAATCTCAGAGACTCTTTACCCCCTGTGTCTTCCTTCCCTTTTGTAGGGCGAAACAACGTGGGCAAGCTTTGTCTGTCCAAGCAAGGGAAAAAGAGCTACCGCAACGCAACTTGAGCACTTGTAGTAAACAGGTAGTACAACTGTACCTTCAATGAATGGACGAAAGCAGCAATTACCAGGTATTCGAAGAACTAATAAGGCAGACAGGCAAGGTTCTCTTCTCTTATGATGTGGACTCAGGTTCATTCACCCATCTTAACACTGCTTTTCCCTACCTGTGGAACAGGACGAGGGAGAGTGTTTTAGCAAATCCGAGCATCATCTTGGACACCGTTCATCCTGACGACAGGGATTATCTTGTAAAGGAGTACCGGGAACTACTGGATGGCATCATAAAGTATGACGTAGAGTTTCGAATCATCCTGCCTGACAAATCCGTCTCCTGGATGCTGCTTAACCCGAAGCTAGTCACTGATCAGCAAGGAAAGCGGCTTATCGCTGGCATAGTAGAGGACATCACCGTTGCCAAGGACAACATCGCCAACCTGCAAAAGTTTGCTGCCAAGAAGAACTCTATCCTGGAGATCCTCTCCCATGACCTGGCTGGTCCCATCGCCAACATACAGGGCTTGGCGGGCTTGCTCTCCGACTACACCAGGGAGTATGAGAACAGCCAGGTTGACAACGTGATAAGGATAATCCGAGACAGTAGCGAGAAGAGCATCCGTATGATCAGAGACTTCGTGGAACAGGAGTTTCTCTCCTCCTCCAATACGGGTGTGATCAAGAGGCGCGTCAACCTGATAGAGAAGGTGAAAGAGGTGATGGAACAGTATGGAGACGGGGAGGACCTTATTAAAAAGGAGTTCCAGTTCACTTCTTCCAGCGAGAAACTTTATGTTAACCTCGACCAGAATAAGTTCATGCAGGTGATCAACAACCTTATATCGAACGCTATCAAGTTCACGCGTGATAATGGCGTGATAGTAGTTGACATAAGCGAACAGGAGGCAACGGTGCTGATTACGGTAAAGGACAACGGTATTGGTATTCCGGACCGCTACCATGACGAGCTGTTTGAGAGGTTCACGCCAGCCAGGCGCGAGGGGCTGAAAGGGGAACCTTCCACCGGGCTGGGCATGAGCATCATCAAAACAATCGTGGAGTGGCACAAGGGAAGAATCTGGTTCGAGAGCGCGGAAAACGAGGGAACTACTTTTTACATAGAGTTGCCAAAAGAGTAACAAATAGCCCTTACTTCAAACCTGTTACTAAATAGAAAGTGGATTTCAATCTTCTGGAAGCGCAAGCAAGCCCACCATGATTTAGAGCATTGTCGAGGGCTGTTGAATTAAGTATAACAGAAAATTGCTTTTTGCTTAGAGCGGCTGGGTTTATCAGGTAAACGACTATCAGCCATATTATCATCTGCTAACTTCCTTTAGTTCATGTAGCCTGGCGTTTAGCTTCTTACGGACAAGCTTACTTTTTCTTTCAACGGCAGCATCTGATTTGCACAAGTAGTCCAGGTAAAATAGATGAAGCCTTACCTCATCTACCCCAAGCTCTCGGGCTTTGACCTTTTTAATATACTCAAACAAAAACGACATAGACAATTATACGAGTCTTGATCATCAACTAAAACGGAACTAACACTTAAAGTTAGGTAAGTAAAAGTGACTAAAAGTGACAGGCAAAGGAAAGCAGAGTTTTTTGAGATTAAAGTAAAAAGCGGAGGTGAGGGGTACCAGCCGGCACCAACTTCGTAGCTGGACTTCTTGAAGCAGATCAGCCTCTCGAAAGATGCAAAAATCATAGACGTTGATGGTGACGGCCGCTTACTGGTAGACCACTTGCTTGCTTTGGGGTAAGGATGATGTCCCTGAGGATCACTCGACAGAGCCCGGAAGCAGCATTACTTGTTTCTTTAGGTAAAGGAGACATCGGCAAGTATATGTAAACCTTTGTAAACAGACAGGTCTGTATCTTTAAAAGATTTTCTACTTTTGGAAAGTGAATTAACAGGCCATACGAGACTAATCCGTGTTAGAGCCCTGCCTTAGACTATAATGTAAAAGAATGAAATCGTTACACTTTAAAGCATTCGGGGCCCCGCAGGCTGTTCTTGAATTTGGCGACAGTCATAAGCCCACACCTCAGGAAAACGAGGTGCTGGTTAAAGTAGCAGCAAGCCCCGTGAGTCCGGCAGATTACATATTCATACATGGCAGATACAGGGTGCAGCCGGTCCTTCCTCAGATTGCAGGATTAGAGGGAGCAGGGGTCGTGGTGCAGGCGGACAAAGCGGGAAAAGTGCCTGTCGGATCCCTTGTTTCTTTCCGACACCGCGGCTGCTGGGCTGAATTTGTCTCCGTGCCCGTTGAAAAACTTTATATTTTGCCAAAGGCGTTTCCATTAGAGAAGGCTTGCCAGTTCGCTTTGAACCAGATTACGGCGTGGGCATTACTGGAACAGGCGAAGGTTCAGGAAAACAGCTGGCTTTTGTTAACTGCGGGAAATTCCACGGTTTCCAGGGTTATCATACAGTTGGCCCGGAAAAGAGGTATTCATGTGATAGCGGCCACCCGAGGAAAGAAGGATGAGACGGACCATTAGCCTTAGGTGCTACGGCTGTGTTAGACGTGCTGGAGAGTACATGGGTGGAAAAAGTACGAAGCCTAACAGCTGGCAAAGGTGTAAAAGTAGCATTGGACGCAGTAGGCGGTAGCATTGGTACAAGTTTATTTGACTGTGTCGAGGCTAATGGGAGTATTATTTTGTACGGCTTGCTGAGCCAGGAACCGGTACAGTTTTACAATGCCTCTGTCATCATGAAGTATTTAACAATAAAGGGCTTCGGGTTAGACAACTGGTTGAGTGGCATTAACGCAGATCAGAAAATCAGAATGGCTCAGGAACTCGTTGAGCAGTTATCCGATCCAGAATTTAAACTGGACATAGGCAGGAAATGTGCGTTTGATAATTACAAAGAGGCTTGTAGTGAGCAACATCATCAGGATATAACAGGCAAGCTGGCGTTTTGGAACGTTTAGGAAGCGACAAGGGGGGCGTATGCCTTCTTACCCGATTTGCTTCCTTAAATAGTAGCCAAGCTGAGTTCTACAACAATTTGGCATTGCCCCTAACACCTCTTATTCGCTTAAGGCAGCCCTGGGATCTTGAAAGACCTTATGGCTGACAGGACTAGACAGAATAACGGAAGTAGTTGGCTCTCCATATTCCATCAGCTTGTTGATCAGTTGCTCTAGTTGCGCGGGGCTTCTCAGGGCTGCTTTCATGATCAGGCACTCATTTCCTGTTACCCGATGGCACTCGTAGATCTCTGGAAGATCTGGCACCAGGCGAAGTAATTCATCCAGTTTGCCTACGCGTACTTTTAGGGAAACAAAAGCTGTTAAGGGAAGGCCTATTTCACTTAGGTTTAAGCAAGCCCTGTAATGTTCAATCAGTCCTTTTTCTTCCATGCGAGCTATGCGTTCGGCCACTGCTGGGGCAGAAAGGCCTACTTGCTTTCCAATCTCCACATAAGAGAGTCTGGCATTCTCCTGCAGTAGCTTTAATATCGACCAATTTAGCTTATCCATCATTTACAAAACCAAAGCCCCTAAAATCCCTTTGTTTCCAAAAGGAAAGGTAGTAAGAACTGTGGATTTTAAAGTAAGAGGGGAGGCTGTTTTCCTGAAATTTGCAGAAACAAAATAAGACACATGAAAACAAGAATTAACCTGTCTCCCAATGGTGAGACTCCTTTCCAAAAACTCTTAGGGTATAACCAGGACCTAATGCAAAAGTGGGCCGGCTTAGAGGAGACCTTCTTTACCTGTACCGGTTTAAGCCCTGAGCTACTTGAGCAGGTGCGTCGTACCCTTGCTTTCGGAAACCAGTGTCAGTACTGCATGGCGAAAGGCAAGCCCAAAACAGAGAACCTGAACCAGCGGGAGGAACTGGCAAGTGCTTTTGCGGAACTGTTCCTGCTGGACCACTTGAGTATTAACGACGGCCATTTTGAGGTGCTCCGGGAGGTCTTCTCCGACAAAGAAATCGTGGAGCTTTGCGCCTTCGTTTGCTTTATCACGGGTGCTCAGCGTTTGGGAGCTGTCATGAACCTAACTCCTGGCTTAAAGGTGCAAAACTAAAAGCATCTAACTTCTGACTCTTTCAGTCGAAAGTTAGATGCTTTTTTTAGAAAGCTACTATACCCAATTAAAACAGATTTTAAACATATTTGCTGCACAATACATCAGCCCTAAAACTATGAAAAAAGTTATGCTTACCGCTGCCCTTGTCTTAGGGGCACTGCAATTACAGGCACAGCAAAGACCTGTAAAAAAACCATCGAAAGAAGTGCTGGAATACTTTGCCGGGTCATGGTCGGGTGAGGGGGAATTTGCTAGTGGCAAACCTATATCCGCAGACCTGTCTTTTAAAGCTTCTCTAGACAGTAGCTGGATAGAGTACGAACACATCGATCGGGCGCCCAATTCATATAAGGCTACATCCTGGTGGGGAACAGACCAGCAGACCGGGGAATTTGTTGCTTATATATTTGACAGCCTTGGTGGGAGCCGGAAGTTTACAGGGGATGGCTGGCGAAACGGCAAGTTGGTACTGACAAACCAGCAAGAGCACCCACAGGGCGGCACCATGTGGCAGCACTTTATTTATGAGAGGCTCTCAGAAGATTCCTTTAAAATGACCTTTGAACTGAGCAAGGATGGTGTCAACTGGCGCATGGTCGATTACCTTGTCTTCGACCGTGCGAAGGGCAACAGAATTTAGCAGAGTGTTCTCCAGCGCCTGCACTTAGCTTAGAAAGCCTTTAGGAGGAGCCTTAAGCTTGTTCCCTTCAGTATTAAGACCTGAATTACCCAATGAAGAAGGCTTATATCACAGGTGCTGATCTCATCAATTACTTACTTTGATTAAGACCTACATGAATAAAAGCATCTGTACGGCCTTGCTTGTTTGTGCACTTAGTGTGGCCGCAAACGCCCAGCAATGCAATTGCCCAGAGAACTTTGACTACGTGGTCCAAAAGCTGGAAATGAACTATGCTAGGTTTCCGGATAAGGTTCCCGCTTCAGAGAAGAAGGCCTATGCCAGACTGAAGGCAAAGACGGAACGAAAGGCCAGAAAAGCAGCTACAACTGACAGTTGCGCTGAGGTTATCACCGGTTGGCTCAACACCTTCCATGACGGGCATGTCTACTTATCGCCCCAGGATAAAGCTGCGCCTAAACCGCTCACCCCGGCTGTAGTAAAGCAGCCAAATTTAGCACGGCTGGACGAGCAAACAGCACTGCTCGTGCTTCCTTCCTTTAGTATCAGACACATTAAAGCTATAGACAGCTTGGTGGCAGCTTTTAAAGACAGCCCAACGCCCCAGCTCATTATTGATATTCGGGGAAACGGCGGGGGAGGAGACCGCCCTTACTTCGGTTTGCTACCCCTGATGTATACCCGCCCTTATGAAGTACATGGAGTTGAGTTCCTCGCCTCAGAAGACAACATAGCGAATTTCGAGGCGCTGCTTCAGGAAGAGATTCCTGCAAATACCAGGAAAGTGGTAGAGGAGCTTGTTGCGACGCTAAAGGCAAGGCCAGGACAGTTTGTGCCATTTGGAGAGGAGAAGTCGGTGGCAACATACGAGTCAGTAAGCAAGACACCGGTTCGCATAGCGGTTATACAGGACCAGAAATGTGCAAGCGCTGCCGAGCAGTTTCTACTCTACGCCCTTCAAAGCGACAAGGTAACCACGTTCGGGACCAGTAACACAAAAGGAGCCTTGGATTACGCCAACGTAACAGAACTACCGTTGCCTAGCATGCCCTACCTGGTCGGCATCCCAAGTTCCCGTTCGACACGCCTGCCCGAAACATCGGTAGACAAAGCTGGTATCGCCCCAGAGGTAAAGCTACCCAAGCACCTGGAGGATCCTGTGTCATATATCAAAGGCTATCTGAAGGCCGAGGCACAGCTCCCATAGAGGAAGAAATAAGAAGCACCGTATCTGCAGTAGATAGGTGCTTCTTTTCTTTGAAAGGTAATCATAAGACAGCGCATTGCACCAAGAAGCGCAGATACGGCAAAACACTTCACGTCCGGGTAGCATACAACTCATCTGGCAGGAAGACCCAGGAGCCTTCACAACAGGTGTGCCCCCACAGGACACATCGCTTTAACAGGCATGTTGCTTACTAGAGCATTAACCAGTTCTGGGCCGCTAATAAGTCTTCATACACCGCAATTTCAAGGCATGTACTGCTAAGCCGGGATCCCTTCGCTCTATTGTTGTTTAGAATTAGTTTAAATAAAATTTGTCCCGTAAAGGAGCAGCGCCTACTTTTGGCTTATCAATAATCATTCTAAACAACGACTGCATGCAAAAATATTTACTCCTGTTTCTGTGGTTTTTCGCCTTATCCGTAGGGCGGGCACAAAGCCAGAACGCTTCCCTGTCCGGAAAAGTTACTTCCGCGGAGGGGCAAGTCCTGGAATCCCTAACAGTAGCGCTGGAGGGTACGGTGCTCGGTACGAACACAGATGCTGCTGGAGCATTCGTCCTCCGCAACATCAAGCCAGGAACCTACACCCTCCGTGTGGGCGGAGTGGGGTACAAGCCAGTGCGTCAACCAATTACTTTGCAGGCCGGTGATGAACTGGACCTAGCCTTTGTCCTGCAGCCAAGCGCCGGTACCCTTGAGGAAGTGGTGGTGTCAGCAAGCCGCTCAGTGGAGACCCTGGACGAGACGCCTGCCTCTGTACACGTGATTGACTCGCGCACGTTGCAGTTGCAGTCACAGATCAATACTGATGTTTCCAGGATACTGGCAAATACCGTTCCCGGACTAGCCCTTCAGAGCAATACCACCAGCAACGTGGGACAGACACTACGGGGAAGGAATGTGCTGATCATGGTGGACGGCATTCCTCAGTCTACGCCCTTACGCAATGGCAGCCGTGACGTGCGCACCATTGACCCTGCCGCCATTGAGCGCATAGAGATAGTGAAAGGAGCGACTGCCGTGTACGGTAACGGCGCCGACGGTGGTCTGATTAACTATATCACGAAGCAGCCGAGTACCAGCAAACCTTTTAGTGCCTCCACCTCTCTTGCAGGAACAGGCATGCTCTTTCACCCGAATGGTACCTTCGGGGGGCGGGTTTCCCAGCAGTTCTCCGGTAAGCTCAAGAATTTTGACTACGTGGCCAGTGGCACTTACGAGAAGACAGGCGTGATGCGCGACGGAGAGGGGGAAGTGATTTCACCCGTTTATGGGCTGGGAGAGACAAACCTGTACAACGGATTTGCCAAAGCCGGCTATAACTTTAGCTCCGGCCACCGCGTGGAGGCTATGTACAACTACTTCGGCAGCCGGCAAGAGTCAGACTACGTGCTGCAACCGGGCAAGTACGGAGAGACGCCAACCATCGGAGTGAGGGGTGAAGTGCTGGGCGAACCGGAAGGCACCAAGTATAACCACAACGCGCAGCTGCGCTACATCGGCAAGAACCTCTTCCTAAATACTAATCTGGAGCTGAGCGCCTACATGCAGAGCTTCTTTACGGTTTACGGTTACACTCCTTACTTCCAGAACGGAGGACAGTCCTCCATTAAGTCCAGCAAGAAAGGTGTGCGCCTGAATCTGAATACCCCCTTTAGCCTGGGACGTGCCTTAAGCGGTAGTGTTGCTTACGGAGCGGACTACCTTAACGACGTAACCTCACAGCCTCTGGTAGACGGGCGTACGTGGGTGCCCGAGATGGACCTGAAGAACCTCGCCCCTTACGCACAGCTGCAGCTAGACATCCTGCAGCACCTTAACTTTAAGGCTGGTTACCGCTTTGATAATGTGTCTGTCACTGTTGAAGACTTCCAGCAATTAGTGCTGGCCAGTGGTGCAGGCGGCGATTACGTGCAGGGCGGCAGGCTTGAGTTCAACGCCAACACCTTCAACGCTGGCCTCCGCTATTCGGCGTTGGATTATTTCAAACCTTTTGTCAGCTACTCACAGGGTTTCTCCATGATAGATGTAGGCCGCTACGTGCGTGGCGCCAAGGAAGACTTTATTTCGCAGATGAACCTGGAGCCGGTGATCGTCAATAACTACGAAGCGGGCTTCCACAGTCAGCTAGGCATCGCCTCTTTCAGTGGGGCCTACTTCATCAGCACTTCCAAGCTGGGCGCCAACCTGGTCGCTAATGAGCAGGGCGTGTATGAGATTGAGCGCGCGCCGGAGCGCGTGGCGGGCTTCGAGGCCCTGGTGGACCTGTTCCTGTCGGAGAAGCTCACACTGGGTGCCAACGCCTCTTATAGCGAGGGAAAGGCGGATATTGACAACAATGGCGAATATACCAACGGTGAGGACAAGTACCTGACGAGCCTGCGCATCCCACCGTTCAAGTTCACCTCTTACCTTAATCTGAGGCCTACGCAAAATCTGAATCTCAGCCTGCAGTGGATCTACTCAGGGGAGCGCGACAGGTTTGAGCGCAACGCCAAAGGCGCCTATAGCTCAGGCCAGGGACCGGTGAAGGCGTTCGATGTTTTCAATTTAGCCGCCTCTTACAAAGCAACGGACAAGCTGAGCCTAAACTTGGGTGTCGAGAATCTGCTGGACAAGGCATACTACCTGCCGCAGGCATACTGGTACGGGCGCGACGATAACTTCACCAGAGCAAACGGAGCCAGATTCCAGGCAGGCGCGTCTTATAAGTGGTAACGGTTTGAAGAAGCGAACCAAACGAGCGTTTTCTATCCACCACTGGAGCGGGCTGATAGCCGGGATATTTATCCTGGCTATCAGCCTTTCTGGTGTTATACTGGTTTTCGACGACAAGATAGACGAAGTCATTTACGAAAGCCACGCACAGTTAGGAGCACCAGCGCAGGCACTGCGCATTGACAAGTCGATTGGATGGGTAAGAGCCGAAAACCAGGGATGGGACATACGTGTGCCTGCGCTTCCGGCCTCGTCTGATAAGGCGCTGCTGTACGAGCTGCGGCAGGGGCAGCTGCGCAGGTGGCTATTCGTACACCCTGAAACCGGCAAGAAGCTCTCCACTGTCGAACAGGCGCACAACCGTTTCTCCTACGTGGTGCTCAACTTGCACTATAATTTACTTTCAGGCACGCCCGGCAAAGTTGCGGTGCTACTGGTGGGGTTGGCACTACTGCTGCTCACGGTAACCGGCTTTCTGCTGTACCGCAAGTCTGTTCTCAAGGTATTAACCTTTCGGCAGAGAGTTTCCCTCAAGAGTCGGCGTAGCCTGCTCTCTAGCCTGCACCGTGTCGTGGGGGTATGGGCACTGGCTTTTAATCTGCTCATGTGCGTGACAGGGCTCTCGCTTGCCATAACGGTTGTGAATGCCGCCCTAAAGGGGGGCACAAAGGAAGTGTCCGTGCCGGAGATAACAGCTTCTGTGGACGCCGCTATGGCAGAGGCAGGCACTACCTATCCCGACTTTGAGATTACATACCTTCGCTTTCCAGTAAACGCAGAGGGGCAGGTGCAGCTATTGGGTAGGCTAAGGTCTGATCCGTCCTACTACGGCCGTTTCTACAGTAAAATACCCCTGGATTATGAGACAGGCGAGCTGGGGCAGCCCTTCTTTCTGAGCGAGCAACCCTTGCTGGACAGGTTCCTAACTGCTCTGCACCCAATTCACTTCGGTGATTTTGCAGGGCTGCCGGTAAAGCTGCTGTATGCTTTCTTCGGCTTAATGCCCGCCCTGCTGTCCATCTCAGGCTCTCTGTTATGGTTCTGCCGTAGGCAAGGCAAGCCAGTAAAGACTACCAGAGCTGCCAAGGTGATCAGGTAAGTTCCTACAGGGCAAACTCATTGCCATAACAACAGGAAAAAAGCCACTGCACCAGAGCATATATCTTTCCAACTCTTGTTTTTTTTAGAGGATAGAAAACTTGTCCAAACCTTTCGCTCTGGTAAGGTTTGATCTTTTGATAAACCTTCTTTGAACAGACTATCTGGTAAGTTTAGCCGGTGCCAGTCTATCTCTGTTTTCTGACAGGATTTTTGTCCGAACCTTCTTTTTAAGTGCTTAAACAGTTTGTTTAGGGAATCCCGTAGGAGGTGTAGTTCCGCATGCATGTGGCTGAACGCGGGACTGTTCAGCATGGTACTTGAGCTTCATCAGCCCGGCAATGTTGATACTCACTGAAAGCGTATCATCATAACTATGATAAAAATGAAGAATAGGATAGGCCTGGTAAAAGGTGGAGTACTTGAAATACCCTGCTTCTTGGTACAGCTGTGACACCCCGCACAGCTTTGACCGACAGGGGTTATAGTGCAGGCTGCTCCCAAAACAAGGAACAGCGGTGCGAACATGCCAATCAGCAAGTGTTGCACCATGTGCCCTCGCAGTTCCTGATGCCCGCCGCATGAGAGACGGCAGCATGAACACCCCGAGTAAGAAGACGCCAAGCAATGAAGCAATTGGTACGCCAACCACTACAGTTGCTTCTTTGCTTCATACCACTTAAGGCGGCACACAAATAAACAACAGTGACAGCCACAATCATTAGCAGCGGTACCCATTGGAGAGGATACCGCCGTGGGCTTTGTGATAGGACGAGTGCTGCATGAGTTACTAAGGGTAGGGGATTCTGGCACGTCCCTCTCTCTATCATTGGTTTTCTTTTACAGGTAAAAACCTACAAGTAGCTGGAGAGCATCAACAAGCCTTCTAGCGAGGCGGAAGCTTACCGGTTGCATACGGAGCCATTTTAGCAGGGTTCTAAGACGCCCGTGGGAGCCTTCATCTGGATCAACACCATTAGCCGCCCATCAGGAAAGACAAGCCATTTTACCTCCTATCCTTTGTATTGTTTAAACAGTCTCTTTCTATTGAAGTCTGCTTGTGTAACCAATGTCACTGAACAGGCTCCTTTTATTGATCACCTTTGCACAAGTTAAATGGAACATATGGGGAATGTGGCAGCAACTGTAACATGCCGGTAAAGCCGATCTGTTATCCGCAGCCTCCTCCTTCAACATCCTAATACATAAAACGATGCAGGAATTCTGGAACAACCGGTACAGCCAGGAAGACATGACTTACGGCTCAGCGCCTAACGTGTTCTTCCGTGAGCAGTTAAAAAAACTAACTCCTGGCAAACTGCTGCTGCCTGCTGAAGGCGAAGGCAGGAACGCTGTACACGCCGCCCTCAAAGGCTGGGAGGTGCTGGCTTTCGACTATAGTGAGGCTGGCCGTGCCAAAGCTTTGTGGCTTGCCCAACAACAGGGAGTAAGCATAAATTACAGACTGGCTGAGGCCGCTGAGTTCGATAGGGAGCCAAATAGCCTTAACGCGGTGGCTCTGATTTATGCGCATTTCCTCCCTGTCCTGCGGGAGCGTTTGCATCGAAACGTGATTCAATGGCTGAAGCCGGGCGGAGTGGTGATACTGGAAGCCTTTCATCCAGGTCAACTGGCCTATGCTTCCGGCGGGCCGAAAGACCAGCGCATGCTTTATACCGCCGGAATGCTCCGCTCCGATTTCACTCCACTGGAGATAAACCTGCTGGAGGAACAGGAAACGCTATTGAAAGAAGGCGCTTACCATAGCGGGGCAGGCTGTGTCACCAGAATGGTCGCCACCAAACCGGGAGCGGCAGAAAGCAAGGCATAAGAAAAGATGCACATTTTATACACAAAACAGGCTTAGGCCATAAAATCAAATAAGAAAATGGAAAAGAAGTTAAACGTGGTGGTGCCGGTGGACTTTACACCCGTGTCTTTCAGAGCACTGGAGTTTTTGACCTTCCTGATGGAGACCACCCCCATCAACACGCACCTGGTGCACGTGGTAGAAATGAATGCTGCGGATTGGGGAGGCACCATCGCCTCATCCGACACCATCGACAAGGCAGCCTTCCGGGCACTGGAGCAAAAGGCAATGGAGCAGTTCACGGAACTGAAACAGCACGTGGATTTCAAATTCACCGGCGAGGTGCTGTTTGGCGGGCTTACCACTACCCTTGCCAGCTATACCGCCCAGCATAACATTGACTTTGTCGTCATGGGCACAGCAGGTGCCGACGGGTGGCTGGAGAAAGTATCCGGTTCGGAGGCGCAGCACGTGGTGCGGTTTACGGATGTACCCGTTATCACGGTGCATCAGCAGGCATCCATCACCCCCATTCATAATTTGCTCTGGATAGCGGAATTTCAGGCAGAAAAGCAGCCGGAGCAGAGTATCGCCACCATAAAACTGTTTCAGCGGCTGTTTGAAGCCAGGATCCATCTCTTGCAGATCATCGAAAGAAAAGATGAAAAGCGAAGCCAGGAAATAAAGCAGAACATGCAGGAATTCGCCCGGCGCCTGGGCCTGCAAAACTATGAGCTGCACCTGCACCATAATTACAAGGTGCCGGAGGGAGTCCGAAACTTCAATCAGGAAACGGAGATGGATCTGGTGCTTATTGGCACACATGCCCGGAAAGGCATCCACCACCTGTTTTATGGAAGCATCGCCGAGACACTTGTTAACCATTGCATCCGTCCTTTGATGACCTACCACCTCAACTAAAGAAGAAGCGTATCGTCTATCGTTAAAATCAATGCAGTACACAAAAGCACTGGCAACAGCACTCCTGCTCCTGATGGCAGGGTGTGCTGCCTTCGGCCAGGAACATCCAACACGGGAGCAGGCTGACACGGTGGCCATACACAGTGTGCAGGAGTTGTTTACAAAAGGGAAAGTGGAGGGCCACGTAAGGAACTATTTTATGGCCACCTGGAACCACCGTGACCTGACAGACAACCATGCCAACGCCATCGGGGCGGAAATCGCATACAAAACAGCTTCCTACCACGGCTTCCGCCTTGGCTTTGCGGGGCTGTTTACCTACAACCTGTTCTCTTCCGATATGAACCGGCGGGACCCTCTCTCGGGGAAGCTCCCGCGGCTGGAGCTGGAGCTCTTCGACCTGCAGGATCCGGAGAACAAGGCAGACCTGGATCGCCTGGATGAGCTGTACCTGGAATATAAAACGGAGTGGTTGCATGCGAAGATAGGTCGCTTCAGCTTCCGCTCTCCGCTCATGAACCCCCAGGACGGGCGCATGAAGCCTTACGCGTTTCAGGGAGTAAACGTCCAGGTGCCTCTCTGGCAGAAAGGACTGCTGACTTTTGCCTGGTTCGACCATTTCTCCCCGCGCAGCACGGTAGAGTGGTTCCCGGCAAATGAAACCATCGGCATTTTCCCTTCAGGGGTGGATACACAGGGGAACCTATCCGCCTATGCCCACCACACCAGCACAAAGGGTGTGGCCGTGGCAGGCCTGCGACTGCACCCCGGCCGCCGCATCAGCGCCGAAGCCTGGAACTACTGGATTGACAACATCTCCAACAACAGCTATGGCCGTGCGGTGGTGGAAGTGGCCCCACAGGTAAAGGTGGGGGTGGAAGGCCTTTACCAGGTTCAAGTAGGAGGCGGAGGCAACCCTGAAAGCAGCCGGGTGTATTTCCCGGACCAGAAACAGTGGCTGCTGGGCGGCATGCTGGCCTATGCACCTGAAAACTGGCACCTGTCGCTGGATTACCTGCATATCGGGGGAGAGGGGAGGTTCCTGTTCCCGCGGGAGTGGGGACGCGAGCAGTTTTTTGCCACCCTGCCAAGGGGCAGGATGGAAGGAACTGGTGACGCGGACCTGCTGGTGGCAAAAGTCCGCAGGCAATGGTCGGAGACCCTCTTCTCAGAGGCCGCCGTCGCCAAGTCCTGGATCCCCTCCCCGAAGGACTTCCAGCACAACAAGTATGGCGCGGCCGCCTACTGGGGTTGGGAGGCCGACCTAAACTACAGGCCGGCAACCCCTACATTGCACGGCCTCAGCTTCAGGTTGCTTTATGTGGGAAGGGCTTCCCCGGGGACAGAAATCCCGCTGAAGGATATGTACTATAACACTAACTTCCATAACCTGAACTTCATCACACAAGTAACTTTTTAGAGGGGGGCAGGTAGCCCAAAAGCTAACCTTGAAGCATCCGCTGCCCCCTGTGGCTGCCTGAAGTGCGGGAAAACACGTTTCAAATTGTAGCTCCTCCATTGACTTAGGCCTGTGTGACATATGTCACTGTGAGCCATCGACCTGTGCGGTACCTTTGTATCAGAAAATGAAATCAGAATCATCACAACATAAAGAATTGACCTATGAAAATACAGCAGTTTGAAGACAAAGGCCTGGCGCAGTACGGATACGCGGTTTTAAGCGAGACTACAGGTGAGGTTGTATTGATTGACCCGGCACGGGACCCGCAGCCTTACTATGACTATGCTGCGGCGAACAATGCCAAAATAGTGGGTGTGATAGAAACCCACCCGCACGCTGACTTTGTGAGCTCGCACCTGGAAATACACCATAAGACGGGAGCCACTATTTACGCGCATAGCCTGATAGGGGCAGACTACCCGCACGAGGCTTTTGACGAGGGAGCCGAGCTGCAGCTGGGCGACATAAAGCTGAAGTCGCTGCACACGCCCGGTCACTCTCCTGACGGCATCAGCATTGTGCTGGAGCACGAGGGCAAAGATAAGGCCGTATTTACCGGAGACACCTTGTTTATTGGTGACGTGGGCCGCCCCGACTTGCGAGAGAGTGCCGGTAATGTAACGGCCAAGCGCGAGGAACTGGCACGCGAGATGTACTACAGCACCCGCAATAAGCTGATGAAGCTGGAGGATGACGTGCTGGTGTATCCTGCCCACGGGGCAGGCACGCTCTGCGGCAAGGGGCTCAGTGAAGCCAACAGCAGCACTATCGGGGCAGAGAAAGCGAGCAACTACGCCCTGCAGCAAATGAGCGAGGACGAGTTTGTAAAGGTGCTGACAGAAGACCAGCCATTTATACCTAAATACTTCGGTTATGATGTTAGCCTGAACAAGAAAGGAGCTCCTGCCCTTCAGCCAAGCATAGAAGGCGTCGTAAGACTGGAGAAAAACTTCAAACCCGAGAAAGGTGCCGTGATTGTGGATGCCCGCAGCGAAAAGGTGTTCAAGAAAGGCCATTACCAAGGCGCGATAAATATCCAGAACGGCAACAAATTTGAAACCTGGCTGGGCAGCATTATGGGACCCAACGAAAGTTATTACCTGGTCGGTGAAAGCGAAGAGCAGCTGAATGAGCTCATCGCCAAAGCTGCCAGAATCGGGTATGAGCTGCTAATAAAAGGTGTGTTTGTATATGACCAGCAGGACGGTGAGATGAGCGATGCATTTGACAGCGCTTCGTTTGAAGCCCGCAAGGATGACTTCACCATCGTCGACATCCGCAACTCATCAGAAGTAAAGGCTGGCAAGTTCTTCGAGCACTCGATCAACATTCCGCTACCGGAGCTCAGGGAGCGGGCAGGTGAGATTCCTGCAGACAAGCCGGTGGTGGTCCACTGTGCGGGCGGTTACCGCTCTGCAGCCGGTAGCAGCATTGTGGCGGCTGCCCTGCCGGACGTGAAGGTACTCGACATGAGCGAAGCTGTAACGGAGTTGAAGCAAAAATAAATCATACCAGGAGATCCTGCAGAAGGATCTCCTTACAAACCTAATTACTGTTGCGATGAACTATAAAGATATATCCGCTGAGGAAATGTTAAGGCTTCAGCAGGAGCAACCCGATGCCCTTGTGCTGGATGTGCGCACACCTATGGAGGTAAGCCAGGGCAGGATACCAAGCGCACAGGTAATAGACCTGATGGACCGCCAGTTTATGCAGAAGGTTGAAGCGCTGGACAAAACCAAGCCATACGTGGTTTACTGCAGATCCGGCAACAGAAGTGCGCAGGCCTGTAACTATATGGCAGGAAGAGGGTTCGATACACTGTATAACCTGAACGGGGGAATAGGCGGTTGGCCGTATGAAATTGAATAAACTAGCACCTTATGCTAGCTCCAAGCTGGTGTTGCGAATGCTATTAGGCGCCGTTTCAGGTTACCTGTTTTACGCCTTCTACGGTTGTAACGGAAGCTGTATGATCAGCTCCAGTCCTCTAAGCAGCACCCTTTATGGCACTGTAACAGGTGCCCTGCTGAGCAGAGGGCTTGCCTCGGGTACAAAGAAATCAATGTCTCCAGAAACTGCCTGTGCTGTGTAAGCACAGGCAGTTTCTATTTCATAAACCAAGGATTCAGTTTTGCTTCACCAGACTTCTTCAACCTCCCGTCACTTTCTTGTGTGACTAAAATCACGGATAACGGCTGTTGAAAATCTTACCTTTGCTAGACATGCCTGCCCTCGTTCAATGGGACTTGGGCTGCTGTCATACTACATCAATAACTGCATAAGGGCTGAGAGAGTCGGTCTTGTGCCAACAATATATTTCTTATGGAAACAGAGAAGGTAAAAGTATTGATAATCGGTTCCGGGCCAGCTGGGTACACAGCTGCTATTTATGCATCCAGGGCAGGATTGCAACCGGTGTTGTACCAGGGCCTGCAGCCAGGCGGCCAGCTCACCATCACCAACGACGTGGAAAATTACCCCGGCTATCCGGAGGGTATCAACGGCCCGCAGATGATGGAAGACTTCAGGCGCCAGGCAGAGCGCTTTGGCACGGATGTGCGCTACGGTGTCGCGACTGCTGTTGATTTCTCATCCAAACCGCATAAAGTCACGATAGACGACCAGAAGGTCATAGAAGCCGAAACTGTTATTATTTCAACAGGGGCTTCTGCCAAGTGGCTGGGGCTGGAGTCCGAAGCACGCCTGAACGGCAGTGGCGTTTCGGCCTGTGCCGTGTGTGATGGGTTCTTTTACCGCGGGCAGGATGTTGCTATCGTTGGCGCCGGCGATACGGCCGCTGAAGAGGCCACCTACCTGGCGAACCTGGCAAGCAAAGTCTACATGATCGTGCGGCGCGATGAAATGCGTGCCTCTGTCATCATGCAGGAGCGTGTGAAGCGAACTAAAAACATCGAGATCCTTTGGAATTCCGTGACCGAGGAAATCCTGGGCGACCAGGCTGTGGAAGGTGTCAGAGTCAGGAATGTGGTAGCGAACGAAACGCGTGAAATACCGGTGAAAGGTTTTTTTGTGGCCATTGGTCATAAGCCTAACTCCGATATTTTTAAAGATTACCTGAACCTGGATGGGAATGGCTACATCCGCACGATACCAGGTACATCCAAAACGAACATCGACGGTGTGTTTGCCTGCGGAGACGTGCAGGACTTTACCTACCGCCAGGCTGTAACAGCTGCTGGTTCAGGCTGTATGGCCGCCTTGGATGCGGAACGTTACCTGGCTTCCCTGGAGTCGGGGCCTGCAATGGAACAGGAACAGGACGCAGCGCTTAGCTTACCTGAAAAGGCATGATAAAGAACTTAAAATATCAACTCTTTACAGGCTGGCACCTGGCCCGTTGGATTCGTTTGGTGCTCGGAACAGCACTGCTTGTACAGGCTATAGCCACAAGTGAAGTACTGGTAGGTGCAATTGCTTTTTTACTTTTAGGTCAGGCTGTCACGAATTCAGGCTGTTGCGGTCCATCGGGATGCAGCGTTTCCCAGACCGGAAAACAAAATAAAGATACCAGGGGATCTAGCACTCGGGAAAAACGTAATGAGCAAGCATATGAACAGCGCAAATAAAAGTGAGTTACTGCAGAAGTTTTCTCAGTTAGAGCAGCCCCTTCTGGATGAGATCATGACACAGAGCACCTTCAGGCAACTTGAAGAAGGCGATGAAGCCCTGCGAACAGGTCAGTACATTAAATCGACTGTGTTGCTTTCCAAAGGCTTGCTTAAAATTTACCGCGAAGACGAGGAAGGCAAGGAGTTCCTGATGTATTACCTGGAGCCGGGCAATGCCTGTGCCCTTTCCATGATGTGCACAGCCCGCGACGAGAAAAGCCAGATCATGGCCATGGCCGTGGAGGCCTCTGAAATCATCCTGATACCTTCGCACCTGTCGGAATCGTGGCTGGCCAAATACAAGTCCTGGCACAACTTCGTGATCGCCTCCTACCGCCAGCGCTTCGAAGAGCTCCTGCTGACCCTGGACAGTGTCGTGTTCAGGGGGCTGGACGAAAGGCTTCTGTTTTACCTGAAGCGCCACGTGAAGGTAAGCGGCAATCTGCTAAAGCTTTCGCACCAGCAGATTGCCGATGAGCTCAGCAGCTCCCGGGAGGTCATCTCCCGTCTGCTCAAAAAGCTGGAGCAGGCAGGTGCCGTCAAGCTGCACAGGAATTCCATAGAGGTTCTTAATTTAGAGGGGGTGTAACGGTGATATAGCCCGCCCCCCGCTTAGGCCTTCCTGTGAGGGCAGGTGACAGGTAAAGTGAAGGGCACCCTTTGATGTGGGATTACGCCTGAAAGCCAGCAAAAGCCGTCATTTCATGAACGGGTGTATGTAATTACCCCCTTCCTCGCCGCGGGCTATGTCCGCAACAATGCAACGGCTTGTGAGGAGGAAATACAGCCACTGAAAGGGGCAGCTATACTTTTTGTCGGCTCATCTGCTCACGGAGGCGTTCACCGGAAAACGGTTTGCCCGCCAGGGGGCCTAAAACACACTTATCCAGCAAACCTGCTGAAAGAGGGACTAGTCCTGCCGCCATCAAAGGCCAATAGGGCTTTCCCTTTCGCATGGTACCTGCCCCAATCAGCGCTAACCCTGCTGCAACTCTTACTGTTCTTCCGTTGTGAGAGCCTATAAATCGAAAAAACTTTTCCATAGCTGCGACGCTTCAATGATTCCAAAAAATTTCTTGTTTCTTACGCATACGTGCTTCTCTTCCAAGAATACTGCCAAGGGAGGGAAATTCGGAAGGTCCTGTTTCAAAGTCACCTCAGATTACCTTATGTAGTATTGGCAAGCGAAAAGGTATACCCTACAAAAGTTTTATGGCCGCATTGTAACAACTTCCGCCGTATCCGCCTTGTGTTTTCCTTAGACACTGGCTGTAGTGAAAAAACAGCTCACAGAAAACAAACGAACGCCAACAAAGCCATAGCTACTGCACCATTCGCATCAACCAAGTAAGCCCGCAAGTAGTAAACATTACTTTATACTAAACATAAACAGTTGTATGAGCATGCAAATCCCTTTTATTACAGATCCAACTCTTCTTGAAGAGCTGGAGAAACATGGGAAAATTCAGGATTTTGAGCCAGGGCAGCCTATCATAGAGCCCGGGCAGTATTTGAAAACGGTTCCCATTATCCTGGAGGGGTCTGTCAAAGTGATGCGTACCGATGAGGAAGGGCATGACCTGCTGTTATACTACCTCGACAGCGGCCAGACCTGCGCCGTGTCCTTAACCTGCTGCAGCACCTCCAGCCCCAGCGATGTAAAAGCGGTGGCAGAGGAAAAAACAAAAGTCCTGGGAGTGCCTGTCCGCAAGCACGAGGAATGGACAAACAAGTTCAGCCAATGGAAGGACTTTGTCGCGATGACCTACCAGAAGCGCTTTCAGGCTATGTTTCAGGCCATCGATGACATTGCTTTTAAAAAGATGGATGAGCGCCTGCTCAAGTACCTGGTCCTCAAGTCAAAGCAGTTAAAGACGCTGGAGCTGTCGGTCACGCATCAGGAAATCGCCAGTGAGCTGGGTACCTCCCGGGAGGTTGTCTCAAGGCTGCTGAAACAACTGGAGAAACGAAAGCTGGTGGAGCTGGAAAGAAACAAAATATACGTGAGGGATGATCTGGAGACGTTACTGGAGGAGGTGAGCCGTTAAGCAAGAACCTCCTTAACCTTTTGAGGCTAAGCCTCTAAGCCTTTGGATTGAAGAAGGGTAGTTTTCGTTCATACTAACCATCACCGGTGCACCGGAGGCTTTCTGCAATAGGAGAAAACTATCCCTCTTTGCGCAGCAAAGCACGTGGGCAGCAGGATGTAGTGCCGGTGAATGAAAACGAGCTGCTCTAAATCCCTTACCTTTTCCTGAACGCCTTGAGAACAGCGGCAGGATCCGAGCTCTCCGAGGTACCCTGGAAATCCCCGCGCAGTAGTTTAAGGGCAAACTTCTCTTCATCTATCTCGCGTCTGGACCGGAAGCCCAGCTTATTGAGTAGCGGGAGAGGGGGGCACCAGCCCTGCAGCCCATGTTGCAGCAGAAAGCGGGTCACCACGCCGGGTAGGATAAGCCAGCGCCTGTCCACAAATACACTTAGCAGTACGCCGGATAGCGCTAGTGTGGAGGCGTTTACCTCCAGGCTTCTTTCCAGGTCCCATTCTTTGTCGAGCTGCTGTATCCGCTTCCGTAAAACCGCTTCACTTGCCCCTTTGTACCTGCCAATGTTCTCCATAATTTCAGCCTGTACCTGCTGATTGGCCTTGTCCGATGAGCTTTCGCTGACGCGGCCCGCTGTTTCTTGCATCATGCTCTGAGTCTTTGTGCATGTTATACGCTTGTGTTACAAAGCTTTGTAGCAGTTTCCACAGGCCTTTAGGAAAGGACGCAGCTCGTCCACAGGGGCTCAGGGCGCTTCATCCGGCAGCCTCGCTGTGCTGAAGGGGCCATTCCTTTACCCTTAGCTTTCACTCCCCCTGCCAGCGATGGTTGCTGTGTGATAAATGTCACTGTGACCTACCGGCGTATAGGGTACCTTTGTATAAATATAAAACGGTATCTGAATATGTCTCAGAGTATTGCCATTATGATAACAATAAAAAAATCAATTTAGAAGAATGGAAAGTTTAGTTGAATGGATGAGCCAGCCGTGGCCCTGGTACGTGGCAGGCCCATTGATAGCCTTCACGATGGTGCTGCTGCTGTTTGTCGGTAAAAGCTTTGGTGTGTCGGACACCCTGCGGACGACCTGCGCCATTGGAGGAGGGGGCAGGGTAAGTGACTTCTTTGACTTTGACTGGAGAAAGCAAACCTGGAATCTGGTTTTCGTGCTGGGCGCAATCATCGGCGGTTTCATCGCCTCTACCTGGCTGCAGCAGCCTGATCCGATTCCGCTAGCACAGGATACGATTGAGAGGTTGCAGGAATTGGGAATCGATAACCCTGGCGAAAATTACCTGCCCGAAGAAATCTTCAGCTGGGAGAGCCTTTTTACGCTGCGAGGCTTCGTGATGTTGGTTATCGGCGGGTTCCTCATTGGTTTCGGGGCGCGCTATGCTGGGGGATGTACCTCCGGGCATGCCATCAGCGGGCTGAGCAACCTGCAGGTCCCTTCGCTGATTGCCGTGGTAGGCTTCTTTATCGGCGGCTTGATCATGACTTACCTGCTGCTCCCGGTTATCCTTACACTTTAAAGCGAAAGACAGCATGAAGTTTTTAACCTATCTGTCAATCGGTACCTTGTTTGGTATCATCATGACAAAGTCCCAGGCCATTTCCTGGTACAGAATTTATGAGATGTTCCGCTTCGACTCCTTCCACATGTACGGCATCATCGGATCAGCTGTCATCCTGGGGATGATCAGCGTGGCTCTCATCAAGAAGTACAAGCTCCGTTCGACTACCGGTGACCCCATTACCTTTTCGCCGAAGAACATGAGTATTCCCCGCTACCTCTTTGGCGGCACTATCTTCGGACTAGGGTGGGCCATGACGGGTGCCTGCCCCGGCCCGATTTACACGCTGATTGGGAATGGGTACGGTGTGATACTGGTCGTCCTGTTTAGCGCCATACTGGGCACACTCACCTATGGTATTCTTAGAAAAAGGCTTCCTCATTAGGGGAAGCTTTTTTTTCACCCCACCAATGGCATTCCTTTACGGAGGTAGTCTAGCAGCGGCACAACTCCTTTGCTGACTGAGTGTCAAAAAAACTATACACCCACGACTGCTTAATTAGGATGCTTTTGGAAGCAGCTGTGGGCTTGATGATGGGGTAAGGCTGCCTTCAAATACTGTCTATAACCGTTTCCAGTCTTTGACTCACTTCTTTGGCTATTGCCTCTAGTTTATCATTGCCAATAGCCGACATGGATTCCATGGGATTGATGGCCGTTACCTCTACTTCTCCATTCTCGTGCTCCTGTACGAGTAAGTTGCATGGCAGCATCACGCCAATCTTATCTTCCTGCCCGATAGCCTGATAGGCAAGCTTAGGGTTGCAGGCACCCAGGATTTTGTACTCCCTAAAGTCCACATAGAGCTTTTCCTTGAACTTTTCCTTAAGATCAATCTCTGATATGACTCCGAAGCCCTCGCTGCTAAGAGCGGCTTTGGTTTTATCTAATGCCTCTTTGTAGCTGTAGTTTACTTTTTTGGTAAAGTGGTAATTCATGGCTTCATGTAGTTCGTTCTCTATAGCATACGCCAAACCCTGTTCTCCGTTTTAAGAGCTGGGCCCGAAGCAGCAGAGAAGCATCCCTGATTATCACAGGCAGTCCAAGAAATGGAAAAAGCACCAGCATGAGATTCATTTTTTCCTATGTGATTTTTGTCACTGTACCGGCCTACAGGCCTCTCTACTTTTGTATCACAAAATAATACAACACAGAGAATGGAAATTTTAGGATACATCGCGGCCCTTGTGATCGGGCTTTCATTGGGGCTTATTGGCGGGGGAGGCTCTATCTTAACAGTGCCGGCCCTGGTTTACCTGCTGGGCCTAAGTCCTGTTATATCAACGGCTTACTCGCTTTTTATCGTGGGAACCACCAGCCTGGTGGGAAGTTACAGGTTTTACAAAAAAGGGCTGGTCAGTCTTAAGACAGCACTAGTCTTCGGGCTCCCTTCCATTGTGGCGGTATACGCCACGCGCCGCTATATTGTGCCGGCCATCCCGGAGAGTATCTTCACGATTGGCGGTTTTGAAGTGACAAAGGGTATTATGCTCATGCTGCTGTTTGCCGGCCTTATGGTTTTTGCCTCCATCAGCATGATCAGGCAAAATAAGAAGCCAAGCGGCACTGCCGACGAGAACATAGACCACGACATTTTAGATGAAAACGGTAAGCCAGTTAAATTAAAAGAGCCGAAGTTCAACTATGGCGGCATTCTGGCCGAAGGTGCCGTGGTGGGCACGCTGACGGGCCTGGTGGGGGCAGGGGGCGGCTTCCTGATCATCCCGGCGCTGGTGCTTTTCAGCAAGCTGGACATGAAAATGGCGGTAGGCACTTCCCTACTCATCATTGCGGCAAAGTCGCTCTTCGGATTTATCGGGGACATCTACAACTATGAGATTGACTGGGGCTTCTTGGGTGTTTTCTCAGCGCTCTCCATTGTGGGCATCTTCCTCGGGTCTTTCCTGTCCACTAAGATCCAGGCGGACAAGCTCAAGATGGCCTTCGGATGGTTTGTGCTCGCAATGGGCGTCTACATCATCGGAAAAGAGCTTTTCTTCTAAAAGCGAAGCACAAGGTCCTGCTCTGTAACTAAAGTCACTGAACAAGGCCTCCACAAAAAGTACCTTTGTACATAAAACAAAAAAAAAATTTAAAGCAAATAGCCATGTTAATTGAGCAAATATACACCGGCTGCCTGGCACAGGGCGCCTATTACATCGAAAGCAACGGGGAGGCGGTCATTATCGACCCGCTCCGTGAAACTCGCCCCTATTTAGAGAAGGCGGACCAAAGAGGAGCGAAAATAAAGTATGTACTGGAAACACACTTCCACGCGGATTTCGTCTCAGGGCACGTGGATTTGGCAAGGGCTTCAGGGGCGCAGATAGTGTTCGGGCCAAACGCACAAACAACCTATGCCGCTTACATTGCAAAGGACGGAGAGGAGCTGAGAGTGGGAGAGGTGACCATTAAAATGCTTCACACCCCGGGGCACACCATGGAGTCCACTACTTACCTGCTGAAGGATGAGAAAGGGAAAGACTATGCTGTTTTCACTGGAGACACGCTCTTTATAGGGGATGTGGGACGTCCGGACCTGGCAGCCAAATCTGAGCTGACACAGGAGCAGCTGGCAGGGCACCTGTACGACTCGCTCCGCAACAAGATTATGCCTTTGGACGAGGACGTGCTGGTATACCCGGCACACGGGGCGGGATCCGCCTGTGGTAAGAACATGAGCAAAGAGACATTCGATACTTTAGGGCACCAGAAGCAGACAAACTATGCCCTGCGCGCCGACATGACTAAAGGGGAGTTTGTCAAAGAGGTAACGGATGGCTTATTGCCCCCTCCCAGCTACTTCCCGCTCAACGTGAAAATGAACAGGGAGGGCTATGACAATATAGAGGAGGTACTGGAGAAAGGGCTGCAGGCGCTGACTCCGGAGGCCTTTGAGGCAACGGCCAATGAGACAGGCGCGCTGGTGCTGGACACCAGGAAGCCGGAGGAGTTTGCAAATGGCTTTATCCCGAATTCGGTTAACATCGGCATTGACGGTAGCTTTGCTCCCTGGGTTGGTACGCTCATCCCGGACATCAGACAGCAGATATTACTCGTGACGGATGAAGAGCGAGAGGAAGAGGTTGTGACCAGGTTAGCGCGTGTGGGCTATGACTATACCATCGGCTACCTGAAGGGAGGCTTTGCCGCCTGGGAAGAAGCTGGAAAGGATGTTGATGCTGTCAATTCGATCAAAGCTGACGAGTTTGCCCGTCTGTACGAGCAGGACAAGGGCATCAAAGTGGTGGACGTGCGCAAGCCGGGTGAGTACGAGTCAGAGCACGTAGAGACGGCGAGCAATGCTCCGCTGGACTACTTGAATGAACATATGGCGGAACTGCCAAAGGAGGAAGCAGTGTACCTGCACTGCGCGGGAGGTTACCGCTCCATGATTGCGGCCTCTATCCTGAAAGCCCGGGGCTTTGACAACGTGGTGAATGTGGAGGGCGGCTTCAAGGCTATTGCCGAAACAAGTGTGCCGAGGACGGCATATGTTTGTCCTTCCACATTAAAGTAGCAGCGTTTTGGTTTCGTTTAGTGTAGGCCCGGACCGGCTTCAAGCCGGCCTGGGCTATTTACCTCACCTTAAGCTAAAGCCCGTCGGGCAGACGAAGCATTTTCTGTCTGTGTGACCAAAGTCACTGAAAGGGGAGGGCCTAAGCCGTACCTTTGTTACAATATTACAATCATTGAAAACACTTAAAAGACAGAAAGCGATGTTCAATATATTCAAGTCCGCTCCCAAGAACTACGAAAACCTGGACGGGAAGACATTCAAATCAAAATTTCAAAATTCACCCAAGGCCGAGCTGCTGGATGTGCGGACTGCTGGGGAATTCAGTGCGGGAACCATCAAAGGAGCCAAGAACCTTGATGTGACCTCCTCTCAGTTTCAGTCGGCACTAAAGACGCTGGACAAGGACAAGGAGTACTATGTGTTCTGCCGCAGTGGCAACCGGAGCGGTTCGGCTTGCCAGATGCTCTCAGACCAGGGATTCAAGGCCTACAACCTGTCCGGTGGCGTGGGGGCCTGGCCACGCTAAATAAAGCGACAGTGTATAACAGGTACGCAGGAGGTTTGGCAAATGGGTCTTTGCAGTGGCTATCGGTGTCAAGTGGCCGCTCTCCTGAGCCACCGGTATTTACCTGGAATTGTTAGATAATGGAAAGAATGGAAGAAACGAAACTGGGCTTGAAAGAGAACGCAGCGCAGTTCTGGCTGCTGGTGCTCATCAATGGCTTTGTGGGTGCGATGGTAGGGCTGGAGCGGTCCGTTATTCCGGAGTTAGCCGAATCCGTTTTCGGCATCAGCGGGCATACGGCGCTTCTTTCCTTTATCGTAGCCTTCGGTCTTGCCAAGTCCTTCGCCAATCTCATGATGGGCCGCCTGGCAACAAGGTATACCCGCAAGCAGCTGCTGCTCACGGGCTGGTTGTTTGCACTGCCGGTACCGTGGCTGTTGCTGTATGCAAACAGTTGGGGGTGGGTCATCTTTGCAAACCTGCTGCTGGGGCTAAACCAGGGACTTGCCTGGTCGGCTACGGTGGTGATGAAAATAGACCTGGTCGGGGAGAGGAACCGTGGCTTGGCGATGGGCATCAATGAGTTCGCCGGTTACCTGGCCGTGGGGCTGGTGGCTTTTCTGGCGGGATACATTGCCTCCGCCACGGGCGAGGTCACCTACGCGTTCTTGCCGGGCATCGGTTTTTCTATAGCGGGCTTGCTGCTGACTATCTTCTTCCTCCGTGACACGCACGGACACGTAAAAGTGGAGGCAGCGCAAACTAGTATTCCCTTCCTCGGCAGCATCTGGAAAGACACGACCTGGCGCCATGCCAACCTTGGCTCTGTCACGCTCAATGGTTTTGTAAACAACCTCAACGACGGGATGCTGTGGGGCCTGCTGCCGGTCTTGCTGGCCACAAGGGGCTACTCACTGGCAGAGATAGGTTTGCTGGCGGGTATTTACCCAGTTGTGTGGGGACTGGGGCAGCTGGTGACAGGCAGGCTCGGGGACATATACTGCAAAAAGCAACTGCTTAGCCTGGGCATGGTGCTACAGGGCATCGCCATTGCGCTTTTGCTTTTCGCCGGTTCGTACGCTGTATTGGTAACAGCACTTGTTGTGTTGGGTGCCGGAACGGCCCTGGTGTACCCGAACTTCCTTTCGGTGGTGGCTGAAAACACCCACCCGAACCAGCGTCCGCAGAGCTTGGGCATTTTCCGTTTCTGGCGCGACTTCGGCTATGTGGCAGGGGCCGTGGCAGCGGGGTTGTTCAGTGACCTGTTTGGTTTGGAGGCAGTATTGCTAGGCACTGCCCTGCTTACAGTTGGCGCAGGGATTTTGTCCGAAGTGCGGATGTGCTGCACAAAGAAGATGCTCTGGCAAAGCAAAGCGTGTGTTCCCGGACTATGCCGAGCAGTATAAATGATTAACTTCACTGAGTAAGCCAATGCGGCTGAGCTTAGTACCCGTTCAGCTGCAAGCGTTGGTAATGAGTTTTTAAGCGAATGAAGAGCTACTTTCTTATAATTTTCAGCCTGGTGTTCCTGCTGTTCAACCTTCCTAAATTAGGTAGCGTGAACAGCTTGAACAGTATGGAGCAGGCTGTACTGATGAAGAATTGTGGGGCAAAGCGTCTGGTGAAGCGTACCTGTGCAAAAAAATGCTTCCGGCACCCGTCACACTCCCGGCAGCAGGATGCAGCCGGGGTGACCACAGGCTGTAGTTCCCCGATGTATGCCGCTCTCTTCGCTCAGGAGCAGGAGAGGGTTCTATCTTTCCCTTTGTGGAGCAGCGTCACCTTGGCAACTCCACAGAAGTACCTTTCGCCTCACCTTAAGACTGACCCTGACCCACCCCGCTTTTCTTAAAATGTCTCATAAGTAAGGGTTATGGAAATACGCACGTAGTGTGCTGATCGGTTTCCTTTTTGTCCCCTTTTCTTGGGAACACAGGCATGGTGTGTCTGTGCCAATCACTGTCATTTTAAAGAAACAAAAAGTTATTATGGAAAACACTCCTATGCAAAAAATATCCTTTCTGGTGCTGCGCATAATGGGCAGCCTGATCTTTATCGCCGCAGGCTTTAACCACCTATTAAACACAGTCGGTGCCGCTGCCCGGCTCGAAAAAGCCTCATTTGGCTTTTTAGCCACCTGGATCGCGCCAGCCGAAACATTGATCGTGCTCTCCGGCATCGGGCTGCTGCTTGGGGGCTTCATGCTATTGGCCGGTTTTCAGACAAGGCTGGCGGCCATGCTGCTTTTGCTTATCCTGCTACCGATTACGCTGACAGTACAGGTGGCAAACCCGACAGGGGCCGGACCCTTGTTTAAAAACGTGGCGCTCATCGGCATGCTGCTGTTCTTTCTCGTAAACGGGGCGATGTATTACGGCCTGGACCAGTCCAGGCGCAGGAAATCTAATAGTAGGCTGAACAGCCTTCGCAGAGGCAGAGATATTTCCGTCCTGGCCACGGGGTTACTGCTGCTGTTGGGAGCCTGTGCCATGGGCACTTCGGTAGCACAGTCAGGACCGCAGCAGCTTGCTGAAACAAACCCCAAGAACAACTATGCCGTGCTCATCAGCCAACCCAACCACCTGAAAGCAGCCGTCAACACCGCAGAGACTATTACATCTCACAGCACTTATAACAGAGGAAGCTTAGTGGTCATGGCTTGCGGTAGATCTGTAGAGGCTTTTGTCAAAGGCAGCAATATGGAAGCGGAGTTCAAAAAGGGCCAGGCGGCGGGCATCACTTATAAAGTGTGCGGCATGTCCCTTAAGCAGTTCAACATTGACCCCGGCACACTGGTGGAGGGTGTAGACATCGTGCCAAATGGCCTTACCTACATGTTCGACCTGCAGCAGCAGGGGTACGTCACAGTAGAGCTTTAGTCTATGGTTACGCCTCTCTTCTTTCCGGGAGGGGCCATTAACAATAAAAAAGAAAGTCATGAATAAGCATAAGTTTTCATTTCGAAACATTCCCGGCTGGGCCATGATGCTGGCCCTGTTCGGCATACTTTACCTTACCGGTTTACACACAGAGGCCATCGGCCAGGTGCAGCGCCTTTTGCTCGCCACTGGTATCAAGAAAGCCGATGTGCCTGAACCTGCATCCGATTCTGTAGCGGTAGCGGTAGAATCTTCTTCAGGGGCATCCTCCAGGGCGGGTGCAGGTTTTAGGATGATAGACCTTTATGGAAAAATAGTGGCTTTTGAGAGCCTGAAGGGAAAAGTAGTTTTCATGAACATTTGGGCAACCTGGTGCCCACCGTGCATCGCCGAAATGCCGAATATCCAAAGCCTCTACGAAAGGGTAGGCTCCGACAAGATTGCCTTCGTAATGCTTTCGGTAGACGAAGGAGGTGTAGAGAAGGTGAAGAAGTTCATCAGTAAGAAAGGTTTTACTTTCCCGGTATACCTGCCGGCCGGTCAGCTTCCGCAGGAGTTTTATTCGAACGCCATTCCCACTACGTTCATCATCTCCCCGGAGGGCAAAATCGTGGCTAAGCAGGAAGGCATGGCAGAATACGACACTCCGGAAGTTCGGGAGTTTCTGCAAAGCATGGTTAAGAAGCAATAGCAGATGATGTAAGCGGACACTCCCGAAAATAGTGCAAAGTTGATAGTCTGTTCTGTAAAAATCTTCTACACGGCGGCCGCGGAAGCAATGGTTGATATTAATCCGATGTTGCGCTACCAGGAACCTGCTTTCAAGCAGACGGTGTACTTCTCTGTGGCTGCCGCCACAGACCCTGATCCCCCAAGGTTCAGCTGATTCCTTCTTTTTCCTTTTAATCCACTGTCTATGCTTTCGGGTGAGGTAGAGACAGGTTGTCGGTTAGCTGTGGTCCAAGGTAAGTTGCTATCCACAGAATTCCTTTTTGTTCCTGTCGGACTAGCTTCAACTGGCTTCATCCGGATATACCAGCTCCAGGCAAAAGCAATTTCATTAACAACTTTTAAGAAAATATACTCTAGATTCCAAAGATGCTTCATAGAATAAACAAAAAACTCTTAGCCTTTCTTCCACTCGTAGGGCTGGGGGTGACTTCCTGTCAGACAGCAAACCAGGAAGAGTCCCAGGCAAAAGGGGACGGCGTTGAGACTATTACCATTCTGCAGACAGCCGACATACATGGCCAGCTCCTGCCCCACCAGGAAATGTTCATTGAGAACGAAGAGTTCGTGTTCAAGGAGCGCGGCGGCGTGGCCAATATCCAAACTATTTTTAAGCAAGTAAAAGCGGAGAATCCCGGCGGCACCGTGATTGTAGACGGTGGGGACCTGATACAGGGGAGTGCCGTGGCGGCGCTGTCTGAAGGGGAGGTGTTTGGCCCTGTGATTAAGGCTATGGATTATGATTTTCTGATACCGGGCAACTGGGAGGTGATCTTCGGGAGCCAGAAAATGCGCCATGTACTGGCCTCGTACGGAAAGCCGGTAATATGTGCCAATATTTATGATGAGTCCAGCGCAGAAATGCTCTACCCACCCTATATTGTGAAGGAGGTAAAAGGCGTGAAGCTGGGCTTTATCTCCTATAATGACCCGGAAGTGCCTATCCGGCAAAACCCGGTTTTCAGCAAGGGGCTAGTTTTTAAGAAAATAGAAGACAACCTACAGCCATTAATCAGAGAGCTAAAGGAAGAACAGAAAGTAGACCTCCTGTTCCTTGTGACGCACTTAGGCATCTCTAAACAAATTTACCTGGCTGACCAGGAAGAGATAAAAGGCGTGGATTTTATATTGGGTAACGATACCCATGAGCGTATCCGGAAGCCACTGAAGCAAACGTATGCGCAGGTGGTGGAGCCTGGTGCCTTCGCCTCTTTTGTGGGACGCCTGGACCTGGATGTGAAAGATGGTAAGATTGTGGGCCAGCGCTACGAGCTGATCGACGTGGACCCCGCCAAGTACCCGGCGGACCCCTCCGTGCAGAAGGTAGTAGACGAGCAGATGGCTCCTTACAAAGAGCAGATGGAGCGGGTGTTGGGATATACTTCTGAACCACTTTACCGTTACCTGGTGGTAGAAAACGCACTGGATAATATGATTACAGACGCGGTACGCTGGAAGACTGGTGCCGATATAGCTATCTCCAACGGCTTCCGTTTCGGTACACCCATCATACCGGACGAGTCGGGAAAAGCTCCTATCACCTACAGCGATGTGTGGAACATGCTGCCCGTGAACGAGAACGTTAAAACAGGCAAGGCCACCGGTCAGCAGATACAGGAGTGGATGGAGCAGGAACTGCACAATGTGTTTGCAGAGAAGCCACTGGAAAGGTTTGGAGGCTGGGTGATCCGCTTCTCCGGCATGAAGATGACTTTCAACGCCAATGCTCCGAAGGGCGAACGCGTGCAGTCCATAACGGTGGGCGGCCAGCCGCTTGACCCGAACAAGGTTTATACGTTGGCTGCCTGCCGCAGAAGTGGGGAGCCAGACCATGTGCTTTGCCGCATGCCGAATGCCAAAGACCCGAAGGTGCTGGATTATACCGTGCACGACGTAATAGAAGAGTACCTTAAAGTGAAGGGCACTGTAGCACCTCAGGTTGATGGAAGAGCCAAAGCGCTGGATCTGGATTCCCCAGTGTTATCGCAGTTGCCAAACGTAAATTACATTTTCAGATAAAATCACAGCATCCATCAACTTCATTCTTAGAAGAGCAGGGAGTCTTACTTCCTGCTCTTCTTTTAAGTATGGCTGCCGCTTCAGACGGACTTAAAACCTTCTGATGGCTCTGATTCCTCTAGCAGTAAGCTCCTTATAGAAATCCCTCTTGGAGAAAAGTACAAGATAAGCTCCAATCTAAGTTAGGAAAATGAATCAGGATCAGGAAAATAAAGACGTTTCCCTTCTGGAGGCGGTAGCGCTAAATAATTGTGTTGTACTACTACTGGTATGGTTTGTGGTACTCCACGAAGCCCAGGAGCACAAGCTTACACTACTTAACATAAGAAAGGTTATAAGACTTATAATGTGCGATGAAGGAACACCTGCTATAAAAGTGTCACTATAATTTATTTTATGTTAAATACAAATCTCCTTTGTAGAAAGATAGCGCATGGTACTTTCCCAGAGCTTCCCATAACTCGTCACATTACCGTTCCGTCAGCCTTGCCTTTTCCCTGTCCGTTATTCTGTAGTTGCCGGAGCAGTTACTTATGACCTCTAGAAAGCAAATACCCCTCTACTGTAGCCTTAGAAAGAGCAAAAGGGTAATAAACATGGTATTACTATGTGTTAATTTCTAGGCCATTAGTAGTCTTAACTACTAATGACCTAGAAGGACTCTGTTCACTTTTTCCAGCTCTTCATCATTATCTACCATTACCATGAGCTTGTCTTTTTCCTGCAGCACAGTGGCTCCATTAGGTGTCACGAATTTACCCCCCCTGTCTATGAGCACAATGAGGGACGTTTTGGGCAGCTGTAGCTCCACAATGGACTTCCCAGCCGCCTGGCTACTGCTATCCAGGTAAAGCTCCACTAGGCTATTTTTAGCGTCGTAGCCCAAATCCTCCCCCACCCTAACCTTTTTCGGTGTGTTGTCCTGCTGGCTTAGATTGAG